>NZ_LOBC01000026.1 GCF_001583695.1 Bacillus wiedmannii | reverse complement strand
AGTTGATCCCCCACCTAAATTCTTTGCTTTCGCTGAATTTTGAGGTGGGGGTCTTACTGCCCATTAAAGCGGGATAAATAAAAAGCGTAGGAGTGTAAAATCCTACGCTTTTTATTTATTCATATCGTAAACATTCAATTGGATCCAGTTTTGCAGCTTTGTTAGCTGGAAGTAAACCGAATATAATACCGATTAACATTGAGATACCTACTGCAAGAAGTCCAAGTTCTTTTGAGACAACGAGTGGCCATCCAGCAAAGATTGAGACGATCCAAGCGAAGAAGATACCGAGCATGAATCCGATGAAACCACCGAGTCCTGTTAAAATACAAGATTCAATTAAGAATTGTGTTAATACTTTACCGCGCGTTGCACCAAGTGCTTTACGAATACCAATCTCACGTGTACGTTCTGTTACAGATACAAGCATGATGTTCATTACGCCGATACCACCAACAAGTAAGGAGATAGCAGCAATACCACCGAATACCATTTTCATCATGCCAATGGATTCGTCTAATTGCTTCGTAAATTCACCTAAATCTTGTGCTTCGAATTTGTGCTCAAATTTAGGAGCTTTCATTTCGTTTAAAACAGAAACGGCTTGTTTTTCTACACTTTTACGTTCTGTTGGAGAGGTCATCGTTAATCTTACAGAGTCATACTCATTTACTCCTGAAATGACAGGCGCGTTTTCAAGTGATGTGTAACCTTCAGGCATAGCCATTCCGAACTCATTTTTCGTTTCGTATACACCGACTATTTTATACGGCTTTCCTTTTATATCTGTGTATTGATTTGATTCCCAACCACTAAATAATTTGTTGAAAGCTTCTTCATTTAATATAACAGCAGGGATTGCTTGGTTTAATTCGCTGTCGTTTAATTCACGACCGTGAACTAATTTTATTTTCGAATCTGTCATAAAGGCGCCTGTTCCACCTTTTAAATCAAGATTTACATCTTTTGAACCAGCAGATGCTTTTACTTTCATACTTACATCTGGATACACATCTTTAACGCCTGGTACGGTTTGAAGACGTTTCAGCATATCGGCTGTAATTTTGGCGTTGTCTGGTCCATAATCAGGGTTTTTGTAGTAAATCGTTACTTCATTATCTTTTCCTTGGCCTAACTCTTTCTTAAACTTTGCGTTTGTACCATCACCCATTGAAATGATAGTAATAATGGCACTAATACCGATAATAATTCCTAGCATCGTTAAGATAGAACGCATTTTATGGGCAAAGATAGAGGAAAGGGCCATGCGTATATTTTCACTCGTGTTCAAAATTAACCTCTCCAATCTTGGACGATGTTTCCGTCACGAATTACAATTTGCCTTGCTGCAGCTTCCCCAATTTCACGATCATGGGTAATCATAATGATTGTTGAGCCTTGTTTGTTTAATTCGTAAAAGAGATCCATAATTTGTGTACTTGTTTTCGTATCAAGTGCTCCTGTCGGTTCATCGGCTAAAATGAACTTTGGATTATTTACGATTGCACGTGCGACTGCGACACGCTGTTTTTGTCCACCTGATAATTCGTTCGGTAGGTGAGTAGCACGATCAGCTAAACCTACTTTTGTTAAAGCGGCTAATGAGCGCTCGCGTCTTTCTTTTTTATCGACTCCAGCGTAAATAAGAGGTAGCTCTACATTTTGAAGTGCTGTAAGTCTTGGTAATAACATGAAGTTTTGGAATACGAACCCAATCTCTTTATTACGAACGCGTGCAAGTTCTGTCTCAGACATGTTTGAAATATTTTGACCAGCTAGTTCATACGCACCTGTCGTTGGTTTATCTAAGCAACCGATAATGTTCATTAGTGTTGATTTACCAGAACCAGATGGTCCCATAATAGAAGTGAATTCTCCTTGGTTCAGTGTTACGTCAATGCCGTGTAATATTTGAACGGATTCTGCACCATTTTGGAAAGATTTCGTGATGCCTTTTAAGTTAATCATCGGGCGACGACCTCCATACCATCTTTTAAGTCTTTTTCAGGTTTAGAGATAATTTGCTCTCCTTTTTTCACTCCAGAAACTTTTGCTTCGCTATCAGTCTCGAATTCAACAGTAACAGCTTGTTCTTTCGCTTTACCGTCTTTTACAACGAAGACAACATTTTTGTCACCTTTTTTCACGATGCTGCTTTTCGGAACAATCGTACCAGTTGCTTCGCCAGATTTACTTGTTACGTAAACGTGGAAGCCGTTTTGTAATTCTTCACTATTATCTAATGTGACAGTGAATTGATAGTTAGAAACTGTTTTGTTTTCATCCATGCTCTTTAATGGTGTAGAACCGATTTCTGTTACTTTTCCTGTCCAAGTCTTACCAGCGACCGTTTTTGATGAAACAGTTACTTCTTGCCCGACTTTCATACTAGCAAGCTCATATTCAGAAAGTTGACCTTTTACTTTAAATGGCCCAGCGTGGCGAAGTGTAATGCCGCTCATACCTGTTTTTTCATCAGCAGTTTTCACGATATCATCAATTACGCCATCAGCAGGACTTGTTACAGAAAGATTGCTTACTCTCTCTTTTGCTGCTTTAATCATTTCATCAGATTTTTCAACTTCAAACTTTTTCATTTCAAGTTGCGATTCTAATTGTTGCACTTCGATTTCTGAAGCTTTTAATGCTTCAGCAGGAAGGCCTGCATTTTTATCTTTTTGTAATTTTTGTTTCGCTGCATCAATCTGTTTTTGGAACAATGTTACTTCTTTTTGTGCGATTTTCTTTTGCATTTCTGCTTCTGTTACACCTTGTTTCGCAGTAGGATCATTATATTTAAATAGAAGCTGTCCTTTTTTTACTTCGTCACCTTTTTTTACAGCTAATTCGTACGTACCTTTTGTTGGATCAAATGAAATTGTTTCGATGCCGTTTGGAATGACTTCACCGCCAAATTTTTGCGCGTTTTCAATTTGTTTTTCTGTTACTTTATATCCGCTATATGCCATTGCTACTTCTGAACTACCGCCAGCAAATGCAAAATATGATCCAGCTGCAATACCGATTGCTACTACACTAGTAATTAACACTTTATTTTTCTTCTTCATCTATTTATCACCTTTTCGCTCGTTTTAGTATCTACATTAAGTATAGAAGAGGTGAAGAATCTGACAAATCGTTTTAGCTTACAATAACCTTACAGTTTTGTAAGGTATGAATATGTAAATGTAAGGTAGAGGTTGTCCCAGCCTAAGCAAATGAATTGACTCGTTGTTTCTTTCTTACAATAATATTGTATGAAGGAGAGGAGGAAGGAAGATGGAAGCTTATTTTAGTGCGCATCCATTAAAACCATTTATTCCATACTCAAGGCAACATGCCATTATATTATTTATTATGTTGGTGGGGATCATTTTTCTGTATCAATACCAAGATATATTACGTCAAAGTGAGTGGAATATAACGGTTCGATATGTGATTGCATTTTTATTTATTGGAAGCGAAATTGGGCTTCATATGTGGGAATGGAAAGCAGGGATTTTTGAACTAGGCACTTCATTACCATTTGAGTTATGTACGATTAGTTTATTGTTAGCATCGATTATGATTGTAACGAAAAGTTACCGCATATATGAGATTGTATTTTTTACGGGAATTATTGGTGCATCACAAGCTATGTTAACACCAAACTTGCAATATGCTTTTCCGCATTTTCGTTTCATTGAATATTTTATCGCGCATATATTGCTCATTTGGGCACCACTCTTTATGACTTGGGTGGAAGGATATCGTCCGACAGTACAATCTATTAAACGCACAATGATATTTTTAAACATATTGATTCCAATTGTTTCGTTTGTGAATTACAAAACAGGCGGTAATTATATGTTTTTAGCTCGTAAGCCAGAAACAGCTTCATTACTCGATATGTTAGGGCCGCACCCTTACTATATTATTTCATTAGAACTCGCAGCGCTTATTGGATGTTTTATTTTGTATATGCCGTTTGCGAAAAGAGAAGGGCATGCGCATAAAGAATCACTAGGATCATAACCTAGTGATTTTTTTATATAAATATTTACAATTCAGAAAATTAAGAATAAAATTAGAGGGTAAATTATATATAGAGAGAAGGGAAAACGTGGTCAAAAAAGTTTTTCTGAATGGGATGGGAGTGACGATTCAATTTATTATTTCGATTTTGGGGATTATTTGTTTAGGGACATTGCCGAAACTATTTTATGGATTTGAGCTGCATGCATCACAGTACATAAAGAGTTTAAAAGAAGTGTTTGTGAATTTAATGGACATCTCCAATTTTAAATATGTGGGAGATAAATTTTTATTTCCGCAGTTGTTTGTTCATTATAAAGAAACAATTGTTATATTTTTAGCTGCTTTTTTCATTTCATTATTTGTAGCATTTTGTATTGTTTATGTCATTATGAGTAGTTCACCCCGTATACAACATCGTATTAAATCATTTCTTATCTTCCTAGAATCTATTCCAGACATTTTACTTATTTTGTTATCGCAAATTTTAGTTGTATGGGTTTTTAAACAAACAGGCTTTTTACCTTTTCAAATTGCGTCAATCGGAGGCGAGTCGATTAGAGGATTGCCAATATTGTGTTTGAGCATCCCGACTACGATTATGTTTGTAAAAATGGTCGTGCTTCGTTTTGAAAATGAACTAGAAAAAGATTATGTACTATTTGCTAAGGCGAAAGGGCTGGGGCGCTTTCATATTTTAAATCGTCATATTTTACGAAATGTGTTGCTTAGTACATTATTCTTTGCGAAAACGAATATCTTTTTTATGTTATCTAATTTATATATTATAGAATGGATTTTTAATACGGGTGGTATTTTTATGTTTTTGAAATCGTATTTCGGTATTAGAGTTGAGGTTTTCATCGTTAGTGTGCTTCTTATATATATTCCGATTTTTATTTTATTTAAATTGTTTCATTATCTCATTCCGGCTGCGATGAAGGAGAGACTATAATATGTGGACGTATATAAAACGCGATAAAAGATTTTGGATAAGCATTGGGTTTCTTCTCCTATTAGTTCTTTTGAGCATCGGAAATACGTTATGGAATGATGGACATATTAGACAAGTTACATTGCAATATGATGCGGATGAAAATCCACAAGTGCCACCGTTTCCACCTTCATTACAATTTTTACTCGGGACAGACCGGAAAGGGTATGACCTGTTACATTTAGTCATTGAGGGCGCGAAGTGGACGATTGGTATATCTATTTTAATTGCGGCACTTAGAATGGTAATAGGTGTGTTTTTCGGTGTCGTACTCGGAACGTATATAAAAAGAGGATTTTCAAAAATTGAGGCTTTCTTTGATAGTTTTACAGTTATTCCGACAGTTATGATTGCGTATTTTTTTCTTCAATCTGCAAATGCATTTGGAAGCGGAGAGGAGACAACAACCTTTTTTGAAAGGGCTTCGTTTCAAGTGGTATTACTTGTACTGCTTGTAATGCCAGTTATTGCACTGTATGTTGCGAAGGAAGTTCGTAAATTGCGAACGGAAGAATTTGTTGATGCCGCGCGCATATTAGGTGGATCGAGAAGACATATTGTTATAAAACATATTTTTCCGCATCTCTATATGCCGTTTATACTCGTATTTCTTCAGCAGTTTACGCAGACTCTTACTATTTTACTGCACTTAGGATTACTTGAAGTGTTCTTTGGTGGGACTGTAATGTTTGGTGGACAAATAAAAGAGGTGGAATCTTATACGCATGAATGGTCAGGTTTAATTGGAGTATACTTTAGGTCATTAACAGTGAATCCGTGGATCCCTCTCGTTCCGATTACATTTTTTGGACTTACTATTTTTTCAGGAAATATGATTGTAAAAAGTATCGAAGAGGCGATGATGAAAGTAAGGTTAGGAGGAGAGCTAAAGAAGGATGTTGTAGAAGAGGAACAATCTGCTGTGCAGTCAAAAGAAGAGTTATTTACTTTTAAACATACGATGTGAAAATAAAAAAGAAGCAAGCACAATTACTGCTTGCTTCTTTTCTTTATTTTGTAGAAACTTCACCTTTAGCTTCTGTTTGTGGAATAAAGTATCCCATTATACCACCGATGATTGCCGGGATAATCCAGCCAATTCCTAAGTTGTAAAAAGGAATTGTGTGTACAATATTAGCAATAAAAACTGGTATCATTTCCACATTATCCAGTGCATGAATACAGCTAATAATAAATGCTGCGATCATTGCTCCGATGTAGACAGAAGGTTTACGTTTCGTATATTTATCTATAAATGATACGAAAATTAAAATAATCGTAATTGGATATAAAATAATTAATACAGGTAATGTAATTTTTATTAATAAACTTAAACCTAAGTTTGAAATAACGAAGCTAAAGATACAAACGTATAGTACGAGTTTTTTGTAGGAAACATTTGTTAGTACTGTTGCGAAATAGTTTGCGAATGCACTTACAACGCCGATTGCTGTCGTTAAACAAGCGAAGATAATGGCGATACTTAATAAAACATTCCCACTTGTCCCAAAGAATTGGTACATAACAGTAGCTAATAGTTGACCACCGTTTTCGAATTGTCCTAGATTACCGTTTGAAGCGCCGATATAACCGAGTAAGAAATAAACAATTGTTAAGAATAGGGCTGCAATGCTACCGCAAATAATGGTATATTTCGCAATAGATTTCTTCTCTTGTATACCGTTTTGGCGAATTGCATTTACAACAATCGTTGATAATACAAGTGCGCCAATTGCATCTAACGTTAAAAACCCTTCAAGAAATCCTTTGAAAAATGGGATTTCTTTATAGTCACCAACAGGTTCTGCAAACGTTCCTGGTGAAAGAATCGCTTTTGTTGCCATAATTGCAATAATTACAAGTAAAATTGGTGTTAATATTTTTCCAATATGATCTACTAATTTTGATGGATTTAATGATAAGAAGTAGACGACTGTAAAGAAAATAGCACTAAAAATTAACATAGAGTACCATTGGTCCGGGAAAAGTGGTGCAATCCCAATTTCGTAAGATACAGATCCAGTTCGTGGAATAACAAATAGTGGGCCGATTGAAAGATAAATAATGATAGCGAATACTGCTGCGAATTTTGGATGAACACGGCTTGCTAAAGTATTAAAACTACCACCGGCAAGGGCAACAGCGACGATAGCTAGTAAAGATAAACCGACGTCTGTAATAATGAATCCTGTAATGGAAATCCACATATTTTCTCCAGAAGAAAGACCGAGAAGGGGCGGAAAAATCATATTACCAGCACCGAAGAAAACTGCGAATAGTAATAAACTAATCGAAAGTATTTGCGCTGGTTTTAAAGTTGTACGCATATAAAGAAAATCCTCCTAATGAGTGTTTTTGTCGAAAATTCAAATAATTTGTCGAGTAACTGTTACTATTTTAAAGGTCTGATGACTAGAAAGCAATAGGGAATTTTGAAAATATTAAAAAATAATGCATTAAATCGAATAAATATACTATTTGTATGTTTAATAAGAAGGATTTAATCTTTAACGTAAAAAAACACATATCGCTAGGATACGTGTTTTAAAAAAATATTTTTTTATCACGTTCTTCTTTTAAAATTTCAACTGCTTCTCGGAAACGTTGTGAATGGACAATTTCTCGTTCACGTAAAAAGCGCAAGCTATCATTTATGTCGGGATCGTCAGATAAATCAATGAGCCATTGATAAGTTGCTCTTGCTTTTTCTTCAGCAGCAATATCTTCATATAAATCTGCGATAGGATCTCCTTTTGCTTGAATATAAGTAGCAGTAAAAGGAACACCACCAGCATTATGATAAAACAAAGCGCTATCATGATTAGCGTACTGTGCGTCTAATCCAGCAGCTTTCATTTGTTCAGGTGTTGCATCTTTTGTTAATTTATAAATCATTGTAGCGATCATTTCTAGGTGTGCGAATTCTTCTGTACCGATATCAGTTAGTAAGCCAACGACTTTGTCAGGAATCGTGTAACGCTGATTTAAGTAGCGAAGAGCAGCGGCTAATTCACCATCCGCACCACCATATTGTTCAACTAATAATCTTGCGAGTGCGGGATTACAAGTACTTACTTTAACAGGATATTGTAATTTCTTTTCATAAATCCACATAGTTTCTCTCCTTTATATTTGCCATGGCCACGGTCCTTTGCTCCATTCCCATGGGGCGTTAGAATAACTATTTCCAAACTGCTGAAGTGGTCCGTATTTTTCTTCAATTTTTTGTTGTAGTACTCTTCGTTTATAAGAAAAATCATTGAATTGATTTATAGCGGCAGTATCGTCGGGATGCGTATCTAAATAGAGGGTAAGTTCAACTAAGACAAAGTCTAGTTCTTGCAGTTCTTCAATCCATTTGTAATATTCATTAGGCAATGTTTGTGTCACGTTTTTATTCACCGTCCTTTTTTGTAAGGATTTTCATAGTAATCATAAAATGCTGGCCATAGAGTCCCTTTTCTTAAAGCTTCTTTTGGTGGGAATTGGGGTAAATTAGCTGGTTGAAAGCCCATATATAAGTGGGGGGGAGTTGAGTAATATTTTTTCCCAATTGGAGGACAAGGATCGTTTGGACCATGATAAGGTATGTAGGATTTCATGTATTTATCCATGTTATACGCCTCCTTTATTAATGAAATATTCATCACTACGTATTGTATTCGTACATAATTAAGATTTATGACACATATAGAAAACTAATAGAGACAGGAGGAGTGCGGATGGAAAGGATTACAACATGCATTGTATTAGAATCTAAAAATTTAAAGGAAACATTATACTTTTACGAAGGGATTCTAGGCTTTAAGCCAAGCAAGGAAAGACCACAATTACGTGTAACAGGTGTTTGGTATGATATCGGTTCAACGAGAATTTGTTTTGTTGTAAACAGGGGACTGGGAGAATATAGAGAGACCGTCACATCATCAGTGAAGGAAATATTTTTAAGAACTACAAACATTGAGCGGATAAAGAAAAAGTTAGAGTTTTATCAAGTAGCATTTTTAGAAGAACGATGTGGTGAAGAAATAAGGGTAACTTTCTATGATCCAGATCGTTTTAAAGTCCAAATTGTTTCAGCGGAGAATACAGCATAGTATTATTTATAGTGCAATAACTTGAATGGTGGATGAAAAAAATATTGACAAGCCCCTCCAAATATTTTAATGTGATTGTATAAAATTGTGTATATAAAGGGGAGTAACTTATTACAGTAAAGTCGTCATTACAGGGAGAAACCCTCGGCTTTATTGGCAACGTTTCGTTGTTAGTGAGACCTTTACCAGCAATGGTAAAGGCCCCTTATTGTCTTTTTTAGGACCCTTACCATATTTGGTAGGGTCCTTTTTGTATACAAAGAGAGGAGAAATAAAATGAAAAAACTTATTAGTAGATTAAGAGTTGTATTTCATGTCCGTCGTTTTGTTCCATTCCTATTTGACTTTTTTACTTCAAAAGAGGTTTCAATAAAGAAGAAAATCTTATCTATTGCTTTTTTAGTTGGTTATGTAGCGATGCCGCTCGATTTAATTCCAGACTTCTTACCGTTCATCGGTATTTTAGATGATATTGGAATTGTGTTATTCATTTTAAATCGAATTGTAAAAATGGCGCCAGTACAATTGCAAGAAAAGCATAATGTAAATATCGGGTAGGAGTTGAAAGTATGGAGCAAATTATTTTAGATATAATCGAGTTTTTAAAGCAGTTTTCTTATTTTGGAGTTGTGTTAGCATTAACGTTTGAATTTATTCCAGCAGAGGTAGTTTTGCCCATGGTTGGGTATTGGGTATACGAGGGTGATATGAATTTTTGGTTAGCTGTATTAGCAGGGACACTTGGCGGAACGACAGGACCATTAACGTTATACGCACTCGGTTATTACGGTGGTCGCCCCCTATTAATAAAGTATGGGAAATACTTCTTTATAAAAGAAGAACAAATTCAAAAAGCAGATGATTTCTTTGAGAAATATGGGCCAGTTGTAGCGTTTGTTGGACGTTTTGTACCGGGAGTTCGAACACTTATTTCTGTTCCGTGTGGTATGGCGAAAATGAACATATGGAAATTTAGCATATATACATTTGTAGCAATGTTCCCATTAACGACTTTGTATATTTATTTTGGAATGAAATTAGGTCCGCATTGGGCAAAAGCAGCAGATGTTGTTGGTCAATATATGTTACCGATATTAGCAGTCGTTGTTATTATTGTCGGTGGTATCTTAATCTATAAATTTATGAAAAAACGAAATAGATCGGAATCTATCTAGTCATTGGTATTGGAATTTGCACATTTTGTGAAAATAGATGAATAGTACAGGCAAAAGACTCTGAGGGACATACACATATAGGGAATATAAACGAGAGAGGGGAAACAACTATGTCTTGTGAGTGCTCAGGGTCAGCATTAACTTGCTGTCCAGATAAAAATTATGTGCAAGATAAAGTGTGTAGTCCGTGGTCTGCTACTGTAGTTGCGGCAGCAATTGATAATGTTCTCTATACAAATAATATTAACCAAAACGTAGTGGGTACTGGTTTTGTTAAATATGATGTTGGACCAGGTCCGATTACTGTAGAAGCACTGGATTCTGCTGGGGCTACAATTGATACACAAACATTAAACCCAGGAACGAGTATTGCTTTTACGTATCGCCGCTTTGATAGTATACAAGTTGTGTTACCTGCAACACCTGCTGGAACGTATCAAGGAGAATTTTGTATTACAACACGTTATCCACTTTCATAGCAGAATAGGAGAGGATCGAAATGGGAATGAGAAGTTCCAGTTTGTCTTGTTGTTCGAATAAAACGCTTGTACAAGATCAAGTATGTACAGACTGGTCTATTACAGGTGCTGGTACTCAAATTGTATATACAAATAACATCACGCAAGAAGTATATGGTTCAGGTTACGTGAAATATGATGTAGGTGCGAACCCGATTACAGTGGATTTTTTAGTAGGTGCTACAGTAGTTGATACAATTACTGTACAGCCACAAAGTAGTGGTACTTTCACTGTACGATATTTTACGACTGTTCGAATTACTACGACAGGAACAAGTGTTAATCAAGGAGAGTTTTGTATTACTGTACGTTATCCGATTTCATAAAAAAAGCATACCGTAAATGGTATGCTTTTTTAAATTGAGAAAGTAATGAAATTGGTATTCTATAAGCAACATGTAAATTGGCAACAGTACTTGCCTTCTAAATATAGTGAAGGATCACTTTGTATATTAATAATACTGACAGATTGTAAGTCTTTTCCTGTGTAAGATATAGTATTGCCAGGAAAGACAGTGAAAATATTAGTTACTGCTCCAACGATTTCAATTGTAATTGCCTCTGTGCTGCTAGTACTATTGTAAACCGAGACAGTACCTGATATAAGTAGTATCCCATCACTTTGCCACAGTATCATTGATTGTAGTGCATCTTTGATAGAGGGAATGGTGTTGTTAGTTATGAGGAAATTCCCTGCAAATTCATTTGTTACTCGCTCACAACTTGGATTTGGAGGAGGGGGCGGTGGACAAGGGTTTGGGCAAATGATAGATAAAGGAGCGAAACAGCCAATATTTTTTTTGTTCTTCAATACAACCCCTCCTTTTTAAGTTGTCTTTTACTACTATTAAATGTAGAAGCATGGCCGATGTGTTAAGAAAAGAAGAAAATTTTTAAAATTAAGATTGTCTAATAGGCTTAAACCTTAACTTATCATTAGTGTTATAGAAAAGATTATATGTGAATAGTCATAGGAAAAGAATGATCAGACTCTTTTAGACAAAAGGTGGTTGTATACAATAGTACGAGGAATGTTGGACTTAACTTTTAATTAACTGTATATTTACAAAAATCTAATAAAATTTATTTGTTATTTAAACGACATTAATATGTTTTAGATAAAATAGCCCTTGTAATGAATCAATTATTATGAGGAGGATTCAAGTGGAAAGAACAGCTTTACGAAAAGTAAAAGGTCTTATTGGGTTATTAATGGTTTTTGTATTAGCATTCGTATCATTTCCGTGGAGTACATCAGTCAAAGCGGAAGAGAAAAAGCAAGAAAAGGCACCAAGTGAAAAGAAAATAGTTTTTCCAGTCGTAAGTGATGTACATATTAAAAATAGTGGAACGGATGATACGTTTCGCTGGAAACGAGCAATCGAGCAACTTAATACACTTGCACCTAAACAAGATGCGTTCGTAATTGTGGGAGATTTTACTGATTCAGGATCACTGCAGCAATATGATCGTTTCATGCAAGTGTATAATGAAAATGCAAATAAAGATGCAGTACGAATGAATTCTCTTGGTAACCATGATTATTGGAACGGTTTATCTGTAGAGGGAGCGCAGAAGCGTTTCTTAGAAAAAACAGGAATGGAATCGATTTACTATCATAAAGTGGTGAAAGGGTATCACTTCCTTGTTATGTCTCCAGAGGATGGGACAACTCATGGATATTATTCGGACAAGCAAATTAATTGGTTAAAAGAAGAAATGGCAAAGGCACAAAAAGATGATCCAGAAAAACCAATTTTCGTATTTTTACACCAACATATTAAAGATACAGTATACGGTAGTCAAGAGTGGGGAACGAAAGATAGTGCGAAAATTAATGAGGTGTTAAAAGGATACCCGCAGGTTATCACGTTTTCAGGTCATTCGCATTACCCGTTAGACGATCCAAGATCAATTCATCAAAAAGACTTTACATCAGTTGGTACATCTTCAGTAAGTTATATGGAGGTTGAAGGTGGTAAAGTACAAGGGAATATCCCGCCAGGAGCTAGTACGTTAAGCCAGGGTTTATTAGTAGAAGTAGATGATAAAGAGGTAACAATTAATCGTCGTGATTTCCATACGAATTCTTGGACAGGCAAGCCTTGGAAAATTAAATTACCAGCAAAGAAAGATACATTTACACATGTAGAAGATCGTGATAAAGAAAAGCCTTACTTTGCTAAAGATGCAAAGCTTGCGGTATCAAATGTAACAGAAAATGCGGCAACGGTGACATTCCCGCAAGCACTGGATAACCTACTTGTCCATTCTTATCGTGTACAAGCTAGAGATAAGCAAACAGGAGAAATTAAAAACAAGTTGTTAGCATTCTCAGAGTTTTATCGTGACCCAGTGCCAAAAGATCTTACGTTTACACTGGCAGGATTAGATGACGGGAAAACATATACACTTGAAGTCGTTGCGATTGATTCATTTGGTAATGAAAGCGCACAACCGTTAACAGCAGAAATCACTACGAAAAAAGATAATATTGACCCGAATGTAAAAGTACCAAAGGCAGATGTCTTTGATGTGAATTTCTTAGATGGCACGTTTAAAGATAACTCATTGTTTGGGACGAAAGGCGATGTGAAAGGGAATGTATCTATTGCATACGATAAAGCTTTAAAAACAAATGTAATGAAATTGAATGGACAAGCAAATACATTTGGATACCTTCCGTTTTCAGCAGCACAAAAAGAGAAAGCAGCAAATACATTTACGTTAGAAACTGTATTTTCAATGAATGAAATTCGTGGACAAGGTATTTTACAAAATACAGAGAGTGGCGGAATTGGATTTGAATCTACAGGAAGTGGATATGTTGAATTGTGGGCTCATATTGGTGGTAGTTATAAGCGTGTTGGAGTTCAGCTAGAAGCAAACAAAACATATCACTTAACAGGAACATATAACGGAAGTGAAGTAGCTATTTACGTAGATGGTAAAAAAGTAAATAGCCAACCAGCTCAAGGAAAAGTGTATCATCCAAACGTACCATTTGCATTTGGAGCTGACCCAGATAGTAATGGAAATGGCGGTATTCCGTTAAATGGACAAATCGCGCTTGCAAGATTATATAGTAAAGCGTTAAGTTCTTCAGAAGTATTAGCAGCGTACAATGAGTTTTCTAACCGCACGAAGTTAGAGCAAGTAAACACGTTATATGAAGAGCTTGGGAAAGTGAAAGAAGTGTTAGCTGGTAAATATGAGTTTGGTGACAAACCAGGTCAATATTCAAAAGAAGCATTTCAAGAACTAGAGAAAAGCTATAACACTGCAAAGCAAGCATTTGAAAATGTAGGAAGTACTGGAGAGCAAATCGTTCAAACGTATAACGAATTAAAAACAGCTAATGTAGCATTTGTACAATCAAAGGTGGCAGAAGAACAACCTAAAACACCGAAAGAAAAATTACAAATCAATATTGAATCTGCAAAAACAGTGGTGAAAAAAGCGCAAGCTGCAAATGTAACGGATGGTTCAGTGAAATCATTGAGTCAAAAAATTACAGTGGCAGAAGCTGTATTAAAAGATGCGAAAGTAAAAGATGCGAAAGTAAAAGATGCACAAGTAGAAACGATGAATCGTACGATAGAATATGCGATTTCGCTTGTTGAAAAAAGTATGAACAAATAAGAGAGAAGAAAAAGAAGCTTATCATGATAGGCTTCTTTTTTGTTATACTAAAAGTAGCATAGAATGAAGGAGCGAATAATTTGGAAGAGAAAAAGCTAAAAAGAATTCTTGAATATGTATGGATCGCGGTTGTGCTCCTTGTAGGATATTATTTCTTAAAAGAGAAAAGTATATGGGTTCTATTTTTAATGACGTTTTTATTAGCGGGTTTAGGCACGTTATTTATTAATTTCTTCTTTGATAGTTTAAATGCATGGAAGAAGAAAAAGAAGGGAACGAAGTAAAGGAGGGAATATATGCAAAAGTGGAAGCTTATATATCAGGTGATTATTTTCCTATTGCTTGTAGGTATTGGCGTTTTTAAATACGCTACACCGATAGGAAATTGGGCATCGTTTACAGCTTGCATCGGCATATTTTTCATTTTACAATCGTTAACGAAAAAATATAATAATACAGAAAGATAGCTCACCGTTTTATTGGCGAGCTATTTTGTTATGCTTTTTTCTCTTCATCATTTGTTTTTTCAGTAGCTAAATGACTATGTTTTCTAGAGTAGAAGAAATAGAAACATAAGCCAACTATAAGCCAAGCTATAAAGCTAATCCATGTCGTTTTAGACAAATTAATCATCAAATATAAACAGCAAAGAATGGCGACAACTGGTAATACAGGTACGAAAGGTGCGCGGAATCCACGTTTTAAATCAGGATGTGTTTTTCGTAAAATAAGTACAGCGCAGCAAACGAATGTGAATGCTGTTAACGTACCGATGTTTACTAAATTCGCTAGTAAATGTAAGTCTAAAAGTCCTGCTAATAAAGCTGACACAACGCCAGTAATCCACGTGTTTAATAAAGGGATTTTTACTCTTTTATTCACACGTGCTAACGCTTTTGGAAGTAAACCGTCGCGGCTCATTGCATACGAAACGCGAACTTGTCCATACATAACGACTAAGAGAACGGTTGTCATTCCAGTCATCGCTCCAACAGCGAGTAGTCCTGCAATTGTATCTTCGCCAACGAAATGTAAGGCAAACGCAACCGGATCAGAAACATCTAATTGTGTATACGGAACCATACCTGTTAAAACGAAAGATACAATCATGTATAAAACAGTACAAATAAGAAGGGAACCGATAATGCCAATTGGTAAATCGCGCTGTGGTTTTTTCGTTTCTTCTGCAGCGGTTGCGATTGCATCAAAGCCTAAGAAGGCGAAGAATACAGTGGCAGCCCCAGTAATGATACCGTCGTATCCGAATGGAATGAACGGAGTCCAATTTTCAGGTTTTACATATTTTGCCCCTGCTACGATAAAGGCGATAATAACAGCTAACTTGATAAGAACCATAATATTATTAATGCGTGCGCTTTCGCGTATACCGAAACTTAAAAGTCCCGTAATGAGTAGTAAAATACAAACAGCCGGTAAATCGATAATACCGCCTTTTCCTACGCCAGGGGCCGAGGCTATTATGGTGGGCAGATGGATGTTAAATCCTTGTAGTAAAGATTGTAAATAACCAGACCAACCGACAGCTACTGCCGCGACTGCAAGTAAATATTCGAGCATTAAACACCAGCCGACGATGAAGGCGACGACTTCTCCGACTGTCATATATGCGTAAGTGTACACACTTCCTGAGACAGGAATAGAAGAAGCAAATTCAGCATAACAAAAGGCTACACAAGCACAAGTAAATGCAGCAATAAGGAATGATAACATAATACCAGGACCAGAATGTTTCGCTGCGACAATACCTGTTAATACAAAGATCCCTGTCCCAATTACGGCGCCAATTCCTAAAAACGTTAAATCAAGTGCAGTTAATGTTCTATCTAACTGCCGTGGTGATTCAGTACTAAGCGCTTTTTTTCGTAATAATGACTTCACTTTGGACTCTCCCCCCGTTTTTTCATTTCCATAACTGCGAATATAGTATGAGCCCACTAGAAAAGAGTATATAAGTAAATGGAGGTACAGTTATGGTAGGTTGTTTTTTAAAATTGCTGGATTAATTTTATTATAATTCAGAATATTTTGTCAAATAAAAAATGTGACAAATAAAATGCGAATGAATAGGGGAAACTACTGGCAGGAATGGACGAAGGTTAACAGAGTGACAAAAACACTCATAAAAGTTTTACTTTATAAAGTAGGAGAAGATGTTATGTTATTTTATTTTGAACTTGTCGTCATTTTACTTTGTACGAAATTAGCTGGTGATATTAGCGTTAGGCTTGGCCAGCCTTCTGTACTTGGTAAATTAATCGTTGGTATTATTATCGGTCCGGCTGTGCTTGGTATTATTAATAGTTCTGAATTGATCGATGAACTGAGTGAAATTGGTGTTTTACTACTTATGTTTATGGCAGGGCTTGAAACAGATTTAGAAGAGTTAAATCGAAATTTGAAATCTGCATTCGCAGTAGCGATGGGAGGAATTATTTTCCCATTCCTTGGTGGGTATTTAGCGGGACTTGCGTTTGGAATGTTACAGTCGCATGCGATCTTTTTAGGGTTATTACTTTGTGCCACTTCGGTTAGTATTTCTGTTCAAACATTAAGAGATTTAGGGAAAATGAATACGAGAGAAAGTACGACGATTTTAGGGGCAGCTGTATTTGATGATGTAATTGTTGTTATTTTATTAGCATTTGTGATGAGTTTTTTAGGTACACAAGATGTAAATGTAACGCTTGTCATTGCAAAGAAAATTATCTTTTTTGTAAGTATCGTTTTCATCTCCTGGAAAGTGGTTCCATGGATTATGAAGATGCTCGTACCACTTCGCGTAACAGAAGCATTAATTAGTGCAGCACTTATTATTTGTTTCTCTTTTTCGTATTACAGTGAAATGATGGGAATCGCCGGTATTATTGGAGCATTTGCAGCAGGGATTGCGATTTCTCAAACAGAATACAAGCATGAGGTAGAACATAAGATTGAGCCAATTGCTTATGCGATATTTGTACCAGTGTTCTTCGTAAGTATCGGAATGGAAATTACATTTCAAGGTATCGGAAGCCAGCTTTGGTTCATTATCATTATGACGCTTATTGCGATTTTTACAAAGTTAATCGGATCAGGTTTAGGAGCAAGACTAACAGGATTCAACCTTCAATCTTCTATTAGTATCGGTGCGGGAATGGTATCGCGCGGAGAAGTGGCGCTTATCATCGCAGCGAATGGACTTGCGGCGAATTTATTAGCGAAAGAAAATTTCACAGCGATTGTAATTGTTGTTATATTAACGACGATTATTACGCCGCCACTTTTGAAGAAGTATTTTGTATAGAGAAGAAGAGCTTATCTGATGTAGGTAAGCTCTTTTTTATTGGAAAAAAGCAATAGTCATATAGCGTGAATAGGTTGTAATTATGGTAAAATCTACGTATATGATAAGTCGAGGAGAGAAAATGTGTGAGGATTACGAAGGGGAAGGTTATCGGTGTAATCATACTTATTGCATTATGTATACCATTTACTGCATGGAAAGAATCAAAAGTGAAAGGTTTTCCGGTTTCTATTTTTTCTTCCTATGTAGAAGACGAAAACCCGAAGGACTATAAGTACACTGCTTTTGTACCTGACTTTGCAATTTGGATAGGTGGATGGGAAAAGCAGCGATCTGAAGGTGAAATAACATCATATAAAAAAGGGGAGCGAACTGTAATTGTTCATCATCCACCTGGTAATGATGCTTTTTATCTATATGATACAAATGATAGTAGAGAAGATACGCAACCGTAAGAAGTGGAGGTTAAATAGTGAAAGCTTCTACATTACTATTTAAAATTGAAAGTAATATGGATCAATTTTCACCAGCTGAAAAGAAGGTTGCCATGTACATAATGGAGAATGCAGAGATTGTTCCGAACTTAACGACGAAAGAAGTGTCAACGAATGCAGGCGCAAGTGAGGCGAGCGTTGTTCGCTTTTGTAAGTCGATTGGAATCGGAAGTTTTAAAGCATTTAAAATCGCACTCGTTCGCGAATTAACGATTGCTGATTATAATATTAACGATTTTTCAGTGATGAATACGGAAGATGGACCGTATGACTTGTTTAATAAAGTTACATATGTGAATAAAGCTGCAATTGAGGCGAGCGTTACGGCTATAGATAAGAAGGAGCTGGAAAAAGCAGCAGACCTTATTGTAAATGCGGATAAAATTATATTTTACGGAGTAGGCGGATCAGCTACTCCAGCGATGGACGGGGCTTATAAATTTACAAGGCTCGGATTTACTGCAATGATGCTATCTGATTTTCATATGATGTTGCCGCTTGTGACAAATTTAAAAGAGGGCGATATATTTGTGGCGATTTCAACATCTGGTCGTACGAAAGATGTACTTGAAATGGCGCAATATGCGAAGAGACAAGGTGCAACAGTTATTGCGATTACCAAGCTCGATCAATCATCACCGTTATATAAAGAGGCGGATATTCGTCTTTGTATGCCAGATGTAGAACAAGATCATCGTATTGCGAGTATTGCTTCGAGAATGACACAGCTGAATATGATTGATGCTTTATATGTGATTACTTTTAATCGTATTGGTAATAAAGTGCTGGATCGATTTATGGAGACAAGAGAAGAAGCCTTGCGGTTACGGAAGTTAAAATGAGAAGATGGGGAAACCCATCTTTTTTTGCGTACTGACATAAAGTGAAACTTTAATAAGTGGGGGGCATCCCCCACTTATTATTAGTTGAACCAATCGGACTTTTACAGGCAGTAAGACCCCCACCTATCTTCTTTGCTTTCGCTGAATTTGAGGTGGGGGTCTTACTGCCAGTTAAAGTGGGATAAATTCGTCATGAAAAGAAATTAAATTTCATAAAATAATACAGTCGTATTGATTTTAAATTTCTTGAAGTTATAATAAAAGTATGAAATTAAATTTCAAAGTAGGTGGTAATATGTTAGAAAATTTATCGACAGAACACCGTAATGAAAAGACGATGAATTTAGATGAGATGAGTATAAAAGAAGTTTTGCAAAGCATGAATGAAGAAGATCGAACTGTTGCGTTAGCAGTTGAAAAAGAGATAGAACAGATTGAACAGGTTGTGCAAACTGTAATTCAATCATTTGAAAGAGAAGGGCGACTCATTTACATTGGGGCTGGTACAAGTGGTCGTTTAGGTATTTTAGACGCAGTGGAATGTCCGCCGACATTTGGCACAGATAATAAAATGGTACAGGGGTTTATAGCAGGAGGATTGAAAGCGTTTACTAAAGCGGTGGAAGGTGCCGAAGACCGTGAAGAGTTCGCGGAAGAAGATTTAAAAAGTATCGGATTAAACGAGAAAGATACTGTAATTGGAATTGCGGCAAGTGGTCGAACTCCTTATGTCATTGGCGGATTGAAATACGCGCATAGCGTGGGAGCGAGTACAGCTAGTATCTCCTGTAATAAAAATGCTGAAATAAGTAAATATGCAAAGCTAAATGTGGAAGTAGAAACAGGCGCCGAAATTTTAACAGGCTCAACGCGTTTGAAAGCTGGTACAGCGCAAAAATTAGTACTCAATATGATTTCAACAGCTTCTATGATTGGTGTAGGGAAAGTGTATAAAAACTTAATGGTAGATGTTCAGTCTACAAATGAAAAGTTAGTAGAACGATCAAAACGAATTATTGTGGAAGCAACAGGTGTTAGTTATGAAGTAGCAGCAGAGTATTACGAAAAAGCAGAACGTAATGTGAAAGCCGCGATTGTTATGGTGTTATTGCAGTGTGAGTATGGGGAAGCACTGGAGAAATTAAAAGAAGCGAAAGGGTTTGTGAAGAAGGCACTATAAAATAATAGGGAGGGGGATTCTATTATGAAGAAAGAAGAGAGAATGGCCAAAGAAATTTCAGAGCAACTTGGGGGAGTAAAAAATATTCGTGGTATTGCTCATTGTATGACGAGACTGCGATTAACGCTTCATGATGAAAGTAAAGTGAATATGGACCTTTTGAAAAAGGTTGAAGGGGTTATGGGTGTTATTGAAGATGAGACACTTCAAGTTGTTGTTGGACCAGGGACAGTAAATAAAGTAGCAGCTGAAATGGAAGGTTTAACAGGACTGCGAATTGGTGAGGTGGCAGATCATCATCTTGAAGATCTCGGGCAAGAGATGAAATCAGAGATTAAGAAGAAAAATAATACACCAGTGAAAAACTTTTTAAGAAAAATAGGAAGTATTTTCATTCCGTTAATTCCGGGTCTTGTTGCGTCAGGTATTATAAACGGGGTCGCTAACTTTGCGAAAAACGCAGGTGCTGATCCGAATGCAACGTGGCTACAAATGCTATTACTTATTGGCGGCGGTATCTTTACATTCTTAGGAATTTTAGTCGGCTGGAATACAGCGAAAGAATTTGGCGGGACACCAGTTCTTGGGGCGATTGCTGGTATTTTAATTTTTAACCCAGCGATGGCGAACGTAAAATTATTCGGTGAAGCGCTCGTACCCGGACGGGGCGGATTGTTTGCAGTTATTTTTGCAGCATGGCTTATGGTTGTAGTGGAAAGACAAGTTCGAAAAGCAGTGCCAAATGCAGTTGATATTATTGTAACGCCGCTTATTACTGTGTTAGTGGTGAGTATCGTAACGATGTTAGCCATTCAGCCGGTAGCAGGTTTCTTATCTGAAGGAATTACAAGCGGAATTAATGGTATTTTAAGTATTGGCGGCGCATTTGCTGGAGCAGTGCTTGCTGGAACATTTTTACCTCTCGTTATGGTCGGATTACATCACGGTTTAACACCAATTCATATGGAGTTTATTAATCAAACGCACGTAACGCCTTTATTACCAGTACTAGCAATGGCTGGCGCTGGGCAAGTAGGAGCAGCGATTGCCATCTATGTAAAAACAAAAAACAAACGACTTCGTAACGTAATTAAAGGTGCATTACCAGTTGGATTTTTAGGAATTGGCGAACCGTTATTATACGGGGTTACATTACCACTTGGGAAACCGTTTCTTACAGCTTGTTTAGGTGCAGCGGTTGGTGGTGCATTCCAAGCAGTTATGAAAACAGCCGCACTTGGAATTGGTGTATCAGGATTATCATTAATTCCGTTAATTGCTGATAATAAATATTTATTATATTTCCTTGGATTAGTAGTAGCATATACTTTCGGATTCATCTTTACGTACTTTTTCGGATTCAAAGAAGAAATGGCAGAAAACATATAGAGAAAGGGATTCCTTTCTCTTTTTCTATTCATAGAAAGGGAGATTCATATGATTGGAGTTTCAATTTATCTTGCAAAAGAACGAGTAACGAAACAAGAAGAGTGGCTAAAAGTAGCGAAGAAAAATGGATTTTCATCTATTTTTACATCACTTCATATACCAGAAGATGATCCAAATACGTATAAAGAGTTAATTCAAATACTTGGGAAGCAGGCTCTTGAAAATGAAATGGAATTAATGGTCGATGTTTCTCCAAAATCGCTACACCATTTAGGAATGACGTACGAAAATGTGGAAGAGTTAGTAGAATGGGGTATTACTGGTTTACGAATGGATTATGGCATTACGCCGAAAGAAATTGCGCGCGTATCTCATAAGATGAAAGTGGCTTTAAATGCGAGTACGATTACAAAGTCATTTTGGAAAGAGTTACTTGCAGAAAGTATACGAGTAGAGAATGTAGAAGCATGGCATAATTTTTATCCGCGTCCAGAGACAGGACTAGCAAAGTCCTTTTTACAAAAACAAAACGAATACTTACATGAGTGCGGAATAAAAACGATGGCATTTATTCCGGGAGATGATGAAAAACGTGGTCCGTTATATGAAGGCTTACCAACGTTAGAAAAGCACCGCAATATGCGCCCGCTTGAAGCGTACTTAGAACTTGTACAAGATTGTGGTGTCGATAAGGTGTTAATCGGGGATATAAGCGGAAGTGTAGAAAGTGTACAAGAGATAGCGAGTGCGAGTAGAGGAATTATTCCGCTGCGGTACAAGCCATTGATAGAGAAAAGTGAAGTGTTAAAAATGGTAGAACAAGTGCATACAAATAGACTAGATCCAGCCCGTGATGTCATTCGCTCTGTAGAATCACGAGAAGAAAATAAAGTCGTGTTACAGCCAATGCATACAATTGCAAGAAAGAAAGGCAGCATTACAATTGATAATGAATTGTACGGTAGATATGCAGGAGAGATGCAAGTTGCCACACATGATTTGCTTAAAGATGAGAAAGTGAATGTTGTTGGGATGGTTATAGAAGAGGACTTGTCTTTATTGCCGTATGTTGGCGCTGGAAAAATGTTTCAACTTTTTTGTGCAATAGAGTAAAAGCTTGAATTAGCACTATTCTGTAGGAAAACATTATCCGTAAAAGGGATAATGTTTTTTGTTTTCTTAAAAAAAGTATTTGACGAATGAAATGAAATACCGTATTGTTTTGACTTGTAAATAAAAGTTCACCATAACAAAACAAAAAGGAGAGTTCAAAATGAACCAATATATTGGGAATTTAATTATTCGTATCGTGTTAGGAGTGACATTCTTTGCGCACGGTTTAGCGAAGTTTCAATCAGGTATCGATAACGTAGCAGGATGGTTTACAAGCATCGGCTTACCAGGTGGTCTTGCATACGGCGTAGCAACAGTTGAATTAGTTGGTGGTATATTATTAATTATCGGTTTAGGCGTAAGATATGTAGGACTATTATTCGCTCTTATTTTAGCTGGAGCTATCGTAAAGGTAAATGGAGCAGCAGGTTTATTAGGAGATGGAAAGAATCCAGGATATGAATTAGATCTTGCATTATTAACAATGGGTGTGTATTTATTCGTTGTAAAAGCAGAAGGATATGTAGATCGTTTCGTAAAAGAGAAAGTAATGAAAGCGAAGTAAATTTATTTATAAATTGTTGACTTGACTTGAATTATGATTGTAACTATAATGATTACAACTGATGGATTAAGAATAAAACAATATAAATATTTTTTTGCACAAGTTGTAACTGTAAATGTTACAACTTGTGCAAAAAATAAATAAAACGGGAGGAAGTAATATGCCTAAATCAAATTTAGAAATTATTCGAAGCACGTATGAAGGATCAGCTTCTTCAAATGCAAAACATTTAGTAGAAGCCCTCTCTGAAAAAGTAGAATGGACAGAGGCAGAAGGATTCCCGTACGGGGGAACTTATATAGGTGTAGAAGCAATAATGGAAAATGTATTTAGCCGATTAGGATCAGAATGGGATGATTTTAAGGCGAGTGTAAATATGTGCCATGAAGTAAACGGAAAAGATGTAATTATTGCTGAAGGTGTTTATTCAGGAGTTTATAAAGAAACGGGAAAATCATTTGAAGCAGAGTTTGTTCATGTATGGCAACTGGAGAACGGAAAAATCGTGAAGTTTAAGCAGTATGTAGATAGTCATATTGTTAAGGAAGCGATGAAGAGCTAATGCTTTTTAAATGGATTGTAGGAATATGTATTACAATTATAGTAATCATCTCGTCTATAGTTGGCGGAAAAAAATTGCTTGCATATGTGGAAAAAGAGAATAAAAATATTCAAACCCAGCAAGCGGAAAACGAAAAAGAGAAGAAAGTTGCAGAAGAATCTCCACAAGCTAGTGAAGGTGAAATTATTTCTACTATGCATAAAATGGTGCACCAAAAAGTAAAATCCTCTGAAAAATGGGGATTTTTAGAAATGACAGAAAAGGAAATTTTTAATGTAAAAAGAGATATTGAAAATAGTACAGGTTTTCAATATAAAATGAAGTTATTCTCTATTATAAATAGATGGGAAAAAGGAGATTTTTCTCAAACTGTTGAGGAGCACAACTTTTTATGGAGCCTTCAAGGTGGAGATACTGGCAAGGCGACGGAACGTTTATCACCAGAAGAGGAAAAGCAGTATATAAAAGAAATGAAGAGTAAATAAAAACATCGCCACTCGGATGACGATGTTTTTTCATTAATAATGTTTTCGCAATAAAGCTCTAGTTGGCTGAACAGTAACCGTTTTGAAATGAGAAAATAAATAACATCCCGTCACAACGATTATTGTCCCGAAAATTTGTATCCACGTTAGTTCTTCTCCGAGGAAAAGGAATGCTAAAATAGCTGTGAAAATCGGATTGAAGTTTAGAAAAATACCGGATGTAGTCGCTCCTAATTTTTGCACGCCAATATTCCAAAACACCATACAAAGAACTGTGGAAATAAGCCCAGTATATAAAAGTGATGTTAGGAAAGAAGTATTAATATTGGAAACGGTGAAGCTTCCTATGTTAAATGGCAGTAATAGAATAACGCCGAAAATACCAGAGTATAGTGTTGCCATAAGTGGTGTAGTTGTTTTTGTTGCCCATTTACTACAAACAGAATACATTCCCCAAATACAAACAGCCGCAATCATCCATAAATCGCCGCTATTAAAATGTAGTGAAAATAAAAGTGCAAAGTTACCTTTTAATAGGACAAGAATAACCCCAAAGAATGAAAGAACCATGGATAGGATTTGAAGTGTATTTACTTTTTCTTTTAGAAATAAAACAGAAAATAATGCAATTGAAATCGCATTTAATGTAGAAATAAGCCCTACATTCGTTGCGGATGTTTTTTCTAGTGCTAGAAATTGAAAGATGTTAAAAAGAGCGACCCCTGAAATCCCCATTAGTACTAACGGAAGTATTGCCGCGCGAGGTGGAATGATTTTCTTTTCTTTAAACCATACGATTGGTAATAAACAAACAATCGCAATCATCCATCTTAAACTTGTAAGTGTCATCGGAGACGCGTGATCAACGAGCGATTTTCCAACAACGAAATTTCCTCCCCATAATAAGCTCGTTAATAATAGTAAAAAGACATAAAAATAAGGCATATTAAAATCCCCTTTGTTGTAATCAATGTGAATTGTAAATAATTTTAGCATTTTTCTTTATTGTGTAATATATTATTTTGTATAATGGATAAAAGTTGATAAAATGTTTTGTTTCGAATGATATTTACGGAACGATATTCAGTTTTATATAAGTTGTAAGGTGTTTTTTCGAATAATCATCGGTAGGAAAAAGGGGGAATTGTAATGGAGTCGTCTGTTATTAAGGTGTTGGATGATTTAGATGTACAAATTTTAGATATATTGCAGAAGGAGTCTCAAGTAAGTAATGCTGAGCTTGCGCGACGCGTTAATTTATCACCAGCTGCTATGCATGCAAGAATAAAAAGATTAGATGGAGAAGGGTTCATTGATAAGCAAGTAGCTATTTTAAATCAAGAAAAGCTTGGTTTTGATTTGTTATGCTTCATTTTTATGAGTACGAATATTCATCAATCGGATAAACTTGAGGTGTTGGAAAAAGAATTAGAAATGATGCCTGAAGTGTTAGAGTGTCACTGTTTAACAGGAGAGTATGATTATTTATTAAAAGTTGCAAATCGTGATCGTAAAGAGCTGGAGCAGTTTATTCGAAAGCTGAATAAGCTTGGTATTACAAGGATACAGACGAGTTTAGCACTTCGTGAAATTAAATATTCGACGGTATTGCCGATACGAAATGAGGAACCGAGCATCGATTAGATTGCTTGGTTTTTTGTTTGTATAAAGTGATTGACGGGGAGAAAAGAGAGATGTATTATTATATAAAATTATGTATTAAAATTCAATTTAGGTTATAAATATTAATATCGGGGACAAGGGGATATAATATGAAAATCTTTAATGCGGTTACGAGTGATGTGAAAGAAATTTATAGTCTTATTGAAGCTTATGCAAAAGAAGGAGTAGTTTTACCACGTTCTCTTTTATCTCTCTATCAATATTTACAATGTTTATATGTTGTGAAAGAAAGCGATGAGATTGTTGGGGTTGCTGGTTTACATGTGTTAGGGGAGGACCTTGCAGAAGTCCGGTCGTTAGCCGTCTCGCATACATACGCAGGGAAAGGAATCGGGCGTATGTTAGTGAACCATGTAATAAATGAGGCAGCGAAAATAAAAGTGAATAGAGTCATTTCTTTAACATATGAAACGGAATTTTTTCAAAAGTGCGGGTTTGATTTTGTGAATAGAGATGCGTTACCAGAGAAAGTATGGATCGATTGTAGACATTGTCCAAAGGTGGATTATTGTGATGAGGTGGCGATGATTCGATATGTTGGGTGAAATTTTCAGAGAAAAAAGGCCCACTATTATTTACGTAATAGTGAGCATCTATATTTTAGGGGAATTTAAGAACTTGAATTCGTTTTTCTTACCGCAAAATTAAAAATGGGATTTTTAAGCTCATAGTTATAAGTAGAACCATCGACAAGCCCTACAACTCTATCGCTTTCGTAAAGATCAAGCATAAATTGTGCCATTTGTTTTGCGGTGTGGAATTTCGGTACAACATTATCGTATTGGAATTCATCAATATCAAATGAACGTTTTGCAAACTCTGTTTCAGTTGCACCAGGTGCTAAAACCTTTGCTTGCAGTTTTGCACCTTGTTGTTTCAATTCGTGAGATAAACCTTCTGTAAATGCACTTACATAGAATTTCGTAGCGCAATACGTAACAGCATCAGCAACGATTGTGTATCCACCGCCTGATGAAACGTTAATAAGTTGTGTGCCATCAACCATTGAATAATCTCGAACGAAAAGAGAGGAGAGTATTGTTAGTGCTTCTATATTTACATGTAACATCGTTTCTATTTTATTTAAATTTTGTTCAGCAATGGAGGCGAAATTACCAAAACCGGCGTTGTTAATCCACGTTTCAATTTGAAAGGCTTGTAGGCTTTCATACAGCTTATAAACATTTTCCGTGATAGATAAATCCGTTCTTCGAATAACAACATCCAATTCTGGATTCATTTCGTTAATTTTTAATTTTAATCCGTCTAATTCTTCTTGTCTTCGAGCTACAAGTATTAAGTTCTTTCCGCGAGCTGCAAAGGCTAAAGCCGATTCATAGCCAATTCCAGAACTCGCACCAGTAATAACAGTGTATTTCATATAAAATCCCCCTAAGTTCAAATAAATATATTATGGTTAGATTTTATTTGTTAGAGTATACTCTAAGTCAAATGTTTTTTATGAATTTGATAAGGCTATAAAATATATGAGGATAAGCACGTGGAGGGAGTTAGAGTATGTATACAATTAGCGAGGCGGCTAAATTAATAGGAGTGAGTACACATACACTACGTTATTATGAAAAGGAAAATATATTAATTGCAAATCGCGATACAAATGGGAATCGAATGTATGAAGAGTCACATATAAAGTGGTTGCATTTTGTCATGAAATTAAAACAAACGCAAATGCCAATAGCGAAAATAAGAGAATATGCTAGGTTATATTTAGAAGGGGAGCATACAACCGAAGCTCGTTTACAGCTCCTAGAAGATCATAGGAAATCTATTCAGATTCAAAGAGAAAACTTAGTAATTACAGAAAAGATGCTGGAGAATAAAATTATTGCATATAAGGCCTCTTTGGAAAGTAAATAGAAAACATAATCCGACCCTTAATTATTTATGATAAAAATGGATTTGATCTCATAGTGTGCCGGCAAATAAAAAAGAGCAGCTAGCAAAAGCTAACTGCTCTATTCAAGGGATCTCTCCAAGGGGGAGTGGAGAAAATATTATGTTACTAGCAGTATTGACAGGTTATTAGGAAATATACAAATCGGATGAAAGAAATTTCAAATAATCTTTCGGTATTGACAGTTTTTAAAATATTCATGTACAATATATATGAATGACATTCAGTCATTTCTTCTTTGGAAGGATGTAGTTAGTTTGAAAACGGAACAAATATAAATGGTAAATGAGGATGATAGTTGTTTATATATAGTATTGATGAAAGATCATATTTTTTTAAAACAAAAATGACTGATAGTCAGTCATAAGAGGTGAGAGGTATGAAAAATAGAGCTTGGTTATATGTCATATTAACATGTATCTTTGAAATTTTTTGGGTGTTTGGTTTTAATACGGCCGATACTTGGTGGCATTGGATTATTATTTTAGGCGTTATCGCTGTTGATTTTCACTTTCTTTCTAAAGCGTGTGAACATCTTGCGACAGGAACTGTATATGCCATCTTTGCCGGAGCTGGTACGGTAGGTACTTTCTTAATGGATGTATTCCTTTTCGGTGGAAGTTTCAGTGTAGGGAAGTTATTCTTTATCGTGATGGTTGTAGCTGGCGTTATCGGTTTAAAGCTAGCTGATAATAAAGAAGAAACTGTGGAAGGAGCTGCTTAAAGATGGGTTGGTTTTTCGTATTTTGTGCTGCAATTAGTGAAATAGTCGGTGTGATTGGTCTTAAAATGTATAGTAAAGATAAAACGTTAGCAAATGGTGCAATTTATATAGGTGGATTTGCTACATCCTTCGCATTCTTGTATACATCTTTCTTATTTTTACAAGTAAGTGTCGCTTATGCGGTTTGGATTGGTATTGGAACAGCAGGTGCCGTTTTATTAAACATGTTCCTGTTTGGTGAGTCGAAAAGTAAAGCACGTATCATTAGTGTGGCTCTTATTGTATGGGGAGTGACAGGATTAAAGGCTCTTTCTTAAAGATATATTGTATTTTATCTCCTAATGGTTTATTAGGAGATTTTTATTATTAAAAAATGATTTCCTCTTAGAGTTCACTATCATTGACAGTACAATCGATTATCTTATAAAATGAGTGACAGTCATTCAATATGTGTGTGAAAGGGTTTAGATGATGAATAAAAAAGAAAAAATTGTCTATGCAGCTATTGAAGTGTTTCAGGAAAAGGGCGTTGAAAAAACGAAGATTTCTGATATCGTGAAATTGGCTGGCATTGCACAAGGAACTTTCTATTTATATTTTCCTTCTAAGTTATCTGTTATGCCTGCAATAGCAGAAGTAATGGTTGAAAAGATGATACTTGCAGTGAAAGAAAAAGTGCAAAATGATGCGCCTTTCTCAAGTAAAGTGACGCAAGTAATAGATGCGGTGTTTCACTTTATAGCGGAATATCGTGAAATACAAGCTTTAATGTATGCGGGTCTTGCATCTACAGAACATATAAAAGAATGGGAAGCTGTGTATGAGCCTCTTTATATGTGGCTAAGCGAGTTTTTAAGTGCGGCGAAAGAAGCTGGTGAAATTCGTGATTCGGTTCACGCGGAAAGAACGGCTAAGTTATTTATCGCTCTTGTTGAATCTGCAGCGGAACAAGTTTATTTATATGATCATAAAGATGAGGAGCAAGTCGAGCTACAAAAGGCAGAAGTACTAGATTTTTTAACACATGCACTACATATAAAGAGGTAGTAAGATGAACCTGTCTGAAAAGGTAGGTTCATTTTTGAGGAAAACTGAATGATAGTCATTCACCTAATGCGTATGTATGTGTGGAAGGATAGAGTGAAATTCTAATGAGTGGGGGCATCTCTACTCATGATTAGCCCACAAATAGCAGGATAAAGAAAAAGCTTCTTGGGCATTATTTTTTTGAGGAACTTACGGGAAGAGGTGTTAAAAAGTGAAGAAACCGATAAAAGAACAAAAGATGGTATTGGTCATTCTTTTGAGTAATATATTTATCGCTTTTTTAGGGATTGGATTAATCATTCCGGTTATGCCGTCCTTTATGAATGACATGAGTTTAACAGGGAAGACGATGGGATATCTCGTTGCAGTATTCGCAATGGCTCAGCTCATTACGTCACCTATTACAGGCCGGTGGGTCGATCTTTACGGTAGGAAGAAAATGATCATCATTGGATTATTTATTTTTGGTGTTTCAGAACTTCTTTTTGGATTAGGAAAAGATGTGTGGATGCTTTATGCAGCACGGGTGTTAGGCGGAATTAGTGCCGCGTTTATTATGCCTGGTGTTACGGCATATGTTGCGGATATTACATCTATGCAGGAACGTCCAAAGGCGATGGGATATTTATCAGCGGCGATTAGTACTGGTTTTATTATAGGACCTGGAATTGGTGGATTTATTGCAGAGTATGGTATACGTGTGCCGTTTTTCGTTGCAGCAGCAATTGCCTTTATAGCATGTGTAATTTCGATCTTTATTTTAAAAGAACCGTTAACGAAAGAAGAACTTGCAGAGATTTCTGCTAACACGAAAGAATCAAGCTTTATTGGTGATTTAAAGAAATCATTACATCCAATGTATGCAATTGCATTTATTATCGTATTTGTACTCGCTTTCGGTTTATCGGCGTATGAAACTGTTTTTAGCCTGTTTTCTGATCATAAGTTTGGTTTTACACCGAAAGATATTGCAGCAATTATTACAATTAGCTCCATCTTTGGGGTAGTTGTGCAAGTATTTATGTTTGGTAAATTGGTTGATATGTTCGGTGAAAAAGTGTTAATTCAAATATGTTTAATTGTAGGTGCAGTATTAGCTTTCGTTTCAACTGTAGTCTTTAATTATTGGATTGTACTTCTCGTTACTTGTTTCATTTTCCTTGCATTTGATTTGCTTCGTCCAGCTTTAACGACATTTTTATCAAAGGCAGCTGGAAAAGAGCAAGGATTCGTTGCTGGTATGAACTCGACTTATACGAGTTTAGGAAATATCGCAGGACCAGCGATGGGCGGAATATTATTTGATATGAATATTCATTATCCATATGCATTTTCAGGAGTTGTTTTAATAGTTGGTCTCGGCATTACATTTATGTGGAGAGAGAAACAGCTAGCTGAAAGTTTTGCGAAGTAATAAAACCCCTTACGACGGTAAGGGGTTTTTGTTTTATCCCGCTTTAATGGGCAGTAAGACCCCCAGCTCAAAATTCACTGAAAGCAAAGAATTTAGGTGGGGGTAAAGTCCCATTGGTTCAACTAATAATCAGTGGGGGATGAAGAAAACCCCCACTGATTAAAGTTTCACTTTATAAGCTTAATCCAAACCGTTTTAATTCAATGAAAATCCCCTCTAATTGCTTTCCTTTATCCGTTAATGTGTACTCTACACGAGGCGGAACTTCTGGATATACTTTTCTCGTTATAATGCCTTGAGATTCTAATTCTTTTAGTCGAAGCGATAATGTTTTCGGACTAATCCCGTCCATTGATTTTTGTAAATCACTAAAGCGTAATGTTCCTTCGATAAGAAGGTCACGAATGATTAAAAACGTCCATTTTGTACGAATTACATCAAGTGTTTTAGCGATAGGACAAGGTATGCCAGGTAAACCTTTCGTTAATTCAACTGGATTTATATCGTTCATGGAACTAGCCTCCATAAAATTTTTTTTGGATGAATTTGCTTTATAGTATCACAAAACTATACTTTTGGTAACTATATGAAAAAAATATTACTACTTCCATAAAGGAAGTTAGTGCATATACAATAGCAATACGAAACAAAAAGGATTTATATAAGGAGGTGGTGATTTCCATGGGGATAAAAAAGTTATTTGGATTTCTTAGTTTGTTTGTTATTTGTATTGTACTTGTAGCATGCGGCGTGGAACAAAAAACGGAAATCCAGTTATTAAAAGAAATGCCAAAGCCAAAAGCAATGACAATTGATCCCTCACTAAGTAAAAAAGAAGCGACAGAGATGGTTCATGCAGCGCAGCGTTTTTATGCATTTTGGGATACAGGTAAAGAGGAACTTATTCTGCAAACTGTTTCTGAAAATTTTTCCGATAATACATTGCCGAAAGGGCGACCACAAGGCACTGAAGGATTAAAGTTTGCGGCACAAAATTTTCGTAAAGTTGTTCCTAATATACATTGCGAGATTGAAGATTTATTAGTCGTTGGTGATAAAGTAACAGCTCGTCTTTCTTTTACAGGAACGCACAATGATAAGAAAATCAATTTTTTTGCCATTGATATTTTACATGTGAAAGACGGAAAGATCACGGAAGACTGGCATTTAGAAGATAATCTTACGCTGAAACAACAACTTGGGTTAATAGCTGAAGAGTAAATTATATAGGGGAGAGAAAAGTAATGAAAAATATATTTATTATAAATGGACATGAAAAATACGGTACGAAAGAAGGACGATTAAATAGAACGTTAGTTGATTATATGGTAACGGTATTAAGTGAGAAGCATCATGTGAAAACAACAACGATTCAAGATGGCTATAGTATTAAAGAAGAACAAGAGAAGTTTTTATGGGCGGATGTTGTGATTTATCAAACACCGATTTATTGGTTTAGTGTACCGGGCTTATTTAAAACGTATATGGATGAAGTATATGAATACGGTTTGTTCTTTAAAGGTGCTGATGAATATGGAACAGGCGGTTTATTAAAAGAGAAAGCGTATATGTTTTCTACAACTTGGAATGCACCTGAGAAAGCATTTGGAGATAAGACGAAGTTCTTTGAGGGAGAAAGTTTAGAGTCAGCGCTTAGCCATTTACATCGCGTGCAAAAGTTTCTCGGTATGAGTCCGTTAAAGAGTTTTGCTTGTTATGATGTGGTGAAGAATCCTACAATTGATAAGTATTTAGAGAACTTGAAGAATCATTTAGAAGAAATCATTTAATAATTACAGCCATCCCCATATTTAATGCGGGGATGGCTGTATCCATAATTTCGCAAAATTTGCCCAACCGAATGAATCAATTGTTACGTTTTTCAAAGAAGAAGGGTATGTTTTTCTTTTTAAAACGTGATAGTTAAATAAAATGATGTGTTCTGTTTGTAAAAATTCTTCGATCTCATACATGAGCTCGTAGCGCTTTTCTTTATTTTCTTCTAATAAAAATGTATCAAGTAAACAGTTAATTTGTTTTTCATAGTGCGGGTCCATGAACCGGTTTACGAAGCAACTTTTATTTTTAAATACATTTAAGAATGCAAGTTCATGATCGGCAGCAAACACTTCTCCCATGAAAATAATATCGGCATGTTTATCAATAGAGCGATCCATATAATCTGAAACGGGAAATGGGTGAAGCTCTACTTGTATACCTAAACTTTCACATCGTTCTTTTAGGAAATGAGCGTCATTTGCACTATCTTTAAATGCGAAGAAGTAAATATGTATCGTTTCTCCATTATAGGTGCTCTTTTTTAAATACTCTTTTGCCTTCTCTAAAGAGTAGGACCTTTTAGGAACTTGGCGGCTTCTTTCAGGGAAAAAGCTTGAAGCAGCAATTGTTCGTCTACCCTCTATGCTACGAAGTATCGTTTCAACGTCATATAGTTCTCTCCAAGCTTTTCGAAAGTAAATGTCGTGGTGAGGACCAGGTTTTGTAAAGTTGAAGCTAGCATAAATACAACCTATTTCTTCTATTTGTATATCATGCCTTTCATTTTCCTCTTCATTTGGCAGTTCATAATCAGCATCTATTTGTACATGATCAGGAATACCCCAAAATTCAATACGGTCTAATAACGCGCGCTCTTTAAAATAATGGGTGAACGCTTCGAGTACGATATTATCTTCCGAGTAATGAGCAAGTTTGAAAGGTCCAGTACCTATATAATGATGATTTTGAATACTCGTATCACGCGGTAAAATTGCGAGCTGCATTGAACTTACATAGTGTAAGAAAAATAAATTTGGTTTCGCTAAATGGAATCGAATTTGCAGTGGTGATGGCGTTTCAATTTGAACAATTTCTTCTGTTAACCATTCGAAAGGAGAGTGAACTTCTTTTAGTCTTTCAAATGAAAATTGTACATCTTTAGAAGTTAAAACTGTTTCGTTATGAAAATATACATCCTTTCGTAAATAAAAGGTCCACGTAAGCCCGTCTCCACTTAATTCCCACGTATGTGCAATGTGTGGTTCCATTTTTTCAGTAACATCGTTATAAACGACTAACGTGTCAAAAATTTGACTCGTAAGATGGCTCTCTGTAGTTACAGCCACAAAAGCCGGATCTAATGGAAATATCTTTCTTGATATAGGAATCTTTAATATGTCGTACATATCATTTGAAGGTTCGTATCCAAAATGATGATGTAGTTTATTTTCTATTTTTTTTTGAAGTGCAAAGGGTAGGGGCTCTTTTAAAAGAAGAAAAATATCCTTTAACTTTTCTTGCGTTAACAGTTCATCTGTATAGGACTCAATCGCTTCTACGAAATTATGTATAAATAGGATTTCCGTTTTATTCCCGCGGCCTCGCCCGGGAGTCCAGCGAATTAATTGCTCCTCACTCATCTTCTTTAATAAAATTTTTACGTTTTTCGTACTGCAATATAAAATATCTGCTAACTCTTGTAAGCTATTTCGCATATGTTGTTGATCTTACGCATGTAATCTTAACCGAATGTAATAGTCCATAATTTTCATATATACACTTCCTTCTATAATAAAAGGGGAAACTCTTTAGAATATTCTAACCTTTTTCTTCCTTTTTTTCAAAGTAAAATAAGTAAGCATAAGGAGGGGGAAACAATGGGATTTTGGAGTATGCATCGAAATATAAAAATTAGAATTATAACTTCGTTTTTAACACGTACTGTGTCCACGATGATTTTTCCATTTATGGCGATTTACTTTTCAATAAAGTTAGGTAGTGCGATTGCTGGTGCGTTACTACTTATTAATGTAATAGCTTCGTTAGTAATTGGTTTATACGGTGGATATGTTGGGGATCGGCTCGGTCGTAAAAAGGTGATGATTATCGGTCAAAGTATACAAGTCATTTCAATCGCTTGTATGGGGGTTGCGAATTCGGATTATGTAGACTCACCGTGGCTAACATTTATATTTATGTTAGTGAATAGTTTAGGATCTGGACTTATGAATCCTGCGACAGAGGCGATGTTAATTGATGTGAGTACACCGGAAAACCGAAAAGTGATGTACAGCATTAACTACTGGGCAATTAATTTATCCATTGCGATTGGAGCGATATTTGGCGGATTACTATTTGAGAACTATAGATTACAATTGTTTATCGGATTAACAGTTATTGCAGTTATTACATTATATGTGATGGCCGTATATATGGAAGAAGTGTATGTAGCACGAAAAACGGTAGAGAAGAAAAATGTATTAAAAGATATGGCGGATAGTTATAAAGTCGTGATGAAAGATAGAGCATTTCTAATTTTTTGTGCAGCAAGTATATGCACATTATCTTTAGAGTTTCAGGTTAATAATTATTTAGGAGTACGTTTGCAGCAGGAATTTGAAACGGTGCACTTTTTCTTTTGGAATGGTGTTACGTTTGATTTAACAGGTATTCGAATGATGAGCTGGATTTCAGCAGAGAATACAATTTTAGTTGTGATATGTTCGGCGCTTCTTATTAAAATGCTGAAACGCTTCAATGATTTGAAAATCTTATATGTAGGTTTATTCATTTATACGATTGGCTTTACAATACTCGGAACGAGCAATAGTTTATGGATCTTATTAATCGCAGGGCTTTTCCAAACGGTAGGAGAGATGATGTATGTGCCAGTACGTCAATCTATAATGGCAGATATGGTGCCAAACGAGGCAAGAGGTTCTTATATGGCGATTAACGGAATGGTCTTTCAAGTGGCAAAAATGAACGGGGCATTAGGTGTTATGATAGGCTCATTTCTTGCATCTTGGGGCATGAGTGCTCTGTACTTTATCGTTGGCATGAGCAGTATTTTATTATTTATGAAGGCGATAGGGAAAGAGAAGTATGAGGATGAGAGAAATGTTTCTCAAATTGGATGAAACTATATAAAAGCGAACCAGTTATACTGGGACTCGCTTTTTATATAATTTTTAGAACGGATCTACTTCAGCTAAATTTGGAGTAGTGTTAGGCTGTAGCAAAAGATTCTTTAATGTGCCTACTTCAGAAAGAGCGACTAATATGTAGCCACTAATCAGTACAATCAGCCCAATGACGCGTAACGTTTGTAAGCTCACTTCATTATTATTCGTTTCCGTTGGATTTGGGGGCGTTGAAGGTGGATTGTTATTCATAAATAAGGCTCCCATCTTTTGTATTTATATATGTGCGAAATCGTTATTTAACTTATGGATAGGAATTATATAGTCATTTTCACTATATGAGAACTGCCTATGAAAAGTGATAAGAAATTTTTGGACGAGAAAGAGGGGGGAATCCAAAAGATTATTAAAATTGAACTTTTGGATTCCCTTCTTTTTATTTATCAAGCTATTTGTGGAGGTCGAATTGCCTGTAAACGACCAGTTCGTGAGGGTTAATAATCAGTGGGGATGAATAAAACCCCGCTGATTAAATTTTTTCATATAAATAAAAGGAGGTTAATCAAAGTAGCTATCCTAATATACGCAACGATTCTTCAATAAACGCGGGGATGTCTTCCGGTTGTCTACTTGTAACTAATTGATTTTGGCATACGACGACTTCTTTATCATGGAAATTTCCACCGGCATTTTTTAAATCGACCGAAATGGATTTATATCCAGTCACATCACGTCCTTCAAGCGTTTGGGCAGTGATGAGTAATTGGGGGCCGTGACAAATAGCAAAAACAGGTTTTTTCGCATCCATAAATGCTTTGCTAAAGCGAACGAAACGTTCATCTGCACGAAGTATATCTGGGGAAAATCCGCCTGGTATGAAGAGGGCATCAAAGTTCTCTGGAGAAACATCATCGATACCTTTATCAATTACAACTTCACTTTTTCCTTGTTTACCGTGTATCGTTTTACCTTTTTCTGCTTCAATAGTTGTTAATTCATATCCCTTTTGTTTAAAAGCTTCTGCTGGCTCTGTGTATTCTGTGTCCTCGAAATAATCTGTTATTAAAGTAGCAATTTTTTTACTCATTCTAATCCGCTCCTTACATTATATTATCGGTTTCAGAATCATCCTTGAGCAATGTCTTTTATAAAGTGAAACTTTAATTCATATTTTTTCATTCCCTCCAGTTTCTTTGCCCTGTTACTTTAATACATACCCTGTTTGTTAGGACGTAAACATGTATTATCGTTTTTTTATGTGAAATTATAAAATATCGGTTGTGCTGGTGATTCTTGTTTGAGGAGGGAAAATAAAAAAGCCAAGGAGAGAATTTATTCTCTCCTTGGCTTTTAAGATAATTCTTTTCGTTAAAACGCAGAAACGCGTTGCTTCGTTTTTGGTACAATAATAAATTTGATCCAGAGTAATCCGATAATCATAATGATAAGGCTATGTAAAAATTGACTTGTAGCAATGAGTATAACAATTGAAAATACAATGAGTTGAATGCTTAGCAATATAAAGATTAAGCGAAGAAATTGGTTCATTCGTTTTTCAGTATCAATTGGATATAATGCTACAATAATATTTCCCGAAAAATATTTCCATAAGGAACGTAGCTGCATAGAAATCATATATAGGACGATGTAAGAGATAGCACCTTTTGCGTATATGTTTGGTATAAAATATAAGGCGAAGGCACCGATTACCCCTAAGCGGATATATATACCGAAATAATCATTCCCGCGTAAAAATGCGAGTGTATGTAAATAGAAGAAAGTTGCTCGTTTTTTATGTAATAAAGGTTCAATCCAATTTGTAAGCCATTTTCTTTTATTTACTTGCTTATTCAGTTGCGGAACATCGGTGAAAATGCTAGCAAATTGATAAAAACGAACGTTCATTTTTTCTTCTTGTTCAATTATGTAATCCCACGGTACTCGTTTTGTAGGCTGTTTTTTCGTATATAGAAGTAGGAAAGCAAGTAGTAAGAGTAATCCGCCTAATATAAGAACATGTGCTGAGTAAAACAGCATGTAAATAATGAGTGCGTTACAAGCAATACGAATAATGAACCATATGTTTTTTTCATGGCTATCACGCCACATCCAATGTATGTACATATTCCAAGCTTTCGTAATCATTAAAATGATAAAGATTGTACATAAGAAAGGTACCGTTACTTGTAATGATTGCATTGCAAGTGGAACGAGAATAAGGAACGTAAATAATAATGGAAAAAGCTGAATGATGTAATTATATAGAAGAGATTTTTTAAAATAAGACGTTAGTTTCTCTTCTAATGCAAGCAAATAGACAGCATCAGGTTTTTGAATAAATGTACGGATAGGACATCTCGTTATAATCGCTGTTAGGACGATTGTAATAAGTAATAAAGATAGTCCTTTAGAAGGAGCTGTTTTAAGAAACTTTGCATAATAGTAAGCACCTATACAGGCAACGAAGATAAAGCTATATAGTAAACCGTTAATCATACGTGCAAAGTATGTAATGATATTTTGAATATGTAGTTGGAAGCGGCTGCTCCATAGCGATTCGATTGACATGTTTTTCACCTCTTTGTTCTATTATATATGTTTTATAAAAGAAAAAACGAGCAAATTGCGTTATGCAACTTGCTCGTTTTTCTTTTCGTTATTTTTTTTCTGATCACGATTCATTAATGGATAGAAGGCAAAGCCGATTACGAATAAACCAATTCCGAGAAGGAACGTTTTTATATCGGATGCGCCAGTTTTAATAACCCATAGTGCGTAGCAAAGTGCGATCACTGCGACTATGCCATCTGTAATTCTTGCCCGCATTTCATTTTTATATGTTTCACCAGTTGCGACTAGTTTTAACTGGAAGATTGGTGAAACGAGATATGGAATGAGGTAGGCCAGTGTTGATACGGTAATAACGAATGTATAAGCTTCCGCAATAGTTCCTGATAATGTTGAGAATAAGAACACTTGCGACATAATGTTTGTTAATCGTAATGAGTAAATTGGACTTCCTTTTTTATTTGTTTTTGTGAAGAAGGAAGGGAAGAAACCTTCTTTTGCTGCTTGATACGGTACTTCTGAGCTTAATAAAATCCAGCCTAATATAGAACCGAATAGGGAAGTAAGAGCAAGTAATGCCATCAGTTTCCCGCCGCCATGACCCATTGCAGCGTTTAATGCATCTGCTAATGGACGTTCAGAAGCTTGTAATTTATCAACGTGAAGTACACCCATTGTTAAAATTGTAATTCCTAAGTAAATCGCAACTGTAATAAGTAATCCTGCAACTGTTGCGCGTTTTACTGTTTTAGGAGAGGTAGCACGGTTTGATAAAAGTACTGCCGATTCAATTCCGATAAATGCCCAAAGCGTTGTAAGAGCAGCTAAGTTTACTTGTGAAAGAAGGCCGTGTGATACACCTGATTTATCGATCATCGGTGTGTACCATTGTCCAAACTTAGAAGCTTCGAATGCAAATAAAGTAACGACGATGAATAAAAGGAATCCAGTTACTTTCGTTGTTGTTGCTAAGAAGTTTAGCTTTCCAGCTCCGCTTACACCGTTTGTTAATATAATATGAGTTCCCCAAAGTAAGATGGAACAAATCGTAAATGTAATTAGTTTTCCGACTTCTATGTTAAAAGAACCGATTGAAAATAGTAGTCGTGTATCTTTCATAATTGGGAAGAAGAGTGATAAATATCCCGCAAATGATGTAATGATGGCAACGTTACTTGCCCAGTTTGCTACCCAATATCCCCATACCATACTGAAACCAGCCATTTTTTTCTTTTTTGGTGTTGAGAATAAAGCATATGCATGACTTTGTGGCCCTGTCGTTAAATCAGGACGACGAATTGCTAAATTACCGAAAACAAGAGCTAGCATTAAAACACCAAACCCTGTTGTTAACCAAGCTAAAGTGACACCGAGAGGGCTTGCTGTTTGTGCCAACGTACTTGGCACCATGAAAATACCAGCGCCAACCATGTTACCGACAACGAAAGCTGTTAATACCCAAAAGCCCCATTTTTTTTGTTGCATAGAAAATACCTCCAAAGTTAGTATAACCAAGTCAAGCGAGGAGATATGTATGTCTTCTTAGTAGAGAAGAGAAGTCCCAAACAAAACAAAAAAAGCACGTAATTTGCCGCTACATGCTTTCTATCTTATAAGAAACCCACGACATACCTCTCGATAGCTCTCCACAAACGAAACGTTTGTGACAGTTCTGCACTTATTAAATGCAGACCCAGCAAGCGTGCATGGTGGACACGGGCTTACTTCGGCAATCATTCCTTTCTCATTCCTTCATCAATGCCACTACATCTCCTGAAACGATACTCTTAATGATTGCAACCTCTACCTCACCGAGATACGAATGAGGATTTAAATATTAAATTAACGTAGTTAAGAGTAACAAATGTATTTTTATACGTCAATGGATATAGTAATAATCAGATTATAGAGAAGAGTTTGTGATTAAAAGGGATAGGGATTATTATGTAATATCGAATTTTCATAATATAATAAACATTATTGGTGCTAGAAGATTGAGAAGGGGATGAAGTATATGTCTACATGTCATAAAAATTCAGTAATAGGTGTGCTAGATTCGGGAGTTGGGGGATTAACAGTTGCGAGTGAAATTATAAGACAATTGCCTAAAGAGAGCATTTATTATATTGGTGATAATAAGCGTTGTCCGTATGGGCCGAGAAGTGTAGAGGAGGTACAATCTTTCATATTTGAAATGGTTGAGTTCCTCAAGCAGTTTCCATTAAAAGCTCTAGTTGTAGCATGTAATACTGGTGCAGCTGCAGCATTGACCGCGTTGCAAGAAGCACTTCCCATCCCGGTTATTGGTGTTATACATCCGGGAGCAAGAGCTGCAATTAAAGTGACAAAGAAAGGGAGAATTGGAGTAATTGGAACTGTAGGTACGATAAAATCTAATATGTACGAACAAGCATTACACGAGCTGGATACATATTTGGAAGTGCATAGTCATGCATGTCCGACTTTAGCTACAGTTGTAGAAAATCAATTAGAAGACACAGCATACGTCATGCAGCAAGTGAAACAAGCTTTACTGCCATTAACGAAAGAAGATATAGATACGTTAATTCTTGGGTGTACGCATTATCCACTTTTAGAATCCTATATAAAAAAGGAGTTAGGAGAGGCTGTAACGATTATTAGTTCTGCAGAAGAAACAGCGATAGAGTTAAGCACCATTTTACAGCATAAAGGAATTTTGTCTGACAATTTGAATCCGAAGCATCGCTTTTTTACAACAGGCTCTATTTTATCATTTGAACATATTGCTGAGCGTTGGCTAGGGTATCAAATTTCTGTAGAAGGTGTGAATTTACCTATGGAAAAACAAATTGTGAAATAAAAAGAAGCTGATCTAAAACTAGATCAGCTTCTACATATAAGATTAAACTAAGTTTAATACTGTTACTTTTTCGCGTGTCATAGACTCAAGGCTCTTACGAATACCTTGTGCGCCCATACCTGAACCTTTTACACCGATGAATGGGAAGTGGTCAGGACCGCGCTCTGTGCGCCCGTTAATTTGAACAGAACCAGTTTCGATTTTGTTAGCAATTGCAAATGCTTTGTTAATGTCTTTTGTGAAGACACTTGCTTGCAAGCCGAACTCTGATTTGTTAGCAATTTCAATTGCTTGTTCATCTGAAGAAACACGGATGATTGGAAGGATTGGGCCGAATGGCTCTTCCCAAGCAACTTTCATTTCTTCTGTTACGTGGTCGATTAATGTTGGGTAAATTAAGTTACGCTCACGTTTGTTACCGATAACGATTGTTGCACCTTTTTCAACAGCGTCGTCAACTAAGCTTTGAACGAAGTCAGCAGACTTGTCGTCGATTAATGGAACGATTGTGCTGTCTTGTTCTGGAGATCCAACTGATAGCTCAGCTACTTGCGCTTTTAATAAGCTAACAAGCTCGTCCGCTACGTTTTCGTGTACAAGTACACGTTTAATAGCTGTACAACGTTGACCAGAGTAAGAGAATGCACCGCTTACGATATGGTTTGCAGCATCTTGTAAGTCAGCATCTTCGCGAACGATACCAGGGTCTTTACCACCAAGTTCTAATACAAGTGGAATCATTGCAGCTTTTTTCGCTAAATGTTTACCTGTGTTTGTACCACCTGTGAACGATACCATATTGATGCCATCATGTTCTACTAAGTAGTCACCAATTACAGAACCGCGTCCTGTCGCTATGTTTACAAGACCTTTTGGAAGGCCAGCTTTATGAAGTGCTTCAACCATTTTAATACCACTAATTGCACCTTGAGTTGCTGGTTTGAAAATAACAGCGTTACCCATAATTAATGCTGGTGCAAGTTTTGCAGCAGATAAGTTTACTGGGTAGTTAAATGGTGCGATTGCTAATACAACACCAAGTGGTGCGCGTTGGATGATCGCAAGTTTAGATTTCGTTCCGCCAGGGAAGCTATCGCCCATCATGCTTTCTCCGTGCATATGTAGAGCTTCTTCGATTGTGTAACGAATGAAGTCAGCTGTACGAACAACTTCTTTTTTCGCATCTTTATATCCTTTACCGACTTCTTTCATAATGATATCGGCAATTTCATCTTGCATATTTACGAGCTCATCAGCCCATTTATATAAATATTTTGCGCGATCTTGTAGAGAAGCTTCCGCCCATGATTTTTGAGCTTCTTTTGCAGATGCAATTGCTTCATCTACTTCTCCGCGAGTAATTGCTTGTACTTGTCCAATTACTTCGTGTAAGTATGGAGATGGAATTTCGATTGTTGCTCCTGAAGAGCTTTCTCTCCATTCTCCGTCTAAATAAAATTTGTACGTATTGCTAGTTGTCATGATTAGTCCTCCTAAAATAGCAACTTGTAAGAGTGAGTATAAGGTGATTGTAGGGTGTTTGATAACATTTTTCAAATGAAATGTTTGTGAAAACGATTTCTTATTCTTTTTTTATTTTGTATGCCCTTTCTTACAGAAGATTCTCTTATTTCAAACGGATGTAGCGTATATTTTTATTCAGTTTGTGAAAAAATAATTGACAGAATACTCAATAAAGTTGTAAGATTATAAATGGAAAATAAATGAAGGGGGTGTGCGTAATGATTGTAATCGTAAATGTAATGAGTTTAGCTCTGTTAAATGGCAGAAAACATTCATATCATTACGCAACCCGTACGGATATATAAGGCATCTTTGTCTTATAAAAAGCGTACGTTGCGTATATCGTAACGTACGCTTTTTATGCATTTTTGTGCATATCGTCAAGCGGCGGTATGCTTTTTTTTGTCTAATTTGCTTGTTTCCATACGTTGTATGGTTACGATAAAACAAACTTTGGAAGGTGGAAAAATGTGATGAGATTGTATGGGTTACGAAATGTAAATATGATGGGTCTGGATAGTGGATAAAGACATGAGAGTGAAACGAGAACGAGAAGGGAGAGGTTACATTGTTATCAGTATTACTAAAGTTAAAATGGTTTTTTCAAGAGCATTGGAAGAGATATAGTATCGCCATTGGAGCTCTTTTAATTGTGAATATAGTTGAAGTCATTCCCCCGAAAGTGTTAGGGGTTACGATTGATAATATAAAAACAGGAACGTTAACGAACGAAGCAATTATGCAATCTATTCTTATTTTAATAGGGGTTACGATAGTTGGATATGGCCTCACATTCGTTTGGCAACATCAATTGTTTGGCGGTGCATTCGTACTGGAGAAGACGATGCGCTCTAAATTTATGGGGCATTTACTTAAAATGACACCGACGTTTTATCAAAAAAATCGTACTGGCGATTTAATGGCGAGAGCAACGAATGATTTAAAAGCAATTGCTATGACGGCTGGTTTCGGTATATTAACGCTCGTGGATTCGAGTTTATATATGCTTACAATTGTCTTTATGATGGGATTTACAATTAGTTGGGAGCTTACATTTGCGGCACTTATACCGCTTCCAATTATGGCGTATGCGATGAATATATATGGAAAGAAATTGCATGAAAGATTTACAGTTGCGCAAGATGCGTTCGGTGATATGAACGATAAAGTATTAGAATCAATCGCTGGTGTGCGCGTTATTCGTGCATACGTACAAGAAAATGCAGATCAAGAAAGATTTCATCAGTTAGGAGATGACGTCTACGAAAAAAATATGAAGGTAGCCAGAATTGATGCATTATTCCAGCCAACTGTGAAAATGCTTGTTGGCCTTAGTTATTTAATTGGTTTAGTGTATGGCGCATATCTTGTATTTCAATCGAAGGTGACACTTGGTGAACTCGTTTCTTTTAACGTGTATTTAGGGATGATGATTTGGCCGATGTTTGCAATTGGTGAATTAATTAATGTTATGCAAAGAGGAAACGCTTCGTTAGACCGAGTAAATGAAACGTTAGCGTATGAACCAGATGTAAAGAATCCAAAAAATCCAAAGCTTGTACAAGAGCCGAATTATATTCAGTTTGATGAAGTTACCTTTTCATATCCTTCATCAACTGAAACAAATTTAAAGAAGGTTTCGTTTACCTTAAAACAAGGAGAAACGCTTGGGGTTGTTGGAAAAACAGGAAGCGGAAAAACGACGCTTGTACGTCAGCTTCTTCGTCAATATCCGCTTGGAGATGGGGATATTGCAGTCTCTGATGTGACGTTAAATAAAATAACGAATGAAAATGTACTCGGGTGGATTGGGTATGTACCTCAGGAACATATTTTGTTCTCAAAAACAGCAAGGGAAAATATTTTATTCGGAAACCGAGAAGCGACGGAAGAAGAACTCGAGAAAGCAATTGAAATTGCGGCGTTTAAAAAGGATTTAGAGTTTTTACCAGAAGGGTTAGAAACGCTCGTTGGAGAGAAAGGTGTTTCTTTATCAGGAGGGCAAAAACAAAGGATTTCGATTGCGCGAGCGGTTATTCAAAATCCGGAAATTTTAATTTTGGACGATTCTTTATCAGCTGTTGATGCTCGTACGGAAGCTGCGATTATTGAGAATATAAGAACAGAGAGAAGCGGAAAGACGACGATAATTACGACGCACCGTTTATCTGCCGTACAACATGCGGATTGGATTCTCGTTATGGATGAAGGCGAAGTTATGGAAGAAGGTACGCATGATCAGCTTATTAAAAGCGGAGGCTGGTATGCGGAGCAGTTTGAAAGACAACAAGGGGAAAGTGAAAGTGCGGATAGTGGGGTGAAAATATGAGCGTATCAAAACGATTGTTCCAATATGCGATGAAAGTAAAAGGGACGATTTTTGCAGCGATGCTAATGTTATTTATTTTCGTCATCGCAGAACTTGCTGGTCCTTTCGTCGCGAAAACGATGATTGACGATCATATCGTTGGAATAGAGAAACCTTGGTATGAAACAGAAAAGAGTGAAGAGGCTGTTCCGTATAATGGTACCTTTTATAAGCGAAGTGATCGCTTTGAACAAGGTGAGAAAAAAGGAAAAGAAGTACGCGTGATGCAAGTCGGTTTTCAATATTACTTTGTACCGAATAAAGTGAATGCTGAAGGGTCACGTACTGTAAAAGATGATATGATTACCGTCCAAAATGGTAAGGCAGTGCAAGTGTATAAAGCGAAAGCATTAACGAAAGAAGAAGTGTTTGCGTTTTATAAACCAGAAATAAACCGTCTATTATTACTTGGTGGTGGGTATTTCGCTTTATTAGTAGTCGTTTCCTTATTTGCATATGGAAAGCAATTTTTCTTACAGAAGGCAGCGAACAAAATTATTCAAATTATGAGGGAAGATGTGTTTTCTCATATTCAAACGTTGCCGATTCGGTATTTCGATCATTTACCAGCAGGGAAAATTGTATCGCGTGTCACGAATGATACGGAAGCCATTCGGGATTTATATGTAACGGTGCTTGCGACATTCGTTTCTAGTATCATTTATATTATCGGGATATTCGCTGCGCTATTTTTACTCGACGTAAAATTGGCGACGTTATGTTTACTTATCATCCCAATTTTAATTGTTTGGGCGATCCTTTATAGAAAGTATGCGTCTGTATACAATCATAAAATGCGCTCACGTTTATCTGATATTAACGGAACAGTGAATGAATCCATTCAAGGTATGCCGATTATTCAAGCGTTCCGTCAAGAGCGTGAAACGAAAAAAGAGTTTGAAGAATTAAATGGCGATTATTTTAAGTATCAAAATAAAATTTTGAATTTAAATGCCGCAACTTCTCATAATTTAGTGTCTGTATTAAGAAATATCGCTTTCACAGGTGTGATTTGGTATTTCGGTGGCGCTTCATTAAGTGCTACAGGCGTCATTTCTTTAGGGATACTGTATGCGTTCGTGGATTATTTAACACGATTGTTCTCACCAATTACAAATATGGTAAATCAGCTTGCTAACTTAGAACAATCGCGTGTTGCATCAGAACGTGTTTTTGAATTGTTAGAGGAAAAAGGGGAAGCAGTAGAAGAGGAACGTATGCCTCGCTTACAAGGAAATGTGAAGTTTGATAATGTGTCGTTTTCTTATAATGGAAAAGATGAAGTGCTAAAAAATATTTCTTTTGAAGCGAAACAAGGCGAGACAGTGGCACTTGTCGGTCATACTGGATCAGGAAAAAGTTCTATTATGAATGTACTCTTTCAGTTTTATGAGTTTGAAAAAGGAAAGCTTACAATTGACGGTCACGACGTAAAAGAGATGCCAAAACAAGCAACGCGTGAACATATGGGAATCGTACTGCAAGATCCGTTTTTATTTAGCGGGACGGTCGCTTCTAATGTAAGCTTAGAGAATGAAAAAATTTCAGAAGATCGCATCGTAAAAGCATTGCGTGATGTTGGTGCTGAACGGTTTGCGAACAATATAGATGAAGAAATTACGGAGAAAGGAAGCACACTTTCAACCGGAGAACGTCAGCTTATTTCGTTTGCTAGAGCACTCGCTTTTGATCCAGCCATTTTAATTTTAGATGAAGCAACGTCTAGTATTGATACAGAAACAGAGGCGATGATCCAACAAGCGTTAGAAGTTGTGAAAAAAGGAAGAACGACATTTATTATTGCTCACCGTCTTTCAACAATTAAAAGCGCAGATCAAATTATTGTGCTTGATAGAGGAACGATTTTAGAAAAAGGCTCTCATGATGAACTAATGAAAAAGCGCGGGCGTTATTACGATATGTACAAAACGCAAATGGAAGGAAACCAGAGCGCTTAATATGTATGGAGGAGAACTTGTGATTTTCACAAGTTCTTTTTTAGTGAATCAGGGCTGTTAAATAAGAAGTATTGTTTTACCTTTTTCTTTATAAATGCTATATTAAAAAATGTTACTTATTTTTTGTATGTAGCGTTATTTTCCCCTTTTGTTTGATTATGAAGAAAAAGGATAAACTAAATAAGAACATTTTCATTGAAAAATTGTTCAAGATTGCATACAATCAATATAGTTTTTAAATTCCTATCAGAATACTTGGAGGATTACCATCATGAAAAAATTATTTTCAGTACTTGCAGTAACTACATTAGCAATCGGGATTGTAGCGGGCTGCGGTAAAGAAGAGAAAAAAGATACAGCTAATCAAGATGCGTTACAAAAGATAAAACAAAGTGGTGAACTTGTAATTGGAACAGAAGGTACATATCCACCGTTCACATTCCACGATTCAAGTAATAAATTAACTGGATTTGACGTTGAATTAGCAGAAGAAGTTGCAAAACGTTTAGGAGTAAAACCTGTATTTAAAGAAACACAATGGGATAGCTTACTTGCTGGTCTAGATGCAAAACGTTTCGACATGGTTGCGAATGAAGTTGGTATTCGTGAAGATCGTCAAAAGAAATATGACTTCTCTAGCCCATATGTTTCATCTTCAGCGGTATTAGTTATTGCGAAGGATAAAGATAAACCTGCTACATTTGCTGATGTAAAAGGATTAAAAGCAGCACAATCTTTAACAAGTAACTATGCAGATATTGCTAAGAAAAATGGTGCAGAAATCACGAATGTAGAAGGCTTTAGCCAAGCGGCAGAATTATTAAACACTGGACGCGTTGATTTCACAATTAATGATAAATTATCAGTGTTAAACTATTTAGAAACGAAAAAAGATGCAAAAATTAAAATTGTAGATACAGAAAAAGAAGCGTCACAAAGTGGATTCTTATTCCGTAAAGGTAGCGACAAGGTAGTACAAGAAGTAAATAAAGCGTTAGAAGATATGAAAAAAGATGGTACGTACGATAAAATAGCGAAAAAATGGTTCGGTGAAAATGTATCTAAGTAGTGCGTTGGTTTCAGATCGATTGTCTACTTGGATAGATATTATGCAGTCTTCCTTCATGCCTATGCTGAAGGAAGCTGTATTTACGACAATTCCATTAACGCTTATTACATTTATTATCGGGATTATACTTGCGACGTTAACTGCGCTCGCACGTATTTCAGGTAGTCGTATTTTACAATGGATTGCTCGTATCTATGTATCTATCATTCGCGGAACGCCACTTCTTGTACAGTTATTTATTATTTTCTATGGTCTTCCAACTCTTAATATTGAAGTTGAGCCATATACAGCAGCAGTTATTGGATTTTCGTTAAATGTTGGTGCGTATGCATCTGAAATTATTCGTGCTTCTATCCTTTCAATCCCGAAAGGGCAGTGGGAAGCAGCTTATACAATTGGGATGACATACCCGCAAGCATTAAAACGTGTTATTTTACCGCAAGCAACGCGTGTATCTATTCCGCCGCTTTCGAATACATTTATTAGTTTAGTGAAGGATACTTCATTAGCATCGTTAATTTTAGTAACAGAAATGTTCCGAAAAGCGCAGGAAATTGCGGCAATGAACTATGAGTTTTTAATTGTTTATTTCGAAGCAGGTCTAATTTATTGGGCAATTTGCTTCTTATTATCTATTGTGCAACAAATATTAGAAAAACGTTCAGAACGTTACACTCTAAAATAACCCTTTCATAAAAGGAGTTTTTGTTTTTATGATTTCAATTCAACATTTACAAAAAAGTTTCGGAGATAATACCGTACTAAAACATATAGATTTATCAGTTGAGAAGGGGGAGGTTGTTGTTATTATCGGGCCATCGGGATCTGGTAAAACGACATTCCTGCGTTGTCTCAACGTGTTAGAAACGCCGAACGCTGGTAATATTCGCATCGGTAATAAAGAGCTCGACTTCTCTCGAAAAATATCGAAGAAAGATATTGTCAATCTTCGTACGCAAACAGGTATGGTATTCCAGCACCATAATCTATTCCCTCATTTAACAGCACTTCAAAATGTAATGGAAGGGCTCGTTACAGTGAAAAAGATGGGGAAAGAAGAAGCGAAGAAAAAAGCAAACTATTTCCTTGAAAAAGTTGGTCTTGCGGATAAAGTAGACTTATATCCGTTCCAATTATCAGGCGGACAACAACAGCGCGTTGGAATTGCTCGCGCGCTTGCGATGGAGCCGGAAGTATTACTATTTGATGAACCGACGTCAGCACTCGATCCTGAACTCGTTCAAGAAGTTCTGAAAGTCATGAAAGAACTTGCTAAAGAAGGCATGACGATGGTTATTGTAACGCACGAAATGCGTTTTGCGCATCAAATTGCGAACCGTGTTATTTTCATGGATGGCGGTGTCGTTGTCGAACAAGGTACACCAGAAGATGTATTTACAAATCCAAAAGAAGAACGCACGAAGAAGTTTTTACAAATGTTGCAGTAAATTAAGGAAGGTCTCAAGGCATATGCCTTGAGACCTTTTTGCCATATATATTTATTTTTGGAATCCGCCAAGGCTTTGCTCAGCCATTGCAACTAGACGTTTTGTAATTTCTCCACCAACAGAACCGTTAGCACGAGCCGTAGAATCTGCTCCTAATTGTACACCAAATTCTTGAGCGATTTCGTACTTCATTTGGTCGATTGCAGCTGTTGCTCCTGGTACTACTAATTGATTTGAAGAATTTTGGTTTGCCATAGGAATATATCCTCCTTAGAGTTATAAAAATTTTTTTTGGTTGGACTAGCTGGATTTGAACCAGATTATCGCCCCGTTTGGCGCTAATCCATCGGTAATTAAGTTTGTACTCATAGTATGGATGTTACCTAGAAAGATATACGAAATAATAATTTGTAAATTTTGTAAAAAAATCTTAGCGATTTCGTAAATTATGAAATAAGAGTAATCGTTGTATTTTTTAGAAAGAAGGCTAAACTAAGAGCGATATGAAATATGTTTTTCTTTTTGTATCCCGCTATTGTGGGGCAAATCATTAACTTCTTATTTATGACTTACTAAAATTAAATCGGTAGCAACTTTATAGTTCTATTTTAAGTAGGGGTGGGACAGGACGCTCCTATACACGGCTAGATGCTCTCTTCAATCTGCTTGTAAATGATAACGTATGGAGGAATCGTGATGGGAATTTGCCCGCTTTGCAACGCATTAGAATCACAAACATATTCTTGTCAAAATTGCCAAGGTATACTCCAAGATTATGGAAAAACTGTAGATTACATAGACGATTATAGTGCGTATATGGATCAAGAATTATTAAGTGCAGTAGATGGGTTAACACATAGTAATTCACAAGATTACTGCAATCATGTTTTTTATTGCGGGATGTGTAATGTGGAAACAGAGGTTGTAGTGAAACTTGTGTAAATAGAAAACTTCCACCTTATGAATGAGGTGGAAGTTTTTGTTTTTGTATTTGTAAGTGAATCATAGGGGATGGGATATGTTCGGTGTTTGATGGAGTTCCGGATTTTATTTGAGACATTTTTTCTTTTGCATCGCGCAAAGAATGTTCAGTTAAGTAGATGGCATATTCGTAAAATAATTGGCGCGTCAGTTCACTTTGTTCTTTTAACTTTTCATCTTGGAATACAGTTCGCCCAGGTTTAGAGTTTGCTTCAAAGAGCCACGGGTTTTCCTGTGTGTCTAAACCGATATCAAAACCGATTTCTCCAATATTTCCGGTTACTTGTTCATCGAGCGCGTAACTGATTTGTAAGGCCGTATGTTTTAATTTATTTTCAATTTGAATTTGTTTCGTTGAATCTGGAAAAAGTTCTTGCAGTAATTTTGTATCGCCACCGCTATTTACATGCGTTGTTAAGCTACCTTTGCCAGCAATTTTTGCAACGATTGCACTGACCATCCATTGGCCGAAATGATTTTTATTTGTATGAATGCGAAAATCAACAGGTTGCCCATCGAAGCGAAGTAAGGAAATACCTTGTTGTACGATAAATTTTTTTAAATCATGTCCTTTTAACACATGGTTCAGAAGCGTTTCTAATGATTGGTACTTTCTTAGTTTATTTTCTTCATTTTCGCGATAACGGCAGTAGTAGCAATTCTCTGTTTGAGAATAAAATAGTTGATGAATATTTCTACCGAAGCTGCCGTGAATCGGTTTCATGTAAACAGATTTATACGTACCGAGAAATCGTTCTACTTGTTCGAAGTGTTGAAATGTTTCTGTGTTTGGTAATAAAGGCATAATGGATTCATCTTTCACAAGAAGTTGATGCACTTCCCATTTATTGAAAAAGCCTGGGTTAAACCAAGGAATGGAGTAGTCATGCTCTAACTTTCTTTTTGCTCTTACGATCGGTTTATAATTTTCGGCTTTACGATTTGGTAATCGATCGTAAATGACATTCGGTAAAGGGACTTTTTTCTTAATCCACTGTTTCTCTTGAAAGAAATATCCTTCAATTGTTTCGTCTTCCCAGTTTATATGTTGCACACCAAAAACGAATACAAATGGTCGCAAGGTGAATGGCGGCGTTAGTAACTCGCTGAGAGAAGTTGAACGGTTTCCTAAAGGATTAGAAGAGTCATCGTTAAAACCAGTTGTAAAAATCCCGATTAATGGTCCGAAAATAATGGTTTCATTTTGCGTGAATGCATGGATAGTAGTGGAATGAGGAAGTAAAAGTTTCTCTGCAATTTGTTTTCCGATAATGATTTCGCGAGTAAAGGAATAATGAATTTTCACCTCTTCACTTGCAACATGGCGTACGCCGAAGGAAAGGGATGAAATTGGTGGTGTAATGGAAAAAATGTAAGGTAAAGTAATACTATTTGGATGCTCATCTGAAATGTTTAATGTATATATGTGCTCTTTCAAAATGGTGTTACCTCCTTTCATTATGGTGTGAAGCGACTAAACTTTAGTGGTCCGTGATATATTTTTTCGGCTAATGCATCACTATGACGAATGTAATGTTCGTACGGGGGGATCGTGTTGACATACATAAGCCAAATTGCCCCTTTTTGATCCATAATGGTGGAAAGCTCTAGCTCGAATAACGAAGAATAAGATTCGTCTAATGTTTGGAACACTTCATTTATAATGTCATGTAAAGCGTCCTGTAATAATTGTACACCTGTACTAGATAATACGTATTTAATTTTTGAAAATGAATGCAACGAGGAATCATCCGTTGCCGAAAGTAAAAGTTGATTCGGAAATGAGCTTTTTTGTATAAATTGGCCGATAGCATTCCACTTTTGTTCTTTATTTTTTTGCAAAATGGTTCGAATATGGAGCGGGTATGTTAATTGATTTGGTGGTTGCAGCATTGTATGGATGATGTAACGTGCTGATCGTATGTTAGATTTGTACCAAGATATAAATTCATCTGTCCGTTTGATTGGAGTAGAAGTATGATAGTCATCATTTATCGTATCGATATGAAACGTTTTGTTTTTATAAGTGATCCGGTACAGACTTTCATTGGAATGTGTGTTAGTAGGCCGTATAATAATATCTTTTGTTTTTAATAACAGTTTGAAAATGTTTTGTATCGTTGCTATTTCAAATTTTGGTATATAAGGAGATAATTTTTTATTCGTGAGAAATAAATCATGAAGTTCGCTTAAGTCAATGAGTGTGTTATTTAAAAAGGTAGTGGTAGGACGGTTGTGTAATGAGTGAATAATTGATTTTGCTTTGTTGAAGTCTGTTTCCTCGTTAAAAGAAGAACGATCGTAAATATAAGAAGGAATAGGGAATATTTGCTCTTTCCATTTTCCTGTATTTGTATCATAAATAAGACCAGAGACAAGGTCTGTTTTAGGATCAATACCAAATGGCGTAAACTGGGCAACGACATTATGATAAAGCCGAGCGCGTTTAGCGATTTCGGTGTAATACATTTGCTCATAATGAGGGTGAGAAGTTAAAATACCGAGAACCAACGAAATCACTCCTTTACTAACAAAATGTTGGCATAATAGGCATAGCTATATATTGCAAATACGTTTTTATACCATTATACTTTTGTCCGTATGATGATATGCTATAGTTTTGGAGAAGCGAAAGGTTGATTGTAATGAATATATGGTTAAGTATGTTAACGACGACAGGGCTCGGAGCGATTATTGGAGGATTCACAAATCATTTAGCGATAAAAATGTTATTTCGTCCTCATCGCCCTATTTATATTGGAAAGTTTCAAGTTCCATTTACACCAGGGTTAATTCCGAAGCGCCGCGATGAACTTGCTGTTCAATTAGGGAAAATGGTTGTCGAGCATTTGTTAACACCAGAAGGAATCGGAAAGAAATTAACAAATGAAGAGTTTCAAAAAGGTTTAATTCAATGGACACAAGTAGAAGTGGATAAAGTAATTACGAATGAACAGTCGTTACGACATATGTTAGAAAAATGGAATTTAGTACATGTAGAAAAAGAGGCGACCGAGAAAATTGAGCATGTAATTACAGAAAAAATAGAGGCATTTTTAGCAGAGTATTATACATATACATGGGAACAGGCTTTACCTCATTCTGTTCATGAAAAAATAGAGAATACAATCCCAAATGTCTCGGCGTTTATTTTAAATCGAGGAATTCGTTTTTTTGAAAGTGAAGAAGGGAAAGCACGTCTTTCAAAAATGATTGATGACTTCTTTGCTTCTAGGGGAACGCTACTTAACTTAGTCGGAATGTTTTTAGGGAATGTAAGTGTAGTGGATCGTGTGCAGCCAGAAGTTATTAAGTTTTTAGGGCAAGATGGCACAAAGCAACTTTTAACTGATGTACTGCAAAAAGAGTGGGAAAAGTTAAAAGGAAGAGATGTAAAAGAAGTAGAAACGTTTGTAGAAAAAGAAATAATTGTAAGCTCCATATTGTCAGCAGTTAAAGTTGAAGAAACAGTGAGTAAGTTTTTAAATCAATCTGTGCAGCAAGTATGTGAGCCAGTTCGAGAAACAATTATTGAAAAGGTAGTCCCAAGTGCAGTAACGAAAGGCTTGAAGTGGGGGACAGAAAACGTAGAAAGTATATTAAACAATCTACATCTTGCGGAAATTGTCCAGCAAGAAGTATCTACATTTTCAACAGAGAGACTAGAAGATTTAGTTCTATCCATTACCAAAAATGAATTAAAAATGATTACGTATTTAGGAGCACTATTAGGCGGGATGATTGGACTCGTGCAAGGGCTATTACTGTTGTTCCTTATGTAGTAAAGATAAGTACATAGAAATAAAAGTGAAATTTCTTCACATCTCTTGCATAGTTTGATATGGTAAGAAGAGGTGCGTATGTAAATGCACTTAAAAGGCAGTGTGAGCGAAAAGCGCTAGCCTTCTAAAGGAGGAAAAATAAAATGACAAAAAACATTCATGATGTTGCATATGAATTACAAAAAGCAATCGCTGAAAACGAAGATTTCCAAACATTAAAAGCAAGCTACGCAGCAGTACAAGGTGATGCAAATTCAAAGAACTTATTCGATGAGTTCCGCACAATGCAACTTGGCCTACAACAAAAAATGATGCAAGGTCAAGAAATCAGTGAAGAAGATAACCAAAAAGCACAAGAAGTTGTAGCTCGCATTCAACAAGATGCTAAAATCACAAAGTTAATGGAAACTGAACAACGTTTAAACATCGTTATCACTGACGTTAACAAAATTATCATGAAGCCACTTGAAGATTTATATAACGCACAACAACAAGCGTAATAGTGGAAGACGCCCCTTGTATGGGGCGTCTTTTTTGTGGTTTCTATTTGTATATATCATTATTTCTTGAAATACTCAGTATCAATGTTCTTTTCCTTCAAAAACTGTTCAATTTCTTTTTGCTTCCTACCATTAACTTGCTCAAAGCGTTTTGTAAAAGAAAAGTCAGTTTTGAATAAGTTACCATCTTGCGCGAGTTTATCTAATTCTTGCTCTAGTTCTACTGAAAGTGCCGTAGACGCTGAAATAAAATCATGAATTTCCTTCGAAGGCTGTTTGTAATCATCAGGGATCGTATTGTTACTAATAAAATCATGGAAATTCGCATCATTTTGTTGCGCTAAATCTACTAGTTGTTTTAATTTCTCTCGGTCGGATTCGGTGACATTCTCGTCAGACATAGATGATGAAAGTGGAACGATGTTTTCGTCTAACTCTCCGCTATAATCTAAATAAGTTTTTATATTTTGTTTCATTTCGTCTTCGTTAATCGTTTCATTCTTTTTTGAGGAAGTGAATATCGTTTCTGGAATTTTTATCGTTACATCTTTAATAGATTGCACATCGTTTTCTTCCTTAGGTTGCGCACTGTTGGAACAAGCTGGTAGCAATAAAATTGTAAGTAACATGAGTAGATATAAAGTATACTTCTTCATTTTAATCTCCTTTTATATTCATTATTATCTCTGTAAAATAGCTATATTCCATTTCAAATACTTTACTAAAGTTGCGTATAGATGTTTTACCATTTGGTAAGATATGACGGATATGAGTAAACCGCTGCAAAAAGCGATGAACACATTGTAAACATCGGAATAACTAATTTGATGAAACCCTGTAAAAAATCCTAATCCTATTAATAAAATAGGTGAGATGATTAATAGTGGAGTAGCAATGATAAGTGCTAGAAGAATCGGTAATAAAAAGAGTAGTACGAAAAAGGCGATAATGATAAAGGTAAAGTTTAAAACACTTAAACTCATAACAGAAAATAGTGCGGTTATTATATTTTTAAAGCTTCGTTTATTGTCAGCGTTATGTATTGCATAGGAAACATTAAGCTCTTTCGCGATTGTTTTAGGGTTTCCTAGTTTTCTAGCAATTTCTTCTTCACATTTCCCATCTTGTTTACCACTGATAAAATGAGTTTCGTACTCTGAGATAATATCCTCCTTTTCTGAATTAGGCATATTCTGCAGGGAAGAAATAAGCTGTTCTAAAAATTCATTTTTGTTCATAACAATCACTTTCCTTTATAAAATGATGAATTACAAAGCACATTCCAATTGCTGGGTATTCCAATATTTACAAATATATCATTTAGTAGTGTTCTTTGCAAGGTACTGTAATGTTTTTAATACTGTGATGAGATGAAAGTTTTTTGTGCATTTTTAGATGAGATATAAAAATATTATTTTAGGATAAATAAAGGGTTGTAAGCGGATTCTTTAATTATTGTTAAAAAACTGTCAAATTCATATTGTTGGAAAAATAATGCATTTGTAATATAATGATAAACAATACTTCACCACGTTAATTAACTAGGTGAAATTAAAAATCTTTATTACACACATTATGAAATAAAGGGTGATTAGTTTGAGTACAGGTGTAAAAGCAAACGACGTGAAGACAAAAACAAAAGGAGCAGATCTTGTTGTTGATTGTTTAATTAAACAAGGTGTTACACATGTTTTCGGTATTCCAGGGGCGAAGATTGACTCTGTATTTGATGTACTGCAAGAAAGAGGACCAGAGTTAATTGTTTGTCGTCATGAACAAAACGCAGCATTTATGGCAGCTGCGATTGGTAGATTAACAGGGAAACCGGGCGTATGTCTTGTAACTTCAGGACCAGGGACATCGAATTTAGCGACAGGTCTTGTTACTGCGAATGCGGAGAGTGATCCCGTTGTTGCTTTAGCTGGTGCAGTTCCACGTACGGATCGATTAAAACGTACGCATCAATCTATGGATAATGCTGCACTATTCGAACCAATCACAAAATATAGCGTAGAAGTAGAGCATCCTGATAATGTGCCAGAAGCATTAAGTAATGCATTCCGAAGTGCGACTTCCACAAATCCAGGAGCTACTTTAGTAAGTCTTCCGCAAGATGTTATGACAGCGGAAACGACTGTAGAGTCTATCGGTGCGCTTTCTAAGCCACAGCTTGGAATCGCTCCCACACATGAAATTACATATGTAGTAGAAAAAATAAAATCGGCGAAATTACCAGTTATTTTACTCGGTATGAGAGCGAGCACAAATGAAGTGACGAAAGCCGTTCGTGAATTAATTGCGGATACAGAACTTCCTGTCGTTGAAACATATCAAGCAGCTGGTGCAATTTCGCGTGAGTTAGAAGATCATTTCTTCGGCCGTGTTGGCTTATTCCGTAACCAACCAGGTGATATTTTACTAGAAGAAGCAGACCTTGTTATTTCGATCGGTTATGACCCAATTGAGTATGATCCGAAATTCTGGAATAAACTTGGAGACAGAACGATTATCCATCTTGATGACCATCAAGCAGATATCGACCATGATTACCAACCAGAGCGCGAATTAATTGGTGATATTGCTTTAACAGTAAATAGCATCGCGGAGAAATTACCGAAACTTGTATTAAGTACGAAATCAGAAGCAGTGTTAGAACGATTACGCGCGAAATTATCAGAGCAAGCAGAAGTTCCAAACCGTGCTTCAGAAGGTGTTACGCATCCGCTTCAAGTGATTCGTACACTTCGTTCTTTAATTAGTGACGATACAACTGTTACATGTGACATCGGTTCACATTCTATTTGGATGGCAAGATGTTTCCGTTCTTATGAACCACGTAGATTATTATTTAGTAACGGTATGCAAACGTTAGGTGTTGCACTTCCTTGGGCAATTGCCGCTACTTTAGTTGAACCGGGCAAGAAAGTTGTTTCCGTGTCAGGTGATGGTGGTTTCTTATTCTCTTCGATGGAATTAGAAACAGCAGTACGTTTAAATTCTCCGATCGTACATCTTGTATGGAGAGACGGTACGTATGATATGGTTGCGTTCCAACAAATGATGAAATACGGTAGAACATCAGCTACAGAGTTTGGCGATGTTGATCTTGTGAAATATGCAGAAAGTTTCGGAGCAATAGGTCTTCGTGTCAATACACCAGACGAATTAGAAGGTGTATTGAAAACGGCATTAGAAGCAGATGGTCCTGTCATTATTGATGTTCCAATTGATTACCGTGACAACATTAAATTAAGCGAAAAATTATTACCAAACCAATTAAACTAATGGAGGCATGGTTGAGATGACTGTTGCGCAATTAATTGATATTGATGCAAAAAGAACGAAAACGAGTAACGAAGTATATCAAACATCTACAATGCTTGCGCTATTAGATGGTATATATGATGGTGTGATTAGTTTTGAGGAACTAAAAGAACGTGGTGATTTCGGCATCGGCACATTTGATCAACTAGATGGTGAAATGATTGCATTCGATAATGAATTTTATCATTTACGTTCAGACGGTTCAGCAGAAAAAGTAGAACCAGAAGAAACAACGCCATTTGCGACTGTAACGTTTTTTGAAAAAGAAATGAGTTATACAGTAGAGCATCCAATGAATCGTGAAGAAGTGGAAGCTTTATTACATGAATTAATGCCGAGTAAAAACTTATTTTACGGTATTCGAATGGATGGTACGTTCCGTGAAGTAAGAACGAGAACTGTTCCAAGACAAGAAAAACCGTATACACCGCTCGTTGAAGTGACGAAATCACAGCCAATCTTCTCATTTAAAAATACAGAAGGTACGCTAGCTGGATTTTGGACACCAGATTACGCGCAAGGTATTGGTGTAGCTGGTTTCCACTTACATTACATTGACGATGCAAGAAGCGGAGGCGGACATGTTTTCGATTATGTTGTAGAAAACTGTACAATCCAAATTTGTCAAAAAGCTCATATGCATTTAGCACTTCCAGAAACAGCTGATTTTATGGCGGCTGAATTATCTAGAGAAAACTTAGAGGATAATATTGCGACTGCGGAAGGCGCGGAGTAAAAAGGAGAGACTGTTCCATTATGGAACAGTCTTCTTTTATTTATAATGTCATTATTTGTCGGTAAGTCGATATTCCTTGTCGAATCGTTGATATATTTTGAGTTATGGTAGATATATTTGAAAAATCGTTGATATATTGTAAGTTACGATAGATATATTCGAAAAATCGTTGATATCGTTATTTTTTTGAAACAAACGGATGCCCCTCGTAATAAAAACGCCACGGATAATGTACAGCTTCTTCCGCATAGTCGATGTTAATACGAGGTCCTGCTGTTATTTTATATTGTGATGATATGTGTTCTTCTTCTGGGACGAGTTCAATATGCAATGTGTCACTTTGTAAGGATACGCCTCGTTCTTCTAACGTAATTCCGAGGGCACGGCATAGTTTGCCAGGGCCATTCGTTAAATTTTTATACTGCGCTTTTGTAATGTCGGTTTTGTTGTAGCGCGCTAGTTTTATTTCTTCTATTCCATCTACCGGTTCAAGGGCTCGAATGAGAACGCCTTGTGGGGTGCCAACTGCCGCTGTAATGACGTTAAAACAATGATACATACCGTAAATTAAATATACGTAAGCATGTCCCGGTGCGCCAAACATGACTTCTGTACGGTCCGTTCGTCTACCTCCGTAACTATGCGCGGCTTTATCATCGGGGCCTTTGTATGCTTCTACTTCTACAATGATTCCGCTTCGTTTTACTCCGTCTACAATATGTACAAGTTTCTGTCCGAGTAATTTCTTTGCGACTTCTAACGTATCGCCTTCATAAAAGGAAGGAGGTGCCTGCATTGTACTATCTCCTTTGCTGAGTGTATATGTATATAGTAAACCAAATTTTCAGTAGTAATTCTAACTCGTTCTATTTGCTACATTTATTTCATAAATTATGGATAGAGTACAACAGCGAAGAGGGGGAGTGCGACATGATTTATCGCTTACTAGCTCTTAATATAGATGGGACACTACTATATAACAACGGAAAAATTGCAAAAGGATTACGAGAAACAATTGAATTTGTGAAAAGAAAAGATGTATACGTTACATTGTTTACGAGCCGTAATTTTCAGTCCGCTCATAAAGTTGCAAAGGCGTTGAAATTAGATTCTATATTAGTGACGCATGGCGGTGCTTTCATTTCAGCAACGTTAGATAAGCCGTACGTTCAAAGAAGATTATCGGAAGAGAAGACGTTTAACATTGTGCAGGTGTTAGAGCACTTCGATTGTAACGTCCGCATTTCTCATGAACGGTTTTCAATCGGAAATCGTGAGAGAAATACACCAAACTTAATTGCGCGTACTGTATTATCAAGCGCAGATCCGTTATTTTATCCAGTTCAGTTTGTAGACTCGTTAGGTGATGCGCTCCGTGATCATCCAGTAGCGGCACCAAAAATTGATGTTATTTTCCAAAGTAAAGGTGAAAAAGAACGAGGGCTAAATACATTACGAAAAGCATTCCAAGATATAGAGTATATTGATTGTGATTCAAAACGAATAGAAATTTTGCCGCAAAATGTATCAAAATTACGTGGATTACAATTGCTTGGAGAGCATTTAAATATTTCGCTAAACGAAATGGTTGCGATTGGGGATAGTTTAGAAGATCTAGAAGTAATTGAAAATGTAGGGCTCGGGGTAGCGATGGGGAATGCACCCATAGAGTTAAAACAAGCAGCAGACTGGATTACACGTTCAAATAGTGAGAACGGTGTTGAGTATATGATTAAAGAACATTTCCGCAAGCAATTCCCACTTCCGTTTTTGAAGAATCATAAAAATACACCGAAACGATGAAAGAAAAACGTAGCTTTTCAGCTACGTTTTTTATTAGTTTTATTCGAAAAATGAAAACGCTTTACCGGATAAATTGTGTCTGAAATTCATACAATTAACTTGAATCATTTAGAAAACTGTTGTAAAGTGGGTGATGTTGCCAAAATAGTTACACCACATGAAATATTCTTCAGGTTAATTTCATTGAGCTCCCATACGTAAAAACATTTCCGCATGATAGTTTAGTTCACGTATTGTTTCAAAAATGAATTGTAGTAATTTTACTAATTAGTTTTAGAGTGTCTTTGTTTTATTTAAATGGATTATTTTAAGTTAATGTGAGTAAGGCTTGGTACATATGAAATGTACTTCTCTTTGTAGCTTTAGGAAATTTAAAAGGGGGAATGAATTTTTTGAGGAAATCATTTAATCAAAAAATAAAAAAATTAAGTAGTAGTTTTATAGTAGTGTTGCTAGTATGTATGAATTTTCTAATCCATTTACCATATAAAGCAGAGGCAGCTACACCAGAATTAAAAGGTTTAGGTGATGTATCTTATTACAATGCAATCATTTTTGGAGATCATAGTGCAACGAGTGCGGATATTGAGGGTGCGATGGCTATTCAAAAAAATATGAACGCATCAAGTTATACAGTCTTAGCGGCTGCAACAGGAGCACATAACTTAGCTGGAGCAACATGGGTAGAGGAAGGATATCCATCATTATTACTAGGTGGTCAATTTACGAAAGCGGGAACAGGACAAGTAATTATTCAAGATGGAACAGTGGCGATGACAAAAGATGGTGACCCAGAAGGTGCAATGAAATCATCATATGACCGTATCTCTTATAAAGAGCAAGCGGAGATTGATGCTAAATTTAAAGAATTTAGAAAAGACGTTGATAGTGTAATTGAGGATGCGGGCCAATTACATACTGATAAACCAAAATCGGGTATGACCTTTGGGATCGGTGAAGATGTAAATAATCCTAATATTTACGTTTCTTCAGGACAAAATGGAAAGAAAACATTTGATGTAAAAGACGTTTTTCTTCCGAATGTAAGTAATAAAGACTTTATTGTTATTTATTCAGATGCAGAAGAAGTGAATTTTGGCGGCGGCGCAATCTTGTATGATACAACAGATAAGGGCGGGTTCACATTAGTTAATACATCTCAAACATATGACCCTAATTCCTTTTTTACTGAGTTAGCTAGTAAAGTCATTTGGGTGTTTCCAAATGCTAAAAAGATAACAACTAAAGGATATGGTGTAGTAGGAAGTGTATTTGCACCTAATGCAGTTGTAGATACAAAGGGTGGATCTATTAACGGACAAGCCTATGTTGGTGGATTACACCAAAGAGATGGATTTGAGGTTCATAATTTTAAATTTAACTGGCTAAAGTGGAAAAAGCCAGCAGCTGAAAAAGGAAATTTACAAATTAAAAAAGTTGATGAAAACGATGAAAACATTGTTTTAAAAGACGCAAAATTTGATGTTATAGACAAAGGTAATCATGTTGTGGCTACTGTTACAACAAACGAAAAGGGTATTGCGGAAGTTAAAGATTTACCATTTGGTGATTATTTTGTAAAAGAAATTAGTGCACCAGAGGGATATATAAAAGTTGATACACCAGTAAAAGTAACAATTGATAATACAAACATAATTGAATTTGTTATGAAGAATACGAAAAAAGTAGAAAATGGTCAATTTAAATTATTGAAAAAAGATAGTGAATCTGGTCAACTTTTACCAGGTGCAAAATTTGATGTTATAGATAAAGATGGGAACGTTGTCGAAACAATTATTACAGATGGTAAAGGTGAAGCTTTATCAAAACAACTTCCAGTTGGAACATATACATTAAAAGAAGTTGAAGCACCAAAAGGTTACGAACTATCATCTAGTTTAGTTCATGTTGATGTAGCTGCTAATAATACAGTGACTGTAGATGTGTTGAATAAAAAAATTGTTGAAAAAGCTACAGGTCAATTCGAAATCGTAAAAGTAGATGCAAACGATAAAACGAAAGTATTATCAGACGCAGAATTCGAAGTGTACAAAGATGGTAAAAAAATAGAGACATTACGAACAGACAAAACAGGTAAAGTAATCTCTCAGAAATTAGAGCCAGGAACATACACATTAAAAGAAACGAAAGCACCACAAGGATATAAGTTGTTAAAAGAAGAAATTGAAGTCGTTGTG
>NZ_LOBC01000025.1 GCF_001583695.1 Bacillus wiedmannii | reverse complement strand
GCTCGGTAGCTCAGTCGGTAGAGCAGAGGACTGAAAATCCTCGTGTCGGCGGTTCGATTCCGTCCCGAGCCACCATTTTTTATGCCGACTTAGCTCAATTGGTAGAGCAACTGACTTGTAATCAGTAGGTTGGGGGTTCAAGTCCTCTAGTCGGCATCCTTTAGGGGCATAGTTTAAAGGTAGAACTGAGGTCTCCAAAACCTCCAGTGTGGGTTCGATTCCTACTGCCCCTGTAAAAGTGTATGGGCCTATAGCTCAGCTGGTTAGAGCGCACGCCTGATAAGCGTGAGGTCGATGGTTCGAGTCCATTTAGGCCCACCATATATTATTCCGCAGTAGCTCAGTGGTAGAGCTATCGGCTGTTAACCGATCGGTCGTAGGTTCGAGTCCTACCTGCGGAGCCATGGCCCGTTGGTCAAGTGGTTAAGACACCGCCCTTTCACGGCGGTAACACGGGTTCGAATCCCGTACGGGTCATAAAAAAAGAGTCAGCAATATGCTGGCTCTTTTTTATTTTGTGGAATCCTCCTTTATCAACTGATTTTCCTGAAATAAATAAAGGGATTTAGGAAAAGCTATGGTATGTATAAAAAGGAGGAGACAAAAATGACACGAGTGAGAGACTTTATGAGTACTCATGTTGTACATTGCACACCGCTAGACAATGTATATGAGGCTGCTGTAAAGATGAAAGAAGAATCGATTGGATTGATTCCAGTTGTTGAAAATGAGCAAGTTGTTGGGCTTGTTACGGACCGAGATTTAGTTGTTCGTGGGATTGCTGAGAAACATCCTGGATCTAATAAAATTACAAATGTAATGACAACAAACATTGTTTCAGTTTCTCCAGATGATTCTATTGAAAAAGCTACAGAGTTAATGGCACAGTATCAAATTAGACGATTACCAGTAGTTGAGGGTGGTCAACTCGTTGGGATGCTAGCACTAGGCGATTTAGCTATAAGAGAATTGGCAGATGATCAAGCGGGATTCGCTTTAAGTGAAATCTCGGAGCATACGGAATGAAGAGAGATTTTTATTAGTGGGATAAGTTACGTATAAAAATCAGATGCATTATTCTAGTATATATGGATTAAACTAATATGTTAGCATGATGTATCTGAGACATTATATAATAAATATATGGTTAGTAATTTCGACATTTTTTTTTGAATTTGTCATTCTTAATTTTTAATAAGAGAAAAAATGATATACTGATAGATATAAGCATTATGAAAGATTTCGAATATAACAATATTCATCGTTAATGATGTGATAATGGATTAATATTTCCTATGTAGACAAAAGGGAAGGGGAATTATATGAGGGCTGTACAGCGCGATCCAAATTGGAATTTGGTTACAGATACATATATAGAACCAAATAATTTCGCTGAATTATTTTCTTTGCTTGTACCTTGTCATCCAAAAGGCGAAGGGAAAGAACGAACTATATTAGTGTGGAAAGAAAAAGAATTTTATAAAGAAGAAAATTTAGCGGCATTTATCGTATATGGAATGGATAAAGTAAAGAATTTGCCGCAGTTTCATAAAGATGAAATTCCAACTCTAGTACGTATTCTTCGCTTATGCCAAGAGATTGGTTGGTATGAAGAAGCAAATACTTTTATGATAACTCAGGGACTTGCTGAGTTTGTTCACACTTCATTGGAATATGAAACGTGGGATCTTTTGACGCAAGCGGTTGCTTTAAACTATTTAATTATTAAATATCGTATTGGTGAATTGACTGATGGGGATGTAGAAATTTGGGATAGGGTTAAATTTAATGAGAAATGTATAACGGATTGTAAACATCTATTATCTCATAAAGAAGTATTAGAATTTACATTCTTTTATATGTGTAAGAGAGCTAAATTACTATCAAAAGAGCAATTAAATAGTGATATGATGAGCCTAGCGATGTATTGTAATACGTTTGTGTATGACTTATACACACATGACTTATTACGAAAATATCATAAGTGTACAGACTTCCTATCATATTATGGACCTAGTCAAGCGGTGTTAGCTTGTCAAAGAGCTGTACTTTCTCAAATTTCAGATCGATTAGACCCATTGAAAACTACTCATGTAGATGATTATTTATATGTAATGAAAGAAATGATGGAGCATATGACGATAGGAATAATGGATCGATATGATCATTTTATCGGGAAGTTATTATCATATGTGCCATTTTTCGAAATGATTCAAGTTCCACAACATGCATATTATTGTGAAGAATTGCTGTATATTTGTAAGGGCATTGAATATAAAGAAGAAATATTACGCAATTATATATTTATACAATTACATGATTGTTTACCATCATTCTTTAAACTATTTCTTAAAAATAAGCGTTATGCAACAATTCATGATATTCTGTTCTATTGGTGTGATGATGAACAAAGAATGAGCTTAGAGAAAAAATATAATCTTAGCTTTATTTATGAAAAATATGCTTGTGGATAAAAAGCATTTTCTATATAAAAAATTTATATAAATTAAAAAGGATCTCAAGTTTATGTGAGATCCTTTTTTTATTAGTAAAGCAAGGAGAACGCAATTAAGACGAGAAATAACATTCCATAAAGGAGAAATTGTGCCGTATTACTTCCTTGTATACCAAAAAAAGTATTTATTTTTGTGTATAAATTCAATATATATTTTAGCGGATTATCTTTGAAAGATCGGTACACAGTGTCTCCTCTTTCTAAGCTTTTTGTTCGTGTTTTTTGTTAGTAGGGACATGAATGTATCTAGCTATGAATAATAAAACAGCCATAAAGAATACAGGAAATACGGTAGATAAATAAAAACCAATACTAATAATATTTGTTATTAGGGCACTTAATAGAAAGATGGCATTATATATATGGGCAATTTTTTGTTTTAGTTGTACTTGAAAGGATTCCATCATAATTTCTAAAGCCACAAAAGCAATGATAATAGATAAAAATACAGTGTTTGTATTGTAAATGATTAAACAACAGATTAAACCTAAAAAGGCTAAATATTCAATTAAGAGAGGTATATTGATATTGCGTTGCATACAATTTACCTAACTAAATATGGCAGTGGGTTTACTGCATTTGTTTTTTCAAAATTCCATTCTCCATTGTGTAACTCAAAATGAAGATGTTGCCCGTATGAATGACCTGTGTTGCCCATATGACCTACTAATTGTCCAGCTTGTACTTGATCACCAGCTTGTACAGTGCGATCTTTCATGTGAGCATAGACTGTCGTATATAATTTCCCGTTTATTTGATGGGCGATGAACACAACATTGCCATAGCTAGCTGAATAATATGATTTCACAACTTTACCTGCAGCCGCCGCCTGGATAGAGACATTACCTTGAGCTGCAATATCTATACCATAATGCATTTGTTCCCAGCGTATATCAAAGGTTGAGCTAATTCTTCCTTGAGTAGGGAATTTGAAAACTGCTGGAATGGAAGTAGTTTGAGCCGTTTGAGCTTGTGATTGATTTTGCATCACATAATGTTTTGCTACGTATCCGTATCCTGTGCCAAAACGAATTTTATACCAAGTTCCTACAGTTTCCACTACTTGTATTTGTGTACCATTTTGTAATGAACCAAGTAGTGCACTACTTGTACTAGCGTTGCCACGTACATTAAGTTTAGGTGTTGCAACTGTGTATTTCGTATTATTTTGAACTGTGATGCCTTTTACTAAAGGTTGTGAACCATTAGACACGAATGCTTTTTGTACGTAACCTGTTTTGCCATTATGTAAAATTTTATACCACTCGCCTTGTTCTTCTTGAATGGTAACGAATTTTCCATTTGGTAATACATCTAAAATTGAAGATTCTAAATTAGGTTCAGAACGAACGTTTAATGCATTGGCATTAACGATGTATTGATTATTAGATTGAAGTTTGTTTTTTAGTAGAATAGCATCTTTTTGTACGTAACCTACTTTATTATTAACAGATACTTTATACCAGCCATTAGTTGTTTCAAGTATGTTTACTTTCGTATTAAAGCGAATTGTATCAATTGATGAGCTATTTGCGTTATCTTTTGTATGTAAGGCTGCTTGATCGACTTTGACATATCCAGTTTTCACATTAGATAATTGTTCAGCGTTGGCTGTTTGTACATTTGTTTCTCCCATAGAAGGAAGTAAAGAGGCAATTGCGACAGTAGTTGCTGTTAAAGCAGTAGCTTTCATATTCATATAATAGAGACCTCCTCTAGTTGTATAGTTGTAATTTTATTATAGTATAAAGATATAATATAGTGGGTGTATTCACATAAATGTAATATGAAATCAATATAAAAATAAATTTTTTGAGGATAATGATTCCTTATTATCCAATTAATTAGGATAATAATTTCTAACATAGAATATAAGTATTATATAGTTTTGTTATTTTGTTGACAATTGAGAAAATTAAAATAGTTGATGATGTCTTATTACGGTGTTATACTGACAGTGTTAATTTCATAGTTTGCTAGGAGAGCTGGTGTTGCCAGCTGAGAGTAGGCCGTAAGCCTTTGATCCTTTTCATTACCTGATCTAGATTATGCTAGCGTAGGGAAGCAATACGGACACTAATAATGAGTCCCCGTTTCTTTGCGTATAGAAACGGGGCTTTTTTGTTTGAAAATTTCATATTGAAACCACTAGGGGTGCTTGTTGTGCTGAGAGAGGAATAATCCTTAACCCTTACAGACCTGATCTAGGTAATACTAGCGAAGGGAAGTGGAGCAACGAATAAATTATAATTTTATTTGCTGTAACCACTTCTTATTTAGAAGTGGTTTTTTATTTAGATATATAAATTGAAAGGGGATAGCGAAATGAAATTTTGCGATAGATTATTAGAAACTGTACAACCAGTTTGGGAGATGAGTCATAATCATCCGTTTGTAGTAGGTATGGGAGATGGCACATTAGAAAAAGATAAGTTTCAGTATTATATTATTCAAGATTATTTATATTTGTTAGATTATGCAAAGCTATATGCGATTGGTGTTGTAAAAGCAACGAATCCACAAGTAATGGGGAAATTTGCTGAACAAATTGATGGCATATTAAATGGAGAAATGACGATCCATAAACAATATGCAAAAAGACTTGGTATTTCTATAGAGGAGATAGAATCTGCAAAACCATCTGCTAAAAATTTAGCCTATACAAATTACATGCTGTCTGTATCTCAAAATGGCACACTTGCGGAATTAATAGCAGCACTTCTTCCATGTATGTGGAGCTACTGGGAAATTGGAAAGCGTTTAAACGATATTCCTGGAGCAAGAGATCATGAGTTCTTTGGTGAGTGGATTCAAGGATATAGTTCGGAAGAATACGGTAGCCTTTGTATTTGGTTAATCGATTTATTAAATGAAATGGCAGTTGGAAAGTCTGACAAAGAGCTAGATCGATTAGAGGAGATTTTCCTATATTCCAGTCGATTTGAATATTTATTCTGGGATATGTCCTATCGTAAGGAGATGTGGGGATTTGAGGAGCAAGAACATACTACAGTTTCATAATGTTTCTTTTCATTATGATGAGAAACCAATCATCAATGAATTAAATGCTTCTATACAAGATAAAGAGTTTGTAAGTATTATCGGACCGAGTGGATGCGGGAAAAGTACTTTATTTCGCCTTATTACAGGTTTAGAAGAAACAAGTACGGGACAGATAGAGCTGACAGAAACAAAGAGCCATCCTGTAGGGTATATGCCCCAAAAAGATATGCTCCTGCCATGGAGAACGATTATTGAGAATGCTGCCCTGCCGCTAGAGTGCCAAGGTGTACAGAAGAAAGAAGCACAAATAAAGGCAAAGGAACTGTTACATAAATTTGGCTTACAAGGGTATGAGACAAAATATCCGAAAGATTTATCTGGTGGTATGAGACAACGCGTATCTTTTATTCGAACTTTATTAACAGGCGGGGAGATATTGCTGTTAGATGAACCGTTTAGCGCGTTGGATGCGTTAACGAAGGCATCTTTGCAAGAATGGCTGTTTGAACAATGGAAAGAGTGGGAAAAAACAATTTTATTTATCACTCATGATGTGGAAGAAGCATTGTTTCTTTCTAATCGAATTTTCGTTGTAGAAAATCAACCGATAACTACTTTAACCGAGAGGATTGTACCGCTTGATCGTAATCGGACAAGAAAAGATTTGTATAAGCCTGAAGTGTTAGCGCTTAAAGATGAGCTTCTTAGTATGTTACAAAGGCAGGTACTCGTATGATGAACCGGTTGAAGGAACTATTACCTGCCCTTACACTTTCTAGTGTTTTACTTGTCATGTGGGAAATAGGCGCAAGAATTGTAGATGAGATGTACATTTTACCGTCACCGTCTGCAATTGTAATGAAGATATGGCAACTAAAAGATATATTATTTACAGTTCATTTGCCGGCAACATTATACGTCGTTTTAATAGGGGTGGCTATTTCTATCGTACTTGGGGTAGGGCTAGCAATATTAATGAATGCGAGTAATTGGATGGAGAGAGCATTTTATCCATTATTAGTTGCCTCACAAACGATTCCGATTACAGCGCTTGCTCCGCTCTTCGTTTTATGGTTTGGATATACGATCTGGAGTAAGGTTGTTGTCACGGTTTTAATTACGTTTTTCCCAATTGCGGTCAATACGTATGATGGACTACGTAGTACAAAAAAAGAATGGGAGGAGCTCTTAGTTACGTATGGAGCAACGAAAAAAGATATTTTTCTTAAATTAAAGTTACCATCTGCTCTTCCTTATTTTTTCTCAGCTTTAAAAATTGCAGTTCCGCTTAGTGTGATTGGGGCGGCAATTGGTGAATGGCTCGGTGCACAAGCTGGGCTAGGATATTTCAGTAAAAGAATGATGACGCAATTAGACGGAGCGGGTGTATTTGCCCCCGTTGTATTGTTATCATTATTAGCTATTTTCTTTGTTGTCCTTATTTCGATTTTAGAAAAGAAATTTATTAGTTGGAGGAAGCATTCATGAAATTTTTAAAACGCATCTTTGTGTTTACATTATTAGTTGCAATGATCGCTGGATGTTCTAGTAATTCGGCATCAGATAAGAATAAAAAAGAAAAAGAAATAACGGTCATGCTTGATTGGTACCCAAATGCGGTACATAGCTTTATTTATGCGGCGATTGAAAAAGGCTACTTTAAAGAAGAAGGAGTAAAGGTGAATATTAAATTCCCTTCTAATCCGACTGATCCATTAACTTTAGCAGCTGCAGGAAAGGTAACGGTTGGCTTATATTATCAGCCAGATGTTGTCATGGCAAAAGCAAATGAACAAATTCCAGTGAAATCAATTGGAGCTGTCGTACGTTCGCCATTAAATCATGTTGTATCGCTGAAATCAGCAGGCATTCAATCGCCAAAAGATTTAGAGAGGAAAACAGTTGGATATTCTGGAACACCTTTAAGTGAGATGTATTTAAAAACGATGGTAAAAGAAGCTGGTGGTAATCCAGATACAGTGAAAGTAGTCGATGTTGGCTTTGATTTAGTACCGGCACTAATTACGAAAAAAGTGGATGCGGTAACAGGGGCATACATTAACCATGAAGTACCTGTTATGCGCCATGAAGGTCATGAACCAGCATACTTTAATCCAGCTGATTACGGTGTACCAAACTATCATGAGCTTGTATTTGTAACAGGTGATAAAACGTTGAAAAAAGATAAAGAAGCGTTGCAAGCCTTCTTACGTGGTACGAAAAAAGGCTATGATTTCATGAAGAAAAATCCGGATGAAGCATTAAATATTTTATTAAATCATCAAGAAAAAGAAAACTTCCCGCTTGTACCAGAAGTTGAAAAAGAAAGTATGAAAATTTTATTAGAGAAGATGGAAACGAAAGATGAGCCATTCTTATCAGATTCAAAAGAGTCATGGGAGAAACAAAATAAATGGCTGAAAGATAAAGGAATGACGAAAGAAATCGTTCCGGCTGAGGAATTATTCGAAAACATTTTAAAGTAGGCGAATGAATATGAAAAATGAGCTTCATGTAATCTCAAATGGTCACATGTCATTCGAAGAGCTAGTGAATGTAGCAATGCAAATTGAGAGTGAGATTGATTATTTGCATATTCGTGAGCGTGAGAAAAGTACGAAGGAATTGTATGAAGGTGTGGAAGGTCTTTTGAAGAAAGGCTTTCCGGCATCGAAGATAGTAATAAATGATCGAATTGATATTGCTATTTTATTAAACATTCCGCGCGTGCAGCTAGGATATCGAAGCGCAGATGTAAGGTCAGTGAAAGAAAAGTTTTCTTATTTGCATGTCGGTTATTCTGTGCATTCTTTAGAAGAGGCGATCGATGCATTTAAGAATGGAGCGGATTCACTCGTCTATGGTCATGTATTTCCGACAGATTGTAAAAAAGGTGTGCCAGCGAGAGGGCTTGAAGAAGTTTCAGACATTGCAAAGTGTTTATCCATACCGATTACAGCAATTGGAGGAATCACCACGGAAAACACAGGGGATGTTCTTACTAACGGTGTCAGTGGTATTGCGGTTATGTCTGGGATTATAAGCAGTAGTAACCCGTATAGCAAAGCGAAATCTTATAAGGAATCAATAAGAAAGTGGGCGGAAAAACATGTGTAAGAAGTATGATGTAGCGATAATTGGCGGAGGTGTAATTGGTAGTTCAGTTGCACATTTTCTAGCAGAACGAGGGCATAAAGTAGCGATTGTAGAGAAGCAAAGAATTGCATCTGAAGCCTCGAAAGCGGCTGCTGGTTTACTTGGGGTTCAGGCAGAATGGGATGCATATGACCCACTATTTGAACTTGCTAGAGAAAGCCGTGCTATATTTCCACAACTTGCAGAAGTTTTACGTGAAAAAACAGGCATCGATATTGGGTATGAAGAAAAAGGCATTTATCGTATTGCCCAAAATGAAGATGAGAAGGAAAGAATTCTTCACATTATGGATTGGCAGCAGAAAACAGGTGAAGATTCTTATTTTCTAACAGGAGATCGTTTACGAGAGAAAGAGCCATTTCTATCTGAGTCAATTATAGGTGCTGTATATTATCCAAAAGATGGTCATGTTATTGCACCAGAGCTTACGAAAGCCTTCGCACATTCCGCATCATTTTCGGGTGCTGATATATATGAACAGACAGAAGTGTTTGATATTCGTATTGAAAATAATAAAGTGACTGGAATTATGACGAGCGAAGGTATTATCACATGCGAAAAAGTTGTGATTGCGGGTGGTTCATGGAGCACGAAGCTACTAGCGCATTTTCACCGAGAATGGGGTACATATCCAGTTAAAGGAGAAGTAGTAGCGGTAAGAAGTAGAAAACCACTTTTAAAGGCACCTATTTTCCAAGAAAGATTTTACATTGCACCAAAGCGCGGTGGACGTTACGTAATTGGAGCAACGATGAAGCCTCATACGTTTAATAAAACTGTGCAACCAGAAAGTATTACTTCTATATTAGAGCGTGCTTATACAATATTGCCGGCTTTAAAAGAAGCAGAGTGGGAAAGCACATGGGCAGGATTAAGGCCACAATCAAATCACGAAGCTCCTTATATGGGAGAGCATGAAGAAATAAAAGGTTTATATGCTTGTACGGGGCATTATCGAAACGGTATTTTATTAAGTCCTGTTTCTGGTCAGTATATGGCTGATTTAATAGAAGGAAAGCAGGAAAATCACTTGCTAGATTCATTGCTTTCTAAAACAGTTTAGAAAGGAGATGGAAGTTTGAATTTAAAAATTAATGGTAATCAAATTGAAGTGCCAGAGAGTGTAAAAACAGTAGCTGAGTTACTTACACATTTAGAGTTAGATAACAGAATTGTTGTAGTAGAGCGTAATAAAGATATTTTACAAAAAGATGATCATACAGATACATCTGTTTTTGATGGAGACCAAATTGAGATTGTAACTTTCGTAGGAGGCGGTTGATTATGTTAAACATTGGACCATTTTCATTTCATTCTAGACTTTTATTAGGAACAGGAAAATTCCCTGATTTTGATGTGCAGCAAAAGGCAATTGATGTATCTGAGGCTGAGGTTTTAACGTTCGCAGTACGTCGTATGGATATATTCGATGCACAGCAGCCTAATTTATTAGAGAAACTTGATGTAAAAAAATATACGTTATTACCGAATACAGCTGGAGCAAAAAATGCTGAAGAGGCTGTTCGTATTGCAAAATTAGCAAAAGCTTCAGGGCTTTGCGACATGATCAAAGTTGAAGTTATTGGTGATGATAGAACGTTATTACCTGATCCGGTAGAGACGTTAAAGGCATCTGAAATGTTACTAGAAGAAGGATTTATCGTACTTCCGTACACATCTGATGACGTTGTATTAGCACGTAAGTTACAAGAACTAGGCGTGCATGCAATTATGCCAGGAGCATCACCAATCGGTTCAGGGCTTGGTATTGTAAATCCGTTAAATTTAAGCTTTATTATTGAACAAGCGACAGTACCAGTTATCGTTGACGCTGGTATCGGTAGCCCAGCTGATGCGGCATTCGCGATGGAATTAGGAGCGGATGGTGTGTTATTAAATACGGCTGTGTCAGGAGCAAAAGATCCTATTAAAATGGCATCCGCAATGAAATTAAGTATTGAGGCAGGACGTTTAGGATTTGAAGCAGGTCGTATTGCACGTAAACGTTGTGCAACAGCAAGTAGTCCTTTAGAAGGAATGAGCGTAGTTGAATAATCGATATTCTCGCCAAGAATTATTTTCTCCGATTGGGGAAGAAGGCCAGCAAAAGATAAGAGAAAAGCATGTGCTTATTATCGGCGCAGGTGCATTAGGTAGTGCAAATGCAGAGATGTTCGTAAGAGCAGGTGTTGGTACAGTAACGATTGTAGACCGGGATTATGTCGATTGGAGTAATTTACAAAGGCAGCAATTGTACGCAGAGAGTGATGTAGAAAATAATCTTCCGAAGGCTGTAGCAGCAAAGAAGCGTCTAGAAGAGATTAATAGTGAAGTAAGAGTAGAAGCTCTCGTTCAAGATGTAACAGCTGAGGAATTAGAAGAGCTTGTTACAAACGTAGATGTAATGATTGATGCAACTGATAATTTCGAAACACGTTTTATTGTGAATGATATAGCGCAAAAACATTCTATTCCATGGATTTACGGAGCATGTGTAGGGAGTTACGGCCTTTCTTACACAATTCTCCCTAGTAAAACGCCATGTTTATCTTGTTTATTACAATCGATTCCGCTTGGCGGGGCGACATGTGATACAGCGGGCATTATATCACCTGCTGTATCTCTCGTCGTTTCTCATCAAGTAACGGAAGCTCTTAAATTGTTAGTGGAAGATTATGAATCACTTCGAGATGGACTTGTGTCGTTTGATGTGTGGAAGAATGAATATTCATGTATGAATGTGCAAAAGCTTCGTAAGCATAATTGTCCTTCGTGCGGAGAGAGTGCGATATACCCGTATTTAAATAAAGAAAACACATCGAAAACAGCAGTTTTATGCGGGAGAAATACAGTTCAAATTAGGCCACCTCATAAAGAAGAAATGGATTTTGAACGATACAAAGAGCTGCTGAAAGATCGCGTAAATGATTTAAATGTAAATCCATATTTATTATCATTTTCAGTTGAAGAAAAGAGATTAGTTGCTTTCAAAGATGGACGTGTACTCGTACATGGAACGAAAGATATAAGCGAAGCAAAAACAATTTATCATCGCTATTTTGGATAGAAAAGGATGAGTGGGATGAAGGTAAATAAAGCTTTAACAATTGCCGGATCTGATAGTGGAGGCGGTGCCGGCATTCAAGCAGATTTAAAAACATTCCAAGAGCTTGGTGTGTATGGGATGACGGCTATTACGGCAATTACTGCTCAAAATACGCTGGGCGTTCAAGGGGTATATCCAGTTCCGTTAGAAGGTATTACGGAACAGCTGAATTCAATTGGTACGGATTTAACACCAGATGCTGTGAAACTAGGAATGTTATTTAGCAGTGAAATTATTCAAATTGTAGCAGAACATATTAATAAATTTGGGTGGAATAATATTGTACTAGATCCTGTTATGATTGCTAAGGGCGGTGCATCATTATTACAACAAGAAGCAGTACAAGCATTAAAGGAATATTTATTACCAGTAGCAACAGTTGTAACGCCGAATGTTCCTGAAGCAGAAGTGTTAACTGGGATGGAAATTCATAATGTTGAAGATAGTAAGGAAGCTGCGAAAGTACTGCATGAATTAGGTGCGAAATACGTACTTATGAAGGGCGGCCATGCAGAGTATCAAGGTAATGAAGTAATTGATTTACTCTTTGATGGAGAAGAGTTTATCGAATTTAGAAGCGAACGGATTCCTTCAAAGCAAACGCACGGAAGCGGGTGCACATTTGCTTCAGCGGTTACAGCAGGACTTGCGAAAGGCTACTCGATTGAAGAGGCAGTTCAAGAAGCAAAACGATTTATTAGTATAGCAATTGAAGAGCCGTTGAATATTGGTAGTGGTCATGGACCGACGAATCATTTTGCATATAAATTGAATAAAACGCGTGCTTAGGTAAGTAAAAAGTCAGTTTTATAACTGGCTTTTTTTCTGTTTACTTTTTCCAAATACAGGAGTAATATATCAGCCAGAATATATTTTTTTGTAAACGCTGAGTCCGATTGTATGGAGCGGAGGAACCAATTTGTGCAGTGTCACTAGGGGTGAATCTTTCAATTTTGAAAGTAGGGCTACTCTCAAAGCCCGAATCCGACAGCTAACTTCGTAAGCGTCTTGAGAGAGGACGGTGCCATGATGGATACATCACTTCATCGATCTGATTAGTATAGGGGAATATCAATCTATGTTTGAGTTCTTTTATGCTAAGGAGGATGAGGTACATGGAACTAACACTTATTTGTGTTGGAGAAGAAAGCAAGGTAAATAGTTTAATAGATTTAGTAGCATTTCAACATGAGTTAATTATTTTTACAGCAAATGAAGAGATAGCGGCTGAAGTGAGGAATTGTGGGTTTGATTGGACGTATAGTTGTAGTAAGGAGCAGGATTTTACTAGTATTTGTGAGTGTATTAAGAAGGTGATTTTACTAGGGGATGAGCTTCCAATTATTAGTTTCTTTACAGAACACATTCGCTTTTCTTTTCAAGCACCTATTACTGTTGTTACAAGGAATAAACGATATCCAGCGAGGCTCTATGAAACAATTGGAGCTACATTTGTCGTGTTTACAAATTGTGATAATATTTCTTTTTTATTTTTTGAATAGGGCGGGGGAGAAGAAGATGAAGGTGTTGTTATTAGGAGATATAGCGAATCGTTGGGCGGTATCGGTAGAGCGAGTTCAAGAATTGGTGATGCTTGATCCTATTTTTCCAAGGCCCTATATTATATTGCCATCGAAAGACGCTTTATATTTAAAAACAGATGTTATCGAATATGAGCAACTACATGCAGAATTGTCACAAGTTTATATTCGCGGGAGAAATTTACGTGCTTTTTTACGAGGAGAATAAATAGTGAATAAAAAAGAGTGAATGCTAAGTGTAACAAGCTATGCACTTCATGTCATTCGCTCTTTTTATTTCATATTTAAAAGATCATTTATGTGAAAAAGAAAGAAAAGACGAGAAAACAGATGAAAGAATATTAATAATACTCAATGTAAGCGTTTAAACAGACGGATATTTTCTTATTTTCAGTAATTTGCCTCTTTACAAGTGAAATATAGAGGAGTATATTTACTCTCATAAATCATTCATAAAATTTCCAAAAAAACCTAAAATCGCTGAGTTCCAGAAATGGAGCGGGGGAACCAATTTTGTGCATCGTCACTTGGGGTGAATCTTTCAGTTTTGAAAGTAGGGCTACTCTTTAGGCCCGAATCCGACAGCTAACCTCGTAAGCGTTTAGAGAGGAGGTTTACTTTGTGTTGTTCATTTCGAACACTAAGTAGAGCTTAGTGTTCTTTTTTTGATAACTAAATGGTAAATTTTAACAAAGGGTGAGGGATAGTTATGTTAGATGTTGTAATGATCGGGATTTTTGTTGTGTTAGTCGCATCGATGGCAAGTCTTGCAAGTTGGTCAGATAAAGTTGTGAAAGAAGGGAAGCAATCATGATGATTGCCTTATCGGTTATTGTTGCAGCAATTACGGTGTACTTAGTGTATGCATTATTAAATCCAGAGAAGTTTTAATTAGGGGGAATCATTCATTATGATTTGGGTCGCAGTTGTTATTACCATGCTGTTGTTTATTCTTGTGGCAAAGCCAATGGGGATATATTTAGAGAAAGCCTTTCAAGGTAGTCAAAAGCTAGATAAAGTATTCGGGCCTTTTGAAAAACTTATTTTTAAAATTACGGGTGTAAAAGAATACAATCAAACGTGGAAACAGTACGCATTGTCATTAGTTTTATTAAATGGATTTATGATTGTTGTCGTATATTTCATTTTCAGACTACAAGGAGTATTGCCATTAAATCCAGCACACATTGAAGGAATGGAGCCTACGCTTGCTTTTAATACAGCAATTAGTTTTATGGCTGATACAAACTTACAGCATTATAGCGGTGAAAATGGTTTATCTTATTTATCACAATTAATCGGAATTACATTTTTAATGTTTGCAGCACCGGCAACGACGTTAGCACTCGTTATGGCATTTATAAGAGGGCTCGCTGGAAAAGAACTCGGTAACTTTTTCGTTGATTTTACGAGAGCACTAACGAGAGTATTTCTTCCTATCGCATTTATTGCGGCGCTAGTCTTTGTCACACTCGGTGTACCACAAACGTTAGACGGTGCAGTTACGGCACAAACGATTGATGGGGCAAAGCAAAGTATATTACGCGGGCCAGTTGCATCATTTGTTTCCATTAAGGAACTTGGGAATAACGGCGGTGGATTTTTCGGAGCAAACTCTACACATCCTTTTGAAAATCCAGGACAAATGAGTAATATTTTGCAAATGATGCTTATGATGCTATTGCCAACAGCACTTCCATTTACGTACGGACGAATGGTAGGGAATAAAAAACAAGGTCGTATCCTTTTCGTATCACTATTTATGGTGTTTTTACTTGGATTTATAACGATTACGACATCGGAATTACATGGAAATCCAGCGTTAAATGGAATGGGTATCGAACATGTACAAGGAAGTACAGAAGGAAAAGAAGTCCGATTTGGAACAGTATTTTCTTCTCTTTATGCGACTGTAACGACAGCTGCTGAAACAGGGGCTGTTAATACGATGCATGATACATTAACACCAATTGGCGGTCTAGTTCCACTCGTAAATATGATGTTAAACACAGTATATGGCGGTGTTGGAGCAGGTTTTGTAAACATTATTATGTATGCCATTATTGCAGTATTTATATCTGGCTTAATGGTTGGACGGACACCGGAGTTTTTAGGTAAGAAAATTGAAGGTAAGGAAATGAAATTAATTGCGGTAACGATTTTATTCCATCCATTGCTTATTTTAGGATTTTCAGCATTAGCTCTTTCAACAAGTTTAGGAACAGATGCTATCTCACATTCCGGTTTCCACGGTTTAACGCAAGTTGTATATGAATACACATCGTCAGCTGCGAATAACGGATCTGGATTTGAAGGTTTAGCAGATAATACACCGTTTTGGAATATTACAACTGGTTTAGTTATGTTTTTAGGACGCTATTTCAGTTTAATTACGATGTTAGCTGTGGCAGCTTCGTTGAAAGAGAAGACGGTAGTACCAGAAACAGTCGGAACGTTCCGTACAGATAATGGTTTATTTGGTGGCATCTTCATCGGAACGATTGTAATTGTCGGTGCGTTAACATTCTTCCCGATGTTAGTACTTGGCCCAATTGCAGAATTTCTTACATTGAAGTAATGGAGGGTAAATGATGAGACCGGTAGTAGTAAAAGAAAAACAAGTAAATCAGTCACAAATACATGCTATAGAAGATGAGGTTAGACAAGCGAAAACGATGGATCGTGATATCGTAACACATGCGATGAAACAATCTTTTGCGAAATTGAATCCGAAAGTCATGATAAAGAATCCGATTATGTTCGTTGTGGAAATTGGATTTATCATTACGTTCATTTTATCGTTTCTTCCAAGTAGTGCTAGTAGTGTACCAGGGTGGTTTAATATAACAGTTTCTCTCATTCTCTTATTTACAGTTTTATTTGCTAACTTTGCAGAGGCGTTAGCAGAAGGGCGGGGGAAAGCGCAAGCCGATTCTTTAAAACAGTCGAAGAAAGATGTGTTTGCAAATGTGGTGAAAGAAAATGGGGACATTGTTCAAGTTTCAGCAACTGATTTGAGAAAAGGTGACGTTGTTATTGTAAAGCAAGGTGAGATGATCCCAAGTGATGGTGAAGTAATGAAAGGGTTAGCTTCTGTAGATGAATCTGCGATTACAGGTGAATCAGCTCCTGTAATAAAAGAAGCGGGCGGTGATTTTTGTTCCGTAACAGGCGGAACGATGGTCGTAAGTGATGAGATTACAATTGTCATTACGAGTAATCCTGGTGAATCATTTATTGATAAAATGATTTCGTTAGTAGAAGGCGCTGCTCGTCAAAAAACGCCGAATGAAATTGCTTTAAATACAGTATTAACGAGCTTAACGCTTATTTTCTTAATCGTTGTTGTGACGTTGCCGATCTTTACAAACTATTTAGGGTTTCAAATTGATACAGCTGTACTTGTCGCATTGTTAGTTTGTTTAATTCCAACGACAATTGGTGGGTTGTTATCAGCAATTGGTATTGCTGGGATGGACCGGGTGACAAAGTTCAATGTGTTAGCGATGTCGGGTAAAGCAGTAGAAGCTGCAGGTGATATTAATACAATTATTTTAGATAAAACAGGTACGATTACTTTCGGGAACCGAATGGCACATACATTACTTCCTGTAGGAAATGAAACGATTGAGCAAGTAGGAAAATGGGCTGCGATTAGTTCAGTTTTAGATGAAACACCAGAAGGTCGATCAGTTATAGAATATGTAAAAACGAAGTCTATATCATATAATCGAGAAATTGCAGAACAAGGTGAATTTGTTCCATTTAAAGCAGAAACGAGAATGAGTGGTGTTGATTTACAGGACGGAACGAAAGTGAGGAAAGGTGCTGTAGGTAGCGTTATTGAATGGGTTCAGTCACAAGGTGGAACGATTCCGAAAGATGTAAATCAAAAAGCAGATTTCATTTCAAAAGAGGGCGGGACACCACTTGTAGTTGCAGTGGATAATCGTATTTACGGTTTAATTTATTTAAAGGATACAGTAAAACCTGGTATGCGTGAGCGTTTTGAACAATTGCGTCAAATGGGGATTAAAACAGTTATGTGTACAGGCGATAACCCATTAACAGCAGCGACAATTGCAAAAGAAGCAGGGGTAGATGAATTCGTTGCTGAGTGTAAACCAGAAGATAAAATTGCGGTTATTAAAGCAGAGCAAGATAAAGGGAAACTTGTAGCGATGACAGGTGATGGTACAAATGATGCGCCGGCACTAGCGCAGGCTGACGTTGGATTAGCAATGAATAGTGGTACGACAGCTGCGAAAGAAGCAGCGAATATGATTGATTTAGATTCGAACCCGACAAAAATTATTGAGGTTGTAGGAATCGGTAAGCAATTGTTAATGACGCGTGGTGCGTTAACGACGTTTAGTATTGCGAATGATATCGCAAAATATTTTGCAATCATTCCAGCGATGTTTACACTTGCGATTCCGCAAATGGAAGCATTAAACATTATGAAACTAACATCACCACTGTCAGCGATTTTATCAGCACTAATATTTAATGCTGTTATTATTCCGTTACTCATTCCGTTAGCGATGAAAGGTATCGCATATAAACCGATGAGTTCGAATGCACTACTTGGCCGAAACCTACTTATTTATGGACTTGGTGGGGTTATTGTACCGTTCATTGGAATTAAAGTAATTGATATAATTGTCGGCTTGTTTATATAAGGAAGAGGGGAAAAAGATGGCGAAGAAACAAAGTATACTATCACCAATTGTCCGCATTACTTTTACATTTTTAGTGTTGTGCGGCCTTGTATACCCGCTTATTGTTACTGGTATTGCACAAGCAGTAATGAAGGATAATGCGGATGGAAGTCTAATATATAATGATAAAAATGAAGTGATTGGTTCTACATTAATCGGTCAAAATTTCACAGATCCACGTTATTTTCATGGGCGTGTTTCTAGTATTGAATATAAGGCAGAAGCATCTGGTTCAAATAACTATGCACCGTCTAATCCAGATTTAGAGAAACGAGTAGAGAAAAGTATTGAAGAGTGGAAGAAACAAAACCGGGCTGTTCCAGTTACAGAAGTGCCGATCGATTTAGTGACAAATTCAGGTTCAGGGCTTGATCCTGATATTAGTCCGAAGGCAGCTTCTGTACAGGTAGAGCGTATCTCGAAAATAACGAAAATTCCGAAAGAAACGTTAAATCAATTGATTAAAGATCAAACGGAAGGTGCGGCACTTGGCTTATTTGGAGAAAACCGCGTGAACGTCTTAAAGTTAAATTTAGAATTAAAGAAACTAATGAAATAGTAACAGTGCTACCTCAATCTAACGGATTGAGGTAGCGTTGTTTCGAAAGAAAGGTTGTGAATGTGTTGTATGCGGATGACTATAAACCGACGTTTCAAAGGCGAACACCAGAAGAGTATTTAGAATATATTCGTCAGCAAAACCGCGGGAAGTTAAAGCTATATGTAGGAGCAGCTCCAGGAGTAGGGAAAAGTTATAAAATGCTCTTTGATGCAAGAGAGATGAAAAAAGACGGTATGGATATTGTAATTGGTTTAATTGAAACGCATGGAAGAAAAGAGACAGAAGAAGCAATTGCTGATTTAGAAAAAATTCCTTTAAAAGAAATAGATTATAAAGGGAAAGTATTTTATGAACTCGATGTAGAAGGAATTATAAAACGTGCACCACAAGTAGTTGTTGTGGATGAACTTGCGCATAGTAATATTCCTGGATCTAAAAATAAGAAACGTTATATGGATGTACAGGAATTGCTAGATGCTGGTATATCCGTATTATCAGCGTTTAATATTCAACATTTAGAAAGCGTACATGACATTGTAGCTCAAATTACTAATGTAAAAGTAAGAGAGCGTATTCCAGATTTTATTTTACAAAAAGCAAATGAAATTCAGCTCGTTGATGCAACGCCGGAAGTATTAAGGAAGAGATTAATAGACGGGAAGATATATAAGGAAGAAAAAATAGAGCAAAGCTTACAAAATTTCTTTACGCTTAATAATTTAGGGGCACTAAGAGAATTATCGCTTCGTGAAGTGGCAGATGATATGGACGAGAAAATTAGCCAAACCGTTATAGAACCGATTGGTGTAAAAGAAAAAATTCTCGTTTGCGTACAATACAGTTCAACAGCGGAGAAATTAATAAGACGGGGATGGCGCATGGCGGATCGGTTAAACGCTGAATTGTATGTATTAAATGTTGAAAGAGAAAATATAGAGTTCCTTTCAGCAGGGAAAAAGCAAACGATTGAAGAGTGGAAGTTGCTAACGAATCAATTTGATGCGAGTTTTGTTTTAGAAGAGGCAAAAGGAAGAAAGCCAGCGGATGTTATTATTGAAGTCGCGAAAAGACTACAAGTAACACAAATTTTACTCGGACAATCGGCAAGAACACGTTGGGAAGAAATACGAAAAGGTTCAATTGTAAATGAAATTATGAGAGAAACGAAGTATATTGATATTCATATCGTTGCAGATCAAAGAGTTTAGAATAGAGACCATCTATAGGTCTCTATTTTGCTTTTTGCACAGCCTGAAAACATATCATTTTCATTGCGCATAAAATGATAAATAGAAATGTAATTGCACCTAGGAAGAAAATCCAAAAGTAATTTTGATTAAATACAAGAAATCCACCTACAAGTGGCCCTGTGCCCATACCGAGATAGCGGATGAAGTTGTACATACCGATGGCTGTTGCGCGTTCTTGTACGAATTCTTCCGTTAATAAAGTAGTGTGAGTTGGCATAGAAAGTCCCATGCTAAAACCGTATAAAGAGGTGCCGATAATGATGAATGGGATGTTGATGCTATATGTGAAAGAGAATAAAGTGACACATATAATATTGAAGAAACTAGTAGTGAATAAAGCTTGCTTTGTCGTGAGGCGTTTTTGCAAAAACTTGTAGCAATAACTTCCTAACATGATGGAAAGGGACATTGGTACAAATATAAGACCAATTTTACTTATAGTTAAGTGAAATAAATTTGTTAAAATACTCGGTAAAAAAACGAGGAAGCAAAAGTAAATACAAAATTGAATAAAGCCAATAAGAGTAATAGAAAATCCAGTTTTATTTTTTAAGATAAACCAGTACTTCTTTTTTGCTTGCGGTTGCTTAATTACAGTTGGTTTTGTTTCTGGAAGTAGTGAAATGTTTATAATTAATAAGAGAATGCCAAGTGTAGATAAAAACAGAAATACGGATACGTGGCCATTTATACTGCCGAGATAACCACCAATGAGAGGGCCAATCGCAGGTGCGAGAGCAAGTAACATTTGATAAAGGCTCATTGCTTCTCCGCGTTCTTTTCCTTCAAATAAATCGCCTATAATTGTTGCTGCGACTACAGGTATAGCCGCTATTCCTATAGCTTGAACAGTTCTAAAAAATAGAAATAAATAAATGTTCGCCGAAAAAGCACATCCGATTGAACCAATTGTACTAATGATTAAACTAGGGATAAGGATAGATTTTCTCCCTTTTGTATCAATTAAAGGTCCATATATGAGCTGCATAATTGCAAGAACGAATGTGAAAAGTGAAACTGTTAAATTTATAAGATAAAGAGAAGTGTGAAAAGAATCTTGAATCATAGGCAAAATAGGTGTGTAAATATTTTGAGCGAAGGAACCGAGTAAGGCACTCATACAGACAACATATAAAATGAAATTTAGTTTGGATTTTTTCATCATGTTAACCTCCTTGTAATTTAGTTTCCTCGGAAACTAAATTTATTTTAACATAATTTTCTCACTTGTAAATATGAAAAAATGATTTTAAAATGGTATATAGTTAAATTGTTTCTTTGGAAACCTAGGGGGCGAACGGATTGGAACGTACAATGAAACAAGTGGAAATACTTTCGGACATTCGTACACTTTTGCATAAAAAAGAAGAACATTTGAAAGGGCAAAATGAGAAGTTTCTTCGTGAAACAGGTATAAATGGTATGTCTTTATCTGAACTACATGTGATCGAGTGTATCGGAAAAAATGCTCTGATGAATGTAACTGCTATTACGACAGAAATGGGAATGACGAAGGGGGCAATCTCTAAAATTTGTACAAAGTTGTTTCAAAAGCAATTCGTTGAGAAGATGCAAATGTTAGATAATCAAAAAGAAATTTTCTTCCGCTTAACGGAAAGCGGAAATGAAATATATAAAGCTCATGATAAATTGCATAAACAAGCTGAAGAAAAGTGGCTGTTACTTTTAGATGGATATACGAAAGAAGAGCAAGATTTTATTCAAAGGTTTATAAAGGATGTCTCCGGTCATTTGGAAATATAATTGGAAGAAAAAACTCCTTCATTTCAAGACTTTTGAATATAATTTCTAAAAGAACTCATATATAATAGAAAAAGATACTTAACATGGTGAATAATTAAAGAGTCAATATATAAAGAGGAGAGAATAACATGCTTGAAAATACGGGGTTAGTATTAGAAGGCGGCGGTATGCGTGGTGTATATACGGGTGGGATATTAGAATACTTTATGGAACAAGATTTATATTTTCCATATGTAATCGGTGTATCAGCTGGTGCTTGTCATGCAGCGTCGTATCTTTCCAGACAAAGAAATAGAAATAAAACGGTCAATATTGATTATGCATCACACCCACAATATTTATCATATAAAAACTTATGGAGAAAACGTCAGCTATTTGATATGGATTTCATTTTTCATGAGATTCCAGAAAAACATGTACCGTTTGATTTTGAAACATACTTTAATAGCCCAGAGCGTTTCCTTGTAGGGACGACGGATTGTGAAACAGGAAGGTCTATTTATTTTGAAAAAGAAGGAACGAATGATGATGCACTAAATTTATTACAAGCATCTAGTTCATTACCTTTCATTGCACCAGTAGTAAATTACCGAGGTAAGCAATTGTTAGATGGCGGGATTTCTGATCCGATTCCAGTTCGTAAAGCACAGGAAGATGGGTTTGAAAAATCAGTCGTTATCTTGACGAGAAACCATGGTTATGCGAAGAAAAAATCAAAATTTGGCTGGATTGCATCGAAAGCTTATAAAAAATATCCGAACCTTGTTAACACGATGTTGAATCGTTATGAAGTGTATAATGAAACACTTCACTACATTGAAAAAGAAGAACAAGCTGGGAATTTATTTGTTATTCGTCCGGAAGTGCCGCTTCAAGTAGATCGTATGGAAAAAGATACAGCAAAACTACAAAATTTATATGAGCAAGGCTATGAAGATGCAAAGAGACAGTTTGCAGATTTACAGTCGTTTTTACAAAAATAAGTATGAGGCTGTGGAGAAGATTTTCTCCGCAGCCTTTTTATATTGCTACTTATACGTTACTTTTTAAAAATGTATTAATGTTTAAGTGTTTAAAGAGTTTGTAAAACATCGGGTTTCTTATTGAGGAGAATTTATTTGAAGGATATTATGATGATGTAGCGCTACTAAACTATTAAATTTATGAGGTGATTGTTAATGAAAGGAAAAGTTTTTTCAATTACGACTTTAGTAATATTAGCAACATCAATCTCAACAAGTGCATTCTATCCAACTCTAAGCGGTCACAAAAGCGGTAACCTACTATCCTACAGAGCTCAAACTACTACGAATCAAAATGCATCTCGTTGTTCAGTAGCAATTTCTTTTATTAAATCAAATGGAAATAATTCATATATTGAAAGCGCTTCAGACAAATTAGGATCCCATGAATCTGGAAGAGCATTAAACGCAACTGTGAGTAATGGTGCATATAACGCCTTTGGTGCAAAAAGGACTATACTCTGAGCATTATGCTAATGAGAATAATGACTATCAAGAAGATACACACAAAGGTACTTTTGATAGTAATGGTAACTTACGATTACAGTGGTAAAAAGCATTAAACAGTTGTCTTTATAAATATTTGGATAAGGAGAAGGGGATGTTTATCATCTCCTTCTTATCTAAAAGGAGCAGAGACATGTATTTAGCTTTTAAAAATATAAAAAACAATAAACTGTTTTCAGTCATTCTTCTTATGGCATTTTTTATTTCTTTTCTTTCTATATCAATAGCCGCACTTTTAACAGAGTCTAAACGAAACTTTATATCTGCTTTTCAAATCGGTTTTCCAGAGAAGAATCAAATTTTAACTGTTCCGATAGCGAATGCAACTGAATTGGAAGAGGTAATTCCTTTCATACAAGATACTTTTGTTAGAAGTGATATTTACGTAGAGCATTTAAAAGCATTAAATAGTTCAGGGGCAACAAAGATCATAGCTGTGAACCTAAAAGATGATTATTATTGGAAGCCATATATTTCTGAAGGACAATATTTTCATCGTGAAAATGTAAGCGATATGGTTGTTGGCGATCAAACGAATGTAGAGGAGCTATATGAATTTGATGATACATATAAAAAAATAGGAACTATATCGAGAAAAGACAGTGACGTCGGTGTAGCAGGAATATACGTTCCACTTCAAAACTTACCTACTATATCTAAAAAAGGTATTATCGCGAGTAAACAATTACAATTAACAGTTGTTAATCCTACATCATCTATTCATAAAGAAATAAAAAAGTTTATGGATAGGAGTAAAGAAGTGCTTTCGGGAGATGTTCAAATACTGAATGAACGAGATCTTCAGGAACTACATGTGACACATATAGATTCAGCAAATAAGTATTATTATAAATTCATTCTTATTGCGATTGTTTCTGGCATTTCTGCGGTTTTATTTTGGATTTATAAAAAAGAAAGAGAGATTTCATTAAAAAAAGCAGTAGGTGCTTCTAATATATCTATTTACTGCGAACTATATATTCAAATTTTGTTTATTTCTCTAGCAGCGATGTTCTTAGTTTTTATTACGTTAGAAATATTTTCGGGAACAATTCATACTTATTTTGAGACATACTTAGTAAAACCGTTAACACTATATGTATTGATATGCAATGTTGTTTTTATAATTTTTCTTACAATTTTTGTTACTGTAATTCCAATCAAGCACATTATAAATATATATCCCGGAAAACACTTAAGAACGTAGGAGGTCTTCATGTTTTTTATATTTGATTCTATACGGTCTGTGAAAAAACGGTTGTTACCAAGTTTGATTATAGTAATTTCTTTAATTATTGCATTTTCTTCAGCAATAGAATTTGTTAGTAATCTTTCGGGATATCGAAAAATGATGACGGTAGCAAATAATTTATCGACGCATAAAAATTTCTATGAACTTTATGCGACGCAAGATATAACATTGTTTAGCGAAGAAAAAGCGAAAAGTGATTATCAACATTTCATTCAAGGGTTATCGAATACGATACCAATAACAAATAAAACTAATTATCTGTTCCGTAACTATTCACTTAGTTTAAAAAAAGAAAATGGAACGATAAAGACTCTTATTGTTGATAAAGATATTAATAAATACTTTCATATACGAATTTCACAAGGAAGATATTTTGAGGAATCGGAATTTCATAAATCAGTATTTGATAGTAGACCTGTTATATTAGGGGCTAATTATAGAGGAAAGGCATCTATTGGTGACATCATACCATCTGGAAAAATGAAACTAAAAGTAATTGGCTTTTTAGAAAAAAATTCAGCATTTACATATCCTCGAAGCGGTGAAATATCAGATAATCGTATTACATTATTAGATGACATGGCGATTTTACCAATTGGAACAGAAGAAATAGAGTTCTATAGTGTAGACCTTTTATACAATGGGTTAATTATAGAAACAAATGAGAAGATAAATATAAATGAATTTCAAAAGAAAGTATTAAAGGTAACAGAAGGTAAGGGGTATTCGTATTATGTTACAAATCCGGATAAATTATTAGAAAATGAAAAGCAAGGTAGTGATAATATGTCATATCCCTTATTATTAAGCGGTACAGTCTTATCTTTTTCATTTATATCTATTTTATTAACATCAATGGCCACGCTTTATATGGAACGTAAAAATATTTCTATTAAATCAGCATTAGGAGCAAGTACTTTTCAACTATGTCTTCCGTTTGTTATTGAGTATATGTTGTTATTCGTTTTATCTATATGTATAGGAATTATGTATTTTCAATGGGAGAATAGCGAAGTAATTGAAATTCAGAAAGGGCTAGAAAATAGTATGTTATCTTTCTTTGGAACGTTAAAAGTCTCTATAGAATCATTGGTTGTTATAGGTGCTTTATCACTTGTAATGATCCTCGTTATATATGCAATCATTTATTTCAATGTACTAAAAATAAAAAATACATATATGAAAGAGGTGTTATAGATGATTCAGCTCGCAAATGTGGCTAAGGGATACGGAAAGAGTAATTTTAGTGCTTTAAAAGATATTAATCTTACAATAGAAAAAGGCGAAATGATAGCCATTATGGGACCATCTGGTTCAGGGAAATCAACCTTACTTAATATTATTGGCTTAATTGATAACCCCTCTACTGGAAAGTATTTTTTAGATGGCATGGATACGAGTACATTAAAGTCAAACTATCATAAGTATAGAAATAAGGAAGTTGGATTTGTGTTTCAAAACTTTTCGCTACTAGATGATTATACAGTTATTGAAAATGTAATGCTCCCGCTTATATATAGAAAAATTTCTCATAAGAAACGTATACAAATATCAAAAGAAATGCTTGAGATGGTAGGGCTGGAGAGACATATTAATAAGTATCCCCACGAATTATCTGGAGGAGAACAGCAAAGGACAGCGATAGCGAGGGCATTAGCACAAGATACAAAAATTATACTTGCTGATGAACCGACTGGTGCTCTCGATCAAGAAAACGGAGAAAAAATTATGAGCATTTTAAAAGAGGTTCATAAACAAGGAAAAACGGTGCTAGTTGTTACACATGATCAAAAGGTAGCTCCATACTGCCAGAGGACAATATGTTTGCTTGATGGATATGTGGTGTAATATGGATAAAAGTATGTGGAGTGGTGATACAGATGGAAAATGTATATAAAGAGCTTAGACATACTGGATTTACTATGTTGCTTATTTTTGGCGGTGTATTTTTACTGTGCTGGTTCATTCATGATGAAATGCTATTGGATCAGCTTATTGGGTTGAGTGTAGGGATGGTAATGGTTATTTCATCAATATTTTCATTCAAAAGTACAGTAAAGAATTACAAGTAAATGAGAAGTGTTAAAAGTAATTCGTATGATTGTTATAGAAGGAAAGTAGAGCATCGAAATTAGATGCTCTACTTTCTTTTTATAAATAAAAAATCCCTCTGTATGAGGGATTTTAATGTGGTAAGAAAATCAATTGATAAGCGAACAAGATTCCGAATACATACACAAGTGGGTGAACAGAACGGAATTTACCTTTTGCCACTTTCATAATTGGGTATGAAATAAATCCAAGTGCGATACCTGTTGCGATACTTGATGTAAGTGGCATGCTTAAGATTACTAAGAATGCTGGGAATGCTTCATCAAATGCGTCCCAATCGATGTGGCGAACTGATCCCATCATAAGACTACCAACGATAATTAATGATGGTGCAGTAATAGCTGATACACCAGAAACGGCACTTACTAATGGTCCGAAGAATGCTGCTAGTGCAAATAGAACAGCTACTGTAACAGTTGTTAAACCAGTACGACCACCAGCTGCAACACCAGCAGATGATTCAATGTAAGCTGTTGATGGTGTTGTTCCGAACATAGAACCGATTGTTGCTGAGAATGAGTCAGATAGAAGAGCTCGTCCAGCTTTTGGAAGCTTTCCATCTTTCATAAATCCACCTTGCTGAGCTACACCAAGTAATGTACCTGTTGTATCGAATAATGTAACAAGGAAGAATGAAAATACAACGCCGTACAATCCGTAGTTAATTACATCAGAAACAGCAGTAATTGGATTAGAAACGATAATTCCTTCTGGTAATCCAGGCATTGATGTAACACCGTTTGAGAATGTTAATTGTCCTGTGAAGTAAGCGATAATACCAGTTAATAGCATTCCAATAAATAGTGCACCATTTACATTTAAAGACATAAGGACAATTGTAATTCCAAGTCCAGCTAATGCTAGTAGTACTGGAGCAGAGTGAAGATCACCAAGTCCAACTAAGTTTGCTTCATTTTTTGTAACGATACCTGTTAAACGTAAACCGATAAAGGCGATGAAAAGACCGATACCAGCAGTAATTGCATGTTTTAAGTTTTCAGGAATTGCTTCCATTAATTTTGTACGGAAAGATGTGAATGATAACAAAATTAAAATCATACCTGCTACGAATACAGCAGAGAATGCAATTGCGAAAGTCATGCCTTCATGAGCTTTTACAACAGAGTAAGAGAAGTAAGCATTTAATCCCATACCTGGTGCAATTGCGATTGGTAAGTTTGTAAAGATCGCCATAAATAATGTTCCGACAACAGCAGCGATAATTGTTGCTGTAAATGCTTGTTCAAATGGAACTCCTGCATCCCCAAGGATGACAGGGTTTACGACAATGATATATGCCATTGTTAAGAAGGTAATAATACCTGCCATAATTTCAGTTTTAATAGAAGTTTTATGTTTTGAAAGGTTAAACATATAAACATCCTTTCTGTTTACGAATAATTTTCACAACAGTTATATATAATATTCGTTTTTTAACTATTTTGCAATAGTTTTGCATAAAAAGTTTACAACAATTCATATTTTGTGTCTTAAATTCGAATATTAATCGTAAAACGATGTGTGAATTTCAGTTTTTATTGTGCGCATATTATAAGGAAAAGGAGTTGAAAGAAGATATGCCGCAGCAAAAAAACTTTGTAACAAAGCCAGCGCAACATCAAAATAAACAACCTGGTATTGAATCGTTAATGAATCCTCTACCACAGTTCGAAGACCCAAATTATAAAGGAAGCGAAAAGTTAAAAGGAAAAAATATATTAATTACAGGAGGAGATAGTGGGATTGGACGCGCTGTTTCCATCGCTTTTGCGAAAGAGGGAGCAAATATTGCGATTGCGTATTTAGATGAGGAGGAAGATGCAAATGAGACGAAACAATATGTTGAGAAAGAGGGGGTAAAGTGTGTATTGTTGCCGGGTGATTTAAGTAATGAACAACATTGTAAAGATATTGTAGAAGAGACCGTTCGGCAGCTAGGTAGTTTGAATGTCTTAGTAAATAATGTCGCACAACAATATCCACAGCAAGGATTAGAGTATATTACAGCAGAACAGCTAGAAAAGACGTTTCGCATTAATATTTTTTCTTATTTTCACGTTACGAAAGCAGCACTTTCTCATTTAAAGCAAGGGGATGTCATTATAAATACGGCATCTATCGTTGCATATGAAGGAAATGAAACATTAATTGATTATTCCGCAACGAAAGGAGCAATCGTAGCTTTTACAAGATCACTTTCTCAGTCATTAGTGCAAAAAGGGATTCGTGTAAATGGTGTTGCACCGGGACCAATTTGGACGCCACTTATCCCATCGAGTTTTGATGAGAAGAAAGTCTCTCAGTTTGGGAGCAATGTTCCGATGCAAAGACCTGGTCAACCATATGAATTAGCGCCAGCATACGTATACTTAGCGTCTGGGGATTCCACATATGTGACAGGGCAAATGATACATGTAAACGGAGGCGTTATCGTCAATGGATAGTTTTCATTTATAAGAGCAAAGTAAAGCTAATCGCATTTATTATGATACTAGTGCTAGGGAGGATTTAGATGAAGAAAGTATTGTTTATCGTAATCCTATTTTTCTGCCTACCAGCTAGCGCTTTTGCTAATACAGATCATTTAATTTTAGTGAACCTTACGACGAATCAGCTATCTTTTTTTGAAGAGGGAAATTATACGAAAACATTTCCAATAACGACGGGAAGGGATAGTACCCCAACGCCTGAAGGTAATTTTTGTATTATAACTAAATATAAAAATAAAGAATACCATCGAAAAAAAATAGCTGGGGGTGCGCCGAATAACCCTCTTGGTACGAGGTGGCTTGGGCTAGACAAGAATGAATATGCGATTCACGGGACAAATCGAGAATGGACGATTGGAAGCAGAGAGTCGAATGGTTGTATTCGCATGCATGACCGGGATATAAAATGGTTATATGATCGGGTGCAATTACAGACGAAAGTAATCATTTCTCGTTTTCATACGAGCCCTGAATATGAAGCGAATAAGCTTGGTTACCGCGTTGTGAGCTGGAACGGTCGTAAAGTAGAAGAAGAGCAAATTGGCATGCTTACGTTAGTAGACCGTGCCGAAATATATTGGCAAGAACCAAATGGACAGTTAACGAAAGTGAAAACGTTATTGCCAAACGAAAGATATGCAGTGTATTCAAAACGAAAAGATGGAATATATTATATAGGAAACAATTTGTATATTGTGGATGAAACAGGAGAAAAAATTCGTTATGAGCAAATTCCTACTTCGACTTTAAGTAATATATATAAACGGAAATATAATATTCCGTAATAAGCTACCGTATTATAGACGGTAGCTTATTTCTACTTCGAGTTTAACTGCAACTATTGTATTTTGCTGAATATAATACAGTACAGATAGGGGGGCGGTTACATTATGAAAAGTGAATTTGCTTTTAAAATTTTCTTAGTAACGACCTGTTTATTTATCGTGTATTTGTATGCGTTTCTCGTTTTTTCTTTTTATGTTCCATATGTTGATTTAATATTGTTCTTCGGATTTATTTGGGCATTTGTGAAAGCAAGAGAAGGAGAGAAGAGTATATATCGGCGCATTACCTTATGTGGGACAGTTGTTCTCGTTATTTTGTACTTTTTTATGATGCATGATTTTTGGAGAGGAATGTAAAAAAGCACACGAGTAATCGTATGCTTTTTTTATTTAATATTTTGGCTTAAATGTATGACAACAAGTTTCTACACTTGTTGTTACAGAACTTTCTAGCGTCTCGTTTGTTAAAACCGCGCCTGTATACGAATCATTTGCATTTGAACCAGCCTCTTGAGCATCTGGTTGAACAACGATTGCACTTGCTTGACAAAAGTTACCTTGTCCCCAAAATGAGCAATTGGAAACAGAACATTTCACTTCTGGCATAAAACCCCCTCCTTATACATTAGTTTGGGATTTTACGCCCATTTCATGTGTAGAAGGAGTTTCCTTTTCTCGTTATTTTTTCGTTTGCTCAAGCCATTCTTTTAATTTGTCTTCCGGTTGTTCACCACTAATACGGCTTACTTCTTTGCCATCTTTAAAGTGAATGATTGTTGGAGTTCCTTTAATTTTATATTCATCCCAAGGAACATCTAGTTTTTCAATATCCATAACTTTCATATCAACGTTCAAGTCTTTAGCCATTGGTACTACGACAGGAGATAGCTTTTGACAATGAACGCAAGATGTTTGATAAAAGTATACTGTTTCTTCTTTTTTCTCTTTTAAATTCTTTTGAAGATCTGAAAGAGAGATTTTGTTTGTATAGTAGTCAGGGCCATTTGTCTTACTTTCAGTAGCATTATCAATTTTTTGGCTAGTAGCATTTTTTTCTTCCATTTGTGTGACAGCGAAAATTGCTGCAAACAGAGCGATAATAATACCACCAAATATAAGCATTTTTTTCATTGTTTCATCTCCTTATTTGTTTTTTATTACAATAAAACTACATACAGCGATTGTAATAAAGCCGATAAGTGCTAAAAACGGGATTGTAATAAAACCAAACCAGTTTATGAATTCTCCGGTGCAAGGTACACGGCCGCAAGCTGCCCCAGCAGCTGAAAATGCTGCGACTTTTTGAATTGCATAGTGATATAAAGAAATACAAGCACCGATACTTGCAATTGGTAAAGAATAACTTGCGATGCGATAATCTTTCTTTGCTACAGCGATACCAAGCCATAAAACGAATGGATACATAAAAATACGTTGATACCAACAAAGTACACAAGGCTCAAATTTCATGATTTCGGAAAAATAAAGACTTCCTAGTGTAGCGACAAAAGAAGCTCCCCATGCGGTAAGTAAAGCATATTCTTGCTTTTTTTCTCGTCCCATATTTTATACCTCTCTTATAATAGTTACATACTAAATTATAGTATGAAGTAGCACAGAAAAGAAAGAAAAAATATGTTTATCAATAAAAGTTTTATAAGAGGAAACTTTTATTGATATCAATATTTAAAAAAGCGCCATTCTCCTGAAGAGAATAGCGCTATATTTTACATTTGAATTTGTTCTACTTCTTCTATATGTGACTTTTGGGATGCATGGTCAATATATTGAAATAGGAGCTGCAATTGTTTATCAACTTCTGGCATTTCTTTACTGTATTGATAAGCGTGTAAAAAATGTTCAATACGCTTAGAAAATAGTTGATCGTTCGTTTGAACCATAAGAACGAGTAATTTATCCCAATTACAGCTATATGTGTAATAGAGAGCTTTGTCATAGTCGTTATATGTTTGCACTGTGTACCCTCCTTACTGAGGAGTTATATATAGTGTGTGACAAGTAAGGAGAAATACACTTGAAAGAATTTGTTAAGAAAAAAAGTGAATGAAACGAAAAAACGAGGTGTATCCTCGTTTTTAAGCTTTTGGCATTGGCGTAGGTGTTGGTTTTCCGTATCCTTCTTTATACTTATTGTCAATATAGTTGCGAATTTCCAGCGTTGATTTTCCTTTTTGTTTCATGGAAGCAGATTCAACTGCGATTTCTAGGCAATTGACGCAAGTCGTTGCATGGGAATCCCAAACAACTTCACCATTCTTTTTAATTTCACGAATAAAGCAATTTTTATTATTTTTATGTCCTACACTCTCACCGCAACCGCAGTAACATGGAATCCAATCTAATAGCTCTGCATTTTGCCCAGCGACAGTGTATATATCTTTCATTTGTGGATCAAGCTTGTCTAGGAAGGTAGGAAGTGTGTCGACTCCTTTTGTTTTTTCTTGAATGTCAGCTTGTTGAGTATGCGATGCGTGGTCATGCTCTTCTTTTGATTCAGATGATTTTTTTTCATTTGTACTAGTAGCTCCGCATCCAGCAAGAATTAAACTCAGTACTGCAAGTAAAGAAAATACATATTTCTTCATACGCTTGTCCCCTTTACAAATGTATTACTCAAATTGTATCAGAGATTATGGTGTATCGGTTGAAGATTTTTTCGACGGATTTTTGAAGCGCCATCGTAGTGAATGAAATAGAAATAAAATTGGGATATAGGCGTATACAATATATAAACCAGCTTTAGATAGTACTGTATTTAATGTGTTGATACTTTCACGGTTTGTGAAAAATAAGGATGAAATAAATATGACTGCGATAAATAATGGTAGTGTGATTTTAAATGGTATGTGAAACGATTTTTTACTAATGCAACAAGAAGACCAAATGGTTAAACAAAGATTAGGTAAAATAATAAGATACCATAGAAAAATAATGATGTACTCAAACCTTTGGATAAAAGGAACTTTAATGATTTTTAGCATCGTTAATGTTGGCCAAATGGTATGGTGTAGCTGCCCTTGACTATAGTACATAAGGGAAACAATTGCCAGTACTACGTATAAAACAGTTGAAAAAGCAATACCACCATGTGCCCATTTATTTATCGATTTTCCTTTTTTAATAAACGGATAAAAAATAAGAATCGCTTCAAATCCAAGAAATTCTAATGCAGATGCTTTCGTTGCATTTAGAATTTCTAAAGGTGAATGAGTAAGAATTGGGAAAATGTTACGGACATGTGCATATTTCATTGGGAAAACTAAGAAAAATAGGACGAAAATCGGTATGATAACTCCCCAAAAACATATTCCTGTTACAGACCGCAAGCCACCTCTAATTATGTAATAAGCTACAAGTAAAAATAGTAAGGTTAATTTCCACGGTTTAATTGTAGGAAAGACCCAAACTTGAATCACTTCAATATATGAACGAAGAACAGTAAGGCAAAATAATAAAAGATATGCGGCAAAGCATACAGAAAAAAATTTTCCAATCCACTTTCCGAAACATGTCGTATGAATATTCATTAAATCATTATCTTTTTCTAACATTTTAAGCATGCAAAATAGTACGATATGAGTTGCAATGCCAGCGATGATAAGAGAAATCCAAGCATCATAACCGGCAAATTGTGCAATAATCCTTTGGTATCCTAGCACACCTACTCCAATTTGAAGAGAGTGTAATAGAAGGAATGTGAAATAAGGGGAAACAGTATGTGTTTTATCTTGTTCAGCCATGATAGCACCTCACTATTCTCCGATACCAGATTGTACGACATTAATCTTTACATTGACAGCAACATCTACGTTAGGATACATGTTCTGAATTTGTTTCATGCTCCATTTTCTTGAGTGACTACGAATTTCTTCACGTATACCAATTGGATCGATTTCATTTTCTTGGAATGTTTGTATTAATTCGTTTAAATCCTTTTCAAGCGCTTTTTCTACATGTCTTTTTACGTAAGTTACATTTTTGCTCTTCGATAAATCAAGCCAGCTGGGAGCATTTTTTATGAGTCCATTTAATTTTAAGTGTATGTTAACTTTCGGAATATCACCGTTTGGTGAAAGAGAACATACACTTTTTCCAGATATGTTTTGAGTAGCAATTAATCCTTTATGTTTACCTTGACGTATTGGGACTTCGTAACGCCCATTTTTCGTTGGATTAATGAGTAATTTAAATAAAAAAGACCTTTTCTTATCTGTATACATAACCACTTTATCCTTTTTTAAAAAAGCTAGCCCTTTAATGGAAGCAGATTTGTCTTCTGATACTTGAATGTAAGGAAGAAATGGATCGCATCCAGATGAATAGAAGTTATATAAAAAAATATTTAAAGCTGTCCGCGGGATTGTCTCGTTTTTTATATTTTGCTCCAATAAATCAGATAAATAAAGTGATCCATTTATTCTGACATGTTTCAGTAATTCTTCTGCTGAACCATCTACAAGTGCTAGCTGCACATCACGGCCAATGTTAGGATCACGTTGTAAGTTGTTAATAACATCTCCAAGTCCATGTTCACCAAATGCTTTTCCAAATAGGACAACACGCATTTGACCTACAGCGATCGTATGTGGAGATTTGGCGTTTAGAAGGGAAGAGATTGTTTCAATTGTACCTGCATGAGTTGATTGAGTTTCTGGTTTAGATTGTACGCCCTTTGTGTAATCGGGATATAAAATGGTTCCGCGAAATTTTTTATCTTTTATTATATCGAATCCACCTACGTGAATCATTCGCTGTGTATCAACTATATATGCTTCTGTACAACCAGATTGAACAATTAAAATGATAATGGAAAAGCATAATAAAATATTTTTCATTTTTCCTCACCGTCGCGTTTTTCTTTCGCTTTGTTCGGGTCATAGCGCCATTTCTTTTTGGGCCTTAGAAAAGAAGCGCGTTCTGCAGTTTGACTAAATGGAAGGCGAAGGAGTCCTTCTGCTGTCCCTAAACCGCGAAATGGATATAGAGGTAATAAATAAGGTGATCCAAGTGATTTTAAGCGAATTAAATGAGCTAATATGAGTACGAATCCTACAATAAGACCTAAGCCCCCAAATGCACCAGCTAAAAGAATAAGTGGAAATCGTAGTATCCGGATAGTAGAAGACATTTTTACAGTTGGTGTTGTAAAAGAAGCGAGTGCTGATAAAGCAACTGCAATTAATAAAATGTTACTCGTTAAAGCAGCTTGAACAGATGCTTGGCCAATTACAATCCCGCCAACGATGCCGATTGTTTGTCCAACTTTTGTAGGTAATCGTGCTCCAGCTTCACGGAGCAATTCGATTGTGATTTCTAAAAAAAGTGCTTCTAAAATGGGCGGAAAGGGTACATTAGCTCTTGAAAAAATAATCGGACCTAGTAAATCCACAGGAATCATTTGATAGTGATACGTTAATACAGCTGTATAAATAGCTGATGAAAATAGCGAGAATGCTGCTCCGAAAAAGCGAACCATTCGAAGAAATGAGCCTGCTATCCATGGTAAATAATAATCTTCTGGCGAGACGAAGAAATCAAGTAACGTCGCTGGTCCAGCTAATGCGTAAGGTGAACCGTCTGTTAAAATGACAACCCCTCCATTCAGTAATGCGTACACAGAGCGGTCTAACCGCTCTGTAGGTAGTAAAACAGGGAAGGGTGAGTTACTATTATCGCTAATAAACTGTTCAATCATAGTTGCATCAAAAGGAACATCAAAGTCAACATCTTGTAAGCGCTGCATTGCAGTATTGATGTGTTGTTCATTTGTAATGCCTTCGATGTAAGCAACTATCACCTTTGTTTTTGATATAGAGCCAACTATAACTTCTTTGAAAACCAATTGCTCTGTTACTATATTTCGGCGAAGTAAGTGTATATTTGTATCAATATTTTCAACAAACCCGACTTTTGGACCGATTACACTATATTCATTTTCGGTATCGTTATATAATCGTGTACCTAAAACTGAACTTTCAGCACGAATAAGTGCATATTCTGCTGCTTGAGAATCGTTTTTTATCTGTATGAGTACATACCCAACTAATAATTTTTCACGAATATCATCAATAGAAGGATTGGTGATGATCCCTTCGAGTGTAACGATATTTGCTATGTCACTTATATTTTCAATGCGATCTAATTCTCTTTTTATAGGTGTTAAAATGAATCGATTAATGAGGAGTGATTCAGCTGTAGATTTATAATAAAACAAACATAGTGTCCCATCTTCTACGATGTTATAGGAAACGAAATCACTAGATTCTTTCATAGTGAGGACAAACTCTGGAATGGAACAGATTGTTTTTTTCTTCTTTTTAGACGATAAACGAAACATTTTCTCACCCCTTACTACATCATTTGTTTATGTTAGTTTTTGGGAAATACGGGAATTTATACTTCAAAGTTGAAAGTTCATAAAGAAAAGGAAGAGCAGTGAATACCTCTTCCTTTTTTGCGTGTTAATTTGTTTGCTTCTCTTTAATAGACTTCACTAATTTAATCATCTCTGCTCGTATATCTTCTCTTTTAACATTTAATTTTTCCGCGATTTGTTTAATATCCATACCGTCTTTTTTCATTTTTAGTACATCATCAAGAGGGGTATTACTTTTTTGAGAGATGATTGTTAATACCGTGAGCTGACGTAATCCGATATTATAATCTTTCATTTTTTGTTTTAGTCCGTCTGGTGTAGATTTTTGCATATTTGCTAATTCTTGCAGTAGTGCTTTTTTTGTTTCTTTATTCATATGATGCTTTTTCAACATACTTGGATCTACACCGAAATGCTCGGCTGTTGTCTCCCAAGATTTATTTTGTTTATAGTAAGCTAAAACATCTTTCATTTCTTTTTTACTCATTTTTGCAATGTGGGCAGCTTTCCAAATTTCATGTTTGTTATAGCCGAGTTTTTCGAGCGACTGCATTTCTTCTTCTGAAATTGGTTTATGATGATGGAATGTTACTTCTTTTGGCGTGGCAGCGGAAGCAGGGAAGGTAGATATCCCGCATAATAATGCTGCCATAGTCATACTTACTACGATTTTTTTGTACATGTAAATTCCTCCTAGATAGATAATGTGGAAAACTGTACACATATCATTTCCATAAAATGTGAAAAACTTGTGAACAAGCTAAGTTTTTTTATTCACAGTATAAAATGACGTTTTTGGAAGTTTTCCAACATAAAACATTGATTAATAGTAAAAAACTAGGGTATAATCGAAATTGAAAATCAATATCAATAATAAAAATAAACTTATACATATAGATAAAAATAAGGGAGAGAAAAATATGACTACATATACTTCCATCGCGAATGTAATTAAAGAAAGACGTTCTGTTCGTACATTTACAGATAAAGCAGTAGATAAAGAGTTATTAATTGAATTATTAAACGATGCAACGTGGGCACCGAATCATAAACACCGTGAACCATGGAATTGTAAATTATACATTGGAGAAGGCCGCCAGAAATTAGTAGATGCAGTATTAAACTCTTTCACAGAAGAAGAAAGAGCGAAACGCGGTAAAATTTTATCTGATCGCTTCTTAAGCACGCCTGCACAAATTGTTGTTTATATTAATGAAGATCCACGTCAAATTCAACGCGACGAAGATTACGCTGCAACATGTGCATTTATGCAAAACTTCCAACTGCTTGCTTGGGAACGTGGGTTAGGTTGTGTTTGGAAATCAGGCGGATTAAACTACAATCCATTATTTATAGAAGGACTTGGTTTAACAAGAGGTCAACGCATCGTTGGAATTCTTCACATTGGCTATTTCGATAAAGCACCAGAAGGAAAAGCTCGTACACCGATTACGGAGAAGATGGAGATTATTGAAGGTTAATAGATGAGACATTCTCGTTTTTATGAGGATGTCTTTTTATTATGCAATCAATCCTCATGAAAGCTTGTTTCCAATCATACACTTTCTTAAGGGAAAGTGTAAGGAGGGAAAATAATGAGAGCAAGTGACGATAAAGCACTGCAATATGCGATTGCGGAAATTACGGAAATTGCGACTGGATTTGGGCTTGATTTTTATCCGATGCGTTATGAAATATGTCCAGCAGAAATTATTTATACATTTGGTGCATATGGGATGCCGACGAGGTTTTCACATTGGAGTTTTGGAAAACAATTTTTCAGAATGAAATTACAATACGATTTAGGTCTTAGTAAAATATACGAACTCGTTATTAACTCTGATCCATGTTATGCCTTTTTATTAGATACGAACTCGTTAATTCAAAATAAATTAATTGTAGCGCACGTTTTAGCACACTGTGACTTCTTTAAAAATAATATTCGTTTTTCAAATACGAAGCGAGATATGGTAGAAAGTATGTCTGCAACAGCTGAACGTGTGAAAGCATATGAGCATAAGTATGGAAAGGCAGAAGTAGAGACATTTTTGGATGCCGTACTTGCTATTCAAGAGCATATTGATCCATCGCTTATGCGTCCGAAACTTGCGTGGAGTATTGAAGATTTAGAAGAGGATGTAGAAAAGAAAAGGATATCACAGTACGATGATTTATGGAATTTAGATGATCGAAACAAAAAGAGAGAACGACCTAATATGCATAAAAAGAAGAAAATTCCGCCGCAACCAGAGAAAGATTTACTACTCTTTATTGAAGAATATAGCCGTGAGCTAGAAGATTGGCAGCGCGATATATTAACGATGATGCGCGAGGAAATGTTATATTTCTGGCCGCAGCTTGAAACGAAGATCATGAACGAAGGTTGGGCTTCGTACTGGCATCAACGCATACTCCGTGAAATGGACTTAACATCTTCTGAAGCGATTGAATTCGCAAAGCTTAATGCAGGTGTAGTTCAACCATCAAAAACAAGCATTAACCCATACTACCTCGGTATTAAAATGTTCGAAGATATTGAAGAACGCTACAATAACCCGACAGAAGAAATGAAGCGACGCGGTGTAAAACCAGGGTCTGGTCGTGATAAAATCTTTGAAGTACGCGAAATTGAATGGGACGTATCGTTCTTAAGAAACTACTTAAATAAAGACCTCGTAATGAGAGAAGATATGTACTTATTCCAGCGCCAAGGAAAAGAATATAAAGTAATAGATAAAGAGTGGGAACATGTACGTGATCAGCTCGTAAATATGCGTACAAATGGTGGCTTCCCGTACTTAGTAGTAGAAGACGGAGACTACTTAAAGAACGGAGAATTATACATTAAACATAGTTACGAAGGAATCGAGCTTGATTTAAAATACTTAGAAAAGGTATTACCATATCTTCATCAGCTGTGGGGAAGAACGGTGCATATGGAGTCCATTGTGGAGAGTAAGGGCGTTGTGTTTTCTTATGATGGGAAGATGGTGCATCGGAAGTATGTGTGAGGAGAAGCCGCTGGGATCAGCGGCTTTTTAATTGAATTAACAAATCTAGTTAAGTAAAAGGTATTATATTTCATGTAATGTCCTTTTATTATTTGTTTTTCGAATAAAATTTATCTTCCTAATCCCAGATATTTGTTAAAATATATGATATGAATTACATTTGTTTAGTTTGATTAATAGATTAATAGAGGGATGGGATTTTAAGTGGGTTTTATTAAAAATTTAGTCACCTTTGGGGCTTCCGGTCGAATTGAAAGGAAGATCGAAGAGTTTAATCAGTGGAAAGAAGAATACGAAGAACTATATGAGGAAATGGAAAGAAAAAGAAAAGAAACAAATTCCGTATTGGAAGAGGTCGTTACTTCAAAGGTTAGAGCTATTAAAGCATTAAAGAAGATACATAAGATATCTAAAAATTTAAAAGGGAAAGATCGAGAAATATTATTGAGAAAAATGGGTGAAGAACTTGAAACAGTTGATTTTAATAATATTGATTCGACTATTAGTGCAGCGGATGCAGCATTAAATGCAACGAAGGGGTTAGCTACAGGAGTTGGTACTGCACTAGGTGCATGGGCATTAGTATCTACATTTGGAACTGCTTCAACGGGTGCGGCTATCACAGGATTAAGTGGTGTTGCCGCTAGTAATGCAACTCTTGCTTGGTTTGGTGGTGGTGCAATGGCTACTGGAGGAGGTGGCATGGCTGCTGGAACAGTTGCTTTAGGTGGTATTGTATTGCTTCCCGCATTAGTTTTGACAGGAGTTTTTAGTCATTTGAGTGCTAACAAAAAAATAAATGAAATTGAAGAGCAAATATATAGCATAATGGAATCTATGGATCAAATAAAAATAAATTTATTACAAATGTCATTGGTAGTAACTAGGGGAAATGAGTTATTAGTATCTTTGCAGAAAAGCACAGAAGTATTTAACCAAGAATTTAAGCGCACGTATAAAGAAATATATTCTTATCCATTTATTTCAAGGTTATTTAAATGGGTTAGAAAAAATATATTTCGTAGGAATTATTTTTCTAAAAAAGATCTAAATAATATAGCTTATATTGGTGGATTAGCTAGTGATTTTGCAGTTTTAATTGATACAAAGATATTTGAGGAATAGGAGAGAATAATATGTTCGAAATGATATTTAATAAAAGTAAAGATATAAATCCAATAAGTAAGTTGGAAGAAGTATCTAGAATTATTCCATCGGCGGATGTTCTTCGTTTTTTCGATCAATTAACACAAGCGTATACAGAAAATCAAATAACCCAACGTGACATCGCTAGAATAGAAGCCCAAAGAGAAGTTTTGTTAACTGAAATAAATCGTAAGTACGATGTATATCAATATGTATTCAAACAAATTTTCGATGAGAGAGAAAAAGCAATTAACAAGTCCTTTGCAGTTATTGATAAAGGAATGAATGAAGGAGATAAAGAGTTAATAAGTATGGGATTAAAGAGCTTAAGTACAGTTGTCTCTTCAAGTCCTTTTTCTAATATTCAACAGTTGTCTGAATTACTGGAAGGTAACAAGGTATTTGAGATTTAAAAGGGTAGTGGCTGTATACTTCTAATCGATTAATAAAATTATTTAAAGAACAGATAAAGAATTCAGTTGAAATCCTTGTCCGTTCTTTTTTATTTGGAACAAAGTCAAATATGCTATTCTTGAAAAAAGGGAGTTATATAGAGAAATGGAGCGATTCAAATGAGCAAAATAGGGGTTTGTAAGGTTGATATTACACCGCCTGTAGGTATTGATTTTGTCGGATACCATAGAGAGACAGGAATAAATAATATTGAAGAGCATATTTATGGGACGATTTTTGTATTTGAAAAAGATGAAGTGAAAACGGTGTTTATAAGTATTGATAATATTGGGATGTTAGTAGAAGATACGAATATGATTCGTGAGCGAGTAGCGAGTAGGCTTCATGTGCCATTTGAGCGAATAACAGTTGTTTATACACATACACACTCTGGTCCGGAAACTGTTGGTGAGCAACCTTTAGTAAAGTCGTATAAAACGATTTTAGTAAATAATGTAGTGCAAGGTGCTGTTACTGCGAATAACAATTTGAAGTTGTGCGAAGTTGGATGGGGTGTTACGACAGGTGATATCGGTGTCAACCGAAGAGAGAGAACATCTGATGGAAGAGCGAAGATGGGAACAAATATAGAGGGTGTTGTAGATAAACGAATTGGCATGTTAGCGATAAGAAATGCTGAAACGAAGGAGCTATCTGGTATTGTAGTATTTTGTACTGCGCATCCGAATGTTTTAAAAGGTGATAGCGATGTATTATCAGCGGATTATCCTGGAATGACAAGGGAGATTCTTGAGAAAATCGTAAACTGCCCTGTTATTATTGTGCAAGGAGCTGCTGGTAATGTAAATGCGAAGTATCGTGGTTCAAGGGAAGCATTAACACAAATGGCTTACATGCTTAGTGGACATGTATTAACGATGTTGCCAGCAGTTTCTTATAGCCCGATTGTAAAATTAAGAACTATTTCAAGTGCGATGCAAATGAAGTTGAAGGATATCCCTGAAATTGATGAGATAAGAAGAATGGCTCGGTTCGCCGAGAAGCAGTGGGGCGTGAATACGGATGAATGGCTTACTATCGTTTTAGAGAAATATAAGCAAGGTATTCGGCAGTTACGTATTGATTTAGAAGTTCAACTGTTCCAAATTAATGATGGTATGTTCTCTGGTATACCGATGGAACCTTTTTCAGAAACGGCATTAGAAGTGAAAGATCGTCTTCAAAATGAATTAGCTTTCTTTGGTGGATATATGAACGGATATGTTGGTTATTTACCAAGCGAAGAGGAATATGTATATGGTGGGTATGAAGTCGAGTTAAATACAGTTGTATATGGACCGGTTACGAATTTATTGATGCCACCGGGGGAGAATACTGCGGAGTTGGTTGTGAAGAGAGTTATGGAATTATATAACGCGTAAAAAAATATATTCAGTAGAATAAAATTTAAAGAAATTAATGATTTTTAATACAGCTATAGAAAAACGAATCCATTTTGAAGAAGTTGAATCAAAATGGATTCGTTTTTTGTTTACCAGACAGGTCGTATATTTGATGATAATTTCTCTGTATTTTCTTTAGTGACGAATGTCGTTAAATCTTCTTTAAGCATTTGCATTCTTGCTGCACCTATATTTTTAATCCATCGCTGCTCTATTTCAGCTACTATTTCTTCTTTTGCTTTCATTACTGCTAAACCACGTTCGGTTAAAACAATGATTTTACCCCTTTTATCAGTAGGGTGTATTTTACGTGTAACGTAGCCACTATTCTCAAGAGAATCGACCATTTTACTTATAGCTTGTTTGGAAATCCCTAAATATTCAGCTAACTCTATACCAGTTGCTCCATTAGGAAGGATGCGTTTGAACATAAAACCATGTGCTGGTCTAATATCTTCAAATCCCAATTCACTTAATCTGTCATGTAGCTCAGTAATTAATGTACTAAAGGATAATGATAAAAGTGAAGTAAGATCTAACTCGTTAAATGTTTGATTCATGTATATAACCTCCGCACTTGTAGTCAATTAAGTTGACTATATATAATACTTATTGTACTATACACAATATAGTCAATCAAATTGACTATATTGTGTTGGTAGAACAAATAATGATTTATATAATATAGAATCAATGGAGGTTTCATATGGTCAATATCGTAAAAGTTAGAGGGAGTGTCTTTGCACCATATGCATCGCTGGAACCTATTAAGGATCCTGCAACAGGAAGATCGTTTGAATATGCTGGAGATGCACGTGAGTTTACACCATACGCTGTGAACGCAAAGCGTTCAAGATTAGAACAAGAAGTGAATATTGATTTTTATAAAAGAGAAATTTTCACATATGCAGATGCTTGTATCGTCACAGTGAAGATTACAAATCCAGATGGCTCAATTGAGTATCAAAAGGGAGAAACAAGTACAGAAAATATTGTATGTACTAATATCGTATGGGGCGAGGATGAAGTTTCATTTGAAATGAGAGCAAGTGCCAGTAATCCGTTAAATGCGGCAGCACCTGCAGCTGATTATTTGTTGGCTATACGAGTTAATAAAAGTGGTACTGTGCATGTTGAAGGTGTACATGATGGTTTTCCTTGCTATGAATTTTATAAACAAGTAGATTTTGGTTCGTTTGAATTAATATATACACATGATTTTAGAGAAACAAATGATACTCCAGCAGCACTAGCTGGAGAGATGGAATATAACTTTAAAATGACAGTCTAAACGTAAATATAGCACTATTTTTTAGAAGGAAGTAGAAAAGTAAAAGAGAAATCTATTGGTTTTAGGATTGAAATTATGGTTTGTTTTATTTAATAGTATTCAGTATCTAAAATAAAATTATAGAGGTGGTTCTTATGACTAATATCGTAAAAATTAGAGCCAGTGTCTTTATTCCAATTTCTTGGACAGAAGCTAAGAAGGATATGGAAACAGGAAAAATAATTCAATTCGAAGGTGATTCGCGTGAATTTACACCACATGCGGTAAATACGATGCGCTCTAGAGTTGAGCAAGAGGTAGTAGTTGATTTCTATAAAGAAGAAGTGTTTTCATATGCGAACACGGGTATTACGACCGAGAAGGTTACAAGTCCAGATGGTTCTGTGAGTAAAAGAACAGGGAAAGCAAGTACAGAAAATATTGTGTGTACTAATATCACATGGAATTCTGACGGTGTGCAATTCAAAATGAGTGCGAGTGCAAGTAATCCATTAAATGTATATGCACCTCCTGTGGATTATGTATTAAATGTATGTGTGAAAAAGGACGGCAGTATTGATGTTCAAGGAGAGCATGATGGTTTCCCTTGTTTTGAATTTTATAAGCAAGTAGATTTCGGTTCATTTGAAAAAATATATACACATGATTTTAGAGAAACTGGTGATACACCTGAAGCGTTAGGTGGAGAAATGGATTATAGTTTTACAAAGAGTTTATAAGAAGTAAGATAATAATACAGTGTAGTTGAGAAATGCAAAAGTCAATAAAATCAGTGGCTTTTGCATTTTTACTATACGTTAGGAAGGTTCAAAAAAATAAAATGCTTTACAATATACCCTTGAGGGTATATGATGTTATACAAAGTTACAAAGTAATGTATAATATCGTTATAAATACGGAGGTGGTCTACAGTGGAATATAATCAAGATATGAAAAATAGATTGAAACGTATTGAAGGTCAAGTTCGTGGTGTACTTCGCATGATGGAAGAGGGAAAAGATTGCCGAGAGGTTATTACACAGTTAACGGCATCTCGTTCTGCACTTGATCGTACAATTGGACTTGTTGTGGGAACAAATTTAGAGCAATGTTTGCGTGAGCAGTTTGAAAGCGGTAATGGTTCAAATGAAGAGTTAATTAAAGAAGCTGTTCAATTACTTGTAAAAAGCCGATAATCTGTCAAACATAAGTGTTGACAGATTTTCAAAAACATTTTAATATACCCCTGTAGGTATGTGTATATAAATTATGGAGGAATCGACTATGAGTATAAAAGTGGATATGAGTTTAGATTGTAAAGGTTTGGCCTGTCCGATGCCGATTGTGAAGACGAAGAAGGCGATGGAAGGTTTGACATCAGGGCAAGTGATTGAAGTTCAGGCAACAGATAAAGGGTCTACTGTAGATATACAAAGTTGGGCGAGTAAAGTAGGTCATCAGTACATCGGGACGAAATACGAAGGTGATTTATTGATGCATTACGTTAGAAAAGCACACGAGCATGAAATGAATGAAGTAGTGAAATATCCTCATACGATTACGAATGCGGATTTGCAAGATATAGTATTAAGTGGTGAAGAGTGTACTGTAGTAGATGTTCGTGAAGCGGCGGAATTCGCCTTTGGTCATATTCCATCGGCCATTTCGGTGCCATTAGGTGAACTAGCAAGCGCAGGATTAGATAAGACGAAACAAATTTATGTTATTTGCCGAACTGGTAACCGTAGTGATGTAGCTTGCCAAATGTTGAAAGATAAAGGGTATTCAAATGTGAAAAATGTCATTCCAGGTATGTTAGAGTGGCAAGGGAATGTGGAAAAATAAAATTTTTTAAATAAAAATATACCTATGGGGGTAATTAGATGAGTGTTAAACCGCTACAAGCAAAAGATGTTGCAGAGAAAGTTTTATTCGGAGAGTTGTTTATTTTAGATGTTCGTAATGAGACGGATTATGAAGATTGGAAAATTGAAGGGAGACAAATTTCTTCTATAAATAAACCGTATTTTGATTTGTTAGATGGTGTAGATCATATTGTAAGTGAATTACCTAAAGATAAAGATGTTTTAGTAGTATGTGCAAAAGAAGGGTCTTCTATATTTGTGGCAGAGCAATTAACAGAGGCCGGGTTAGAAAATATTTATTATTTAGCTGGCGGTATGAAAGCTTGGAGTGAATATGTGAAGCCGTTAAAAGTAGGAGATGTACAGGGCGGAGGGAGTATATATCAATTTAACCGCCTTGGAAAAGGCTGTTTATCTTATATGGTCGTTTCAAACGGTGAGGCAGCAGTTATTGATGCAGTCAGAACAGTTGAAGCATATGAAGAATTCGCGAAAGAGCATGGCGTTACGATTACGAATGTAATGGATACACATTTACATGCAGACCATATTTCTGGCGGACGTAAGTTAGCTGAAAGAGTAGGTGGTACGTATTGGTTACCGCCAAAAGATGGGGAGGAAGTTGTTTTCTCATATAAACCGCTCGTTGAAGGATCAATTATTACGGTGGGGGGTACTAAAATTGAAATTGACGCATTATACTCACCGGGGCATACGATTGGAAGTACATCATTTATTGTAGATGATTCCTATTTATTATCAGGCGATATTTTATTTATAGATTCAATCGGGCGTCCAGACCTTGCTGGAAAGGCTGAAGATTGGGTGAGTGATTTACGAGAAACTCTATATAACCGATATAAAGTACTATCTCAACAATTAATCGTGTTACCAGCTCATTATTCAAAAGTAAGTGAAATGGATGAGAATGGTGTTGTGAGCGCAAAGTTAAAAGATTTATTTACGTATAATGCAGGACTAAATATTGAGAGTGAGGGAGAGTTTCGTAAAGTTGTAACGGAGAATTTACCACCTCAGCCGAATGCTTACGAAGAAATTCGTCAAACGAATATGGGGAAGATTCATCCGAGTGTAGATAAAGAGCGTGAAATGGAGATTGGTCCAAATCGTTGTGCAGTTCACGAATAAGAAATAAATAAAAAATGGAGGAATAGATGATGAATGTAAAACAAGTATTAGATGCGAAAGGTTTAGCATGTCCGATGCCGATTGTAAGAACGAAGAAAGCGATGGATACTTTACAAACTGGAGAAGTGTTAGAAGTACATGTAACGGATAAAGGGTCAATTAAGGATATTCCGGCGTGGGCAAATAAAGGTGGTCATGATATCGTAAAGCATGTAGAAGAAGCTGATGTGCTAAAGTTTTGGATTAAGAAGGCGTAGCATGTTTATAAATGTAGAGAGGTTGGTTATATGAATACAATATTAAGTACGCTCTTTATTGTACTGGCTGCAGGATTTGTTATTTCATGTTTTTTACCGGTAAAAGGTGTTCAAAATATAAGTGGGAAAGAATTAAAGAGTATAGCAGGAAAAAAGGGAAAACAATTTATCGATGTTCGCACAGTAGGTGAATATAGAGGAAATCATATGAAAGGATTTCAAAATATCCCGCTAAATGAGCTAGCGAGTAAGGCAAATCAGTTAGATAAAAATAAAGAAGTAATCGTTATTTGTCAGAGCGGTATGAGAAGTAAGCAGGCTGCAAAAGTATTAAAAAAATTAGGGTTTCAGCACGTTATCAATGTTTCAGGTGGTATGAACGCTTTGTAAGAAAGGAATATCAAGATGAAAGAAATAACAGCGAAAGAAGTAGAGGAAAGATTATTACGAAATGAAGAGTTACATGTAATCGATGTTCGTGAAGTAGAAGAAGTGGCGGAAGGGAAAATTAAGGGAGTGCTTCCTATTAGGTTAGGACTACTAGAGTTTCGAATGCATGAGTTGGATAAGCATAAAGAATATATTATCGTTTGTCGCTCTGGCGGAAGAAGTGCAAGAGCAGTTCAGTTGTTAGAGAGCTACGGTTTTCAAGCAATCAATATGGTAGGTGGTATGTTAGCGTGGGAAGGGAAAGTCGTATAGTACAGAGATAAATGATTTGAGCCTTTTTATAAATAATAAAATACCCCTATAGGTAATTGGAGGGAGCACAACATGGAGCAACAGAAGAAAACAACAATTGTTTTATTTAGCGGAGATTATGATAAGGCGATGGCTGCTTATATTATTGCAAATGGTGCAGCGGCGTATGATCAAGAGGTAACTATTTTTCATACTTTTTGGGGATTAAATGCTTTAAGGAAAGATGAGCATGTGAAGGTGAAGAAAACTTTCATAGAAAAAGTATTTGGAAAAATGATGCCGCGTGGTGCAGACAAGATGGGATTATCGAAAATGAATTTTGCTGGTATGGGACAAAAGATGATTAAAGGTATTATGAAAAAACATAATGCTATGCCTTTACCAGATTTAATCGATTTGGCGAAAGAACAGGGGATTAAACTTGTAGCTTGTCAAATGACAGTAGATTTATTAGGGTTAAAAGAGGAAGAGATTATGGAAGGGGTAGAGTTTGCAGGAGTAGGAGCTTATTTAGCAGATGCTTCGGATGGGAATGTAAACTTATTCATTTAATTCACCTTCTTTTTAGAAGGGAGGGGATGTAAGATGAGCTTAGTCGTATTACTTTTTATAATTGGGTTTATAGGATCGTTTATATCAGGAATGGTTGGAATTGGCGGTGCGATTATTAATTATCCAATGATCCTATACATTCCGGTATTGCTAGGATTTACTAGTTATACGTCACATGAAGTAAGTGGTATTACAGCGGTTCAAGTATTCTTTGCAACTTTTGCAGGGGCATGGGCCTATCGGAAAAGTAATGATATGGATAAAACGCTAGTTGTGTATATGGGAGCTAGTATATTAATAGGAAGTTTCATAGGGAGTTTTGGTGCTAACGTATTAGCGGAACATACGGTCAATGTTGTTTATGCAGCGTTAGCAACAATAGCTGCTATTATGATGTTCGTACCGAAACGAAATAATAGTGGTGAAGTGACATATAATAAATGGTTAGCAAGCTTGTTAGCGTTTATTGTAGGAGGCGCATCAGGCATTATAGGTGCTGGAGGTTCTTTCTTATTAGTTCCTATTATGCTAGTTATTTTAAAATTGCCGATACGTACAACAATAGCAACATCTATCGCTATTACGTTTATTTCCTCAATAGGGATTACGACTGGAAAAGTGATAACTGGGCAAGTAGTTGTAATTCCAGCTCTTATTATTGCGATTGCAGGTATCTTTGCTGCGCCGCTTGGAGCACGAGTTGGGAAGAGGATCAATCAAAAAGCATTGCAATATATGTTATCGATTTTGATTGTAGGCACTGCTGTTAAGATGTGGATTGATATGTTATCGAAATAAAAGGATGGCGCTGCTTGCAGCCCATCCTTTTATTTATGCCCAAATAACTTTCATTAAGTTTTTATATTCGTCATTTGCTAATTTATATAGCATTCTCGTATGTTCAAAGACAAGTGCTGGATTGAAATTTGGTTCTGAGAATGCAAGTGATGCTGAAATATCAATTGCATTTTGCTTATTTAACGTGAATTTTGCAAATCGGTAAGATGTGTTTAATTCATTGATGACATGCAAAATATCATTTGTTGATGTTGCATCAGGTACGTGAGCAACATTGAAGCAGTATATATCCACAGTAGGATGTTCGTTTTGGAAAGCAGCGATTAGTTGGATTTTTGCGCCAGCTTCTGTCTCTAACCCTACTGAAAAATGAACAGAACCATCATTTTCATCTATATTTTCTTCCATGTATATATCGTTTGATTTTAAGTAGTCTTTAAAATCTGAGATGTTATGTTTTACTGCAGCTTTCATATGTATGAGCCCCCTGATAATTGGAATAGATTGCTACTATTTATTATAATTTAAAAATATTAAAAAAGATAGTTAGAAAGTTCTGATTTTTAATTATAGAGAAATAAAAAGAAGCAGTACTCTACCTCCATAGAGAACTGCTTCTTTTTTATTCATTGTCGTTAGACGATGTTTCTGTTTCTTCACTGCTATTTTTATTCTTATTTTTAGATTCGTTGTTACTTGATTCGCGTTCACTTGAATTTTCCGACTTAGATTCTTTTGTTTTCTCTGTGCTTGTTTTCTTTGAATCAGAGTCTGTTTTTGTATATGCAGGTAATCCAAGGTGAGTACGAAGTTCGTTTGTAACAGTTGCTAATTCTTTTTTATCTGGATTGTAGTAATACGTTCGGCCGCCACCAGCAGATTTGCTACATGTATCGTCACCTTTTTCCATATAGCAGTCTTCACCTTGAATTTGTAATTTCTCAATTTCCGAGTCCGATCCGTACTTGTAGAATGAAAGCATATCATCGAATGTTAAGTTAGTAACGAATTGTCCGTTAATATCATCAATGATGTTACCAACTTTTGTTACAGATCCAACGCTTGTTAGTTTCTTTAAAATGGCTTCAATAACGAGTTGTTGACGTTGTCCACGCATTGCATCACTATCGATGTGGCGCGTTCTAGCAAGAGCAAGAGCTTCTTCACTATTTAGCTTTTGAACACCTTTTTTCAGATGAATTGCATCAGCATTATCATTGCTATCTTGTTCAGTAAATTCAACTGGTACATCGACTTCAATCCCGCCTAAATCATCGACAATTTTCATAAATGATTTGAAGTTAAACTTTACAAAGTAATCGACAGGAACATTCATTAATTTTTCAACTGCATCAATACTTGCTTGTGGTCCACCATCTTTTCCGTTTTTAGTAGAACCGTATGCATGAGCGTGTGTAATTTTATCTTTTTTCTTTTCCACTGGAATATAAGTATATGTATCTCGTGGAATGCTTAATAGTTTTACAGTTTTGCTATCTTTATTAAACGTGGCAAGTAATAGTGCATCCGTTCTTATAGCTTCACCATATTCTTTCCCGCGGACATCGCTTTCATCAACACCCATGACTAAGACAGAGACATTATTTGCGATAGGTTTTACAGCTTTATCACGTAAATCAGATTTATCACCGCGTGCTAAATCGTGTGCGGCATTTCGAACAGCAGAAGATGCTTTATTTACTAAAAACCAAGTATAACCGCCACCTATTATTAAAAAGAATAGAATAACGCTTATAATAATTTTTGTTTTTTTCTTACCTTTTTTCGGTTTACTGCGTGTATTTTCTTGCAAAGATGGGTTTTGCTCCATTTCTTGTACTCCTTCATTTGGATTGAAATACGACACTCATATCCACTTATTATAATGAAATTTGACGAAAAAAACATTACAAATCATTTACATTTCGTAAAAATTCAATATATTTATAAAAAGTCAGATTTTCTATATTTTATTTTTAAGATGTAGAATAAGTATAAGTTGTTTTAGTAGAAATGAAAATATGTATTGTGAGAAAGTAATAGAGAAGTAAGATTTGTTGAAATATAGCCAAGAAGAAATGAGTAGGTTTACTTATTTCTTCTATATAATAAAGAAGAAATTTACGGATAAAGGAGAGAGCATAATGAATCATACATCATTCCGAGCAATCGTTGTGAACGAAACAGAAAGTAAGCAGTTTGTAAGAAACGTTGTAGAGAGAGAAGTAAGTAGTTTACCTGAGGGAGACGTATTAATACAGGTTCATTATTCTTCATTAAATTATAAAGATGCTCTTTCAGCCACGGGTAATAAAGGTGTTACGAGAACATATCCTCATACGCCAGGGATTGATGCAGCAGGAGTGGTTGTGAGTAGTGCAGATGAAACCATTAAGGTAGGAGACCAAGTTATTGTAACGGGATATGATTTAGGTATGAATACTTCTGGTGGTTTCGGAGAGTATATTCGCGTCCCAGCATCTTGGATCATCCCTTTACCAGAGGGAATGTCATTAAAGGAAAGTATGATGTACGGGACAGCAGGTTTTACAGCTGCTTTATCAGTATATAAGCTTATTGGAGCAGGCATAACGCCTAGTATGGGAGATGTTTTAGTAACGGGTGCAACAGGCGGCGTAGGGAGTGTAGCGGTTAGTATTTTAAGTAAGCTAGGATTTAACGTAGTAGGAGCGACAGGGAAAATGGAAGAAGAAGAGATGCTACTACGTCTAGGAGCGAAACAAGTGATTCATCGTACGGAGTTGAATGATGAATCAGGAAGACCAATGTTAAAAGGGATATACGCCGGGGTTATCGATACTGTAGGTGGACATATGCTAGAAACCGCTTTAAAAACGGTAAAGTATGGTGGTTGTGTAACGACGTGCGGTAATGTGGCAGGACAAGAATTGCAAACAACGGTATATCCGTTTATTTTGCGAGGCATAAGCCTTTTAGGAATCGATTCTGTGCAATGTCCAGTGGATGTGAGAAGAGATGTGTGGACGCTTTTAGCAAGTGAATGGGAAAATAAAGAGCTACTATCTTATACAGAAGAATGTACATTAGAAGAGTTAGATGAAAAGTTTATACTTATATTGCAAGGAAAGTTAAAAGGAAGAACTGTTGTAAATATGAAATAAGAAAAGAGACGCTTAAGTTAGCGTCTCTTTTCTATTATAATGATTGTTTTAAATTGATTTTACCTTGTTCACCTAAAACACCATCAGCAATATTTACAGCGTGATCACCGATACGCTCTAAGTTACTTACCATATCAACGAAGATGATACTTGCATCACCTGAACAGCTACGTTCGTTTAGACGTAATACGTGACGTTTACGAAGAACACGTTCCATTTGGTCGATTTTACGTTCTTTTGCAATAACCGTTTGTGCTAGTTCAGTATCGAAGTTTGTTAAAGCTTCAACTGCGTCTTGTAATGTTGAAATTGTTAATTCAAGCATTTCATTTAGTTCAGCTAGTGCTTCGTCTGATAGGGAAACACGGTTTGAAATTTGGAAATCTACAAGTTCTACTAGGTTTTCTACATGATCACCAACACGTTCAATATCTCCAACAACACCTGCTAAAACGGAATGTTTTTCAGAGTCTGAAGGTGAAAGCGGCTTTTCCGATAGTAAAACTAAATACTCGGTAATTTTTTTATCTAAATTGTTAATAGCTCCTTCTAATTGAGTAGCCATGTTTTCATGCTTTTTGTCTTGTGTATTTAAATATTGATTCGCTTCTTTTAAGCCGTGTAATGAAAATTCAGCCATACGTACAACCTCTTTTTGAGCTTCAGTTAAAGCAATAGCTGGAGATTGCTCAATAAAGATTGGATTTAAATGTTGCGGTTTGAAGTTAATAGATGAATCTTCACCACGAATGATTTTTGTTACGATCCATGCTAATACTGCAATAAATGGGAACTGAATGATTGTATTTGTTACGTTAAATGTTCCATGTGCAAATGCAATTGTCATTTCTGGATTTAAGTTTAATGACGTTTGGAAATATTGGATTAAACTTGTAAATGGTACTAATAAAATTGTAAAGATAATGGTACCGATAATATTAAAGATAACGTGAACTAATGCTGCACGTCTTGCGGCAATTGAAGTACCGATTGCTGCTAATACTGCTGTAATTGTTGTACCGATGTTATCACCGAACAATACAGGAAGAGAAGCTTGTAAATCAATAGCACCTTGACCGAATAGTTCTTGTAAAATACCGATTGTTGCGCTTGAGCTTTGTACAATTAAAGTGAACACTGTACCGACAATAATTCCTAAAATTGGATTGTCACTCATGCTAACCATTAACTCTTGGAATGACTCTAAAGAGCGAAGAGGTTTCATACCTGCGCTCATTAATTCTAAACCGAAGAATAACATACCAAAACCGAATACAACTTGACCTACAGAATGTACTTTTTTATTTTTAAAGAAGAATAGTAAAATCGCTCCAATTGCCATAACTGGGAGCGCATATTCTCCAATTTTAATTCCGATAATAAATGCAGTAACTGTCGTTCCGATGTTCGCACCCATAATAACACCGATTGCTTGTCTTAATGTCATAAATCCGGCACTTACAAGTCCGACTGTTAAAGCGGTTGTTCCTGAACTTGATTGGATTAATACAGTAACTAACATACCTGCTAGTACACCCATAAGTGGGTTTGTTGTAAAGCGATCTAAAATATCGCGAAGACGATCACCAGCTGCTTGTTGCAGTCCATCGCCCATGTATTTAATCCCGAATAAGAAAATACCTAATCCACCAATGAACTGGAAGATCATATCTTGAACATTATATTCCACGCACTCCACTCCTTAAATTTCATGTACGCTGTAATTATTAACTAAACCTTGAGGCACTGTAAACGGTTTGCTAGTAAAATTTACACTAACTTTACAAAGGGACAAAAAGTTTACAATTCTTTAAAGAAACAGCTGTATTTTATTGGTTTTCATCTTGTATAAATCTTAATTTTGTAAATAAATCACACTTTTTAGAATAGTATTGTTCAGGTGGATATGAAGGAAAGCGTCTGCGAGTTCATCGTATATTTTTTGATGAAAGTTAAAAAAATATGTAGGAAAATGCATGTGGTTTTATAACAGCAAAAATACGATAAAAAAAGCCACTGAAATTATCCAGCAGCTTTTTCTCTGTTTTTATCTCCATGCTTTTTCTTTCTTATACTTGTAATGTAAATGAACAGGAAAGCAATAAGTAATAGAGAGGAATAACGATATACAGTTGCGTAGTTTGTAAAATGTGCAATGAATCCAAAAATAATCGCGCCAGCACCAATTCCAAGGTCAAATGCGGAGAAGAATGTAGCTGTTGCAACTCCTCGTCGGTGCGGTGCTACTCGGTCAATCATCCATGCTTGTAGTGCAGGTTGAATCGCTCCAAAACCACTTCCGTAGCATGCTGCTGCAATAATTAAACTCGGAATTGTAGTTGTATACGACAGTAAAATAATACCTGTAAACGTAATGATAACTCCTGGAATAATAACAAATGCATGACCTTTCGCATCGTATAACTTTCCAGAAAACGGACGAGTGACAGCGATTGCAAGTGCATTAAATAAGAAGAAGAGGCTTATATCAGCAATTCCGACTTCCGTAGCAAATAATGTAATAAAGCTTCCGATTCCGCCGTACATTAATGTAATACATAATATTAATAATGAAGGAAGTAAAGCTTTGCGCTCAATAAATCCATCGAGAAAAGTACCAGATGTTTGCTGTGGTGGTTGCGGCGATTTTTTGATTTGAAGTAGTTTCGTTAATATTAATGAAACAATTGTACATGAAAGTGCACATAAAAAAAGAATCGTGAAGTTATATGTTTGCATGAGCCAAAGTCCGATAAGTGGACCGAGCGCCATTGCAATCGTTCCAGAAAGACCGAAATATCCCATGCCTTCTCCGCGGCGAGCTTGTGGAATTAAATCTGAAACGACAGTTCCATATGTAGTCGTTGTAATACCAAAACCAGCCCCGTGTAAAATTCGAACGGCAAGTAATAGGAAGACGGTTGAAGCGAAAAGATAACTGCCCATAGCGAGTAAACAAATAGCAGTACCGATCATTAAAATGATTTTTTTATTAAATTTTTGCAAGGCATTTCCAGTTAGCGGTCTAACAAAAAGTGCCGCCACGGTAAACATGCCGACAACAAATCCGATATTGGAACTTGTGCCGCCAATTTCTTTCACATAAACAGGTAAAGTAGGAATTAACATTTGAAACCCTAAAAACATACATAAGTTTGCAAAAATTAAAGCGACAAACTCTTTCGTCCATAACGATTCTCGTTTTACGAGTATTGCTTCTCCCATATATTCATCCCCTATATAAAATTTTCTCTTTTCTTTCGAGTATATGTATTGGTCAATGTAACAGTCAAGGAAGGTGCCTTGAAAACGTATAACAATTTTCGAGGTGGAAAAACTGACAAATTTGTGTAAAAGCTACACAACTATGAAAAAAAGTTGTAAAGTATAGATGTATAGACTTGTAGTTGTTATGAATGATAGAAGTTGTTTTTTCTTTAAAGAAAGCGGATTCAAAAAGTAGTGAATGAGAAGGGGATATATACTTTTTCACTACACATATTTGAAAAGGTTTACAAAACAATGAAGAAAGAGGCGTGTACATATGAGACGATTAGGTATTTCTATTTATCCAGAACATTCAACAGTAGAGAAAGATAAGGAATATTTAACATTAGCAAGTAAATACGGATTTACTCGTGTATTCACATGCTTATTGTCTGTAGATGGAGAAAAAGAGAAAATTATAGAAGAGTTTAAAGAAACAATCTCTCATGCAAATGCATTAGGGTTCCAAGTATTAGTTGATATTAGTCCGTCTGTTTTTACACAATTAGGTATTTCATATAATGATTTATCTTTCTTCCATGAGTTAGGAGCGTACGGTATTCGTTTAGATGTCGGTTTCTCTGGTTTAGAAGAATCGATTATGACTTACAATCCATACGGCTTAAAAATTGAAATTAATATGAGTAACGGTACGAAATATGTAGATAACATTATGAGCCATAGACCAAACCGTGAAAATTTAATTGGTTGCCATAATTTTTATCCGCATCGTTATTCAGGATTATCATACGATCATTTCATTAAATGCTCGAAACAATTTAAAGATTACGGTATGAGAACGGCTGCGTTTATTTCATCCTTTGATGCAACGTACGGGCCTTGGCCAGTAACAGAAGGGTTATGTACGTTAGAGCAGCATCGTGAATTACCGATGACAACACAAGCGAAGCATTTATTTGCGACAGAGTTAATTGATGATGTTATTATTGCGAACGCGTATGCATCAGCAGAAGAATTACAAGCACTAGGTGCATTAAATAAAGAGAAACAAACATTTGATATAGGATTATATGATACAACAACAGAACTAGAAAAAATTATCGTATTAGACGAGCCTCATTTTTATCGTGGAGATGTATCTGAATATATGATTCGCTCGACACAAAGTCGTGTGAAATATAAGAAAGAAGAGTTCAAACCGCATAATACACGCGAAATTAAACGCGGTGATCTTTTAATTGATAATGAACAGTATGGTCAATATAAAGGTGAATTACAAATTGCGTTAAAAGATATGGTGAACACAGGAAAAACAAATGTAGTTGGCCGAATTGTAGAAGAAGAAATTTTCTTATTAGATTATTTACAAGCATGGGATAAATTCGGATTTACATTAAAGAAATAGATAAAATGAAAAAGGAAAAAACTACTGACTTCAGCAGCTTTTTCCTTTTTATATATAAATTGTGAGAGGAAGAGCTATGACAAAAGTGCATCAGCGATTAATTTCTATTTTAGAGGAGTTTTTAGAAGAGAAGTCGATGTTAAATCGAGCGTTTCTAGCGAGCCGTTTACATGTATCAACGAAGACGATTCAAAAAGATATAAAATTATTAAATGATATATTGGAAGAAAACGGGGCGAAAATTGAATCGCAAAGAGGGACTGGATACGAACTAGAAATTATACAAACGAAGAAGTTTGAAGAGTTTTGCGTGGGTTTATTTCAAAAACAGACGGAAAAGATCCCAACTTCTTATGAAGAAAGGATAGCGTACATTCTGCAACGTATTGTAACGACAGAAGGGTATGTGAAGCTTTCACAGTTAGCAGAGGAGATTTATGTGAGTAAATCGACTGTAAATTTAATTATGAAAGATGTGACAGATATATGTGGTCGCTATCAATTACAAATTGAAAAGAGACCGTATTATGGTATACGTATTGTGGGAGAGGAGTTTCATATTCGGTCTTGTTTATCACAATATGGTTTACCGCGCTATGATCATACTCCGTTTCATGAGCAATTTGAGCAGAGGGATACATATTTATCGTTACCTCATATCCCACTTATCCGTTCGGTTATATTAAAGTATATCGAGGGAGGAACGATATATTTATCAGATATTGAAATTGATAATTTAGTCATTCATATTGCAATTGCAATAAGGCGTTGTGAAAATCAACATTATATGAAAGGGCTGAATGCGGAGCAATCAGAACTTATCATAAAGAAAGAATATACAATTGCGAAACAGATTGTAGGAGATTTAGAGAAAGAGTTGCATCTTTCATTTCCAGAAGAAGAAGTTTTATATGTGACGATGCATTTATTGAGTACTGCTGTTACAGCGAGAGATCGTTATGAAAATGTGGAAGAACTATTAGGGAAAGATCTATATGCATTTATGCAACATATTCTTTTTAAAGTAGCGGAAGAACGGAATCTTATTTTTTATTATGATGAAGAATTATTATTTGGATTTGGTGTTCATTTAAAAACGTTATTAAACCGTTTGAAGTATAAGTTAAATACGAGAAATCCTCTTTTGGCAGAAGTGAAAAAGAATTATCCGTATGCTTTTGAAATTGCGGTTCTCGTTGGAGATATAATTGGTTATTATACGGGAGAATCGATTCCGGAAAGTGAAATTGGTTATATAGCGATTCACTTCGGGGGAGCGATGAGTCGTTTACAGGAACAGAATCAAAAGAAAAGATGTTTACTAGTTTGTGCGACTGGTCAAGGAAGCGCCCAGCTATTGAAATATAAAATTCTATCACAGTTCCGAGATAAATTAGAGATTGTAGGGATTACAGGTTATTATCAATTGAAAGTGGAAGACCTTTATAAAGATAAAATAGATTGTATCATTAGTACGATTCATATACCGAGTGGTTTGCCTGTGCCTGTTATAAAAGTGAACTCAATATTTGATGATAAAGAGATTAAGTCAATCGGTCAGCAGTTGTTTACGCATGTGAATACTAGTGTGCAGCAGTATATAAAGGAAGATTTGATCTTTTTAAATCATAGCGCTTCTACGAAGGAAGAGGTTATCCAATTCTTATGTGAGAAAGCTGCTGAGAAAAACTATGTACCAGAAAAATTTTATGATTCTGTTATGGAAAGAGAGAATACATCTCCGACAGCCGTTGGGAATTTAGTTGCAATTCCACATCCGATGCAGTTATTAAGTGAGAAAACATTTTTGATGTTTTGTACACTTAATAAAGCGGTTGACTGGGGAGATAAGAAAGTACAAGTTATTATTTTATTTAGTGTAAAGCGCAATAATAATGAAGATTTACAAAAGCTTTATGATTTTTTATATGATATTATGTCTAGTCAGCATACGATAGAGAAATTAACTCAGGCTGGAATGATTGAAGAATTTCAAGAGATTTTACTATCGTTTTGAAAAAGTATATAAAACTTCCGTTACACAACGGAAGTTTTTTATGTTTAATTGTATGCGTTTTCATAATAAGATAACAATATAGAAAAAAGATAGCTTGGGGGAATTTAAAATGACTGATATGCAAACTCCATTTGCGTTAATTTTACATGGTGGCAATGCGAGAAGCGCGGCGCTTGAAGCAATTGCTTTTGCAAGACAAGGAGATTTTGAGAATGCGAGCGAAAAGATGACACTTGCTAGTGAAGAGATTTCGGCAGCTCATCGCATTCAAACAGACTTAATTCAAGAAGAAGCAAGAGGAAATCATGCAGAAATCAGTTTACTGTTAGTGCATGCACAAGATCATTTAATGAATGCAATTACAGTGAAAGAACTTGCTGAAGAATTTATTACTCTTCATAAACGAGTAGAAGAGAAAGTGACAGTATAAGATGTACATTTTATTATGTTGTGCAGCAGGCATGTCAACGAGTATGGTTGTAAGAAAAATGCAAGAAGAGGCAAAGAAACAAGGGAAGGATTATAAAATTAAAGCAGTTGATTCAGAACTTGTGAAACTGGAAATAAAAAATGCTGATGTTGTTTTAATCGGACCACAAGTGAAGTATTTGTTTCCAGCGGTACAGTTTCTTGCGAAATCATACGATATACCGGTTGCAATAATAGAACAAAGAGATTATGGCATGTGTGACGGTTTAAAAGTACTGAAACAAGCAGAACAATTAGTTTTAGCATAATTATATTTTTTTAAATATAAACATTATAATGTTATAACTTTTTGTCCTTACGTAGTAAAGAGAAAGAGGAGGGGTATTGATGAATGGTTTTATGAGTTTTATGGAACAAAAGATTATGCCAACAACGCAAAAGATTGCAGGACAACGACATTTATTAGCAATTCGAAACGGAGTTATTTCTACATTGCCGTTAACGATTGTCGGATCATTTTTCGTTATCTTTTTAAATTTACCAATTGATGCATATATGGAATGGATTGCACCATTTCGCCATATTTTAGATATTCCATTCCGGTTTACAGTAGGTTTAATGGCGTTATACGCAGCATTTGGGGTAGGAGCTTCACTCGCAAACTTTTATCAGCTCAATCAGTTAAGTGCAGGGTTGTTATCTGTACTCGCCTTTTTACTAGCATCAGTTGAACCAATTCAAATTACGAAAGCTGTACCAGGTGTTATTGATGCAGGAAGATACATTTCAGTAGGAACATTAAGTGCAACGTCTTTATTCGGCGCAATTGTTACAGCTTTAATTGCAGTAGAAATTTATCACTTTATGATTAAGCATAATATCTCGATTAAATTACCAGACAGTGTACCACCAGCAGTTGCAAACTCGTTTGCAGCATTAATTCCAACTTTAGTCGTTATTCTTTTATTCTGGGGTATTCGTTACGGTTTAAAATTCGATGTAAATACAACAATCACATATTTAATCGCACCACTAAAATCAGTATTAGTAGGAAATAATTTATTCGGCGGTTTATTAACAGTATTCTTAATCGTGTTCTTCTGGTCATTCGGTATACATGGCCCTGCGATTTTAGGACCAATTATTCGTCCAATGTGGGATTCAGCAATTCTTGAAAATATGGAAGTATTCACAGCTACAGGAAATGCACATCAATTACCAAACTTATTTACAGAGCAATTTATTCAATGGTTCGTATGGATCGGTGGATCAGGCTCAACGTTAGCTTTAGTTATTATGTTTATGTTCTCTAAATCTAAGTTCCTAAAAGAGTTAGGTAGATTATCATTCGTACCAGGTTTATTCAATATTAACGAACCAATTATTTTCGGGGCACCAATTGTAATGAACCCAATCTTAATTATTCCATTCGTTATTACACCGTTAGTGACAACGACAGTATCATATTTTGCAGTTGTTTCAGGCATGATTCCGCTCATGATGGCGAAACTGCCATTTACGATGTTAGCACCAATTGCAGCGATTATTAGTACAGACTGGACAATTATGGCTGGTGTACTTGTACTTGTTAACTTTGTGATCTCATTCGTTATTTACTATCCATTCTTCAAAATGTATGAGAAACAGCAATTAGCAGGAGAGGAGAAAACAGAATGCTCGGAGCAATTATCATCTTAATTACATTCGTAGCGGGGCAGTGTATTGCACATTATTCAAAATGGGTACAAAGTAAATCTTTATTAGTGTTACTACTCATATCAATTTTATTTATCGGTAGTTCAATGGGTGCATATGTAATGCTAAGCTTACAATCACCGTACGTAATTATTGTACCAACGATTTTATGTGCCACATGTTTATCTGCAAAATATAGATTTACGAGCATGGCATTAATACAACGTGTGAAGGAGATGCAAAAGCATGGAGCGTAAATTAGGAATTTCACTTTATCCAGAGTATTCAACGAAAGAACAAGATATGGCATACATTTCGGCAGCGGCACGCCACGGTTTTTCAAGAATATTCACATGTCTATTATCTGTGAATCGTCCAAAAGAAGAAATTGTAGCTGAATTTAAAGAAATTATTAATCATGCAAAAGATAACAATATGGAAGTTATTTTAGATGTAGCTCCGGCAGTATTCGATCAACTTGGTATTAGCTATAGTGATCTATCATTCTTTGCAGAGTTAGGTGCAGACGGTATTCGTTTAGATCTAGGATTTGACGGATTAACAGAAGCGAAAATGACGAATAATCCGTATGGCTTAAAAATTGAGCTAAACGTAAGTAACGATATTGCATACTTAGAGAATATCCTTTCGCACCAGGCGAATAAACCAGCTTTAATTGGCTGTCATAACTTCTATCCACAAAAATTCACCGGTCTTCCATATGATTATTTCATTCGCTGTAGTGAACGCTTTAAAAAGCATGGCATTCGCACGGCAGCCTTTATTACGTCCCATGCAGCCGACATCGGTCCATGGGATATTAATGACGGATTATGTACGTTAGAACAACATCGTAACTTACCGATTGAAGTACAAGCGAAACATTTATGGGCAACAGGGCTTATTGATGATGTGATTATCGGAAATGCTTATGCGAATGAAGAAGAGTTAGAGAAACTAGGAAACTTAAATCGTTACATGTTACAGCTGAAAGTACACTTTGTAGAAGAAGCGACTGAAGTAGAAAAGAAAGCGACACTGCAAGAATTACACGTAAGACGCGGCGATATAACAGAATATATGGTACGTTCTACAGAAGTGCGTAAAAAGTATAAAGACTATGACTTCCCAGTGCGCGAAAGTGTACGACAGGAAAGAGGGCAAGTTGTAATTGGAAACAACTCATTCGGTAAGTATAAAGGTGAACTGCAAATCATTCTAAAAGAAATGCCGATAGATGAACGGAAAAATATTGTCGGTACAATTGCGGAAGAAGAGTTATTCTTATTAGATTATGTAGGAGCTTGGACGCAGTTTACTTGTGTGGAATAGGGGAGGAGAGGATGCTATGGCATCCTCTTTGTTCTGTTGAAATAGTAATCTATCGTATATAGAATGCAAAGAGATAGATTTAATTTGGACGGGAGAGAAGGAGATTGTCATCGCTCTTCGTTTTTTACATAAGTTTGTTAATCATGAAGAAGTTTTAAAGGCGTTTGATAAAGTATATAACAAACGAGGGAACTTATTTATGTCAGAGCGAAAGTGGATTCGGGATCATATTAGTTACTTTCAAGAGAAAGTTAGAATGTGAGAATCAAAAAAAGAGTCAGCCTCAATGAGACTGACTCTTTTTATACGAACTAGTTTAATACTTTAACTGTAACTGTTTTACGTCCCCAGTTACTTGATGTACCTTTATCAGGCATTAAAACGTCAATTTTATTTCCTTTAATAGCTCCACCAGTATCACCAGCGATTGCTACTCCGTAACCTTCAACCCATACTTTTGAACCTAATGGAATTACACTTGGGTCAACTGCAATAAGTTTCATATTTGGATTAGCTGTTAAGTTGTGACCTAAAGCTGATTTTACTTGGTCGCCTGCTTTATAACCATTTTCAAGTGGATCTGCTGTGTAAGCTGTTGCTACAACACGTAACTCACGAGAAGATGATGGTGCACTTGTTTCAGTTTCTTTTGCAACAGGTTGTTGTGTAGCTGGTTTTTGAGCTTTAGCCGCTTCACGAGCTTCAGCTGCTTCTTGAGCTTTAGCTGCTTCACGAGCTTTAGCTGCCTCTTGAGCTTTAGCCGCTGCTTGAGCTTCAGCTGCTGCCTCGGCTTTAGCTGCTTCACGAGCTTTAGCTGCTTCTTGAGCTTTAGCCGCTGCTTGAGCTTCAGCTGCTGCCTCGGCTTTAGCTGCTTCACGAGCTTTAGCTGCTTCCCCGGCCTTAGCTTCTGCTTGAGCCTCAGCTTTTGCCTGAGCTTTAGCTTCTGCCTGAGCTTTAGCTGCTTCACGAGCTTTAGCCGCTTCTTGTGCTTTAGCTTCTGCTTGAGCCTCAGCTGCTTCACGAGCTTTAGTTGCTTCTTGTGCTTTAGCTTTTGCTTGAGTTTCAGCTACCTCACCGGCTTTAACTGCTTCACGAACTTTAGCTGTATCTTGAACTTTAGTTGTTTTTTCGACTTTAACTGCTGGCTGAACTTTAACTGGAGCTTTACCTGTTAAGTAAGGAACGTGAACATAAGCTGTTTTTCCGTTATATTCAAATTGAATCCAGTCATTTTGTACTTGGTGTGTTGTTTCAATTACATCATCTTGTTTCAATTTACCAAGAATTTCTGAGTCTGTGTTTGCACCAGCACGTACGTTTAATACGTTTGCTGTTACGTAGTAAGTGTCTTTTGTATAGTCAGCGCTAATGAAAGCTTCTTTACCGCTATTCAATTTCACTTTTGACCATCCGTTTTCTGTATGTAAAACGTTAACTTTATATCCATCTAATAACTTTCCGACAACTTGTGATTCAGTAGTTGGGTTTTCTCGTACATTTAGTACATCAGTCGTTACGATTGTTTCTGCTTTAGCAGATGTTGTGAAAATCCCAAGACCAAAAACCGCTGCTGTTGCTATACCCATAAATTTTTTCATAATAGCCTCCATTGCATTTGTTTTCGTTGACCTCATTATAGCAACCATTATTTTCTTATTTGCGAAAAACATAGAATTACAAAGCTTTCGTAACGGGGCGTTAATATTCTGTAATAATTCCAGTAATATCCTAAAAGCGCTTTCTTATAGTTTTTAGGGGAGGTTTGAGCATAAGATGCATAAAAAGGGGAGTATTTCAATTTCTAATAGGTTAACAATGTTTCAGTATTATTACGTAATAATTTCGTAATCGTTACAAAAATGGCGTATTTTGCTGTTAGAACAGGTGATTAGTTATGTAAAAATAACTATTTTCGCTGTGGAGAGATTGAAATGAGGTGAAATTTAATGAAATATCGTTATAATTGTTACAAAATAAGTCGAGGTATGGAAAAAATTACGCCTTGATTTTAGTCTGTCACATATTATTTTTGCAATAATAGGATTCTATAATAGCTTTAGTAGGTTAAAATAATTAAAGATGTTGATAACGTGAAACATATATAATAGAAGAAACACGATTTAATAGATAAAGTAAAACTTTAATCAGTGGGGGGGATTCTTCCTCCCCCACTGATTATTAGTTGAACCAATTGGGCTTTTATGGGCAGTTGATCCCCCACCTAAATTCTTTGCTTTCGCTGAATTTTGAGGTGGGGGTCTTACTGCCCATTAAAGC
>NZ_LOBC01000024.1 GCF_001583695.1 Bacillus wiedmannii | reverse complement strand
GGGGATCAACTGCCCATAAAAGTCCGATTGGTTCAACTAATAATCAGTGGGGGATGAAGAAAACCCCCACTGATTAAAGTTTCACTTTATTGCATTGTAATTTTCTCAACGCAATTCTCATAAATCGTACGATGCGATTTCGAGAATGGTAACTGCTCAAATGCTTCTTTCGATACAAATTTCAATGTATCTGTTTCAACAATATCACCAGTTACTTTTCCGTAAAATACGAATATATCCCAAGTGCGATGTGTAAATGTATGTTGTACATTCACTGCGTATTCTTCAATAGAAATCGAGAGCTCAAATTTTTCTTTCATATAATCTGTAAGCTGCTCTTTCTGATTCCGAATCCCTTCCCCAAGTTCAGCATTTGGAAACTCCCACATGTTAGCTAATAACCCGGTACTTGGACGTTTATTAATGACGTAACGACCATCTTCTGTTTGAAGTACCCCTGCAACAATCGGTACCATTGTAGGAGCCTTCGCTTTACTTTTTACTGGTAACTCCTTTTGAACACCTTCAGCATATCCTCGACAATGTTCACGTACAGGACAAAGTAAGCAAGATGGATTTTTGGGAATACAAATTAGTGCACCTAATTCCATCAAACCTTGATTAAAATAAGATGGATTTTCAGCCGAAATAATTTCACGTACAATCTCTTCAAACACTTCTCTAGTTTTCGGTTTTGCAATGTCATCCCATACTGATAAAATGCGAGATAATACACGCATAACATTTCCGTCAACTGCCGGCTCTGGTATACCATATGCGATACTTAAAATAGCACCTTTTGTATAGGGGCCAACTCCTTTTAATTTTTCAATTTTCTTTACATCACTTGGTACTATCCCGCCGTATACTTCTTTCACTTCTTTTACAGCCGCATGTAAATTTCGTGCTCTAGAATAATATCCTAAACCTTCCCATGCTTTTAACACTTCTTCATCACCAGCATTTGCCAAAGCTTCTAGAGTAGGAAACTTCCCCATAAAATTCGCGTAATATGGTTTTACAGCTTCTACCCTCGTTTGCTGCAACATAATTTCCGAAACCCAGACGCGGTATGGATCTTTATTTTTACGCCACGGTAAGTCGCGTTGCTCTTTTTCAAACCAACCAATTAAATCATTTTGAAACTGCTCTATGTTAAAATTATTTAATATTTCAAGTGTCAAACTTGATCCCCCTCATTTTTTTGCATATAAGTACTATTATAAAGATTTTAGGAAAAAATTTAAGTAAGATGACATAGGAAATAGAAGGCAAAGGACTTGAGGTATCGAATAAAAAGAGTTACATTAATAAAAAACGGAGGTGGATTTCTATGGACACAGCCACTCACCTTGTTATGGGCGTTACTCTAGGCAGTTTGGCAACGTTAGATCCAGCCATAGCACAAAGTGATATTGGGCCACAAGCAGTTATGCTTGCTACAATTGCTGGTTCCAATATTCCTGACATCGATACAGTTTTAAAATTGCGTAATAACGCTAAATATATAAGAAATCATCGCGGGATTACTCATTCCATTCCTGCTGTGATTCTTTGGTCATTCCTTATAAGTGGCATCTCTTTCGCCTTCTTTTCAGACGCTCCATATTTGCATCTACTACTTTGGTCATTTATTGCCGTCTTTCTTCATGTCTTTGTAGATATTTTCAACGCCTACGGTACCCAGGCATTACGGCCCTTCACAAAAAAATGGGTAGCGCTCGGCATCATTAATACATTTGATACCGTCATTTTCTTTATCAACCTACTCGCGATTGCTTGTATGCTTGTAGGTTCCCATAAAGGGTATACTGCCTTAGCAGCGTATATATTGATGATTATTTACTATATCGGACGGATTATGATGCATAGAAACATACGTAGCATCGTATATAAACGTTTCAATCATGTGGAGAAAATAATCATTTCCCCTTCTTACAGATTTTATCATTATCATTTAGCAATCGTTACAACTGATTATTACTACGTTGCTAGATGGCATCGTGGTAACATCATGATATATGATAAGTTCGACCGGGTACCGTTCCCAGATAATGCTATTATGCGCGCAGCTAAACAAGATGAAAACATCTCAGCATTTCTATCTTTCTCCCCTGTGTATCGCTGGGACATTTTCGATTATGATCATTATTACGAAGTTCGCTTCATTGATTTGCGCTATCGCAGTAAAGATTATTATCCATTCGTTGCAATCGTTCAACTCGACCACAATTTAAATATTATTAGTTCCTATACAGGATGGATTTTTAGTGAAGAAAAACTTCGAAAAAAACTGGAATTACTTCCACATTAAAAAAAGCGACTTAAGTCGCTTTTTTTAATGTTTCAAATGATCTTCTTGATTGATTAAATGGCTATATTTCGGATTATTTGTACGCATTTCATGAAGGCGACCTCCATGATTATTAATCCATGTTCGTACCACTTGTTCAGTCATTTCATCACCTTGATAACGACCTGATTTAGCATAAGTTGTTTGAAAGTCTTCCCACAATAATTCAACCCACGCACGAGCTTGTGCGTAAGAAAGTTTGTCATTTTTGTCTAATAATTCTTTTGTTAATGTTTCGTGAATATCATTCATGTTCTATTCTCCTTTTACCTATTTATTCCCTTAATTTCTAAAGGATAGTTTCCTCTATTTTGCACATTCTATAAGTGATACTTCTTAAAGAGGTATCAACTGATGATGAGGAGGGCGTTCGCAATGGGTAAACAAGCCGAATTTTGGTCTGAGTCAAAAAACAACAGCAAAATCGATGGTCAGCCGAAAGCGAAATCACGCTTCGCTTCGAAACGACCTAACGGCACAATTAACACGCACCCACAAGAACGTATGCGTGCTGCAAATCAGCAGGAAGAATAGTTCAGGTACAACCTAAAAAATTAACTTCCTACACGAGGTGATAAAGATGAGCTACCGTGATCGCTTAGATAGTCGTTCTGAATTATTTAACCATACGTGGACTCGTCCGAAACATGCAAAAGCGCAAGTTAACGGACAGACGCAACAAACCCAGTCTCTCATTATACTGGCGAATGAATGTAAAAAACGCCAATTTTAGAATCTCCTATCTCCTGTAACGCCTACCAAAGATGAAAACCAGAGAGATATTCGCTCTCTGGTTTTCATTTTTCTTGCAATAAAGAAATCGGTATTCCAATCTCTTCATTATCATTTTGCTTATGTCCCCAAGCAAATACCCCGTTGAAATACGTAATTTCAAATAATATACCAGGTTCTTCTACTAATTCATATGTCTCACCAATATGAAATTTGTTTATATCTGTCATATAAGCACGAGCCATTGCCATCTTTCGCATTAATACATCGAACTCATTTACAATACCAAGTTGCTCTGCCTTTATTGCTTGCTCTTTCAAAACCCCAATTTCTTCCCTTAGCTCATGTGGTGTCATTTCACTGTAGCGCTTTGGCATATTCATCTTATTCCCCTCATCCCTCTTCACGTTTCATCTGCAAAAATATCTCTATCTCATCAATAGAGAATCCTTTGCGATATAACGCTTGTTTCATCTTATTTTCGAATGTCCATCCATCATACTTCTTATATTTCTCATAATATTTATTCCCATGATAGTGTAACGCTTCTTGTTGCTGTTCGTCATCTTTTTCGTCTTTCAATTCTTCCAAACAAATTTGAATCACATCTCTAGAATATCCTTTACGAACAAGCATTTCGTCTAACTTAAGCTTCATTTGTAAAAAGGAATGCTTTTGATAAGACCTTTTCTTCTTTTCTATAAGAAGTAAAGCATTCTCAATTTGCTTTTCCTTCGGATATTCTTGTAAACTATGTGTAATAATTAGATCCTGAACACCTTTATTTAATAATTCTCTTTTAATAACAGTTGGACCCTTTCGATTCACATTACTTTGCGTTCGTGTATATAAAACAGCGTACTCTTTATCATTAATATATCGATCATGTAATAATTTCGAAACGACTTCAGAGATGACAGCCTGTCCCACTTCTTTTTTTCGTAAATAGTCTTCTACTTCTTTTTTTGTTCTCATTTGATAGGATAGATAGGAAATTGCTTGTAAATATGCTTTTTGTACCTCTTCATTGTATAAAATATTCCCTAACGCTATTTCATCAATTTCTAATCCTTTTTGTAATCCATGTTTCATTAAGATTACTTGATCCACACTAAATCCGTATTCTTCACCTTGACCTTTATCAATATAAATATTAAATCGTTCTTTCGATCGTTTTTGCACTTCTATTTTTGTAATGACAGCCATACTCTCACCTCTCTATTATTTTAACATAGTCAAGGAACGTTTTTGCTTTTCAAGAATATATATAATGAGGAGGAAATAATTGTGAGAATCGCAATTTCTGGTGGTACCGGCTTTATCGGTAAATACCTTTCTACTTTTTTTATTCAAAAAGGATATAATGTTTACATTCTTACTCGAAACAAAACTACTGAAACTTCCCACCCTAACCTTCAGTATGTACAATGGACACCAGATTTACAAACCTTCCCCCTCGCTTCTATCGATGTAGTTATTAATCTAGCTGGAGAGTCTATTAATAGTAGATGGACAAAGAAACAAAAGGAATCCATTTTAAACAGTCGAATTCAAACAACAAAAGGACTCATTAAACAATTGCAAACACTTGGTACAAAGCCAAATACATTTATTAACGCAAGTGCTATTGGATACTACGGAACGTCTGAAACTGAGTCTTTTACAGAACAGCATGAGATTCCTGGAAATGACTTTTTAGCAAATACAGTATATTCATGGGAACAAGAAGCATCTAAAGCACGTTCTCTTGGAATGCGAACAATCTACGCAAGACTTGGAGTTGTATTAGGCGCAGACGGAGGAGCTCTTCCCAAAATGCTACTCCCCTATCAATTCTATATTGGAGGTACAATTGGATCTGGAAACCAATGGTTATCATGGATTCATATAGACGATGTCGTTCGCCTAATTGATTTCATCATACACAAAGAAGAAATTGATGGCCCTTTTAACATCACAGCTCCCCTACCTATAAGAATGAAGGAATTTGGAGAAACCATTGCAACTATAATGAAAAAACCTCATTGGTTACCTGTCCCTTCATTTATGCTTCACACTTTATTAGGTGAGATGAGTATACTTGTACTCGAAGGACAACATGTATTACCTAGTAAAGCAATTGAACATGGGTATCAATACACATTTCCGGCAATAGACCATGCATTACAAAATATACTTTCGCATACAATGTAGTACTTCTAAAACACAGTTTTACAAGGTCCCTTTCAAAACTTTCATTTTCTAGAATCCGGAGCATTATTACACAAATAACCTTTCAGTTACTTTCCCTTAAATTCCATTAATATTGTAAAGTAACAGAAATGAGGTACCTATGAAAATATTGCTCAAACAAGCCATTGTCTACCCTATTACATCCCAAAAATTTCAAGGGGATGTACTCGTTATAGGAGAAAGAATTGCCGAGGTCAAGCCTTCCATTCAGCCTACTCAAGATATGACAGTTATAGACGCTCGTGCTCTTCATCTTTTACCTGGATTTATTGATGTCCATACTCATCTTGGTCTCTATGATGAAGGTACTGGTTGGGCTGGCAATGATGCAAATGAAACATCTGAAGTTTCAACACCACATATCCGTTCTTTGGACGGAATCCACCCTTTTGATATTGCATTTCAAGATGCTGTACAAAACGGAATCACAACTGTTCACGTTATGCCAGGAAGTCAAAACATTATCGGTGGTACGACTTGTGTAATAAAAACAGCTGGAACTTGTATTGATCATATGATTATTCAAGAACCTGCCGGCTTAAAGATTGCCTTTGGAGAAAATCCTAAAAAGGTCCATAGTAATGGAACAAAAGAATCCATAACACGTATGGGAATTATGGGATTACTTCGGGAATCATTCTATGAAGCACAGCACTACGGGCATGAAGCTGATTTTCGAATGCTTCCTATCTTAAAAGCATTACGCCGCGAAATACCCGTACGTATCCACGCTCACCGAGCAGATGATATTAGTTCTGCTCTACGCTTTGCAACAGAGTTCAATCTCGATTTACGTATTGAACATTGTACAGAAGGACACTTTATTGTTGAAGAACTTTCGAAACACAATTTGAAGGTTTCAGTTGGACCCACTCTTACACGCCGTTCTAAAATCGAACTTAAAAACAAAACATGGGATACTTACCATATATTATCGAAAAATGGTGTAGAAGTTTCTATAACAACAGATCACCCTTATACACCAATTCAATATTTAAATATTTGTGCTGCTGTCGCAGTAAGAGAAGGATTAGACGAAAAAACTGCACTAGAAGGAATCACCATATTTCCAGCACGAAATTTACGTTTAGAGGATAGAATTGGAAGCATTGAGGTTGGAAAAGACGCTGATCTTGTGTTATGGACTCATCATCCTTTCCATTATTTAGCCAAGCCTGTACTAACCATGATTGATGGAAAAATAATTTACAAAAAAAATAAAAAAAACTAGTTTATTTTTTTGACTAGATAAAGTATTATACGATTATAAACTGAATGAAACCATAATCAATTTGTGTCGTGATTATCATTTTCAAATTGATGAATGGGGAAGGCAAATGGTGCGCCACCAGCGTTAGAAACTGGTTCTAGTGGGTTCGATTCCCACCCCGAAATTTTTTAAAGATTGATATAAAAATTTCGAGGGTGGGGTGTTTTTTCGTCATGCTACCCTCGTGTGAGGAGGAGTTAGTATGTTGAAAAAACGCGACTTACACGACAGCCACGTTCTATACGAGTTAATGGTGGACCCAGCTGTCTTCCCTTTTGTGCGTCAAAAGGCTTATTCTTATGAAGAGTATTTATTTTTAACGAAACAAACGATTGAAGCTGAAGAGCGTGGGGAATTAATTTCACGCACAATTTTAGATGAATGGGGTAACCCTATCGGAACAATTACTTTATTTGATGTGCAAGAAAAAGCCGGATTTCTCGGAACATGGCTTGGCAAACCCTATCATGGAAAAGGCTATAATAAATTGGCGAAAGATTCATTTTTTAGTGAACTTTTCTATGAATTAGATATTGAAACAATCTTTATGCGTATTCGTAAAATAAATATTCGTTCTATTAAAGCTGCCGAAAAACTACAATATGTAAATCTAGCAAACGAAACAAGAAAAGCCGTTTATGATGAAATTAACGCAAATGAAGAAGTATATAACTTATATGAAATCCCAAAAGATCAATATACACTTGCTACAATGCGAGATACAACGTTCCAAGATGCTCACCAATTAAAAGAAGCATAATCTAAATTTTTAGAAAAAATAATTAATCATTAACATTTTGCCATATACGTATATCACCCTATGTCTTTGGGAACGATAGATAGTGACTTTAGGACACGAGGTGATTTGTAATGGATAAAAAGAAACGTGACAAAACAAAAAACACATTATCTAGTACACAAGAAGTTCTTTACCAACGAGAATTTCGCAAAGCAGATCGCGCAGCGGGTTATCGCTCGAAAAGTATTTAAAGTGAGAATGAATAATTAGAAGTTTTCCCCCCTAATTATTCATTCTCATTACATATTTTTTCTACGTGATAGAATAGACAAAAAGGTTCCTTATAAATAAGGAACCTTTTTTGTGTGGATAACGTTATCCACACAATTTATAGAATTGTGAATAAATTCAACAAATCCTTCACAATTTTATATGTTGTAACGCATAGTAAATGTTAGAATTGTGGATAATTTTCTAAAAATTGTGGACAATGTGGATATAGTTGTTAATATTTCGACTTTACTGTTTAATGAAAGCGTAAGCTTCATGTGGATAAGTTACTACTTTATCTTATAAAACAATAAAGAACCCTCTTTAAACATATAAAAGAGGGTTTCATATTAAGTAAATAATTGTGCAAGAGCAGGTGATTTAATAGGTATATGATTCGGTTCTACATGATTTTCTGTCAAAATTGTATCCACAATATGACCAGCTGGCTCCGGACGATAAATGCTTTTCATCGCTTCTTTCATTTGAAGAAGCTTCATATCATCTTGTAATAACGCCTCTGTCTTTGCAAAAACCTCACTATCATCACGAATGACAACTGCAGCTCCTTTTCTTTCAAAGTACATCGCATTTTCATTTTCTTGCCCTGGAACAGGTTTATATAAAATGACAGGTACTTGCAATGCTGCCGCTTCACTTAACGTAATACCGCCTGGCTTCGTAATCATACAAGAAGTAACACGGAATAATTCATCAATATTTTCAACATAACCAAATACTTTTAATGCATCAGGATTTTTTTCCTGTACTCCTAATAAATCCTGTTTTAACGCTTCATTCTTTCCACAAACGACAACTACTTGTAAATCAGGTAATGACATAAATGATTGGCATAGTTCTTTTACACTTCCTAATACCCCATGAGCACCTGCTACAATTAGTAAAATCTTTTTATTCTTACATAACTGATATTTATTATATATAATGTCTGGATTGATCTTCAGCTCAAAACTACTACGAATCGGAATTCCAGTTTCAACAATTTGCTCCGAGGGCACACCAATATCAACCATAATTTTTTTCACGTGATCCGTTGCTACAAAATAACGATCTACTTCCCGATGAATCCATATTTTGTGCACACAAAAATCCGTTAATACGTTATAAACAGGAATTGAAATACCTGTTTGCTTTTTTAACTCTGGTACAGCTATGATCGGAAAAGTATTAATAACAATATCCGGTTTCTCTGCTTGTAAAAGTAATTTCAAACGTTTTCTTCCAAAGTTCGCATACCAAGATGCTATTTTTTTATCATAAATTTTTTCTACGCCATAATAAAACAAACGGTATAATTCTTTTCCTATTGTATAACTTTTTAAATATAAATATTTTGTAATATCGGTTATAACTGGATGTGATTCTCCGAACAAATCGCATACAATTACATCTTTAATTCCTTTTTGGCGAAATGTTTGTTCTAATGTTTTCGCTACTTGCACATGACCATTACCGTAATGTGCAGTTAATATTAAAACCTTGGGGTTTTTTATCAAACAAATCCACTCCTAGCTTATTGTTTCTCCATATTGCATATACGACAATAGGAAAAACATTTTCCTTAAAAATTACATAAACAGATTCTAATACTTCTCTTTCAGCTATGTACCTGTCGTGGATATGCAAAGCATATAAGATTGACCCCTTAATCCTATCTGTGCTCATATCTTTACATTATACTTTCCTATAAGAGCTTTCGCAATAACTTACAAATGTTCTCTATTCCATGATACTCACTCTTTTACTTCTTAATTCTTTTTACTATTTTGATTTCCCTTTACAATTATGTAAATTTCTCCACTTAATCCTTACAAAAATATGGATATTCTATTTTTAGTATACTCTTTTCTATATACATACTCTAGGTTTTATTGTAAAGAAAGCAAAAAGCCTAATCCAATATTTGGATTAGACTACTTGTAAAATATGTCTTGCTTGCTCTACATTTTTTTCAGTAGGTGGTTCTACATTCGCGAGTGGATACTTATGCCCAAGTGCCTCCCATTTATATACACCAAGCTTATGATATGGTAGCACTTCAACCTTCTGAACATTAGACAGGCTTTGAATAAAGCTAGATAATTTTTGTAGATCCTCTTCATTATCCGTAACACCAGGAACTAATACGTGTCTTACCCAAATTGGTTTATTTTTATCCGATAAATAACGAGCAAATTGTAAAATATGTTCATTTGGTTTCCCTGTTAATTTACGGTGTTTCTTTGAATCAATATGTTTCAAATCCAATAAAACTAAATCTGTGTAATCCATTAAAATATCTAGCTTATTTTGGAATTCTGGTTCTTCAGAATAACAACCACCCGAAGAATCAATTGTTGTATGAATTCCAACTTCCTTACATTTCTTAAATAATTCAATTAAGAAATCTAGCTGTAATAATGGTTCACCACCACTAACTGTTATACCGCCTCCAGAAGCTTCAATAAAAGGAAGGTAACATGTCACATCCTGCATTACTTCTTCAACTGTTATTTCTTTTCCTTTACCGATCTCCCACGTATCAGCATTATGACAGTATTGACAACGCAATAAACACCCTTGTGTAAATATGACATAACGAATTCCTGGGCCATCAACAGTACCACAAGACTCTACAGAATGAATTCTTCCTTTTATCATGTTACTTCCTCCTTTATTGAAGCAGCCCCCCTCTGCTATTTATAAAAAGCAGAGGGACACTTTTTCACTTACATACTTTCATGCATTGTACGATTAATTACATCGATTTGTTGTTCACGAGTTAATTTAATAAAGTTTACAGCGTAACCAGATACGCGAATTGTTAATTGTGGATATTTCTCAGGATGTTCCATCGCATCCATTAATGTTTCACGATTAAATACGTTAATATTTAAGTGATGGCCTTCTTTTACTGCATAACCATCAAGCATTGATACTAAGTTACGTACTTGTACATCATCTTCTTTACCAAGTGCTTTTGGAATAATAGAGAATGTATTAGAAATACCATCTTGTGCATCTTCATATGGTAATTTAGCTACAGATAATAATGAAGCTAATGCACCTTTTGTATCACGACCATGCATTGGGTTCGCACCTGGTGCAAATGGTTCTCCAGTACGGCGACCATCTGGAGTGTTACCAGTTTTCTTACCGTATACAACGTTAGATGTGATTGTTAAGATCGACATTGTATGAACAGAATTTCTGTATGTTTTATGTTTACGAAGTTTATTCATAAATGTTTTTACAAGATTTACAGCAATTTCATCTACACGGTCATCATTGTTACCGTATTTAGGGAAATCTCCTTCGATTTCAAAGTCAACTGCAATTCCGTTTTCATCACGAATTGGTTTTACTTTTGCGTGTTTAATTGCACTTAAAGAGTCTGCTACTACAGATAGACCCGCGATACCTGTTGCCATTGTACGAAGAACATTTGTATCATGAAGTGCCATTTCAATACGTTCGTAGCTATATTTATCATGCATGTAATGAATAACATTTAATGTGTTTAAATATAGACCTGCTAACCATTCCATTGTCATATCAAACTTACGCATAACTTCTTCATAATCTAATACTTCAGAAGTAATCGGTGCGTACTCAGGACCAACTTGTGCTTTAGATTTTTCATCTTTACCACCGTTAATCGCATATAGTAATGCTTTTGCTAAGTTTGCACGTGCGCCGAAGAACTGCATTTGTTTACCAATTCTCATTGCAGATACACAACAAGCAATTCCGTAGTCATCGCCGTAGTCAGCACGCATAATGTCATCATTTTCATATTGAATTGCTGATGTTTTAATAGACATTTTCGCACAGTAGTTTTTAAAGTTCTGCGGTAATTGTTTAGACCAAAGAACTGTTAAGTTTGGTTCTGGAGCTGGTCCTAAATTATCTAATGTATGCAAGAAACGGAATGAGTTCTTTGTTACTAATGGACGACCATCTAATGCTATACCACCGATAGACTCAGTTACCCAAGTTGGGTCACCAGAGAATAATTCATTATAATCAGGTGTTCTTGCAAATTTCACAAGACGTAATTTCATAATGAAGTGATCCACAATTTCTTGTACTTCTTCTTCTGTTAAAGTACCATTTGCTAAATCTCTTTCAATATAAATATCTAAGAATGTAGAAGTACGTCCAAGACTCATTGCAGCTCCATTTTGCTCTTTAATCGCTGCTAGATATGCGAAGTATAACCATTGGAATGCTTCTTGTGTATTTGTTGCAGGCTTAGAAATATCAAAGCCATGAGAAGCAGCCATTTGTTTTAACTCTTGAAGTGCACGCATTTGCTCAGATAACTCTTCGCGTAAACGCATTGTATCTTCACTCATTACACCGCCAGTTAAATTCAAATCAGCTTTTTTCACTTCAATTAAATGATCAATACCATATAATGCTACGCGTCGGTAGTCACCGATAATACGTCCACGTCCGTATGCATCTGGAAGGCCAGTAATTACACCTGATTTACGAGCCGCTTTCATTTCTGGTGTGTATGCATCAAATACACCTTGATTATGCGTTTTTCTCCAGTCTCTGAAAATACGACTAAGTTCTTTATCCATTTCGTATCCATAAGATTCACAAGCTTGTTCCGCCATACGAATACCACCATATGGTTGTAAAGAACGTTTAAATGGTTTTTCAGTTTGGAAACCGACTACTTTTTCAATATCTTTATTTAAATATCCTGGTTCATGTGATGTAATAGAAGAAACAATTTTTGTATCCATATCAAGAACGCCACCGTTTTCACGTTCTTTCGTTGTTAAATCCATTACTTGATCCCAAAGTTGTTTCGTTGCTTCAGTTGCTCCTGCTAAGAAAGATTCGTCTCCTTCGAAAACGTTTACATTATTTAAAATGAAATCGCGAACATCAATCTCTGCTTTCCATTTTTCACCTTTAAAGTTTTCCCATGCGTTTTTAACATTTTCTAATACTTGAGTCATCCTAATCTCCTCCATTTTTGATTAGTACAGGACTAAGATTTTTTATATAACAGCTTACACACTTAGAATACTACTTTTTTGCTAAAGTGAACGAAATAGTTGTGACATGTTTGTGAAATGTTGAGCAAACTACTATATACATAGTGTTAACTTCACTTAAAACTCTTTATAATTAACCCTTTCCTTAATTGTATTTTTTTGGTATCCTTATATACGAGTCCTATTTTGTAATATAAGAACAATACCCATTGTAGAGCTGTAATACTCTTATCTCCTAATCTGTTATAGTTTTTATAACAGAACAAAAAAAGTGTACATATGTTGTACACTTTTTTTGTTACTACTCTAAAACATCTCTTTTTCTATTCCCATCATAGAATCCACCACGGCTACCTTCTAATACAATTAATTGCTCTAATCCTTCTATATGATCACCTATAATTCGCAAGACAGCTGGAGGATGACCTATTTTTGCAAAATGTTCACTGGGACGAATGCGGTTCATCTTATCGACCTCTACACGACTTACACACGCAATTTCGAATCCTGAAAGAATAGCTTTCACTTGCGCTACGCAAGGTGACAATAAAGACCTATACCCAATTGATTTCAAACACTTTTGGCTAAACGCATTAGGTACAGCGATAAGAGATCCTACTCCTAAATCTTTTCTATCACAAGCTAAATTTAATGCATATTTAAATGCAGTTACAAGATGAAGTGGTACTCTTAAATCTAAATAATGATTTAGATCATTTAATGCGACATCCATTCCATCTGCAATAGCTTTTGCAAATGGATATAGCTCACTAGCTGGAATAACAAAATCACCGTCTATAAATAATACAATTTCTCCTTTGGCGAAATAAGTTCCAAGTGAACGCCCCACATCGTTGCCAAGTGCTTCTTTATATACAATTGTTGTTGCTCCCTTGTCTTTTGCAATCGTTGCTGTTTTATCAGACGAACCATTTACAACAACGATAATTTCAAAAGGTTCAATTTTGCGAAGCTCTTCTATAACATTTCCAATTGTTTTCTCTTCATCTTGTACAGGAATAATGACCGATAATTGTTTTCCTTTATACAACTTAGATGTAACGCCCCATCCTTGATAAAAATCTTCGAAACTTAAAGTATGATAGACACACTCTCTTTTCCTATTTCCATCATAATACCCTCCGCGCTCATCACTGCCTACTATTCGCTCTGCTACAGCTTCTATATGATCACCTATCATCCGTTTTTCAGATTGAGAAAGACCCGTGCCATACGCAGCATGCTCGGCCGGCCGAAATTTATTCGGTGTAATAACGTCAATTGCACAATGACGACTAATTCTCCATTTGCTTTGTACTAGGCGTAAATGAGCGACAATAGGATTAACGAAACATTCATATCCAATGCTTTGAACAACTTCTTTCGTCAATGCATGCGGTACAGCTAATAAAGAATCAATCTTTAATTCTTCGCGCTCTAATATTGCATTTAATATTTGGCGCCATACTGTCACGGCGTGCGGTTTTTGTTTCTTTAAAAATAATGCGTCCAAATTATTTAAAACGATGTCGGCCTGATCATGTAAAATCGGATTAAGGAATAATTGTAATTTTGAAGTTTGAATAGCAAAATCTCCATCTATAAATAGTAATACGTCACCTATCGCGTGTTTTGCGCCAATCGCGCGGCCAACATCGTTCCCTAGTAGCTCTGTATGCTTGATTACTTTACACCCTAAACGATCAGCAACCTCTTCTGTACCATCGTTACAACCGTTTGCTACTACAATAATCTCTATTGGATTTAATCCTTTTGCCGATTGGATAACATCTAAAATCGTTTCAGCTTCATTACATACAGGTATAATGACCGATAGTGACTTAGCCATTATTTTCTTCACGGAACCACTTAATAGTTTCTTTCAATCCTTCTTCCCATGTTACTTCTGCTTGAAACTGAACAAGTTCTCTTAATTTCGCAACATCTGGTCTTCTATTTGGAATTTCTTCAAAACCATGTGGGTACACCTCTTCAAAAGGAACTTGGACAATCTTTGAAGAAGATTTCGTTAGCTTTTTAATTACTTCTGCTACTTCTTTTATACTCTTTTCATTGTCAGAACCTATATTAATAATTTCACCATTTACCTTCTCATCCATTGCTCGAATCGTTGCCTCTACCGCATCACTTACATACGTGAAGCAACGTGTCTGCTTTCCATCTCCATATACGAGAATGTCTTCTCCTTGCAAAGCTGCACGGATAAATCGTGGGATTACCCCTGCATACGGACCATCTTTCGCTCTTGGACCATAAATATTAAAATAACGAACAATCGTGACAGGTAAACCTTCTAATGCGTAGCCTAAACATAATGTTTCTTCTAATGTTTTACAAATTGCATAACTCCAACGTATTTTTGAAGTTGCCCCGTATAATCGATCCCCCTCTTCAGAGAAGGGTGGCTTTGCCTTACCATATACTTCTGAAGTAGAAGCAAAGACTACTTTCTTCTTTTCTTTTAGCGCTGCTTGTAAAATGTTTCTCGTTCCATCAAAATTCGTTTCAATAAGCTCTATACTCTTTTCCATTGTCGTTTTCACACCTAAAATTGCCGCTAAATGAAAAACTACATCATGTTGATTTACTAATTCATAAATAGAATTTTTATCTAAAACACTTATTGGAATAACCCGAATTTCTTTCATTAACTCATCATGATATTTATTTTTCCCTTTATAGAAGTTATCAACAATCGTAACCCCATAGCCTCTTTTCACCAGCTCTTCAGCTAAATGTGATCCAATAAATCCTGCTCCACCTGTAATTAAACATTTCTTACTCATACACTCACCTTCTTTATAATTCCACGCGTATCTATTACTCGCTTCATTCCTTTAAAAAGCTTCCAATCGATATTAGAGTGATCAGTTAAAATTAAAATACAACCCGCTTGTTTAACGACTTGTTCATCCAAAGAAACAGATTGGTACACCTTATCTCCAAATTTTGCAGAAGAAATATATGGATCGTGATATTCTATCTCATATCCTTCTTTTATTAACAATTCGATAATTGGCAACGCTGGTGATTCTCTTAAGTCATTTACATCTTTCTTATACGCAATTCCTACAATTAAAACTGATGCAGGCGATTGCACCATGCCTTTTACTTTCTTAACTATTTTCTCTGGCATTTCTTCATTAATCACATGTGCTGCTTCAATTAATTGACTAATTGTCCCATTCTTTTTTATCCTCCATTGGAAATATAAAGGATCTACTGGAATACAATGTCCTCCTATTCCTGGTCCTGGCCAATATGGGGTAAATCCAAACGGTTTTGTAGATGCAGCTTCAAGCGCCTCATAAAAATCAATTCCTAAACTTTCACATAGTGTGTTTAACTCATTTACTAAGGAAATATTGACTAGGCGCTGAATATTTTCAAATAACTTACACATTTCCGCTACTTTCGGAGAACTAACTGGAACAACTACATCAAATGTAGTCCTATACAACTCCTGAACTTTTTGTTTACACTTTTCTGTTTGTCCACTAATAACTTTTGGAATTGTTTGAACAGAATAGTGACTATTAGCCGGATCAATTCTCTCAGGGGAATATCCGATATAGAAATCTTCTCCTACCTTTTTACCTGTTTGAGAAATAATAGGAATGATAACTTCCTCGAGTGTACCTGGATATGTGGAGCTTTCAAAAATGAAGGTTTGTCCTTTTTGAAGATTTTGTTGTATATAATGTGAGGCTGAAATGAGGGCACTTAAGTCTGGTTCTCTTTGTTCATTAATCGGAGTCGGGACAGTAACAATAACATAATCACTATTTTGAAAATCAGCAATGCCTTGATCCGGTGTGTTCACTATTAATTTTTTTTTCACCAATAAACTTTGTAACTCTTTAGAAGAAACATCCGGAATATAGCTTTCTCCTTTTATAATTGATTCTATTTTTCTAATATCTTTATCTAACCCAAGTACTGTATGCCCTCTCTCTGCAAAATGGACTGCTAAAGGAAGGCCAACATACCCTAAGCCAATAATAGCTACTTTACTACTATTCATTTGTATTCTCTTCTTCCCTTCTCAATTGTTGAATGATATCTCTATCTCTATCTCCATCCGTAAAGCCACCGCGTTCGTCTGTACATTGTAATAAATACGCAATCGCCTCAATTTGATCACCGAAAATACGATCAAATGCTGAAATACGCCCATTTACAAATTCGTGTTGCTCTGGACGTACTCGATTTGTTTTTATAACATCTTCTAACTCTACTGCTGTAATAGAGAATCCTTCTAAAATAGCTTTCACCTGAGCTAATGGAGGAATCACAAGAGAATCATAACCAATTTTCTCTATTACCTTCTTATGAATGGCATGTGGTACTGCTGTTAGTGAGTTATTCCATAAATCTGGTCGTTTCGCTACCAAATTCAAAAAGTATTTTCCCATACTAATTGGATCTGCTGGATGAAATATATCTAATAAACACTGCAAATCATTTAATGCCACATCACTTCCACCTTCAATAGCACACAAAAATTGAACTAGTTTTTTTGCCGGAATAACAAAATCTCCATCAACGAATAAACAAATATCTGCTGTAGCATGCATGGCACCTATCGCTCGTGCTACATTGTGTCCAAGCGCCTTCGTAAATTCAACAACAATAACATTCTCTAGCTTTACTTGTTTAACAGTCTCAATATCTGCTCCATTCACAACAACAATAATTTCGTCTACCCCTGCTTTTTTTACTTCTTGTATAACAGATCTTATAGTCATTTTTTCTTCTGACACTGGTATAATCGCACTATATTTCGCTTTTTCCTTCTTTAATACAACTGGTTTATATTTCCCTATAAACTCTCTATCTCTGTTCCCCTCCGAAAAACTACCGCGTTTACCATATGTTTCGATTACGTATTGTAAAGCACGTAAATGATCGCCCATAATACGGCTAGTCGCTTTCGGATAAGGTGAACCCGGTGATGTGCCCGTATGAACAGGACGAACTTTATTTGTGTAAATGACATCAACTGAAGCCATATCAGAAATATTTACTCCTCTAGACATCGCCATTGCTTGAAATAATGCTGGATCTGCTAAATTCCACCACCCCAGTTTTTCAATCACTTCACGACTTATCGCATGTGGTATTGCAATTAAAGATCCTACAACAAACTCTTTCTTGTTCAAATAACGATTTAACATATATTTTCCAACCGTCGTATAATGCGGTCTCATCTTCAAATAAACGGACCATGTTAAATTATTTAAAACAATCTCATGTCCTTGCTGTATTCCTTTAATAAAATTGTATAATTCTTCACTTTTCATAACGATATCACCATCTAAAAATAAAACAATTTCACCTTTTGCTTCTCTAGCACCAATTGCCCGTCCCACATCATTACCAAGGGAATATCTATAATAAATCACACGGCAATTATGCTGTAATGCTATTTCTTTCGTACCATCTGTCGATCCATTATCTACTATGATAATTTCATATGGTTCCAACTTTCTCACTTCTACTAAAACTTTTGATAAAGTACTTGCTTCATTATGCACTGGAATAACAACTGACACTCTCATACTTGTATCACTCTTACCCTTCCAAGCGAACATAAGCAATAATAGGAATACGTACAACTACATCTTCTGGTGGTCCATAAGAAGGAGAAGTACGTACAATTACTGCCCCATCTGTCACAGATAAAAGAACTCCTGCAATGATTTCTACAGCTGTCACAACTTGCACTAGTTCACCAACATGGTTACGTAATTCATCAGTAAATAACATATATAACTCTCCTTTCTTACACTTCTTTAATTGATATAATACTTGTAAATGGTAATAAAACTTCTGTTCCTATTCCTTCTTGCAATGTTAAGAAATCATCACCAACTGCTACAATCACACCAGTTAACTGTCCAACTGTCACAGTAATTTCTACGTTTTTACCCAAATATTGCTCTGCAATTTCTTTAAAAGGTGATGTATTACATTCTTTTAAAATGTTACAAATAATAGATTGGAATCTACTTGATTCAATAACTTCTTCCGTAGCTTGCTTAGAGTTTCTTTGAATAAATCTCGCGAAGTTTTGTGAAAATAAAAGTCTCTCCACAGCAGGCAATAACTTATTATCTAAAAAATAATCTAATTGTCTATTAAACAATCTCGATAGCTTTTTCCAATATTTACCGAACAAACACATACACTTCTCCTCCTAGTATTTTTAAAGTATAAAAATACATCTATACATCTTAATGTATACAAAGCAGACTTTTTTGTGATAGGTAAGACATACATTTTTCAAAGAAACAATCTTTTTTAATCACATAAAAAAGATAGATGGTATCCCATCTATCTTTATATATATTTTAATTTTTAATTGTAACAATGGCAGCTGCACTATAATAAACCGATCGTGGTAATTCAGCCTGTTCACTTATAGAAGCTGTAACAAGTGAACCACCACTTGCCGAGAAATACTTAACAGCTTCTAAAGGAATACCATCTTCTTTTACACCAATATGCGTTCCATCTCGCCAATCTATTTTCTGCATTGTTGCTGAAAGGTCCCCAGTCACTTTACCAAATTCTTTACCATCCACCCCTAAAAAGATCCATTCCCACTTTGTTAAACTTAGTACTTGTTTCAACTCTCCAATTTTCTTTCCATCTATATTAGAAAAAGTATAGAAATTGCGTACTCCCTTCTCCTTTTGAACACGCAACAACCTTTCTCCCGAGTGATTATATAAATAAAATTGTTGCTTATGTAGTCCCTTAAAAAGAAAAGAAAGTACAGCTTGCCATACACGTTGAATAACCAAATCATACTCTTCTTTTAAAAATCCTACTGCACTGCCATCTAATCCAAAGTACGTTATTATTTGAAATACCCCTACCTCTTTGCGAACAACAAATTTTTTTTGCTCAAATAATTCAGAAGTCTCTATATGATTATTTTCCTGTTTAAGCATTTTTGACCTTCGTTTTTCCATAAAACTATATATTAATAATCCAAATGCTGGTAGTACAACACTTATTAATTTCAAATTTTCTTTCTCCGAAGTGAATAGCATCCCTTTTTTATATTCCATCACTAATACAATTGCGACGATAATCCATACAATGACAGATGCAAAAAATATGCGTTTTGCATTACGTGCGTGATGCTTATGTATACTCATATCCCTCCCCCTTTTCCATTTATCCCGCTATTCGCCGGGCAGTAAGATCCCCACTGATTAAAGTTTCACTTTATTTCATTATCCCATTGCCCCTACACTTCCTCAATAAAAAAAGACTATCCAATAGGATAGCCTCTTATACTTCAATATTTCGCAACATCGTATAAATGTCGTTATTCACTTTACCAAACGATTTAATATTATTTTGAATGTTAGATAATAAAACGACATACACACTTCCGTTTTTGCTAAATCCATTTAAACAATTCCATCCTGGCATTACACCGTGATTCGAATAACTTCCCGGGTCTACATACCAACCAAATCCGTAATCCTTTTTCACAGCCGTAAACATTTGATCATAACTCTCTTTTGAAATCAGCTTTCCAGAGAAGAGTGCTTCATTAAATAAATATAAATCATGTGCACTTGTATATATATCACCACAACCATATAGTTGTGACATACTTGGAATATTAGGTGTTGTCATATTGTTATTTACTATTTTATAACCTGTCGATGGAAACCTTGTTTGCTCTAGCCCTTTGCCGAAACCAGACTGCTTCATACCCGCAGTAGCAAAAATATGTTGTTTAATATATTCTTCTAACGGTTGTCCACTTACCTTCTCAGCTATGTAGGCGAGTATCGAATAGTTCGAATCGGAATATTTCCATTTCTCTCCTGGACCCCCAACACGCTTTTGCTTTCCTATTCTTTTTATCAATTCTTCATGAGAAATATCCTCTGTTCCCTGCTCATACTCTGGAATTCCTGAAGTATGTGTTAGTAAATGTTTTAACTGAATACCATTACCTTGAGGGAAATCAGGAATATACTTTGCAACCGTATCCTCTACGTTTAATTTATTTTGATCCTTTAATTGCATAATAGCAGTCGCTACAAATGCCTTTGAAATAGAACCAATATAAAAAGTTGTCTCTGAATTATTCGGTACTTGTTTCTCTTTGTTCGCCATACCGTATCCTTTATTCAAAAGAACTTTTCCGTTCTTCACAATAACAGCTGTCCCGCTAAATCCTGCGTTTTGTAAATATTGATCTAATTGAGCGTTTTCATTAATTTCTTGAGGTGGTCCCTCAGCAGGCTTTTCCACAGCTTGTACTTGCTTTACTTGTTCTTCCTGCTCTTTTTGTTTTTGTGCTTCTTGCTTCTTTTTTTCTTCTTCTTTCTTTTTTAGCTCTTCTTGTTTTTTCATTTCTGCTGCTGCTTTTAAAGTTTCCTCTTTCTTATTATGCGTAACAATTTTTGTATACATGAAATATACAAGCGAAAATAGTAGAACAAGAATGATTGTTCTTTTTATGTATACAATCGGCCGACGTGATTTCCCATTAACATTATTTTTTTCTTGATCCATGATTGCCCTTTTCCCCTTATTTACCGATAATTTACTTTAAATCTTTTCCCTATATTATGGATAATCTATTCTATAACATCACTACTTTATCACGCACTGCACATATTACCAACCTATATGTATAAAAAAGAAAAAGAAAATTTACAAAAGTAAGATTCCCGTTAAATTGTTAACATAAAAAGAGGATATCCTCTAAAAAAATTGATGTTATCAATCTTTTGGGATATCCTCTTATCTCATTATTTATACGTGTTTTTTCATATCATCGGCAACAGATTCAACATTTGTACCTACGATAACTTGGACACTCGTGTTACTTAATTTCATAACACCTTTTGCACCAGCACGTTTTAATGCTGCTTCGTTTACTTGACCAGCATCTTTCACTTGTAAGCGTAGACGTGTTGCACAGTTATCAATAACTGTTAAGTTTTCTTTTCCACCTAAAGCTGCTACGTAAGTTTCACCAAGTGAACCTGCCACTGGAGCTTCTTCACCTTCAGCTAGTTCCTCTTCGTCTTCACGACCAGGAGTTTTTAGGTCGAACTTCTTAATTAAGAAGTAGAATACTACAAAGTAAATTGCTGCGTAAATTAAACCGATTCCTGCTAGTAACAATGGTTTTGTTGCAATACCGAAGTTTAAGAAGTAATCGATTGCTCCGGCACTAAATGAGAAACCATCGTGAATGCCGAGTGTTGTTGTAATGAATAGAGACAGACCTGTTAATACAGCATGAATTCCATATAATACTGGTGATAAGAACATGAATGAGAATTCAATTGGTTCTGTAATACCAGTTAAGAATGAAGTTAATGCTAGACCACCTAACATACCTGTAACCATTTTACGTTTTTCTGGTTTAGCAGCTGCAATCATTGCGAAACATGCTGCTGGTAAACCGAACATCATGATTGGGAAGAAACCAGTCATAAACATACCTGCTGATGGATCTTTTGCAAAGAAGCGTGCAATATCACCATGAACGATATCGCCAGCTGCATTTGTAAAGTCACCAAGTACGAACCAGAAGTATGTGTTCATTACGTGGTGTAAACCGATTGGAATTAATAAACGGTTTAATAATCCGAATAAACCAGCACCAATTGAACCTAAGTTCACGATGCCATGTGCTACTGAATCAATACCACTTTGAATCGTTGGCCAAATTTGACCGAATACTAATCCTAAAAGAAGCATTACGATTGAAGTAATGATTGGTACGAAACGTTTTCCTGCAAAGAATCCTAACCATTCTGGTAGTTTAATCTTATGGAATTTGTTGTATAGTAATCCCGCAACAACCCCTGCAATAATACCACCGAGTATGGCCATATTAATTTTCGGCGTTAACGCCGCTGCTTTTGAAACCTTTGTCATTGTATCTGCTAATTTAGTTGGATCTACTGAACCTACTAAATCTTGAACACTTTTTAATTTATCATTTAACTCTGCTGCTGAATATGTCTTACTTAGAGCATTCGTTGTATTTTGTAAAACAAGATATCCGATTGCTCCGGCAAGTCCAGCTGCTCCACTACCATCAATAGACAAACCGATTGCAACACCAATTGCAAAAATAAGTGCTAAATTATCAAAAATTGCTGCACCGGCCTGTGCCATAACAGGAATGTTAAATACGTCTTCTTGTCCTAAACGAAGCAATAATCCTGCTGCTGGTAGTACGGCGATTGGAAGCATTAATGCTTTACCAATACGTTGTAGAAACTGCAACATTTTAATTCCCCCTATCAAATTTATGAAATCGTTATCATTATAAGTACGCCTTAGAAAACGCTTTCTATTTACATAACCATAATAACATATAGTTGTATAGATGTGTAGTTTTTATTTTTGAATTTTTTATGGATAAACCTCCTATTTCCAAACTGTTATATAAAAGGAAAATTCTCCTTTTTCAATATAGAATTATCAAAATGAAAGACCCACTATAGAACATGTAACTTTCGTTTTATCATTCCACCTTTTCATGTTATTATTTATTTCCGAGCATATCGGGAAAAGTAAACGTAGTTAATTCGAAATAGGAGCGTTGGTACTATGCAGTGCATTGAAACAAACAACTTACAACAGTTGTTAGAACAAGTAAAACCATATACGAAAAAAGGAAAGCTTGCTACTTATATCCCCGAACTAGGAAATGCAAATCCAGACGATTTAGGGATTGCCATTTTCCATAAAGAAACAGAATATATCCATGCTGGCAACTCACAAACACTATTTACTCTTCAAAGTATTTCAAAAGTAATTACACTTGCACTTGCCCTTTTAGATCGTGGTGAAGAATATGTATTTTCTAAAGTTGGAATGGAACCAACTGGTGATCCATTCAACTCTATTATTAAGTTAGAAACAACAAGCCCATCCAAACCACTTAATCCAATGATTAATGCGGGGGCACTAGCTATTACAAGCATGTTAACAGGAAAAGATAATGAAAAAAAAATGGAGCGCATCCTTCATTTTGTACGTGAAATAACAGATAATCCTACCATTAATTATTCTTCTAAAGTTGCCAATTCAGAATTAGAGACAGCTTACTTAAACCGTTCACTTTGTTACTACATGAAACAAAACGGAATTATCGATTGTGACATCGAAGAACTTATGGATTTATACACTCGTCAATGTGCAGTTGAAGTAAACTGTATCGATTTAGCACGTATTGGCTTAATTTTTGCGATGGATGGCTATGATCCATATAAGAAAAAGCAAATTATCCCTAAACATATTACAAAAATCTGTAAAACATTCATGGTTACATGCGGTATGTATAACGAGTCTGGTGAATTTGCGATTCGTGTTGGTATTCCAGCCAAAAGTGGTGTAGCTGGTGGTATTTTCGGCTGCGTAAAAGGAGAAATGGGAATTGGCATTTTCGGACCGGCTTTAGATGCAAACGGAAATAGTATCGCTGGTTTTAAAATTCTTGAACTTCTTTCTGCTCAAGAAGGTTGGAGCATTTTTTAATTCAGAGTTATCCTGCTATACTAGCAGGATTTTTTCATTTCATAAAAACCTCAACTTTATCCGCTATCCATCCCCTTACAAAACAGTACTAAAAGTTTCTCTATATCATGCATATTTGCTCCCCCCTCCTGAATAATATAGTACAACCTAGCGCTATATGTGGAGGTGTGAAAGATGAAACTAATATTTCAAATGGAAAAACAGCCTGTTCTTGAAAAAACGATTCTTCTTTTTATATTGAGTATTGTAGAAAGCTTGAAGTTAAAAGTGGTTTCACTCGATGAAGCTCACCGATACATATTCAATTTAGAAGTACTTGAACTACTAATGGATCGGAACATCGATGATCAAGTACTTGAACTTATTCATTTCGGAATGGGACTTGAAGACATTCATCATGTGCTTCCTGAAGAACTTGAACATACTATCGAAGAATTAAAGTGGCTTTGCATTCAAGTGTTAAGTGAATACAGTATGCATGAAGAATCGGAACAACTAATTGAAGATATACGTTGAAAAAGCACCTATGTAGGTGCTTTTAATGTTTTTTCAAACTATTTTTATACGTTTCAATATTTACTGGTAGTTCTTCCTCTTCTAAAGTATGTTCATTTACATCTTTATGAATGAACGCACCTTTAGGCGGTTGATGGTCATGCCCTTTTTTCTTATGATCAAATGCTTTTCCGCGTCCCATACGGATCCCCCTTTCTTTAAAAGAAATCCGTATTAGTATGGGGAAAAGTACGTCGACATATGCAATCCTTTGCCGTATTTCCAAGGAAATACTCGAACATTGTTTTCTGTTCTCCTTACAACAACTGATCGATCCCAATAAGAATTAATAGCACGCCCGCAATAACAGTAGCCCATTTCCCTAAGTATTCTGCTAAAAATCGTTTTCCTACATAAGCAAAACCACTAATACAAATAAAACTAAACACCCCAGAAATAGTTGCTGTAAGCCACAGATTCAAGTTTGTTACCCCCGCGTCAAATCCACCTGCAATATTATTAATAGACAACGCAACCCCTAAAACAATTGCTTCTGAAAAACTAATTGTTTTAGAACCATCAAAATCTGCTTTTTCTGGATCACGTAAAATTCCCATAAGTACATTACCATCTTTAGAACCTACAGTATTTCTTTGCCCCAAGAAAGGCTGGCACAAAATAAACACACCGATTATACCTAAAACGATTGCTCCAATTAGGTTTGCAGTAAACTCTGAAATAAATAACGCTATCCAGTTCCCAAAAAAGCCAGCTAATAAAGTAAATAAAAAACCAAAAAATGCGATGATAAAATTGTTAAGCCACGAAATTCGAATTTTAAGAATGCCATATGCAATCCCAACACCTGCATTATCTAAATTAGAAGCAATACCGATTAAAAAAATTGAAAATAGACCTGCCGTACTCATAAATAGCCACCCCTTTTTCTCACTTTTCAATGCATATTATGAAAATGTTGAGCAACTGTGCCTGTCTGTTTCATATACATGTAAGAAATGCTCAACATTTTTTCAACAATAAAAAAGGAGTGCCTTCACTATGCCTAAAGAAAACCCAAATGAGCGGCTTAGTACATTAATAAAAAAACTTTTAAAAGAACGTGCCTTATCCATGCGTCAATTAGGAATGCATACAAATATTGATCCCGCAACAATCTCAAGAATTATGAATGGTAAACAACCGCCAAAACAAAAACATCTACAAAAATTTGCAGAGTGTTTGCAAGTTCCACCCCAATTGTTATTTGATGAAATGTATCCTGATTCTCCTCACATTAATAAAGAAAAGACGGATATGTACACATCTCTTGATACAATTCAGCAAACGCTACAATCCTCTAACTTATTCGATTTCGACTATACAACAACTCGCGTAAAACAAGAACTTGAAAACTATGAACGCTATGCTCAGACAACAGAAGGTGAAAAACGTATTCATGAAAGTTTCGCGAGTAAATTAGAACAAATTGATAGCGCTGGTCCTTTTATTGAACAATTAACCGATATGTATCAACAATTTTGCAATGAAACTATCTCAAAAGAAGAGCGTGCAGTTCTTGGAGGCGCATTACTGTATTTCATTTTATCGACAGATATTATTCCCGACTATCTCTTTCCAATTGGCTATTTAGATGATGCAATTGCTGTTGAATTAGCGAAAGAAAAATTAATCGAACTAAAACGAAAAACATAGAAAAATAAAGAACTATTTCAGTTGTTTCTGTTCAACTCTGAAATAGTTCACTAAAAAGTCGTACAAGTATACATACCTGTACGATTTCAACACACTAATCTATTTTTTCGTGTGACACCATTCATATATAAATGCTGTTATTACTTTTGTAAATTCAATTAACTGTTCTACTTCAACTTTCTCATTTATTGAATGAGCTTCTTCTAATGTACCTGGTCCGTAAATAACAGCTGGAATATGAAATTCACTAAACCAACCACCATCCGTTACCGTTGCAGACATATCTAAAATTGCATTTTTAGATAGAATTGATTCGTGTACTGAGCTAAGAGTTTTTACTGCTGCATGTTCACTATCTACTTCTAAAGAAGGGAAAATTTCGCCACGATCCACAATCATTGATTCTCCGCCCCACTTAAATTGTGGTGGATTTTCACTTAACCATGGATCAGCAGCCGCTACTTTCTCAATATACTCTTCAATTTCTTTTATTATTTGTTCATGTGTTTCATTCGGATAGAAGTGCACCGTTATCCATAACCGGCACTCATCCGCAATAAACGCTGCATGCCGTCCGCCTTCAATAACAGCTGGGTTAATTGTTGTTGTTCCAGATGGATAACCTTCATATGTTTTCATAACTGCCCAATGACGCTCTAATTCTTGTAAACTTTGCACAATTTTCATCATTTTTTCAATCGCACTCGCTCCGAATAAACGTCCTCCAGCATGAATCATTTGCCTGCGTGTTGCATCATGAAACGTCTGGGGGCTTTTCACAGTAATCCATCCAGTAATTACGCCGCCCTGTCCTTGCATATGTAAATCACTTGTATCCACTACGACTGCAAAATCAGCATCATAACCTCTTTTGCAGCATTGAAGTGTACCTGCTTCTCCAACTTCTTCCCCAATTACTGATTGAAAGATTAAATCTCCAGGTAATTCAATGCCAGCTTCTTGTAAAAGTTGAATAGCAAATAGTGCTCCAGCCAGTCCTCCTTTCATATCCGCCGCACCACGTCCAACTAACCAACCATCTTTTATAAATGGCTCAAACGGATTGGTTTCCCACGCTTCATCTGCTGATACTTCAGCTACATCCACATGTCCATTAATAATAAGACTTTTATGTGTGTCACTTTCTAGCCCTTTTCTTACCCCAACAACGTTCGGGTCATTCGGATATACATCCCATTTATCAACACTAAAATTTCGTTTTCTTAGAAAACCTGCAACAAATTCTTGCGCCTCATTTGTGTTTCTCGCCGGCGGTGCTGGTGTTTCAAAACGAATTAAAGTCTTTGTAAGCTCTAGTAACTCATCTTTTCGTAAATCAATCTGTTCTAATAGCTGTGAAACTTCTTGATTCATCGCTAATTCCCCTTTGCATACATAGTATGTTTCCAGCTTTATTGTCACAAAAAAAGAGACTGTTTACAATTTTACAGTCTCTTTTTTTAGCATAAGTTTCTAATATATTTACAAACTTTCTGCCTCTGTTGTATTCGTTTTTTCAATATGTTCTACCTTACGTGCCTTATTTCTTGTCGCACGGTAAAACAGTAAACAAACAATCATAAATGGAATACCACAATATAATGCCATTCTTTGTTCTGGAATAAAAGCCATACCAACAATTACTGTTACATTTAATACTAACGCAAGTAGTGGTACGAATGGATACAGCGGTGTTTTAAATTTCAAGTCCTTTACATCCCCGCCCTGCTTAATGTATGACCTTCTAGCCAATAAGTTAGATAGAGCGATAGATGCCCAAACTAATATTGCCCCGAACCCGGCAATAGAAAGTAGCCATAAATAAACTGTATCTTCCGCATAAATACCTGATAGTAATGAAAGGCAACCTACAATTGTACTTACAATCAATGCATAAATAGGAACACCATTTTTAGATAACTTACCGAAAATTGGACTAATCATTCCTTGATTAGACATAGACCATAGCATACGAGAAGTTGCATATAATCCTGAATTCGCAACGGATAGAACCGCTGTAATAATAACGAAATTTATAATATCGGCTGCATAAGGAATACCAATTTTATCAAATACAACTACGAATGGACTTTCTATCACTCCTGCTTGCTGCCAAGGGAATAAGCCTGCAAGAATGAAAATAGATAATACAAAGAACACAAGTATACGCCAAACTGTATTATTAATTGCCTTCGGAATCGTTTTCTCTGGATTTTCACTCTCTCCAGCTGCAATACCAACTAGTTCCGTTCCTTGGAAGGAAAAATTAACTGCAATCATCGTAATTAAAATGGCTGATAATCCATTTGGAAACAACCCACCATAATCAGTAAAGCTAGAGAACATCGGTGCTGGTTCATTTCCTTTCATATCTAGAAAACCAAACATTGCTGCCCCGCCTAAAATAATAAATGCAATGATTGTAATTACTTTAATACTTGCAAACCAAAATTCAACTTCTGCAAAACTTCTTGAAGATAACGCATTGATAGCAAAGAGAAGCACCGCAAACGCTACACACCAAATCCATGACGGTACATCAGGAAACCATCGTTTCATTAAAATACTAACTGCAATCAGTTCAATACCTATCGTAGCAGACCAGTTTAGCCATGACATCCAGCCGACTACATAACCCGCTGCAGGGGAAATGTGCTTTGTAGCATAAGTTTGATAAGATCCTGCGTCAGGCATCGCAACAGCTAACTCTCCAAGACAGAGCATCGTTAAATACATAACAAATCCTCCAACAAGATACGCTACAATCGCTCCTCCAGGCCCAGCCTCATGGATTGTATACCCAGATCCTAAAAAAAGACCGGTACCAATAACTCCTCCAAGTGCAATCATAAATATGTGCCTGCTTTTCAATTCCCTTTTTAACCCTTGGTTTTGGTCCATCATATAATTCCCCCCTCTTCCCTTTGGAAACCCATTTCATGTAAGCGTTTTTAAAATTGTCCATAATAAGAATAATTATTGAAAAGAGCAAAATACATAGTATTAATCACTACCTGTTATTAAAAGATCATCCCTCACTGTTATTAATAACTTTTGATCAGCGATGGCTTGTCCTTCTACTACTTCTAATGATTCGATATACCCACTGATCCCTACCTTAATTTCTACTTTCTGTTTATCTATCGTTTCAATTAACGCTAATTTCTCCCACTCGTATACGTAAGAACTTTCCTCAACAAATAACTTCTCTACTTTCCCGTAACAAGGACTATACACGCCTTCTATAACCGTCTTCACTTTATAAACTCCTCCTTCTTATTAATTGGTACCGAAACGTTGCATATCCCTCCTTTAAAGATTTCAATTATTATTTATGCAAAAAGCATACCAATCTCCAATTCCTATTTAAAATGAGGATTCCTCACGAAAAAATCTTCATAACCGCAAAATTTTTCTATCATTCAAGAAGTTTTAAAGGGAAAATAGCAAAAAAATTTTGCGATTTTATAAGAATTTTAATAAAATTATAAAAAGTCAGTCTTCATAGGGTGAAATGAGGAGAAGATAATCTATGCGTACAGAAGACATTAATTTTAAACAGATCATTGAAATGAATATGCTATATGAAACTTTACTCAATGAACTCGATATCGGGATTCATATTATTAATGAGGAAAGTAAAACGATTATCTATAACCGCAAAATGATGGAAATTGAATCAATGGAGCGCTCAGATGTGCTATATAAAAGTCCTTTAGAAGTATTCGCATTTGAAGAAAATAAAAATAGTACTCTTATAGAAGCATTAAAATTAGGAAAAACAAACAAAAATATAAAACAAACGTATTTTAACAATAAAGGGCAAGAAATTACGACGATTAACGATACTTTCCCTATAATAGAAAATGGAAAAATTAAAGGCGCTATTGAAATTTCAAAAGAGATGAATCACTTAAAGCAAACAATAAAAATGGACTCTTCTCGAAAACAAAACACTAAATTTACCTTTGATCACATAATTGGTGATTCTGAAGCCATTCAATCAACCATTGGGGAAGGAAAAAGGGTAATTCGTACATCCTCCTCCATACTTCTCGTAGGAGAAACAGGAACTGGAAAAGAACTATTTGCACAAAGTATCCATAATGAAAGTCAACGTTCAACAAAACCGTTCATTTCACAAAACTGTGCTGCTATACCTGATACGCTAATGGAAAGCTTATTATTTGGTACGAACCGAGGTGCATTTACAGGCGCTATCGATAAAGCTGGTTTATTTGAAGAAGCAAACGGAGGAACTTTGTTATTAGATGAGATCAACTCATTAAGTCCAGCACTTCAAGCGAAGTTACTGCGAGCTATACAAGAAAAAACAATACGAAGAATCGGGGGCACACAAGAAAAAGAAATTGATGTTCGTATTATAGCAACTATTAATGAAGATCCTCTTGAAGCTATTACACATAATCGATTACGGGAAGACTTATATTACCGATTAAGCGTCGTTACTTTATGTCTCCCGCCTTTACGTGAACGAAAAGAAGATATTCCTGATCTTGTGCAGCACTTTATCGAAAAGTACAACATTCAATTTGGACTTGGCGTAACGGATCTAGATGTACATGTAAGAGAATTCTTGTATGCATATGATTGGCCTGGAAACGTACGAGAATTGGAACATATCATTGAAGGTTCAATGAATTTAGTTGAAGATGAAAATATCATTACAGCGTTTCATCTTCCCACTCGCTTTCGTGAACAAATAAAAAAAGAATTTAATATGCAACCTTCCCTAACTAATAACGAGGATGATGCACCTAAAACGTTAAAGCACACAATAGAGACAATGGAGAAGAACTACATCAATCAAATTCTGACAGAGTATCACGGTAATATCTCACAGGCTGCAAAGTTTTTAGGATTAAGTAGGCAAAACTTACAATATCGAATTAAAAAATTGCATTTACACATATGAAATGAAACTTTAATCAAATGTAGGATGAATCCGCTTCCAAGTGTAAATAAAAATTGGGAAAATATGCTACAATAAACATATAACATACTAGAAAGGAACGATATATATGAGTAATGATAACAAATTAAAGTTATTACAATACTTAGCCTTCTTCCCTACCCTTGTATGTATGATGTTACTAGTTGATATGAATGCTTATCCTTATGCAAAACTATTAGCAACAATTAGCGGCTCCTTTGCAGCTATTATGCTTGCTGCTTTTTGGAATTTGAAGATACGTATGAAGAAAGAAAAATCTTCTTAATGCCAAAACAATAAAAAATCGAGCTTACACAGCTCGATTTTTTTATTGTTTATTAAAACTCAACATTCTCCAAATACAAACCACTCGCCTCAGCAAGACAATTAATTTGATTACGTTGTTTTTCCTCTAAAATATTTGGGATTGCGTCCGCATCTAATTGTCCTAATCCAACTTCAATTAATGCTCCAACAATTTTTCGTACCATGTTATGAAGGAATCCGTTACCACTTACTCTAATTTGTACAAATCCTGCTTCTTCCATCACTTCAAGTGTATATACTTCTCGAACCATAGACTTTTTCTTTGATTTCGCATTTGAAAAAGCAGTAAAGTCATGTGAACCAACTAAATGTTTCGCAGCTTCTTTCATGCTTTTCACATTTAATTTTTTATTCACATGCATGCTGTATTTACGCATAAATGGATTTGTATGCTCTTCATTCCAAATTTTATAAAGATATGTTTTTGCTTTAGAATTGTAACGAGCATGGAAGCGTTCTTGTACTTCTTCTACATTCGTAATGCTAATATCGTTGGGTAAATATTGATTTAAATATTTTTTCACTTTATGTTCCACTAACTTCTCATCACTTTGAAAGTTAGCAACTTGATTCAAAGCATGTACACCCGCATCTGTTCTACTACAACCGATAATTTCAATTTCTTTTCCGATCATTTCAGATATGACACTCTCGATTTTTCCTTGAATTGTATTATCGTTATTACCGAGACGTTGCCATCCTTTAAAACGTGCACCATCGTACTGAATCGTTAATTTATAATTATTCATTTTACTCTCCTTCATAGAAAATATTCCCTCATATCGTGAGGGAATATGAATAAACTTTACTTTCTAACAAGCTTCACTACATTTTCTACATGGGCTGTATGTGGGAACATATCAACTGGTTGTACATATTCCACTTCATAACTCTTCATTAATGCTTGTACATCACGTGCTAATGAAGAAGGATTACAAGATACGTAAACAACTTGTTTTGGTTTCACTTTTAAAATTGTTTCCAGTAATTTATCATCGCAACCTGTACGAGGTGGATCGACAACAATTACATCTGGACGCCATCCTTCTTTTACCCATTTCGGTAACCATTGTTCAGCTTTACCTGCTTCATATTTCGTATTTGTAAATCCGTGACGCTTCGCATTTTTTCTTGCATCTTCAATCGCTTCTGGAATTACATCCATACCACGTACTTCCGCTGCATCATTTGCAAGCCAAAGACCGATTGTACCAACACCACAATAAGCATCTACAATTTTCTCATCGCCTGTTAAAGCAGCTGCTTTTTTCGCTTCATCGTATAAAACAACTGTTTGTTCTGGATTTAACTGGAAGAATGCACGTGCTGATAATTCAAATGATAAATCACCTAGTGTTTCTTGAATTACTTCTTTTCCAGCTAATTTAAATGTTTTATCACCGAAAATAACAGATGTTTTACGCCAGTTTACGTTTTGCATAATTGATTTAACAGCTGGCATCTGTTTTTGTACTTCTGCGATAAATTGATCTTTATTTGGTAATTCTTCTTTTGTTGTAATAAGTGTAACTTGTACTTCCCCTGTTTGAACTGCAGTACGTGTCACAATTGTGCGTACTAAACCTTTTTGTTTTTTCTCATTGTAAATAGAAACATTTAATTTTTCTAATATACGTCTTACAACTTTTGTCGCTTCATTCGTTGCTTTATGTTGAATCATACAGTGAGCAATATCAATTAACTGATGTGAATTTTGCTTATACAGCCCTGTAATAACCTTTTCGTCTTTACGTCCCACTTGTAATTGACTCTTATTACGATAATGCCATGGGTTTTCCATACCAAGCGTTGGACGAATTTTTTCTTCCAAACTGTTGTTCATATACTTCTCGAATGCTTGTACGACGATATCACGCTTTTGATTTAATTGTTCTTTATAATCTAAATGTTGCAGCTGACAACCGCCACACTCTTCATATACCGGACATGGTGCTTTCACACGATGTGGTGAAGCTTTACGAACTTTTTTCACTTTCGCTTCAGCGAAGCCACGCTGAATTTTCGTTGTTTCAGCAACAACTTCTTCTCCTGGTAATGCCCCTGGAATGAAAACAACTTGTCTCTTAAAATAACCAACGCCTTCTCCGTTAATCCCAAGACGTTTAATTGTCACAGGAAACGTTTGACCAACTTCCAACTTACTCTCATGTTGCTTTTGTATCATTATTACACCTCTACTCTATACTTTTCCATAAATATAACGCTGCATAACTGCAGTATGGTTCACACTCTTGTTTCACTTTTTCTAAAAATGCATCATCAGGTTTATCATCTAATTGAAATACACCTTGCACTGCACGCTGAATCCCAATGTCCGCTTTCGGAAACATATTTTTCCGTCCAAGCCCGAACATTAAAAAATTTTGCACTGTCCATGTACCAATCCCCCTAATTGGTAACAATTGTGCGGAAACCTCTTCATCCGCCCTGGTTTCTATACTCGCTAAATTTAATGTACCGCTGACAATACTTCGACCTAACCCTACTATATATTCAGCCTTTCGCTGACTAAACTTCTGCTCCCTCAATTCTTCTATTGAAATATTTGCTACTATTTCTGGAGTGGGGAAAAAGAATACACCGTTCTTCTCTGTTCCATATCGTTTCACAAACTGTTCTGTTAACACAGTAGCAAATTTCAAATTTATTTGTTGATGAATGATACAGCGAAGAAGACAAGCAAAATAATCAAACTCTAAAATAATTGGAGTATAAGCATATGTTTCAAATAGTGGACGTAATGATGTGTTTAAAAAATGATTTTGTATATCTTGAAACGGTTCATTCCAATGAAAAATGGCCCTCATTCGTTTCATGACTTTCTCTTGATCTCCTGCCTGACTAGAGATCCAAAACTGTGGATTTTGAACAGTACCAATCCCTTGTAAGCGAACAACAATCTGTTCCTCGTCTATACAAAGCGGGACATAAATGACTTTCTCATCTAATTGAATGACGTTAAGAGGATCAAAAGATAAACGTTTCAATACCTCTTCAAAATGATACGGATACTCTAACGTAACATGTTCGCTCCACATACGTTTCCCCATCCTTTTTACACATCATTATAGCATGAGAAAACCGCAAGCATACATGCTTACGGTTGATTGCTTTTTACTAAGTCATCTAGACTTTTAAAATGATACCCTTTCTCGCGCAAATCATCAATGATTTTCGCAAGTGCTTCTGCATTATCTTTTGATATTGCATGAAGTAATAAAACAGATCCTGGATGAATCATCGTCATTACATTATTATGTGCATATTGCCATCCTCTTTGCTCGTCCACTTTCCAATCCAAAAATGCAAGTGACCAAAATACATTATAATAGCCCATTTCTTTCGTAAGAGCCAACGTTCTTTCACTAAATACGCCGCGCGGCGGACGTACATATTTTACTTCTTTTTGCCCAGTTACTTTTTTAATCTCTTCCGTTACACTCGTTAATTCTTCACGAAGTTTCGCATCATTTACCGTTGTAAAATCAGGATGACTCCACGAATGATTTCCAATAATATGTCCTTCATTCTTCATTCTTAATAACAAATCTTTTTGTGTTTTAATATAATGACCCGTTACAAAGAAAGTTGCCGGTACTTTTTTCTCTTTTAATACATCTAAGATTTTCCCTGTGTATCCATTCTCGTACCCATTATCGAATGTTAAATAAATATCTTTTTTCTTTGTATCCCCTAAATAAAACCCACCATTTTTTTGTAGTAAATCTGTGTATAACTTTCCTGCATCTGGTACTGTTTCATTTTTAGGACGCGGGATTCCCCAGTTATGTGGAGTATTTGTATAAGCTAATGCTGAAACTGGAACAAGTGCCATCATAATTGAAAAAATGAGACCGATATATAACCATTTATATTTCATAAATAGTCTCCTTTCCATATATAATCATACTTGTAGTTTCTGTTGCCGTGCATTCTTTCATGCTGAACATGTTTTTCTATATATACCAAAAAAATGCATCTCGAATCATTCGAGATGCATTTTTGTTTACTTAAATACTGGCTCTTTAAAGCTAGCTAATTTTTCAAGTGATGTTTTATCAACATCTGCATGTAAGCTATTACCATGAGAATCCATCGTTACAACTGCTTTAAATCCTTCGATACGTAAATGCCACATTGCCTCTGGAATACCAAATTGTAAGAAATCAACATCTTTTACTTCTTTAATACATTCGGCATAATATTGCGCTGCACCGCCAATTGCATTTAAATATACACCACCATGCTCTTCTAAAGCCGCTAATGTTTTTGCACCCATACCACCTTTTCCAATGACAGCGCGAATACCGAATTTCTTCATAATATCGCCTTGGTACGGTTCTTCACGAATACTTGTCGTTGGACCTGCCGCTTTAATTTGCCAGTTTTCATTTTCATCTTTCACGACAACTGGACCACAGTGATAAATAACTTGTCCTTTTAAATCTACTGGACAATCGTTATCCATTAAATGCTTATGGATTGCGTCACGACCTGTATACATCATGCCATTAATTGTTACAACATCACCAACGCGAAGTTCACGAATTTGCTCTTCTGTAATTGGTGCTTGTAATACAATCTCACGTTGCTCTGTTTTTTCTTGCGCTTCTTGCTGAAGTGTATCCTCACCTTCTTGATATAGCCAATCCATAATTTCACCTGTTACAGGATGGATTGTTACGCCAAGGCGGCGATATGCCCAGCAATTATACGCAACAGATACGTAGAAACTAGCTGGCAGACGATTATACACGCCAATTTTACAACCAAGTAAAGTTGTTTCTCCGCCAAATCCCATCGTACCAATGCCAAGCTTATTCGCATTTTCTAATACGTACTCTTCAAGTTTTTGTAACTCTGGTACTGGATTGACATCATCTAATGTACGGAATAATTGATTTTTTGCTAATTCGTAACCTGATGTGCGGTCTCCCCCGATACCAACACCAATTACACCTGCACTACAGCCTTGACCTTGCGCTTGGTATACAGCATGAAGAAGGCATTTACGAATCCCTTCTAAATCACGGCCAGCGCGTCCAAGTCCTTCTAATTCACACGGTAAGCTATACTGAATATTTTTATTCTCACAGCCACCACCCTTTAGGATTAAGCGTGCATCAATATAATCTTTTTCCCATTGTTCGAACTTAATAACCGGTGTACCTGGTCCTAAATTATTTCCACTATTATCTCCAAAAAGAGAATCAACAGAATTGGGACGAAGTTTACCATCTTTTGTCGCCCGCTCAAGCGCATTATAGATAGCTTCCTTCAAATGTAATTGATTCACACCAACTGGTGTATAAATTTTAAACGTTGGCATCCCTGTATCTTGGCAAATTGGCGAGATGTTATCATCAGCCATTTTAATATTATTCGTAATTGTGCCAAGTGCCATCGCAGAACGAGTCCCTGCATTTTCTCGTTCTTTCGCTTGTTGAATCGCACGACGAACATCTTTCGGTAAGTTCGTTGACGTTTCAACAATTAGTTGATACATGCTTTCTTGAAGCTTTTCCATTGTTACTTCCCCCTCAATTGTGAACGCTACCAAAACGTTATGAGCTGAAAATTCCATCGTTATGCTCTTCAGCTTTTTATTTGTTTCACGCTATTAAAGCATAAATGAAATTTTTCACAACTTGATTATACCTTTTTTTCTACCGTCCTTCTATTATCCATACAGAAAAAGGCTGCCAATTTTGCATTGGCAGCCTTTTTAATATATTATTCGTCTTTTTTAAATTGCTCACATTTTAATTCTAATTCATCTAACATCGCAAGAAGACGATCTACATCTTCTAACTCTACTTCTTCAGGTTCAATTGTATCAATTACTTCAATGAACATATTTAAACGTTCTTTTAAATATACTAGTTGTGAATCTTTATCTTCAATTGCTTTTCCCATGAAGGCACTCTCCTTTTAATTCGAGATGCTTTTATTATACCGCAAAAATGATTGCTATGGGCATGAAATTTCATCAATTTTGTCACAGCCATTCATTCAAATGTAAGCCCTCTCTCTTTTTTCACAAAAAAGTTTCACTTTATAAAAAGTACATATTCTTCTATTATAGAGAATGGACAAATTGTTATTTCAATAGTCAAAGGAGTATTTCATATGACGATATCACAAAAAATGAAGCCGATTACTCCTTCTTACGATCCATGGGAAGCGTATATGGACCTTGAAGAGTACGGCAAACTACTATTAACAAACGTTGAGTTTACAACGACAACGTTATGCAATATGCGTTGCGAGCATTGTGCTGTTGGTTACACATTACAGCCGAAAGATCCAAATCCGCTTCCTATGGAACTTTTATTAAAACGATTAGATGAGATTCCTCATTTACGTTCTTTAAGTATTACTGGCGGAGAGCCAATGCTTTCAAAGAAATCCGTCGACAACTATGTAACACCACTCTTAAAATACGCTCATGAACGAGGCGTTCGCACTCAAATCAACTCAAACTTAACTATAGATTTAGCACGTTACGAACAAATTATTCCTTATTTAGACGTATTGCATATATCTCATAACTGGGGAACAATTGATGACTTCGTTGAAGGTGGATTTGCAATGATGGAACGTAAACCTACTTATGAACAACGTGCAAAATTATTTGAACGAATGATTACAAATAGTAAAGCTCTATCAGATGCAGGTGTACTCGTATCAGCCGAAACGATGTTAAACAAAAGGACTCTACCGCATATTGAACATATTCATCGTCAAATTGTCGAAGAGATGGGCTGTAAACGTCATGAAGTTCATCCAATGTATCCAAGTGACTTCGCGAGTAATCTAGAGATCTTAACAAAAGCTGAAATTCGAGATGCAATTGAGCATTTACTAGAAATTCGCGATGAAAATGTATGGATGTTATTTGGAACTTTACCTTTCTACGCTTGTAGCGATGACGAGCGAGACATCGCCACATTTAAGAAATTACAAGAAAGCAAAAATGTAACAGTTCGTAACGATCCAGATGGTCGTTCTCGTTTAAACGTCAACATTTTCGATGGAAATATTATTGTAACTGATTTCGGTGACGTTCCTCTTCTAGGTAACGTACAAACAAACACACTACAAGAAGCGTATGACAAATGGAGCGCTTCAAAAACAGCACAATCATTAAGCTGTCACTGTCCTGCAGTAAAATGCCTTGGACCAAATGTTCTTGTAAAAAATAGCTACTATCCGACAGAAGACTTCTTATCAAAAACAGCAAACATAACATTTTAAAGTTCAACTTTAATCAGTGGGGGTTTTGTTCATTCCCCACTGATTATTAGTTGAACCAATTGCCCACAAATAGCGGGATAAATAAAAACGTCAGCTTATAAGCTGACGTTTTTTCATATTATTGCGAGTGAGAAGAAGAAATGAATTTAAAATACAAATGATCGTGAATTGGAATAGCAGCTCCGATTCCTTGTGAGGTAATATTTTTTACTACAAGCCTCTTTTGATTTCCTTTTAACACAAGGTACACTTCTCCAAATGTTACTTTTCCTTTTTCATTTACTGCTGGTGTATAAGCGTATAAATATCCAAGTTGACTCGGACTAATATTATACACACGCTCATGTCCAGTACCATAACCAATGGTCGTTTTAAATGAAAGTGGCAATTGTACTTTTTCAAGTGCTTTGAGAAGCATCATTTTTTTCACATCCGCAGTATTTTTCATATCTGCTGTTAAATCACCTTCAACCGTCTTTTGCGTTTCTTGCTTATAGCGTAGCGGATATAAGCGATCTCCTCCGCGATTATCGTACACATTGCGATTTACTTGTTTATATTCCCAATTAATCGATGTATCAACCGATTCATAATTTAAAGCCCATTGACCTAAATAAATCTTCGCTCGGTACCCTACCGCAAGCGGCGCATTCGAAATTGTCGTTTCATTAAACATTCGAATTAAGTCTGGATTTTCAATTTTAATATTTGCTGTTTTCAATAGTTCTTGAGCAAACTTACTCGGTTGTAAGCGCGGCAAATCTTGCGCATCATTTGGAAACGTATTGTCTTTAGAAATATTTAAAACAGATGAAGGCATTTTTGTTTCTACCGTTGTCTTTGCAAAACTCATGTTAGGAAATAATAGAATAAACGAGACCATAGTTGAAAGACATATGCTGTATACTCGTTTCACCTGTCTGGCTCCTTCCTACGTAAAGGTATATATACTACTTTGTTTATTGTTTTCTCTCAATACAATTGTTATGCCTATTTTTCATAATAAATAAAAACCAATTCCCATAATGACATACGCCGCTAATAAAGTACCGCCTTCAAACCAATTTGTATCTCCATCATTTGAAATCGCAATCGTTAAGAAAACAGCTGTAATCATAGAAACAAGTTCTGGTATTGTAAATACTAAAGGCATCCTTTGTGCAAAGAACATAGAAAGCAGTACTAATACAGGAGCAACAAACATGGCAATTTGCAACGTAGAACCGACTGCAATTTCAACTGCAATATTTACTTTATTTTTATACGCCATAATAATTGCAGATGCATGTTCCGCTGCATTCCCAACAATTGCAACGATAATAACCCCTATAAATAACTCTGACCAACCAAATGACTTTGCAACTGTCTCAAATGTATGCACAAGCGCCTCTGACACATAAGCTACCGCAATTGTCGCTATTGCTAAAATGAGTAGCGCTTTACCTTTCGACCACTCTGGTTCTTCCTCATGAGCTACTTCATCCGTTTTATGTTGATATACACCACGATGCGTAACGAGCTTAAATAGCAGTGCAGCAAGGTACATAATAATCATAATGATAGAAACACCGATACTTAATTGATACGTCTTTCCAGCATCCATCTTCATTGAAAAAATCTCTGGAATAACAAAAGCTACTACTACCGCAAAGATTAATAAAGCTGAATTATGCCTTGCATCATATACATTAAAACTTTGTCTTTTGTATTTAAGCCCTCCTATAAAGAAGGATAGCCCTCCTACTAATAATAAATTCCCAAGTACAGAACCCGTTAAAGAGGCTAATACAACCTCAATTAATCCCGCCTGAAGTGCAAAAATCGAAATAATTAGTTCAACAGCATTACCAAAAGTAGCATTTAATAATCCGCCTATTCTAGGTCCAGAGACAATTGCCAAACTTTCTGTCGCTCTCCCCATAAAACCCGCTAAGGCGATAATAGTAATGCAATACACAGCGAACATAATTGTTTGAGGCCAATGAAGCATTTTTCCAAGTACAGAAAGTGGTACCCCGATTAGCGCTACTATAAGAAATATTTTATTAAACATGCTTTTCATCCTTCCATCGTATGTATTTCTCCTCGATATTATTATTATTATTCTTCTCCTAACTTGTCCGATTTCATCACAATTACGTTTAAAAAATCGGATTGAAGAAAACAGTATAAAAGATATTTAAATTATCTTGTTTAAACGGAGAAAACAATAAATTATGAACAGGGGTTAAAAGCATGCATTTAAAAGAAAAAATTGAAACTATTATTTGCGGTCAACGAACTGGTGTATTATCTACTGTACGTGAAAATAAACCTCATAGTACCTTTATGATGTTTTTCCACGAAGATTTTGTGTTATATGTTGCAACAGATCGGAAATCAAAAAAGATAACAGATATCGAAAACAATCCAAATGTACATGTACTACTTGGACGTGAAGGAAAAAAATTAGATGAAGATTATATTGAAGTTGAAGGCTTAGCCTCCATCGAGGAAGACTCCACATTAAAAAACAAGTTTTGGAATAATAGCTTAAAACGCTGGTTACTTGGTCCTGAAGACCCTAATTACGTATTAATAAAAATCAATCCCGACACAATTTATTACATCGATGGTGCTGGTACGACGGAGCCCGAGTTTTTACGACTATAAAATAAAACAAGCCCCCTTTAGGTGGGCTTGTTTTGTCGAAAAGTTCTTCTAAAAAAAACAATAAAATAGGTGGAACTTTCTAAAGATTCTGTTATATAATAGCAGTAACTTAAATAAACTGTATTAAAACAGATTGAGAGGAGAAATAAAATTGATGAAAAGAGAAGAACGCAAAAACATGATTGAGTTTATTGAAAAGAAAAAAGGGATTGAGCGTGATGAATTATTGTTTATGACAGACGATGAAGTAGAACATATTTATAATGTAACGTACTTTTTGTATGAGGAAATTGCAGAGTAGTATAATAATCCCCACCTTATTAGCAATATAAGGTGGGGATTATTTCGTTATTTATTTCGCTATTTGCGGGGCGGTAAAATCCCACTGATTAAAGTTTCACTTTATACATGAGAATGGTTTTCATGTATAATGATGTAAGATTGGAGGAATTTTACTATGAGTTCATGGCTCTTATTCGCACTATTATCAGCAATCGCTGCTGCCCTTGTATCTATTTTCGGAAAGATTGGTTTAGATGGAATCGATGCCAATGTTGCAACAACGGTTCGTTCTATTATTATGGCATTATTTATGGTGGGTGTTATTATTATCCAAGGTAAATTTCAAAATATCGGCGACGTACTGCTAAATAAAAAAGCACTGCTCTTTATCACATTAAGTGGGGTTGCAGGTGCTTCGTCATGGCTATTTTATTTTCTTGCCCTCAAAACAGGGAAAGTCTCACAAGTGGCTCCTGTCGATAAATTAAGCGTCGTATTTTCTATCATCCTCGCGATGATTATACTCGGTGAAAAGTTAAACTTTATGACTGGCGTTGGTGTAGTCTTTATTACAGCTGGTGTATTATTTATTGCTTTCAGCTAAAAAAACCGCTATTAGCGGTTTTTCTTTTTCTTTATATAAAACCATACAATACATGTAACAACTACTGAAATGAATAAAATCCATACTCCGTAATGATGTAGGCTATACTCAACGAAACGCCACTTCTCTCCTAACTTCCAGCCAAGTCCAATAAAAACACTTATCCAAATAAGCGCACCACCGTAAGCGTACAAACAAAAACGCCAAAGTGTTAAATTCGACATCCCAGCAAAATATGCTGTTAAATGACGTACTCCCGGGATAAAGTAACCAATCATTAAAAGAAATGGTCCATATTTTTCAAATAAAATATGTGTTTTTTCAATGTGATGTTCTTTAATTCTAATCTTCGGCCCATATTTTTTTAAAACAGGGAGCCCAAGTTTTAAACCTAATATGTAGCTTAATGTAATACCTAACATCGCACCAGCCATCCCGCTTAAAAAAGCAGCAGTTCCTGACATAACTCCTTTAGAAACGTTATAACCAACGAAGGTCAATAAAAACTCGTCTGGTATCGGTAATCCAACAATTCCACCGGCCAACGCTATAATAATTCCAAAATACCCATAATGCGCGATTAACTCGCCAATATGTTGTTCCATTCGGAAAACACATCCTATGCACGATCGTTATTCCACATTGTGCCCTTTCTATCTTTCAGACAAACATGGTATACATATTCACTATACATTGTTTTTATAATGAACTCTACTTCTATCCATTCCTTTAGCAGGAAGAAAGTGAACCATTAATCAGTGGTGATTTGTTCATCCTCACTAATTTTTAGCACACACCAATTGCGTGCACGACTCCCTCCTACTTCCCTTGTATTCACCGCTTTTTGAAGTGCTAGTCTTACTACACGCAAATAGCGGGATTAAAAAATAAAAATTCATATGCTTGTTTTTTTGTTACAATAAAGGAAAGTTACTTTTCGCAACGGTTTAACTCTCAGGAAAAATGATATATCTAGCAAAAACATAGTTTGGTCGATATAATGCAACTTCTACCTATTAAAAGAACATACACCCTTTACATACAACATCATTTTTCTAAATTATACAGGGGGAACGAACATGACCATTGAAAATCAATTTATCCAAAAGGTTTACTATAAAACATTTTTAACAGAAGAAACTTCTACTCCAGTATCAGAAGTACTCGGTGAAGCATATATAAATGAATCTACAAATGAATTCTCCAACATTTCTAATATCCGCTTTGCTCAAGGTGAATTTTATTACCAAAATAAAGACTTTGAAGCAGCGATATTTAAATGGGAGAAAGTAAATAACGAACTTGCACTTTGGGCAACCAAAAATATTGCAGATTCTTATTTTGAACTAGGATTCTTGCCAAAAGCAGAAGAGATTTATCAATCTATTCAAACGGAAGATACAACTCTTACAATGGAAGTTTCCTTACAACTTCTTTCTCTTTACATCGAACAAGAACGTTTAGGTCTAGCATTTAAGACAATTAGTGAGGCTGTTGCATTTCAACCTGACTATCCTAATATCACTGCAATTGCTCGCTCATTCTATGAAAAACAAGAAGATTGGAATAACGCCATAGAACTTGCCGTTCAAGAAGGAATTCGAACAAAATCATTACACTGGTTCGATACTTTAATCAATTATGTGAATCAAGGATTCACGAAACAAATCAAACCAGAATATTTCTATGAATCTTTAAAAGCTTTATATGCAATTGATCAAGTCCAATTTAAAGAACTTGTTATTGCGCTTTGGAACAGCTATCAAAATGAAAACTTGTATCTACCTTGGATTCAAACAATAAATCATTTATTCTTACATATTGAAACAGACAACAATGACGATTGGCATGAAATTGTTGAACGCTATCAAGATACGTACTTTGAGTTAATTACTGGTGAGCATTTCATGCATGAAATGCAGGGACTTGTACCAGATTTATTAACAAATTGGTTTAGTTTAACAAAAGCAAAAGATGCCCTATTTGTCTCTGCAGCAGTGTTAGCATGGAATGAAGTTTCACCTACAACTTTAGAATCATTACTCGTAAAAAGTGCTGGAGCCCTACTTTCTAATTCAACAGCTGAAACAAATGTAAATATGGAAACAGTTTCTCATTTATTCGAAATAATTGCTGTATGGGCTGAAAAAAACGATGTGGATTTAAGTCATCAATTTACGTTACTCGTTCACGAACTGTGTGATTTAAATGTTACACAATTACTAATAGCGGGAACTAGTGACCAGGATAAATCATCATTCATCAATTCAATACTAGGAGAGAACATCTTAACTGAGACTGTAACAACTCCTATTCTATTTAAAGATGATAGCCAAACTGAAATAACAGAATTCACAGCGTTAGATGTACACAATATACCTAGCTTTGATGAATTCCATCAAAGAATGGCTACACCTTCCGAATCAGAACTTGAGAAAAAATGTATAGAAATTAAGTTACCAAGTAGATTTTTAAGAAAAAATAAATTTGCATTTCTTGTTACGCCACCTGTTCAAGGGCAAGTGGATAAAAACAGCTCATATTTTGAATACTTACAAGCAGCAGATAGCCTTATTTACGTATTAAATTCTGCTTCACCATTACATGGTGAAGAACTTGATACATTACTTTATTTACGTGAACAAGTGCCGAATTTACAAATTCATTTCGTATTACACACAAATAATACGACCAATAATGAAAAACTAATGAGTAAGATTAAAGTCCATTTCCCAAATGCACAGTTCTTCCCATACTCTCCTTCACAAGAGAGTAGCCAGCAACTTGGAGACGTGACAGAGTCTATTCTTTCTAATCTAGCAGAACGTAACATGGAACAAGAACGTATAGAAAAACTAATATGGTTTACTCAAAAGACAATCGCATACCTTGTAAATGAACGTGTGGAGTTAGAAAATACATTAGTGAAATCCGTACGCTGGAATAAACATATCTCAGTTAAATTAAATGGATTTATTAACAACCTTACTGCTCTTGAAAAAGATAAAATTCGTTCTATTACAGAATCTTATCTTTTAACGAAAGAAGAAATCACACGAGATATCCATTCTCAAATTCCTGAATTATTACAGAGTTGTTCTGACCTTGTTCAAGAAGATAGCGACTTCAAATTAGTTCATGAAGAATTAAATGCTGCGATGAACGAACGAGTTCAAAAACATGTACAACAAGTGCTTCTTCCTAAATTTACTGGTTCTATTCAAGAGTGGATTGAAACAGCTCATAATGAATTTATTCAAGCTCAATCTTATTTAGATGAAATGAGTGAAACGTTTAATAAATTATATAAAGAAGAACGCATGAAACTTCCTTGTGATTTCAAATTACTAGATGATTGGCATCGAGATGTTGTACGCATGACAAATAGAATTACAGTAACGAACATCAATATTTTATTACGCTTTACACCGACACAATTTTTCTTAAAAAGTGCGGGAAAACTATTTGGTAACATGCAAAAAAATCAGTCTATGCTCGCAAACAAATATAAACAATACATTGAAACGGAAGACTATACGGAAATTGCTCAAACAATCTCAAAACAATTCTTCCTTCAATTTGAAGTATTTGAAGGCGCATTAGAACGAGATATCATGATGTTCTTTAAAGATCCACTTAGCATATTGAAACAAAATGTAGAAGCAGCTCAACTTGAAATACAGGAAGACGAGCAAACATTAGCAACATTAAGAAGCAACCCAGAAACTTATCACGATCCGTTAGCATTCTTTAAACTGCAACTATTGCAACACAAATTCGTTTTAAGTACAAACAAAAACAATGAAGACGTCTATGAATTTAATGAGTCTCCTACGATTTAACATAAAAAACCAAGCAAATTTCAGTTTGCTTGGTTTTTTACTTTAATTCATTATTTTCATATGTTCAATTGGATAATAAATTGCCGCTAATTCTCCTAATACATCTTCTCTATCAATAAGTCCCAAACCATTTCTACTATCTCTGCTTATTAGGCGATTATCTCCCATAACAAAAATCTTATTTTTAGGAACTGTAATTGGTCCAAAGTCCTCTGTTAAATTCATAAGTTTTTTTTCAGCTTGTTTTTTATTACTATACAAATACGCTTCCTGTGTCACTTCATGATTCACATATAATTGATCATTTCTCACCTCGATTACATCGCCAGGCAAACCAATAACCCTTTTCACATAAAAATTATCCGTCTTCACAACAATAATATCTTCTCTCCCATAACTTTCAAACTGCTTTGCTAACTTATTAACAATCAGCTTATCCCCATCTTGTAACGTCGGCTTCATGGACGCTCCTTTTACAGTCGTAGGAAAAAACACAAAAATTTTCGCTAAAAACACTAACAAACATGCAATTGCAATTGTTCCAAAGAATTCACGCAAACGTTTTTTCTTTTGCATCATTCCACCATCTCATCATCTTTTTACTTTTATTATAAGGAATTCAACAGCTGAATTTCCACAAAATTCTGAATTGAAAAATTGTAATATTACAAAATTTTAAATAATAATATTCAAAAATGTATTATTTTGATATACTATATCTTGCATTTATTATTTTATATTTTTATTTACTTAGGAGGACTTTTTCTATGAAAGTTATGCTTAAAAATGAAAATACCGGCCAAATTAAACAAGCAAAAATTGGTTTTAGTTGGACTGTATTTTTCTTTGGTTTCTTCCCTGCTATATTCCGTGGAGATTGGAAATGGTTTTTAATTATTTTAATCGCTAGCATGTTTACGTTCGGATTCTCTAACCTAGTCTTCTGTTTTATTTACAACAAGCTTTACATCAATGATTTATTAGCTCAAGGTTATAAAGCAGCTGATGAATATAGCCTTTCTGCTCTACAGCAAAAAAACATCGTAGCATAGTAACAAAAAAGATACTCTCAAAAATAGTGGATAGACTATTTTGAGAGTATCTTTTTATATTCCCACATATACAATACACATTTGAGCCGCTACATATGTAAACCAAATCCAAAGTGGTTCATACTTTAATTTGCGCCCTCCAATATCTGTCACGCCTATAATAAAATCAGAAATCACAAATAGTAAACCACCAAAAGCCGGTATCCACCATATTCCTGTATTCTCATAGTATAGGGCGAATGCAAAGCAAGCCATTCCTCCAACCCACAATCCGTAAATTAGAGCTCCTATCGTAAACAATTTATCTTGTTTATCATTTCGTATAAAAAAGAACCATCCTATAATTAGAAAGAGTCCGTATACGAGTAAACCAATCCAAAAACCATTCCATGAGATGCCTGTTTGCAAAAATGCTTTTACATAAAAACAATGAGCAAGCGCGAAAGTAATCATTCCTCCAATTAATCGATGACCAATTGGAATCAAACCTGCCATAAATAAATCTCCTACAGTTGATAACGTCATACCTAGTGCAACCCACGTACTATACGCTACTGATGGATCTTGTAACCATATCCAAATTGCACTCCCTGTTAAAGAAAAACTAAGAATAAGACGCACCGCTAAAGGTAACGGCATCTTATTTCTTGTTTTTTTTGTCTGTCCTATTGCGTACATTGCACCAATAAAAAAAAGAATGATTTGTCCAATTAACACCATGTAAAGTAGATTCATAACATGTTCTCCTCAATAAATGCTTTTTGTATCTTTTTTCGTTACACCTAGTCTATTATCCTTTTTCTATATAAAAAAAGAAGAACAGTACTGTTCTTCCATTGTAATCGTTTTCCTATTATCTATGCTACTTGTTTTTCGTTCGCCCTTTTCTGCTTAGCTGTCGTCCGATTCACCACGATAATTCCCGCGGCTACACATGCCAAACCGAATAATACAAATGAATGAATTGCTTCTCCTAAAATCATGCTCGATAACAACACACCAAATACGGGTATAAAGAACATGTACATTGATACTTTTCCAACCTTGTTGTACTTCATAATTGTATTCCAAATGCAAAATCCTGCTGCTGATAAGAAAGATAAATAGATAAGCATAAGTATTGCATGTACACTAAATGTAAATGGCATAACTCCAACTTGCAGAGCTCCTATACATAATAGCCCGATAGAACCAAAAATCATTTGGTATGCCGTCATATAGCCAATATCTAATGTTTTACTACCTTCTTTCGCCAATATGTTTCCATATGAATACAACATTGCTGCACTAAGAAGTAATAAGCTGCCGATTCCGAAATGGAATGACAAACTACCATCACTCGGTACATTTACTAAAATGACACCACAAAAGCCGATAGAGACCCCTATTATTTTTCTCATATTGAGCGCATCATCTTTATATAAAAAGTGCGCAAGTAAAATTTGAAAGAAAGATGATGTTCCTGAAATGATAGCTCCTTCAATGCCAGAACTATAACTCATTCCAATATAAAAACATATATATTGAAGAAATGTTTGAAATAAACCAATTTGTACTAACTGTTTCCCCGTTCCTTTTTTGAAGCTCATATCTTTTCCTAACACTTTAAAGAAGAATAAGAGCATAACTCCAGATAAAAAGAAACGATAACCAGCAAATAATATTTGCTCCCCAACTTCTTGTGGCTGAATTCCAAGTTCAGCATAACTTAATTTAATAAACGGGAATGCGCTCCCCCATAAAAAAGTCGCTACTATTGCAGCAATTAGTACGCCAATCGGATGGGTAAAAAATTTCTCTGTCTTCACTTGTTGTCTTCCTTTCCGATCTTTTTATGAACAATATTCATATATACCAAAGGAAGTGTGAAAACACAAGTTTTCAGTTTATACGCAAACAAAACATATCATCTAACGAAAACATATGCTATACTATAGAATAATTACAACATAATAACTATTAAAATCAGATTCAACAGAAATGCTGCTATCCATTATGGATGGCAGCTTTCGTCGTTTTATAGGGCTTTCGATTTTGATTCTTTTTCTCAATAAGAATTTGGAAGGAGCGAGTAGTAATGAACTCAGAAGTAAAAACATTACAAGTACAAAAGTCTATTTCTCATCCCTCTTTATGGGATACATTAAAGAAACATTATGAACTTATATTTGCAATCGCATCTGGTATTTTTATTTTAGCTGGTTGGTTATTCACAAAGAACGATGCAATGAATGTAGGCATTACTTGCTATATCCTTGCTTATATAGTTGGTGGATATGCAAAAGCGAAAGAAGGTATTGAAGATACCATTGAAGAGAAAGAGCTAAATGTCGAAATGCTCATGCTCTTTGCTGCTATCGGTGCTGCAATCATTGGCTACTGGGCAGAAGGTGCAATTTTAATCTTTATCTTCGCACTAAGCGGTGCGATGGAATCTTATACATTAAGTAAAAGTCAAAAAGAAATTTCAGCGCTTCTTGAGTTACAACCTGAAGAAGCATTACGTATTTCAAATGGAACGGAAGAACGTGTTCCTGTTGGACGATTACAAATTAACGACATTATTTTAATTAAGCCAGGTGAGCGCGTTCCTGCTGACGGTACGATTCATAACGGTGAAACAAATATCGATGAAGCAGCAATTACTGGAGAACCTATTCCAAATGAAAAAAAACATGGCGATGAAGTATTTGCCGGTACTGTAAATTTACGCGGTGCTATCGAAGTTAAAATTACGAAGCCGAGCGATCAAACATTATTCCAAAAGATTATCCGTCTCGTCCAAAGTGCACAAAGTGAAAAATCACCATCACAACTATTCATCGAAAAATTTGAAGGAACATATGTAAAAGGGGTACTACTCGTTGTTGCGCTTATGATGTTCGTCCCTCATTTCTTACTTGACTGGAGCTGGAATGAAACATTTTATCGCGCTATGATCTTACTTGTAGTCGCATCTCCTTGTGCACTCGTTGCTGCTATTACACCAGCAACGTTATCTGCAATTTCTAACGGAGCAAGAAATGGAATTCTCTTTAAAGGTGGCATACATTTAGAACGCCTAGCTTCAGTAAAAGCGATCGCCTTTGATAAAACCGGAACATTAACACAAGGTAAACCTACCGTAACAGATGTATATGTTCGAGAAAATATAACAGAAAAAGAAGTACTTTCTATTACAGCAGCAATTGAAAGTCACTCTACACATCCTTTAGCTGAATCTATCGTTAAATATGCACAACATGCGTATGACATTACATTAAAAAAACCAGAAAATGTTGAAGATGTAACTGGTTTTGGGCTAAAAGGAATATTCGAAAACAAAGCTTATAAAATAGGTAAAGCTGATTTTATTGGTGAAGAAACAAAGACATTTCATAATGGTATTTCTGTCTCACTTGAAAAAGAAGGTAAAACTGTCGTTTATATTAGTGATGAGAGAGGCATTCTTGGACTTATCGCTTTAAAAGATACGCTTCGCCAAGAAACAATAGCTGCTATTCGCGAATTACAAAGCATCGGTGTCGAAGCAATTATGATTACTGGAGATAATGAAGAAACAGCAAAAGCAATTGCCTCCGAAAGTAATATAAAGGAATATTACGCATCATGCTTACCAGAAACAAAAGTTGAAACAATTAAAAAGCTAAAAGAAAAATACGGGACGGTAGCAATGGTCGGCGATGGTATAAATGATGCTCCTGCACTCGCTACTGCTAGCATTGGTGTGGCAATGGGTGAAGGAACAGACGTTGCTTTAGAAACTGCAGACGTTGTACTTATGAAGAACGAATTATCTCGACTTTCCCAAGCAATCCGTTTATCAAAACGAATGAACCGTATTGTAAAGCAAAATGTAATCTTTTCACTAGCTGTAATTGCAATGCTGATTTGTTCAAATTTCATGCAATCTTTAGCTCTTCCATTCGGTGTTATTGGACATGAAGGAAGTACGATTCTTGTCATTTTGAATGGCTTACGATTATTAAAAGGAAACAAATAAAAACGGGTCCCTCATAGAGGACCCGTTTTTTTCTAGTGGTAGCTATTATGCCCGTTCGCACTACTACTCGTTTTATGCTTTGGATGCGAACTACTCTTTTGTTTATTGTTGTTTTTATTGTTGTGATTCTTTTTATTATTACTCATGAAATATCCCCCCTGTTCCCTTTTATTATGGAACAAGAGCTCACTTTTCATTACGGGAATTATTGTCACCCGTTCTATAATGATGGAGTAAACCATTAATTTCACCGCCAAGTAAAATTACCCATCCAGTTAAGTAAAACCATAGCATTAGAATAATAATACCACCGAGACCACCATATGTATTGGCGTAATTCGCAAACTTATCTACATAATAAGCAAATGAGTACGATACCACAATCCATCCTACAGTAGCAAATATTGCTCCTGAAATGACTTCTCTTCTTTTTAACTTTCGATCTGGTGCAAATGTATATAAAAAACTAAACAATGCAAATAGGACGAAGAAACTCGCTACTAAACGCGTAATACTCCACACGTAAGAAAAACTATCTGATAAACCAATTGCTTTAAATACCGCTGCCCCAATGACTTGTCCAAACACTGGAACAATTAGCGCAAACACAATCATAAAAATAATCGCTAATGTAAACACAATTGATAAAGCTCTCGTTTTAATAAAAGAACGTGTTTCTGTTACATCATACGCACGGTTAAAAGCATTCATAACCGCATTTACCCCGTTTGAAGCAAACCATAGCATTGATAATAAACCAAATGATAATAAACCACCATTTTGCTCATTTACAACTTTATCAACGTTTACTTCAATTAAAGACATTGCATCTTCTGGTACGTACGGTTCTAATAAATTGAGCACACTTTCTGTTTGAAGGTCAATGAATCCAAGAAGCGTAATTAAGAAAACAAGCCCAGGAAAAATCGCAAGCAAGAAGAAATAAGCGAGCTGTGCTGCCAAGCCCGCTACATCATCGCGCATCGTCCGGTCATACAAATCTTTACCAAACGAATAAGTACGATTTCTTCTCACCTTTTCTAAAATTTTTCTCATATATGTTTAAACGCTTTTCTTCTCTTCTTTATCTTGCTTCAATTCAATGTACGCTTCAGTTTTTTTTTCCTCTACATTAGAGTCTTTCATAAATAGTTCCCGCGCTTCTTTCATACCGCCATCTTCAGCAACTACTGGCTCTTCTTCTGCTTTCAGCTCATCTACTTTTGAAGACACAGCTTGAATTTCAATCGTTTCTGGCTTCTCTGCTGACTCAACTTTTTTCTTACTAAAAATTTCTTTCGTTTCTTTTAATGTCTCTACAACAGACGGCGTCAACTTTTTAATTTCTGCTACTTTCGCTTTTACTACATTGAAGTCAGCGAGTTCACGTCCTTTATCTGTAACAGTTTGCACTTTTTCTTTGATTTTCGCATTTTCACCGATTTCAATCATCTTTGTTTTTGCTTTTTCCGCAGTATTTTTTACTTTTTCACGGTTTTCTTTCTTCAACATAGATACAGCTACACCTGCAGCTACACCAATCGCAATGTTTCGAGCAATATTATTTTTCTTTGTCATATTCCTTCACCCTTTCATTTCTTATGTTAGAAAGTATTTCTTTCTAAGCTTCCTCATATTCCTTGTTCATTTCGAATGAAAGCTAATAGCTTTGCACACCCTTCTGTTACAAGGTCATATACTTCTTGGAAATTCCCTGTATAGTAAGGGTCGGGAACGTCTGTCCAGCCACCGTCTGGAACAAAATCGGACAGCCTACCAATATAGCCTCCAGTTTTACCTAAACTTTTTAAATCTGCTATATTCTTGTTGTCCATGGCAATAATATAATCAAACTTTGTTAAGTCTTCTTTTTCTACTTGCCTTGCTTTAATTCCTTCAAAAGTGACTGCATTTTCTGTTAAAATTTTTTGTGTTCCTTTATGTGGCGGATGGCCAACATGCCAATCTCCAGTTCCTGCAGAATCAGTGACAATTTTCTCTTCGAGTCCCTCTTTTACGACAAGATCTCGAAAAATCGCTTCTGCCATCGGCGAACGGCAAATGTTCCCAAGACAAACAAACAATACTTGAACCATATTTTTGTTTCTTCCTTTCTTGGTGCATTTCTTAATATATACTTATAGTATAAACAACCAATTATTAAATATAAAGGAAATCCCTACTAATTTAATAGGATTGAAAAGATTCATTAACGAAAATGATAAAAAATGTTAAGATATCCTTATGTTATTTTAAAGGGGGACACTTCGGTGGATTTATCCGTAAAGTCAGAAGAAAACGTTGAATATATGGTCGAAGCTATTAAAGAAAAATTACGTATGGTTAATGCTGGAGCGATGAGAGCTGCTAGCTTTAATGAAGAAATGTACGAAGACTTACGTGACATTTATGAGCATGTTATGAAACGTGAAACATTCAGCATTAGTGAAATGCAAGCTATTACAGAAGAATTAGGTACATTAATTAAAAAGTAAAAAGCCTCGCTTATGAGGCTCTTTTTTATTTCCAACAAATTCATGACAACTCTTCTCTTTCTCTCAACCAACTGTAAAATATTGTACAATGGAAGTAGAACCTCACCTTAGATTTTTTCTCCATACATACTACTCACAAATAATAGCAACACTACCATTGCTAATTGTTTTTACTGGAGGTGCTTACTTATGAGCAATTGGTACAGTAAGACGAAAGATCAAACATTAATCGACCTAGAAACAAACGAACAACACGGTTTAACAGATGAAATTGTAAATGAGCGTTTAAAGCAATACGGTTTTAATGAATTAGCTACAAAACAAAAACGCTCTTTATGGCAGCGTATTTTCGCCCAAATTAATGACGTCCTCGTATATGTCCTTATTATTGCTGCCCTTATTTCAGCCTTTGTAGGTGAATGGGCTGATGCAAGTATTATCGCGCTCGTTGTAGTTTTAAACGCTGTTATTGGCGTCGTCCAAGAATCGAAAGCAGAACAAGCTTTAGAGGCATTGAAAAAGATGGCGACACCTAAAGCTATCGTCAAGCGAAATGGTGAACTAAAAGAAATTCCATCTGAGCACGTCGTTCCAGGTGATATCGTTATGCTTGATGCCGGACGGTATATACCATGCGATTTACGACTTATCGAAACCGCCAATTTGAAAGTTGAAGAATCTGCTCTAACTGGTGAGTCTGTCCCTGTTGATAAAGATGCAATCTACCACCCTTCTATGCAAAGTGATGAGCAAGTACCATTAGGCGATCAAAAAAACATGGCCTTTATGTCTACTCTTGTAACATATGGCCGAGGCGTCGGTGTTGCTGTTGAAACTGGAATGAACTCACAAATTGGTAAGATTGCTACCCTTTTACATGAAGCAGACGATGATATGACGCCACTTCAAAAGAGCTTAGCACAAGTCGGAAAGTATTTAGGCTTTGTCGCTGTAGCTATTTGTATCGTTATGTTCCTCATCGGCTTTTTACAAGGACGAGATACACTAGAAATGTTTATGACTGCTATTAGTTTAGCCGTTGCAGCTATTCCAGAAGGCTTGCCAGCTATCGTTTCCATCGTTCTTGCAATTGGTGTGCAACGTATGATTAAACAGAATGTTATCATTCGGAAACTACCAGCTGTTGAAGCTCTTGGTTCTGTCACAATTATTTGTTCAGATAAAACAGGTACGTTAACACAAAATAAAATGACCGTTACTCACTTTTATAGTGATAACAAATACGATCACTTAGAAAATTTAAATGTAAATAATGATACGCAACGTCTATTGTTAGAAAATATGGTGCTATGTAATGATGCGTCTTACAATAACGAATCACAAACCGGAGACCCGACTGAAATTGCGCTTCTCGTTGCCGGAAGCACTTTTAACATGCAAAAGGATCATTTAGAAAAGATACATGAGCGCGTTAACGAGATGCCTTTCGATTCAGATCGTAAAATGATGTCAACCGTTCATACATACGATGAAAACTACTATAGCATGACGAAAGGTGCTATCGATAAACTCTTACCTCGATGTACCCACATATTTAAAAACGGTAAAATCGAGGTTCTAACAGATGCTGATAAAAATCAAATATTAGAAGCTGCCGGGGCAATGTCTCAAGAGGCTTTAAGAGTACTTTCATTCGCATTTAAACAATACAATTCAAACGATGTGGATATAGATCGTCTTGAAGAAAACCTCATCTTTATTGGTCTTGTCGGTATGATTGATCCACCGCGAACTGAAGTAAAAGATTCCATTACAGAATGTAAAAAAGCTGGTATTCGCACCGTTATGATTACTGGTGACCATAAAGATACCGCCTTTGCAATTGCCAAAGAACTTGGCATTGCTGAAGAAAAGTCTGAAATTATGATTGGAACTGAATTAGATAACATTTCAGATACAGAATTAGCAAATAAAATTAATCATTTAAATGTTTTTGCTAGAGTCTCTCCAGAACATAAAGTGAAGATTGTAAAAGCATTACGTGCAAAAGGAAATATCGTTTCTATGACTGGTGATGGTGTCAATGATGCTCCATCTTTAAAGCAAGCTGATGTTGGCGTAGCGATGGGCATTACAGGAACAGACGTTGCAAAAGGGGCAGCAGATGTCGTGTTAACAGATGATAATTTCTCATCTATCGTGAAAGCTGTTGAGGAAGGTAGAAATATTTATCGTAACATAAAAAAATCAATTCTCTTCTTACTCTCTTGTAACTTTGGAGAAATTATCGCTTTATTTTTAGCGATTTTACTCGGCTGGGCAACACCACTACGCCCTATTCACATTTTGTGGGTCAATTTGATTACAGATACACTACCTGCATTATCACTTGGGGTTGATCCTGAAGATCCAGATGTGATGAAAGAAAAACCACGACATGCGAAAGAAAGCTTGTTTAGTGGTAGCGTTCCTTTTCTTATTTTCAATGGGGCTGTCATTGGACTTTTAACGTTAGCAGCCTTTATCGCCGGGGCAAAATTCTATACCGGAGATACAAATTTATTTCCTCTCTTCCCAGAGAAAATTGATGAAGATGCTCTATTACACGCTCAAACGATGGCATTTGTCGTTCTTAGTTTTTCTCAGCTCGTTCATTCATTTAACTTGCGTTCAAGAACGAAATCCATTTTTTCAATTGGGATTTTTACAAATAAATATTTAGTCTTCTCCCTTCTTATCGGTGTTCTTATGCAAGTGTGTATTATCTCCATCCCACCTCTTGCAAATATATTCGGTGTACATGCATTAACGATGCGAGATTGGGGATTTGTTCTCTTATTAAGTATCATTCCACTTGTTGTGAATGAAATCATTAAATTAGTAAAGAGAAACTAAAAGGCAATGAGGATTATTCCTCATTGCCTTTTCATTTATTTCACTATTTGTGGGAGATGTCCCCGCCGATTAAAGTTTCACTTTATCCTTGTAATTCTTTTTTTATGTTCTCTGTTAACGTAGCCATACGCTTGCGGCTTTCTTCGCGCTCACGTTTATTTTGCTCTTCAATTTGTTGTGTTTCTTGCATACCTCTTGAAATAATGTTCCAAGTTTCCTCAAGTGTTTCCATCTTAATACTAGAAGAACCTGATAATCTCGCTACTTCCACACTTTGCGTTGCAATATTTTGTGCATTTTTCTTAAGTAATTCATTTGTGCGGCGATCAAGTTCAGCCATAGAATCTGCAACAAGCTTTTGACGTTTCGCATTTACCGCTTGAATAATACCATTTTTAAAGATAGGAATCGTTGTAATAAATGCTGTATTGATTTTACCAATTAATTTATTATTACCACGTTGAACCATACGAATTTGTGGTGCTGTAAGTAGCGCAACCATACGTGCTTTTTCTAAATCATCAATGCGCTGCTCTAAAATTTCAACAGAGTTTTTCAGTGATTCTAATTCAATACCTGCTAATTGGTCATTGTTACGCACACGCTCTTCGTACATTGGAACCAACTCTGTATTTAAACGCTCTAATAACATTTCCCCTGCTACCACATACTTTTCTAAGTCTAAATAATATTTTAAATTTTGCTCATATAAACCATCTAACGTACCGATTGATTTTTTCATTTCATCTTGATACTTTGTAATTTCTACGTATACTTTATCCATTTCGCGACCCATTGTTTGGTACTTACTAAAGATCTGTTCAATCATTTTATCAGCTTTTTTGAACATACGTGAGAAGAAACCGCTTTTCTCTTCCGCAAAGTCTTTGCTATCGAATCTGTCCATAATTTTACCAAGTTGTTTTAATAATTCTCCAGAGTCTTCTATTTTTGATAAAGACATTGTATGTAAAATTTGATCAGCGAAACGTGAAATTTCCATAGATGGTTCTTTTCCAAGCTCGATTAATTCTAACTGATCTTTAATATCTACTGCATTATAAATACGTTGTACTTCTGCATCTTGTCTAAGTTGTAAACGAACATCTTGTGCCGTTTGCTCATTTAATTCTGTTTTCGAATCTAGTATGACTGGGTTATTCATATGGCATTCTCCCTTTCCTTATAAAAATGGACGAAATAGTCCTTTTATTGTTTGTGATAAATTTTTATAGGCTGATGAACCATGAAACTCAAGATCGAAATTAACTTCTTCAAGCCAATGGGAATCAAATGCTCCTGCTTCAATATACGGTTCAATATCATTTCTCCCCGTTGGATTAAAGTGGAATACATCTACCCCAATTTGATTTAAAAATAATAATAAAACAGCATCCGAACGGCTTAATTCTCCGCTCTTCTCATTATTAAATATAACAATTTTCGGTACTTCTTGCGAGTAATCAAATTTCTCAAGTTGCTCTAAAATGTTCGGCGGTATTTGAGAAAGCTGTGCGAAAACATACAGTGCTACATCTTGTTTCGTCTCTTTCGCAATGGGTTTACACATTTCACTCTCGCACGTATGGATGATTGCCTCTGCAATACCATGTTGCAATCCTTCTGGCAAACGTTTATGTGGCCACCAATGACTGTTCATAATTAAATCAGGGTGTAATTTCCCCCCGCGGTCTAACGCATCTCGGTAATGATATTGGAAATTCGCTTTTTGTTCTTTCGTAAACGGAAATGTATTAATTAATAAACTGTTATCAAATGATGTAATAGCCTTTAATCGCTGAAAATATTCTTTATCATTTTTTGAGACACCTGATATTTTCGCAAATAAAGAAGGGATATAAATGTGTTTATTTTCAACAAAGAATGTTGGACGCACAAATGCCTTTTCTTTCGTAATTAAAAAGAGTTCATCATACGTTGTTTTGAGCGTACGAGCTACAGGCGTATAGGAACGAAATTGCCATGGCTTGTACAGCAGTGAGTTATCATGGTGAAGTACTTGTTCAATTTCTTTTGAAGCCTGATACGCTACTGTCGCAACTCGCTCACGGCGGCGATCTGGAAATGGCTCAAGAGAAATCCGACCTGGATGAGACACAACAAAACTTCTTCCTTCCTCATCAACATTCTCAAATCCATCTTTTCCTTCTGGGTGATAATAAAGTACATCGCAACCGAGCATAATAAGAAAGTATAAGAAATATATACGGCTTTCCTGTGCATCACCGTACCAAATAATGCGCGGCATTTGTTTCTTATAATTAATCGTAGAGAACCACTTCGCTGCGTAATTGTCACTTAACTTAATCATATCGATTAAGAAACGACGGAATCCTTCTGTTTTTAATGATTGGTTATGTTGTTTTTCATACAATTTTAATACAGAAATAAACGTCGTATGTATATAATGCTGTAAGTCAGGATTGTCTACTTGTGGTAATAGTTGTTTTCCAGACAGATGGGCGACAAGCCTATTTACTGTAAGGCCATTCGGTGCTTCTTGATGTAATGTAAAAACCTCTTGAATATGGCGCAGTTTTTCGGGATCAATCACCTTATTTAAATTTTGTTCATGCAAAACCACGACCCCTTTCACTTCGCTATAATCAAATAGTTCATTGAAATATTCATCTACATCATTAGGAACACCAAGAATACGTGTTGCTATATAACTAAACTTCATCTCATTCTCTGTCAGTTCATATTGTGGGCGTTTTTCTAAAAGCGCTTCAAATTGCTTTAAATCTGATTCGTCTTTTAATGCACATGGTTGAAGTGTAAAACGTGAAAACACAACAGTTCACCTCCAAAAACATTTACTTTTTTTATAAAGTCTCTCTTCTATTATAAACTATTTTTAGTTATAAAAAATGGGCGCTCGCATAACGAGCAAACCCATTTCAATTATTTATGATTATTTTTAGTAGCTGCAACTTCTTCTTTAGCTTGTCCAGAATTCTTCATGTAGTGAAGTATAAACGTTGCTCCAAATGCTACAACTAAAATAATAAAGAATAGCTTATGGCTTACTTCAATATGAATAACAGACAATAACATTTTTGCTGCAATAATTAAGATTAAAATATATGCTGTCGTTTCAAGTTCTGGAATACGCTCTAACAATTTTAAGAATACGCCAGCGATACCACGCATCATTAAAATACCGAGCATTCCACCTAATAATAGAATCCAAACTTGATTTGATACACCAAATGCAGCAAGTACGCTATCTACAGAGAACGCGATATCCATTAATTCAACCATCGCAACTGTTCCCCAGAAGACACCAAACATTCTGAAGAGAATACTGTTTTGGTTCATACCATGAGCTTCTTCTTCTTCTGCATTACCTTTTCTTTTATCAATGAAGTATTTAACTGAAAGCCAAGCTAAGTAAAGTGCACCTAACACTTTTACCCACGCCAATTTAATTAAGAACATTCCAATTCCAATCGCAATAAAACGGAATACATAAGCTCCAATAAGTCCATAGAATAATGCTTTTTTACGCTTTTCTTCCGGAAGGTGTTTTACCATTACCGCTAATACAAGTGCGTTATCAGCAGATAACAACCCTTCAAGCACAACAAGTGTACCTATTAATCCCCAAGATACTGGATCTTGCAACACTTTAATCCACATGTCCAAGTCGAAAAACTGAGCATACGTATCAAGGATCCCTTGCAAAATACTCATCTTACCTTTATCCCCTATTCTTTGCTAGATTTATAGAAAGGTCAAAAAAAGGAAACGAATATCGTTTCCCTTCTTATGCATCCAAGCCATACGCTCTTACAAGCGCACCTAAGCCACCTTGGAAACCACTTCCTACTGCATTAAACTTCCACTGTCCATTATGACGGTATAATTCACAAAAGACAACTGCTGTTTCAATGGAGAAATCTTCCCCTAAATCAAAACGAAGAACTTCTTCACTCGTTTCTTCATTCGCTAAACGAACGAATGCGTTTCCAACTTGTCCAAAGTTTTGATTACGGCCTTCTCCATCATAAATTGTAACTGTAATAGCAATTTTGTGCACATCTGCCGGAACTTTCTTCAAGTCTACAACAAGTTGCTCATCGTCGCCTTCACCTTCACCTGTACGGTTATCCCCTGTATGTAGAACAGATCCACAAGGAGACTGTAAATTGTTATAAAATATAAAGTCAGTTTCCTTCGTGCATTTTCCATTCGCATCTAATAGGAATGCTGATGCATCTAAATCGAAATCTGATCCACCGTCATAAGATTTAATATCCCATCCAAGACCAATTACTGCTTTTGTTAAGCCAGGGCTTGTCTTACCTAAATCAATCTTCTGTCCTTTTTGCAATTGAATAACCATTTATATTCACCTCTATATTTTATATCTTAAAAAATATATCCATCAGTAAACACCTGTTTCACCGATAGATATATAAAATCTATTACTCTACATCTAAACCGAAATTATTACATAGAGACGCTAATCCGCCCTGGAATCCACTTCCGATTGCATTGAACTTCCAGTCACCTGCATGACGGTATAATTCCCCTACTACAACAGCTGTTTCAATAGAGAAATCTTCTCCTAAATCGTAACGAATTAACTCTGCATTCTTTTCTTCATCTAAAATACGTACGAAAGAGTTAGAAACTTGTCCGAAGTTTTGGCTACGACCTTCTCCATCGTAAATTGTGATTGAGAAACAAATACGTTCGATATGTGCAGGTACATTTTTTAAATCTACTTTAATCGATTCGTCATCGCCTTCACCTTCGCCAGTTCGGTTATCTCCTAAATGCTCGACAGCACCATTCGCACCCTTTGGGTTATTATAGAAGACGAAATCCTCTGCCCCTGAAACTTTACCGTTAGCACCTACTAAGAAAATACTAACATCTAAATCGAAATCGTTTTGTCCGTCATAACGATTCGTATCCCAACCAAGTCCTACAAGAACTTTTGAAAGACCTGGATTTGTTTTTGTTAAGTCTACCTTTTGTCCTTTTTTCAATGAAATTGATGCCATATTCAATTCCTCCTCGGTTTATTTTATTGATAACGTGATACAATCTCACTTAAGTTTTTATCTTGTGTGCCTTCTCCAACAGCTGAAAACTTCCATTCACTTCCGTGGCGATACATTTCACCTGCAATTAGAGTCGTTTTGCCAGCATAATTATCCGATAAATTATAGCGTGCTAATTCTTCACCAGTTTGCGGGTTTTGAATCCGAATATATGCATTACGAATCATCCCGAAATCTTGACGACGATTTACACAGTCATAAATATTTACAACAAATACTAAACGATTAATACGGCTCGGAACTTTATGTAATTCTACGAAAATTGTTTCGTCATCACCAGCGCCTTCACCTGTTAAATTATCTCCTGAATGAATAATACTACCACAAGTAGAAAGCTTGTTTCCGAAGTAAACTAAATCGTTTTTGTTTAAAAAGCGATCCCCTTCTAACATAACAACAGATGCATCACAATCTACATTCGGTTTACTTCCAAATAATGAAGACAGAAACCCACCTGATTGCCCAATTGGATCCCAGCCTAAGCCAACCTGTAGTTTTGCTACTCTCGGTTGTCCTTTCGTTAAATCGATCTTTTGTCCTTTTTCTAAAATAATAGGCATGAAGTTTCTTCCTTTCTACAAAGCATTTTCCTAATCGGAAAATATTGTATTCTTCTCTTATATTGTAGCATTATTTATCTATTGAGAAAAAGAATAAATTCTCAATTATATGAAAACACCTATATCATTTATTTATATTGATGTAAGAAGTGGTAAATCGAACCAATCATTCCTGCGTGATTACGATTTTGTGCGATTTTAATCTCGCAATTACTATAAATCTCAGGATTTAAATATTTTCGTACCTCTTCCTTTACTTCTTCTAAAAATCGATTACCTCTATTAGTAATCCCTCCACCAATAATAATTACTTTTGGATTGAAGATATAAGCAAGATTACTAATTCCAATGGCTAAATGTTTAAAGAATATTCGAACGGCATGTATAACTTCTTTATCCTTCTGATCATATAATTCAAAAATTTTTTCACCGTTCCAATTCCCGCTACCTTTATACTTCCGCACAAGAGAAATTACCCCTGAAATCGAGGCAACCTCTTCAAATTTTTTCCCTTCGATCAACATATTGCCCCATTCACCAGCACTAAATGAATGACCTCTGTACAGTTTTTTATTAATAACAATAGCTCCCCCTATTCCCGTTCCAAGGGTAAGCATAATGCAATTATTTTCATCTCTTCCAACACCTTGCCACATCTCTCCAAACAAAGCACAATTGACATCATTTTCAATAGATATAGGAACTTTTAATACAGCTTGTAATCTATCAATAATAGGAATACCAGCATAGCGTGGAATATGATCCACGCCGCCAGTTATGATTCCTCTATGAATATCTACAATTCCGGCTGTACTAATACCGATTCCAGAAACAACATGTTCATTCATTAATTGCACCGCCAAGCTAATAATCTTTTGAACGATTTGTTCCCCACCTAAATGGGCCTCTGTTAATGTAGTTTCGTGATTTAGTAATATCCCAGATTTTGAAATAATCCCATATTTAATCTGTGTGCCACCAATATCAAATGCGATATATTTTTTCACACTGTCACTTCCTCTAACATTATGAACTTCACTTTTCTGCATTGAAATGATGATGTTTTCCTTTAATAAGAGTTCACAAGATTTACAGATCCAGCTTTTACGTAGACACTGTTGTATTCTTTATTATCCGAGACAATTTCATAATACGATCCTTGTGGTGTATTAACTGTTTTCTTAATGGCTACCATAATGTTGCGAGATGTCATTCCAGTCTGACCTTCAGCCATACTTTTGAATATCGGAGAACCTGCCGTTAACGTTCCAAGTCGATATTTATTTAAATCTTTACTTCCATTCATTGCATCAATTCTATACATAAGCGAGGCAATTTGCTGTCCCCAATTTTCATCACTTGCATACATGACGTTCATTCCTTGTGCCTTATCTCCTAAGTTTCCACCATTATATGTATTTCCACTTGGATTTAAGTAATGCTTATCTATATATGCCGCACAAAAATCAATACCTTCTTCCCATGTTTTGAATCCAGTTGCACCATTGTATGGATCGGAATCTACCGCTCTAAAGCCAAATAAATTTTTCTTATCTTGCGCGATACGACTTGTTCCCCATCCTGATTCTAAAATTGCATGTGACACTAAGTAACCGGCATTCATCTTATATTTCTCTGCTGCACTTACAAAATATTTTCCTAATCCAATAAGTGGACTCTTTGCATTCGATTTACGTAAGAAATTATCAATTTCATCTCCTGTATAAGTAGATGTTGCACGAAGTGGCATATACTCAAAGTATTGATAACTATCTTGTCCTCCAATTTGCTTCTTATCAAAAGCCTCGTAACGCTCTCCTTCTTTTAAATGTTTCGGAGCATTACCAATTTGATACGTTGCATGTTTACCATTTTCCGGATTGTATACATAATGATATAACTTGCCATTTTTAGTTGCATAATACGACGTTTTCTCACCAGTCATTGTCGGATGTAATGTAACATCATTTATATTCACATAACCTGTCATACCATCAATTTGGACATGAATACGATCATCAACAGCTTTTACAAATTTCAGGTCAGCTCCACCCTTTACATATGTGAGCTTTTTACCCGTCGTAATATCATAAATATTAATAACACCATTTGCACGAACGAAACCTTGCTTCATATTTACAACTTTACCGTCACTTTTAATGTAAGCATCTTCTTTCATATTCTGCATAATTTGTGTTGCTTCCGCTTCATTTGGTTTTTGAACCTTTTGTGATGAGGTAACAATTTCATAAGAAGACGAACCTTGTTTAACTTTTAAGAACTGTAACGAAACATAACCCTCTCCGCCATTAAAACGGATTTTTGCCCAGCCATTTTCTTTTCCTATGATCGTAACAGTCTCTCCATTTTTCAAATGACCGACAGCTGCCGCACCTGTTGATGGACCTTTACGTACATTTAATAAAGACGCATTTACAACGGCTCGTTCTTCTATTACCTGTCCAGGGTTTGTTGGGTTTGTTGGATCTATGGAATCTTTACCAATCGTTATAAACTCTAACGACACATACCCTTCTTTTCCTTGATAGCTGATTTTCGCCCAGCCGTTTGCTTTTCCTAGTACTGTTACTTTTTCTCCATTTTTTAGGGTTCCTAAAATGGTGCTGCTCGTATTTGCCGCACTTCTTACTCGTAAGCTTGTCGCGTTAATCGTTCCTACTTCTTGCGTTCCATTCGTAATGTCTTCCGCTGGCTTTTCTTCTTGTTTTCCTGCTTCCAGCTTCACAAATTCTAACGATACATAACCTTCTTTTCCTTGGTAGCTTATTTTCGCCCAGCCGTTTGCTTTTCCTAGTACTGTTACTTTTTCTCCATTTTTTAAGGTTCCTAAAATGGTGCTGCTCGT
>NZ_LOBC01000023.1 GCF_001583695.1 Bacillus wiedmannii | reverse complement strand
ATACTCGCATATGTTTCATTAAAATAGTGATGCGGTACGCCTGCTTTTAAGTCCACTTGCATTTCTTCTGCCGACTTATTGAAATTGATTTTAGCAAACTCGAAATCACTAATTCCTTTCATTGACCATGCAAACTGTCTTCCTTCTAAAATATTATTTGCATTAGACACATTTGGTTTAATCGGATTAGAATCAGTACCCTTCCAAATCTCTGCTGTTAAAATTGGATATCCTAATGCAGCCACTTTTTGAATGGTATCATTATTTGGACGTAATCCCCACTTCTCAAAGAAAGGCATCAAATTTTGTTTGGCTACTTTTGATGCTGAGATCATAAATAATTGTTTTTTATTTTCATCTGTTTGTGGAAGTTCATCAGAAGGCATATCTCTATACAATTGATGCAGTTTAGGATAGAAGTCTTCTCCATATGCTAATTGTAGTTGCCAAAGCATAACAAGCTTAACAAAAGCATCACTAATTTCATCATAATTTTTATTAGATTGTTCTAAGTATTGAAATGCCTTAGTATAAGCACCCTCTTGTTGCAATCTAAAAGGTTGATTAGATGTAAATGCTTTTTCTACAGAAAGGCTGTAAATATTATTTTGTACTTCTGTCATATTATAAAACTTCCAAGGTGATTGCTGTCTCAAATGCCCTGCCTCATGCCATGGACCCCAACCATCTTTTATAAATTTATTAATATCTAACACGTATTGGATTGCGTCTCCCACATATGCGGTTCGATAAGAAGTTGCATACATATAATAATCAGGAGAATGATTTTCTTCTACGTAATGAATATAATGTTTATCTGCTTGTTCTTCAGATAATCCAGCTACTTTGTCTTGAATTCGAGTAGCTTCATCCATCTTTTTTAAGAGTTGTACAGGATCTGTATTAGAACCTAACAAATATTTCTTAACACGTGCCGGGCTGGCCGTAATTAATACACGTTCTCCTTTTAACTCCACTGCATGTGCATTTGGATATTGGTCCAGCATGTTTATTAAATCTTGTTTCGTATGTTTGCCTAGTTCAAAGAAAGGAGTAGTCGCTCCACCCGTTGTGACTGTTGTTCGAATAGTGCCACCTTGTTGTTTATTATAAAAATAAATCATCCCCCCATTTGGAGATTGGATTGTGTTTATACCAGGTTTTAATGTAAATGATTTTATTTTAGAATCTTCTCTCCAAGAAGCATCATACGAATACGTTCCAATGTATGCTTGAATATTTTGATTTCCTTCTACATTAATCGTTATTTGTTCATTTGGCTTTGCATATAAACCAGTGGGTTCATATGGACTAAATGCCATACTTTTTCTTTCCTGTTGTTTCAGTATCTCAACATCCCCTTTTCCTGGGACTGTATATATTCTGTTTTCTGATTTAACTGACTTTCCCTCTTGCAGTGATGTTGATAATTTTTTTTGCTGCTTTGTTTCCTCTGCAAAGACATCTAATGAAGAAATCATTCCAGTCGCAAGCATAGTTACTGTAGCAGTAGCTGCAAGTATTTTTATAGTTTTATATTTTGAATTATTCCCCATATTATCTCCCTCATTTTTCCTTAGTGCATGTAAGGATTATTATTTTATTTATTATTTTTTTACACCAAAAATTATTTACGCTATTTATGTTGTATCTAATACTCTATTTTTTCTCATAATAGTCTCCTTTTCTTTATTTCTAATTGTTTATAAATGTTATTTGATGACACATAAAATAACAACTTTACGATAAACTCATCAATAACAACCTATTATGTTTTGATTTAGTATTCTTAACTTCCATCTAATTGTATAAAAGTATTCAATTAGGAAAATAAGAATATAAAGCTCACTAATCATAGATTAGGTTTTACGGAAAAATTCATAAAAATTATTCACCTTAAAAATTCAAACTTGTATAACTACTTTCTACATATAGGATGGAATTATAAAAATATTTCAATAAAACAAAAGACAGAGGCCTGATTATACCTCCGTCTTTTCAATTTATAAAGAACAAAAAATCATTTTATAACTGTATAAATGCCCTTGCAACAAATACCGTATTCCGCTATTTTTTTGAAGAAACAGGATCCATTTTTAATGTTTTTATCCCTTCTTTTAATGTAAACGCATCCGCTCTCAATGTTTTCCAACTATCTTTCGCTGCATTCAAATTAGGTTTTAGGAATTTGAATTTATTTTGATCCGCTTTTTGGGATGCTTTATCAATATGACTAAGCACTCCCGAATATTGAGAATCTAAATCATGCCATTGTGCAGACATATAGGTAAGTGCATTAATAGCCGATCCAATCGCATTGTGCATTTCATTAATATTATTATACGCAACACCAACTACACGATTTAATGTTACTTTATAATCTATAGTCTGACGTAATTGTGCTAACAACGGCTCTAACGTACCTAAATTATTTCTTGCTACCCCTATCATTACACCACCAGCAATCCACGTAGGAATTGAGGGAATTGATACAGTTATTATTCCATCTGATTCTACTTGTTTAAAATGTCTAACTTGCTCTAAAACTTCATTTAGGCGCTTTTCATCTTCATCAATTCCAGATGCTTGGTTTTTCAGAATCGAATGCAAAATATCTTTATGACCTCCAAATGCCCGGACATCTTCTCCAATACTATCTCTTAACTTAGCTAGTTCTTGTATTAAATTCTGTGTATATGCTTGATTTTGTTTAATCTCACCTTGTAAATCTGTAATGCCTTCTTTTAATGTGTCTGCATCCCCTTCATTAATCGCTTCTACTAATGTGTCATAATAATTGTCGAATTTAGTATCATACTCTACAATCCCCGTCAGTGTATCTAAAAGTTGTTTTTTTATGTGTGAATCCCATTTCGTAGCATGCTCTCTTGCATTCTTTTGATCTTGTAGAATTTGACTAGGTAGATTTGTATATCCTTTAATGTCAATTCCTTCAAAGTTAACATCTGGGTTTTTAATTAACAAATAAGAGTAATCATTCATAGATTTTGCAAATACCCCAGCATCTTGCAAAGCTTTTTTCATCTTTTCGCTGTTTACAGAAAGAGATATATCTTCGGTACTAGTTTGTTCCATTTTACTTTCACTTGCGAAGGCTGCCACTGGAGAAACTACAATAGTTGTTGTCACAGTTAAAAACGTCGATACAGCAATTAGTTTATAAGGAAAGTTTTTATTCATTTCAATTCCTCCTATACATATATATTGATTTTTAATTTGTTTTTTCTTGTTTAAAAGCAATGTCTTTTGAAATGAATTCTGCATCCTTATGAATATCATTCCAACTTTGTTTTGCAGCCTTTAAATCATCAGGTATTAAAGAAAGTTTATGTTCTTGCATTTGGTCGATATTATCATATAGATCTTTATAATTTGCTCCCATCGTATTCCATTGTTGCTGAATATTCGTTAGAGACATAATTGCTTGATCCACTGTTTGATACAAATATGTCAACGTGTCTTTTGTATTAGTAAGTGAAATAACTGCTTGGTTAGCAAGATCGGCTTTCATACTTAATTCTCCGATTTTATTAGAAATTTCATTATAAGAGTTCATATGATTAGATGCCGTAACACCAGCTGCTGTTCCTAAACCAATACCAGCTGCCCCTAGAGCTGTTAGACCACCAACAACAGCTGGTGTCGCTGTGCCACCGGTCACAACAATTACTATCGCTCCTGCAATCGTTCCAATAACTAAAATAGCTGCTCCTAATCCACCGCCAATTGACCAGGCTAATACATTATCAAAATGTGCTTTCTGCGTAGAACGTAAATTCTCAATTTCGGCCTGAAGTTGTGGGACTAGTGCTTGTTTTCCCGCTAATATAGCCGTTAATCCCCCTTGTCCATCTGGACCTCCAACATTATTTTTAAAATCTACAGTATTTGTATACAACTTTGTTTTGAAAGCTTCTAACATCTTAATAACTTCCGTAACTTCATTTGAATTTGTATGAATTGTACCGATTAAATCCGCTATTCCTTCTTTGAGGCCCGCCTTATCTTTCTTTTTTACAGTATCTACTAGTGTGTCGTAATAATTTTGAAATTGTTCATCATAATTTACAATATTACGTGCTGTCTTTTGAATGTTTGGCTTCGCTGTATCTAGCCAGTAATTTGCATTGATTCGTGACAGTTCCTGATTCAGGTGAATGTTTTTGATTAATTCTCCCCCTCCTGAACCTAAATCAACGTTGGATAAATTTACATTCGGTTGCTTAATCATTGTTTTTGCGTACAAATCCATTACAAGAATATGAGAGCCTGTTTCAGCCAACACTTTCTTTAACCCTTCAGGTCCTAACGCATAATTTTCTATTTTCTGTTCTTGTGCTGTCTGTTCTTGTGCAAGTGCGTGAATAGTACTACCATTCGTAGCAGTTATAACCGTTGCTAAAGCGGCCAAAGTTATGACCTTAAATGGAAATTTCATTTTTTAATTCTCCTCCTTATTTCCAGTTGCGTTATAATTTTTTATTAAACCTTATTTCTTAATATTAAAATTTATTAACTTGTTCTTCGAGTTGATTTGTTACATTTTTTAGTCGTCTTAATGTATCTTTTTGAGACTGAGTGTTATTCGTATCAACTTCAGTCGATAATTTTGTAATACTCTTATTTATTAGATTCAAATCCTCTTTATAACGTTTCATTAGCTCAATTTCTCCATCTACTTGATTAGCAAATGTATGCAAATCATTTTGCATGAAAAGAATCATTGATTTTTGTAAATCTGCTACTGTTAATTTAGTTGTTAAGTCATATAATGTCTGATTTTGTTTCTCTAAATCATTTAAATATGCTTTTTGCTCTGCTGTTAGTTTATTAATTTCGGCAAAGGTACTATATGTTTTTTTAATTTTTTCAGGATCAATCACTTTCATAAGATCATACTCTTTCGTTTTGGTAACCGCAGCTGCAGCAATTTCACCTTTTTTACTTTTCTCTATCGCTTCACGCGCTTCTTTTTTGGCAGCTTCAATTTCTATAACGGATTTTCCCTTTTCTGTTGCTTCTTGCTCTGCTTTCTTCTCTGCTTCTACAATAGCATTGTTTATTTCTTTTCCTTTGTTATACGCCACTACTGCGGTTTGAGCAGCCGGTTCAATGATATCTTTTGATAGATTATAAATTTCTTGGAATACCTTTAGCCCTTGTTCATTTAAAGCTCCTGGTAATAATGCTATTTGCTCTAAATCATTTTGAATTGATTTTTTTGTATTTAGCATTTCATTTTTTAATTTGTCTATTTTTCCTGTTCCCTCTGAACTAAGTACACTTTGTGCTTTTACCACATCTGTATCAAGATTTTTCAGTTTCTTATCTACCTGTAGTTTAAGATCTGTTAACTCATTAATCTGACGTTGCACGTTTTCTTGGTTTGTTATAGTCATATCTTGAAGAACTTCCAGTCTATCTAAAAACCCTTCTTTATTTTCCTTATTATCTACAAATCCTTTTAATGTTGGATAATAGCTATTAAATTTGGTTGCAAATCCTTTACTTTTTGAATTTAGTAGAATTAATTTTGAATATAGTTCTGAGGACCACTCTTTCATATCTTGTTTAATTAGAAATTGAGTTGTATTTAAAGATGGAACTTCTTCAAGTTGCACATTCGGACTTGCTAAGGCTCCATCTATAAAGGTTTGTGTTAATTTGGAGTGTGCACCTATTTTTCGTAATGCTGAGGAAATATCTATATTTTCTTGTTTCGTTTCTGCCTGAACGGTTGGCGTTGCGAGAGTATTGATAGGAATAGTCGCTCCAGTAACGATTGATGTTATTAAAAATCCTGTCATAATTTTATTCTTCATTCCGTACACCTCTTCACTATTGTTTTTTACAGTTTTAATCGTAAATGTTGTACAACCTAACGTTAGGATTTCATCACACACACTTGAGGATAGAAATTTTTTCAAAAAAGTAATTCCATCTCGTTTTTTATTTATTTTTGAAAGAATATAAGGGCCTTACTTCCCCCTCATTTTAAACACTATGTTTTTCATAAGTAAACCAGAAAATCGCTTTTATTAAATTTGATTTTTCAGATATTTATTATTCAAATTATAAAATATTATATTTAAAAAAGTTAAATCCAAATTTCATTTCATAAAGTGAAATAATTATACTATGATAATTAAACATAAAAATCCTTTTATTCACCAAAACCTATATCAATCCCTCATCCAAAAATGATTTTAATATAATTTAATAGTAATTGACGCATATGTGTCTTTTAGATGGATATGTAAAATTACATATCCATATAGGAGTATCTAGCTTAACTACTCCAAAATATTATTATCGTATACATAATAATCATATTGCTACGAACACCACAGGAGAAAATTTCCCTCATGCACTTTAGGGAATAAATCGTCCATGAAATAATAATTTTCGCTTATATACTTACTATTCATTATAGGAATACAAAAAAGCGATTCTTTTCACATGAAAAGAATCGCTTTCTAGGTTCATATTTTCAATTACATTACATAAAGAATTGAGAAATTATCATTTAAGAGCCTTAACTATAACTTCAGTTGCCTCTGCAATGAGTTGATTATCATAAGTAGCTTCTTTCTCATCTTTACTAGATAAAATTGCGATAATAATGGGTGCTCTATTTTGCGGGCAAACGATAGCAATATCATTTCGTGTCCCATAACTTCCAGCACCTGATTTATCTCCAACTATCCAGTCAGTTGGTACGCCTGCACGAATAAGTTTGTCTCCTGTAGCATTTCCTTTCATCCACTCTGTAAGAATGTTACGTTTATGAGCTGGAAGCGCATTTCCGACCGTGAAAGCTTTCAGATTAGTAGCAATTGCTTTCGCTGTACTAGTGTCACGAATATCTCCTGGAATAGCCTCGTTTAACTCTGTTTCAAAGCGATCAGCCATAGTAATCCGATCCCCCATCTGTCTAAGCGCTTTTTCATATCCTTTAGGTCCGCCTATTTTATTAAATAAAATGTTCCCTGCAGTATTATCGCTGGAACGAACGGCGGCCTCTGCAATTTCTCCTAGTGTCATTCCGGTATCTACATGTTTCTCTGTAACAGGTGAATATTCCACTAAGTCGTCTTTCGTATAAGTGATAACTTCATTTAATTTATCAGTTGAGTTTTGCTGTAGCAATACTCCTGCGGCTAACGCCTTGTAAGTTGATGCAAAGGCAAATCTTTCGTTAGGTCGATAAGCAATTGTTTGATGTGTACCAGTATCAATCGCATATACACCTAATCGAGCATCAAATTTTTTCTCAAGTTGAGAGAATTCTTTATGCGTCGCCTGATTTTTATGTTTCACTTGTCCAGTCTTTTCTTTCGCTTCAACTTGCAGTGACCCTCCTGTAAAAGCTTCTAGGCTTGTAACACTTAAACCTAATATACCAACGCATATTCCTATTTTTAGCATCCTTTTGTTTTTCAAAATCATCATTCCTTTCAAATTTTCAATACTGAAAACAAGTAGTAAATTCAATACACTGTATCCTATTTAAAAACCTGTTTTTATACGTACACATAATAGACCACCTAAGAAACAAGTTTGTTCCATAAATTTAAAACCTTTTTAACAGTAGCCAAAATATTAACAAAAGTAAGAGATAGCAACTGTGGTAGTTGCCATCTCTTATTTCAAATCTTCCTTTAACTTATAAAGGCTTTTATATAAACAGGGTCACTTCCCCTAAGAAAAATACTCACATTTTACTAATTTTGATTAGAACTATCTGTACTAGCAGCTTCACCATGTATACGTTGCTGTTTTAAATCAAAGTATACATCTAAAACTTCCTTTCCAATTATAGAATTAATTCCACTTTTATCATCATGAAGCCATGGGACTACAATAGAAAATGCCACTTCTGGATTATCATATGGAGCATATCCAACTAATGTTAAGTTGTAACATTCCATACGTTCTCCTTTTGCATTTCTACCAATTGGATCATCTCCACCATATACAGTTTGAGCTGTCCCTGTCTTTCCTGCTGGTTTATATGAAGCATTTTTGAAATGCTTCACGCCAGTTCCATCACCTTCTTGGAATACCCATCTAAACCCTTCTTTTATCCGATCAATATGTTCTGTCTTCATATCAATTCGATTTAATACGACAGGCTCTATGGAGCGTATAACTTTACCAACCTCTTCTTTTATTGATTGTTCTCGTATTTCTTGTACAATTTGTGGTTGCATTCTATAACCGCCATTAGCAATCGTTGAAATATATTGCGCCAATTGCAACGGCGTATACGTATCATACTGACCAATAGAAAAGTCTAGTAAAAAACCAGGTTGACTATCTGCTTTTCTAGTTTGTCCAATTATTTCATTCGGTAAATCAATACCTGTTGGGACACCTAAACCAAATTGCTTGAAATAATAACGCATCGTATCAAAGGCTCCTTGTTTAATATCCAATGAGCCATTTGGTACGTAATTAACTCCCGCAATTTTTAAAGCTGTCTGGAACATGTATACATTCGAAGATACTTGTAGAGCTCGTAAATCATTAATATTACCAAATCCGGATACATTCCACGATTTCTTAGCTTGTGTACCTTTAAATTTCATAGGTGCATCATAAAATTGATCTCCTGGCTGTATTGCCCCTGTCTCATATCCAGTTAATAAAGTAGCACCTTTTACAGCTGATCCTAGCTCATACGAAGTTGTCATGTTACCTAATGCCAAATCCTCAATCTCCATTTTCCCTTCTTTTTCTACAATCTTTTTGCCTGCCATAGATAAAATCTGTCCATTATTTGGATTCGTCATGACGACAAAAGCTCGGTCCAACAGTGGCTCTGAACTCTTAAAAGCCCTCAAATTTTTCTCTATACTTTCTTCCACTTTCTTTTGTAATTCCATATCAATCGTTAATGTTAAACTATTACCACTTTTTCCTTTAGAGATTATTTCTGTGCTAACAATATTTCCTGATTTATCAGTAATGTTTTTCACTTCTTCTTTTGTACCGTGTAATACATCTTCATATCGTTGTTCAATATAACTTTTTCCTACACGATCATTACGGTTATATCCACGTACCAAATAAGAATCTAAGTTTTCTTTCGGTAATCCTTCTTCACTGCTTGTAATATTACCTAACACGGAACGAAATAAATTACCATTTACGTAATTACGTTCCCAATCAACCGTTGCATCTACTCCTGGGAACTCCATAAGCTTTTCACTTATCCGTGCATACTCTTCATCTGTTACATCTTTTTTAATAATTTGTGGTGTCAGTTGATAACCTGAACTCATTTTACTTTTAATAGCTAACACTTTTAAATCTTGTGCTGTTAATTCTGCCAATTCTACTTCTGTAACGCGACTTCGTCTTAAGTCATCAATTTTTTTATCTAACTCTTTTCCCTCTATTCCCTTTTCTTTAAACTTTTCTATATCTTTTTTAGTAATCTTTGTCTCCGCATGTTTCGTATTCAACTGCATCCAAAAATCTTTTTTATCGATTTCAGTTAACTTATTTATATCTTGTTCGGGCATTTCAAGTACTTTCGCTAAGTCTTTTGCTGTTTTTAAAATATCTTCACTCGTAATTCCTTTCACCCTTGTATACGTAATTGTGCGAAGAGATTTATTATTAACGACTGCTTTCCCTTCTCGATCTAGTATTTGTCCACGTGGAACTGGTATACTAGTTGTTTCATTTTGACTGCTCTCCACTTGGTTCTTATAAGCCTCTCCCTCAACGATTTGTACTTTTCCTAGCTGCATAATAATGGCTGAGAATAGTAGAAATATGCAAAGGAACATTATATTTAATCGAATAGATATATATGTCTGCTGCTTTTTTTCTTTTTGTTTTTTCATAAATCCTCCATTTAATCCTTTCAGGAATTACTGCAAATACTAAAAGCATTCCTTTTATATTAGATACCGATAACCGGTTATAAATATCGTCTCAATTTTTTGCCTACTCCTTGTAAGCATCCATTCCTTTTCGTTTAGCTACGTAACTCATAACTCTCCCTTTCTGTTTTCTCTCTATTTTTTTGTCTCTTGCATTAGAAATGCTACACTGTATAATGACTCTTATTAAACTTACATATAGACTTGCTAGTAAATTTTCATACTGATGGTTCCTTTCTTCATGCTGTAATACTTAATAGACAACCTAAACAATAAAGTTGTTCCACATTTACAAAAAAAATAATTAACTATAAGATGAAATAGGCTACATAAGGGAGGGTTATATGTTACATACAAAAAGATGGAGATTTTTTGCGGTTCTTTCTATTGTAGGTTTGATTTTACTAATTTTATTAAAAATCAACTTCATTTCAATTACTATCGCAACTTCTTCAGCTGAAAGAGGAAAAATTTTTGATCAAAATGGTGTAATACTAGCTACAAATAAGAAAGTTAAGTCTCTTTATTGCACTTCTAATTATGAAAATTTATCGAATCAAGATACATCAAACACATTAGCTTTTTTCAATCAATTTTCAAACGAGTTTCAACATGAAATTTCTACAGAGACTATAAAATCGCAATTACAACAATCTTGTAAAAATAAGACTATGAATGATATACCGTTATACTCTGACATAACTGAGAATGAACTTGCATTCATAAACAAAAACAAACCCAATAATGTAATAATCAAAGATGAATTGATTCGATATTATCCTAAACACGAAACTGGTTCACAAGTAATTGGGTATGTGGAAAATGAGCTTAATTTAAAGCATATGCCCGTTGGAAAAAGCGGGATCGAGTTGCAATATGAAAATGATTTAAAAGGAAAACCAGGAAAAACTCTAATTTTTAAAATGAATAATAAAAAGTTCTTTTGGAACATCCGAAAAATACAAAATGGAAAAGATGTCCAGATAGCTTTAGACTCTAAATTGCAACAAAAAACAGAGGAAGCATTAAGATCTCAAATTAAGAAAATACGTGATGCTAAAGCTGGTTATGTTGTAGTAACCGATGTAAAAACTGGCGCAATTTTAACTATGGCCAACTCGGCAGTGTTTGATCCAAATACATTAAATACACATGTATCATCTAAAAATGAAAACATTAAATCACTTTCGCAAAATAAAGCAATTCAAAAATTAAAGTATGGTGAATCTTATGTAAATATGGCCTCAACTATAAAGCCACTTACTATTTTAATTGGATTAAACGAAAAGCTTTTTCAACCTGAAGATACTTATTTAGATAAAGGTACTTTTCAATATGATAATCAAAATAACATTACGAATGCACCTGGAACGCCAACAGGTGAGATTACACCAAGGCAGGCTATCATTAATTCATCTAACACATTTATGACAGCAAAAGTAGCTCTACCCTTATTCAACCAAAATAATGGGAATATAGAAAAAGTTGCACATATATGGACAGAGTATTTAAAGCAATTTGGCCTTCGTTCTAAAACCGGGGTTGATTTACCTTTTGAAGAAGACGGACAATATGAATTTCATCCAACAAACAAGTTTGAAAATGGTATCTCCGCCTTATTAAATGCCTCTTGGGGAGGAAATGAAGTACACACTCCTCTTCAACTTGCTCAATATGCAGCAACTTTAGCAAGTAAAGGTGATAAATATAAACCTCAAATCGTAAGTGCTATTATTGATCAAAATGGTAAGGAAACAAAAAAGTTTAAACCAATTTTAGAAAGTTCAAATCGTTACCCGGTGAAATTTTGGAGTGTCGTGCAAGGTGGGATGAGCCAAAATATAGAGGAAATTAAAAACTTACCCTTCCATGTCGCAGGTAAAACGGGTATTACAGGTTTTCCGAATGAGCAAGAAAAAATGATAAATCATTCTCTTTTCATTGCATATGCTCCTACCGAAGATCCACAAATCGCCATTTCTGTCGTTATTCCTGGTAGTAATTCAGAAAAAAACATCGCTGCTCTCGTTACATCGGAAATTTTAGAGTCTTGGCATACACTTCAAAAAAAAGATAATAACAAAGAGGAAGGTTCATTAAAGTGAACCTTCCTCTTTTACCATATAGAATCTATATTTATTATTTTCCAATCACCATTATCATTCTTTTCGAACATAAATGAATACTTAATATCAGTTAAAACATACTCTTTTTGTACATATCCAGTATTACCGTTAATTGTCGATATTTTTATATATCCATCATTTTGCACTTTTTCTGGAATCCAAGCTTTTACCATTTCATTAGATACTTCATATAAAACTTGTGATTCTCGTTTTGGTTCAGCTAAAATTTTTGTTTTATTTCCAGTAACCGTTGCATATATAAAATGCGCTTGCTTTGGTTGGTTACTTTCTGTCAATCCACTTGGTACTTTGTATACTTTTTTTGTATCATTTGCAAATTCTCCCCCCATTGTAAGAGCGACTTGCAACTCATGAAAAATATCTTCATCAAACTTCAATTCATCCTTCTTATAACTCTTCCCTTTAAATAGAACTTCATCATTTAACGCTCTATACAAGTCATTTTCATTTTTTGAATTTGTACTTTGATATAATTCATTCATAAATTGTTTTAATGTTGGATCTTGAGCAGACTCATCTTTAGTTTTAGGCTTAATTTGTGTACTACTTTGGACCGGTGATTTATTATCATCAAGCCATGGTTGTTGAACGATAACAAATAACATTGTACAAACCAAAACAACTACTATAGGCAATGCTCTTTTACGAAACGGTCTTTTATGTTTTACAAGATCCGCTTCATTATTTTCATATATAGACTGCTTTATTTTAAAAATAAACTCTTCTTCATCTTTACGATTCTCCATTGGGCCTTTTTTTAATTGTTTATACCAGTCAGGATTTTGTTTATTGTTCATCACTACTACCCTCCCCTATTAATTTTGAAACCTTACTTCTCGCACGGCTTAATCTAGATTTTACAGTTCCAATGGATACTCCTAGTGTTTCGGCCATTTCTTCATAAGATAATTCATATTTCGCGTCTAAAATTATTATTTCACGGTGTTTTTTAGGTAGTTTTAATACAACATCCCACACTTCATTCATTTCCTCTTGATTAAAAAATTCTTTTTCTGCCGATGGAGATTGCTTATCATCACTAAAAAAACCTACTAATGATATCCTTTTAAAATAGGAGGATTTCAAATAGTTTATTGCTGTATTTCTTGTAATTTTTAATATCCACGTTTTAATAGATGACTCCTTTCGAAATGAATTCCAATTTTTAAATACCTTTATAAATACATCTTGCGTGATATCATCTGATAAGTGTGGATCTTTCGTAATAATAAATGAATAATTCCATACATCTTGCCAATAGTCTTTTATAACATAGTCAAGCTCATCATGAATACACTTTTCAATAAACGTCTCTTCCATTTCCACACCTCGAACTTATTTGAATAAAGATAAAACTGCCCTCACTTTTATTATGGTTTCAATATATAGACAAGATACAAGTTTCATTTGTTCCGTTCTTTATCTTTTTTTAATAAAAAAATCCTCCTAAAAATGTAAAGCGGTGCAATTACTTTCATAACATAATCATCTATACATTCTTTTACATGACAGGCTCCTAACAACAAGTAAAGCATACAATGTTAAAAATAAACTCAAAAAAAATCTGATTATTATTTGTGCATTTCACGCAAAACTCCACTTGTATCACCCTTTTTCTTAGAGCATACTTATTTGTGTGCTCTATTTATGTTTTACTAAATAACTGTTTTGTTAAAGTTTAAAATTCCCATCACTTGTCCCTTTCAATTTGTTTTACTCTTCTATTTACTATTAGCAATACCAACCTTTCAAAAATGAAAACAAAGATGAGTTATTATCTTTATTCAGCCACAACAAAAAAGCATTCTCGATTAAGGAGAATGCTTTTTCGAAACTTAATTGTTCTTTGTATTGCTCAATTTATACCTTCGTGTTAAGCAAACAATGAATGTAGTAAAAGATTTCACCTTATAGTTACTTATTTTTTCTGAAAAACATGTTTTACTTTTTCGCCTGGAACGTTACTCCCCCCTCTTCCTTTTACATCTTCGATCATCATGGTAACGATCATGTCGGGCGCATTTGCATCAAAAGCTGCAAACCATCCAAGTTCTTTTCCGTCTGCTTCTTTCGACTCCTTCAGTTCTGCTGTACCGGTTTTACCAGCAAGAGTTATACCATCAACCTTAGCAATTCTCCCCGCGCCATCAGGGTCATTAATGACTTTTATTAATGCGCTCTTTAATATCTCTTGATTCTTTTTAGAAACCACATTTTCTTTCCAATTCCCCGCTACTTTTGCTTCTTTTAAAAGATGAGGCGATGGAATATTCCCTTCATTCACAATCGGTGCATATGTTAATGCTAAATGAAGTGGTGTCATTAATACTTGTCCTTGTCCATATCCCGTGTCTGCTAGTTGAATATCATTTTTTATCCCATCTCTTGCAATGATTGAAATAGGAAATTCGTATTCGATTGGTAATTTTTCATGAAATCCGTATTTCTTAAATTCATTTACATACTGATCTTTTCCCATTTTCAAAGCTTGTTGAGCAAAATAAATATTATCAGAGTACTTCATTGCCTTATCAAAATCAATTGGACTAGCTTCCTTCACACGTGTTACATAATAATTTCCCCAAGATGAATCTTTTGCCCACTTTAATCCTTGAATTTTAAATTCTTCCTTAGGGTTTATAGTGTTTGTTTCCAAACCAATTGCACCAGTAATCGTTTTAAATACGGAACCTGGTACAAATGCTTGTGTAAAACGATTCATCATTGGTAGTTTCGAGTCGTTATTCCATGCTTCTCGTTGGGCTTTTGATGCTCCTCTAACTATTGTATTTGGATTATAAGCAGGGCTACTTACAAGTGCAATAGTTTCACCTGTTTTAGGATTGACCGCTGCACTAGATCCTGCTTCATTTTTCATCTCATTAAAGATTTTTTCTTGAATTGCAGCATCAATTGTTAACGTAACGTTTTCCCCTTCTTTTGCTTCTTTTTTTGCTACATTTTTAATCTCTTTTCCATTCTCATCTTCTATAAATACGCGTCCACCTTTTTCGCCACGCAATTTATTCTCTAATACTTTCTCTAAACCTGTCTTACCTACTAAATCATCAGCTTGATAACCTCTTTTTTGAAGCGATTTTAACTCCTCTGCATTCACCTTTCCTATATATCCAGTTAAGTGTGCCGCTGCTTCTCCTAATGAATACGTACGAATATTTACTGGGCGAGATGATACTCCTTCTAATTCAATATAATCATTCTGTCTAGTTCCCTCTTTTAAAATCCCAATTGGTACAAAGGAGTCTGGATTTATCCATTTCGCTGTAAGCTTCTGATTGACCTCTTCTATAGACATATCCAGTAACTGTGCTACTATTTCTTTTGTTTGCGCTGCCGTTTCGCCTAGTTTCTCTGGAATAATTCCAACCTCAGTCGCTTTACCATTCGTTGCTAGACCCTTCCCATTTCGATCATATATTTCTCCGCGTTTTCCTTGTTCTATTTGCATACGTACTTTGTAATCTTTTTTCATACCTGGAAAAATGAAATCTGGTGTCCAATCTATTTTCCAAGATTCTTTTTCTTTCACAAGTTTTGCTTCATGGATAAATGAAGCTGTTCCTCCATCCGTATCCATCTTAACTTCAAAAAGAAAAAGTTCTTTATCTTTAGCATTCTCTCCTTTCGTTTTAATTTTTAAATCCTTAACTCCAATACCCTCATAGATTTTTTGATATTTCTCGGTGAATTCCTTTTTAGAAATCGTTTTTTGGGCATGTTCTGATAAATGATCATACATATTTGCGAATTTTTTATCATTCCATAAATTTATATATTCTTCAAATGCTTGTTTTGGCGGTTCGTTTTTATTACATCCTACCAACATAACTGCAAAACAAAAGAAAACCAACATCCATAATTTTTTCAATTCAATCTTCTCCCTTAGTTAAAAATATTTATTCCTTTCTTGATATATTAAATAAAAAATGTTGTAACGCTAAATAGACAGTGTAAGTAATGAAATTGTTCCACATTTACAAAAAAATTTAATTTATGATTAAGCTGCATTCGAAGGGGAAGATTTTAAAATTCTTACAAATAAAAAAGCGGACCTATTTAGCAATCGGTGTCATTATTAGTGCTGTTTTAACAATTTTATTTAAAATACCTTTTAGTTTGAGTTCTCCGCTCTTATCTTTTTTGTAGATATTTGAAACAAAAAAGACCCCTTATACTAAGGGTCCTACAATAGAAAATAACTAAGTATAAACAATAAAAAGAATTACTGAAAGTATAATTTATAGGCGCTTTATATCCTTCTATTTCGCATCAAAACCCCTGCGCTGTATGCGACAGGGGATTCGATGCCTTCATTCTAAAGCTTATTTAGAAGAGTCATGTACAGGCAAACTACTAAAAATCAATTCAGCAACTTTTACATATCCTTTTGAGTTTGGATGAATCAAATCCGTAGACCAAAGCGTATTATCATTTACTAAATGATGATTCCAAAAATCAACATGATGAAGCTTATACTCTCTACTCAATGAAAGAATAATTTCATTTGCCTCTAATAATTGTTCTTTTAACACTTGTTTTTTTTCAGAAGAAATAGGAAGCCGAACTGTAAAATCTGGAAGGTTTGCTATAATAATATCAGCATCTGTTTTACTTAATGTATCTATCATAAATTCCATTTCGTTCTTATATTCTTGATGATTCCAACGTCCTTTTAATACATCATTTGCACCTGCAATTAAACTAACCAAATCTGGATTAAACGTTAATGCCTTTTCCAATTGCTGTGAGCGAATTTCTTTAGTTACTAACCCACGCTTTGCAAAATTGGCATATTCTATATCGTTTTCACACAGTTGAACAAAATGATCTACCCAGCTTTTTAATGCAATTCCCTCTACTTCATCCCCTATTCCCTCTGTAAAACTATCACCAATCGCTACAAATCGCTTCCACATATGTAGTCCCCCTTTATTTTTAACCATATCTATACTATACAATAGCTCACAACGTAATTGTTATTTCTAAGTGTTTTTTGATTTCAATTATATTCCACTTTACTATATTTACATTTAGAATCCAAAATTGACCGATTCCTAAGTATACTTAGGAATCGGTCATATTCGTATATTTACTAAAGAGATAAAATCTCTCTAGTCATTATACTTTTTTCAAAAAATTTGTTGTTCTTTGTTTTGCCCAGTTGATACATTTCTTTTCGATTAAATGATACGAAACTATAGAAAAAAGGAGTGTCATTGTAATGCACAAAGTAAGAAGGAATAAGATAGATATCTTTGTATACAAAAGTTTAAATAGTACCATCATGATTGGAAAATGACACAAATAGATACTGTATGAAATTTCTCCTAAATATACAAACACACTCTTATTTAAAAATGCTTTTACTTTTAGGTTACTCATGGCCATTATAATAAATATACTAACCCCCATTACGACACCCCAATCTTTTAATAAGAAAGTAGTATCATTACGGGAAATACCATAAATTAAAATGGAATATAAATATAAAATAACCCCTAGTGCAATAAGAAATCCTTTATTAATTTTTTTCATATTCCTATATGAGTAGATAAGTTTTTCCTGATGTTTAAAAAGTAACATCCCAACCATAAACATAGATGTAAAATGCAGTGTATCAGCATAACCATTATAAAACCCCTCAGCTTTCCCAATATGCAACATATTAAGAAAAACACTAATGAAAGAAAAGCTCAAAGCAAATAGTATCGTTTTCTTCCAACTCAGTTTATAAAAAAGAAGGAATAAGAAAGGAAACACAATAGATATACGCATTTCTTGAGCCAATGACCAGATAACTGGATTATAATTTTCCGTAAAAAAGTTATTAAGAAGCACAAAATGGTTTATAATATCTAATTTTGTTATTGAACCTTGCCACCTATCATAGAACCAATCCCGTAGTCCTACCACTTCATACGGTGAAAATAAAATAAATAAAGCAAAGGTAATGATTATCCAAAAATAATAAGGGATATAGATTCTTACAAATCTCTTAATTAAATATCCCCAATAATTTGTTTTTGAATGGTAAAGTGCCATAGATAACACAAAACCACTGAGTACATAAAAAACGATTACAGCTTCTCCACCCGCCCATAAAAACCTAAGCGGGGAAAATTTAATAGAATTAGGCAACGATGGTAGCATTAAACAAAAATGTCCAAATACCACGGTAAGTGCTGCTAACCCTCGTATGGAATCTAATTCTTTTATTCTCTTACTCATAAAATGTTCTCCTTGTAAATTGTAAATTTTGCTGTTCATAAAAGCCACTATACAAATGTAGTGGGAGAATTGTACATATTGTTTCTTTAAATTCCTAATATAAGCAGTACAAAGTTAATTTGACCTCCATTTCTTTATATACATAATTTAAAACAAAATATTTAATACAAAGAAAAGATTTTATTAAATTTTTATAAAATCTAATTACAGAAATACGTACCGGATATTAATTTTTTATTGTCATTTGATGGAATAGTGGGTGGTTTTTCATCATGTAACTTTATGAAACTAACCTTGCACCTGAACCCTTTAAATCGAAAGATTCATAATAAACGCCATCCTTTCTGTATATTTCTACAAAAAGAATAGCGTTTTTTAATTTATGGAAACAAATGTATGTTAGCTTTTTACTATATCAACCGCACTATCCCACATACCATTAAAGAAAGATCCGATTTTACGCATAAATCGTGTAAACCAATTTGCTTGTTCTACATCAGATTTTGTTACAAGGTCTATTTGTAATGATTTACCTGATAAGAACCCAGGATCTGTATTATCTTTAGGCGAGATAATCATTTTACTTATTGTTACACCTTTTTTAATAGGAGCTTCTTGTTCTTTATTCGATACTTTAAATTCTTTTTTATAAACATCTTTATTGCCCTTTGGCATTGGAAGTGAAACAGCTTGCTTCGTTTGAACTACTACATCTTTGTCTTTCGCATTTGCAACTCGCAAAGTTTCATGCCCTTTTACTACTGAATCTTTTCCATAGATATTCTTCACTTCAAAATTCGCAAATCCATAATCATATAATTTCTTTGTTTCATCAAAACGTGCTGTATGAGAGTTTGCTTTTATTACTACAGAGATTAGACGCATACCGTTTCTTTCTACTGTACCAGTGAAGCAATCACCGGCTTCTGGAGTAGTTCCTGTTTTCAACCCATCTACACCTTCGTATTGCTTAATTAAACCTTTTAACATCATGTTAAAATTCATCATATCAATTGGATACTTGCCACCCTTTTGGAATGTTTTTTTGGGTATTTTTGCTGTATCTAACATTTTTGGAAAATCTCGAACGAGACGTTGTGCTAAAATCGCACAATCTCTTGCGGACATTTTATTTTTCTCGTCTGGAGTTGTCCCTTCTGGATGATGTCCTTTTAAATCATAGTTTGTTAAGCCAGTAGAGTTTACAAATTTATAATTTTTCATTCCAAACTCTTTTGACTTATCATTCATCATTTTCACGAAATCGGCTTCTTTTCCAGCAATTTCTTCAACTAAAGCGATTGTTGCACCATTTGCAGAGTAAATTGCCATTGCCTCATATAACTCTTTTACTGTATAAGAGCCACCATTTTCTAATGGAACGTTTGATAATGAGCGATCTTGTGAAATCTTATATGCATATTCAGAGATTTTAACTTTTTGATCCCATTTAAGTTTTCCTTTATCCACCGCTTCATGAACTAAGTATTCACTCATCATTTTTGTCATACTAGCAATTGCTAGTGATTCATCCGCATTTTTTTCATATAAAATTTTTCCGGAATTTGCTTCTACTAAAATTGCTGATCCTGCTTCTACGTCTAAAACAGGAACTGTTTCCGCTGATGCGCTCCCAGATGTAACAACTATGCTACAAAATTGTGTAAGCACTGTTACTATTACAATGAATTTTTTGTAAAACATACCTTTCAATTCTCTTACCTCCAATATCTTTGTACTCAAAAAAACCGTTATTCTAGCATAATTCCTATAAAAATAGATAGTTTTATCAAATTCTATATACATATAAGACGTTAGGATCGCTTTCATATAGACCATCTCACACTTTTAGGCACACTGATACTTTGTATTCCTACACGCATCCCTATTTTTCATACCTTTGTATTTTTCAAAATGATCCGTACTTTCATATTTTTTAGGATTACAATGAATAGACAATCTAAATAATGCGTTTGTTCCACATTTACAAAAAATAAAGCCAGTGTATCCCGATTAAATATCGAGACACACTGGTTTTATTAGCTATCAAGGATTTTAATTATTGAATTCAGCTATTTACTATACTCATACCAGAGATGAATTTTCCTTAGTCTAGACTATTAATTTTTTATAATAAAAAACTACATCCTATATAGAATGTAGTTTCCCTCACAGATCTATCTATTTTTTACTTCCTTGTTATAAAAATCATATAATAATTCAATAGATGAATTAGATAAAAGCGGCATTGCCTTCTCAACTAATTCTCTATCCCAATCAAACCAACGCATTTCCATTAGCATTTTCATTTCTGTATCAGTGAATCGTTTCTTTATTTCCTTAGCAGGATTTCCACCAACTATTGTATACGGCGGAACATCTTTACTTACGACAGATCCCGCTGCAACGATTGCACCTTCACCGATTATAACGCCAGGCATAATAATAGCATTCATTCCAATCCAAGCATCACTTTTAATGACTGTATCGCCCTTCGGTTCATATGAATGCTCAATTTGCTCAGCGAATGGATATACTGTAATCCATTCTGAGTGATGATTATGATTACCACCCATTAAAATGACTACTCCACTCGCAATACAAACATAGTTCCCAATAATGAGTTTATCAAGATGCCATCCCATCTGTTCAATTGGATTGAACAGCGCTCGGGACTTAGCATCCCCCCACAAATACCTTACACAGCCATCTTCAAAATTTTGATGACCATAATAACCTGAATAATAGGAGTACTCTCCTACCTCAATGAGTGAATTTGTTACTATATCTTTTATATACTTTGTTTCTGACCAATGATTAAATAATGGATGCTTCATAACTTTATTCCTCGCTTCTAAGTATTATATATTTTGCTATTTACTTAGAAGCTTACTACGACTGCTACATTTTTTAGCTTTCTCAAACGACGAATCATTATCTTCAAGCCTTTCTTTTATTATAAAGGAATCATATCGTGATAAATTATATAAGTCAAATTGTAAAATTATGTACTGAAAATTGAAGTATGAATTGAAATTTCAGCATTAAAACAATCGAGTTTTCAAATAACAAATCCCAATTACATATAATAAAGATTTCTTAGCTATACATCTAACTTCTTTCTTATATTAGCCTTCACTCCTTCGATATAATTTTATTATTTATTAATTTGTCTGATAAATCTATAAATGTTAATATGATTATAGAAGATATTATCATCCATTAGATTTCACAGCTAGTTTTTCACAAAAACGATTTCTGAATCCTTAAGTAAATAGGAGGTTTAGAACATGAAACTTTTAAGGCAATCAACAATTATTGGTGCATTGACTGTTGGAGGATTTTTATTTTCGAATACAATTAGTACACTCCCACCTGTGTCTGCTGAAGCGCAACTTACACAAAAAGAATCACGATTTTTAGATAATTGGCAGTGGCAAAACTATTTTTTATTACATCATAATGCAGATTTTATAGAAGAGTTAGCAGTTGGTGACTTAAAGCATGGAGATACGTTCGATGTTACTATATATACTGGTGGTAAGGATACTGGTATTGTAAAAATATATCAATTGAGTGGAAATGAAAATAATGAAATAAACTTGCATAGATATAAAACCATTTATGACTCAGGTCTAAAACATAATTATGGTAGATTTGTAACACCTATTACTAAGGTTTATAACCCAGGAACATATGTAGCCGTTATGAAACTTGGAGAAAATTATTATTATGGCGGCAGCTTTAAAATCTCAAAATAATATTAGACAAAGATTATTTTAAAAGCTTCTCTGCCTTATATAAGGTAGAGGAGCTTTTTGATTGTTTGCCCTTTTTAAGGTTTCAAAAAATTCTTACTTTCTTTATAAATTAGCATTTTTATTCAATAACTGTTTCCACTTCTATAAGTTTTACCATTCAATATGCAATATTGCATATTATATATGTTTACTCTTTAAAAATGAGATAATTTATTTATAACAATTTATAAAATTAATATTGAAAGGAGAATATTACATGTCTTTCTATTCTTGGTCTCCTCTTATTTTCTTAATAGTTGTCGCAATTATCATTTCTATTCAAAAGGCTAAGAAACAATAATTTATTATGTGGAGGTGTAATAATGTCATTTGCAGCATGGAATGCAATTTTTATGACTTTAATCGGTGCAATATCCGGAGCAATCTTTGGTACAATATCCTCTAGAAATAAAAGTAAAAATTAAATACTAACGTAAAAAAGAATTTCTAATAAAGATCAATACAAAAAAGTAGCCTATAAAGTTTTATAGGCTACTTTTCATTTCATCCATATTATTTAGCTAATTCTTTCGTACCCTTCATTACATCAACGAAGAATCCCCAATTATTCACAACAGAAGAAATACTAATATGTTCATCTGGTGTATGAACGTTAAAAATGTCTGGACCAAATGCAATCGCATCTAAGTCAGGCATCTTTTGAACGAATGCACTACATTCAATACCTGCATGTACAGCGAAGATTTCAGCATCCTTGTTGTATTTTTCTAGATGCACTTTTTCAAACAAATTACGAATTTGTGAATTCGGATTGTATGGCCATTCTGGATACTCTGACTCTATTTCAAATGTTGCACCAACTAATTCGGCAATACATTTAATTTCATCTGCAACATGTTGTTTTAAACTACTGACAGAACTTCTCACTTCGTTACGTAATTTAATTTCATTTTGCAACGTTTCAATAACGCCTAAATTTGTTGAACTTTCTACTAGACCTTTAATATCCATGCTCATACTTTGAATGCCATTCGGAATTAAGAATAATGATGAAATAAGTTGCTTTTGTGTCTCTTTAGCAAATACTTTTTCTACTTTCTCATCCAATTTTGTAAGAGTTACATGAACATCTGGATCAACAGCACGCATTTCTTCTTGTAATACTCTTGTCCATGATTCTAGTTTTTCTTCTACTTTCTCTACATCTTCCGTACGCAATACAATTGTAGCCACACTTTCACGCGGAATTGCATTTGTTTTTAATCCGCCGTGAACCTCACTTATATCAAATTGGATATTTGCTGATAAATCTCGTAATACTCGTCCTAATACTTTGTTCGCATTACCGCGTTGTTTATCAATTTCCATACCAGAATGTCCGCCTTTTAAACCACCAACATATAGACGGTATGCATCCGTATTCACTGGCGCTTCATCCCAAATTACTGGAATTGTTTCTACAGCTTTCGCACCACCTGCGCTACTTACAAGTAATTTATGATCTTCTTCAGAATCAATATTAATAAAGATCTTTCCTTCAAAATGATTTGAATCAACAGCAAAAGCTCCGCCCATTGTCGTTTCTTCTTCAGTAGTAATAACTACTTCAAGTGCTGGATGCGGAATGTCTGATGCATCTAATAAAGCCATTGCATACGCAACTGCAATTCCATTATCAGCACCTAAAGTCGTTTGATTTGCATATAACATGTCCCCAATAATTCGTAATTCAATTGGATCTTTTTCAAAATCATGTACGGTTGCTTGATTTTTTTCACATACCATATCCATATGGCCTTGAATGATAATAGCTGGTACATTTTCATAGCCAGTAGTTGCGTCTTTTTTAATAATGACATTCATTGCTTCATCTTGAATCACTTCTAAGTTACGCTCTTTTGCAAAACCAACTAAATAATCACTAATTTCCTTTTCATTACCAGATCCTCTAGGAATCTTTGAAATTTCTGCAAAATGATAAAATACAGGGTGCTTTGTTAATTGTTCTAAAGTAGAATACATTTTTAAGCTCCTCTCAAAATGACAAAATAATATGTAAGTCTTTTATCATTATACCATGATTCGTTAGTTTCCCTTTCTATTTCATACTTTAAAATCCACCCTTTAAATATTTAATCCTATAAAAAAACGAAAGAAAATGCACTATGCATTTTCTTTCGTTTTTTTTGATTTCATATATTTTGAAGTACTATTATTCATTAATTTCTCTAAACGATTTATATTTTCCGTTAATGCACCTTTCACAAGAGAGAAATCTGTATTTGGTTCTTCTTTTTTTTCTTTAAAAAATGAAGACTTTTGTACGTTTACTTCAGCCATCTCTTCTCCCCCTTTTCAAAAAGATACAATCTTCTATTTATATTATATCGCAAATGTAGATAGCGTGTACACGTATCATTTTCTTTTTAATTCTTCTTCTAATTCTTCTACTTGCTGTAATGTATCTCCTTTTATTAACGAGAAATCTGTTGTATCTTCATTATCTTCTTTAAAAAAATCATTGTCATAATCTTTTATCATTACAATCACCTCTACGTGCTAGTGTAGGAATGATTGTCCGATTTTATACAAGTCCTTTATGTATAAGTGAAAAGGACAGAAGAAAATCCTGTCCTTATTTACTAAAATAACTATGATGTATTGTTAAATTATATACATTTTCAAAATCTCGATCTTGCAGGTTATTTTTCTTCCCATCAATAACAATGAAAACATCACTCACCATTTTTGCTGGTATTATTCCGACATTTTCTACTTGCACCGCTTTCTGCTCATTCAATTGCTCAATGTGTTCTAACGGAACGATAATACTAAATTGAGAACGGATACCACGAAAGTTTGTATTTAATTCCTTTGCCGCTTCAAATACAACAATTTTCGCACCAATCTTTTCTCCGTACGAATCTAAAAATGCGTTTAAGCTCTTTGTATATTCCTCTTCCGTATGCCATTCCATTGTACCGAATACTGCTGGATTGACATTTTGAATAATTGTTGTGTATATTTCTCCTCTTGCTTTAGAAGCAATTAATGACCGTTTTATCGATTGAACAGTCTTGCCGATATCACTAAATTTCGCTCCCCATATTTCTGAAATATTTGGTGTTAAAATAAATGCGATATCAACGAAAATAACCATTGCAGTGAACATTAAAAGATTTTTCCAGAGGGTTAAATCAATTCCTTTTATCATGAAATACACGGTGACTGATATTATAAACAACCCATACCAAGTCTTTCTAATACGTTGCTTTTTCTCCTCGTACAACTCTTCGTTTCTCCAGTAAAAGAACACAAGAACGAGAAAAACGATTGCTAAAATAAATAAGCCGATTCGAATGTTAGAGATCACCAATGACATCACCCTCCATTCAAAAACTACTCACTATATCATTACATGCACAAGCAGCCCTCTTTATTACAAAAGACGTGGACAAGCTTCTAAATTTAGCAATATCGCATATACATTAGAAGGTACCACGTCTTTTATCATGAATCTACATTGTATATGTAGACAAGCATGCGTTTCAAATTTTCATGTTAAAAAGAAATATGTTTCGGAATTTCCCCTTCTGGTACTTCTCCGTCCATACTTAAGTAATAATGACGAATCGGACGTAAATCATCGTCTAATTCATAAACGAGTGGAATGCTCGTTGGAATATTTAATGAAACAACACCATCGCTTGAAAGGTTATCTAAGTATTTCACTAGCGAACGAATCGTATTACCGTGTGATGAAATAATTACCTTTTCACCACTTTTTAATGACGGCGCGATTTCTGAATACCAATAATCAAGTACTCTTTTCTCCGTATCCACTAAACATTCAGTCAATGGAAACTCACCTTTTTTAAGTGCTTTATATTTTGGATCATTCATTTCATATCTAGGATCATCCTCAGTAAGAGCTGGTGGTCTTACATCAATACTTCTTCTCCAAATATGAACTTGCTCCTCACCATACTTTTTCGCAGTTTCATCTTTATTCAACCCTTGCAATGCACCGTAATGTCTTTCATTTAGCTTCCAACATTTATGTACTGGTACCCAAGCAAGATCCATCTCATGAAGTACAATCCATAAAGTCCGAATTGCTCGTTTTAATACAGATGTATAAGCTACATCAAAATTATATCCATTTTTCTTTAATATCGCTCCTGCTTCTCTCGCTTCACTTAATCCATTCTCTGATAAATCTACATCTGTCCATCCTGTAAAGCGATTTTCAAGATTCCATAAACTTTGTCCGTGACGAATAAGTACAAGTTTTATCATAATAATTCCCCTCTCGGAAATGTGAATTTTATTGTTCCATTGCGTACACGTATAAAGTATCTAGTAATGTATCTTTTTATCCATTCACTCTATGACCAATCCATAGTTGCCAAATGTATGGATAAAATTTGTTCTTTTTCAAACTATAAAAACAGATATATTTCTTATTATTTTATTTCTGATCGATTGCAACTTCTCGTTTTGATATCCAAGCATCAAAACCTGATCGACTATTTGCCATTTCATTCATAACTTGATGCCAATTTTCTCCACACGATTCACCAAATTTTGAAAAAATAGCACTCATCTGTTGTCTTTGAACATCGCTCAATTTTTTCTCTAAATCTACACCTATTTCTGTTAAAGATAACTGTTTCACACGGCGATCATGTGTAGCTTCATTACTCTCAATTAAGCCCTTTTCCACAAGTTGTCGTAGTGGTCCGTGAAGAGCTTGTTTACTTATTTCTAGCAGTGATAATAACTCATTTACACTTATCCCTGGAAATCGTGCGATAAAAAATAAAATTCGGTGATGTACTCGTTGTATGCCATACTCTTTTATAATTTCATCTGGCTTTTCAGTAAATGTTTTATATGCAAAATAAAATAATGCTAATGCTTCATTCATCTGTTCTTCTTTATGTTGTGTCATCTACTTTCCCCCTGTATGTAAATTATACCACAATCTAGTATTGAATATTTTAACGAACACATTAGAACTTCTATAGTTTATTGAAATATTCAATGCACAATTAGGAGAGGATTCATTTGAAATCGCAATATACTATAAGTACATATTTATTGGATAGACTACACGAATTAGGAATTGAACATATATTTGGGGTTCCTGGTGATTATAACCTTGCCTTTTTAGATGATGTAGTAGCACATGAAAATTTAAAGTGGATTGGAAATTGTAATGAATTAAATGCTGCATATGCAGCAGATGGGTACGCTCGCATAAAAGGAATCGCTGCTCTTATTACTACTTTCGGTGTTGGAGAATTAAGCGCCATTAACGGTATTGCTGGCTCATATGCAGAAAACGTGCCAGTTATAAAAATCACGGGTACGCCACCAACAAAAATAATGGAAAATGGAGAAATCGTCCATCATACGTTAGGAGATGGAAAGTTCGATCACTTTTCCATTATGTATCGAGAAATCACTGTAGCACAAACAAATATAACACCTGAGCATGCAGCTGAGGAAATTGACCGTGTATTACGTGCATGTTGGAATGAAAAACGCCCTGTTCATATTAATTTGCCGATTGATGTGTATAATAAACCAATTAATAAACCTACAGAACCAATTTTATATAAACCGATTTTAAGTAATAAAGAAACGTTAGATAAAATGCTTCTACATGCCAATTCAATAATAAATAACGCCAAAAAACCTGTAATTTTAGCTGATTTTGAAGTAGCTCGATTTCACGCTAAAGAAAATTTACATCAATTCGTAGAAAAAACTGGGTTTCCCATCGCGACGTTAAGCATGGGAAAAGGAATATTCCCTGAAAAACATCCTCAATTTATAGGAGTTTATACTGGTGATGTAAGTTCTCCGTACTTGCGAAAAAGAATTGATGAATCTGATTGTATTATTAGTATTGGTGTGAAGTTAACTGATACTATTACAGGCGGCTTCACACAAGGTTTTACAAAAGAACAAGTTATAGAAATCCATCCCTATACTGTGAAAATTATAGATAAAAAATACGGTCCAGTTGTAATGCAGGATATTTTACAACATTTAAGTGATTCAATTGAGCATCGTAATAAAGATACCCTTGACATTAAGCCATTTATTTTAGAATCATCACCTTTTACTGAAGAGTTCAATCCAAAAGCACAAATGGTCACACAAAAACGTTTTTGGCAGCAAATGTACCATTTCTTACAAGAAAACGACATCTTAATTGTAGAGCAAGGAACACCTTTCTTTGGTAGTGCTGCTATCCCTCTACCTAATAACACTGCATATGTAGGACAACCGTTATGGGGATCTATCGGATATACACTGCCCGCTCTACTTGGTACACAGCTCGCCAATTTATCACGGCGCAATATTTTAATTATTGGTGATGGTTCGTTCCAATTAACTGTTCAAGAGTTATCGACTATACTTCGTCAAAATTTAAAACCGATAATATTTTTAATCAATAACAACGGATATACTATTGAACGTGCAATTCACGGTCAAAATCAACCGTATAATGACATACAAATGTGGGATTACACGAAACTAGCAAACACATTCGGATCAGAAGAAAAAAGCCTAACATGTAAAGTGGAAAATGAAATAGAGTTAGCAGAAGTCTTAACTAAAATAAATTTTAATATGAATCGACTTATCTTTGTTGAAGTTGTAATGAGCCAAGGGGATCAGCCTGAATTGTTAGCTAAACTCGGTGAAAGATTCGGCAAGCAAAATTCTTAAAAAGAAAAAGCGTAACTATAAATAGGCTACGCTTTTTCTTTTTAAATTTTTATTCCGCAAGCGTTAACTGCCAAGACACACCATATTTATCATTTAACCAGCCAAACTTTTTGCTAAATGGATAAGAACCTAAAGGCATTAGTACGGATCCATCCTGCGCTAGTTTATGAAAAACCGTTTCAATTTCTTCTTCTGTCTCACAAGTTACATAAAGAGACATAGATGGTGTAAATGTAAAACCATGCTTTACATAACTATCAATGCACATAAATTCTTGACCATTTAACGTAAAAGTTGCATGAATGACAGAACCCTCTTTACCAGGTCCGTTTTCATCGTAGCGAGAGATACTTACAATTTCTGATTGGTCGAATAGCGACGTGTAAAAATTCATCGCCTCCTCAGCATTACCTTCGAACATTAAAAAAGTTGTAATTTTTTGATTTGTAGTACTCATATAGAGACAACCCCTTGATATGTATTTATGTAAAACATACATTGGCCAAAAATACCGAACGTACATTCCTATAAGTGTATTGTCTATAAAAACGATGCGTTTGTCAATTATCTACTCTCTTATTTCTTCTTAAATAATGCTGTCCAAAGAAATGATTCTCCAAACATAGTATTTGGTTGGTCAATTTGCTTCATCTTTCTAATTTCTATCACTTCAAACTCGTCAAATATATCTCTTAATTTTTCTTCTGAATATGCAAGACCACCTTGTAGACTCCATCCTCTATATACGTCCCAATCTGTTATTTCTGATCCATTTCGCTCATCTAAATCGCCTGCTGCAAAACATGTTACTCCAAAATAACCACCCGATTTCAATGAGTTTTTAATTAAATCCACATAATGTATCCTTCTATGTGGTGGAATATGATGTAAACAGCCCGAATCGTATACAAAATCAAAATCATTTTGACCCTCTAAATTAAAAATCGAATCACAAATAAAATCAATTTCTATTCCTTTTGCTAACGCCCTCTCTTTCGCCCAATTAATGCCTTCTATAGATAAATCCACTGCTGTTACTTCAAATCCTTCATTCGCCAAATAAATTGCATTTCTTCCTGGACCACATCCAAGCTCCATCACTTTCCCTTTGGAGATCCATTCTTTTTGTATATAGGAAACTAGATTCTCATCTGGAACATTTTCAAAAAACGGAACATCTTTGTCTCTATTCGCATAAAATTCATTCCAAAATGGTTCTGCCGGTCTTAATAATGAATCAAGCATTTTAATAATATCTTCTTGCGTGTGCAACGTTTCATTTTTCATTTGTACCCCTCCAAATTTAATAGTCAGAAAATTATTATATATCTTTTTGAACTTTCAAACAAAGAAAAAACTCCTATATTCAATAGGAGTTTTTGTCTTTAAAATCCAAGTACAGTCAACCATTTTAACAACTTCTCTTCTCGCGCTTTTAAATCATCGTTCCTAAGATTGCCTAACTGTATTTCACTCACAATTTCTCCGTCTGCCATAAAAAGAACTCTTTCTGTTTTCGCTGCTACCTTTACATCATGAGTTACTAACATAATTGTAGTTCCATCACAATTAATATTTAATAAGATTTGCATTACTTCTTCTGTTGATTTTAAATTTAGAGCACCCGTTGGCTCATCAGCAAAAATAATATTTGGATTATTAATGAGCGCTCTACATATAGAGACCCTTTGTAATTGCCCTCCAGATGCTTCGGTTATATAATGCGACGCTATATCACTTATCCCCACTTTCCCCATTAGCTCCAGAGCACGTTTATTTACTATTTTCTTACTCTCACATTTCGCTAAATATGCTGACAAAATGATATTATCAAATAGATTCAAGTTTCTCAGAAGGTTGCTCTGCTGAAAAATAAATCCTATTTCAGTAAGGCGCAATTTGGCTAACGCTTCTTCTTTCATACATGATAATTCTTTACTATCAACTTTCACACTTCCAGATGATATTTGATCCATTACGCTAATAGTATAAAGTAACGTCGATTTTCCGGAACCAGAAGGTCCCATAACCGATACAAATTCTCCCTCATAAATCTCTAAATCTATATTTTTTAACACGTGATAATTGGCATTTCCATCTATTGAATATTTTTTGTTTAATTCCTTTACTTCTAAAATTTTTTTCAAGTTATACACCCCTACTCCCCATTTGGCTTTACATCGTTTGTTTGCTTTATAGTAAAACTAATGAAAAGTGTTGCTGTAGTCACAGATATAAATAATATAGCTGGACATATTACATAAGAAACGATAGGATTTACGACAAACTTTATGTGAGCTGCTCCCATAAATGAGCCTAACCAACTTACTAACATTTCACCAAACATAGCAGCTATACATGTCCCAGTCACAATGCCTAATAATACAATGACGAGAGAACGTGTTATATACTGTATACGAATATCTTTGTATGAAAACCCTATACATTTCATAATTAATATTTGCGAAGAGTCTTTTGCCAATAACATTTTAAAAAACATTGCAGTGATTAAAACTGATATCAATATAGCAATCAAAATAGCCACTTGAGTCACGAGTCTTAATTGTTTAATTGTCTCTCCTAAAGTTTGTGTTAAATAATCATCCGTATCTGTTATTTTTACAGAACTAAAATTATGTTTATACTCCTTCACTTTTTCTTTTAAATTCACAGTAGGCTTCATATCTACATTTACTACATACCATAATATATTTTCATTATTATAAGAGAAGCTCGCTTTAGCTGTTTTCCCGCCATTCGTTACATCTTGATATATACCACTAATAGTTAGTGCGTTCTCTTTTCCTTCTGCAAATAAAATGATTTTATCCCCTACATTCTTTTTCAATTCATTTGCGTTCACATAAGAAAGAGCAATTTCATTTTTATTTTTTGGTGCCATACCTTGAATATAGTCTAATGGGAATTGAGTGAAGTCTCCTACTTCTACATTTAAATTTTCATGTATGCCATCAGCATTCACCATTTTAAATGTAATCGTTACAAATGCTGCATATTTTTCTACTTCATCATCATTTCGTAAATATGATATAACGTCCTTAAATCGTTTCTCTATATTTTCAGTTTGCTGTAAATCTATTCGAATATCACTTTTTCCTGTTCCCATATAATTAACAAACTTCGGTGACTGAATCGTATACAAAAAGTTAACAGGTACAACAATCATAAACACAGCTATTATTAATACGATACTTAATACGCGATATAACTTAAATCTTTTTATAACATCTTGTATACCAATAAATATATTTACATTTTTAAATTTAGATTGATTGAGTGAAAAAGAGTTTCTAATCTTTCTTTTCCCTAGTTTATCTCTTGATTGTAAAGCGTCTATTGCTGTAATTCCCCTAAAATTCCGCAAAATGATGCGACAGAACAGGATAACGACTAAAAATAACAATGTTGTAATTATTAATGGCACAACATTGTGTAAAATACTTTTATCTGCCGCCCCCATATAAAGTGTGATATTCGAAGTGAATATTTTTGTAACAAATAGTGAAAGTATATATCCACATATACATCCACCAGCTGAAATAACAACATATTTTGTTACATATAGTTTTTGAATATCTTTACTTGTAATACCGATAGCTTTCATAACACCTATTTCCCGATAATCTTCTTCCATTGAAGTCATAATCGTAAATCTAATACATAAACTTGCGATTAACATTAATAATGCACTTATTATAATGAGCATTGCAGCTATAATTCCATCTGTTAATGAATTGAGTGTTTTAAAGAGTGAATACGTAATAGAGGGACCTTTTTGAGGTAAGTTCGATGACTCGTATAGATTTTCAAATTCATTTATTTTATTTACATCTGTTAGCTGGAATTCAATAAGATATTCGCTTTCTCCAAAATTCCTTTTTATTCTTTCGAAATCTTCATTGCTTATTACGAATCGTTTTGAACTAACAATTGATGGATTCATTTGAACATCACGAACAAATGCTGAAATAGTAAATTCTAGTTCATTCTTATTTTTATCAGCCCATATTTTATCTCCAATACGCAAATTATATTTTTGCATATAATAAATTGGTACACCTATTTCTCCTTTCCTAACATCGACCACTTCATTATTTAAATTTAATAAAAAATCAAACTTACTATTTTGTTTAACGAAGCTTATGTCCATTACACTATTATGTTCCGCTTGATTTTTCTTCTTTATAAAAATGTTAGATCCATTTATTTGAACCATCTCAGCCGTTTGCTGTTTTTTTACAAACGGAGTTTTTTCTACAAAGGAATCAATTGACTTTTGATTTACTTCTCCGGCATGCATTTATACGAAATGCAGTGCGTTTGATACTTTAACCAATTGATCCATTGAGTTCAATAGATTTATAACGTTACTTGAAGCACTAGCCATTAAAAGACTTGATAACATGATAAACATAAATAAAATGGTAATTATCATTTTATTTTGAGAGCAATCTCTTTTTAACATTCTCCTAATCATATAAAGCTAGTTCCCTTCATTCAATAGTATTTTCTTCGTCACAACCGTTATTAATATCATTATGAAACTAATAACTAATATAGGTAAATAAATTTTCATACTGAATTCTTCAAACATAAAACCATAAACGACTTGCCCAATCGGTGCCATACATTGGGATACCGCTGTTATAATTGCCATTACTTTTCCTAAGTTCTCATTTAGTGTTTTCTTTTGAACTACAGTAATCACATAGATGGATACAATTGTCATGATCATTGCAATTAGAATAGAAGAAAGTATAAAGAGGATAAATGGTGGATAGTATCCTAAATTAAGAATAAATGGTGTAACTGATAGTGCCATTGGTATTACTAATAAAGCTAGTAAAATCATCCAATAATACAATGTTTTCATCTGTAGCTTTTTCGCAAAAAAACCTATTGATAATGCACCTATAATAGTAGCAAAATCGATTAATCCCATTCCAATTCCGTATAACGTGTGGCTACTTCCCATTGTTACTCGTATAATAATTGGAGCACCAACAACAAATAGCGGTGTTAATAATAAATTTAGTAATGCGGCTAAAAGCATAGATTTCAAAATAAATGGTTGTTTTAAAACGAATATAAACCCTTCTTTCATATCCTTTACAATTGTCGGTATTATATGGCTCTCTTGCGTTCTTTTTATAAAAGGTATTGTAATAAACATTTCCAAAATCGCAGATAAAAAGAAAGCGAAGCAACTTATTATTACGAGCATTTTCAAACCAATTATGCCGTACAATATTCCTCCTAATACAGGAGCAACTATATTAGATAATGCTTGCACACCATTTACGATACCGTTCGCTTGTACTAACTTTTTCTCTGGAACTAATTGCGGAATACTCGCCATTACTACCGGTGAGTACATTGCACTAATGATCGCTAGTAAAAACATAATTGTTCCGATCAATAGAATAGATACAGATCCAGTAAATAACAAAACTATAAAGCTTAACACAATCGCAGCGTTTATAAAATCAAATATAACCATTAAATTACGGCGATTGAAACGATCTGCTATCGCTCCGCCAAGAGGAGCTAGCAAACACGGAATACTCGTAACCGCATATAGTCCTGCGAATATATCAGCACGCCCTGTTATATCTAATACATATAAAGACAGAGCAAAACGTAAAAGTGTTGAACCTACAATAGTAATAATTTGCCCACTCACCATTAAGTGAAAATCTTTCATAGAAGATTTTATATTTGCTGGCATCCTCATCACACCCTTCATTTATTTTAGACCGACTGTCGGTCTAAAATAATTAAACAGAAATCATGATTTCTGTTTAATTAAAAACTCCAGCATATAATCAAAGGATCCTTCTTTCACTTCAACAGATGCTTCCATCATTTTAATATAAGCTTTAGCTCTCCTCATCATTTCTTCCGGCTTCCACTGGAATAAACCTTCATCAAATATGACTTGTGCTGAAGAGAGTAATAGTTCAATCGTTTCTTGTGGGTATGGTGTAGAAAATATGCCTTCATCGATTCCTTGTTCTAAAATCTCTGCTAAAACAGGAGATAAATGAATAATGGATTGCACTATACTTTTTTGATGCATTTCCGCATTATTTGGTTGATGAAATTGTTCAATCATTTTATCTTTAACATCCCCTGATTTTGGCGATTGCTCCATTAAAACTCGAAATAATTTTTCTAATACCGGGATATTTGGATTAGAGACAATTACTTTCGCTTTAGCAACATCATCTTTAATGATCCTCATAATGATCTCATCCATTACTTCTTCTTTTGACTTAAAATAGTGATAAAATGTCCCCTTTGCTATCCCTATCTCTTTTAAAATGTCATTTACTGTTGTTTTCGTATAACCTTTCGTAACAAATAAACGTTCAGCAGTTTCTAAAATTTCCTTTCTACGCTCCTCATACTCCTTTACTATTCGCATTCACGTTCCCCTTCCCACCAGACCGACTGTCGGTCTATTTAAATTATATGTTTAGTTAGTAAAAAGTTTCCTATTATCGTACATATACAACATCTTACTTTCTATTTCCTTTCTATTTCCTTTCTATTTCCTTTATAAATTTTTATTTTTTAACGTCTGTTCAATTTATTTAAAACATATCTCATGTTTCTTATCGTCACCTTTTATTTTAGGAAAAAGAACGATGCCCCCGCTTGATCCTGTTCTTCTTGATTCTTCATCCGGACGCACAATGCTTTGTAGTTTTTCAGCTCCTTCACCACAAGTCTACGTATCTCCTTTTTTTCATCGATGGCTTCAAAAAATGACAATTGATTCATATGATACGGTTCTCTTCAGTTCGATCTATTTACTTATGAATGGATTATTTTGTTAAATATGCAATATTGCATATTTCGTACTTTTAATTTTCATATATGCAATAATTTGTTTATAAAAATACAAAACATTAATAATGGGTGATTTATATGAGCAAGTTCCGAAAGAAGATGATTAAATATCTGCAAACATTTTGGGGATGCTTAGCATTTGGTGTATTAATGTTTGCTATCTTCTTAATTATGGATTTAACAGATACGCCTTTAAATTCATTAGGCTGGAGAGACTGGTTAGGTTCTGCAGCAGGTGCAGCCATTTTATCTGTTGGGATGTTTACTTTAAATAAATTGGATTTAAAATAAATATTCGGTCAATACTGTATGTAGGCTGTATGCCAAATCTCATTTAAAGTAGTTTTCCCTGTATCTCCTTGTATTGAGCAGTTAGCTTTTTCTAGCTGCTCTTTGTTTGTAAAAAACGAACTCAATTGACTACACGCACATATAATATTCTGTGTTCCTTTCTTTATAATTTGAAATAGTCATTACAAAATGAATCTCGTCACGAGAGCACTTTATTGAGTGCTCTTTTTTGATTTTTGAATACTTATTAAATGAAATTTTTGTTTAATTTATAAAATAAAAACGCTTGTCCACTTCAACCCATTCACCATCGTATATTATCCAACCATTATAATCGTATAATTCTTCTTGTATTTTCCATTCACTACGATACATTCTTTAATTCCCCTTAACAATCCTTGCCCTTTTATATAATTGCTTTCCAACTTCATGATTTGCTTTTTGCTACCTTCACCTCCTATGACGAGCAATCATAGGAGATGAAGGTATGAATGAAGAAAATATTGTTTTACATGGAACTGCAGTTAAATCAAGTTTAATCGATTCAACACTCCTATCTATTTTTCGTCATTCACTTTACCAACAGAAGCAACAGGTTCAACGGTATTGATTTAGGAAGCGGACTCCCTTATATATATTAAAAGCTTTTTGGAGTGAACCCATGTTCCTTATATATTATGGAATGGGTTTATATTTGTGACATAAGGGCTTAATTTTTTATTTATTTTAATTTTCAAGGGCCTTTTTCTTATACTTGTGTGTTAACCAATTCATAAGTTGTAGTGTGTAAGTGGGTGAATGAATGATAAGGATGGTGTAAAAATGAGTGAATTTAAAAAGAAATTTCATATTCCATGTGATTGTTTTCTCCCCCCTGTACCCCCACCTCAAGTTGGACCAACTGGGCCGACCGGAGCGACTGGGCCGACCGGACCAACTGGGCCGACCGGAGCGACTGGACCAACTGCTGTAGGATGTTGTCCATGTAATAATGTTCTTAACAACCCTGGATTTGACATACCACCTGTAGGAGTAGATCCAGTTCCAGGTTGGAATCAAGTCGGTTCTGTTTCAGAAGTAGGTTTTCCAAACGTTCATAGTGGTCGTTTTCTGCCAGATGGGTCATTTAGTCTCTTAGCTGCATCAATTGGTCCAGGTGGAAGTATTAATCAAACAGTTGATGTTGACGAAGGTTGTTGTTTTACATTTTCATTTGCTGCAGATGTAAGGGATGGTGCATTTCTTATAGCTTCTGTATCTTTTCCAGAACTTGGGCAAGCATGTCCCCCAGCCCCTGCAACTCTTGGTCCATCAAACATTCCACATATTGTACCAGTTATGAATCAACCACAATCTCTTTTCCAACATTATGTTCTTGTTGTGTGTATACCTGCTACTGTGACTATAGCTTGTATTTCTTTCCAAAATACTGCTACAGGTGGTGAAGGCGCAACAGCCTTTGTTGACAATGTTGTATTTCAACCTACTGGTGGACCTTGCACTTCATGTTCACAAAATTTTTAACACATTAATACGCTTGAAAATTTCCTTTTTTCTGGAGAATACAACAACTATTAAAGAGGGCCTTCTAGCTCTCTTTTTATATTAGGAATCATCATAATCTGGCCCCTCAACCATGACTCCACTCACTATATATTCATTAATAAACCATTGGTTACTCTTCATTTCATTCCAATAACTATTTTATATTAAATCCGCACATCCCTCAGAAGCATACATACGATATTATGTTGTATTCTTTTTCAATATCAGTGTTTAGCCGAGAGTACCTTGGATGGCGCTCTTTAATTTTCAAATAACATTTTTAAGTAATTACGAGAGCGGATTTTATAATGTTGTACAAGCACTACTTCGCTTTATTAAATAAACTATATAGACATCTAAAAGAAGGGAGCTTTACATTCATATGGCTAATTACTTTTATAAAGACGGTAAAAAGTATTATAAAAAACAGTCACATTCGGGCAATCAAAAAAACAACTGTTTTATTGAGACGCATACAATTGCAGGTTCTGAAGAAAATGCAAATGGAAATATACCTGTATCTGTTTTCCTTGAAACTACCACTCCACAAACTGTATTTGAGGATTTTACAAACAATCACAATAAAACATTAATCCAGTTATTTGTTGTTGGTATGAGTGCACCCGTTCAAGTAACTATTCTAACAAGAAAATCTAGTATACCAATTACTACTACATTACAACCCGTTCAAACAAAAATATTTCAAGTTGAAGATTTTCAAAGTCTTACTCTTACAAGACAGGAAGGTCCTACTAGTATAGTTAGTTTATTTGTTCAAAAAACATTTTGTATCTGCTGTAACGATAATAACGATTCATGTGATGAATATTACCATGAGTGCAATTAATAGATTAAATCACTTGAAGAACTCTTTATTATAGAGGGTTCTTTTCTTTTTTTAATGTCGCGTGAAATATACCAAGGTTTGAACCCCTAATCCTAGGGCTTCTGTATTTAAATAAGAATTTTAGTGAAAATAAATTCACTATTTATTTGTAAAATTCATATACTTATATGGACTTTAAAAAATACAAAATATAGTCCTTGGTCCAAGAGCACCACACTCTCTGTCGGTGCTCTTTTCAGTTAAATAATACTTTTGCGAAAATTCCGTTGTCTAATTTTTCACTTGTCCATTTCACTTTTCTCTATTTCCGCATTTATTATTAGAAATACTAATTTTTTAGAGGTGAAATTATTATGGACGAGTTATTATCTTCCGCTTTAATAAATCCTGATTTACTCGGACCTACTTTACCAGCTATTCCACCATTCACACTGCCTACTGGACCTACTGGGCCTACTGGACCTGGATGTATAGAACCCCTACCACCTTTCACTCAAATTGTTTATGTAAACAAAGCTGGTAATGACGCTACTGCTGATGGTTCTGAATGCGCACCATTTCTAACAGTGACTGCAGCAATGGCATCAATAACAGATGCTATAGCACCATTTCCGGATCCTTTAAATATAACTAAACGTTATGCTATCTCTATTGGACCTGGTAACTATATTGAACCATTAATTCATTTAAAAGCTAACGTTCAATTAGTAGGAACTAGTACTTTATTGACTAAATTACAAATTCCTTTCGATATAAATGATCCGTCTTGGTTTGATTTGAACTTTTCCCAGGATCCTAGATCTGGGTTTGTTAATCTGACATTACTAAGTGCGCCTCTTGATTTTAACTTTCAAACGGCACAAAGTGTTTCAGGTAAATTATTCTTTGTTACCGTTAATATAACCCCTGCTCCTATATTCACAGCTTTATCGACTTCTGTGAATCAAGTGAATATCCGTGATTCAATGTTATCCGCTGGTTATACTCAAAATGGAATTAACATGGCAATGTTTGCTTCGTTCGTTTCTAGTGGCAATATCACTATTAATTCGCAAGCAACTACAGATACCCAAGTCAACTTAGTTGGTGGAGGAATAAATGGTAATGTCATTATTAATGTGCTACCTGGTCATATTCCAATTGACCCCTTAAATTTAACCAGCTTTGCTATTACAGAAAACATCTTCAATCCCAGCCCTAATTCAGGAAATTTATTTGTCAACGGCGCTAATAACGTTATTACAAGAGTCAGAGCGACAGTTGATTCATTACCTATTCGTTCCCGAATAAATCTTATAGGAACAAATACATCTTTAATTAGAGTTGATGATGCTTTCGATTTAGCTTACACACCTAATAATCCAGCAAACTGGGCTCCTCTTCCTCCTACTACAGTACAGGAAGCTTTAGATAGAATTGCTGCATTGCTGGCAGTAACTATCGGTACGCCCTAAACATCTTAGAATGAACTTAAATCCTAATTTAACAAGAGCTAAATTGCTATGATATGTGAAAGAAAAATCTCTTTAAATCCGATTGAAGAGACTTTTTATTTACTAAGCAAATCCGAAATCTGAAAATTAATATACATTATAGACAAATTGTATGTTTCTTAACAAAATTCAAATTGTATTAAACTTTATTTCCATCATTATTTTTTTGCATAGCCGCTATTTTATTTTCTTCTGCTTTAAAACCAAAATAGAGTATACCACAAGTAACAAACGAAACTAATACGGATCCTATAATGTTTCCTAGCCAGAGCATAACGTAACTCCTCCTATATATTAATTAAGGCATTTATAAAAAACTTAATATATATAAATGCAACGTAAAACACTTGTTCAGATTGCTGTCATTTGTACTATTTGTTCTGCTAACGTTATATAATCAAGATGCAACAAGCGACAAATGTGGGAAATAATATTCGAACATTTTCTTTTTAATACTAAAAGTGTCATTTAATACACCTTTCACATCAATGACTTCCACATCACCGTTTGGCAAATAGATCATTAAGTCTGCTTTATATGTAATTGCATCAAATCGTTTTCCATTCTTTTTAAAACCTGTTTGCAGAACAAACCATGGTGGCAATTCGATTGCCTGTATTTCACCTGCACCTTGCTTTTCTTTTAACAACTCATAATATTTAGACTCGGCTTCTGAATCAAAGATACAACCATCTAGCTCAACCTTTTTATTGTTATATTTACTCATTGTTTTTCTCTTTTGTTTTATTAATTAGCTGATTAATTTCATAGAAACCATTTATCAAACATTCCATGTTTCTTCACCCCTTGAATATTTTTCAAATAATAATACATACTAGTTTCAAGCCGCCGTATCCACGGTTAATACTTCTTTCTTTTGTTACAGTAGAAGCAGGTAGGTTCTTAACTTATTTGCTTTTCCTATATGTTTTTTAATATTGAAAATAATACTAATAAGCTTTTTGAAGTAGCAGCTTCACTCTTCTCGTAATGGGAATGCAATTTATCACAATTTGCTAACTCATTCTACTCACTGGCAGACAACCAAAATTGTTGTCTGCTTTTTGTATGAGATTTTTCATTTTACATATACTAGTTTTGAGCCTGTTACCAATGCAAGCCATTTTGGTGTTTTGAATTCCGACTAAGCTTTTTGTTGCATAGATTATTACATCTTTGACAACACTGATTTAAAGCGCGTTTTCTGGTTATTCGTAGTTCTAATCCAGAATAATTTTTCTCCTATTAAAGGACAGCAGATACGACTGCTAGTCCTTTTTTCTTATACCGCATATCCCCCTTCTGGTAGCTTCGGACCACATTGCCCTCATCATTGTAATAAGCAATTTCCCAAAAATGATGACAGTTGTGCTTTTCAATTTCTCCCTCGAACAAAACGAACAAATGAGTTTTCCAGTTCCCAGCGATCGTATTACTCGCATACCCATGTAAGCGAAATGGAGGTTGCAATAATTTTGCATTTTCTTAAAAGCCTGCTCTGCACTGTACATGCGCTTGATGTCAAAAACACCTTCATTCTCGCACTTTACAAACTTCATAAATTCCGCCATCGACATTGTTATAAATTTTATTCTGAACTGCTGCCAATACAGATAACTTGTTTTACTTTCCGTTTCAGCAACAATAATTTTCTCGTTCGACCAATGTTCGAAAATGGTTGTTAATTCAAATTTGTAAATAAGATATCTCAATCTTCACACGCCCTTATTTTTTCATCTACCAATATGAGTTAAATCCTTCATAAACTTCTCTTGTTCCATTTCAATAATTGCGGAATGTGTAATAAAAATATTCGCTCGCTTCAATACCTTTCCTTTCAACCAAAGTGTTCTGCCGAAATAGTAGACATAATAAGTTCCGTTCTTTTTACTGCAGCATAACATTCCCGTACCATTTGAATGTGTTACGAACTTCTTTCACTCCATCGTCCAATTCTTTGTTTGCAAAAGATGTTTTCGTATCGTTATACCAATTGATTTCTTCATAATCCGTATCATCATCAGGGGAGCTAGTACGAATAGCTTTCTCTCAATTTTTTTCGATTAAATATTGTTCATACGTAAGTTGCACTTGTTCTTGAATTGCGACATGGTAGTAATACCCTTGATCTGCTGGTTTTGGACTATAAAATTCCCTTTATAAGTTTTAAATACGGTGAATGAAATTTTTGTTTTTTCTTGCCATTATCCTTGTTCTATACAAACAAAAAAAGAGCCGCAATATTTTGCGACTCTTTTACAATTACCACTATTTAACGTCCACGTCTTTGCTGACCTTGTTTTGTACTACTTTTCTTATTACTTGGCTTATTAAATGATCGATTGTTATCATTTCTTGAGCTATTTCTCGAATCACGTCTTGATTCACTTCTTGAACCTTCACGGCTATCTCTTTGACGATATTGATCTGATTTCTTCGGAGCTGGCTTTGGTAACGGTTTTCCATTTTCATCTACACGTTTTATCTTCGGTTGTTCAATTATTTCTCTTTGTATTGGTGCACCAAGCGTTTTTTCAATTTCTTCTAAATGTTTTTCATCTTTCGCTGCAACGAACGTAATTGCAAGACCTGATCCACCTGCACGTCCTGTTCGGCCAATGCGGTGAATATAACTTTCTACATCTTCAGGAATATCAAAGTTAAATACATGCGTTACACCATCTACATCAAGTCCACGAGCTGCTACATCAGTCGCAATTAAGTACTGAATTTTAGCTTCGCGGAAACTCTTCATGACTCTTTCACGTTTCGCTTGAGGTATGTCACCATGAAGTTCAGCACAATTATAACCTAGTCCTTTTAAATTATCATAAAGCTTACTTGCTCTAACCTTTGTACGACAGAAAATAACAGCTAAAAATGGCTGATCACGGTCCATAACAAAACGAAGTGCATCTGGCTTTGCACGATCTGTCGTCTCAATGACACGCTGCTCAATTGTATTTACCGTTACTTCTTCACTTTGTACTTGAACCATTTGCGGTTCATCCATATAACGCTTCGCCAATTTTTTAATATCTTTTGGCATCGTTGCTGAGAATAACATCGTTTGTTTACTACCAGGTGTCTCATCTAAAATATCTTCAATATCGTATAAGAAACCGAAATAAAGCATTTGATCCGCTTCATCTAGTACAATTGTTGAAAGATTACTTAAATCAATTGTTTCACGACGTATATGATCTAATAATCGTCCTGGTGTCGCAACAACGATATGTGTATTACCTTTTAATTTTCTTAATTGTTGTGCTACATCTTGCCCGCCATAAATCGCTAGTACATTAATATCTTCTCTTTGAACAAGCATTTTTTTAATTTCAGTTGTAATTTGCAGTGCTAGTTCCCTTGTCGGTGCAACAATTAAAGCTTGAACATCACTAGACTCTGGATCGATTTTTTCTAAAATCGGTAACACGAATGCTAACGTTTTACCCGTTCCTGTTTTCGCCTGCCCAATAATATCTTTACCTGACATAATAACAGGAATTGCCTGCTCTTGAATTGGTGTTGCTTCTGTAATTCCATTTTCACGTAATGTATGATTAAAAGTTTCACTAATTCCTAATTCTAAAAAGTTTTTCAAATAGACCACTTCTTTTCCTTATTTTTCACATTAGCTTTCATTGTACCATTTGTTTCGCCAAATATGAAAAATAAAAAAATTCTTATCTTCTTTTTTTATATTCATCGTGTACTAGTTGGACAAATTCTTTTTGTTTTTTCTCTGACTTTATTAATGCTTCCATGTTAGTAGAAGACAAAATGAACTTTTTAATTTTTCTATTACTCCAAATTAGTCTTGTATACTTTGTATCTTCGTGTAGCCTTCGAAACCATTCAAATTCACTTAATTTTGCAATATGATGTTTTAATTTCATATCATTTCGTGGATAAAATATAATTATATCCATTATTAAATCAAATAATAAACTCATCTTCTCCCCTCCTATACATATATATTTCAATGTTACGGAAACATAGTTACAGGGTGATGAAATTGACCACTACATTTATAAAGATATTTTGCGTATTTTTCTTACTATATTTTCAATCGACCTCAATTATTATGGCGAAATCTCAAACAAATGTGATAAGGGAATTTAAACAAGCTTTACTCAAAAATGATAAAAAATTAATGCAGTCATATGTAACAGAAGGGGTTGAACTACCTACTTTCCAAACAGATAAACATATTCATGAAATTAAAATAGTACCGTCTCCAAAAGAGGATACTACAATTCTTATTTCTTATTTCAAAGACACTGATGATGAATTTACAATCGGTTACATTTTAGAAATAATAACAAAAAACAATAAAATATCTCGAATTAATCAAATTTATGATGGAACGAATCCCCTTATGAAAGAAGCTACTATTGTAAAAGAATATGAAATAAAGTGTAAGGAACATATACTTACTCCTACAAAATTCCCGTTCGAAATTCACGAATTTCAAGGATACATCTATAACGATTACTTAGAACTACGATACTACAATGAAGATATTAACGGGATTTTAAAAATCACTGTTTCACCAGTTCATCATAAATTAGATCAATATGTACATAAGGGAACTGAGTTTTACAATTTAAAACATAATATAAAGGCAGTATATAATCCTCATTTTGATTTAGCATATGAACTTATCTTTCAGAAGGACGGTTTTCAATATACAATCGCCCTTGGTAACAAACTATACATAAAAAGAAAATACAATGTTACTGATTTGATAAGAATTGCGGAATCTATGAAATGAAAAACCGATTTTTTCTATATAGGAAAGATCGTTTTTTTATTATTTTATATAATGAGTTCTCCTCCATGATAACAATAATACGTTGCTGCTTTAAGGTTTTTAATTCTCTTTAAAGACTCTTCCGCTTTTTCTAAGTCTAAACAAAAATTTGGATTAGCTATTACTAATTCACAATTTTCTTGAACGGCCGCATCCCCTGTGATTACACAGTTTGAAGTCGGAAAATATAATGAAATATGCCCCGAAGTATGTCCTGGGGTCGCTACTATTTGACATTCATCATTCAAAATCATTTGACCATCATATACTTTTTCATCGACGGAAATATGTCTTATATTTTTTAAGTGTTGTATAAACCACTCACCAAATTCTTTCTCTTCAATTGGCATACGTTCTAACATTTCTTCAGCTTGAACTAGTCTCTCCGATTTTATTTCACCATTTATGTAGTTGGATTCTATTTCACTAGCCATAATATTAATGTAAGGATATTTCACTTTGAAATCATATAAAGATCCTATATGATCATCATCATAATGAGTAATAATTATATTTTTTAAGTTTTTCATCTCATACCCATGTTTTACAATTGCATCTTCAATTAAAGGTAAAAAGTTTATATAACCTGTATCTACTAAAGTTAATTCCTTGTTTAATATAAGTAAGCTCGGATAAATACATTGTTTTCCCCCGTTATATTCGAATTCAATTGGTAGTTCTTTTATCTTCATTTTTCTTCCCCCATACCCGTTATTAAATGTTTAATAATAAATAAATCATCCACATACATTTTACTGTACATACTTATGTAACGAAACACTGTGAGTCGTTACATAACCAACATTCTATTATTTTGAACAGGTAATTCCTTATTTTTATGGAAATATACAATAAGATAAATAATAAAATTGATTATTCCTTCATTTTTTTGTCTATCCTTTTAAAAAATCTATGTTTTTGTAAAAGGAGTGTTTATATGGAGAAACAGACACTTTGGAAAAAATTCAAAAAAAGCTCAGCAAACCTCGGGAAATCTAGCGTATATGAAAGTATTATTTTATACTACACAATGAGAAAAAAAGGGTTACCTACTAAAGCGAAATTCATAATATTAGCCGCTTTAACCTATTACGTATTAACAATCGACTTCATTCCAGATATAGCTGCTATTATTGGGATTGGCTTATTAGATGATGTTTTAGCAATTGCTATAGCGCATAAATTTGTAATGCGCCATGCGGACGCTGAAATTCGAGAGAAGAGCAAAGTAAAAATGGAGTCATTATTTACTTCAGCTCAGGCGTGACTTAAAATAGTTAGTCATTTCCCCTACCTTTTCTAGTTTCAACTACAACCAATCTTTAATTAAGGTAAACTCTATGCACCCCACTAAATATTATCCTGCATGAATTGCGCTTTTACAGGATAAATCGTGTCAGAAACAACAGAAATTCTCTTAACTCTCTAGCCTTAAAAAATTAGGGTGCCAGCACTTGGTCTTAAGTTCCGACACCCTGCTATTCGTTCTTATTCAGTTGATTTCAATAAAGGAATATAGACAATATTAGTGCATGTAGTTTATGCAGTTACATGTGTTCCCCTATACAAAACTGCTATTGCCACTACTATAAGAATCATCCCCATAAAAGCAGGTGCGGCATGACCAAGTGATACATAAATTTGCCCTCCAATAATTGGCCCAATCATTCTTGCCAAAGCTTGAATAGATTGGCTACCGCCTTGAATCCTTCCTTGTTCACTAGAATCGACCGACTTTGAGAGCATCCCATTGAATGAGGGCCCAAAAATTGAGTCACCAAAACCAAACAGTAACATCCCAACGATTAGAAGAGGATATAAGGAAAATAAAGCAGATGCTGCAATAAAACTGTAGCCAATAATCTCCGAAACCATCCCAAGTATTGCTATTTGTTTATCACTAAGCTTGATTAAAAGCTTTGGCATTATAAAAGCTTGTGAAATGATGTCTTGAAATCCCATAATTGAAAACATAAGTCCGATTGGTGCAGGCTTCCAGCTAAAAGTATCCATCGTAAATTGTGTAAAAATTGCTTGTAAAGATCCGTTAGGTATCCAAAGTAAAAACGCTGAGATGAGTAACCATTTTAAGTTTTTCATGGAAAGTATGTTTGCCAGCTGTGCAAAAGGATTTAACCTTACAAAAGTAATTTCTTTTAACCTATTATTTTTGTCAAGACTCTCAGGCATATATTTCATCCCATATAAAACATTTAATAAAGTTATAAGTGCTCCAAAATACAAAGGTACAGAATGGCCAAACTTTGCAAGTATTCCCCCAAGAGTTGGTCCGATAATGGTTCCTGCACCTACCACCGCACTCACCCACCCAAAATACTTCGTTCTCTGTTCTGAGGGAATGATGTCTGCAAAATATGCAAAAATTGTACTGATACTTCCGCCTGTTATTCCTTCTATTATGCGTCCAACAAATAGTACCCATAAAGCCCCTCCTATACCAAAAACTAAATACCCAATTGCAGAACCGAAAAGGCATATTAAAAGTAATGGACGACGGCCATATTTATCGCTCAAAGCTCCGAGTGCGGGAGCAGCGAAAAACACACAGACCGCATAAACAGAGGTCAGTAGCGTAACAACTAGAGCCTGTTCTTCCGGACTACTTATATATGGCTGCACTAAGAATGGCACTACAGGCATGATGATACTGAAACCTATACCACAAAGAAATACAGAAATAAGACCGAATATTAAAGCATGTTTATCAATGTTTGTTTCCGTTTCATTTTGTGATCTAAATATAGACATTTAACTTCTCCTCTCAAAACTTTTGTTGCTTTGTCAACAAAATAATAACGCCATTTCGTTGATTAGTCAACAAAAACACAATAATAAAAAGGTAGCCTTACTGTGAACAGGCTACCTTTTTATTATTTAAATGTATCTCGCATGAACGGGCAAACAAGTTAGTTTTTCGGGATTAACTGCCCGAATGCTTCAACTTTATTACGACTTTATATGTATCCCTTGTTTCTTTATTTCTGCATCCAAATGCCTACTATACTTTTCCACGAAGTTAATTATACTTTCGAATTCTGCCTCGGTTACTTGCTCAAATACAGCTTTATCCCGCTGTTGAAACTCATTGTGCAACTCTTCGTGAATTTTATATATTTCTTTCCCTTGTTCAGTAAGCTTAAAATAGATTTCTTTTTTATTCTCTGATTTCTGGTAACTTTCGATAAGGCCTTTGTTTATGAGCTTCTTAGTCATTCTACTTATTGCACCGCGAGTCACATAAAAAGCCTCTGCAAGTTGTGTCACATTAGAATCTGCATTGTTTTCAATATATTCAATGCAATGTACTTCAGAAGACTTAAAACCTTTAAGGCCTTCTTCCATCTTATCCTTATTAAGCCAAACCATCTTATTATATAGTTCTCTGAAACCGTTCATGACCTGTTCTTCCTTATTCATGGCCTATCCTCCTAACAGCTCATTCATACGTTATAACCATTATATTAAATTTCTGTTTTCGTTTCGACAATATTGATATAATTAATTGAGTGATTTATGAAAATAGACGATAGAATATAATAATTCACTATACGGAAAAGAAAGCATGCGTATTACAATATGCCCTACACGGTAGAAAAAAAGTAAGAGCTAAGATTAGTTGTCTTAGCTCTTCTTCCATAAAATTTATGTTTTTTAAATACTATTTCACTTCATTGGCTACAAAAAATTGCTCACAAACACTGGAAATGCGCTGCAAATCTACGTTTCCACCAGATATAACCGCGACGACCTTTTTCCCTTTAATATATGTATCCACTTTCCCTGCAAGTAGAGCAGCAGTAGCTAATGCACCTGCACCTTCTACAACAGCTTTACCACGCTGTAATAAGTCTTTCATCGCTACTTCTAATTCACCTTCTGATACTGTTACAATATCATCTACTAATTCTTTTACAATTTCAAATGTTAATTCCCCTGGTATTTTAACTGCGCAACCATCTGCAATAGTAGGCGCCTCATAATGTTCTACAATCGTACCTTTGTCATAAGATGCCTTCATCCCATGAACTTTATCTGCTTGGACACCAATTATATTAATGGATGGATTAAAAGATTTTAATGCAACAGCAATTCCAGAAATAATTCCACCTCCGCCAATTGGTACAATGACAGTATCAACATCCCACATATCATCAAGAATGTCCAAACCAATTGTACCTTGACCAGCCATTACTTCTATATCGTCATATGGATGTAAGTATGTTTCACCTGTTTCCTTAATAATCTCCTCACATTTTGCCTTCGCATCATCAAAAGTTTCACCATATAAAATCACTTCTGATCCATATCCTCTAGTTGCTTCAACTTTCGCCTGAGGTGCAGAAATTGGCATCACAATTTTACTCTTAATACCAAGTAAATGAGCTGATAAAGCAATTCCTTGTGCATGATTACCAGCGGAACAAGCAATTACGCCTCTCTCTTTTTCTTGATCTGCCAGCTGTGACATTTTATTAAACGCACCACGGAATTTAAACGAACCTGTTAATTGCATATTCTCTAATTTCAAGTGAATTTCTCCACCTGTTTTACTAGTCAAATAAAATGATTTTACTAGTGGCGTTTTACGAGCATTTCTGTCTAAAATATTTTGAGCTTTTTTAATGTCTGCTATATGTAATGGTAGTTTTTTAGTTATCATACTAACACCTCTTCTAATGATTTATAATCTACTGTTTGTCTCATTCCTAAGTTTTCGTAAGTAATAACCCCTTTATACGCAAACAACCCTGTTAAAAAATCATTTCTCATATATGTACGCTATTCTTTAAAGTACACATATGCAAACAATTCAACATCCTCTTCATATCACGTTCTTTGTAATGATTCAGGCATGCAATTTGGATCCAGTTATTCTTTTGTAAATACGCTGATTCATAATGGACGATATATCCTTGTAATGCTAACATATCACCTACCGCTTTAGAATAAAGACCTTCGCTTAATTGAATGGTAAGTATAATTGTTGCAGCATGTTCTTTAGGTGAAACAAGTTTTAAACCCATAGTAGTAACAGCTTGTTCAATATATGCATACGTCTCTTTTATTTTTTCAAATGCCATTTCATCATCAAATCTTTTTAAGGCTTCTTGCAATGCATACATTAAATTCCATGAATGAGAATATGGAATACTGTCATTTTCTTCGTACATGCCAATGTCCATATAGGCTGGTAATGTCTCATTTACTTTCACATTGTGATTATAAAAAACGAAAGATAATCCAGTAAACGATTTAATTGCCTTTCCACTAACAGCGCTTGCAAAATATACATCTTTCAAATCTATCGGTATTGCTCCAATTGAGCTAATGCAATCTACACATAGTTTCACTTTATACTTTTCACAAAAAACATTTAGTTCGTCTAAATCATTTAACATTCCGGTTGATGTTTCATGGTGAACAAACCAAAGCCATTCATAATTTCCAGTTTCCATTATTTGTTCTAATTCTGTATAAATAAACGGTTCTCCCATTTCTTTTTTATACGTATCAAAATGTAATTGCGCGCGTGCTGCATGTCCAATTAATCTATTACCAAATTCCCCATTTGTTAATACTAGTCCTTTCCCTTTTAAAGAACGTAATTGTAAAGCAATGGCATCATTCGCTAACGTCCCTGTTCCTAACATGATTTGCACACGTTTTGCTTTTGTTATTTGCAGTAAACGTTTTTTCACATTTTCCATTGTCATTTGAAATGACTTAGAACGATGCGAAATAGGCTTAGTAGAAAATGCCTTTCGAACATTCTCTTCAATATCTACTGGACCAGGTAAAAACGAATATTCTTTCGTCATAACCCCTCCAACGCTCGATGCTTCAAACATAGCAGGGGTAACATACATTGGCTGGAAAGCTGCTTCTTCTGTACCAACTAACGTATGGAAAGATTTGAATCCCATTTGCTCATATAGAGGTAATTCACGTGTTGTAGCAGAAATGAGTGCCAATTCATATCCGATTAGAAGCAAATAACGATGTAAAAAACGAATTAAACCTAACAATGCTCTTCCATTTCGATATTCACGTTCTACTGAAAGCAAACGAATTTCATATACGTTTTCTCCATGTTCTTGCAAGTAGGAGTCTAGATTTGAAATTTTATAATCTAACGAAAATGGTCGTTTTCCTCGCAATGCAACCATACCTACTAACGTATCGTCATCTAAACAAATTAAATATGTATTTTCTTCATGAAAACGATCTATACGAAAACGGTCTTTCGTTTCTTCATGTTGCGGAATTTCTTCTACAAATGTTTTATAATTCAATTTATGTATTCTTTCAAATTCCCAGACTTGATCAGCAACTTTATAAATTAACCCCATGTTATATCTCCTTTATGTATTTAATAAAAATTATAAGTGGAGATTAACCCCACTTATTAAAAGTTCATTTCATTCTCGATTTACATATAAAATAAGTACAATGATAAGAGCACTTAAAATAGTCGTAACAATAGAGTAAGAATACAAAATCATACAACCTGGTAAACAAGCGATTGTAATTAGCCCCGGCTTAGTAAATCCTTTAAAGATTAAATAAAATATAATGAAAACAGCAACAAGGGTAAGCGCTATCAAATAATCAAATGCGATTAATCCTCCAATAAATGTTGAAATGCCTTTTCCGCCCTTGCCTTTAAATACAATTGGGTAAATATGTCCAAGTAAAACTGCCAATAAAGCTAACATTACAAATGTAGAATCTCCAAAAAGGTATTTTGCAATAGAAACTACGATTGCCCCTTTGATTGCATCACCTAAAAATGTAGTAATGAAATATCCTTTTCCATATACGCGCCCCATATTTCTTGCGCCAGGATTACCGCTTCCTTCATTTCGAATATCAACGTTATGTCTCCATTTCGTTACTATATAAGCGGTCAATATGTTTCCAAATAAATAAGAAGCCACCAAATACAAAAACTGCATACTATTAATCATGTAATCATTCACTTTCTACATGGGAATACATATACAATATTCAAAAACTATGTATATTGTACTTTTTTATCCACATCCCTTTATACATTTTAACATCATATTTTTACAAATCATACAAAAATTCTCATACAGCTATTTATTAAAATATAAATTCTTCATTAAGTAATATGTTCCTTTCACTGCTGGTTCTGGTTGTGATACAAATGTAACTTCTCCTATACTCTTCTCACAGCATGTCTTAAATTCAGCATATATTTCAGGAACGAAACGTAATATACTGCCACTTACTGCAATTGAAGTTGATAAATCAAACTGCATCTTATTGTAAATATTCACCGTAATTCTCGTTAATTCCGTAGCCGCTTGCACTATAATTTCATGTGCATCATCATTCCCATTTCTCGCTTCCTCAATAATGAATGGTGTGATTGCTGCAACTTTATCTTTTGAAAAACTATATACTAGTCTTTTTATATGAGACGATGTCAAAAGTTGAAACTCTTCTTGAATTCTTAAGCTTAATGGGCAAAGTATAACTCCTTGATCAAATTGATTTGCCATTCTCTTTAAACCTTGTAACGCAATCCAATATCCGCTTCCTTCATCTCCTAAAATATGTCCCCATCCCCCACTATACTCGTACACTTCCCCGTTCTTTCCTATACAAATCGCACCTGTACCGCCAATTGTTAAAATTCCATCCTTTCCTTTTAAAGCAGCTGCATGAGCAATCATTGCGTCATTAAAAACTTCAATTTGTGTTCCATACTTCTTTTTTAGACGTAATGTTAATTCATTTGTATTTGCTCCACTTACACCCGCTAACCCTAAACAAATACAAACGCAATCTCCATTTAATAAACCTTTCTGGCATTGATCAATCACTTCCATAATATGCACAAAAGCTTCTTCAAAATCTATTAATATATTCCCAAAACCACTTCTAGCTCTTACAAGTTCATTTCCGTCTTTATCAAATGCAATTGCTTCTGTCTTTGTTCCCCCGCCGTCTACTCCAATCATATATTTCATATGTTCGCCTCATTCTCTTCAAGTTGGAGGGAATGTTATATTCCCTAAAACTACAGATTGCTTTGCACCTGTTGCACTTGGCACATTACTCGGATTACGATGATACGTTTCGTTTGCTAAAATGGCAAAGGCGATTGCTTCTTTCGCCTCTGAAGAATAGCCTATATCTTCTTGAATGAATATTGCGCATTTTTCATCCTTCAATCCATACCGTATCATTTCAACAAGTGTATCATTATAACTCCCACCACCACCTAAAATCACTTCATCGATTTCATAATATGGCAGAATAAACTCCTTATACTGATGAACAATTGATCTTGCTGTAAACATCGTGACAGTCGTCACTATATTTTCTTTACTATGCCTTTCATACCGCTTCAACAACTCACTGACAAATTCTTCTCCAAACTGTTCTCTACCAGTTGATTTCGGTGGATTCATTTTCAAAAATGGATGGTTCATACAATATGTCAAAATTTCATCTACAACTACTCCCTGCTTTGCAATTTTACCATTTTGATCATATGACAACTGAAATAGCCTTTGACACATTCCATCAATTACCATATTACCTGGACCAGTATCAAAAGCTATAACGTTCTTATCACTTAGGTGACTTGGTATTATGGTAACATTACCGATCCCGCCAATATTTTGTAGTAGTCTATTTTTAGTTGGATGACGATACAAAATAATCTCTGAATATGGTACAAGTGGTGCACCTTGTCCCCCTGCTGCGATATCCATCGTTCGAAAATTAGAAATAACCGTCGTATTTGTTTCATATGCTATAACTGCTGGTTCTCCAATTTGCAATGTGGAAGGAATCATATTACCATTGTGCTTTGGCTGATGATAAATCGTTTGTCCGTGAGAACCAATTAAATTTAATTGTCCCAAAGGAAAATTGGCCTCTTTACAAACTTCCCTTACAGCATTAGCGAAGCATAAACCGAGTTTGAAATTTAAACTGCATATGAGTTGTACATTTGAATTTTCTATTGATAATGCCTGCTGGATCTCATTTTTCATATCATTACAAAATGGAACTGTAATAAAATGGATGAGTTTGACCTTAGACTCTACACCACTCCCCTCTATATGAACGAGTGCTACATCTATTCCGTCTAACGAAGTACCAGACATTATCCCTGCAATATACATAACATGCATGACCTCCTATTTACTAAAAAACAATCATGTAAGTTACAAACGTACAACCGATGGAAAATAATATAAATCTATAAAACAACTGGGCTTTCGATGCGAACGATCCATCAATGAAAGAAACAACTACTGTAAGCAAAATACTTGCCGCAATGCTTGTAACGAGCCATATACTATGCATTTGTGATAAATGTAGCATTCTTAATAAAGGTACAAAAAGTAAATTTGCACATATCACTCCAAATAATAATAAAAATACACCTTTATAACTAAATTTTATATTCATTCCATTTCACCCTCTCTGAACTTCATGTGAAAGAAGTGATAGACAAAATGCCTATCACTCAAAATAAAATATAAAACTTACGGATTAACAGATTCCCCATCACCATTTTTCTCAATTTCAAGCATGTTTTTGTCGTACATTTTAAAGAATGGTAAATAAATAAGGAATGATATTGTTATGTTTATAAATACGAGTACAATCGCTCTCCAATCCCCACCTGTTGCTAAATATGCACCAATTGGAGCTGGTAATGTCCATGGAGGCATTATATGTGTTGGTGTAACAAACCCCATCGCAGTTGCTGAGTATGCAATAGTTGCTGTTACTAGTGGTGTAATGATAAATGGGATAATTAATATTGGGTTTAGTACAATTGGCAATCCAAAAATAACAGGTTCATTAATATTAAAAATACCAGGCACAATACAAGTTCTTGATAATGCCTTCGAATATTTTGATCGACCAAATACAATCATAGCTAATACAAGTCCTAGCGTCGCACCAGAACCACCAATCCATATAAACCATTGGTATAATGGTTCTGGTGAAATGAATGGTAACTGATTTGCGCCACTAGCAACTGCTTCACCATTTTTCCCTAAATATACTTCCCATAATGGCCGGGCAACAGTTCCAACAACCGACACACCATGAATTCCGAATGACCAAAAAAATGTAATTAAAAATACTGGAATGATTACACCGAAGTAACTATCACCAGCTTTTACTAACGGAGCCGCTAATTTATCAACTACATGATGTAAATCAATACTAAAAACGACAGTTACTAAACTCATTAAAATAATAACGAATGCAGCAGGTATAAGTGCTTCAAACGAACGTGAAACAGACGGCGGTACTTGTTCTGGCATTTTAATCATTACATTTTTCGTCTTACAAAATCTTAAAATCTCAACTGATAAAATAGAAACAATCATTGTCACGAATAATCCATGACCTCCGAGATTTGCCATCGGAAGCATAAACCCTTTTTTATCAATTAATTCAGGCGTTAATGTTAATAGTAATGAACATACTGCAAGCTGTGCTCCTGATAAAGCATCTAGCTTGTAACTTTTCGCTAAATTATATCCTATTCCAAATGCTATATATAAAGACATAATAAACATCGTTAAACGATATGGTATTAATATACTTGTTTGATTTTTTAATGCCCAAACAGATATGAAACTATCTTTCGGTAATGGTGGAAATGCTACGATTAAAAAGAAACTTCCTACAATAATAAATGGTAACGCTGAAATAACTCCATCACGGATTGCTTGTAAATGCCTCTGTTCAGAAAGCCTCGCCATCGGTCCAGATAAGTTTCTATCAAGAAACGTGACAAATTTATTCATAACGCTTCCCCCTAACGAATTAAATCATTTACAGTTTTTAATAAAGTCGGTCCGCCAAGCGGCGTGTATGCTTGTGGCGGTATGATACCGCACGGGATAGATTCCTCTTCAGCGAATTTTTTAACAGATTCAAATCTATGTCTTACTTGAGGTGCAACCATAACAACGTCCCAACCATTCTTTACTTCTTCCTCTATCTCACTTGTTCCAATGGCATGGACTTCCATGTTTACACCTTTTTTCTCCGCCTCTTTTTTTAAAGCGTTTACAACAATTGCACTGGACATCCCTCCAGAACAAACGAATAAAACCTTCATTTATTAATCCTCCTATACTTATAATTTATCCCCTTCGAATGAAAGGAAGTTTCACTTTACTAACAAGCATATGAAGTTGTGAAAGAATTTAGTTATGATGAAAGTAAATTTCACTAAAAATATTTCCCCTATTAAATTAATGTTTCAATATTTATTTTTCTCAATTGTAAGAACAACCTCACCTCGGATATCATATTAGCTAACCATATAATAGGGAGGCGTATAAATAATCATGAAACGTTTATTAGTGATATGTTGTATCGTCATCTTTTTTATTCCTTTCTCTTTCATTTCTCCTCACTCTACTTACGCTGAAGTAAATACTACGTATAAAAAACATGAATTACGTGCTGTATGGATCGCATCTGTTCTTAATATTGATTGGCCCTCAAAAACCGGCTTGCCAATTGAAAATCAAAAACAAGAATTTATTAGATTATTAGACGATGTAAAAAACACTGGTATGAATGCAGTTGTTGTACAAATAAAACCAACCGCTGATGCTTTTTACCCTTCCAATTACGGTCCTTGGTCTGAATACATTACGGGGACACAAGGAAAAGACCCTGGATATGATCCACTCGCATTTATGATTGAAGAAGCACATAAAAGAAATATAGAATTCCACGCATGGATTAATCCATATCGAATAACGATGAATCACACTGATATAAATCGATTATCGGATAACCACCCTGCAAAACAGCATCCGGATTGGGTTGTACCTTATGGAGGAAAGTTATATTACAACCCTGGTATTCCAGAAGTGAAAAAATTTATTACAGAAGGCGCTTTAGAAATCGTACAAAATTACGATATTGACGCGCTGCATATGGATGATTATTTTTATCCATATAAAGTAGCTGGTGAAGAATTCCCCGATCAAAAAACGTTCGAAACGTATAATAATGGTAGATTTACAAATATAGAAGATTGGCGACGTGACAATGTAAATGAACTTGTCAAAGGTTTAAATACTGCTATAAAACAAGAAAAATCATACGTAAAGTTTGGCATTAGTCCGTTCGGCGTATGGCGAAATATAGCTGACGATCCGACTGGCTCCAACACAACTGCTGGTCAAAGAAACTATGATGACCTTTACGCTGACACACGTGAGTGGATACAAAAAGGATATATAGACTACATTACACCACAAATATATTGGAATATTGGTTTCACACCAGCTGCGTATGACATATTAGTAGATTGGTGGGTAAAAGAAACAAATAATAAACCGATTCACCTATACATCGGTCAGGCGGCCTATAAAATTAATAATAATTCTGTCCCAGCTTGGTCTGATCCTGAAGAATACCCAAGACAAATTGCATTAAACCGGTTATATCCTGAAATAAAAGGTAGTATGCATTTTAGCTTAAAAGATATGAATAACAATCCACTAGGAGTTAAAGATAGACTCTCAAAAGACATATATAAACATCCTGCATTAATCCCATCTATGCCTTGGCTTGATCATGATCCACCAAAACAACCGACTTTAAAAGGTGCTATTCCAAGAGATGAAGGTATTGCTGTAGGTATCATTGATAATAGAGAGAATGACTCTGCTTATTACGCCATTTACCGTGTGAATGGAAAAAATGAAGTGGATATAGAAAACCCGAAACATTTACTTACTACTGTAAGAAAAACAAAACTTGGAGAGATTTATGTAGATAAAACAGCTATTTCTGGAGAAACGTATACGTATGTAGTAACTGCAGTTGATCGATTGCATAATGAAAGTGTCGCTTCTAGTCATACAACCGTTAAAGCAAAATAACAACTAATAAAAAAACGCCTTAAAAGCTAAGAACTATAGCTTTAAGGCGCTTTTTTTATTTATTCTTAAACTTCTCAGTCGCTGCTCTCATCTTCACATTCAAATCATGATCAATCGAGTCACGAATATCTCGCTCGACTACTTCCATTTCTTTTTGGAAATTTTGCAAGTAGATTTTTAATTCTTCTTCTTTTTCTGGTCGTTGTGAAGGTGGTAATTGTACGACTAACGATAGCATCGCTGTTAAATCTTTCATTAAGAACGTTTCAAGTTTATGTTGTTGTTCAAACATACGCTGCTCCTGATAATACGGCAAGGCATTTAATACTGAAATTGTAATTTCATCAACCGTTCTTTGTAATGAAGGGTTTATTGAGCGTTTATACGTTTGAATTGTATTTAATGCATCTGGATATCGATCATAAAAATACAATTTATAAAACGAAAGGTCTGATGGTTTTACTGTTTGCTGCGTTTCTTGTCTTAAAAAATCTTTTACTTTCATCGCCGCTACATCAATATCTTCATTTGTAAGTTTTTTCGTTGTTTTTGCCATTACATGTACTTTTTTCTGTTTTTCTTTCGGTAACATTGAGAATACTTGCTCTCTCGTACGTTGACCCGATGCACAGAAAAGAGTGTTTAATGTATATTGTTCTTTCTTTCCTTCCGTACGAATCCAGCGATAAAAGAGTGGGTGTTGTGTAAATTCTTGTAGAAACGGTAATGATTTATTCGATAACTTATCTAAAGAATCATGTGCTCTTTTATATGGTTTCGTCCATGAAAAATACAGTTTACGTCCGAAATATACAACTAAAACAACGACAGTAAATGCGATTAAAAGCAATGTACCCAATAGTACTAATACTGTTTGAATGAAACTCATTTTTTCACCTCCTCTAAAAGTCTGTTATTTCCTTGGACGCTGAATGAGTTTTTGTTTCATTTCATCATTAAATGTGTCTAATTCAACTACAAACTTCTTACTTGACTCGATAATACGTTCTGATGATTTCTCAGAAGCTTCAATCGCAGCAAATACATTTTGGAATGATTCACGTAATTTATCCATGCTAATAGCAGGATTTTCAAGAAGTTTTGTTGTTTCTTCTGTATTTTGTTTTAATGCTTGTGAGTTACTTAATACCATTGATTCAATTGCTTCATTTGTCGCATTCACTGCATCAATTGTTTTACGCTGATTTGTTAACGCTAGCTGGATAGCAGCTGAAACTGTTACAACGTTTTGCGTCATCGTAATTGCATTACGAATTGCCTCTGTTAACTTTTCATTATTTTTCTTAATAATGTCTACAGATGCGATAGATTGTAATAGTACACTTTTCGCTTGCTGCATATTTCGTGTACGTACTAGAATTTTTTCTAATGCATCGTTAATTAATGGAATATCTCTTTGACGTTCTGGATTTTGTTTCTCAGCTTCCAGCATACCAGCGAGTTTTCTTCCTAAGTATACTTGTTTATCAAGAGCGTGAATTTTATCGTGCGATTGTTCTTTAAGCATTTCAAGACCAACTGTATCTTCTTGTAAGTTGTCACGACCAATTAGAAGGGATCTTATAATCTCTTCAATTTGTTTATCTATAGATTGATATTTATGCACGTATGTTTCAAGTGGATTTTTCTTGAATACTTTAAACATAATTTTCTTCATACCACTTGCTTTTAATGAATTCGGATCAAGCTCTGATACCACTTTTCGTAATTCTAACAATGTATTTGGAATTTCTTCATTCTTTCCATTCATCATCGCTGTTACAGGACGTTTTAATGCTGATAACGTTTGTCCTGCTGCTTGTTGTTCTTTATCCCCTAAATCTCCTAGCTGTGACAATACTTTTGATAAATCCGTATTTTGCTCGCTATTTAATTTTTGTACATAAAGATCAGCTTCTTTATTCAGTTCCTCTAATTCTTGATCTTTTATAACTGTATCCACTACTACTTCTACATTATTATCTTTCACAATGGATACAGGTTCTTTTTTCTCGAGTTCAGTCAACAAAATCGCTCCTTTATTTATATGTGCGAATTTATATGCACTATATTTCATCTATTATATCGTATTTCATATACATTCTAACTGCTTGAAATCGATTTTTTAGAAATGCCTGTTTATGCAGTCATTCCCTGTTTCTTACTATAAGTATACCTGTTCTCAACATTATTTTCCTCAGACTTAAGACCTAGAGAACAACATGCTGAAGGCGGATTCTTCGTATGTTACGTATATAAATTACGTCCTTCCCATCCTACTGTACTCAATCTTTTGACATACAACCTTTTTCAATGTGATAATTATATTACGCTCAATCCTAACTCTTCTTAAGCGCTACAAATGCTCCGTTTTGAAATGCCAATAAGACTGTTTCAAACATTTCATCTTCTTCAATCATTTTTCTAAACTCGGCTAACTCACTTGCATGAGAGGTTGCGTTATCAACAACAAGAAAACCCTTTGGTTGTAAAATGCGTTTTATATGTTCAAGCCACCACATGTATTGCATCCGCTCTGAATCTAGGAAAATAAAATCAAATGAATGATCTAGTTGCACATCTAAAAATGCCCCTGCTTCTTGATTATGAACATCAATCCTTTGTAAAAGATTTGCCTTTTCAAAATTGACAAGTGCCTCTCCAACTCGTTCTGAAGAAAGCTCTACAGTTGTTACATTTCCATTTGTTTCTTCTACCGCGCTAGCTAACCACAATGTAGAATAACCATTAGAAGTTCCAATTTCTAAAATGCGTTTTGCGCTACATCCTTTTACTAAAATTGATAAAAATTGCCCCATCTCACGAGAAATATTCCGTAATTTTTCTTCCCGTGTTTTTTTATTTCGATCATGCTCTTCTCCATATTGTTCAAGTTGAAATAATAATGAATCTAACGTATCCATTCTTTTCATCGCCTTTCCAAGCAATATGATGAAAAAGCTCTTGCTGCCCGTCTACTTTCATTATATGCGAAACGAAATCCTTTTTCTCGTTATATGACAAAGATTTAAATTTTTTTATAGCATATTGTTTCGTTTTTTGGTAAAGTTAATTTCTACGTGCAATTATTCCATTCATACTATTTTTAATTCAATTGCAGTTGTTAAATCATATAAACCCCAATTAAATGAATCGGTATTTCAAATTCAATTAAGCGCCCTTTCCGGACGCATTTTCTTTTGTTTATATATTTCTAGAAGAAAGGATGCTTACAATGAACGTGATTAGCTTAGATGCTGCTCGAAAACGAAAACAGCATAAAAAATTAATGATTACTATACCGATTATTTCACGTATTTATGAAGAAGATGGGGAAATTAAATTTGAAGTAGCAGGCGAAAAAGATGTACCTCTTGAAATGTTAGAGAAATAAAAAAAAGACGCACTTCTAAAGAAATGCGTCTTTTTTTATACAGTTACATTTAAGTGCATAAGTTTTTCAGGATTAACCATCATATAAATATTTGAGATTTTCTCATTCTCAAATGTAAATGAAAGCACATAAGTCACTTTATTATTTACTTTAACAATAACACCTGGGGCACCATTTACCATCTTATAATTAACATTGTACTCTTCCGGGAACTTCTTCCCAATTCCAAAGAATAAACGTATAATTCTATCTGCAGAATAGATTGGATGGATTGCAGTTGTAGCTTTACCACCACCATCCGCTTTTAATATCGCATCTGTTTTTAATACTTCTAATATGCCTTGCGCATCCCCACACTGCAATGATGATACAAATTTCTCCACATAGGCAGCCATCTTCTTCGTACTTAATGTTGAGTGCTTCGGCTTATCCAAAATACTTTTTCGTGCACGTTGAAAGATTTTTCGGCAGTTCGCACTACTCTTATCTACAATTGAAGCGATTTCTTCGTATTCATAACTGAAAACCTCTCTTAATATGAAAACAACTCTCTCTACCTCAGACAATTGTTGTAAAAGTAATAAATATGCCGTAGAAATTGATTCTTTCATTACAAATGACTCTGATGGATCATCAACCTCTTCCACAAATGGCTCTGGCAACCACATTCCGACATATACGTTCCGTTTATGTGCTGCCGAACGTAATTTGTCAATTGAGCGATTTGTTACCATTTTACATAAATAGGCTCTCATATTTTCTATAGATTGAACGTCCTCTATATTATTAAGTGATATAAATACGTCATGGACGATATCTTCAGCATCCATAACACTCCCAAGGATTCTATATGCTAACGAAAATAATAATGATTGATACGTTTCATATAATTGCTCCGTTTCCATGATGAATTGCCTCACTTTCGGATTGCTTTAATATGTGTAACGCTGCACGTTTTCCGCTTGCTACCGCAGCATCAGCTAATATTTCATCATGTCCTAACCAATCTCCTGCAACGTAAACACCTGGCATTCCAGGTATATTAGGGCCTGGTTTTTCAACACGGTCAATATGAGGAAAATCATATACTACCGTTATTTTCGGTAAATATTGCTGTGCAACAACTTCCCTTTCCCAATTCGGATGTAATAATTCCATCGTATTTTCTAACTGTTCTTTATCATCTTGAATATGATTTAGCTCAAACACAGGGGTATGATACTTAATTAGACTTACTGCAATTGATCCGTCTTCACTTAATTTAGCTGCTCTCGATTGATTTGTATAAAATATAGGTTGATCTAAGCCTAATACAAATTGATGTGTAGGATTGGGTAATCGTCTCAAACCAATATCTAATGCAGCAACGGTAACCGGTACTGATTGTTCACTCCATCTATGCAAACTTGTTCCTTCCGCACCTTTTATAATTTTACAAGCTTCTTTCGGTGGAGTTGTTACAATGACTGCACCTGCTTCAAATACTTCATCGTCAAAACATTGTATTCTTTGTTTCCCTTCACAATGCTCTATTTTCAAAACATGCTTTTTAGCCAGAAATTGCACACCACTAGTACTTGCTATATTCCTTAAATTTGTTATTATCGTCTCCCAACCGCCATCTACATAAAGTACTCCTTCTTTCATAGAAAGCTGTATTTGCTTTAGTACAGAAGATGCTAATTGTATTGTAGGAGCATACGTATATGTTGTTGTTCGGCATAATGCATAAAATATATTTCGAACCATTGGATCTTTAATTTCATTTTCTGCCCATGTAGTTAGGCTCATTTTCGGAACTTTTCCTACATCTAAGTTTCCTAAATGAATCATAAGACGAGCGAACTGTACTTTTGCAGACCATGAAAGTAACGGTGTTGATAAAATGGAGCGAAAATCTGTTGGAATGGTATAAATATCCCCTTTCCATATTCCATGTGCTTTTGTAGATGGGATTCCACCTGGAAGATTTACTCCTAGCTCATTAAAAGCTAAAAACGCTTCTCCACCTCTATATAAAGCATGTGCACCAAGATTCATACAAATGCCGTTTTTATTTATTGTCATCCCTCGACCACCGAAGTGACTGGACTATTCTAATACAATAACTTTCCTTCCAGCTTTCGCTAAATATATAGATGCTGTTAATCCAGCAAGCCCACCACCAACAATTGCTACATCAAAATGTTTCATAACAAAATCCCTCCTTATACGTTCTACATACAAGACGAACGATTAAGGGGGGATGTGACATTCAGTTACACATAATTTATTTCATCTAACCACTTTATTACAGTATCAACTGTCAAACAGTTACACCTTCTACAAACAAACTTATTTACATAATAATGTTATTTTCTAATCAATTACATGCTGGTGCCAAATTTCTCTTTCTTCTTCAGACATCCCTCCTATTATTTTTGAAAAATCTATTTTCCTATCAAATGAGTCTTTTAACATATAAAATTGTTCAAACGATCCTGTAAATATTTCTAATGATCGAGAACAACAAACCGTTTCAAGGTTATCAATTGTTGCGCCATCTAATTCTAATTCCTTTAGTCCTTTCATTTTACCTAATGCCGATACATCTTTTACCTTTGTATCTGTCAACTTTATATTTTGAATTGACGCATTGTGTCGAAAGCAATATAAATTAGCGATGTCGCTATTTTCAAATTCAATTGTGATTAACTTATTTAAATTTTGCAAAACAAGTAAATCCAATTCACTAACATTCTCTAAACCTAAAATATATAAATGCTTTAAATTATCTACTTTCGAAATCGCGTAGAGCTGCTCATGATTTGAAATATGTACAGAAAGCGATTCTAATTTTTGAAACTGCGGTAGCAACGAAAAATCTTGAATACTAGTATGTGTAATATTTAATTTTTTTAATGATGACATTTCTACAAGTTCCGATAAATTATTTATCTCCGTATTCTTTATATTCATTTCTTGTAAGTGTTTTAGATGTATGATTGGCGTTAAATCTTGAACCGGATTATTAACTAAATATAACTTCTTTAAAGAATTCATTCGTTCTAATCCTGCTAAATCTCGAATTTCATTTCCGGATAAAATTAGTTCTCTCACTTCCGTACACATCTGTAATGGACTAATATCTACTAACCCTTTTCCACCTAAATATAATCTCTTCTCTCTAATAAACCTGTCTGCTCGTTCAGATGCACCCACTATATATCTCCAATTCTCATCTAAACTATCGTACCAATCATTAACGTTATTTTCAGATTGAAATATAAATTGGGGCTGTAAAACAGGTAATTCAATATTAAATAAAGCGTCTAAAAAATGTATATTATCATTAGCACCATAACTCCAATATAAATAATCTTCCTCTTGATGAATGGTGAAATTTTTATTTTTTAGCGTTTGTAAAATAAATAGTAACAAATCTGAAATTCTATTTGCAATTACATATTTCACTTCTTCATCTCGTCCAAAATTAATAACTTGTCCCACTTTCCCCTTTTCATCCGGATCAACATCTATTCCTAAATTGTTACCGCCATAATCTTTACTAATAGGTATCCAATTGTGATTCACATATCTTTCCTTAATATATTCTGTTGGTATTGAAAATGCATCAAAATTAAAAAACGCATCATCTTCAATACTTTTCCATACTCTCCACTCATCCAAAACTTCATCTAACGAGAGAAATGGCAAACCAAAAAACAACCCTGGTCCTGATTTATCCTCACCGTTATGTGCAAGATAAAGATTACGTAATTCATCTGGAAACGCAATTCCCATTTCACTTTCGGCATATTGAATTTCTTCTATTGTTGCAGGTGCATTCAAAAACGGTTGAAAGTAATTTTTTAATTCAACTTCCAACTCTTTTAAAATAGTATGGTTCATTTTCTGCACTCCCCTTGTACTCCAAATTAAAAAAGCGCTATCTTTTACATTAATTGTAATTAATAGCGCCTTTTTTCGCAATGAAACTCTTTTAATTATAGTGCATTCAAACGAACATTTTTATCACTTTACAAACGAAGAGCAGCAACGCTTTCACATTTCAATAACTAGACTCATATCCTAAATTCAAATTGCATGAAAATATAAGAAAGGCGGGTAATACAAATGACTTCTAATATCGACTACACTTCCCCCTCAACTAATTTCACCCATGATTTAAATAAAAGTAATTTTTTTAAGAAAGATGCCCAAAATTATATAAACGTACTTGGCATAAAACAATTAAATACTTTAGAAAATACTTCTTTATTAGATATCTATTTAAGTACAGGAAATGTTGTAGAGCCACATATTCATCAAAATGCAGCTGAACTTGTTTACTGTATTTCAGGATCTGCTGTTGTTTCCTTACTTAATCCTTTTACAAACCAAATATTAAACTTACCGATAAAACCAGGGCAAGTTGCCAACATTCCACAAGCGTGGTGGCATTATGAAATTGCTACAGCAGATGGTACTCATTTATTAGCTATTTTCGATGCCCCAACCCCAGAAGTTATTTTTGGTTCTGATATTTTAAGATTAACTCCCGCTAATATGATGGCTCATACTTACTGTCTCGATGAACAACAATGGAAACAAGCGGTATCCCCTATTCAATCCACTACAGTAATTGGTCCCCCAGCAAACTGTAATAAAAACCGAGGAATGATAAACCCACCAACTCATCCTCCTAATCAACAACAAAATTTATATTACCAAGATTCATACTATTTCCCTCTTTACTGGGGATATTAATTTATTTCATTAATAGACAATTATTGATCTCCTCGGAAAATACGTAGGAGATTTTTTATTGTATATCCACCATTCCTATTTTTTTCGTAACAATTAATAGAGTACATACATATAATATTTATATATCTAATTGGAGGTGATAGTACTATGAGTAATTATAACTATCGAAAAAACTACTCTAATAATAAAAATAGTAGTTCATCAGCATCCTCTCAGTCTTCGAATTCTCAATCTTCCAATTCCCAATCACAAAGAGATTTAGCCGAGCAAGGCTATGTAAAGAAAAAAGGATGTAACTGTAATAAAAACAAATAGTTTATTACTAATTTGAACTATAACATTTCAACGCTCACGATAAATAACTTTCTTCCCTTGTATACCATTTATGAAATGGATGAATTCTATTTTTAATAGAATTCATCTTTTTTATTTATAGGTAATTTTTTCAAATCATTTAACTTATTCCATAAATATTAAAGTATAAATCATACATTTTGATTTATCACCTATCTTCCCATAAAATATAGCCCTTCCTAATAAAATTAGGAAGGGCTATATACAGAATACATTACCACAAGTTATTCGATATTAATACCTGCACTTACAAATCCAGCAACTGCAGCTATTGGACTTGCTGCTGTTAATGAAACATATAACAGTATTTTATCTCCAGCAGCTACTGGAATAGCTTCAGGAATGATTCCCGATGCTGTAGCACCAATCGCTATTACAGCAAATGCTGGTGCTAATAATAAAGGTGCGCCCTGTACTGTAAACGTATTACTCGCTGCTGGTGCAGTTAATATTTGTATCTGCACTTGAACAGGTGATAATGGAGCTAATGCAGCTGTTGCACTAAAGAAACCTGCTAATGACGTAATAGTTCCTGCACGTGGTGCTACAAATGCATAATCACCTATACCTAACGCTAATGTGATACTTGTTCCACCCGTTAAAGCTATGCCAGGCTGACTAAATCCAAATCCAAGAAGAGTTCCTGTATTAGCTATTAATGCGTTAACTAACGCAGATGGTGTTGTACCTGAAGCGAATGGAATAATAGCTCCGCCACCTGTTGCACCAGTTGCTCCTGTTAATCCTGTTGCTCCCGTTGCTCCTGTTGGACCTGTGTCTCCCGTTGGACCTGTTGGGCCTGTTGCTCCTGTCGGGCCTGTGTCTCCTGTTGGGCCTGTCGCTCCTGTTGCTCCTGTGTCTCCCGTTGGACCTGTTGGGCCTGCTACTCCTGTGTCTCCCGTTGGACCTGTTGGGCCTGTCGCTCCTGTTACTCCTGCTCCTGTCGCTCCTGTCGGGCCTGTTGCTCCCGTTGCCCCTGTTGCTCCTGTTGCTCCTGTTGCTCCGCCTCCTGGACCTGTTGGACCTGTTGGACCTGTTGGGCCACCTCCTGGAGTAGCACCAATTAGTTGAACTAATAAGTTTAATAGAAGTTGTAAGCTTGCAGGATCAATAATTAAAGAGAAGAAGAATGGTGCAAGAGCACTGAAGAATTGTTGTAATAAAGAAAGTAATTGACCTAGGTCTGGGTTAGGAGATTGTAGTAAGTTAATAATACTTTGAATTAATTGTTTTAAGAAATTCCCTTCTGGAGAAGGTGCTAATTCATTTAGTAAGTTCAATAGTTGAGTAAACAAATTGAGTAAAGCTAATCTGTTTGCATCACTTGGATTTGCAAAAAACGCTGCAATAGCCGCAATTAAAGAGTTTAGTAAAGTTATTAATCTTCCTAATTGTTCGCTAGTAATTGGAACCGTTTGTGGATTGTTACAACAATCTGGAGTGAAAACAATCGGATTATTGCAGTTGTTATGACCAAAACAATTGTTATGTGACATTTATTTCCTCCTTACTTATCTTATATTTGAGTGTTTTCCTATTATAAGAACTATAAAATTGCGTATAGGTTTCAGTCACTTAAAATAGGAAACATGAATTATAATTAAACTGAAAAAACGATATTTAATTATGTTCATGACTCACATATTAATTATATGTTTTTAATAATTGACTGCTTAGATTAAACACCTAAACTTAAGAGTTTATTTTAATTTTCCACGTTTATCTCTTAGGTCCAAAAGCACATTTTAATTTAAATATTAAAACTAAGCATTTGCATATAACCAACAAGTAACAACACCATCTTTTCAGATAAGTAACAATATCTTTACTAAAATTATGTTCTCTCAATAATTAAGAAGCCGTTTCTATTATAGAAAACTCTCATACAATATATCGGACAAGTTATTCTATAATTCGTTCAAAAAATAATTTAGGAGGTGAGAATTAATTGCCAATCATCCAACCATTTATGGCATCTAGAAGATTTACATCTACACTAGGAGCTGGAACAGGAACAGGTGCAGCTTTTGCAATTGCTGCTACAGCTTGTTTAAACGATGCTGGTACTACTGCAACTGCTTTTCCGACTTTTACGTATTACAACTTTTATGTAAACGGCATTCTTCAACCTAGTGTGAACTCCAGTATTACTACTGGACCTACTGGTGCTATTACAATTCCTGGCGGAGATGCATTAGACGGCGGAATTCCAATTACAATTGAATTTATCGTCACTTAGTTTAACTACTTTAATGTAGAACAAAAAGACAGATTCTTTTTATTTAAGAATCTGTCTTTTTTAATTAATAATGATGAATTGCAAAATAATTGAAGAACCTTGCGTAGGTGGTTGATTATCCAATAAAGTTAGCTGACCATTACTAACCAGATATAATGGTTGTGGTTGAAGTATTCCATTAATAAACAAATTAATATAGGAAACCTCATCAGGAGGTAATATGTGTGTTGTACCATATTGAGCTATCCCATCTGAATCTGTATATATAAGTTTTTCTCCATCTGAAAAAGTGTAAAATAATAAATTAGTTGTTGTTATGGGACCAATAACTCCCGTTGAACCTGTTGCTCCCGGTGTTCCTGTTACTCCCGTTGGACCTGTTGCTCCCGGTGTTCCTGTTACTCCCGTTGGACCTGTTGCTCCTGGTGTTCCTGTTACTCCCGTTGGACCTGTTACTCCCGGTGACCCCGTTAAACCAGTCGCACCTGTTACTCCCGGTGATCCTGTTAAACCAGTCGCACCTGTTACTCCCGGTGATCCTGTTAAACCA
>NZ_LOBC01000022.1 GCF_001583695.1 Bacillus wiedmannii | reverse complement strand
AAGGGATTACGGCTGAGGAAGCAGAGGAAGTAGCGAGAGAACATGTATTTTTTGTGGCTAATCATTTTACGGAGTTTTTAAATAAGTTACATGATTAATAATATTATTCATATGAAATGGTTCGTATAAATGTAAGCAGCAATAAAAGGCGGGAGAATGATGGATTTAGAACATTTAAAAAAAGATATTTGGTATGGAGAAGTTTCTAATCATACAATTAAAACTCTTAAGTCTAACTTAAGGGATAGTGTAACAGAGACAGAATGCTTTATTTTAATTAACGAATTATTAAAGTTAGGTGATTTCTCCGTTAAGGGATTACTAATTGAACTTATGAATAGTACTCGAAATGGGCTTGTTTTACATTTATGCACTAGACTATTTTGTTCAGTAGCTACTCACGATGATTTATTAGAAATGAATAATTTGAAATTCCTTTCAAGTGCTTCAGAGGATGGAGTTCATAATTTTGTAGTAAGTGCTGGTGAAACTCTTTCATATCATGTAGTACCATATCTTTTAGCGTTACTAGAAGAGTGGGAAGATACCTTTGTTGAAAAAGCTATAAGAAATGAACTTTCATGGATGCTTGGAATGGAGGACGAGTATTATGAAGTACCGTTAGAAGAATTTAATGAAGCTTATTCTGGTTTTATCGAAAATAACGATACGCAAGAATATTATTATCGTAATAGACTATCTTTTCCTGGAGATTTGGCAAAGGAGTTAGTTTCGGAAGTTATGAGTTCTTTAAGAGATAGAACTACTTATAATGTTGTTACTATACCTTCCGTTTTATCAATTTGGAGTGGAATCAAATGTCCAATTCAATACGATACGATAATAACAGATGAAAAAAATAGAGAGTTGATGTCATATATCGATGTTCTAACAGAGAAAGAATGGAAGATTGGTAAAAAGTATTTTTATGGACATGTAGTCGTATAAGAAAACGATATATGTGATGAATATAAAACCATTCTATGGCACTCTGTTAAGGAGTGATTTTTACTATAACGGAAAGCTTTGATTGTTGTTTAGAGGTGAATAAAATTGGAGAATAAGATGGATGTACTAAGTAAAAAATACGTATTAGAGCATGGAATAAATTTTGATGAGGAACTATGGTTTACCTCATCCAGTGATGAAGTGCTAGATAAGCCAGAAGATAAGAATGGGAAACCTTTTACTGGTTTAGCATATGAGTTATATGAAAATGGCAACCTAGCTTATTATTGTTACTATAGGGATGGTTTTAAAGAAGGGGATTATGTTAAGTTTTATCAGAGCGGAAAAGTAAAAACTACGAATTTCATGATAAAAGGACAGACAAGAGGGATACGGAAAATTTGGTATGAATGCGAAGTACTCAAATATGAAGGAGAATTTAAGTTTGGTATTTGTTTACATTATACAGAATGGGATAAACATGGGGATGTAATTAGAAAAAAAGTTGCACCGACAAAAGAGGAATTAGCATTCATCAACCGATGCTCTAAACGAGAAGATAATCCATTGATATAAAAATTACAATATATTATTGGTAACATATAGGACAGTTTGTAAAATTACTTAAGAGTAAATAACCATGGGGTGATGGAACTTGGTGAGAAAAGTAGAATGGCAATTTGCTGATGAAGCTGTAAATGAAGATCTTGTGAGAGAGATTAGTAATAAAATAGGTTTTAAATTTCCAATGGATTATATAAAATGTGTAGCTGTAAATAATGGTGCCAATGTAGAACCAGAATTATTTAATGTGAATAATCACGAAAGAATTTTCGGTACTTTATTATCTTTTAATGAAAATAGTGATGAATATATAGTTGATGTATATAGTGACTTTATCGATACATTACCTAAAGAATTATTTCCTTTCGCATTTGATCCAGCAGGAAATTTAATTTGCTTTGATTATAAAAATCATGAAGAAGATCCAATTGTCGTCTTTTGGGAACATGAGGGAGCATGGGAAAAGGAAACATTGATGGAAAGCGAAGGGATTACGGCTAAGGAAGCAGAGGAAGTAGCGAGAGAAAATGTATTCTATATTGCTAATAATTTTACGGAGTTTTTAAATAAGTTACATGATTAGAAGAAGTTAAATCGTAAAAAGGAAATAGTAAAGAAGATAGTGGGATGAAAAATACATATAAGCAGTGGGCGATAAAAAGCATTAAAGGATAAAATAGATGAGAAATGGTTGTTGGCAGGGAAAATGTGTATTTTATATAGAGTAAAAGGCGGAGTATAATGAAAATATGGAAAATTATTAGTAATTCACAGTATGATCAATTAGAGTGTGAGAATGAAGAAGGACAAGAAATTTTTAATAACTATTTTCAAGGTCAATCAGTAATTAATACGTGGAATCCATTGCAAATGAAACTTTTAAATGAGGGGGAACCATCAGATTTATTAAGTGAAATACCACTTGTTTTTACAAAAAAAGCGATAGAAGTAGTATTTGATTTAATTAAAAGGAAAGTTGAAATTCTTCCACTTGTTCATGAACGATATGAATGTTATGCAATACATGTATTAAATGTATTAGATTGTATTGATTATGAGAATGCGGACCCTGATGATTTCGGTGGATTTGATAAATTTGCTTTTATTACAGAGAAAATTAGGGGGGAGCATATTTTTTGTGCATTGAATACAAAGCATAAATATGGGGATTTTCCGATTGTATCTGTACAAACTTTCGTATCAAACGAATTTAAAGAGAGAGTTGCAAAAAGTGAACTAAAAGGATTTGAGTTTGAATTAGTATGGGAATCTGATGAGAAAAATGATGAACAAAAAATAGAAAATAATCCAATGATACGCCCAACGTCAATAGAAGATTTTAAGTCACATATTCAGCTGCATTATGGACTGATTACGAATCATATAGAAGCAAATACAAAAAGGATTACCGATGTAGAATTATATGATGTTGGACCAAATAAAATAGTTGATTACCATACAGTAGTAACATATCGGAATAGCTATTTCCGTATGCCAGCTCCATCAAGTGTAGATAGTGGTTATGCAGAACTTGTCATGCATCTGCCGAAGGATTGGGATGTTTCAGTAACCGCTTTGGCGAGTTTGAAATACAGTTGGCCTTTGCGTCTTTTACAAGAATTTGGAGAAATGGCAAGGGAATATGGATTAGGGCAATGGCTTATATTTCCGAATCAATTAGATGAAGGTAAGGGAGATTACAATGCGTCAATTCATCCATATAGTAAAGAGATGGAATTTTCTGGTGTTATGATTGTGCCACCAATTCCACAGTGTTCAGGGGCATTCAAAATGGAATTTCGTGAAGATGGTAAAAGAATAGAGGGTGACTGGCCGGTTTATTTTCATACCTTATTACCGTTATATAAAGAAGAAATCCAATGTTATTTCGAAGCAGGATTAGATACGTTATTACAAAAATTACTAAAAAATGGTGTTGAAGCAGCATTTGACTTTAATCGAGAGAATACGTGTAAATAAGGCAGGATCAATTGAAGAGATTTGTAGTGAAAAAGTAATAAGAATCGCTATATAACTTTATTATTAGTATGAAGGTGGGATATGAAATCCAATTATTTTTCATTTATTAATAATTCAGTAGGAAATGAAATCTTATTAGGTGTTAGTGGGAAGGGTAAAACATGGAAATAAAAAAAGCGTTAGATCGGTATTTTAAAGCACTTATGAATGTATGGGAGAAAAAATATGGAACGTATCCTAAAGTACCGTGGGATGCAGAAGTGGATCCTTTATTATATTTAAGTAATCCAGATGAAGAAGGATATGTATATTGGAAACCTCTTGAGAAAAATAAGATAGATAATTTTATAGAAATTGAGAAAGAACTGAGTGTAAATATTCACGATGCGATAAAAGAATACTTTAATTCTTATTGGTTCTTAGACATACAAGGCTTTTACGGTACAAAATTAGTTGTCCTTGAACCTGTGGAACCGAATAAATTTATAGTAGAATTTATTCAAATAATGAAACGGTATGAGGAGAGTGAAGGGAGAGAATTTAGGTATATACAGATAGGATTTGTCTCTCCGGAAGATAGGGCTATCATTTTTGACAATGAAACAGGAGAAGTATTAATAGAAAACTTTGAAACAGAAGAAAAAGAGTTTCTTTCTAATTCCCTAGTTGAGTTGATAAGTAATTTAAAAATGGAGCAGAGATAATAATATGATATGCAGGAGGATAAAATGATCTCACCACAAGATTTTTTAGTGAATTGGAATGAAGAAATATACGGTTTAATTCATTATAATGAAAAAATCATTCACTCGTTTTCCTTCTCGAAAGAAACGAAAGACTTCTTAATTAAAGCAGGTTTTCCGGAGTCTGCTCCTCCATTTCTTACATTTGAATCTGCAGATAACGGTGGTGGGATAAGGTTGAGCGAGATACATAATGAATTAGGTACGATGTATGATAAGTTTATATACTTTGGATTTACTGGTAGTGGAAATCCAATCTGTATTGATGAATCTAAATCTCAACTCGTATATATAGATTATGACAATGAAAATAAAGTCGTTCTTATAAATAGTACGATAGAGAAGTTTACAGAATCTTTACTTGTCTATGTGGAATTTATAAAAGAAGTAAAGGCTGCCAATGGAAGAAAGGCTTATATTGAAAAAAATATACCTAAAGGTTTGGTGGAGTGGATTTCTAGTGCACTTCGAAAAATTGATGCAGCTGCTTTAACGGAAGGATGTTTTTGGACAGAGGAACTAGGGAGTTTTAGTGAATAAGTGTAGATAATACTAGATGGTATTTTTATAGTTAGTAAAAAGTCATTCTAAAAGGAGTATATCGGTGAATCATAGACGCAAGAAAAAGAAACCGAAACAAATAAGAAAAGAAGCTGTTCAGTTAAAACCGATAGTAGAAGAAGCAAAAACACTAAAGAAGAGTAGCAACAAGTTGGTTGATATTCTCCTAGGTATTCTTCTTTTCCCAATTCTTATATGGGCTGTCTTGGAAGGTTCTACAACACAAGTAAGCAAAGGGAAGACTTTCCTTATTATCGTTTTCTTTCTCTTAATTGCAGTAGGGTTATCTATGATAGGAAACAAATAAGGGGGAGTTCAGATGTTTAAGAAGAAGGAGAAAAAAAACATTTACGTTAGACTTGTAAACACACAAGGGGAAATCATTCGAGAGTTTGATTGTACAGAAAAAGACTTGCGGAAAGTAAAAGAAAATGGTGCTGAAATTCGTGTGGTTGGAGATAACTCATATGAGATGGTAGCAACCGATGAACAACTAGAAAAACTAGCAAGAGCTGAAGCAGAAATCGAAGCGGAAATTAAGGCATGGGAAGATGCTTTAAATGAGAGTTTGGATGAACGCGAAGAAAGAGAAGCGAGACAGAAGGAATTGAAAGAAAAGAATAAATGGAGTACAAAGAAGAAAGTAATCGTATTTGGACTGATATTCTTTGTATTTATTGGATTACCTATTATCGAAGGGTATCAAAATAGTAAACTAGTTGAAGAAGGTACATCATTACATGCAGAAATTGTAGGTAGGCATGTAGAGAAGGAATTCATGTTTACACACCCCACATTAGTAGTTGAGGTAGATGGTAAAAAGCATAATGTATGGGTAAGTGAAGAGACATATAACGGAGCAGAGTGGTTAGGTAGACTAAAAATTATCAAAACAAAAGATGGTAAAGTTGGGAAAGACCCTAGATATGAGGGGGAAGACTTAATTACGAGTTATTAAGCAGCATGTTTTTAATATTCGCTGCTCAAATTAAATAACATTATTATTTGCAAAAATCGAATCCATTAAAATAAAAAACAAATTTTAAATAACTGTAATAACCTCCTAGCATATTGTTGATGGGAGGTTATCACCTTTCTGAAGATAAAATTAAAGAGCTATATTATCTCGATACAATTGTGATGACAGTAACGTTTTTACTAAGTGAGTGCAGTTTCGGGGGAAACAAAAATAGAGTATGAGGGATATGCTTAAGTGAAAGAGAGAAGAATATTTAGAGCTTTTGAGGAGAAAGAAGGCTATTTGAACTATCAAAAGCATTCTGATTATGTACGGTAATTAATATAGAGATAATATTATCTGAATATAGTTACACAAAGATGAATGTACTTAAAAAGTTAGGAATGTAATGGGATTTTATTGAATGAAAATTATTTAAACTGTATAGAAGGTGAAAAACTGAATGTGGAACATAAAAGAAGAAGATTTAGATGGATTTCGAGTAACATGTAGCAGCCGTTTAAGTCCAGAAGGTGCTTTAGGTTTTATGATAGGAACAATAGTGTACGTTTCAGTTATGATGTTTTTTCTTATTGGTACTTTAGTAACGTTTGGTTGGGACTATTATACTACTTTCTTTGAGAAAACAATCGTTAGAATGGAACTTGTGCTATATAGCTTACAAATAATTTTTTTAATTCTATATTCATTTCCAAAAGCTCGATTTAAATTTCAAAAGTTACAAACATTTGTTGTATTATTATATGCATTTCAATTAGGTACGATATTATTCACGGCTCTAATTCTTCCTGGAATGTCTGATTATACAATTGATCGAATTACATTAGTATATGTAGGTTTCTTATTTTTAGGAGCAGTGATTGTTCATATTGTGACAACGATTGATACGTTTAAACAGGCAAGTGAAGGTGCGTTTAGTATGAATGAAAGATCCGCTTCCTTTTTTAGTAAAACAAAAGAAACTATGATGAAAGGGGCTTTAATATACGTATTAATCCTTCTTATTTTGATTTATTTTCATAATGATTATGCGTTTGATACTTTTATTGGATATGTAATAGGTACTGTTTTACTATACACAGTAGCCGTTGGTGCAGCAGAATTCCAGCTATTGGTGTACTGTAGATTCAAATTTAAATCATTTAATATTACGTGGGAAGAGAATGAGAAAATGCGTGGGAGAATTCGAAAGCAAAATACAAAATCCAAAACGAAAAGTAAATAAGGGTGAAATAGAATTTAAGTGTATGAGAATTATTTAAACTATATAGAAGGTGAAAAGGCTGAATGTGGAATATAAGAGAAGAAGATATGGGTCTTTTTGAAATTGAAAATAGAAACAGATTAAGTCCGGATTATATAAGAATCTTTTATGGGGGAGTTTTGGCATATACTTCTATACCCATGCTTATTATGTTTTTAGCTTTTTTACTGAACGGTGACAAGATTTCTCTAACTCCTTTTGAGAAGATAGTTGTACAAACTGAAGTGAAATTGTATATTTTGGAGTTCATTTTTTTAATAATATCCATGTCTAAAAAGATTGCTTTTAAATTACAGAAACTACAAACGATCGTAACTATATTTTATGCTTTTCAGTTAGCGACATTACCTTTCATAGTTATGGTTGTTGAAGGAATATATGACTTTCCATGTGACAATAAAACATTGGTTTATATTGGTTTAATACTATTAGGGGCAATCTGTACTCACATTGTAGCAACGATCGATGTTTTTAGAAAAGCAAAGCATGGAGGATATAAATTGGAAGGGAAGGCTGTCTCGTTTTTTACTAACACGAAATTATATTTATTGATTGGAATGACAATCATTGTAATCGTTCTACTTGTATTAATTTTTTTAAACCTTAATTATGCATTTGATGAAATGGGAATTTATGTGACACAAACAATAATATTATATATATTCGCTGCAGTATCAGCAGAATTCGTCCTATTGGTGTATTGTCGTTTCAAATTCCCATCATTTAATATTACGTGGGAACAACATGAAAAGGAACGCCAAGAATTTATAGCAAATAGAAAAAGAATAAGAGAGAAAGAACAAAAGCGAAACAAAAACTGAAATGAAAGTTATAAATGATACTCGTAAACTTATATTGAAGATAGAATGAATACATTATTCATAAATTAACTAGTAAAGGGAGGAATGTAATATCTTGAATAAAGATTCTAAAGCTGTAAAAAAAGAAAAAGGTTTATTTGAAAGTGTAATAGCACCTATTATTGTCGGGATTATGTTTATTTTTTTAATTCTATATAAAGTAGCAGAGTTTCTGGGGAAGTGGATTGTTATCTTTGGAATAATATTTTTTATTGTTAGTATATTTCTTTGCATATATCTAGAAGAATATGGAGGAGGGTTGGGCGGTGGGATAGGGTTAATATCGATGTTATTGTTATATTTTATGTTTATTAGAAAAAGTAAAAAGGCTAGTTTAATATGAAATACCAAAACATTTATTTATTCCTAGTTTGTTTACAAATATAGGGTTATTACATGATTTTAGAAAAGATGGTGTAATTATATGTGGAATATAAAAGAAGAAAATTTAAATGAATTTAAAAGTACTTGCAAGAATCGCTTAAGTCCCGATTGGGCGACAGGGTTTATGTTTGGAACGATGTTTTTTATTTCTTTAATAATGTTTTTTCTTATTGGAGGGTTAATAAGGTTTGGTTGGAGTTATTACCCGACTCTCTTTGATAAAATAATTGTTAGCCTTGAGTTAGTGTTTTATAGTCTTCAAGTAATTTTTTTAATTATTTATCTGTTTCCTAAGATGCCATTTAAATTACAGAAACTACAAACACTTGTGGTACTATTATATGCATTTCAGCTAGGCACTATAACATTTACAATGTTGATAATTCCAGGAATGTCAAATTATTCAATTGATCAAATTACATTAATGTATGTTGGGTTATTATTTTTAGGTGCAGTCATTTTACATATTTTAGCGACTATTGATACTTTTAGACAGGCAAGTAAAGGGGCATTTAGTACGGGAGAAGAATCCTCTTCATTTTTTAGTAAAACAAAGAGGAATGCAATAAAGTGTACTGTATTTTATGTGTTAACTCTTCTCATTTTTATTTATGTGCATAATGATTATACACTAAATATTTTAGGATTGTATGCGGGAGGAACTCTAATCATGTACGCGGTAGCCATAGGGGCAGCAGAGTTCCAATTATTAGCCTATTGTAGATTTAAATTTCCATCATTTTATATTTCATGGGAGGAACACGAAAGGGAACGTCAGAAAAGGGTAAAGCTTTATGAAGAGAGGGAAAAAAGTAAGCCAAAGAAATAAAATAAGTTTTGGTTTCTGAAAATTCGAATAGAATATATAAGCAATTAAGGATTGTATATAAATCGATGCTATTAAAAATTAAAGTATCTTCAATATAATCTGTATGAGTAAATAAATACCAATAAGTAAAGGTGAAATGTATTACTTTCCAAAAAGGAACATAATGAATTTAAAAATGCCTAGAGAAATCAACGGGGTGTCAGTATGAAGTTAAAGAAGAAAGCTAAGATGATGATAGTTCTGTCAATAGTAGCAAGTTTATTAAGTGGATGTGGTTTTGGGGAGATGAAGATAGAGTATGAGAGATTAGTAAAGGCGTTGGATGAAGGTGATATGAAGACGGTAATGTCTGCAAGTGATGATGGGTATGCTTATGTGAAAGAAGAGACTAGCGAAGGTACTTATGAAGAAAAAGAAGATGGTGAACATAGCAGGATAATATATCAAACAACCCATGGAGTATATAATGTGAAAGAAGACGACTTATATGGGAAAACAACTCAAAAGATTGCTACTGATATAAAAAATGATAAAAACGTTGGTAGTAATCAAAATTACAAAAAAGAAACTGTCTATAGTACAAATTTGAAAAATGAAAAATCTCGTTCAATAGCCCAGAATCAAGGCATAGATGTTTCATATGTAAAAATAATGTTTAGAGGATTAAATGAACTTAGTAAATTGAAACCGAGTGAAGATACAAAAAGATGTAGTGAACCGAGCATAATAAGCTATAATTTAACTGAATTACAGTTTAAAAGCATAATAAATGACAAGTTAAATTTAAAATATGATAAATTTGATTCTGCAATATTGATGATTGAATTTAATACGCCTAATGATACAAAAGAAAATCAAATGAGAATAATACAAATAACAATATCGGTAAATTATGAAGAAAGAAAAGAAGATAAGCTTATAAAACGCAATCAAGAAATTTCAACATATTATCATACCAGAGAAGATAATAATCAAAGTGCCAAAAAAGAATATGTAAATTATGAAAAAGAGTATATAAATTAAAAATAATATATTTTGATTGAATTTTGAGAACGATAAATGTTGTGAGGATATGAGTAAAGGGGTAGTAAAAAATAGTTATTGTGATAACAGTTATGTTTTACTGAGCGCGTATAGTTTTGGTAAATCAAAATAGAGTATGAGAGTCTAATAAAGGCATTGGATGAAGGTGACAAGAAGACGGTTATACTTAATTGAAAGAAGAATATTTGGAACTTTTGAGGAGAAAGGATACTATTTGAACTATCAAAAAGCATTCTGAGTATATGATTATGGTAATTAATGTGGTAATGATATACCTAAAAGATTATCTGAATTTAGTTGTACAAAAATTTATGTACTTAAAAATATTAAGAATGGAATAGAATTTTAGTGGATGAAAATTATTTAAACTGTATAGAAGGTGAAATGTCAAGGTGTGGAATATAAAAGAAGAAGATTTAGATAAATTTCGAATAACATGTCAAGGACGTTTAAGTCCTGAAGGTGCTACGGGTTTTATGCTTGGAACAATATTTTATATTTCAATATTTATGTTTATTATTTTTGTAGGTGATTTGAATTACTACAACAATTTTTTTGATAGAACAATTGTTAAAACTGAAATTGTGTTATTTAGTATTCAAATTATATTTTTAATTATATATCTATTTCCGAAAGCATGTTTTACATTTCAAAAGTTACAAACGCTAATCGTATTACTATATGCGTTTCAACTTGGAACGATATTATTTGTAGTTTCGATTGTTTCTGAAATGGCTGATAATTCAATTGGTAGGATGTATACCGGGCTACTAGTTGTAGGAGCAGTTATTATTCATATTGCAGCAACGCTAGATACATTTAAACAAGCAAGTGAAGGTGCATTTAGTAGTGATGAAAGATCCACCTCGTTTTTTAGTAAGACAAAAGGAGCTGTGATAAAGGGGGCTATAATATATATATCAATACTACTTCTTCTGATGTATTTTCAAAATGATTATTCAATTGATTTTTTTGTTATGTATGGAGTAGGAACTGTTTTAATGTATGCGGTTGCAATCGGAGCGGCAGAATTCCAATTATTGGCGTACTGTAGATTTAAATTCAAGTCATTTAATATGTCATGGGAAGAGAATGAGAGAATGCGTGGGAGAATTCGAAAGCGAAATACAAAATCCAAATCGAAAAGTAAATAAGAGGGAAATAGAATTGAAGTGAATGAAAATTATTTAAACTGTATAGAAGGTGAAGAGCCAGGATGTGGGATATAAAAGAAGAAGATTTATATAAGTTTAGGATGACATGTAATGATCGTTTAAGTCCTGAGGGTGCTATGGTTTTCTTTATTGGAGGGATAGTTTATACTTCAGTATTTATGTTTTTTATTTTTATGGGGGGATTGGATTATTATCATACTTATTTTGATAAAACAATTGTTAAAACTGAAATTGTTTTATATAGCTTACAATTCATCTTTTTAATTCTATATTCATTTCCAAAAGCACGTTATAAATTTCAAAAGTTACAAACGCTCGTTGTATTATTATATGCATTTCAATTAGGTACAATAACATTTACAGCGTTAGTTCTTCCTGGAATATCTGATTATTCAATTGATCGAATGACTTTAATTTGTGTAGGGTTATTATTTATAGGAGCAGTTATCGTTCATATTGTGACAACAATTGATACATTTAAACAAGCGAGTGAAGGTGCGTTTAGTAAGGATGAAAGATCCATCTCATTTTTTAGTAAAAGAAAAGGAGATGTGATGAAGTGGGCTACAATATATGCGCTAATCCTGTTTATTTTGATATATTTTCATAATGGTTATGGAATTGATGTTTTAGTTCTTTATGCGGTAGGTATTGTTTTACTGTATACAGTAGCCATTGGAGCAGCAGAATTTCAACTATTGGTGTACTGTAGATTCAAATTCAAGTCATTTAATATGACGTGGGAAGAGAATGAGAGAATGCGTGGGAGAATTCGAAAGCGAAATACAAAATCCAAATCGAAAAGTAAATAAGAGTGAAATAGAATTGAAGTGAATGAAAATTATTTAAACTGTATAGAAGGTGAAAAGTTAGGGTGTGGAATATAAAAGAAGAAGATTTAGGCAAGTTTCGAATGACATGTCAAGATTGTTTAAGTCCTGAAGGTGCGACGAGATTTATGCTTGGAACGATATTTTATACTTCATTATTTATGGTTATTATTTTTGTGGGAGGAATGGATTATTATACTACCTTGTTTGATAAGGTAATTGTTAGGATTGAATTAGTGTTATATGGTTTGCAAGTAATGTTTTTGATTCTATATTTATTCCCAAAAGCTCGTTATATTATTATATGCATTTCAACTTGGAACTATCGGATGCACGTTATTTGTTCTTTCTGGGATGATTGAGCATTCAATTGATCTCAATACACGTGTTTATGTAGGTCTATTAGTATTAGGTGGAATTATTGTTCATATTGTGACAACAGTTGATACATTTAAACAAGTAAGCGAAGGTGCATTTAGTAGTGGGGACAAATCAGATTCGTTTTTTAGTAAAACAAAGGGACATGTTATACAAGGTGCTGTAATTTATGTGTTAATTCTTCTTGTTTTGATTTATATAAATAATAATTACTCATTAAACACAATGTTTGGTTATGTTATGTGTAATGTTGTTATGTATGCAGTAGCCATTGGAGCGGCAGAATTCCAGCTCTTAGTGTATTGCAGATTTAAATTCAAGTCATTTAATATGAAGTGGGAAGAGAATGAGAGAAAGTGTGGAAGAATTCGAAAACAAAATAAGAAATCCAAAACGAAAAATAAATAATATATTAATAGAATTTTAGTGTTCGAAAAATAATTGAAACGTATAGAAGGTGAAAAACTGAATGTGGAATATAAAAGAAGAAGATTTGGATGAGTTTCGAATGACATGTAGAGTACGGTTAAGTCCTGAGGGAGCTACAGGATTTATGATGGGGGGCATACTCTTTAGTTCAATAATTATATTTTCTATCGTTTTATCAGGTGGTTGGGAGTATTGTAAGGTTCTCGTTGGAATGGGAATTGTAAAGTTTGAGCTGTTTTTATACAGTGTGCAAATCATTTTTTTAATACTATATTCGTTTCCAAAAGCTCGTTATAAATTTCAAAAATTACAAACAATTGTTGTGTTATTATACGCATTTCAATTAGGAACGATTGGGCTCACAGCTTTAATTGTTTCTGAAATAGCTAATAATTCGATTGATGTTTTTACATTGACGCTTGCAAGTTTATTATTTCTAGGAGCAGTAATTTTTCATATTGTGACAACAATTGATACGTTTAAACAAGCGAGTAAAGGTGCTTTTAGTATGGATGAGAGATCTAAATCATTTTTTAGTAATACAAAGATGAATGTACTGAAGGGAGTAATGATATACGTACCACTCCTTCTGATTTTAATTTATTTTTGTAACGACTATGGGTTTGATGCTTTACTAATGTATGTGGTTGGGAGCATTTTAATGTATGCAGTAGCAATAGGAGCGGCAGAATTTCAACTATTGGTGTACTGTAGATTTAAATTCAAGTCATTTAATATGACGTGGGAAGAGAATGAGAGAAAGTGTGGAAGAATTCGAAAACAAAATAAGAAATTCAAAACGAAAAATAAATAATATATTAATATAATTTTAGTGTTCGAAAAATAATTGAAACGTATAGAAGGTGAAGAGCCAAGATGTGGAATATAGAAGAGGAAGATTTAGATAAGTTTAGGATGACATGTAATGATCGTTTAAGTCCTGAGGGAGCTACAGGATTTATGTTTGGAGGAATACTTTATAGTTCAATAGCCGTTTTTTCTATTATTGTATCAGGTGATTGGGATTACTGTATGGTTCTCCTTAATATAGGAATTGTTAAGCTGGAAGTGTTGTTATATGCTCTGCAAGTAATTTTTTTCATTCTATATTTATTTCCAAAAGCTCAATTTAAATTTCAAAAGCTACAAACAATTGTTGTATTATTAAATGCATTTCAAATGGCAATAATATTACTCGTAGTTTTGATTGGTACTAAAATGGCTAATAATTCAATTGATCAGATTACATTACTGTATGCAGGATTATTATTTTTAGGAGCAGTAATTTTTCATATTTTGACAACAATTGATACGTTTAAACAGGCAAGTGAAGGTGCATTTAGTATGGATGAAAGATCCGCTTCCTTTTTTAGTAAAGCAAAAGGAAAGATGATGAAGTGGGCTACATTATACGCAGTAACTATTCTCATTTTGCTATATTTTCATAACGATTATGGATTTGATACTTTAGGTATGTATGTAGTAGGGACCTTTTTAATGTATACGATAGCCATAGGTGCAGCTGAATTTCAGCTATTAGCGTATTGCAGATTTAAATTTCCGTCATTTAATAAAACGTGGGAGCAACATAAAAGAGAAACTCCAAGATATCAAAAGAAAAATAAAAAAAGTAAATCGAAACGTAAGGCATAAAGGGAAATGGCAGAATAAATTTAAATGTCCGCCATTTAATATAACGTGGGAAGAGAATGATAGAATGCGTGGGAGATTTTGAAGGCAAAATACAAAATCCCAATCGAAAAGTAAATAAGAGTGAAATAGAATTGAAGTGAATGAAAATTATTTAAACTGTATAGAGGGTGAAGAGTCAGGATGTGGAATATAAAAGAAGAAGATTTAGATAAGTTTCGGATGACATGTCAAGATCGTTTAAGTCCAGAAGGTGCTACAGGATTTATGTTTGGAGGAATACTATTTAGTTCAATAACTATTTTTTCTATTGTTTTATCAGCTGGGTGGGATTACTGTATGCTTCTCTTTAATATAGGAATTGTTAAGTTAGAAGTGTTATTGTACAGCCTACAAATAATTCTTTTCATTATTTATTCATTTCCGATAGCTCAATTTAAATTTCAAAAACTACAAACCCTTGTCGTATTATTATATGCATTCCAAATGGCAACAATAGCTCCTACTGCGTTGACTGTTACTAAAATGGCTAATAATTCAATTGACTGGATTACAATACTGTATGCGGGTTTATTGCTTTTAGGAGCAGTGATTTTTCATATCGTGACAACAATTGATACGTTTAAACAAGCGAGTGAAGGTGCGTTTAGTATGGATGAGAGGTCTGCTTCTTTCTTTAGTAAAACAAAAGGAAAGATGATGAAGTGGGCTACACTATACGCAGTAACTATTCTTATTTTGCTATATTTTCATAACGATTATGGGTTTGATGATTTATTTATGTATGTAGTAGGGACCTTTTTAATGTATACGATAGCAATCGGAGCAGCTGAATTTCAGCTATTAGCATATTGCAGGTTTAAATTTCCGTCATTTAACATTTCATGGGAGCAACATAAAAGAGAGACTCCAAGATATCGAAAGAAAAATAAAAAAGGTAAATCGAAACGTAAGGCATAAAGAAAGTGTGTATTGTAAGTTTTGATGGTGAAAAAGTAATAATTTATAGGAGAGTATTTGAACTACAAAAAGAAAATTTACTTATGTAAGGTGATTAAAGTGATTAGAAGATAATCTGATCGAAAATATAGAGAGTGTAGTGTGATGATGAAATGAACACAAAAAAGGTTTCTAAAATGATTCCTATCATAATAGCAATCAGCCTACTACAAGCATGTAGTTTTTTTGAAGAAAAGATAGAGTATGAGCCATTTGTTAAGGCATTGGATGAAGGTGACATGAAAAAGGTTATGTCCGCTAGTGATGATGGATATGCGTATGTGAAACAAAGAGGTATATATAGTACATATGAACAAAAAGAAGATGGAGAGCATAGTAAAACAATCTACCAAACTTCGACAGGTGTATATAATATAAAAGATAAAAGTTTATATGGAAATACAACACAAGAAATTACCTCGGAAGTAGATAATAAAAATTATAAAGAAGAAGTTAATTATAGTACCAATATTATGTATCAAAATGGACAGGTACAAAGTCCGGATTCAAACCTGGATGTTTCATATGTGAACTTAATTGTAAATCGTTTAAAAGGAATAAGGAAACTAAAGATGAAGCCCGGAGGTGATATAAAAAAGTTTGATCAGCCTAGTACTGTCGGATACAAACTAACTGAATTAGAGTTTCAGAGTATCATTAATGATAAGTTGAAAATACAATTTGATGAATATGGTGGTGGATCAATCGCATTGCATATTGATTCTAAAAATGGTTCAAAGCAGATATTGGAAGTAAGTATTGTAGTGAATTATAAGAAGAGAAATGATGAGGGCAATTTAGTAAAATATATATCACAAATACATACATCTTTTGATAGTCACCAAGGTAATAATCAGGATGCGAGACAGGAATATATTGATTTGAAAGCACAGTATAATAAGAAGCAGTAATATTAAGAAGGGCATTTGCATGTAAAGATAATAGCGACATAAGTGTGGTGAATGTTTCATAAATATCTCTATTTGTAGTGGAAAGAATTTGAGTATCAATATGTAGCCCCAATTGCCAACTATCTCGATACTAACAAAGGCGTTATTTTAGATGTAATTACGAATGTCTTTAATTCAGTAGCAGCTTTCCTATTGGGAACACTACCGCAATTAATCGAAGTTGGCTCGCAAATGATTATGAGTCTAGTAAACGGATTGGTCCAAGCGGCACCTTCGATACTAGAAGCGATGGTTGAAGTGATCAATACGATTATACAGTCAATTGCTACGTATCTACCTATGATAATTGAAGTAGGTATGCAAATTTTACAGGCGCTAATCACTGGAATTGTACAAGTCCTACCTACGATTATCCAAACGGGATTACAGCTGATTCTTACGCTAATCCAAGGAATCATGCAAATGATACCTACGTTAATTCCCGTAGCTGTAACGATTATCGAGACGATTATCAACGGATTGATATCGTTCTTACCTCAGTTAATCGAGATAGGTATTAACTTATTGACTACGCTAATTACAGGTATTACACAAGCGCTTCCGTTAATAGTACTTGCGATTATCACGGTTATTACTACTTTAATCGATGCGATTACAGCGAATTTACCGGCAATCATTTCGGCAGGTATTTCGATATTGACTACGTTAATAGACGGTATCGTACAAATGTTACCTCAGCTAATTGATTTAGCAGTCAATTTAATAACGAAAGTTGCTGATACAATTCTAGCGAATCTACCCGCAATTATTGATGCAGGGGTAAAGATACTCATGGCGTTGATAGATGGGATTGTTCAGATATTACCGCAGTTAATTAACGCAGCTTTAACGTTAATCGCTAAAATTGTCGAGACGCTTATCGCTAATTTACCGCAGATTATAAGCGCAGGGGTTAACATTCTACTAGCGTTGATCGCTGGTATTTTTCAAGTGATTCCACAATTAATAGTAGCGGCAGTTAAGTTAATCATAACTCTCGTTGGCGAAATAATTAAAAACCTACCGAAGCTTTTAGAAGCAGGAGTTAAATTAATCGAAGCACTAATCAAAGGTATTTTGTCGCTTTTAGGACAGTTAGGAAACGATGCTAATCGATCTAGCGAACATGATCATGACGAGAACGATAAGTTCAAGGGAGAATGATCGAAACGGATTTAAGGTTATTGTTAACCTGAAAGAACGAGGGAAACCAGTGGATTTAACGGGCTATGTAGTAAAGTATGAAGCGATTAGCCCATACGGTAATTTCGTTCGTGACGATGCAGTTGTTACGAATGCAAAAGACGGAGTATTTGAGTATATCGTATCAAAAGAAGCTGTATCAAGTGCTGGAGTGTGGATTGGTTACTTTGCTTTTGAAAAAGGGACTGAACGTTTTACAACACAGGACATACGGATTTCGTTAGGAAACGATGTGAAACAAGGGAACATCCCAATAGAAAATTACATCGCAGAGTTTGATAAGCTTAAGAAACAGATAGATGCTTTGCAAATAGCGGTCGATAAGGCAGACGTTGTTAAACGTAGTGGCGACACTATGACAGGTAATCTTGACATGGACATCACTGGAGGTTTCAAAACCTTACAGTGGACAGCTGGGGGAGTTAAAAAAGGGCAAATGACTATGAGTGCAACAGGCGCATCTCTTCAAGGTTTTCCTTCCACTGGAGGAACTAAAACAGCGTGGGCTTACAACCATGACACTGACGCGTTTAACATATTAGCTTCAGGTACAAACGTACTTAAAAAAGCTGGAGATACTATGAGTGGAAACTTAACGTTGGACAGAACTGGAACGGCAGCTAGGGATATATTATGGTCGAAAGATGGAGTAGCCCAAACTAATTTAGGTATGAATAGCGCCAATAAGATTAGATTGTACGATAACGTAAATGCTCTCACTGTTTTCGAACACGATACAGCAACTAAAACTTTCAGTATACTAGCTGATTTCAAAACAAAGAACGACACCGATTGGACAAACCTAACTCTACTAAACGGAGTAACAAATCAAACAGGTAAAACATCTAAGGTAAAAAGAACAGGAAATACCGTTTGCCTAACTGTTAATGTTATAGGCGTAAAAAATAACCAAATCATTACTACACTTCCAACAACTTTCCGTCCGTTAAGTGATATGGGATTTTCAAGTTCATATATAAAAAGTGATCTAAATTCCGCTGAAGGTATTATTACCATTCGTGCGGATGGTTCGGTCCATTGCGAGTGGATATCCGAAGGAAGTACCCCTTTGAAATTCTGGTCATTCACACTTACGTATCTCATTTAAGGAGGCTGAACAATGAAACATATTTATTTGTACAACAAAGACACAGGAGCTTATATAGGTGATGATGTTATTTTTCCAAGACAAGAAGAAATAAGAGGTATGGTTACTAAAACGAGAATTGAAACGGTGGTTATCGGAACAGAAGAAGCCGATGGTTATAAGTACCCTATATACGGGAATGAAGAAGTGCAGTATGAAGAGGAAGATGTGATTGGGTATAAAGACGTCTATGATATTCCTGATAATGCAACAGAGATTCCCCTCCCACAACCAAACTGGAAACCTGTTTTTAAAGATGGCAAGTGGATTGAAACAATCACACAAGAAGAACTGGATGAGTTGAACAAGCCACAAATACCACAACCAAGTGAACTTGATAAGCTTAAAAAGCAACAAGAATTAATGCAGCAAGCTTTAGATGAATTAATTATTTCTAGTATCTAATAAAAAGGAGCTGACGCAACATGGCTGAGTACATGGCTCAACGAGTAATTGATGAAGTTTTTACGTATACATTTATCGTCACAAAGATGAAAGCATATAAAGAAAGAATCGATAAATACTTAACTGAAAATGGAAGAGAAGACTTAATTACAAGCGCGCAATAGAGTGGGCTTTTTTTATTTTTAAAAAAGGAGGTAAATAAGTGGATCGTATTGATGTATTATTGAAAACATTTATAGCTACATTTGGTGGATTCTGCGGGTATTTTTTGGGAGGATGGGATGCAACATTGAAAATCTTAGTGACGATGGCAGTTATTGATTATTTAACTGGCATGATAGCAGCAGGATACAACGGAGAACTAAAAAGTAAAGTTGGTTTTAAAGGCATCGCCAAAAAGGTGGTGCTTTTTCTTTTGGTTGGAGTCGCGATTCAGTTAGATACAGCACTTGGAAGTAATAGTGCTATTCGTGAAGCGACAATCTTTTTCTTTATCGGAAATGAGTTGCTTTCACTTTTAGAAAATGCAGGGCGTATGGGAATCCCGTTACCTTCAGCGTTAACAAACGCAGTAGAAGTTTTAGGTGGTAAGAGCAAAAAAACAAGCTCTGAATATGATAATAAAAAAGGAGATGTTGAATAATGGGTTATATTGCAGATATTTCTAAGTGGAATGGAGACATTAATTGGGATGTAGCAGGACCGCAATTAGATTTAGTAATTGCACGTGTGCAAGATGGTTCGAATTATGTAGACCCTTTGTATAATGGATATGTACAAGCGATGAAATCAAGGAATATTCCTTTTGGAAATTATGCATTTTGTCGTTTTGTATCTATCAACGATGCCAAGAAAGAAGCGCAAGACTTTTGGGCTCGTGGTGACAAATCAGCTAAGTTTTGGGTAGCTGATGTTGAAGTGCAAACAATGAGTGATATGCAAGGTGGGACACAGGCGTTTATCGATGAACTACGCCGACTAGGAGCTAAAAAGATAGGGTTATATGTAGGGCATCATACGTATGATTCGTTTGGAGCGCGTAATATACAAGCTGATTTTGTATGGATTCCGCGATATGGTGATAATAAGCCAGCGTATCCTTGTGATATTTGGCAGTACACTGAAACTGGAAATGTACCTGGCATTGGTAAGTGTGATCTTAACTCACTTATAGGAGATAAACCTCTTTCATGGTTTACTGGAGTAGATGAAACAATTGCAAATAGTCAATATGATTCTAGTTGGTTTACAAAACAAGACGGTGTATTTAAGTTAAATACATCTATTAAACTTCGTACCGCACCATTAACTGATGCTCCAATTATCGCTACACTTAATGCAGGCGATGAAGTAAAGTATGATGCATTCGGTTATGAAAAAGACGGTTATGTATGGATACGTCAACCACGTTCAAACGGATATGGTTACATTGCAACTGGTGAAACTTCAAACGGAAAACGTGTTAGTAGTTGGGGTTCATTTAAATAAAAGAATAGTTTGATTAACAAAAATAAGAGCCGTCCTGTTGGGCGGCTTTTATTTTTGTTCGGTTCATCAAGTTTAAACACAGCATTCTTTTTTATCTATATATCTATGTATGCTGGCTTAGAGACATAGTCGATATACGATTAGCCCCACTTACCCTTATCAGTGTATTTGTATAACATAGTAATAACTTCGGCTCTGGTTGCAAAGTCGTTTCCACGACTACCGTCATAAATACCTTGACCTGTTCCCCATGCAATTGAATTACTGAAACCGCCTTTAGGAGACCATGCAGGGCTATTGAAACGCTTTTGATAGAGCATGGCTACCGCTTCATGACGAGTGATCCGGATCAGCTCCACGTGATCCGTCAGAAATACCTCGATTTATTACATACTGGCGCGCTTCATCGTAAGAGTTGTACCGTCTTTGAGAATAATTAGCAATCATAATCCAAAAGTCTTTTCGATACGCCGGACTATCTCTCATATCAAATTTAATGACATAGTTTCTAATAGCCCAATCCATTTGAGGATCTGCCCAATGTGCTGAAGCTTCTTTTGGGGCGATTGTTGCTAACCCTGTAGATAACGTAATAGCAGCAATTACAACAAACATAACCTTTTTTAGTTTTTTTAACATATTTTCCATTCCTTCCCTATGTGTGTATTACTTTTAGTACATTATAATATTGGCTTTTAAAAGTAAATAGATATATTGATATTTATAGGGATAATTTGTGAAATCAACAACAAAATGGAATTGTATATGTGTGGAATTTTTTATTTATTCCATAACAAACTTACCTTTAAATTTAACAATATGATAGATATAGAGTAAATGTATATTAAAAACGTTAAGCTAGCTTAACGTTTACTTAATGGAACTTTGGTAAACTTAGTTGTGTAGTTATTACATAACGAAAAAGGAGTCGAAATATGACACGCACCCTAATACGAAACATCAATGCCAGGTTACGAAGAACTAAAGTGGTATCCTATTGAAGTGAAGCGTAGCCATTTCCACGATAATTCGGGTGTGTACATACACCAACTACCATAGCGGATAATGAATTTTCAGCGGAAGTAGAGGCGGATGCGATGATTGCACCGTCTTTTTCAATATAGTATGTGCGTCCTGTATTTGTTTCGATAGCCTGCCTTAATATTTTCTCTGATTCATTAGTAGTCGGAAATTCAGCGATGTCACTTCTTAATTGCATAATTCGTTCTATATCATCGAGTGAGGCAAGTTTAATTGTTTCATAAATTGGTGTGCTAGGTAAGTTGTTGTCATTTAGACATTCGCAAAAATACATTTCATTTTTGGCGCCTAATTGTAGACTTGGAGCAGTTTCAAATCTTTCTACAATAGTTGACTTGCCAGAGAGTTTAAGCGGCTTATATGCGGAAAGAAGTGTCTCATAATCAATGGTAACAAAGTCTTCTTTACTATAGGGGATAAATGAATCGTGGAAGCGGAGTAAAATTGATTTTAATGTTCCATTCTCTTTAAATATGCCCCATAATTCTTGAAAATCTGTGTCATAACCGAAAGCTTCAACATCTCCAATAATAAACAAGTTAATGGCTGCTTCTTCTTTTAGGTAAGCGAATACTTGTTCATGATCTTTCTTTGTTAATTTTCGCATCATAACGAATCGACCTCTTTTTTTATTTTTCTAAATATTACAACTTAAGTTTTTTGAAATCAATATAAAATTTTATGTTTAGTTCACAAACTTTCGGAAAAACTAGGAAAGATATGACAAAGGAGGTTATGAACGGTGGATCATCCAATTCAAGGGTTAATGAAAGCGGCAATGGAAAATTTAAAAGAAATGGTCGATGTAAATACGATTGTTGGAGAGCCTGTTCAAACGGCTGACGGTGGTGTAGTGTTAACGGTTTCTAAAGTAGCGTTCGGGTTTGGAGCAGGAGGTTCTGATTTCCAAACGAATGATGGACAAAGAGCGAACGGTAACCCTGCATTTGGTGGCGGTAGCGCGGGTGGTGTTTCTATTACACCAGTAGCATTTCTTGTAGTGAATAAAGATGGAGTAAATATTCTGCATCTACAAAATGCGACACATTTAGCAGAAAAAATGATTGAATTAGCTCCACAAACAATTGATAAAATTCAATCGATGTTCCAAAAAGATGAAAAGAAAGAGGGAAATCATCATCCTCAAAACCCAGATGAAATCCTTTAAAAACGCCTGCTCACGAGCAGGTGTTTTTTCTTGTAATCACTATGTAATAAAACACATGAAATTGTAAATAGTTTTTGAATTTTTTTCTATGTTTCTAAAATTTTTCATGTTAAAATATGCTATAGAATTGAAACATATAAAACGAAGGTGGCTAGGTGCTTTGTCTGGAGGATCTGACCAAGTAAAGAATATGATATATATTAATGGTAATCGTCGGGGTCATTGTTTTATTACATCAGGAATTACGTTTAAAGAGTTTGCAAGTAACATCCCTTCACCGCTTCATCAAGTGTTGCTTTTGAAGCATAACTTTGAATGGACAGATTTTCATTATCATACTTTATTTGAATATGTTGAGGAAGAAAATATACATAAGCTAATTCAAGCAGAGATTGATGAATTTGATGAATTTTGTTGGGTAGATTTTGATGATGCAAGCGATTTAGATGAATTAGAGCCAAAAGAAATTGCAGAGCTTTTATATTTGGCTCACAAAAAAGAACCACTTGCAAGAACATTCTTTCCACTATTGAAAAATAGATTTGTTTATTTTTCACATGATGACGGATGGTACAACAAAGTGTATTATCGTAGAATTGCTGACTTTGTAGGAATGTTAAGTAAAGTCATTCCTTATAAACTCGGTGCTTTCGGTAAGAAACGTTTTTCTTTGTTCCAAAAATCAAAAATTTTCCCAGCAATTTCGAAAGAAGTGATCATGGGGTTTCTTCCATTAATGGAAGATGGTCTTTATATTGATCTAGCAGGGAAAATTGAGTCAAGAAGAGGTCTTGAAATTCCGGTATATGTAGTTGGTTCGTATGAAAGTACGGATGAGGTACTAGATAATATTGACGAATTGAAAGAAGAAGCAACAGAGACAGGTTGGCTCATTTTTGATAAGAAAGAACAAGAGTGGCAATGGGTTGTGGACTAAGAAAACTTGGCGCATGCAGTCAAGTTTTCTTGTCATTTGAAAGGAGTACAAATGAAGAAATATTATACAATTGTGGGTATTGTAAGTATTATTCTCGTGGCGATATTACTTATAACTTGTCCGAAAGAATCAGATTTTAAATTGTATCTAGAAGATAAGTATGCATTGAAATGTAATGAGAGTAGTTTTGAATGCACACAAAATGTAGATGGTAAAAAAGAAAGATTACAATTTGAAAGTGCAGATGCACGAAATGGTGTATTTTTTATGACTGTAAAGCAAACATTTAAAACAGAAGCTGGTGTTACGAAAGAATATAGCGGAGTAGGAATGTTTGGTACATTTCTTTTTGTTTCAGAGAAGACTTTCTAGTAATAGAAGGTCTTTTTCTTATGCTTATGTTCATATAGATGAAGTAAGACAAGCATAGGAGGGGTAGTAATGAAGAATACATGTATCGTTTGCGGTGGTGAGGAGTTTTTTTCCTCAACTTTGTATGCCCGTACGAAACAAGATTGGGCATATGCACAAAATATGTATCGATTTGAAAAGGTGTTTATTGAGCATCGGGATGAAGAAAATTATCCAGTGTTTCAAGAAATTACAGCGAAACATTGCTGTGGATGCGGTCATATTATGTTGTACCACGAATGAACACACCAAGTATAACTTGGTGTGTTTTTTTAAAACGCTGACAAAGCAAGCGGATAGAGTAAAGTAAATAAAACAGAAAAACTACCAAAACCAATTGCTGTATATCCAAGTGTTCTTGCGCCGAAATTGACAGCTAATAAGCCGACTAAAATCGCAAGAGAGCCGAGTGTAACCGGATAAAATGCAATTGAGAAAAGCGAAAGAAATAAAGCGACATAGCCTACCATTGCACCGGTATTTGTACCTTCTATTTCATTTGCAATTTCTTTACGCTTATGTCTAATTGGTATGCCAGTTGGTGATATTTCAGCTGCATACTCTTCGTTTTTTTCACCACTTTTAAAATGATGATTTCTCTTTCTTCGCATGTACATCCCTCTCTTTCAATTGGGTGTACCTATAGTATCTTACATAAAGAGAAGAACATGAGTATGAGTTAAACCCAAGTAAAGCAAAAATTGGAGAATAAAGATTCCATTATTAGCTTGTACATCTCCTAGTGAAGATAAACAGGAATTTTGGAAAATGATGTAGAATGAAATGAGTGATAAAACGTGAAGGCAGGGGAATGTATGACGAAATTTAATTGGCATGAATCAGCAGAGAAAAAATGGGATAGTAGTGCAGAATTTTGGACTCAAAATAGTCAGGAGATGTGGGATAGCGGGAGTAGGAGTACAATTATTCCATTTTTTGAACAGTATGTGAAGAAAGAAGCTCAGGTGCTCGATGTTGGTTGTGGGGATGGATACGGTACATATAAATTAAGTCGAGCGGGCTATAAAGCAGTTGGAGTAGACTTATCAGAAGTGATGATTCAAAAAGGGAAGGAGCGCGGAGAAGGACCGAATTTATCTTTTATAAAAGGGGATCTTTCTTCCTTACCATTTGAAAATGAGCAATTTGAATCAATTATGGCAATTAATTCTTTAGAATGGACCGAGGAACCATTACGAGCATTAAATGAGATAAAGCGCATTTTAAAAAGCGATGGGTATGCATGTATTGCAATTTTAGGACCGACAGCAAAACCTCGAGAGAACAGCTATCCTCGTTTATACGGCAAAGACGTTGTTTGTAATACGATGATGCCTTGGGAATTTGAACAGTTAGCGAAAGAACAAGGTTTTGAAGTTGTAGATGGCATCGGTGTATATAAGCGCGGAGTAAATGAGAAGATGCTAGGTCAACTACCTATCGAGTTACAACAATCGTTAACATTCTTATGGGTATTTATGTTAAAAAACGTATAAAGAAATGAAAGAATTTTTAGGAGGTAAATAAGTGCAGAAAATACAAAAAACTGATACAATATCATCAGAACCAATTAAAGGGGGACTAGGGTATATGACAACTACTACAACAGTTAAATCCGACATTGAAATCGCACAAGAAGCGAGTATGAAGAAGATTCAAGAAATTGCAGCTGAATTAAATATTTTAGAAGATGAATTAGAGCCATACGGACATTATAAAGGTAAGTTATCTCTTGATATTTTTAAGCGCTTACAGAACGAGAAAGACGGTAAAGTTGTTTTAGTAACAGCGATTAACCCAACTCCAGCTGGAGAAGGTAAATCAACAGTAACAGTTGGTTTAGGTCAAGCTTTTAATAAAATTGGTAAGAAAACAGTAATTGCACTTCGCGAACCATCTCTTGGACCAACGATGGGGCTAAAAGGTGGAGCAGCAGGTGGTGGTTTTTCACAGGTTGTACCTATGGAAGACATTAACCTTCACTTTACTGGAGATATTCATGCGATCACAACTGCTAATAACGCGTTAGCGGCGTTTATTGATAATCATATCCAACAAGGAAACACACTTGGGATTGATACGCGTAAAATCGTTTGGAAACGCTGTGTTGACTTAAATGATCGTGCCCTACGTAACGTAGTAATTGGTCTTGGTGGACCAGTTCAAGGTGTACCACGTGAAGATGGTTTCGATATTACAGTGGCATCTGAAATTATGGCCGTATTCTGCCTTGCAACAGATATTCAAGATTTAAAAGCACGTCTATCTCGCATCGTAGTTGCTTATAACTTTGCAAATCAACCTGTAACGGTTAAAGATTTAGGTGTAGAAGGTGCGTTAACATTATTATTAAAAGACGCATTAAAACCAAACTTAGTACAAACGTTAGAAAATACACCAGCTATCATTCACGGCGGACCATTTGCGAATATCGCTCACGGTTGTAACAGTGTTATCGCTACAACAATGGCAGCAAAATTAGGTGATTATGTTATTACAGAAGCTGGATTCGGTGCTGATTTAGGTGCAGAGAAGTTTTTAGATATTAAAGCTCGAGCAGCTGGCATTAAACCAGAAGCAGTTGTTATTGTTGCGACTATTCGTGCGCTTAAAATGCATGGTGGCGTAGCAAAAGATCAATTAAAAGAAGAAAATGTAGACGCATTAGCAAAAGGTATGGAAAACTTACAGAAGCATGTTGAAACAATTCAAAGCTTCGGTGTACCTTTCGTAATTGCAATTAATAAATTTATTACAGATACAGATGCAGAAGTTGCATACTTACAAGAGTGGTGCAATGAGCGTGGCTATGCAGTATCCTTAACGGAAGTTTGGGAAAAGGGTGGCCAAGGCGGAGTTGACCTTGCTGAAAAAGTATTAAAAGAAATCGAAAAAGGTGAGAACAACTACGCACCACTTTATGAATTAGAATTACCATTAGAAGAAAAAATTCGTACAATTGCTCAAAAAGTGTATGGTGCAAAAGATATTGAGTTTGCTCCGAAAGCACGTAAGCAATTAGCTCAATATGAAGGAGAAGGATGGAGTAACCTACCAATTTGTATGGCTAAAACACAATACTCTCTTTCTGACGATGCAACAAAATTAGGTCGTCCATCTGACTTTATCGTTACAATTCGTGAGCTAAAACCATCAATTGGTGCAGGGTTTATCGTTGCGTTAACAGGAACAATGTTAACAATGCCAGGCCTTCCAAAACAGCCAGCAGCACTACAAATGGATGTAAATGAAGATGGAAAAGCAGTAGGTTTATTCTAAAAGGTTGTAATTCATCTCGTTTATCTGTAAACTATATATACATCAAGTGGCGCCTTTCCATCGAAAGGCGCCTGTTTTTTGGAGGAAATTATGTTTGATCCAACTGCTTTTGATAATTTAAAAGTAATCGTAGAAGGTGCTGTTTATGATTTTGATTTACATGGAGATATTCTTGTAACAGATCGAAAAGACATGATGGACCTTGCCTCATTAAGTCGTATATACCATATTTCATTTCAATTAACAGAACCGTTCGAACCGGTAGTAAAAGCAACATTTTCACTATCTGTAGATGCAAAGAACTTGTCTGGTGAAATATTGGAAGTACCACAATTTACACCAGGTTGTGAAATGAAGTTAGCATTTTCATTCCCGATAGAAAAGCCAGAGGTAGTGTGTGAAGAAATTGAACCTTTCATGCATTCTATATGGGGAAAAGAAAGAATGATTACGCAGAAAATTTCATATGAATATAATAAGCAAGCGATTTCATATCATAATAAGGTAGAGGTTCTATTTCAAAAAGCGATTACAGAAGACCATGTTGATGATTTAATAGCTGTTATCTCACACATGATAGAAACGGTGCGAACAATACAACATTTTCTTCAAAAATAGAGATAAAGGAGAAAAACAAATGATAAAAGATATGCAACCATTTTTACAACAAGCTTGGGAGAAGGCTGGTTTTAAAGAATTAACTGAAATTCAAAAACAAGCGATTCCAACTATTTTAGAAGGACAAGACGTTATAGCTGAATCTCCAACTGGAACAGGAAAAACATTAGCGTACTTATTACCCCTTTTACATAAAATTAATCCTGAAGTAAAACAACCACAAGTTGTTGTTTTAGCGCCAACACGTGAGCTTGTCATGCAAATTCACGAAGAGGTTCAAAAGTTTACAGCAGGGACTGAAATTTCAGGGGCATCTTTAATTGGTGGTGCAGATATTAAGCGCCAAGTTGAAAAATTAAAGAAACATCCGAGAGTAATTGTCGGTTCACCAGGACGTATTTTAGAATTAATTCGAATGAAAAAGCTAAAGATGCATGAAGTGAAAACGATTGTATTTGATGAGTTTGATCAAATTGTAAAACAAAAGATGATGGGCGCAGTACAAGATGTAATTAAGTCTACAATGCGAGATCGTCAATTAGTATTCTTCTCGGCGACAATTACAAAAGCGGCAGAAGATGCTGCACGTGATTTAGCAGTTGAACCACAATTAGTACGTATAACACGTGCAGAGACAAAAAGCTTAGTTGAGCATACGTATATCATTTGTGAGCGACGCGAAAAAAATGATTACGTAAGAAGAATTATGCATATGGGCGATGTAAAAGCAGTTGCTTTCTTAAATGACCCATTCCGTTTAGATGAAATTACTCAGAAATTGCAATTCCGTAAAATGAAAGCAGCAGCTCTTCATGCAGAAGCAAGTAAGCAAGAGCGTGAAGCAACGATGCGTGCTTTCCGCGGCGGGAAATTAGAAATTCTACTTGCTACTGATATTGCAGCACGTGGAATAGATATCGATGATTTAACACATGTAATCCACTTGGAGTTACCAGACACAGTAGACCAATATATTCACCGCTCAGGACGTACAGGACGTATGGGTAAAGAAGGAACTGTCGTTTCTCTTGTAACACAACAAGAAGAGCGTAAATTACTTCAATTTGCAAAAAAACTAGGTATCGTGTTTACAAAGCAAGAAATGTTCAACGGATCATTTGTAGAAACGAAACCGAAAGCACCAAAGAAAAAGAAACCAGCATTTACTGGGAAGAAAAAGCCTAGATAAATAATTAGGGAGACGTAACTATTTGTAGTTACGTCTTTTTTGTTTGTAATTCAATAACAAAGGGAATTTAAATGTACCCATATTATAAGAAATATCGATAAAGGTAAATTATTTCTCATTTAGTTTTGTACAAGGAAGTAATATAAAGAGAGTCGAATATTAAACTGATGCGAAATAATAAAAAGAAGGTACATATATGGATAGGAAATTAGGAATGTTTTTAAATACGAAACATATTGAAGTAAATGAAGGAATAAATAAGGCGAGAGAATGGAATGTAGAATGTATTCAATTATATGCTATGAATAAGAACTTCAACTTAGCTAATATTCCAAGGGTAGAATGGAATACTTTAAAGAAAAGCTTATCTTTTAATGGAATAAAGGTTCCATCATTAGCAATTAGCTTTGGAGAAAATGGAATTGTGGGAACGGAAGTTGACAGTGAAATAGATCAGTTTAAATACATTACTGACAGAGGTTTGGAGCTAGGAGCAAAGATAATAACAGCTCATATCGGGGGAATTCCAGATGATGAAAAAAGTGAGTATTATAATAAAATGGAACAAGTTTGTTATGAGATAGGGGAATTAGCACTCAAATTTGGAGGGGTTTTTGCAATTGAGACTGGTTCTGAAAAAGCGATAGTGTTAAAAAGATTTTTAGAAAATATAAATTCAAAAGGACTAGCGGTTAACTTTGACCCAGCAAATTTAATAAGTAATGTAAATGAAAATCCGGTAGAAGGTTTATTACTATTAAAAGATTATATAGTACAAACTCATATTAAAGATTGTAAAGAAGTAAAAAGTGATAGTTCGAGTAAGTATATAGAAGTAGCAGCAGGAAATGGTGAAGTGGATTTCGATATATTCTTCAAGGTATTAGATGAAATTAGATTCGACGGATATAACATGATTGAAAGAAATGATTACTTTGACGAATTGGATGGGATGAGTCAGTCGATAAATTTTGCAAAGAAGTACATATAAATTCAAAAGGAATAACGGTAGCACCTGTAGAAACCTACATAGAATATAAAAACCATTAGGGGGAAATGAAATGATCCATAAAGTTGGACAAATTATGTTGTATGTAAATAATCAAGATGAGGCAGTAAATTTTTGGACGGAAAAGGTAGGGTTTCATGTAGTTGCAGAGGAAGATAACAAGCAAGGAATGAGATGGATTGAAATCGCTCCGACTAACGGTGCAGAAACGAGTATCATACTACATAACAAAGAAGTTATTTCTAAGATGAGCCCAGAATTAAATCTTGGTACACCATCTTTAATGTTCTTCTCAGAAAATCTTGATCAATTATATACAGATTTAAAAAATAAAAATGTTACTGTTGGTGAAATGGTAACTATACCTTCTGGTAAAGTATTTAACTTTGCTGATAGTGAAGGCAATTATTTTGCGGTTATGGAAAAGAACAAATAATAATATTGCTATGTGAAAATCCCCCTCAAATATATTGAGGGGGATTACATGTTTGAAGTGGATTTTTCATTAGAGAGTTGATTAATATAAAATACGCCTTTTTCAATAGCTGTCTCAATATAACCAATGATTTGATTAAACGTAAATACTTGTAAGTCTTCATGCAAATGTTGCTCCGGATACAACATATCTTCAAAAAGATACTTCCGAAAAGCTAATATGTTTTCTTTAGAAACTTCTTCAATATCCACAATGTGAGCCTCTTGGTTGAGAAGAGAGAAGAGCTGCTGTTCTGTATCGTAATGATGAAGCAACTTTGCATTTAACAATTTAAAATCGTTATAGTACATAGGTGCGATCGTTTCGTCATTTTCTATTCTATTTTTTAGCCATGGTAGAAAAAAGCCACTTAGCCAATTGTCATCGGCAATGAGATGGGTGTAATAGCCAAGAAGAAAAGGGGAATCCATATGAGCTTTATATTTTTGAAAAAAAGAATTGAAATCTATCCTTCTCGTATAGTTTTTCGTTGTGCCAGCGTAAAAGTGTGAAGTTCCTTTTTCTTCTGCTGAATGAACCGCATCAGGGGCCACACCTCCAAGTATGAAAGAAGTTTTATCTTGAATAGATAATTTCTCGGCAATCCTGTTAGCGATAATAGCATGCATAATTCGTGATCCCATGAATGACACCTCGGTTTCAAGTATTCATTTCAGGAAGAGGACTGAACAGTTAGTATTACTTTCCCTGTACTTTTTCTACTTTCGACCCATTCATGTGCTTTCCCTGCATCTTGAAGTGGAAAAGATTTCGTGGCTTTAATTTGTAAACTTCCGTCACGCAAATAGCGGAAAACTTCATTTGCAGTTTCTTGGAGGAGTTCAGGACGTTTTTTTCGTGTAGTGCCGAAGCTAAAACCGAGTATAGAGCGGCAACTTGCGTGTAAATCTTTCGTTTGAAAGTTACCAATTTCACCGCTTGCATTACCGAAATGAACGAGGCGACCGTAATAAGCAAGACATTTTAAACTTCTTTCCGAAACCGTTCCAGAAATAGAATCTAAAATTACATCGACCCCTTCGCCATTTGTCAGCGCATTGATTTTCTCTACAAAACCCTCATCTTGATGACAAATAACATAATCAGCTCCAGCATCTAAAGCGATTTTACCTTTCGCTTCATTTCCAACAGTACCGATAATTGTTCCAGCCCCTAATAGTTTAGCAAGTTGAATTGCTGTCGTACCAATTCCACCAGCCGCTGCATGAATGAGTACAGACTCACCTTGTTGAAGCTTTGCAACATTTGCGAGTAAATTATAGCTTGTAAAAGATACAATCGGACAAGCAGCTGCAGTTTGAAAATCGACGTTATCAGGTAAAACGAAAGTAAGGTTTTCGTTTGCGACAACGTATTCTGCGTAAGATCCATTTTGAGGAAAAGCAATGACACGTTGTCCAGGATAAATATTTTTCACTTGAGAACCGACACGTTCTACAATACCAGCGGCATCTATCCCTGGTATAAAAGGTAGTGCTGTATTTCCTTTTTTACCATAACGGGATTTAATATCGGCGAAATTTATACTAGTAGCAACAACGCGAATCAAAACTTGATCTTCTGAAATAGCCGGCATATCCACATCTGTATATTTCATCACTTCAGGACCACCGAACGACGTTACAACGATAGCTTTCATCATATATCCTCCTAAATTTAACTATATAAATCATTTTAAGTCTTCATTAGAAATTGGAAAATTATATAATAGTTATGCAAGGTTATAAGTGAAGCTTATGAACTCATTGAATCATTATATTAATTTATATAAAAAACTGTTTGGGAAAATCGAACGAAACATCAATTACTTGCCAATATATAGTGTATGACAAGGGAGGGAAGGTACATGAAGGATGAAACATTGTATTCAGATTTAATCCAATTAACTTTATCAGGCAATAAAGAAGCATATAGCGAATTGTATGATAAAACGATTCAAGAAGTATATAAAACAGCACATTTTTTAATAGAAGATAAAACGGATGTAGATGATATCGTTCAGGAAATATACATACAACTATATGAATCGCTTCGTAAATATGATATCGAGAAGCCATTTCGTCCTTGGCTAATTGGACTTGCAATTAAACAAATTCATTCTTATAGAAGAAAGAGGTGGATGCGACTGCGAATTGTAAAAAAAGCAGAAGAGCAAAGAAAACCAATACAAATTGATTTTTCTAACGATGTTATAAGTAAAATATCAAATCAAAAATTAATCGAACTCATTCATAAGTTACCGTATAAATTGAAACAAGTTATTATCTTAAGATACTTACACGATTATTCACAAGAAGAAGTAGCACAAATATTGCATATTCCAATCGGTACAGTTAAGTCTAGAATTCATGCGGCATTAAAGAAACTACGCCAAAAAGAACAAATAGAAGAAATCTTTTTAGGAGAGGTAGGGAATGTGAAATGAGCTTAGATTGTAGAGTTAGAGAATCTATACAAGAAGAAGCGAAGGGGATTGTTGCCCCGCCGGAGTTAAAAGAAAAAGTAATTGTTCAGATTAAAATGAATCGCGGGGGTAACAAAAGGAAGAAGCGACTTATTGCAGGAGTGCTTGCAGCAGTATTTTTAATCCCAACGACTGGTTTTGCTTACCAATGTATTATGGCGGATGGTATATACGGATCTTTTGAGAACTTAAAAAAACATGCTGGAGCAATGACATTAGAAGCGTATATGCGTTTTAATGCAAAATTATCAGAAGCGAAAGATGAAATGGGTGCGAAGGAATATGAAGAGTTTACAACAGAACTAAAGAAATTAACAAATGCAAAACTTGAGTACGGGGATTCGAACGGTAATATTGATTATGATCAATTATCACTAGGAAAAAGAGAAGAAATGAAAAATTTAAGTATGAGCCTTCAACCATACTTTGATAAATTAAATGGTCATAAATCTAGTAAAGAAGTATTAACACAAGAAGAGTTTGATCGCTATATGGAAGCTTTAATGACACATGAAATAGTACGAGTGAAGACTAAATCAACTGGTGGAATAAAAGTAGAAGATATACCTGAGGCGTACAAAGAAAGATTTATGAAAGCAGAGCAGTTTATGGAGTATGTAGATGAAAAAGTGCGATAAATAAAAAGCTCATAGCCTAAGCTGTGAGCTTTTCTTATTGAAACGTAAATATATTAACCACCTATTCCTTTTGCTAGCGATAAGAAATATACAAATACTAGTATTACTCCATTTAATGCTGTACCAACTATTCCGAATAACCAATTCTTTGATGCGATTGCAAAAATAATACCGAGTAATGAAAGTATAGCTAGAATCGTAATAATTAAAGTTAAACTTGCATGCGGCCCTCTTAAAATAAAGAAAGAACATATACTTGCGAGAGACGTTAGACACGAGAATCCAAAAAATCTATACATAACAATTCTTCCTTAGTTGAAGTGTCATGGGACTTAGTACACGATTTTCTTTAGTTTAACATAAATTTCCTTGCCGCATGTATAGTGAATTTTACAAGTAGTATCGCACTTATAAATAAAACGATTTAATGGTGCGGTGCCAGATTTATTTACAGCAGACCGTCGTAACCAACGACATTTAAGAATTGGTCATCAATTATATCTTTTCATATTTGCAGTATCTTTTTGTATAAAACAATCTAAAAGGGAATAACCAGCTATTAAACTAATTATCGTAACAAAAGTAGTATTTATAAGAATAATATTAGTTAAATAAGGTAGGTATGCACCAACTGGTGAAAAGAGTAGAGCTGGAGAAAAGGAAATGAATAACGTAGGCACAGTAATAGCGATAAATTTATCCGGTTGAAAGCGCCAGTTTTGTTTACTTGTTTCGCGATTAATGGATTGAAGGAATCGTAATAAAATGCCAACTATAAGAGGGAAGAGTGTAAAGTAGAATAATCTTGGATAAACGTTAAAATTCACCTGTGCATCTGTATCTAAATAAAATTGAATTTTTACCCCGACAAATAATAATAAGACGATAAATAAGGTAAAGCAGAGATATAGCATCACTTTTTGCATTACATTCCACCATCCTTTACTCAAAATATATTCAAAAAAAGAAGAGATATACAATAACTACCGTTGTATATCTCTTCTTTTACGGTTATTTAATAGTGGAGTTTGCTTTTTTTTGTTTCGTGAAATAATCAATAATGCCCATAGCGCTAATTTCTATATCTAGATATAAAATGTTATAAACGGAATGATCTGATGGAACGTTTACCTTTGTAAGGTGAGAAGAGATCTTATCCATTAATATAGTTTGTAAAGCTTTAGTCGCTTCATCGAAATCATTATACTGTTCAAAGACCTCTTTACCAGTATGAACGAAAATAGGTAACCAATGTTCCAGTTGGTTATATACTTCTGTAACATTGGATGATGCACCGTAATGGCCGAAATAAATAGTATCTACATTCATACTTTGAATATGATTTTTAGAAGCAATCATCGCATCTGGTTGGAATTGTGAAGGGGACGTTGATGGTAGATATAGTTCTACACCAAGGTCTGCGAGTTCTCTATAGTAAATTCCTATTGTATCGCCAGTAAAAATGCCATTTGTTAATGAATCGTGAATGCTAATATGGTGCTTAGCATGTCCCGGTGTATCGTAAAATGTAAGTGTACGGTCTTCGGCAATTTTTAACGTATCACCATTTTGTACAATACGAACACGTTTTTCTTCTATAGGAAGAATTGGATCAAATAGTTTATCGAAATCTTCTTTGTATACAGCTTTTGCGCCTAAAATGAGTTTTGTTGGGTCAATCATATGACGAGCACCGCGAGAATGCACATATAAAGTAGCGTTTGGACACTTTTCCATCATTAAACCAGCAGCCCCGGCGTGATCTAAATGAACATGTGTAACGATAATGTTTTTTACATCGTATAAATCAATATGTAATTGTTGTAAGCCATCTAAAATATACGGAAGAGAAGGGGCTGCACAAGTTTCAATTAAAGTAATATCGTCACCTAATAAAACGTACGTACCAGTTCGTTCATTGTGTTGTAAATCAAAATCATCAATAAGATATAGGTGTGAAGATAATTGCTCTACTTTTTTCATCGTTACCACTCCTTAGTTACTGTATGTTTCTATTATACGCTAAAATAGAAAAAGGCAGAAAACGAAAGCTCGTCTTCTGCCTTTTTAAAGTGTTGTTATTTCGTTTGTTCTTTATTGATAGACATAACGAACAGTCCAACTATGCCACCAACGATTGGAAGCATAATCTCTCCTGCTAAATTAAAGTAGGAGCTTAAAAATAAACCATTTACATCGATTACCCAGCCAGTAACATACAATAACATCATATATATTACGAAATAAAACTCGCGATTTGAAATTGTTTCATGTTGTGCAGTTTTCATAATGAACACCATCCTTTTCTTTTATAATGGAATACAAACTGTCACATTTTGTTCACAATTCAATTGTAAAACTTTCCATCATAAAAGTCTAGTAGTCTGTGTCGAATTTCCGAACGGAAATAAAGCGCTATCATTATAGCTTATAAGTACGTAATAAGAGCTGTATATTCATGAATGTAGTATAGTATAAACATAGAATGATAGTGAAGAGAGGGGTAAGGAAAATGACAGTTTATGATTTTTCAGCTAAAACGATAACAGGAGAAGATAAATCGTTAAAAGATTACGAAGGAAAAGCACTTCTTATTGTAAATGTAGCTAGCAAGTGTGGTTTTACACCGCAATATAAAGGGTTACAAGAAGTATATGATAAATATAAAGACAAAGGACTAGAAATACTCGGTTTCCCTTGTAACCAATTCGGAGGACAAGAACCAGGTACAGAAGCAGATATTACTAGTTTTTGTGAGTTAAACTACGGTGTAAATTTCCCGATGTTTTCAAAGGTTGATGTAAAAGGTGACAAGGCTCATCCTCTGTATACATACATGACAGAACAAGCACCAGGTTTACTCGGTATGAAAGCAGTGAAATGGAACTTTACTAAGTTTCTAATCGGAAAAGACGGGAAAGTAGTAGGGCGTTTTGCGCCGCAAACGAAGCCGGTGGATTTAGAGGTTGAGATTGAGAAGGTACTTGGGGAATAACTAGGAATTTCACTTTATTAAAAAACGCCTCAAAGAACAATGTAGTTCTTTGAGGCGTTTTCTTTCAACTCACATTATCAAGATTAAATCGCTGAATGGAAGTCATTTGATTTTGGCGGAGAGGCTGCTTTTTTCATAAGGATTTCCCATAAGTGTACGGATTTCTGCCATTCTGTTGCGGATTGTCCCTTTTGATACATAGCGTTCTCATAACTGAAAGTAAGTTGTTGCATATGAGCCGAGTTGTAAAGTGTATCAATGTGGAGAGCATATTCTCGGAATGTTTGACTTTCCCCACGTGGTATACCGATTCGCGCAAATTGTTTTAAAAGTGCGCCATAAGCTTTGCTATAAACAGCATCACCTTTTCGGTATTTATAGAAAAGAATGATAAAAAATGTAATCCATTTTATTCTAGTGGTGAAGAGAATATATCCTACAATACTAGTCGATATCGTAGAGAGAAATACGTACCACCAGGAAAATTCATTTTTAGAATTTGTACTCTTTTTAGTAGTAGTTTCTTCTGTATCGTCTATTAAATTTTTGAGCTTGGCTTCATTGTTCCGCTGGCGTATTTGCTCGTTTTGAGAATTAGTTTCTTCGCTATTTTGTATAGTAGGAGCAGGAGTATTATTTGTGAAATTATAGGGATTCGTAAATCCTTTTGTTGGTTCGAATGGAATCCATCCGTATCCTGGGAAATATACTTCGACCCAAGAGTGTGCGTTATCATTCGCGATTTTATATACATCGTCACCTTCTGCAGAGGCAAGTGTATTATCAAGAGTTCCTTCCGTATAACCTTTTACCCAGCGAGCAGGAATCCCGGCGGAACGAAGTAACACGATCATAGATGTCGAGAAATTATTACAGTAGCCGCTTTTTGTATCGAAAAGGAATTGATCTACATAATCTTGGTTTTTGGCAGGGAACGAGACATTCATTGTTTCATATACAAAAGAATGGTCGGTAAAGTAGTTTTCAATAGCTAATACTTTATCATATCGGTTGTCTTTATCATTTGTTAGATTAACAGCTAAGTCTCTTACTCGCTGCGGTAATGATTCGGGAAGTTGCGTGTACTTTTTCATGAAATAAGGATTTGTTTCTTGGCCTTCATTCATTTTAACAGCTTTCAATTTTTCTATGGAAAACTCCGGGACATCATATGTTACTTTATAGGAATTTAAAGTAGTAGAAGAATCTCCATCCATCGTATAGATTTTTTCAGAAAATGGGTCAACGCTGTATGATACATCTGAAGAAGCCTCAACTGATATTAACCCTGCTGGATAGGTAAGGTGAGGATAACTTTTTTGCATGTTGATTGTTGCCTTTGTTGTCTCCATTTTTGTATTTTGTTCGTACCAGCTCACGACGTCGTTTTTATTTTTAAAAGAAATCTTTTTTTGATTTTCAGAAACTTCCCAGCCTTTTCCTGTATAAAAATCTTTCGTTTCGACTCTCCAATATTGTTTGTTTTGCGTTTGTGCTGTGAAAACAATTGTAGGATCCGCCTTAAAAGGACCGCCTAATCTCGAGTCATCTAAACCATACCCAATTTTAGAAACTTCTTGCTTTTTACTTGCTTCGGATGTATTGAATTTTAAAAAATCCATTGGGTTTGGCCATTGAGGTCCAAATTTTGGAGCAAAGTATGCGATGGTTACTGAAAATACAATAAATAGTGTAAGTGGTCTAAGTAATTTTGAGATTTCTCTAGCATAATTTTGTAAGTGTTCCATCTCTTTTATTCGTTCTATGTGGAGATGACTAAGCATAAAAAAACCGATGACAACAGTACGAATAATAGCGTAGTTTGCATTGTATAAATGTAAGTCGTGAAAAATTGTGATATAAATAATAGTCAATATAAGAAATAACAACCCACGTTTTTTATGAATCATCCAAAAAGAGATGAAAGCACTTAAAAACCAAAATGATAAAAGCAATAAAAGTGTTGGGAAAACTGGAGAAATATCTAGCAAATTCCCCTGCAATAACAAGGAGGAATTTCGAGAAATATCAGTAAAAAATTTCGTTAGCCAAGATGGATTTATAAAAGCATTTTTATAATATAGGAAATGAATGATGAATAAAATCGTGACGATCTTTATTGGAATCTGCCAACTTGTTTGAAAAAAAGAGAGTGTGAAGCAAATTCCTATAAAAATTATAAAAATATCTAATCTACCTACGTTTGTAATACCTACGAGGGGCCTTAGCCATTCTAGTAAAAGTAGAAATGCGCATGCATGCATGAAAAATCTAGTCATATCCAATTGTTTTTTTTCCTGTAATGTTATCATTTGCTCACCTCAAAAAACACGTTTGTATACTGGTTTCCATAAACCACATTTACAAATATTTGTCGTTTTTGTAGAGTTTCTAGAATACTGAGTTCTCGGTGTGAGAGTTGATTTGCTTTTTCTTTTACGACAAACACCATTAATTTTCTATTTTTTATAGCAGCAAAGTCAGCCGCCTTTTGAATATCGGGAGAAAGATCGCTTGTCACGAGTATAATCGTGACGGGCTCATAAATTTTTCTTAATTCCATTTCTACACTCCGGGAGAGCGGGAATACACTATCTGCGTGTACTTTCGCTAAATGACAAAAGATTTGCTGCAACTGGCTATCTCCATTGTCTAAAGGAAAAAAAGTACGTTCTTTTCCGACAGACACGAATGACGCCGGTGAATTTTGCTTCAAGACAGACCTGACAATAGAGGCAGTAAATGTGACGACTGATTCGAATAGAGGGGATGGGGTTCTGTCCATAAATATCATGATATTATGGCTGCGTTGTTGTTCAAACTCTTTCGTCATAATATTGTTTGTTCGTGCAGTTGCTTTCCAATCAATCCATGAAAAGCGGTCGCCAGGTTTATATTCTCTGACACCGACAGAAATTGTAGAGTCTTTTGCTAAATTTATATTTGCTGAAAGCGCTCCTTGTTCGAAATGATTTTCCAATTGTCGATATGTTATATCTACATACTGAGGGTAGACTAAAAATGTATCTGGAACTGAAAAAGTTACTTCTTTCTCCATCATACCGAATAGATCACCAATTTTGACACGTACGCTTGAAAAAGTGTGCTCTCCTCTAGGTATTGTGTCAATTGCATATTGAAACGAAATATTTTGTTTCAATCCTGGAAAGAGTATTGCCTTATTTACTTTCGTTTGTTTACAATTTGTGAATTGTAATGGCAGTTCATCTTCTATAATTAAATAAAGTAAGGGAAATGGAAAACTTCTTTTTATTGTAATCGTGCTTAAAAATGGTTCTCCTGCTACATATTCGTCTTGATTTGTTCTTCGTTTTACCTCAGCGTTCCGTAAAGCAAAGAAGGGAAGCAATAGTGAATAAAGGCCAATAGGAATCGCACTGTAAAACAAAAACCAACTTACAAATCCTCCTTGAAGCATAGCGTATACAAAGGTTAAGACTAGGCATAAAGGAATGAGTGATAACTTAGTAACATGATATAGTGCTCGTAGCATGCGTTTCATCAAAGGTTCATCGTCCTTTGAGTCGGCACGGCAGTTCGTGCAACGATTTTTGAAATAACTTGTTCCCCTGTTACTCCTTCAAATTTTGCTTCCATTTTTAGAATGAGTCTGTGAGCTAACACGTAAGGAGCTAAAAATTTAACATCGTCTGGAATAACATAATTTCTACCATGGATGAATGCATAAGCTTGTGAAGCTTTCATTAAAGCAATTGAGCCACGTGGACTTGCACCTAGCTGTATAGAACTATAAGAACGAGTCTGACTAACAAGCTTTACAATGTAATGCTTGATTGCTTTGTCCATGCTTACTTCTCGTACGCTTTGTTGTAAATAAAGTAACTCTTTTATTGTAGTAATAGCTTGTAGATGGGAGAGTGGATTTGTTTTTTCCATCCGGTTTAAAATTTCAAATTCTTCTTCTGGTGTAGGATATCCCATTTTTAGTTTCAATAAGAATCGATCGAGCTGGGCTTCTGGTAAAGGGTATGTTCCCTCATATTCGACCGGATTTTGTGTAGCCATTACAAAGAACGGTTTTGGTAACGGTCTTGTCATGCCATCTATTGTAATATTGCCTTCTTCCATACTTTCAAGTAAGGCAGATTGTGTTTTGGGAGATGTACGATTAATTTCATCAGCAAGTATAAAATTCCCCATGATTGGTCCAGGCTTGAACTCAAATTGGAGCTCTTTTGGATTGTAAATAGAAACACCTGTTACATCTGACGGCAGTAAATCAGGTGTGAATTGAATTCGCTTGTAATCAGCATCAATGGATTTAGAAAGAGCACGTACTAACATTGTTTTCCCGACACCAGGAACATCTTCTAATAGTACATGACCTTCAGCTAAGAGAGCTGTCAAGGATAAGATCGTTTCTTTTCGTTTTCCGACCATTAATTTTTCAATATTGTTTATTATTTTTTCTACAATAGGATGTAATGAATCAAGCTGGGGCATCGTAACCCTCCTCATTTTATTAACGTTTTCTAATCTATTTAGTGGAAAATAGAATTTACGCCTCTATTTGCGGGAAGTAAAAATCTTATCTCTAATTCTGAGAATATTCAGATTATTTATCTCGATTATATCTAGTATAATTGTTTCCGTAACTTAGGGCAATATGGTAAATAATGATTTGTAGTTTTATGTGCAATATGTCTTGATATAAACTAGTATTATCGGTAAAACATAGAGGAGGGGAAGGAAAGAGTGACTTCGATGAGCAAAATAAATAGCATAGGGAACCCTACGCGTAAAGTTGGAAACCTATATCATACGCCTTGTGATTAAAATTTATATGAGTAATAAATAAAGCCGACTTCCTTAAGAGGCCAGCTATGTAAATTATTACAATCCTTTATTTTTATCTTTCTTATATTCTTTTTGTTTATCTAACCAAATATGAATTAATTCTACCAAGTCCATTGTTTCAATTTCACAATATTCGCCTTTACCATCTTCGGCTAAATTGTCTAACACAGTAGTTGTATCGTTCCGAATTTCTAAACCGCAAATGTTGCCATTTACTACTACATAATTTTTTTCTCCGTTTAAAACACTTTTTATTTCTTCTAAAATCCAATCTCCAAAAGCTGAAACTTCAATTCCTAAAAAAGTTTCAACAAGTTTAATTTCTTGAGGAAGTCTCATAACTAAATTTCTACTGTTAAGTACTTCAAAACTATATGGATATTTCATGACTATTTTACTCCTTTATTTCTGGATTTAGGGACTCTATTTACTTCTCCATTAATCTCATAAGCTCTATTAAGGTAAGAAGTTCTTATACTATCATCACTCTTGTCCTACTTGAATTATAGTAAAAGTAGATTATTATTAAACTTATCTATCCAATATTTCTCTGATGTAGGTATGAATTCAGTGAAATCTTCATATGTACCACTCCAATCTTTTGGTACATAGTTTTCGTATGATGCCGGTTCTGGAAACATTGAATATAGTATTTTATTATCAAAGTTAATTAATAAGACTGGACTAAAATCTAATAGATCTTCTCCTGCATTTTTCCTTTTAATATTTTCAAGTAGTAAATAATTTATTTCCTCTTTAGTTGTTTTATATTGATTAATCCTTAGTAAAAATACTTCTACATTTTCATTATTTAATACTTGTATTCCATTTCTTTCTTCCGTTTCCTCATTATCTTCAATGCTTACACCTAAATTTTTATATGCATGATCTAATTTATCATAATCTAAAAACCATAGTTCTTTATCTGTTACATACCATCTAAACTCATTTTTATATATAACGGCTACTATAATGTTTTCTGCATAAAGCGGTTCTAATATCATAATATCCTCCTTTTATTATTATCTTATAATCCTGCCATTCTGGGTGTATTTTTCTATTCATTCAATTCAACTTGCTGATAATTCATATGGATTCCCTAGCGTTTTTTGTTCAACTATTTTCAGGATAGTTGCCCTTGGTAGGGTGGAATTAAAATATTTAATTTTATTTATAAACCGATATAACGATTTAGGCATATCAAATTTAACTACTCCCAAATTACTTCCTCTATTATATAAGAAATTTTTTGCACGCTCATTATTATCAGTACTTCATCTTAAACTTTTCTAGAAGCAAGGAAGTAATTTAACAGTCAGTGAAGGATGTGATCCCTCCACAATGATTAGATATTCACTTTTTTATATTTTTTTCGGAATTTTTGACAATCTCTTGAACTGTGCGAAATGTCACATCTGTATTTTACAACCTCTCTTATAGTAAGGGTATGTAAGAGAGACGTATTAAAGGAGTGAACAGTATGAAGAAGAAACCTTCAGCACTAATGAGACGTTTAAAATATTTTTCACCAATAGATCGTTATAACGATAATCATACACAAGAAACATATGAAGATCGTGAATGGGAAAATGTGTACAGAAAGCGTTGGCAGCATGATAAAGTAATCCGTTCTACACACGGTGTGAACTGTACTGGTTCTTGTAGCTGGAACATTTATGTGAAAGATGGAATTGTAACATGGGAGGGTCAAGAGCTTAACTATCCAACAACAGGTCCTGATATGCCTGATTTTGAACCACGAGGATGTCCGCGTGGAGCAAGTTTTTCTTGGTACATTTATAGTCCACTTCGTGTGAAATATCCATATGTACGTGGTGTGCTTTGGGAAATGTGGCAAGAAGAACTACAAAATAACGAGTCACCATTAGATGCTTGGAAAAGCATTGTGGAAAACCCTGAAAAGGCACGTAAGTATAAGCAGGCGCGTGGTAAAGGCGGATTCATCCGAGCGAATTGGGATGAAGTATTACAACTTGTTTCAGCTTCTTTACTTTATACAGTAATAAAATACGGTCCAGACCGAAATGTTGGTTTTTCACCAATTCCAGCTATGTCGATGTTAAGTCATGCTGCAGGTAGCCGCTTTATGCAACTTATGGGCGGGCCGATGCTTAGCTTCTATGATTGGTACGCTGATTTACCACCAGCTTCTCCGCAAATTTGGGGTGATCAAACAGATGTACCAGAAAGTAGTGACTGGTATAACTCTGGTTACATTATGACATGGGGTTCAAATGTACCGATGACAAGAACACCAGACGCACACTTTTTAGCGGAGGTTCGATATAAAGGAACGAAAGTCGTTTCTGTAAGTCCTGACTTTGCCGAGTCTACAAAGTTTGCAGATGATTGGATTAGTGTGAAACAAGGTACAGATGGTGCACTTGCGATGGCAATGGGGCATGTGATCTTACAAGAATTTTACGTAGATAATCAAGTGGAATACTTCACAAAGTATGCGAAGCAATATACTGATTTTCCTTTCTTTGTCACATTGAAACAAAAAGGAGATCAATTCGTTGCTGATCGTTTCTTAAATGCTTCTGATATTGGACGTGAAACGAAGTTAGGGGAATGGAAACCTGTAATTTGGAACGAAAATACGAATGATTTTGCAACACCTCACGGCACAATGGGATCACGTTGGGATAACGAAAAGAAATGGAACTTACGTTTAGAAGATGAACAGACAGGTGAAACGATTGATCCACGTCTTTCTTTACTTGGAATGGAAGATAGTGTTGAAACAGTGCAAATTCCATACTTCTCTGATGATGGAAATACAATATTAGAACGTACAATTCCAGTGAAAAAAGTTATGACAGAAGAAGGCGAAGTGTGCGTTACAACTGTATATGACTTAACATTAGCAAATTACGGCGTGAATCGAGGGCTTGGCGGACAAGAGCCGAAAGATTTCAATGATGATGTACCGTTTACGCCTGCATGGCAAGAGAAAATGACAGGAGTGAAACGAGAGCTTATTATTCAAATCGCTCGTGAGTTCGCACAAAATGCTGTTGATACGAATGGCCGCTCGATGATTATTATGGGAGCTGGTATTAACCATTGGTTTAATTCTGATACGATTTATCGCGCAGTTTTAAATCTTGTTCTTCTCGTCGGAGCGCAAGGTGTAAACGGCGGTGGTTGGGCGCACTATGTTGGGCAAGAAAAATTGCGACCAGCAGAAGGATGGCAAACAATTGCAATGGCAAAAGATTGGCAAGGGCCACCGAAATTACAAAACGGTACATCTTTCTTCTATTTCGTAACAGACCAATGGCGTTATGAAGATACACCTGTTGGTCATTTAGCATCACCAATTGAAGGTAACTCACGTTATCAACATCACGGTGATTACAACGTATTAGCAGCACGACTGGGCTGGTTACCTTCGTATCCGACATTCGAGAAAAATGGAATTGAATTATATAAAGAAGCTGTTGCTGCTGGTGCAACAACGCAAGAAGAAATCGGTAAATACGTTGCACAAAAATTAAAAGAAAAAGAACTAAAATTTGCGATTGAAGATCCAGATAACAAAAACAACTTCCCACGTAATTTATTCGTATGGCGTGCAAACTTAATTTCAAGTTCTGGTAAAGGACACGAATATTTCTTAAAACATTTATTAGGTACAACAAACGGATTGATGAATGACGATAGTGATTCGTTACGACCAGAAGAAATTAAGTGGCATGAGGACGCACCAGAAGGGAAGCTTGATTTACTCATTAATTTAGATTTCCGCATGGCTGGAACAGCACTTTATTCTGATATCGTCTTACCAGCTTCAACTTGGTATGAAAAACACGATTTAAGCAGTACAGATATGCATCCATTTGTACATCCGTTTAATCCGGCAATCGGTTCACCATGGGAAGCACGTTCTGACTGGGATATTTTCACTTCTCTTTCTAAAGCTGTGTCTGATTTAGCGAAGAAAATCGATCTTGAACCAATGAAAGAAGTTGTTGCAACACCACTTCTTCACGATACACCGCAAGAACTAGCGCAACCACTCGGCAAGATTAAAGACTGGAGCAAAGGTGAGTGTGAACCAATACCAGGTAAAACAATGCCACAAATTCATGTTGTCGAAAGGGATTATAAAACGATTTATGACAAAATGACTGCGCTAGGACCGAATGCAGGGAAACAACCGATTGGTACAAAAGGGATTTCTTGGTCTGCAGAAAAAGAATATGAGCAACTAAAGAGTCGATTAGGAGTTGTTCGAACAGATTCTATTGCGAAAGGTTGCCCAGACATAAAAGAAGCAATCAATGCTGCTGAAGCGGTATTAACGCTTTCTTCTACAACAAACGGTCATATGGCAGTAAAAGCATGGGAAGCACTTGAAAAACAAACCGATTTAAAACTACGTGATTTAGCAGAAGAACGTGAAGAAGAATGCTTCACTTTTGAACAAATTACAGCACAACCGAAAACAGTAATCACTTCTCCAGCCTTCACAGGTTCTGAAAAAGGTGGACGACGTTATTCACCATTTACAACAAATGTGGAACGTCTTATTCCTTGGAGAACGATAACTGGTCGACAATCTTTCTACTTAGATCATGACATGATGAAAGAATTTGGTGAAACGATGGCAACATTTAAACCAATTCTGCAACATAAACCGTTCCGTAAATCACGACCTGAAGTAGAAGGGAAAGAAATTACATTAAACTATTTAACGCCGCATAATAAGTGGTCGATTCATAGTATGTACTTCGATTCATTACCGATGTTAACGCTGTTTAGAGGTGGTCCAACTGTTTGGATGAATAAAGAGGACGCTGCAGAAGCTGGCGTAGCAGATAATGATTGGATTGAGTGCTTTAACCGTAACGGTGTTGTTGTAGCGCGTGCTGTTGTAACGCACCGTATACCGAGAGGAATGGCATTTATGCATCATGCACAAGATCGCCACATTAACGTACCTGGTACGAAATTAACAAGTAACCGCGGGGGAACGCATAATAGTCCAACTCGAATTCACGTGAAACCGACACATATGATTGGTGGATATGGTCAATTAAGTTATGGATTTAACTATTATGGTCCGACTGGGAATCAGCGCGACTTAAACGTTGTAATTCGCAAATTGAAGGAGGTAGATTGGCTTGAAGATTAAAGCACAAGTCGGAATGGTAATGAACCTAGATAAATGCATCGGATGCCATACTTGTAGCGTAACATGCAAAAACACCTGGACGAACCGTCCAGGTGCTGAATATATGTACTTCAATAACGTAGAAACGAAACCTGGTATTGGTTATCCGAAGCAATGGGAAGATCAAGAGAAATATAAAGGCGGCTGGGAATTAAAAAATGGTGAAATTCAGCTGAAATCCGGTTCGAAAATGAAACGCCTTATGAATATTTTCCACAATCCAGATCAACCAACAATCGATGATTACTTTGAACCTTGGAACTATGATTATGAAACGTTAACAAATAGTCCGCAGCGTAAGCATCAGCCAGTTGCACGTCCGAAATCAGCAATTACAGGCGAATTTATCGACAAAATTGAATGGGGTCCAAACTGGGAAGATGATTTAGCTGGTGGACATATAACAGGATTGCAAGATCCGAACGTAAAGAAAATGGAAGAAGAAATTAAAACAGATTTTGAAAATGTCTTTATGATGTATTTACCACGCATATGCGAACACTGTATGAATCCATCTTGCGTATCATCTTGTCCATCTGGTGCGATGTATAAACGTGAAGAAGATGGGATTGTTCTTGTAGATCAAAACGCATGTCGTGCATGGAGATTCTGCGTATCATCTTGTCCATATAAAAAAGTGTACTTTAACTGGCAAACGAATAAAGCTGAAAAATGTACAATGTGTTTCCCACGTATTGAAGCTGGTATGCCAACAATTTGTTCAGAAACATGTGTAGGACGTATTCGATATATTGGGGTAATGCTATATAACGCTGACAAAGTAAAAGAAGCGGCTTCTGTTGAAAATGAAAAAGATTTATATGAATCTCAGCTTACTGTTTTCCTAGATCCAAATGATCCAGAAGTAGCAGCTGAAGCGAAAAAACAAGGCATTCCTGAAGAATGGATTAAAGCGGCACAACAGTCGCCAATCTATAAAATGATTATCGATTGGAAAATTGCTCTACCTCTTCATCCAGAGTATCGTACAATGCCAATGGTTTGGTATATACCGCCACTTAGTCCAATTATGAACATGGTGGAAGGGAAAGGAAGCAACTGGCAAGCAGAAGAGATTTTCCCTGCTATTGATAATATGCGTATTCCAATTCAATATTTAGCGAATTTACTCACTGCAGGAGATGAATCACATATTCGACTTACATTGAAAAAAATGGCTGTTATGCGAACACATATGAGGGCATTGCAAATTAATAAAGAACCAAATGAAGCTGTATTAAAAGAACTTGGTTTAACGAAACAGGATGTAGAAGATATGTATCGTCTTCTTGCCATCGCAAAATATAAAGATCGCTTTGTCATCCCAACGTCTCACCGTGAACAAGTTGCAGATTTATATAGTGAACAAGGAAGCTGTGGTTTATCATTCGCAGGTGGTCCAGGTTCTTGTATGACAATTTCTTAAATAAAGGGGGCAGAAAAATATGAAACAAAGTTTACAAACTGCTTTTTCATGTTCTTCATTTCTTCTCTCCTACCCGGAACTCGGGTGGAGAGAAGCTGTAACTGAATTGAAAGAAGAGATTGCAGTAATTGAACAGGCAGATGTTAAATCTTCTCTTACAGAATTTGTAAAACATGCACTGGATAAAACGAATGATCAACTCATTGATAGTTACGTATATACATTCGATTTTGGTAAAAAGACAAATATGTATCTTACTTATATGAACACAGGTGAACAAAGAGAAAGAGGTATTGAATTACTCGAGTTAAAACAACATTATAAAAAATCAGGTTTTAGCGTAACAGATAAAGAACTACCTGACTATTTACCACTTTTGCTTGAGTTTTTTGCAAATGCAAATGAGCAAGATAGTGAACCAATTATGAGTAAATACAAGGAGAACATACAAGCATTACACGTTCAGTTAAAAGAAGCAGATAGTATGTATGAACCAATTCTTGCGGCTGTTCTACTCGCTATTGATACATGGGGTGTACAGACAAATTAGAAAGGAGAGTTGTCAAAATGATGGATCAATTTCTATGGGTATTGTTGCCCTATATCATTTTTGCAATCTTTATCGGTGGACATATTTTTAGATACAACTATGATCAATTTGGATGGACATCAAAATCTAGTGAACTATTAGAAAAGAAAATGCTCCGAATCGGAAGTCTATTATTCCACTTTGGGATCATGTTCGTAATTGGCGGTCATGTTATGGGGATTTTAATTCCAGAGGCTGTATACCGCTCAATAGGTATTTCAGAGCATATGTACCATGTAGTAGCAATTAGTTTCGGGCTTCCAGCAGGTGTTGCTTCTATCATCGGTTTAATTATATTAACGTACCGCCGTGTAACAGTAAAACGTATCATTGCAACGAGTACAAAAGGAGATTATATTGCGCTTATTTTATTACTTATCGTAATGCTAGCAGGACTTTCCTCAACGTTTTTAAACATCGACTCAAAAGGGTTTGATTACCGTACAACAATCGGTCCTTGGTTCCGAAGTCTCTTTATTTTCCAACCGAAAGTCGAATATATGATGGAAGTGCCTGTATGGTTTAAAATTCATATTCTTGCAGGGATGGGGCTTTTCGCAGTATGGCCATTTACTAGACTGGTACATGTATTTAGTGCCCCAATTAAATATATAAGCCGTAGTTATGTAATTTACAGAAGACGTATTCCAAATGAATTGAAAAAATGATTTAGTTTTATATGTTTAGTAATTTATAAGGAAAGCCGAGATCTAATTGGAGACCTCGGCTTTCCTTATAGGTATAAGTATCTAAAAAAGATGTTAATCAATACTACAAACAGAGGCAGAGCAATCTTCACAAGCAATTTCACATTTTAAAAATTGTAAATCGTGAATTGTAATCTTTCCTTTATGAATAGAAATTGTACCTTGCTTTTTTAATTCATTTAACATTCGATTTACACTTTCACGTGAAGTTGCACAGAAATTAGCAAGTTCTTGATTCGTTAATGGTAAATCGATGAGAATACCATTTTCCTTTAACACACCATAACTATTTGTCATTCGAATGAGAGTAGAATACAAGGCACCTTTTTTGCCGTGTAATACTAAATCTCGGAACTTCGTTTGCATTCTTCTTAAATGTTCACTAATCCATTTCATAAATTCAAATACAAGTGCGGGTTTTTGGAGTAATGCTTTTTCTAAGGTTTCACGCTTTATTACTCCTACTTCAACATCTTCAAGGCATTTTGAATTTAATAAATACTTCGCATTGTCCGTGAATAATGTTAATTCTCCAATAATGTCGTATGCCGAACAAATACGGAGTGTTAATTCTTGCCCGTCAGCACTTAGTTTACTAATTTGTACTTTTCCAGAGTGGATGATATAGAGTTCTGTTGCTTCCATACCTTCTTGAAAAATAAAACTCCCCTTTTTAATCTGCATTTTATATTCAACAGATGCAAGTAATTCCTTTAAATCTTGAGATAATGTCATACTGTTTGCCACAGCAATCACCTTTCTTCTTATAAGCAATACATTTCCTATTTTGAGTGTAAATCTGCTGAAAATGCAAGAGCTATTTTAAAAATAAAGTGAAATTTCAATGACCGTAAGGAGGAGGGACTGAAGATGTGAACAAAATTCGAACGGATTTGTGAAGATTTTTTGAATGGGGAAAGTGATGTGAGAAATGTCACATTGAATATGTAGCTTCTTTTTTATAATAAAGGCAAATAAAAAAATTGAAAACTTACTAAGGATTGCGGTAGAAAAGAAGGGATATTGATGCACGAGAAAATGAAAGATTCTTTAAAGCGGCCACTTCAAGATTTACGTATTTCAGTTATTGATCGTTGTAATTTTAGGTGCACATATTGTATGCCTGCTGAAGTGTTCGGACCTGATTATGCTTTTTTACAGGAAGAGTTTTTATTAACGTTCGATGAAATAGAAAGATTAGCACGATTATTTATAAGTATGGGAGTCGATAAAATTAGGCTTACTGGCGGTGAACCGTTATTACGTAAAGATTTGCCGCAGTTAATTGCAAGACTTGCAAAGATAGAAGGCTTAAAAGATATTGGGCTCACAACAAACGGAATTCATTTAGCAAAACAAGCTAAGGCGCTAAAAGTTGCGGGATTAAAACGCGTAAATATTAGTTTAGATGCAATAGAGGATCACGTCTTCAAAAAAATTAACGGAAGAAATGTAAGTACAAAACCTGTACTGAAAGGAATTGAAGCAGCGAAGGCAGCTGGATTAGAAGTAAAGGTAAATATGGTCGTAAAAAAAGGAATGAATGATAGTCAAATTCTTCCTATGGCTCAGTATTTTAAAGAACAAGAAATACAGTTACGTTTCATTGAGTTTATGGATGTTGGCAGTACGAACGGATGGAACTTTGAACAAGTTATTACGAAGGAACAATTAATAGAGAAGATTAATCGCGTATATCCGATTGAGCCTGTTCAACCTCGTTACTTTGGAGAAGTTGCGAAATTGTATCGATATGTAGGGAGCGATGCCGAAGTTGGATTTATTACTTCAGTATCTGAGTCATTTTGTTCTTCTTGTACGAGAGCTCGTATTTCGGCAGACGGCAAGTTTTATACGTGCTTATTTGGAGAAAAAGGAACGGATTTGCGAACGCTTCTTCGAGAAAATATTTCGGATGCCTCACTACTAAATATTCTCCAACATACATGGGAGTTTAGAACAGATCGATATTCAGATGAAAGAACTGCTGAAAGTACAAATAAACGTCCAAAAGTTGAAATGTCTTACATTGGTGGATAGTGAAAGGAGGATTCTCTATGCAAGAGCGATATGCAAGGCAAGTGTTGTTTTCTGGAATTGGTGAAATGGGACAAAGGAAAATAAGAGAAAAGCATGTGCTCCTAATTGGTGCGGGAGCATTAGGGGCTGCAAATGCAGAAGCGCTCGTTAGGATGGGAATTGGGAAATTGACAATTGCCGATCGTGACTACGTCGAATGGAGTAATTTACAGCGACAACAGTTATATACAGAAGAAGATGCACAGCAGTGTAAACCAAAAGCAATTGCAGCGGCAGAACAGTTAAGAAAGATTAATTCTGAAGTGGAAATTGAACCAATTGTAACGGATGTCACAATGCAAGAAATAGAAGAGTTAACAAAAGAAGTGGATCTCGTAATAGATGCGACTGACAATTTCGATACGCGTCTACTTATAAATGACATTTCACATAAAGAAAGTATACCTTGGATATACGGTGGATGCATTGGAAGTTATGGTGTAACGTATACAATTCTTCCAGGGAAAACACCATGTTTTCGCTGCTTAATAGATCATCCAATGGGTGGTGCAACATGCGATACAGCAGGGATCATTCAGCCAGCTGTACAAATGGTTGTTGCTCACCAAGTGACAGAAGCAATGAAAATATTGGTGGATGATTTCGAGGCGCTGCGAGGAACAATGTTATCATTTGATATTTGGAATAATCAATATCTCTCATTAAAAGTAAATAGGCAGAAAAAAAGTACATGTCCATCTTGCGGAAATGCACGTACGTACCCAAGTTTAACATTTGAATCACAGATGAAAACGGAAGTGCTATGCGGACGGAATACAGTTCAAATCCGTCCAGGAATAAAGGGAGTTCTAAATTTAAACGAAATTCAAAAACGATTACAAAAAAGTGTACATGTCCAAAAAACACCGTACTTATTAACGTTTCTAATTGATGAATATCGTTTCGTTTTATTTGCAGACGGTAGGGCATTTATTCATGGAACAAATGATGTGAAAATAGCAAAACGATTATATGCAAAATATATAGGATGAATATAGAGAAAGAGTCCCCTTATTAAAACGAGGTGAAAAAGGAATGTTACAAACACGTATACCAGTTTCAGTGGCAGAAGCAGTTGCACGAGTAATGAAATACGCTCATCAAGGTGAAATAGAAGCGGTTTCTCTTATAGAAAGTTACGGAAGAATCCTCGGAGAAGATGTTGTTGCAGATCATGATGTTCCGCATTTTGATCGCTCTCCGTACGACGGATTTGCGATTCGAGCAGAAGATACAAAAGAAGCAAGTAGCAGTAACCCAATTCAGTTTGAAGTGATAGGTGAAATTGGAGCAGGTTTTGTTTTTAAAGAGGAAGTAAAAGCATTTCAAGCTGTACGTATTATGACAGGAGCCGCAATTCCAGCGGGATGTAATGCTGTTGTTATGTTAGAACTAACGGAAGGGTTTGAAGAAAACGAAAAGACTTATATGAAATTAAAACGCTCTTTCACTTCTGGTGATAACATTTCTTTTAAAGGTGAAGATGTAAAACAAAAGACCATCCTTGTGAAAAAAGGGACTTCTATTAATCCTGGAGTTGCAGCGCTTCTTGCTACGTTTGGTTATAGTGCAGTACATGTTGTAAAACAGCCGGTTATTGGAATTGTAACGACAGGAAGCGAACTGCTTGAAGTACATGAACAATTAAAGCCAGGGAAGATTCGAAATAGTAACTCCTATATGATAGCTGCTCATATTGAACGAGCGGGCGGAGTTGTACAGTATTATGGACAATTCGCTGACGATTTTGAGACGTGTTATAACACTGTAAAAAAAGCGATAAAAGAAGTTGATATATTAATTACAACTGGTGGCGTTTCAGTAGGAGACTATGACTATTTACCTGCTATTTATGAGAGATTACAAGCTAATGTACTTTTCAATAAAATAGCAATGCGACCAGGAAGTGTGACAACTGTAGCTGAGTTAGAAGGAAAACTATTATTTGGTCTATCTGGTAATCCTTCAGCTTGTTATGTCGGATGTGAATTATATGTTCGACCAGTCATTGGAACATACTTGCATAGAAAAGATCCGCACGTATATCGTGCAGAGGCAATTTTACAGAAAGACTTTCCGAAAGCAAATCCGTTTACTCGGTTTGTAAGAGGGAGAGTAGAGATTGTAGATGGTCAATTACAAGTTACACCAGTTGGTTTAGATAAATCTAGCGCAATTTCTTCACTTGCAGAAGCGAATGCATGTATCGTTCTACCGGGAGGGACGAGAGGATTTGAAGCAGGGATAACTGTTTCGGTATTATTATTGGAATCGAACATGGGAAGTGAGTGGCCGTGGAAAGAACCACTTCGATCATACAAGTAATAGAAAAATAGATTGCTAACTTATATAAAGATAAGAGGTGCAAGATGACACATACGTATTATGAAGTAATTGATACACCTATTTCAATTGAGGAAGTTACAAACAAAGTAATTCGTCGTGAGTGTGGCGCAGTTACTACTTTCATTGGTACTGTTAGAGAATTTACGAAAGGCCGTCGTACGCTATATTTAGAATATGTAGCATATAAAACGATGGCAGAAAGACAGCTTGAGAAAATTGGTATCGAAGTAGGGGAGAAATGGCCTGGAACATATGTGGCAATTACACATCGCATTGGTACATTACAAATTTCTGATTTTGCTGTTGTTGTCGCTGTTTCTACACCACACCGGAAAGCTGCCTATGAGGCGAACGAATATATTATGGGACGTATAAAACAAATTGTTCCGATTTGGAAAAAAGAGTTTTGGGAAGATGGTGAGTCATGGATAGGCGATCAGTTAGAGAAAACAGCATATGGTAATGGCGAGCCCGGAAAGGAGATGAGAATATGATTGAAGTACTATTATTTGCACATTTACAAGAAGAAGCAAGTAAGCCGTCCTTGCACATAGATTATGAAAATATTACGGTTGCTGAACTAAAGGAAGTGCTCATTAAGAAATACAATGTAGCGATTTCAAGTGAGATCATGGTCGCTATCAATGAAGAGTATGCAAATGAGGATGATATCATTCAAACTGGCGATGTCATAGCAATGATTCCGCCAGTAAGTGGTGGTTGATTCTTTTCAGCCTAATCATGTTAGGACGTGATTAGGCTGGAGGGAATGAATATAACTATGCATACATAGGAGGGAACAGGATGAAAGGTCCTAATTTTCAATTAAGTTTACAAACTTCTAATCTAGTTATCGGTTTTATGGTATGGGTCATTTTATCATCATTAATGCCTTATATTAAAGCGGATATTCCATTAACTGCGGGACAAATTTCTATGGTAACAGCAGTACCAGTTATTTTAGGTTCTGTTCTTCGCATTCCAATTGGTTATTGGACAAATCGTTTCGGAGCAAGAAAATTATTCTTTATTAGTTTTATTCTATTATTATTTCCTGTCTTTTATATTAGTGTTGCCAATTCAATGATGGATTTAATTATTGGTGGCTTATTCGTCGGAATCGGTGGGGCCGTATTCTCCGTAGGGGTAACTTCTTTACCGAAATACTTTCCGAAAGAGAGTCACGGTTTTGTAAATGGTATTTACGGTGTCGGTAACGCCGGAACAGCAATTACTTCGTTTTTAGCACCTGTCATTGCAACTTCAGTTGGCTGGAGAACGACAGTACAGTGTTATTTAGTTTTACTTGCAGCATTTGCACTTATGAACTTTTTATTAGGTGATCGTAAGGAGAAAAAGGTGAATACACCATTAATGGAACAAATAAAAGGTGTATATAAAAATGAAAAACTTTGGTTTTTATGTATCTTTTACTTTTTAACATTCGGATCATTTGTCGCATTTACAGTATACTTACCAAACTTCTTAGTATCTCACTTCGGCTTAGAGAAAGTAGATGCAGGTATGCGGACAGCAGGATTCATCGTATTAGCAACAATTATGCGTCCGATTGGTGGTTGGCTCGGTGATAAGTTTAATCCATTTAAAATATTAATCTTTGTATTTATCGGTTTAACACTTTCAGGTATTATTTTATCATTTATGCCTAGTATGAACGTGTATACATTTGGTTGCCTACTAGTCGCATTTTGTGCAGGTATCGGTAATGGTACAATCTTCAAACTCGTTCCAATGTATTTCTCAGAACAAGCTGGTATTGTAAATGGCCTCGTTTCAGCTTTAGGCGGACTAGGAGGTTTCTTCCCGCCTCTAATTTTAACTTTACTATTCCAACTAACAGGTCATTATGCAATTGGATTTATGGCATTATCAGAAGTCGCACTTGCTTGTTTAATCATTACAGTATGGATGTATAGCCAAGAGAAACTGTTAGTGATGTTAAAGAATCATTAATAAAGAAAAAGAGCCGTCCCAAAGTATTTTGGGATGGTTCTTTTAGTAATAGGTTTCAACATGTTTTTATTGCTATCTCAACAAACGCTTGTTTTCTAAAAGAATGTGGTTTTAAAATGAAAAACAGAAGGCTTATGGGATTTTATGTTAAAATATAGATGTCAGAAGTTATTCAATTAAAGGGCTGGTTAGTTAAAGGAATCTTAAAATTTTTCCGAAGATTGAAATGATTTTTAGAGTATAAACATTTAATTGGATCGGGGGTGTTTAGATGAAAAAACTATATAAGTCCACTAAAGATAAACAAGTATCAGGTGTATTAGGTGGCTTAAGCGACAAATATGGAATTGATGTAAGTATCCTTCGTATAGTAACTGCATTATCAGCCCTTTTTACTAGTGGATTAACAGTGTTAATTTATATAATAGCTGCAATTGTTTTGCCTACAGATAAAGAAATTAAGAGATAAATGTATGAACTTAAATCTAATTCTACAATCGAGAACTCAGTTTTTTGTTTATTGAAAGTTTCCAAAGTAAAAGCAACAGTACGATTGTTATAAGACTGAAATGAACAAACGAAAAATCCTCATAAAACATTCGGAATATATCGAGAACGAAAATAATAACTTTTGAATGAAACGATGACTATTGATTGCTAACGAATCGATAAATAGTCATTATTTTTTTAAAAAACTATATATAAATATATGGAATTATACAGAAATTTTAAAAATATATGACGGTATTTATAACAAGAAAAAACTTCATATTTTTTAGGGCCAGATTTTTTGGTAAGGCTAATGGATATTGTGAAAAAGTACATTTAAAATAAAGAATAAAGTTTAGGTCGATAAGATAAAATTATGAATTTGTATAAATAATCCATAATTTTCTTTATGAGTCATATTTGATATGTTAAAGAAAAGAGAGGGGAGGGAAATGAAATGAGAATTTTTGATGCACATTTTCATATTATTGATTTTAATTTTCCGATTATTGAGAACGAAGGGTATTTTCCACCCAACTTTGTTGTAGAAGATTATCAGAATGAATCTCCTAATTTGAATGTAATTGGTGGAGCGATCGTATCTGGTTCTTTCCAAGGGTTTGATCAAGAATATTTATTAAAGGCACTAAAACAGTTGGGTTCAACATTTTGTGGCGTAACACAATTACCTTTTACAGTGACGGATGAAGAAATACTAAATTTAAATGAAAATGGGGTAAAAGCATTACGCTTTAATATTAAAAGAGGTGGTTCAGAAGATTTATCGAAGCTGGATTACTTTGCTAGAAGAGTTCATGATTTAGTAGGATGGCATAGTGAGCTTTATATGGATGCAAAAGAGTTGCCCGAAATTGCAGCCACTATAGAAAAATTACCAGCTATATCAATTGACCATTTAGGGTTATCAGAAGAAGGTTTACCACATTTATTAAAACTAGTTGATAAAGGGGTACATGTGAAAGCTACTGGTTTTGGTCGTGTCGAATTAGATGTTGAGAATGCCTTAAAGTCGATTTATGAAGTTAACCCAGATGCACTTATGTTTGGAACAGATTTACCATCTACCAGAGCGAAAAGACCTTTTGAGTATGCAGATATCAAATTGATTCAACAGCTATTTGATGAACAAGCTACCGATAACATCCTGTATACGAATGCTTTTAAATGGTATTTTAGGTAGCGTCAGGGTCTACATTTGAATTAAATGTGTCCATATTTTTTAAAGTGTTTAATCCAAATAAAATATATTTAGAATGAGGTTTTAAATGTTTGTTTTTATTATATTAGACGTAATATTACCAATATTAATATTGATGCTAATTGGTGCAATCTTACAAAGAAAGTTCCAATTTAACTTAAAGCAGCTATCTACACTTATTACTTATTGCTTGATGCCAGCAGCTGTATTTGTGAATATATATGATATTAGTATAGAAACAGGTTTGTTGCTCCAGATAATATACTATTTAATGCTTTACAGTCTGAGTGTGATGATAGTAAGTCATTTCATTTCAAAAACATTAAAGTTAGAAAAAGGAGAAAGTGCAGCTCTAAAAAATAGCATTTCGTTAATGAATTCCGGTAATTATGGATTACCAGTAAGTCAATTGATTTTTAGTCACAATCCAGTGGGGGTTTCCATTCAAATTTTTATTGTTATTTTTCGGAATATTTTAACTTATTCGTATGGGATATATAACTTACTATCAGCAACAAAAACAATCGGAAGTATTATTCGATCATTTCTAAGACTGCCTGTGTTTTATGCACTCATATTAGGGGTTCTCTTTCAATCTTTTACAATTCAAATACCTAATTCTATCTTTCTACCTCTTAATCAGCTTGGGAATAGTTTTGTTGCAATAGCACTCATATTGCTAGGAGCACAATTATCCAACATTAAGCTTAATTTTTTCCATCGAGTCATAACATGGGCTTTAATTGGAAGGCTACTGATGGGACCATTATTAGCACTTGCCATGATCTACCTACTAAACATTGATGGTATTGTTGCACAATCATTATTTATTGCAAGTTCTTTTCCTACTTCAAGAAATACATCAACCATTGCTATGGAGTATCAAATAGAGCCTGAACTACATGCACAAATCGTTTTATTTTCAACACTTTTCAGCATAATTACAGTAACTGTCGTTATTTATTTGTCATATATTTTGTTTTGAATATACGTTTAAAACCGAATAGATTTGAGGCGGTAAATGATGGACGGAAATCCCATCGATATGAGAGGAAAACAGTCTTTGATATATTAGGTGTCGTTTACAATTGTACCATGCCTGATAATCAAGCGGCTTAATTCAAAAAAGGAACCAATACAAAAAGAACAAACGCTTCTAAAAAACGTTTGTCCAAAGGGAATTACTATTTTAGCTAAGAAATAGATTATTATTTGTGAGTACGAGAAAGCTTTTTTATAAGTTTAGGAAATATAGATGTTAGTTCCTGCTTCAAACGCTTTGTAAACGATGGATCTTTACCTGAAGTTGAAATCGTTACAACATATTCACCATTTCGTATGACACCCGGTGTGTGAAACGATGATTCTGTACCATCACTTACAACGTTAACCCATTGAAAATCATGGGCAGCTTGTTTGACCATCATATTCACATCATGTTGATTTGTAGCTGCGTAAATAAGGTGAGCATCTTTAATATCATCATTACTAAAAGTTTTTTGCTTCCAAGTAATAAAAGGTAGTTCCTTCATTTCCTCGCAAATTTCTGGGCTGACAACGGTCACAAAAGCGCCTGTATCTTTTAATCCAGACGCTTTTCGATATGCAATTTTACCTCCACCAACTATAACAACTACTTTTTTATTTAGATTAAGCATAAGAGGGTACATGTCATACATACACACATTCCTCCATTCGTTCTAATAATGTCAATTTCATATATGTATCAAACTGAAGACAGTTACAAGTCGTGATGTGAGCATATTTTTTTGTATGCAACTTAATTTTTTGAAGCAACAGTCCGGTAAAGAGAAGATACGGCATGACATATACATGGGATGCCGTAGATGTTATAGTCTTGAGCTCAGCAGTAAAAGAGGGTGTTCCTTTCGTTAAAAAGGAGCACGATACTTGCATACCGAGTTTTCGTTCGACAGCAGCTCCGATTTGTTGTAACTCATGTATCGGCTGTGGATCACTACTGCCTCGTCCTACGAGTAAAATACTACTATCTTGCTTTGGCATAGCTTCACGTATTCTTTTTACTACAAGTTCAACCATATGTGGATGCGTACTAAAAGGTGGTACAACTGAAAATGTTATTTGAGGATATTTCTTTTGTAGTTGCTCTATTTCAAAAGGAATATCACGTTTATAGTGAGCTGCTGCAAATAATAAAACAGGTACAATCATTATTTCAGTTGCGCCCTCTAGTATCGTTTCTGTAACTGCATCTTGAATGGTAGGTGTCGTTAGTTCTAGGAAAGCTATTTTTTGAATCTGTTCGTTACGTTCTTTCATAACAGATTGAATAAAGTGAATGAATTGTTCATTACCTTCTTGCAGGCGACTACCGTGTCCAACATATACAATTCCTTTCATTGTCCCACCATGTCTTTCTTCATAATCATGTCTTGTAATTGTTGATCTACGTTATGAAACCCGACTTTCTTCGCATAGTGTAAAGTTGGAATATCGGTATATGAGAAGGGAAGAGTAAGAATATCGATAAAGCCAAGGCGTTTTATTTCTGATAGAAATGTATCAATTGAGGCACGCCCTTCAAATACAATACTATCCCATGAGAATTCAGAAAGCATACGAGAATGGACTTCATCGAAACGATGATCAATTGTATACGCATGAGTCATCATATATGACCCGGCACCAATTTTCTCTTGAATAAAAGCAATCCGATTAATATTTCTGCCTAAATAAACAGTAGTATCGGAAGAGAACTCTGCTTGTTTACTTAGTAGCCCATATTGCATCAGTTTTTCTTGAGTGGCAACGTTCAAATATTGCAGTTTCGCCTGTAAGGAACGAACATCTTTCTGATGTTTACTACATGATCGCATCAATATTTCTACACTTTCAGCTGAACAAAAAACAAGGCGATCAACGTTAAAAATTTCATTGATTTGTTCAAATGTTAATGTGTATTCTTCCTTTTTGAAAGTTGGAATTTGATATATTTCTGCACCGGCTTCTTGTAACTTTTGCACCATTGAACTTGTTTTATTTGTTGTGGATGCAAATAAAACTTTTTTACCGTGTAATGGTTTACATTCTTTCCAAGCGATTTGATTACGTAAGGAAACGACATCACCAACAATTGTCATGGCTGGATTTGAAATATTCTCGTTTTTGACGATAGGAACAATGGTTGAAAGTGTTCCTGTGACAACGCGCTGCTTTCCGGTTGTACCCCATTCAATGACGGCTACTGGCGTATCTTTTTTCTTTCCTGCTTGTAGTAAGTTTTCACAAATTGTAGGTAAGTTTTTTATACCCATGTAGTAGGCAATTGTGTCGCTATTGTGGGATGAATTATATTTTCCATGATCGGTTAAAGGGCCTTTTGCATGCCCAGTTAATAAAGTGACGCTATTACTGTAGTTACGGTGGGTGAGGGGGATACCTGCATAGCTACTAGCGGCGATGCTAGATGTAATACCTGGTACGATTTCATATGGAACGTTCGCTGCTGCTAAAGTTTCTGCTTCTTCACCAACGCGGCCAAAAATAGATGGATCTCCGCCCTTTAATCGGACAACGATTTTTCCTTCTTGTGCGAATTGAAGGAGGTGGGCGTTAATCATTTCTTGTCGCATAATATGATTCTTTGGCATTTTGCCGCAATAAATAAGTTCACATGTTTCTTTTGTATAACTAAGAAAGAAAGGGTTTAATAAACGGTCATATAAAACGATATCTGCACGCTTTAAACAATCTATCGCTTTCTTTGTAATAAGCCCTTCATCACCTGGTCCTGCACCAACTAAATATACATATCCGTTCATAATCGCACCTCTTCTATTTTTATTTAAAAGGAAGCCAGAGGAGGCTTCCTTTCGTAAATTACATGTTTATATAAATGTCACCATCAATAACTTCTACTTCGTATGTTTGGATACAGCCGTCATCAGGTTTTTGAACTTCACCTGTTATTAATGAGATTTTCCAATCATGCAGTGGACAAAAGACGAATTCTCCAGATACAATTCCTTCTGCTAACGGTCCGTTTTTATGAGGACAACGATTTTCTACAGCTCGAATATCTCCATTTGAAAGGCGGAATAGGGCGATAGACATACCTTTCATTTGCACTTCTTTACCGATTTGAATAGGAAGGTCTTCCGCACGTATAACTTTTATTTTTTCTTTCGTTTGTATCATATAGATCACAGCTCCTTATTTCACAGTTTCTACTTCATACATCGCTTTTAATGACTTCGTTTCTAGTGCTTGTCCCCACGCTTCCGTATATGTGCTACGAGCTGTTTGGAAGCGTTCATTTAGCGTAGTCACCATACTTGCATCTTGTAGTATTTCTTTTATGTGATCGAAGCCTAAACGTTCTGTCCAGTAGGCAGTACGCTCTCCATAAATACCAGTTTCACGATAATATTGCATGTAAGCTGTAGCGATGCGAAGGACATCATCTTCAGTTGGGACAATCATTACAAAATCAGCTTCGCGTACTTCTGTACCACCATTTCCGCCAATATAAAGTTGGTATCCATTTTCGACACAAACAACGCCAAAATCTTTCGTTAGTACTTCCGAACAGTTACGAGGACAGCCCGTTACACCCATCTTCATTTTATGTGGTGTATCTACCATTTCTAATGATTGTTCAAGTAGCATACCAAGTCCTAATGAATCTTTCGTACCGAAACGGCAGAAGCGAGAACCAACACATGATTTTACATTACGAAGAGATTTTGAATACGCATATCCCGAAGTCATATGTAAGTCAGCCCATACGTTAGGTAAATCTTGTTTTTTTACACCGTATAAGCCAATTCGGCTCGCACCTGTAATTTTCACAAGAGGGACGTCATATTTTTTCGCAACTTCAGCAATTTTCATTAAATCATCAGCTGTTGTAACGCCTCCGTACATACGTGGAATAACAGAAAATGTACCATCGTGTTGAATGTTACCATTCATTCTTTCATTAACGAAACGAGATGATTTATCATCTTCATATTCTTCTGGAATCGCCATCCGTAAGTAGTAATTTAAAGCAGGGCGACATTTTGAACAGCCGTCTTCATGTGCAAAACCAAGAACATTGCGTACTTCTTTTGGAGATTTTAAGCCTTTCTCGTGAATGGCGGCTACGACTTCATCACGTGATAAAGTTGTACATCCGCACATACCAGCAGACTGCGCAGAAGCATCAAAAGCATCTCCGAGTGTATGAGATAAAACTTGTTCCACAAGCGGACGACATTTACCACAAGATCCTGCGGCTTTCGTGCAGCCTTTTACTTCTTCAAAAGTAGTTAACTCTTGCTCTAAAATGGCATGAACGATTGTACCTTTCGTAACACCATTACATCCACAAATCGTGTCATCTGCACTCATTGTAGCAACGTCAAGTTCACTTTCTTCACCAGCTTTGTGAAGAAGGGAAGCGGCTGTATATTCTTGTATATCTTCTTCTTTCTTTAACATGCTAAAGAGGCGTGTGCCATCAGCTGTGTCACCATATAAAACGATACCGACGACTTTATTATCACGAATTAATACTTTTTTATAGGAACGTTTACATTCATCAAATATTGAAATTGCTTTCGTCTGATCATCTTCATAAATTTGGCCAGCAGAGAATAAATCACAACCAGCAACTTTTAATTGCGTACCGACGATACTGCCCGTATATCCATCAGTTTGTAAATTCGTTATATGTTTCGCTAATATTGCGCCTTGTTCATAAAGAGGGGCAACAAGTCCATATGCGATACCATCATGTTCTGCACATTCGCCAACTGCATAAATGGATTCATCATTTGTAAGCATATAGTCATTGACTACAATGCCTCGATTGACAATGAGACCAGCATCTCTTGCTATTTTCGTATTTGGCCGTATTCCGACAGCCATTACGATTAAATCACAATCTACAACTTCACCATCTTCAAATTGAATGCCCTCAACATGTTCTGTGCCAAGAATTTTTACAGTTTTCTTTTCCATTAAAAACTTCATGCCTTGTGCTTCTAAATCTTCACGCAGAAGAGAAGCTGCTTTCGTATCTAGTTGTTGCTCCATTAAGCTAGGCATTAAATGAACAACATGTACGTTCATTCCTAAGTCAATTAGACCTCTTGCGGCTTCTAAACCGAGTAACCCGCCACCAATGACAACGGCCTTTTTCTTTTCTTTAGCGGTATCTATCATAAATTGTGTATCTTCAATAGTTCGAAATCCTGTTACACCAGAAAGAGTGGAACCTTCAACAGGTAAAATAAAAGCGTTAGAACCTGTTGCGACAATGAGTTTGTCATATGTAACAGTACGATTCTTTTCTGTGATAATGATTTTTTCTTCACGGTTAATACTCTGAACTCTTTCATCTGTATACAAGTTTATTTCGTTCTCCTCATACCAACTGTATTCATTCATAATGATATCTTGCATATTTGTTTTTCCTTGTAAAACATGAGAGAGCATAATGCGATTGTAGTTTGGATGCGGTTCATCTCCAAAAATAGTAATCTCATATAAATCACTATCATGTTTTAATATTTCTTCGATACAACGTATGCCAGCCATACCATTTCCGATCATAACTAAACGTTTTTTCATTTTCGTTTCCCCTTTTTATGTGAAATATTGAACAAAGGATTATATTTTTATTATAGAAAATTAAATAAGGGGGAGATGTGATATTTATCACATTTTTATAATGATTCACAAATTGTTAAAATTCGGATTTATGTGAAGAGATGAGTGAAAGGGAATTTTTTATGTGGGTAGATAGGTTAGGTGGGGGAGTGAAGAGACACCCACCTAATTAAAAATTTAAATTATGCGGTGAGAAACTCTACTTATCACCGATGTTAGACTTATTTAACGGAGAGATTATTGCGTATACCATTGACTCAAGACCAACCTATTCACTTGTCTCAAGGATGTTAGGGAAGTCTTTTCAACAATTGACGGAAGGAGACAACCTCCTTATTCACTCTGATCAAGGCTGGCACTATTAAATGAAGAAGTATCGTTATGCCTTAAAAGAACGCAAGATTACTCAAAGTATGTCCCGTGAAGGGAACTGTTACGATAATGCGGGTATTGAGAGTTTTTTTGGTATTATGAAATCTGAATTTCTTTACCTAAAAGATTTTGAAAGTATAGAACACTTTAAACAAGAATTTGAAAAATATATCAATTAGTATAATCACAAACGAATTAAGGGAAAATTAAAAGGCATGAGTCCGGTACAATACCGAATTCATGCCCTAAAGGCTGCCTAATGAAACGACCTGTCTAACTTTATGGAGTCAGTTCAATCCAATTGTGTTCGTTGTATTTGCTGCAAAGAGGAGACACATCAAGTGTCTTCTTTTGTCTGTATTCGCGTACATTATTATTTATCTATGACCATGACCGAAATGTCCGCCACCGAACCCACTGCCAAATCCGCCACCAAATGGTGGAGTAACAGGTATTAATAAACCACCAGGGCCAGGTCCATGTACTCCACCCATTCCTCCGCCCCATGGACTAATAGGTACTAATGCACCAGGACCATGTCCATATGGGTCTGGATAATGAACATCGTAATGGCAGCTACCTGGTCCAAATGGACAGTGAAGATCTACATGTGGTCGGGGATAAGATGAATATCCATTGTTGTTCATAATAAAATTCCTCCTAAAATAAAAAAATTAAAGTTCCTGTTTTAAACTATGTCTTTAAATTTTGGTGTGTATAGGTTTATTGATAGGTCAGACAAGCCAAAATTTAAAAACAGAAGGATTTTTTATGATACACTTTGGATATCTCAACCCCGAAAAACACGAAATCATTAGGCGGCATATACCTTTATGAAAAGGTTAGTAAAAACGTTTGAAGAACCAACAGTCCTCATTATAGATAAGGCACCCACATTAATTTGTACGTTCAAGAAATTAAAGGAAAAGGATTGATTCGAACCATTTATGACGAACATGATGGGCTTTATGGTTATCGTCGTATTCGTGATGAACTTACGAATCGCGGACGTACAGTAAATCATAAAAAAGTGTATCATATCATGAAGGAATGGGGATTAAAATGTCTCGTAAAGGAAACTGTTACGATAACGCAGTGATTGACAACTTCTTTGGCATCATGAAGTCAGAATGTCTGTATCGAAAAGAATTTAAGAGTATAGAACATTTTAAGAAAGAACTAGCAAAATATATAAAGTACAATAATCATAAAAGAATTAAGGCAAAACTAAAGGGGCATGGGCCCGTTACAATACTGGACCCATGCATAAAAGGTTGCCTAATGAAATAATCTGTCTAACTTTATGGGGTCACTTCAAAGCATGTATACTCATGTCCTGCACTGTATTTAAGCTTTCTTAATGGCACGTGGAAATAAAATATTATTTTCTAAATGAATATGCTCAAATAAATCAGACTCTAGCGATTCAAGACGTTGGTAGACAAGTCGATAAGTACCGCAAGCGCCTTCTGGAGGAGTAAAGTCATTTGTCACTTTACGAAGTTCTTTTATAATATTTCCAGCATGATTATGCTCATTTTCTAGTTCATCTACTACTTTACGTAACTTTGCATAATTTTCATCAGTTGGATTTTGTTCGAATTCTAAAATTAATGGGAAGTCTTCCGTTTCTTCTTTAATTAAATGTTGTTCTAATTCCATTTTAAGTTCATGAAATAACTTATGAATTTTAGCTAAATGAGGCTGATTCGCTCCATGAACGCGTAATACTTTCGTCACATATGGACTTAACTGAGGTAACTCTTCATTTAAATAACGATGATGCTTATGAATTACATAATCAATCAATTCACGATAAGAAGCATTTTTCCAATCAATTTCAGATTCATTTAATCGTTTCGTATTATGATAAAGTGTATTTAACTTTGTAATTACTTCAGAAGCCGGTAAATTTCTTTCATGAATTGCATCAATAAGCGGCTTATTACCACCACAACAAAAATCTATTCTATAAGATTTAAAAAGATCACTAGCTTTCGGAAATTGTGTAACAATCTCACCAACAATAGAAGTTTCAGTAAATGTATGTTTCATATGAATGCCTCCATAAAGTTTAAATGTAATATCTAAATTAAGAATAGCGATAAATGAAAAACTATGTGGTGATTGAAATCACTTATTATGTGTCAGTTTTGAGAATAATAAAATGAGTTTTATAAAAGGAAGAGAATTCGTTGCAATCGTTTCTGATAATAAAAAAAGAAGCTTACTAGAAGCTTCTTTTTTACTACTATTTTTCACATGCAACTCCATCGCCATCACGATCAAGTTTAGAGCTATAACCGGGTTGCTCTCTATATAATGGAGCTTTTCCAGCATTTTTAACTTCAGTACAATTTTTGTAAGTTACATTACTATTGTTACTTGCAGCAGGTTGTGTTTGAGCTTGCTGTGCTTTTTTCTGTTCCTCTTGTTGTTTACGAGCTTGTTCATCAGCTTGGCGTTTTTGCTCTTCTTGTTGCTTACGAGCTTGTTCATCAGTTTGGCGTTTTTGCTCTTCTTGTTGTTTACGAGCTTGTTCATCAGCTTGGCGTTTTTGCTCTTCTTGTTGTTTACGAGCTTGTTCATCAGCTAGACGTTTTTGCTCTTCTTGTTGTTTGCGAGCTTGTTCATCGGCTAGACGTTTTTCATCCTCTTGCTTACGAGCTTGCTCTTCGGCTTGGCGTTTTTCATCCTCTTGCTTTTGAGTTTTCTCGTCCGCTTCTTTCTTTTTATCATCTTTTTTCTCTGCCTTATTAGAAGCGACTTGTTTATTTGTTGCTGTCGTCTTTTCAGAAGAAGGAGCTGAAATACTTGATAATGCAACAAAAATGACAAATAAAATAGCAGTGATAATAAATTGTTTTTTTGCTACACCTGTCTTTTTAATTACGGATAAGATTGCTAGAACAAGGAAAAAAATAAATAAAATTAAACTTAAAGTAGCAAAAAAATCGATGACTGGGTGTTCAGATTTTGTAGTGCCCATTCCTATTAAGAGAATTGAAATCATAAAAAGAATAACAGTAGGACGACCATATTGTTTTGCTTTTCCATTTTTCTTAAAGAATGAAATGATACATAGTATTAAAAGAATAAAAGCAATAAAAAATAAAGCTGCACCAATATTACTCAAAATCGCCATTTTTACACCTCCATTTGTAAGATTTTCACTATTGATTATATAGGAACTTATTGGATATTACACGATTTATATAAATTTAGAATATTAGTATTTTTAATAGACTTATAAACATTTATTTCGTATATAAGGAAAAATAGATATATTTCCTATTACATTTTTAAAGAGAATTCATAAAGTATAATATATCGATTGAAAGGAGGGGGTTTAAATGGAATTTCAATTATTGGTAACTTGTATATTACAAGAAGGTAATGCTTTCTTTTTAGTAACGAAAGTAGACGATGTTATTACGTTAAAAGTACCGATTACTGCGGGAGTAGCAGGTTTATTCTTAGCTTTAGGTGTACCAAGATGTTCTTAATTTAAGTTTCTAGAGTAGAAGGGAAGGGATATACCTTTCTCTTCTACTCTTACATAATATTATTATGTAAACTAAAATATGTTTTGTAATAGCACGTTTAAAATGGACATGCATATACTATAATGTTTCATTGGATGTTAGTGATGAAAGGTAGTTTTCACACGTGAATGTAGTGATGTTCATTAAGTTATGAAATTAAAGAGGTGCTATTATATATGAAAAGAAGAACATTGGATATTCCAGTTACATTGCGAAGAGAGTGGTTTTTAATAGAATTAGCCCATTTAACGAAAAAATATGGAATTGAAATTGCAACTAGCAAAATGGAAGCTGCACCGTTTTTAAGAGATCAAGTTACGGAATCAAAAATAGGATCAGGGCTCCAATACGATAAATATGATGATGAGTATATCATTGATTTATAAGAAAGAAGCTGCGTATAAAAGGTTATGAAATAGACCTTTTATACGCAGCTTTTTTAGCTAGAAATATGTTGAGAAATTTTTAATGAGCTTAATAGGAAAAGGAATGAATACATGTTGAGAGAATAACGTTTCATAAGAAAGGACAGTTACTATTTATTTCACCTGCAAAAATAACTAGAGTAAAATAGTGCTTCCTTTCAAAAAAGGGGGAATGTTAATGAGGATTTTGAAAAGGTGTATGTTATTATTTCTCGCATTTTTTATTATAACTCCGATGGCTGTTAGTACGAAGGTAGAGGCGGAGGAAGTAAAAGAAATTAAAACGGGATTTCCAGATAAAGAAGTATTTACACCTGGAGAATGGTTTTTAGGTCAAAAACCTGCTAATTACGATGAGAATAAGCCTCCAATTCTTTTTGTACAAGGAAGGAATGGGAATGCTGATAGTTGGTATGGAAAGACAGTGTATCACGATATAAATGATATGTATGACTATGCTTTAAAAGCAGGTTATCAAACAGTATTTATCCAATTATATGATGCTGCTGGGAAAGGGTCAGCTAGTCAGTGGGATAACGGAAAATTGTTAGCACAAAAATTAGAAGAAATATATAATCACTTCGGTAAAAAAGTTAATATTGTAGCACATAGTAAAGGCGGTATCGATACACAGGCTGCATTAGTAGAATATGGTGCAAATCGATTTGTTGGAAATGTTATAACGCTTGCGACGCCACATCATGGATCAAACTTGGCGGATTTATCATATAGTTGGTGGGCAGGATGGCTTGCTTCTATATTAGGTCAAAAAGATGATGGTACGTACTCATTACAAATGGGGGAAATGGCAAAATTTCGTTCAACGATTGATAATAATCCAGCAGCTAAATTAAACCGTTACTATACGGTTACCGGTACTAGCTGGGGACCAGTATTTTCTGCGCTATCTATGGGCGGGTTATATTTGTCATCATACGGTTCAAATGATGGACTAGTAAATGAGTGGAGTGCTAAGCTGCCATATGGAACGCATTTATTTACAGATTCCAGATTTGATCATGATAATATACGAAAAGGATCTGCTGTTTTCTCTCGAATTGAACCATATTTACGTACAGCAAATGTAGCCGTACCAGCTTTAGTAGCATCCAGCACTAATTCAAATGAAAATATAGAACAATTAAATACAACTTCAAATCAAAACATATTAGGAGGAGAATTGCCACAAAATCAGTGGATAGAGCAAACTGTTACGGTTGATAAAAAAGCTGAAGGAATAGTTTCTATCTTAACAGCGTCTTCTGATGTAGAAGTACAAATGATGTCTCCAAAAGGAAAAATGTATACAAATAAGGATAGTGTTATTACTACTGGTGAAGGTGAATCTTTCTTTGGTGGTGCGACAATTAGAACATTTAAATTTGATAAAATGGATGTAGGAGAATGGAAAGTTAAAATGATGGCGAAGCAGTCGAAAGATGCATTTTTAATTGTAAGCGATTACGATAGTGGTGCACCATTTGTTCTCCAAATGCCTACAAAAGTTAAAGTGAATAAATCTGAGTATAAACTGAAAAAATCACCTGTGGCACCTGAAATGAAAGGGGATCTTTCTATAACAGTAAGAGTAGTTAATAAAGAAGGGAAACTAGTCTCTGAATACAATGAATTACAAAAGGGTAATAACAATACGTTTACTGGTGCTTTGAAGGACATAAAGCAACCAGGAGTATATAACGTTACGATGGATATAAAAGGGACGAATAAAGAAGGACAACCGTATAATCGTACAATTGTTAAGTCGGTTTATGTGGAGAAGTAAGAAAGAATGAGAAGTTTTTAATATAAAAAGTACCGAACTTTTGTAGTAGAAGAGTTCGGTACTTTTTTCATGTTTATTAGATTAACAGAAACGTACAATGGAATTTATGTTTGATTATAGGAATCAAAAGAGCATTATTCAATAAAAAAAGATGCTGAAATAGCATCTGAATGTGAAGAGGATTATTAACTTAGTTTTATAACTGTTAATTCAACTGAATTAATACCATTATCACAAGTTGCAATACTTTGACGATTAAAACCACTATTATTTTTCAGTTGAAGAGTGGAATTAGCTGTCACTGTAACAATCGTTTCGCCTGCTAGTTGAAGACATTCGTTATTTGATGAAGTATTCATTTGGAAAGCGAAATCACCTTGACTATTAGCAAGTGGATTATTATTTAAAAATATAGTCATGACTGGAATATGTGGAAATACAGGATTTGAAGTAGTGTTAATCGTTGAAATGAAAGAAACTCTATAATCACCAGCTTGACTAAATTGTATAGTAGTAGGATTTAGTAAGGAAACTCCTCCTGCTATAGGGCCAACGTGATTAAATGGAAAAGGATCTCCAAAAGGAACAGTTATAAACTCAGTTTGCCAAAAAGTACCGTATGCTGGACAGCTTTTTTTATGTGAATGGTCGCATGAACATTTTTTATAGGAACTAGAAGAGGAGTTGCATGAACATTTTTTATTTGAATTTGAAGAATGATAGTATGAACCCAATATATTACCTCCTATTATGAATGAAGTGTATACACATAGTATTTTATACTTGTCTTATATAAAAGGTGATAGATTTGGAGTATAAAGTGCTAATACGATGAAATATAGTAATAGAATAGTAGTTGTAACAATTTTTGAAGAAGAAAAGGTTAATGATTTGGTAAAAATATCAGTGGAATATCTTGAAATGTTAAAGTATAGTGGGAATGTTTATTTTAATTTCACATGTAAAAATAAAACCATTATCCTCAGTTGCAATGATGTGATCGTTAAAGCGAATGTCTATTTTGAAAATTTGTACATTAGAGTTTATGGTTATTCTCTTTTATTTACGTAGTGGGGCAGGAAGAAGACGAAAAGTATCGAATGAATGTACATATGTAGCATTGTTTGCTTTTGGTGTGAATAGTAATAAAAGATACGTTGAAATATTTTAAACCGTAACAAAAGAGCGATTAAATAATAGAGGGAGCAACTTACATGGAAAATATATTAAAAGTATCTTCAAAATCAAAACCAAATTCAGTAGCAGGTGCAATAGCTGGTGTACTAAGAACAAGTGGCAATGTGGAAATTCAAGCGATTGGGGCGGGTTCTATAAATCAAGCGATTAAAGCAATTGCAATCGCAAGAGGATTTGTTGCTCCAAGTGGTATTGATTTGGCCTTTGTTCCAGCATTTCAAGAGGTTACTATTAATGATCAAGAAAGAACGGCGATTAAATTAATTGTAGGTCCTAGGAAGAGAAGGTCTTAAAAGAAAGTGTTGATATGAATAATTTGGAAAGGTTGATAGATAAAGTAATAAAAAGACCACTCTCATTTTTGAAGTGGTCTTTTGTATTTTCGTATTTCATATTGTGGATACGCCCCACATACTGAATTCGTAGTGGTATTCAGTGCGCTCAATAACAATCCCGAATTCTAAATCGTCCCCAACTAATACAAAATCTGCATATCCAGTTAGAAATCTTGATATGGTTGATAACGCTTCTAAATTCTCAAATACTTCAGCAATGTTCAGTTTAACTGCTTCAAATTTACCACCCTTAGAGAAAAAGAGTCTCCCTTGATTAATTGGAAATTTAATAGTTTTAGCTATTTCTTTTAACAATGCTATTGATAGTATTCTGTTTTCTTCATAATTAGTGCTACCAAAATTTTTTATGTTTGAAGTTTGTGCTAGCGTATTAAATAAGTCTTTACAAAATAAATCATTAGATTCTGGATCCATAAATGAGTCCATAGAAACTGTAACAATATTAGAAAGTTCGTCTATCAGTTCTTTTCTACTACCATTTCTTTTTGCTTTCATTTTTAGAATTTCAATTCGGCTTTTATTCATATTACTCAAAATTTTTCACACCTTTACTCGCGTGGTGGGTGAATAAAACCCCACTGACTAAAGTTTTACTTGTTTTTCTAAAAAGGGGATACATGCAAGTTTCCTTTAAGATTCTATCAGTTTGTTCCTCTACATATCTGAGTCGTTTTTCGATGTCGGTTTACTATTATTTATTTTCATTTAGCATAGCCTCTAATTTATCTAATTCAATAAGTAGAGGATCGTCAAATCTTTTTACGAGACCAGTTTCAGTATAGGCTCTCACTGCGCCTTTAATTCCACGAGATTTACTTTGCAGATATGTGGCTAAACGGTTTAATCGTTTTAATAAATCTTTATAGAAGGGATCTTCTTTTTATATATTTTTAAAAATTTCAATTACTATCTCAATTTTATTTAATAGAGTACAGTTTCATTTTTAGACATATATAT
>NZ_LOBC01000021.1 GCF_001583695.1 Bacillus wiedmannii | reverse complement strand
GCCCATAAAAGTCCGATTGGTTCAACTAATAATCAGTGGGGGATGAAGAAAACCCCCACTGATTAAAGTTTCACTTTATATCCTCTACATCCGTTCGAACTATAGAATACAATAGTGCATCATGTTGCTTATTTCCTTGATGAATATATCCACGTAATAACCCTTCCTTATGAAAGCCTATTTTAGATAACATTTTACAAGAAGTAACATTTTCAGGGTATGTAATAGCTCCAATTCTAAATAAGCCTAAATCTCGAAATCCATAATGAATAATTTCTCGAGCCGCTTCTGACGCATAACCATTCCCCCAATAACGAGGATGTAAGTCATATCCAATTTCAGATCGTTTACTCCATAGTTGTAAATTATTTAATCCAATTGTACCCACTAAAGTATTTGTTTCTTTTAATACAATCCCCCATCGTATTGCCTTTTTCTCAAAGTAATTTTTTGAAAAAGATTCAATCATACGTGAAGCTTGTCCAAACTCCGTAAAAGAATTCATACCGTAATAACACGTTACTTCATCCAATGAAAAGATTTCATATATTTTTTGACAATAAGATTGTTCTATTTCAACTAAACGCAAACGTTCTGTTTCTAATATAGGAAACGCCACAGGATCACTCCTTTCTTTCTACTCATTTATTATAGCAGAAAAAGTATTTATAATTAGGAAAGTCCTCAATGTCCCATTTATCAAATATTTCTAGAGAAGCTTATCCTCTTAATTCAATACGAACTAAAAATAACCCTTCTTGCTTTTGCATGATTAGAAAAAATAAAGAGGTGATCAAAATACTATGATCATCTCTTTACACTCTAGTTTTAAAATTAATTGTATTATTTTCATTTCCATCACTCCGCTCGTAATAAGATGTCTTATACTTTCGATTCCTTGCTCACTTTTCCCTGCTAAAACAACACCCTCCCCCATACATTCATGGTAAAATATAGTTAAAATATGTTTTTTATGGAGGTGTATATTTTCTATGTATATATTCATCAGTTTATCCCTCTTACTCATATTACTCATATTTTTATTTGCAAAAAAGTTCGCCCCAAATTCATTCATGATGACTAGTTTTAAAGGTAATAGCTTTATGACATTTTCAATTGGCATGTTAATCGCTTCCACTCTTTCGCTTTCATATGGAATCTATCACGCAGCAACCTATCAACCTAAACATTTAGATATCACATTACAAAATCAAAACTTTACTGTTTTCGGTAATGTCGGAGAGCTTGGATATTTCTCAGAAGTATTACTAAAGAAAGATACAGAAGTTGAACTACATTTTGCCTCTTGGGAAGTAATGCAATTAAATAATCCAGAAATAATAGTTAACTATCCTTCGGGTAAACAGGAAACATGGAAACCGAACATAACATCACTTCCAGCCAATAAATTAAAAGAGAAACATGGCATAAAAGAGCTTTATCAACTCTCATCATATTCATTTAAAGAATCTGGGAACATAGCATTAACGATTACTGAGAATAATACAACTAATAAAAAAATTTCAATTCAAGTGAAATAAATAAAACGTCCCTCCAATATACTGGAGGGACATTTTATTTATTTATTTATTTATTTATACTATGTTAGTTTGACGATTCATTTAATGTTGCAATTATTTCATTTGCAGTGTTCTTCCCATTTCCAATACACGCACCAATTCCGACACCGTAATATGAAGCTCCAGCTAAGTATACATTAGGATAAAGATCCGTCATTTTTTCTTGTAATATTTGAACAGCTTGATTATGTTCTAAATGATATTTCGGCATTAAATCTTTCCAATTTGTAACTTCAACTACTTCTGGTTTCCCTTTAACCCCCAGGCTCTTTTCAATATCATATAAAGCGACTTGTACCAATTCTTCTTCACTATAATTTTTAATCGTTGCATATACTGGATTTGTACTCTTATAAAACATTCTTACTAATAGCTTTTGTTTTCCCGATGTATGCTTCCACTTCCGGCTTGTCCATGTACACGCATCACAATGTAAATCACTGTTTTCCGTTACGATAAATCCTGTGCCGTCCGCCGGTAATTGTTCATCAAGTATATCAAATCCTAAGTAAATACTTATAAGAGATGAGTTTTTAAATGTATGAAACTGCTCGTTTAACTCATTAGACTGTAATAAAGTTTCTGCGATATCATGCGGAGCTGCTAAAACAACATAATCAGCTTGGATTGATTCATGATTTGCAAAGGAGATTTCATAGCGATCACCTTGTTTCCTTACAGCAGTCGTTACAGCGCCTTTCTTAACGACTGTCTCAGTCAGCATTTCTTCTAAACGATCAATAATCGTAGATAGTCCACCTTTAAATGATACGAACTTTTTGTTTCCTGCTGATTGAAACTGTTTTTTATTCTCTTCAAAACCTTTAATAATACTTCCATATTTATTTTTATAATCCAGTAAATACGGTAATGTCGATGCCATAGTAAGTTCATTCAATTTACCGGAATATACTCCTGAAAGCACCGGAGCAATTTGTCTTTCCACTAACTCTTTCCCTAAAAAGCTTTCTAAAAATACAGCAAGTGAAGTATCTTTTGTAAACTCTTTATTTTTCGTTATAAAATCTTTTAAAGCAACAATTTTCCCTTTCGTTGATACTAGCGTACTGCTAAACAAAGACTCCACACTCATCGGTATCCCAAATATAGTGTCAGATGGAATTGGGTGTAAAGTATTATCAGAATGTATGTAAGAAATACCCGTTTCGTTATATACCATTTCTTCTTCTAAATTCAAATCTTTTACAAGCGGCATAACATGTTCATTACGAGCAACGATAGAATCCGCTCCTGATTCCATAATAAAATCCTTTTCTTCTACACTATGGATTTTACCACCTAAGTACTCTTCTTTTTCTACTAGGATTAAATTTAAATCGATATTATTATCCTTTTTTAATTTTTCTAAATAAAACATAGTAGAAAGTCCCGTTATACCTCCACCGATAACAACAACTGTTTTCATATGTGCTGCGCTCCTAACCGATACAATTAATAATTCCTTTATTATTATACCCAAAAGTCCTTATATTCGACTAGCAGCTTGTGCATTCTGTAAGAAATTAGACAATATATTCGAATATATTTCTGGTTGATCGTTATGCACTAAATGACCAGCAAACGGAATAACAGCAATATAAATATTATCGTTTAATTGTTTGAACATTGTAGTAGCTGTAACTTCATCTTCTGCATCTCCCCCAGCAATACAAAGTGTAGGTATTTGAAGATTAGCTACATCACCTGTTTCATCAAATGGGTACCAATCTTTAACTTGCCACGATTCAAGTAATGCTTTCCAGTCACTTTTCTCATGAATTTCATTCATATACGTTACAACTTCTTTATTTTCCATCAATTCCTGATGACACTTTGCTTCATACTCCTGAGACTCTTCCCAATTTTCTCTCTTAACCGGAAAAATACCTGAAAAAGTTAATGTTCTCACTTTATCTGGATATTTTTTTGCAAATAATAAAGCGACTAATCCTCCTAGTGAAACACCAGCTATATGACATCTATCAATTTGTAAATGTACTAACGTATCATGTAAATCCTTTACAGATCGTAGGAAATAATTCTCCAACGTCCCCCCTGATCTTCCATGTCCTCTTAAATCAGGACGAATGATTTGATAGTTTCTTTCTCGAAAAAATGCTACCTGCTCTTCATACTCTACTAAACCTGTCATACCACCAGAGTGTAAAAGCATAATTGGTTCCCCTTCGCCTGAAATGTGCGTATGTAATATCATATATCTCCCTCCTTCAAAACAGAATATTCTATCTATTATCAGTATATAGAATATACATCTGAATTTCCAAATAAAAAAGAACTATAACATTTTCAAATCATGCCATAGTTCTTTTTATTTTAAAAACATAAAGTAATTAATCAATTTGTCTATTTCTTGACTTAATGCCAATACTTTTTCATGTTGAATTCCGTAATCCGATACTAAATATAAAAGTTCTTCTTTCTTTATTTCAATGACTTTTTCCAATTTCACTAATTCCATGTCGTTTTACTTCTCTCTCCAATACTAAAATATATGTATTTTAGTATAGCCTATTTACATAATTAGTAAAAGTAAAATAAGCATGTAAAATCTTACAAATAAAAAAATAATATACTATCAACAAAAAAATTTAAATTTAACCCTTTATACAGATCATTAGACTTCATTATGTATTAATAACAAATCGGAATTCCTCTAATGTAATATCTTTATATTCTGGAGCTCTCTTTATATGATCAAAATAACTATATGAGAATTTAAAAACATGCCCGAAATCCCAATCAAACGCACTATAGTCTTTTAGCCAAAATTGATTTTCTGTTGGTAATACATAAGCACGTTTTGATTCGATTAAAGGTAAACGATCTATAGGTGAGTGCAAGTTAATTTCAGTATTCGGCATAAGATATTGACTAGCACGTAACACGTATACTAGTTTTAACAGTGGACGTATCCCTCGTTGGAATATATCTCTATGCCCTAAATCATACATAATATTAATTGCATGAGAAAAAGTAAGCAAATGACCAATTAAATCATGATGCGCTTCCGCTCTATAAATAATATTAAATTGCGAGAGCTCCTTTAAAATAAACTTAGATAATTGTTTCGGATTTTTGAATTCACTTTCTATCTCATCGTTTATACTTAATTGTTTTACTTCCTTCGTCGTAAAACCAATCCACGATCTACCAGGAATTGTTTTTCGAAACGATAATATAAGGTTAGTAATCCCTTCAATTGCTTGATTATTCCCCCATTTTTGTAACTCTTTTATAGCTAATAAACTTAATGCAGCATAAATGACATTATGCCCCACCCAATGAAGTTCATCAATTGTATGCTCCAATGATTTTATAATCCGTTTTTCAGCACTTTGAAAATCAATTTCTTCTTTACTATCGATGATTTCACCTAAGTTTTGATTGTTCAACATCATTTTTGATTGGGAATACATACTATGAGTGATCTCTTCTTCCATATTGTTATCTTTCATGAAAAAATAACTAGCAATTGCAGCTGCTCCGAAATGCGCATGCCAAATATCATTTGTTTGTTTTTTACACTGAGAAATAATTGAAAGACCATCTCTTAAAACAGTTTTATTTTCCATCTATTTTTCCCCCGTAATAAAAATCACTTAATACTCATCCTAAAGATGGTGTCAATACAAATAAAATATGATTGGATTCATCACTTTTATTCAAAAAGCGATGTTTCACATTTGGCGGAATACGTACAACATCGCCTTCTTCTAAAAAATATTCTTTTCCTTCTAACTCCACATACACTTCTCCTTTCATAACAACAGCAATCTCTTCTTTATCTTCATGTGAATAGTGACTTTCCGTTGTGTTTGCTTGTTTATTTAAATCCATCATTAGCATTTCAATACGTGCTTTCATAAAATCCGGTGTTAATACATCATATACAATGTGATCATTATTTTCTCGATATACTTTTTTTCGATCTTTTTTCTTAGAAATGAGTGAATCTGTATCAATCTCATTAATAAAAAGTGTAAATAGCGGTACATTTAATGCTTTCGCAATTAATTCCAATACACTTAAAGAAGGATTCGCATATCCTCGTTCAATTTGACTAATTAGTGAAGTACTAATTCCTGCATAATTAGCAAATTCACGAATTGTCATATTATTTTTCTTACGATAACTTAATACAGTTTGTCCGAGTCTATCATGTATCATAGTAAAACCTTCCTTTCGTTCATCATATTGCATATTTCGTTGTCTTTGTGCTGACATAGTAAACAAAGGCAAATAATCCTTTCCTATCGCCTTAAGGACTTATATACTTACCTTTGTACATTATATCGTATTAATTTTATTATAATAAACATTGTATCGGAGGGACAAACTGTGAAATCGCCTATTCTTTCATATTGCATCTTATTTTTCGGCGTATTCGCCCTATCAACTTCAGCAATTTTCGTAAAATTGGCAGATGCTCCTGCGGCTATCATTGCTTTTTATCGATTATTCTTTGCTGCACTGATTCTATTACCGTTATTACTATTTAATAAAAATAATCGTAACGAGCTAAAAACAGTAACAAGAAGACAATGGGGATTCGGATTCATATCCGGGCTATTTTTAGCTGCACATTATGTACTATGGTTTGAATCATTACAATATACTTCTGTAGCGAGTTCTACAGTTATCGTAACGTTACAACCTTTATTTTCAATGATTGGTGGTTACTTTCTATTTAAAGAGAGATTTACGAAAGGAGCGGTTATTGGTTGCCTCATCGCTATTTCAGGAAGTATCGTCATCGGATGGCAAGACTTCCAAATTAGCGGAGAAGCATTATACGGAGATATTTTAGCCTTTATTGCGGCCGGAATTATTACCACTTACTTTTTCATTAGCCAACATGTTCGTAAAGATTTATCACTTATTCCGTATTCGGTAATTAGTTATGGAAGTAGCGCCTGTTTTCTCGGTATATTTGCCTACATGCAGCAAGAATCTTTCATCCATTACTCTACACAAACTTGGTTGTGCTTTATTGGCTTAGCTTTCATTGCAACGATTTTAGGTCAAACGATATTCAATTGGTTACTAAAATGGATGAGCGCTACTGTTATTTCTATGAGTATTTTAGGAGAAACGATTGGAACTTGTATACTAGCGTACTTTATATTAAATGAGACTATTTCTTTTCAACAAGGACTAGGCATTACAGTTATTTTTATTGGCGTAGCATTATTTTTAGTGCAACCAAAACTGCCTAACAACAACTAACAAATAAAAAGCATGACAGTATAATGTCATGCTTTTCACTATCTATTATGTATGATTAAACCATCAGGTCTAAAACGACTCATCATAATTTCATTAATAAACTTTCCGTGAGCCTTCAAATTCCCTACTTTTATTCCCTCTTCTACAAATCCAAATTTTTCATATAGAGATTTCGCTTTCGGATTCGTTGCTAAAACACCAAGCTCTACTCGCTCTAACATTAACCAATTATCAGCTAAATCAAGCATTTTTGTAAGAAGCGCTTTCCCAATGCCTTTATTATGATATTCACTATCTACCCCCATAAAAAAATCACCCGAATGAGATCTGCGTCCTGGGCTTTGGGTTAACCCAACAAATCCAACAACTTCTCCATCATACTCTGCAACAAATTCAAATTGATTTGGCGCTAAATTACGAATTCTATTTTCCATCGCATCTACACGCATACTAGGTAAGAAAACCATATAAGGTAAAACATCATCTTGTATGCATATACGATGAATTGCTCTAGCATCTTGTATTTCTACCGCTCTTAGTTTAATCTCCATATTTTCTCCCCTCCATATTCATAACAATACATTTATTCTTCTAGACCCCTGGTTGAAACCCCTTTCCTTCTATATTTCTTTATGTTATTTTTACACAATTATTTCGGTATAATATCCAAATTACGACCAGCTTATCTACATAGTAATGCGGGTTAATTTTTCACTTTATTATATAACTCAAGCAGATTTTCAATTGGAATACCATTTATTTTCATACCAGTTATATCACAATTTTCTATTTCCATATTTTTTAGATTACTATTACTTATCGTACTACCTTCCAAATCACATCTATTAAATGAAATAGGAAGTTTATCTTCTCCAAGGCTTGTATCTTTAAAATGAACTCCACCTAAAGTCACAAAAGAAAATTTACTACCGGAAAGATTTAAATCTGCATATAAAGAACTTTTTAAATTTATATTTCTAAACTTTGATTGACTTACATTACAATTACTCATCTTCATATTCATCATATTGCTACCAACAAAGGAACTGTTTTTTAAATTCACTTGATAATACTCTGTATTTGCTAGATTACAGTTTTCATATTGGCTATTTTTCATATCATTATTTTTAATCAGTTTCTCTTTAGCTGACTCTACAGTTATTCTTTTTACATAACAATACTCATCTTCAGATTTAAAAATTATTTCATAGCCCATTTTTTTATAAAAATGATGATTATTAATTTGTCTACTGGATGTTTCGAGATCCCAAATCCTTATGCTTGGATATTCCTCTTCTATTAATTTAATAACATGTGATCCAATTCCTTTTCCTTGATAATCAGGATCTACAAAAATACGATCAATTCGACCGTATGACTTACCAGAGATCGTAACTATAATTCCCCCGATTATTTTGTCATCCATTATTACCTTGAAAGAATCCAGTTCTTCGATTGAATATTTCATCATTTCAACTGAAGAATAGCCTGGTGGTTGGATGTTATAGTCAATGACATCACCTTGATCGCTTAGCCAATGTTTTGCTTCTTCATTAAATGTTCGTGTCATTATTTCTGTTAACTTTTCAGCATCTAAAATTGTAGCTTTTTCTATAGATATTATTGTCATTTTTGTTTTCTCCTTCATTGTTACAAGATAATAAGTTTTGCGAACCGTATAGTTATAAAATAAAGAAAATTAAAATCAATCACTTCATTTACTATTAAACTACAAATCAACCTATATTTTCCACCGTTACTTAGTATTAATGAATAAAAAAGAGACCATGCTATATAAACATGTTCTCCTCTTTTATTCATTTTCAATTGTGTATAATTAAAAATTAGATATTACTTTAGCCACTCGTTGCAACTATTACTTAACTCCTGTAAATCCTCTATAAATCGACTCGCATGATACCCATCACAAACCGAATGATGGACTTGCAATGAAACTGGTAGTATAACCTTATTCTCTTCAGTGAAATATTTTCCACAAGTTATTATCGGTAATAGAAAATCACCATCATTATTAATATTTAGATTAAATCCAGTAAAACTAGCCCAAGGTATACTAGAAATAGGAAAAGCATTTGGCGGAATATTCTCTTTCGTGAAAAGACCATGAACATTAGCATAGCATCTCATATCTTCTTCATAATTTTTATAGAAAATGTGGAAATCACTAGAATAATCCGTCCATATACTTGAAAAAGATTTATCATCTTTATGGAAGATTGTATAACTTGGTGTCATTTCCTCCCAATAACCTAAAACTCCTTCATCATTAAAACATGTTCGAAATTCTTTATGATTATTTAATACTCTAGAAATTAAATATATAAAAACGGGATAAAATTTTATTCCCTTTTGATTTAATTCCTTTAATAACCTCGTAATATCAACATTCACAGTCATACTAAACGTACATTTCAACTTTAAATAATGTTCAAAATACTGCTCTCTATTCCAATTTTCTCTGTCAATTATATGAAACCTCATTGTAATAGCCTCCTAAAATTTCATTTTATTTTAGAAGGCTAACTTTCTTGTTCTCACCACAACTTTTCACTCCTTACAATTTAAATTTATCCTCAAGTTTTTATTTAATTATATAACATCTGCAAAAATCCATTCACATATTTCTTGGAATCCAACCACATACTATTAATAAATCAACTGACGTTTGGAGGATTCAAACATGAATGACAAAAATGTAAATAAAAAAGATAATGCTATCGCAAACAATACACCTATTCAAAATAATAATACTGTAAACCTTAATGTAGAAGAACAAGCAATGAATGGCTTATACGGAATGCCAGAAACTGCTATTGAAGATGCTGATCATGCTGTAACTGATGATTTGACTTCAAAAAATTAATAAACTACATAGAAGAAAGCCAAGGAAAGTATCCTTGGCTTTCTTAACTATGCATCCACCTTTTGTACTTCTTCACTTTTTCTTGAAAGTTTTCCTGGCCAAAAAGCAAAGCGTCCTAAAACGACCGTAATCGCAGGTACAAGTAATGGTCTAACAATAAAGGTATCTAGTAGTACACCAATTGCAGTTACGATACCAAATTGAACAAGAACTTGAATTGGAAGTGTACCTAACACTGCAAAAGTTCCTGCTAAAATTAAACCTGCTGATGTAATGACACTACCTGTTTGTATAACGCCATTTTTTACTGCATCCAAGTGATTTTGTGTCTTTCTGTTTTTCCATATTTCAGAAACCATAAAGATATTATAATCTTCACCTAAAGCAACTAGAAATACGAATGCATACAACGGTATCGCACCTTGAATGGCTGGCGCTCCCATACCATAATGAAGTAATAGCCATCCTGCTCCTAGTGCCGAGAAGAACGATAATACAACAGTTACAATTAAATAAATCATCGCGACAATAGATCGTAAGTAAACAAGTAATAATAAAGCTATAATACTAATCATTACTGGAATGATAACTGCTTCATCACGTTCCGTAATTTGTTTTGTGTCATATAGTGACGCTGTTTCTCCACCAATCCACAATTGATCTTCAACATTATTAATCCCAGCATCTTTTAATACTTTTTCTACACTACTTTTCAATTTAGGGATTTGATCTAACGCTTCAATTGAGTATGGATTTTCAGCTAAAGAAACCTCATACATTTGTATTTGCTTATTTTCTTTACCCTCTTTTGGGTCTTTTACTGTATTTACAAAAGAAAATTTCTCTAGTTCTTCTTTAATAGGAAGCTCTTTTCCTTTCGTATCAACAACAACTTTTACTTGTGCTAGTTCCCCAGCTGAAAAATGATCACTAATTAACGTAAACCCTTCACGTGAAGGCATATCTTTCGGAAACGATTCTAATAAGTCATATGTGTATTGAATACGTGGTACAAATGAAGCCAATCCACTTAAAACAAATACAGTGAGCATAATTATTGTCCACGGTCTTCGTACTACAACATCTCCAAGTTTTTCACTAAAGGCACCTTTTGATTTTTTAACTTTTACGACTTTCTTTTTCTTTCTTGCAAATTCCTCATTCATTGAAGTTGTTCTCGGTATAAATGGGAAGAATGCAGTTCTACCGAAAATTAATAATAACGCTGGTAAAATTGTTAAAGCAGCAATTCCCATTATGAATACAGCAACACTAAATGGTACCGCAAATCGATGAAAGGCACCGTAATGAGCGAGTAATAATGTTCCTAATCCAAGTACAACAGTTAACGCACTCATTATAATTGCTCCGCCAGAAGCTTTAATTGCAAGTTGCAATGCTTTATATTTACTTTCTTCCTCTAGCAAGTACTCTCTATATCTCGAAATTAAAAATAGACAATAGTCCGTTCCAGCACCAAACAATAATACTGTCATAATTGATATCGCTTGGGCATCTACTTTAATCCATCCGTGATCAGCTAAAAAACCGAGTGTAGGACTAATAATACCGTATGCAAAGCCCACAACAAGTAAAGGTAAAATTGCTAAAATTGGTGAACGGTACAGTAAAATTAATAGGACTAATACGAGTAGTACAGTGGCAATTAATAATTTCACATCTGCTTGACTAAATAAACTAACTGCATCTGTTTGAATGCCTACAGGTCCAGATAATCGAACATGTAAACCAGAATCACTTATTTTTTGTTTAAATGGATCTTCATCGACCTTACTATTCACTATGTTTCTTAAATCATCAAGATTTCCTTTTAATATATCTGTTCCAGCAGCCTTGTTAAAGAATACTGGTGTAACAAATGATGTACCATCTTTTGATGCACTTTTTGATAATACTTGTTCCGGAATTGTATCAAATGGTGGTAACGTTGATTGTTCCTTTAAAGGACTGGCCTTTAATTCTTTATAAACGTCTTGTATGAGTTTATAATCCTGTGACTGTAATCCACCATCTCTATACCATACTACTAACAAAGGATTTCCTGCATTATTCGGAAACTCTTTTTTCATAAGTGCTTCCGCTTGCTGCGACATAGCTGTTTCAGGTAAATTTTTCGGATTCGGTTCTTTCGTACTGTTTACTTGTGGCAATGTAAATGAAAGTAATAATGTAATAAGAATCCAAACCGATAAAGTTATCCACTGTGTATGCTTCCCTGCTACAAGCCTCCCTAACATATGTAACGGGTGCTTTTTCATAAAAACCCACCTTCCTTTTTTCCTCTAACATTAATTATATATACTGGTTGGTTAATTAATCAAGAATGAATAAAACTTTGTGTTATAATTATCTCAACAATACATGTCAGGAGCGAATGGATTTGGAACAAAAACAACGTCCTCTCGGAAGGCCTCGTCAAAATAAAAATACAAAATCTACAAAAGAAACCATTTTGGAAGTTGCAACTCGACTATTTCTTACTCAAAATTATCAAGTCGTTTCCATGGATGAAGTTGCAAAAGTTTGTGGTGTTACGAAAGCAACCGTCTACTATTACTATTCAACAAAAGCAGATTTATTTACCGCTACTATGATTCAAATGATGGTACGTATACGCGAAAATATGTCTCAAATCCTTTCTACAAATAAGACTTTAAAAGAAAGATTATTGGACTTCGCTAAAGTCTACTTACACGCAACGATGGATATTGATATGAAGAATTTTATGAAAGATGCAAAACTATCATTATCTGAAGAACAATTGAAACAATTAAAAAATGCTGAAGACAACATGTATGAAGTATTAGAAAAAGCACTCGATAAAGCGATGCAACTTGGAGAAATCCCAAAAGGAAACGCTAAGTTTGCGGCTCATGCATTTGTATCTTTATTATCAATCGGGAATTTTAAAGATGAGAATCACAATCCTATTCTTACAAATATAGATGAATTAGCACAAGAAATCGTTTCTTTTTATTGGAACGGATTAGGCCGTTAATATTAATAGATTTCATTTAATAAAAGAGCATGTTTGAATTTTTTCAAACATGCTCTTTTATATACTAGTAATTAGATTATACTTTAGCATTAATTAACAAAAATATACTTAACTTCATCTTCTACAATTTTTGAATTTGTTCATATATATTCTCCTTACATAATCCCCCGTGATAACAAACTACAGTTTCAATTTCTAAATTTAAATACTTCTTCAAAGACTGCTGTGCTTCCTTAACATTTAAAGTTGTTGGGGCGTGAATTCCTCCTAACTTTCCATTCACGCTATACATCGAGTCTCCTGCAATAAGGGTTTTACTTTGTTTCAGATATAAACTAATATGACCTGGAGTGTGTCCTGGGGTATGTAGAATTTGTATCCCGCCGCAATACGGAAGTTCTTGCCCATCTATCACCGTATTACTAACTTTTCCTTTTGGTGGATTCTCTACATTTCCATCTTTCAATAAAGGTAACTCTCCCTCAATATATGGCTTATCTAGCTCGTGCGCATAAACTTTAATATCGCTTACACCATTCTTCAACAAATCAGGAAGGCTACCTATATGATCTATATCCTGATGCGTTAAAATCAAAACATTTAGCTTATCAACGGGTATCCCTACTCTTTCCATCTCTACTTGTATGTCTTCAAATTGTCCAGGGAAACCAGTATCTATTAACACTGCCATTTCATCATCCCATAAAAGAATTGGGTGAATAATAAATTCTTGAAACTCAAGTTGTAACATTTCTACCCCTTTAGCAATCTCCATATAGTCAGTCTCCTTTATTGAAAATATGCACAAGTACACTGAAAATATAAAGCCACACTATCTTTTAATATGTTTTGTCATCCCAATAGAGAATGTCTCAAACCCAATAGATTCGTAATAAGATTGCAATTTTTCCACACACATAAGTTGGGGAATAACCTTGTTTTGTTCACAGTGCTGGATTAATCGTTCTACGATTTCTTTTCCAATACCAATGGACTGAAACTTTGGCGATACACATACACCACAAATAACGCCTGTTATTACACCATCTGATATAATACGCCCCATCCCTACTAACTTCTTATCATCAAAAGCATAAATTGCATACCAACTTTGTTTACACATTTGTTCCAATTCATTCAGCGTTAAATTAAGAGAATTCCATTCTAAAGATTCATATAAGCTTAATAATCCATTGAAATCTGATGGGTGTTTAATTGTGTAATTTATTCTATTATTCATGTAAATACCCCTTATTCCTTCGTTTGTTTGTATTTTATAAAATTACCCTTATTAATATGAAATTAATTTAAATAAACTTCCATAAAAATAATAAAATTCCTACTCAACATAAAATAAAAAGAAGTTAACCTCACCTCAGTTAACTTCTTTTATAAAAATCTATTATTATATTATCAACCAAAAATCATACAGCTACAGACGATAAGAACAAACAAAACTAATAAACCATTTGAGAAATAACCCATAGAACACTACCCCTTTATTTCATTATGTAAAAGATTTTATCATAAAATTATTTACAACATAATAACTGAAAAAGACATTGCATTCATTACTTATATATATTTAGTAATATTTTATTTTTGGCCATATTCGTCTTTTCTAAAATCACTTCTCATCCTCCTCTTCTTTAGTTCACATAATCTCAAAATAACAAATTAGTAAATGTTAATTTACTATAATAAGTTTAAACATTTGATTTATAGCTAAATTAGTAATAAAATAATGACTAAATCCAAAAAGGAAGCGAAAATAATGTCCCATAAAGAATTATTAAACGAATACATGAATTTATTATTAAATATGTCAGGTACTTTCAAATTACTATCAGAAAAATCCTCTGAATTTACACATTTAGAACAACACGTAGTAGAGTATATCGCCCAGCAAAAAGTACCTGTAAATTCAAAGATGATTGCTAGTTATTTAAACATTCCTAAGCAACAATTAAGTATAACTGTACGTAACTTAGAACAAAACGGATATATTGTAAAAAAGCAAGATACGGTAGATAAAAGAGCTGTATTAATTTCTCTGACAGAAAAAGCTGAAAAGGTACATTATGAGAGATGGAAACAAATTTATAAAAATTTCACAGTAAACCTCGATCAATTATCCGAAGAAGATAGGCGGGATTTAACTTACGGACTATATAAAACAAATACAATGCTCTCAAAAATGTTAAATAACGACTAAATATATTGTTTTATTATGCAACGGAGGATGTTTCATGGTTAAAGAGTTAGATTTACAATCAGTACAAGGTACGATGCTTATTCCCCTATGGGGACGAGCATATGGCAGTGAGAAAAATAAGGATATTTTAGATGATACAGAGGCTATTCGAATAATTAAAGAATGCGATTTTGACTTCTCAACAATAGCAAATACATTTGGCGAATACGGATGTATCACATACATTACTCGTGCACGAAAAATTGATGATACGATAAAACAATTTATAGGAAAACACCCGAACGCCACTATAGTAAATATCGGTTCAGGACTAGATACTACTTTTTCAAGAATTGATAACGGTACAATACATTGGTATAACCTTGATTTACCCGATGCAATCTCTTTTCGCAAGACTTTAATTGAAGATACACCAAGGAATATTAGTATCGCTAAATCATTTTTTGATACTTCTTGGTTTGACGATATAAGATATGATCCAAACGACGGTATTCTTTTTATATCAGCAGGTGTATTTTATTACTTTAAAGAAGAAGATTTAAAAGAGATCATAGTTGCTATGTCAAAACGTTTTCCTAGAGGAGAGCTATATTTTGATGCTGAATCAAAATTCGCACTGAACCTTTCGAATGCAACTGTAAAAAAATCTGGCAATAACGGCGCGATGATGTATTTTTATGTAAACAATCCAAAATCAATAGAAAAATGGTCTTCAAACATAAAAATATTAAGCTGCTCCCCTTTCTTTAAAGGTATACCTACAAATAAAGATTGGGATGGTAGTACACGTATTATGATGCGAGTTGTAAACGTAATAAAGATGTTGAAGTTTGTTCATTTGCGGTTTAAAAAATAATAAATAAAGAAGACCTCAATACATTTATATTTAGGTTATACATGTTAAACTTAAAAAAAGGCAGGAACATATTTGATATGTTCCTGCCTTTTTTTTATGGGGTACCGATACATAGTCATCTAGCTATGAAAAGCAACTACCCCAAAATGAGAAATTTGGCATCTTAACACCCCTCAAGTGGCTTCTGTATATAATACAGTTTAAATTTAATTTTTCTTGATAAATCAAAGATTTCCTGGCATACTCTTAAAATTATTTATGCACGAATAAAATCTCTTCGTAAACGTCCAATTGCACTAAAATATACAAAAATTGAGAAATATGAAAAAGACACTCTTATGAGTGCCCTTCTTAGCAACTAAGTCCGCTGCAGCTATTACCATATCTCATATGAATTTCGCCTGTAAGAGGAAATTTTAAGTTCATATTTAATTATTAAAATAAGCCGCACCAAAGTTTTCATTAAATCTTTTACACCAAACAGAAACCGAACCATATTCACTTACATCTATCCCTTTAGGAATTTCGTAGTTTTGGTCTCCTTTATTTCCCTTTAATTTTCCTAATTCAATATACTGATGGTTTTTTACGTCTTCATTATTTTTCAAACGATTTGTAGGAACTAATACAACTCGTACATCTGGCCCATTTGATGTTGCAAAATTAGAAAGTCGTAAAACACGTTTTCCATCCGCTAATTGGTGAATTTTTGCCGTTCCAGTTGTTTCATGGACACCGGTTTGAAACTGACCTTCCCTTAATACTCGATCACTTTGTTGCCTTACTTCAGTTGATTGTATCTCTGTTTGTGGCAATGATTCATTTACGTGCTTATCAATAAATAATTTCTCTGGTCGGAACAATGACCATAATATCCCCAATACAATTATCAAACCACCTATAAGCCATACATATTTTCTTTTCATAAAGTAAAAAACCTCCTGTATCATACTGTGTAGTAGTATGTTAACAAGAAGGTCTTTCATTTTTCTAACGTAAATGTTACAAAAGTCTTTCAGCCATCTTATTTTTTTACTGATGTGATGGGAAGAGTGAACCAAAATTCACTTCCCTGCTTACCATCTGCGCGATTCCTTACACCAATTTCCCCTTTGTGCATTTCAATCAATGATTTTGCAATAGCTAATCCAAGTCCGGAACCTCCAGATTGTGAACTTCTTGATCGATCTGTTCTAAAAAAACGTTCAAATACACGTAATTGATCATTTGGAGAAATTCCCATTCCTTCATCCCGCAAAATGAATTGAACCTGTTGAGTTAGTTTATTTTCCACTACAGTCAATTCAATTGTTCCAGAGATAGGAGAATATCGAATTGCATTATGTAATAAATTACCTATGACCCTTTCTATTTTACAAGGCATAATCAAAAGTCGAGGTAATGTATCAGGGACATCCAATTGCACATGGATTTGTTTGTCTCCTAATAAGACAGAATGTGACTCTAATACATCTAATAGAACTTTATCTAAATGTGTGAAACTTGGGTGAAAATCTACTTGCTCAAACTCTAACTTTGAAAGATCAAATAAGTCGTTAATTAATCCATTTAATCTTTCTATTTCTTTTAAAACCGTTGCTAAGTATTGCTTTTTCATTTCAGGATCTTCAATCAGGTTATCTTGTAATGCTTCTATCATCATTTGCATGCTAGCCATAGGTGTTCGTAAGTCGTGTGAGATATTGGTAATTAGCTCCTTACGAGAGTTTTCCTGTTCCTCTAACTTAGTAAACCCTTCTTCTAATTTTTTTGCCATCTGTTGAAAGGCTGTTGCCAATTCTTTAAACTCACGTGGTTCTTGCCCAATTATATACATCGTTTTAAAGTGTCTATCACTAAATTGTTTTGTCAATTTTATTAAATTTTGTATAGATCTCATGATAGGACGTGTCATTAACCAATAAATAAACGTTGAAATAATGAATGCCACAAATGCAATTACTGTTAATAACCGCGTTTGTTCCGGTTCAAGTAACATTTTGGTCTCACTATACCATATAGCAATTACCATAATACTGGTACTTAATAGATTCATGAGTAACAATTGAATACGTAATCTCATGTTTCATTTCCTCCATTTGGCTCAAAGCGATATCCTATACCCCAAACCGTATGAATCCAACGGTTCTTTATCGTATGCTTCTCGAGCTTTTCACGTAAACGACTCACTAACACGGTAACTGTATTTGATGCCCCTTCATGTCCAAAATCCCAAATTAATTCAAGAAGCTGCGAGCGAGAAAATACTTGTTTTGGATGCTTTGCCATGAGATAAAGTACCTCAAACTCTTTCACCGTTAACTCCACTTCCTTATCACAAACAAGTACATATCTGGTCTTTGGATATATTTTTAAATCTGGAAACTCTATCACTTCCAATAGGGATTCTTTCGCTTGTATTGGTACATGGCTTCCTCTTCTTAGTATAATTTGAACCCTTAATACTAATTCACGAGGGGAAAATGGCTTTGTTAAATAATCATCAGCCCCCATTGTTAAGCCTAAAATTCGATCCCTTTCCTCTCCCTTAGCAGTTAACATAATAATAGGGACATTTGACTGTTGACGAATTTCCTCGCATAATTCCCATCCATCTTTTTTTGGCATCATCAAATCTAATATAATTAACTCTGGTTGATGTGTAAGAAATAAATCCCAACCTTCTTTACCATTTACAGCGGTATAAACTTCATATTCTTCTCTTTCTAAATACCGTTTGCATACTTCTCGAATATTTTCTTCATCTTCTACGATTAAAATTCTTTTCTTCATATACTATCCTCACTTCTTTTTCACCAATAACACAAAATTTATTTTTCTATTATCCAATAAAAATATCTTTATAGGTAAAGATATAGAAACTAATCACATAAATAAATCAGAATTCCACATTTCAGCCTCAAGCGAATGAAAATTCGGAAAATAAATCATGTAATACAGATAGTAATCTTAACATTTGATTACTTATATGACTAGATAAGTATTTAAAATAGTAGTTACTAAATTATATAAATTAAAAGGAATGAGTCCGATTCAACATCGAACTCATTCCTTATTAGTAACCTAAATTATTGTATCTAACTTTTCGGATTCAATTCATTTCCGGTTCCCTTTCCAAACTTAGCAACAGAACTGTTACCTATTACTGAACTCTTGATAGATTCCATGCTATAGTATCCGTCCCATTCTCTCCATTACCATATTTCATATAATCGATTAAATATCCTACCTTTAACTTGTTACCATTAGATAGTATGTTCCATTGCTTATGGTGTCCAGTGAAATTCTTTGGATATGCATGATTAAATTTAAAAGTACTTGCGTTCTGTTTTTGATCTAAATGGATATAACTATCTTGAAGTTTTAAATATGCATAATCTGAATAAATAGGATTTCGAAATTTAATTAATACCTCTTCATCCTTTTTAATTGGTTTTCCAGGTTTAGGTTGACCTACTCTTTCAATAATTACATTCACTTTTTCATCGCTAGATTTTTCAGCCAAAAGATACTCCCATTTATTCCCGGCATGATGACTTCCCCAATAAGCTGTATTTCCATATGAAGCTACGGTATAAGGAACTCCTTCTGTAACAAATTCACCTGAATTATCTACTACATAATCTTCAAATTCTTTATTAGCTTTAATTTCAGTATCCATCTTTTGTGTAGGCGTTAGATTGTGTGCGTCATTGATTTCAAATGTAACCTTTCTGTGCGCAGCAATTTCAGATTTAATAGGGTGTATATTTTCTTTAGACTCATATGTAAATCCATTCTCACGTTTAACTAGTGTTACTGTTTGTGACGGAGCATTCCATTTCTTGCTATAAGTAGTAGGAATCTCTTTACTCACTCCAAATAAACCAGGTAAAATTGTTGCCCTAATCTTTTGCGTCACAGAATCATAACTACCTTCTACTAATGTTGGTTGCTGTAGTTTTGCAAAAGCACCGTGTACAGAGTGATTATGTAAATAACCGCGATCTCCATGTCCCGCTTTTAAATTGTTCAATGCATCAGTTCCATTATTAGCTGAAACCACTGATACGTTATTAGTACTTTTAGCCTTGTTTACAATATGATTTACTTTTTTCGTATCTATATTTACATGTTGAAAAACTTCGTTATAGGATAAAACTGGCTTATCAGCAATGGATTTGTCTTTAGGAGTATATACCCTAAACTTTGGTATATTTCCTATATCTGTTTCTAATTGTTCAGTAGCTGCATTTACTCTAGACTCATATCTCCCTGAATCCCCCAAATGCATAATTTCTTCACCTTTTTCAATAGATAAATCCATTGTACTTGTAGGTAAAACTTCAATCGAAAGAAGTTCCCCTTGTTCAACAGCTTTCAATTCATCCAAAGATAAGACAATATTCGCATCTGCTTGTCCTTCTAAACTGTCAATTACTACTTCTGTTTTATTCCGTCCACCTTTTTCTGTACTTAAATAGTTTGCTTTATAACGATCTTGTGTTGCCTTTACAGTATTAATAATTTTGTTTCCTAAACGAATATTAAAATGAGGCGAAACATTTTCAGCGGATGCTGTTCCTACATTCTTATATTCCAAATGTACCCGTAATTTTGCTGCGTTCGCTGTATCCACAGTTGTTGCAGTAGACCAATCAAAATTATTTGTATAACTCTCCGTTTCCGTAGTTGTTTTTGAATATCCGTATCCCACATTTGCTGAAACACTTCCGGAAGGAACAGGACCGGCTGCTGAGCCTTCTACACCACCTGAACCACTTAAACCTACATTAAATGAATGTTGTGTAGATACACTTTTTTCCCATCCTCTGCTAACTGATCCGCCATTATTATCCGTAATGGTTGCAATAGGAATTACTTCAATTCGTTTGACACCAATTTGCAAATTCGGCATGTTGGCAACTATCGGATTGAAATTAGTATCAGAATCGTTGTTATAATTCTCAACCTCATACATATCAGTAAAAGGATCACCATCCGTATTTGCATTCATAGGATTCGATATAAATTTTGGTTTCCCTTTATCCTTCTCGGGATCCCATGCTTTCGCTTCATTTTTTCCAGTTTGTGAATTGAATTCAATTTTATATCCATTCATCTCTAAGTCGTTAGAAATACCATCTTTATCCCAATCGTTGTTTGCCATTTCAATGTTTTGTGTAATGAGTGAACCTATTTCCCCATCAGATCCGAGCGTGAAATTCTTATCTTCTTTTTTTACATTTGCATTCTCTTTGAATATTTCAACTGTACCTCCTGGATTCGGTTGTTTTACATCTGCTAAAGCAGGAGATGCTAAAGTCAGTGCCATCGATACACTACCTAATACACTAATTGCTGGCTTCAATTGTTTCATTGTTATTTTTCCTCCTTGGTTTCTAGGTCAATTAGAACACCTACTAGTAAGATTAATTTCATCATATATAACAAATCTTTCTTTTCTCTCTCATAACTGTTAAAAAAGTCTCTCGTAAATGTTACAAAACACTTACAGAGTTTTTAAAATCTATATATGAAATATTAAAAAGCCGTAATATGAAGAATCGATTACAATATATACAAAAAAGCAGCTAGCCAAAGCTAACTGCTTACTCATTTATAAAATTTCAGTAAAAGAATATATTAATTTTGAAGTGTGCAAATTGGAAGAGTGACTTCAACTATAGTTCCCTTATTCACTTCACTCTCAATAAATACCTTCCCCTGGTGTGTTTCAATAATTTTATAACATACCATTAATCCTAAGCCGATTCCCTCTTCCTTAATACTGTAAAAAGGTTCTCCTAAATATGGTATACGTTCTTTTGGAATCCCACATCCTTGATCGATAAAGCGAATCCTTATTTGATTATTATCAAGTTTATCAAATTGAATCAAAATTTCTCCTCCTGTTGGCATGGATTCAATTGCATTTTTTATAATATTAACAAATACTTGTTTTAATTGATTTCCTTCACATGGAATCAATGGAATACCAGGTGTAAAATCAATTCTAATTTTTATATTATTCATCATTGCTTGAGGTTGCAGTAGCATTAAAACTTGATCCATTAGCACACTAATATCATTAGGTTGTATCTTTAACACCTGTGGTTTGGCTACCGCCATAAATTCATTAGTAATACTTTCTATACGCTCAATCTCTGATGATACTATATTTATATACCCCTGATTATTCTCAGTTTCCGTTGATTTTAGTAATTGCATAAACCCTTTCATTGCGGTTAATGGATTATTAATTTCATGAGCCATTGCAGTCGCTAATTGTCCTACGACAGCAAGTTTTTCAGATTTCCGTAGTAATTCTTCTGTTTTTAGCCGTTCAGTGATATCACGAGAAATACTCAGGAAAACCTTTTTACCATTTAAGTTGAAAACACGGACACTAAACTCAGTTGTTATTATTTTTCCTGTTGGAAAAGCATATTCATCTTGCAAAGTGAAGGAAGTTTGTCCCTCTCTAATTTTTTCTAACAACCTTACAATCATTTTAGAATCTTGTGGTACTACATTTGGAAATGGTAACGAGAGCAGCTCATCTCTACTATATCCAAATCTTTTACAACCAACAGGGTTTACCTCAATGAATCGACTGGGAACATAATTTTCATTCAGCTCTACTACATATACTGCATCAGTTGCTTGTTCGATTAGTGCACGGTACTTCATTTCACTATCTTTTAATTGTTGATGTAATCGATGTCGCTCTCTTTCTGCTTGTTTTCTTTCAGAGATGTCTCTACATATTGCAGATAAAGCTATCATATTTCCTCTTACGTCTAATATAGGAGAAACTGTCAGACTGACATCAAGAAGACTTCCATCGTTACGTCGTCTAACAGTTTCTAATCTAGTAACTACGGATTCTCCTGTTAGAATTTTCTGGATATTTTTGAGTGATTCTTCCATTAAGAAATCTGGTACACAGGGTAATCTCTTACCTATGATTTCTTCTAATGACCATCCAAATATCTTTTCATAAGCTTTATTTGCTTGTAAAATATGCCCTTCTCGATCAGAAATGGTAATAGCATCTACATTATGCTTTATAAATGATTCTAGTAATTCTTTGGTAGCTCTTAATTCTGATTCTACCTTTTTTCTTTCGGTTATATCGACTGTAGAACCAACAACTTCAATAACTTGTCCATTTCGTTTAATCGGCCTAAGTGCAATAAGAATAATTGTTTTATCATCTGGCCAGGGTAATTCGAATATAATTTCTTTCCCTTCCCATGCCTGAAGATAATACTTCATCAATTGTGAAACTAAATGTGGTGGAACAATAGAGGCATCAATAGTCCGTAAGCTTTTCCCTACCACCTGTTCAGAGTAAAATCCTTTTTGATAATAAAACTGTCCATCACATAAAGTGTGTATAAAGTGCTTACCCACTTTTTTAAATTTAAAAATCCCTCCTTGAAGCTCATGTACGGTATCTGTAAGTTCTTGCTTTGATTTTTTTAATTCCCGATTCATTTTAGATAAGTCCTGTGTTAAATAATACAATCTCTGATAGGCTTCCATAAGAAATAGCCCAATTAAAAGTCCTAACGCTATATATAATAAACCTCCAGAGTAAAGTAACGTAGTATTAAAGAATACACCAACTAACCACTTTATTCCGACAAAAACAGAAAAATATAAAGATGCACTTTTAAAAGGCTGAAGGTTTTTAGAATATGTTTTAATAGTAGAAAATAGAACACTCATACTTAAATATGCAATCACAGGTGGCTCCCAATACCCACCAATGAAAAAGATACGCATTATAATTATGCTAATTAGTGTAATCAAGCCAGCAATGCGACCAAAGTAAATAAAAGATAGAATAAGAGGAACAACTCGAAGATCGTAGGAAAATCCCATGTATGGAAAAGAAAAGAGCATCAAAGTAACTGCAATAATCCCTCCATAGAATTTTTCGAAATATCGCCTGGAATGAATCAAAAACACTTGAATAAATATCGCTGCGCTAACTAATAAAGAAAAAATAGAAAGATTGATGAAATAGTCTTTAATAATCATGTAATGTCCCTCCTTGCATTAAAGATATATTCGACAAAAAAACAGAAAATCCTACAATTATTACAAACAGTTTAGGTGCAAAAAATATAATTCCCTACATGACAGTACATGTAAATAGTATCATATTGATTCAAATCGAAAACCAGGAAATCTTCCATTAGAACCTTCAAATCCCCCAAAAATAAGGTGTTTTTTTAAATGTTATGTACAAAAAACGTAGGAATATTTTATTCCTACGTTTTTTATAAATTAATCAATTCCTTCACTATTACAATTCTTCTAATTCCTCAATTTCGGCTTTTCGCTTTAAAAATATTGCAATATCCTTATTCTCCCTTTCTATTAAACCAAGAGCATGTCTATAATTTAAAGCTAATTCTTTATAACCCCATATATATTCTATTGTTGTCGCTTTACTATGTTTATGATCCGCAAAATACCATTCTAAAGGTTGTAAAGGGTTCGATACTTCAAACAATTCCGCTGGGTACCATGAAGGCAAGTTTTCATTTTCACCCAGTCGCCTTCTTTGGGCCAACGAGGATCTGTCATTGGTATTCTCGTTAGAACTATACTTTATGGATTTGAATTAACTTTTTTATTACTTGTTGCTCTTTTAATGTATTTGCAGTGCTTCCACCTGCAGAGCCTCTTCCTAATATTTCAACTTCATATTTTGTATCCTTTGTAGCCTCTTCTAGTCCTTTTCTTTCTTTTCAAGTTCGCCTATATTTCATGTCAAATTACAAGAGTGAGTCAGGCCACTCTAAATCGTAGATTAGAAAAACATGAATAATATTCTTTTTTGAATTGTAATTAAACCTCAGAGTGGCACCTCATACTCAGAACCATTTCCTTACCCAACAGAAGTTAATAAAACATGGTTAATTATTGCTTCACCGCTTTGGCTACAAGTGCTGCGTATGCTTCTGCACCTACTTTGGTTAAATGCACACCGTCAGGTGCAAAGTAGTCTTTCTTTCCAGCACTTGCTGCATACCAATCAACTAGAGTTATATTCGGATATTCAGATGCCGTTACTTTCAGTCTCTCATTCACGATTGATTCCCACGGACGTGGTACTCTCGTATTAATAAATATGATTTTACGTTCGTTTCCAATTACTTTTATTAATGAAACAAGTTGCTCAGTAGTAAAGGCTCCATTTGTACCTAATCCAATAATGACATAGTTTCCTAAATTCCCTTCATATTTTAACTGTTCAACTACCGGAATCGCTTTTGACAGCTGGCGACCAATTTGCGCATCAATCCTAATATCAGGAAAAGTATTTTTTAAATACGGAGTAATATCAATCATAACGGAATCACCTATCGCAGTAACCGTGAGTGAATTTTTAGGTTGCGCAGAATTTACTTCTCTTGATTCCCCTTGTTTTTGAGGCGTCTCTTGATTTGGATTTTCCCAAACTGCAACTGGATGTGGCGCCGGTTGTGTTTGTGCTACTTCCACCTTATCTTGTTGAGAATTCTCCTTAGCCTTACTAGCTTTTGATAACCCTACGACTGCTATCGACGAAACGAATAATGTACAAATTAAAGCTAACTTAACACCTAAAGTGACATTTTGAATTCTTAAATTCTTAAACTGAATGTTCCGGAGCGCTCCTTCTCGGATTGGTTTTTCAATAAACTTCCATGAAATTTGCGCAATCAATATAATCAAAAGAAATTGAAGGATTGCTCTTATTAGTGAAAAATCCCCAGCATTTACCTTTGAAGTCGTCAATGTAAGAATTGGATAATGCCAGAGGTATATACCATACGATCTTATCCCTATCCAACGTAAAGGTCTAAATCGTAAAAATTGAGCAATACGACTAGCTGGATGAGCTAGATTTGCCACTAACAATGCTGTTGCAATTGATAAGAGAACCATTCCTCCCTTGTATAGAAATGGATCATATTGATTGGTCTTCCAAAACATAACCAAAATAATAATAAGGGCAATGCCCCCCACTACATCAAGAATGAAACGCGCCTTTGGGATAATTTTATTTGCAAGCCTATTGCTTGGCCAAACTAAGGCAAGTACCGCTCCGATAAGTAAGGAAAAGGCCCTAGTATCTGTACCATAATATATTCTGCTTGGGTCAGCTCCAGGTTTATACAAAATTGCCATCGCTAAAGCTGAAGCAACGGCTCCCAGACAAATTAATAAAATCATACGGGATTGTTTTTTTATGTAGTAAAGCCCTAAACTAATGATAAACGGCCAAACAACATAGAATTGTTCCTCAACTGCTAACGACCAAAAATGATTCAATGGAGAAATCTGGTTAAAATTATCAAAGTACGATAATTTATGATAAATATACCACCAGTTACTAACATAAAATAATGCCGCTAATGAATCTCCGCGCATTTTTTCAAGTAAAGAGCTATGAAACATCGTAATCCATGCCAACGTTATAACGAGCATAACAAGCATTCCCGGAAGCAATCTTCTTGCCCTACTAAGCCAGAATTTTTTTAAATCAATTCTCTTATTTCTCTTCCACTCTATCGCTAGAATATCTGTAATTAAATAACCTGAAAGTACAAAAAATACAGTAACTCCTAAAAACCCTCCAGGCATCCAATTAAAATTAATATGATACAAAATAACACCTAGTATAGCTAGACCCCTTAGACTGTCCAACCCAACCATATAACGACTATTTTTTTTAAAAGGTTTAGTCATCCTACATTCACCTCTATTTCTTGGAAATTAGGTTAATAATAACGGCATAAAATGCTATTAATCCCCTAAAATCGTATAAGCTAAACTATTACAAACATCTTTTTGTAAGGCTCTTTTTTTATCTTTACATGCACAGTAATTAATACTTTAACACGTTATCTGGCTCTGTTGTGAAAATTTTTAAGCTAGATGTTCTTGTTTCTCTTCCGAAAAAGAGGAATATGATATATAACGTATATTTAAACATTTCCCTGCAAAATAACGTTATAAAGAAAGGCTACTGGTTATGAGCAGCCCCTCTTTTACCTTACTTCACATATACATATGTTTCATTTGAAATCACATTTTATGTCTTGCCCTTACTGTCGTGTATTTTATATTGCAGCGAACCTTGCATCAGAACAATATGTGTTCTAGTGCAAGGTTTTTTTAACTAGAATAAATTCTGGGAAAGCAAATAAGGAACATGACAGATGTGATATTTTAAAGAAAAATAGTTTAAGAAAAATAATAGTAGCCATTTGCTACTATTATTTTTTTCTTTAAGTTATCGTAATATGCCTGAAATTCTAAAGGGACGTGTTATGTCAATTCATCTAACAACCATTATGTGCTGAGTTCGTGAATGCGGAAATTTCCTTCGTGATTTTTGAAAAATAAAACAAAAAAGAAAAACTATCTTTGAAAATGGATGAAACCTACATAAATGTCAACTAATCTATGTACGAATTCCTTTGCTTTAGCTAGGTGTTCTAGGAAATAAGGAGCCATATGCCGGTCAATTTTTCAATTAACATGGTGTCTAGTTTAGTGTACCATCTCCAATTAATGCGTTTTTTGGGGTTCAGTTCATTATATTTTCTACTTTGTCTTTATACACAACATATTCTTTTCCATCCACTACTGATACCACCGCAAATTCATCATTTGGATTGAATGAAAGCCAGTCAGCCCACATGCTTGTATTAGCCCCTCCACTCCACATATGATGAACAGTGTTTTTAGTTAAATTCATAACTTTATAAGACGCATTTGGTGCATTTGTTCCAGTCTTTATTTCAAAAGTGTATGCGTTATGGATTTTTTTATAAAAGTAAAAAACGTTTGATGGACGAAGTAGATTCATAAAATCTTGTTCTTTCTTCTCTGCAATTTTTATGCCTTCTAGTAATGTGACAACATCTGCTCTTAATGTTTTCCAACTGTCTTTAGCTGAATTCAAGTTAGACTTTAAAAATTTATATCTATTTTGATCAGCTTTTTCATCAGCTTTATCAATATGCCCCATTACGCCCGAATATTGAGAGTCTAAATCATCCCATTGTGTGGACATATAAGTAAGAGCAGTAATAGCACTATCAATCGTACTATGCATATCACTAATATTATGAAATGCAACTCCGACTACACGATTTAATGTAATTTTATAATCTACAGTTTTACGTAATTCTGCTAAAGCAGGCTCTAATCGACCTAAATTATCTCTAGCAGTACCTATCATTATGCCACCAGAAATAAGCGTGGGGATAAAAGGGACTTTCACCATTATTAACCCATCAGATTCTAATTTCTTATAATAGTTTACTTGTCCTAAAACTTCATCTAAACGCTTTTGATCAGTCTCTACATCAGCTCCTTGGTTTTTTAAAATCGATTGCAAGGTCTCTTTATGGCTTCCAAATACTCTAACATCTTCTCCAATAGCGTTTTTAAATTTAGTTAATTCTTCTATTAATGCTTTTGCAGACTTTTGGTTTCGTTGAATCCCCACCCTTAAATCTGTAATCCCCTTTTTTAAAGTATCCCCATTTCCATTATTGATCGCCTCTACTAATGTTTCATAATAATTTTCAAACTTTGTATCGTATTCAATAATGCCGGTCAATGTATCTAAAAGCTGTTTTTTTACTTTTGTATTCCATGTAACAGCATGTGCTCTTGCATTCTTTTGATCCTGTACAATTTTACTAGGTAAATCTGCATACCCATTAATAGAAATTCCTTCAAAACTCACATCCGGATTATTAATTAGCAAATAAGAATATTCATTCATAGCCTTTGCAAATAACCCAGCATCTTGTACAGTTTTTTTCATCTTTTCTTCATTTGCTGAAAGAGACATATCTCCATTGTTCGTTTGTTCAGTTTCAATTGCAAAGGTTGCTACTGGTGTGACTGCATAGGTAGTTGTCATAATTAAAAATGCTGATACAGCCAGTATTTTATAAGGTTTTTTTTTCATCTTTTCTTATTCCTCCTGTATAGAGTATGATTTCAAGTCCTATTCTTATTAAAAGACGATGTTGTTGCATAGATTCGATATTATTAAGCAAGTCTATATAACCTGTCCCCTATTGATTAATTCTGTTACAAATTTTTAAAAACAAGTAAACTACATGACTAGCTTTTTATTTGGATAAAACTCATATATAAGTGAAAGGCGAAGTCTTTAATGAGACTCCGCCTTTTTAATATATAAGGATTTGTTAATTATTGCTTTACTGTTTAACAGTGTAATCATAGACTCTCTATGTTACGGGTCACTTTGCAACAGAATAAATATTTCCCTATTTTTGTGGAGTAACAGTTTCCACTTTTAATTCCTTTATCCCCTCTTTTAATGTAACCGCATCTGTTCTTAATGTTTTCCAACTGTCTTTCGCTGCATTTAAATTAGGTTTTAAGAATTTAAATTTATTTTGATCCGCTTTTTGAGCTGCATTCTCAATATGCCCTAGAACGCCCGAATATTGAGAATCTAAATCATGCCACTGCGTTGACATATAAGTAAGAGCGTTAATAGCATCATCAAGCGCCTTGTGCATTTCATTAATATTACTATAAGCAACTCCAACTACACGATTTAATGTTACTTTATAATCCACGGTCTGACGTAATTCTGCTAATAAAGGCTCTAACTTACCTAAGTTGTCTCTTGCTACTCCCACTATAATACCGCCAATTATTGGTAGACCCAAAATAGCACCCTTCATTACATTAAACCCATCAGATTCTAGTTGTTTATAATAGTTTACTGATCCTAATACTTCTTCTAGACGCTTTTGATCTGCATCAACATCTGCACCTTGGTTTTTTAGAATCGACTGCAAAAGATCTTTATTGCCTCCAAATGCTCTAACATCTTGTCCAATAGAGTCTCTTAATTTAGTTAATTCTTCTATTAATTGTTGTGCGTACTTTTGGTTTTGTTGAATTTCACCTCGTAAATCTGTAATTCCTTCTTTTAAAGTTTCTCCATCCCCTGTATTAATCGCCTCAACCAATGTTTCATAATAATTGTCGAACGTTGTATCATATTCAACAATACCAGTCAATGTATCTAAAAGCTGTTTTTTTACTTTCGTGTCCCAAGTAACAGCATGTGCTCTTGCATTCTTTTGATCTTGTACGATTCTACCAGGTAAATCTACATATCCATTAATAGTAATTCCTTCAAAATTTACATCAGGATTCTTAATTAGCATATAAGAATAGGCATTCATAGATTTTGCAAATAATCCAGCCTTTTGCAAGGTCTCTTTCATTCTCGCTTCATTTGCAGAAAGAGCCGTATCTCCATTGTTCGTTTGTTCAATTTCACTTGCAAAAGTTGCTACTGGTGAGACTACAGAAGTTGCTGTCATAGTTAAAAGAGCCGATGCAACGATTAGTTTGTACGGGATATTTTTCATCATTTTATATTCCTCCAATATAAGTTTTCATTTTCAGTTCTATTCCTGTTTAAAAGCGATGTCTTTTGAAATGAATTCTGCATCTTTATGAATATCATTCCAACTTTCTTTAGCGGCTTTTAAATCATCCGGTATTAAAGAGAATTTGTGGTCTTGCATAGAATCGATATTATCCAGTAAATCTGTATAATTTGCGCCCATTGTATTCCATTGCTTTTGAATATTTGTTAGAGACAATATTGCTTGATCTACAGTCTGGTATAGATATGCCAATGTTTCTTTCGCGTTAGTAAGCGAAAGAACTGCTTGATTAGCACGATCCGCTTTCATACTTAATTCTCCGATTTTGTTAGAAATTTCGTTATAGGAGTCCATATGCTTAGATGCCGTGACACCAGCCGCAGTTCCTAGACCGATACCAGCTGCTCCAAGAGCTGAAAGTCCACCAACAACAGCCGGTGTTGCTGTACCACCAGTTACAACAATTACAACCGCTCCTCCAATAGCTGCAATAACTAAAATAGCTGCTCCCAATCCACCACCAATTGACCATGCTAATACATCATCAAAATGTTTTTTCTGAGTAGAACGAAGTTGCTCAATTTCAGCTTGAAGTTGTGGAATCGTTGCCTGTTGACCTGCTAATATTGCAGTTAATCCACCTTTCCCATCTGGACCACCAACATTATTTTTAAAATCTGTAGAATTTTGATATAGTTTCCCTTTGAAGTCTTGTAGCATCTTAATTACATCTGTAACCTCTTTTGAATTTGTATTAATTGTTGTAATTAAATCATTTATGCCCTCTTTTAGACCTGCCTTATCTTTCTTTTGTACAGTATCTACTAATGTGTCGTAATAATTTTGAAATTGTTCATCGTAATTTACAATATTACGAGCTGTTTTTTGAATCTGTGGCTTCGCTGTATCTAACCAATAATTCGCATTGATTCGTGACAGTTCTTGATTAAGATGAATATTTTTGAGCAACTCTCCTCCTTCTGATCCTAAATCGATATTAGATAAATTTACATTCGGTTGCTTAATCATTGTTTTTGCGTACAAATCCATTACAAGAATATGAGACCCTGTTTCAGCCAATGCTTTCTTCAGTCCTTCAGGACCTAAAGCATAATTGCCTACTTTTTGTTCTTGAGCGGTCGTTTCTTGTGCAAACGCATGAATAGTGTTACCAGTAGTAGCAGTTATAACCGTTGCCAAAGTGGCTAAAGTTAGCACTTTGAATGGGAATTTTTTCATAACTATTCTCCTTCTTTCGCTAGATTCTTAGAATCTTTATATTTTTTCAAAAAACGTAATATTAAAATTTATACACCTGTTCTTCAAGGTAACTTATTACATTTTTTAATTGTCTTAATGTATCTTTTTGAGACTGCTCGTTAGTTGCATCAACATTAATAGATAATTTTGTAATGTTATTTTTTATTAGATCCAAATCTGCTTTATAGCGCTTTAGTAGGTCAAGTTCTACATCTACTTGGTTTGCAAACGTATGCAAATCATTTTGTGAAAGAAGAAGCATTGATTTTTGTAAATCTGCTATTGATAGTTTCGTTGTTAAATCATATATTTTTTGGTTTTGTTTCTCTAAGTCATATAAATATGCTCGCTGCTCTGCTGTTAGTTTATTTACTTCTGCGAAGACACCAAATGTTTTCTTAATTTTTTCAGTATCAATGGCTTTCATCAGGTCATATTCTTGCGTTTTTGCGGCTGCAGCTGCAGCTATTTCACCTTGTTTGCTTTTCTCAATTGCTTCACGAGCTGCTTTTTTGGCCGATTCAATTTCTAGAGCAGTTTTACCTTGTTCTGTCGCTTCTTGCGCTGCTTTTTTCTCAGCTTCTAGAATAGAGTTGTTAATTTCTTTTCCTTTGTTATACGCTGCCATCCCTGCTTGAGCAGCCGGTTCTATAATTTCTTTTGAAAGACTATAAATTTCTTTGAATATAGCAAATCCCTGCTCATTTAAAGCTCCTGGTATTAATGCAATTTGTTGTAAATCATTTTGAATTGCTTTTTTTGTATTTAATATTTCATTTTTTAACTGATCTATTTTTCCCGTTCCATCTGTACCTAATATGCCTTGCGCAGTTGCCACATCAGTATCGAAATCTTTTAATTTTTTATCAAGCTGTAATTTAAGATCAGTTAACTCATTAATTTGTCGTTGCGCATTTTCTTGATTCGTCATAGCCATTTCTTGAAGTACTTCAAGTCTATCCAAAAAACCTTCTCTATCTTCTTTATTGTCTACATACGATTTTAATGTCGGATAATAGCTATTAAATTTTGTTACAAATCCTTTGCTTTTTGAATTTAATAGAATTAACTGTGGATAGAGTTCCGATGACCATTCCTTCATATCTTGTTTGATTAGGAATTGATTTGTATTTAAAGCTGGGACTTCCTCTAGCTGTACATTAGGACTCATTAAAGATTGATCAATATACGTTTGGATTAATTTAGATTGCGCACCTAATTTTCGTAATGATGAAGAAATATCCATGTTTTCCTGTTGAGTTTCTGCTTGAACGATTGGTGTTGCGAGAGTATTGATAGGAATATTCGCTCCAGTTACAATGGATGTTATTAAAAATCCTGTCATTATTTTATTCTTCATTCCGTACACTCCTTTACCATTTTTTTCTATAACTTGATTCATATAACTTGTACGACCTAGCGCTAGGCTCTCTCTTTGTACACGGATGAGGAAAGAGAAGTCTTTCAGTTAGGGTGTTATCCTTATTTTTTACTTCTAATAGGATGTAAGAATTTTACTCATCTCTCATTTAGATACTCTATTTTTCAAAAATAAACAATAAAAATTCATCAGCTATATTTGAATTAGACACCCAATGGGTAGTAAAATATTAATTCTCCCATAGAGTTGCGGTTTAACTTACAGAGCCGCGAGGATAGATAAACCAACGCTTACAGTTAATCCTGTTTTGACCTTGTTTAATATCAATTACATAATATGTCTCTTAGTTTTGTCAGCAAGAGCCTTACAAGACTACAAAAGATGAACTTATACTGTACATTGCTTATACTTTTATTGCGGAATAAATTCACTTTTGTTATGCAAAAACTTAGAACACTTTTATTACAAACTTGATCCTTTTGAGATTCTAGGTCTCTCGTTAATTAACTGATTATTAGGAAAATTATTTTCGACATAATGTTACTTACAACTTCGCTATACTCCTATTAGCGTAATCTTCTCCTTTCTCTCTGGTCATACCAGTTATGTTGTTCATTAAAACATTAAATTTTTAATGCGTAAATAGCAAAATTTTGTCGATTGTACTCGATAATTTAACTGTTAAGTAAAAACACGAGTCAAAAACATTATACAAATATAATTAATTAAAAATTTCACCTCTGTAATTGTAATGATTACAAATTAATATATATATGGTTAAAAAATAACTATTTTAGCTTAACCAAGAAATTATATTTTAGAAAAAATACTTATAGAATAATTTAATAGGTTTTTTTATACTTTTTTACCTTTATTTAGTTATGTATAATTGCATAAAACATAGATATATCATGTGATATATGTTACATTATTAATTTTTACGAAATATACTCTAACATTAACATTAATAAATATTTAAAATGGAGATATTAATCTATAAACTTATCCATCGTTATAACCATAGATTTTAAAATATAAAATAGCTGCAAAGCTTTCTTAAAAATCCTTTGCAGCCTTCTGTTTTTTTGTTTTCTTTAGAAAAATAGTGTTTCAAGTTAACAATATGGTATAAACATTTCCATTGTGCTTTTGCTTGGATATATGTTTCATGGACTCTTCAAAAGCTATTTGTTTGAGCTGACGTCAGACTCGTTTGTCTAATTCAGAACTATACTGATAAATCCAGCGCATAATTATTATTTAAAAAATAGATAAGCTTCGTTTCTCCATTATTTTTGCCAACTCCTGAAAATTGAAACTGTTCCGCTAACAAGATAATATCAGGTTGATTATACGTCTATTTGAATACAAGTTCCTTATCTAAACAAATCACACACTTTTTCTAGAGTAATAAGCTCAGTATTTTCAAGTTTTAGAGATTACTTACACCTATGTTTAAGTTTTTACATTGAAACCAGATAACAAGCCTATATTATTGTATATTTTTCACGGTACTGTCTAGGGGTCATGCTAGTAATTTTTTTGAAAACCCTCGTAAAATAACTTTGGTCATTAAAGTTAAGCCAAGCACAGATATCTGATAACGAATAAGTAGTTAGAGTTAATAATTTTTTTGCTTCTTCCACTCGTTCCCTTTGAATATATTCGCTTAAAGTAATTCCCATTTCTTTTTTAAATAGTTTAGACAGATAAGTAGGGGTAATTTCCAAATGATTAGCAAGTTCATTGAGAGTTATTCCATCGTAAACATTTTTATTAATATGTTTCATACATGTAGTAACCGCGTATGAATACTTTTGTGCATTAAATTCTTTCACACGATCTGCAAAGGTACGTAAAGCGTCTCCTGACAATCGCTTTGCAGATTCTACGTTATCTAATTGTTCCAGAGTTTGTATATATAAAATACTATGAGCAAAAGCAATATCTGGTGGCAGGTTTCCTTCTATCGCATATCGAGTAGCTAAGGTAATCGCAATAATTCCAAGGTTTTTTTGGTTCCTGAGCGGGTCCTCTATTAACATCAGTTCAACATCCTCTTGTGAAACTGCATACATATACTGTATTAACTTTTTTTTATTTCCTTCTTTGATAGTCAAAAAGAAATCATTTACTAATGCCATGTTGTGAGTTTTAGGTTTGTTTTGTCGGCGTTTTAAAATATATAAATCAGGTTTCACAATTTTATTAGGAACTTTCTCTAGTACTTTATTTTTTTCTAAAACAATACCCACATCTAACTTTTCATTGAAAATCATGTAATGTAATAAAATTCCCATATCAATTAATGTAGTTTTTTTAATCTCAGATAAACACTGATAATAGGCTAGTCTTTCTTGAATTTTATCATTTGATTTAAATTCTTTTTGAAGTTTTATGGTCATATCATCTGAACCTTTTGGATGTATAGTGGGACCGATAATAATAGTCCCTTTAATGTGATCATGATTTTCTATATGTATTAGAACAAAATTTTCAAGATAGCTGTTACATCTGAAAAGTGGTAAGTTAAAGGGATCGTTTTCTTGATAAATATCACTAAGATGTTCTTCTTTTGAAGAATAAAAAGGACTATAAACATCATCAGATGTAGAATGATATAAAATTTTTTTGTCTGTAGATAAAATATGTACAGGGGCATTAAATGCTTTATGTGCAAGATCACACAAGTGTTGTATATCGATAGAAGTATTCATTACATTCTCCTTTTAAGTAAATTATTTGATAAATTTCCGCATTGTTTCTTTTATAGTTTCATAAAATATATTCTGCTAGGTATAATTCACGACAAATAATACTATAAAATATCAAATTAGTACAATTAACGACAAAATATTACTATATCTTTTTTATGAAAATCATATATTATTTAATTGTAATTAGCATCTAAATATCAGAGTAGAAAAGAAAATGAAATGAACGAAGGTCATTTCTTAATTCTACCAGATCTAATCATTACACTTGAGAAAACAGTGAAGAACATACAAAATACAGTGGTACTCAATGCGAGGACCAAGCTGGAAAAAAGATTCAAAATACAGCGAAAGTAACAGGAGATACTGTACCACCGCAAGAACCAACAATCAAAATTTCAATTCAATTACTTGTACAAATTGAATTCCAAAAATAGATAATGCTAATTTAAATGTAAATTTGAAAACCTACTGTTTTTCAAATTTTAGACAAAGATAACAAAAAGTCGGGAAATTAACAACAGAGGACAATGATAAGACTATTTATGAACCACTATGCTTCGGAAAGTACACGTTGGAAGAAATTCAAGCACCAAATAGGTCTACGTTATTTAAAGATCTAATTGAGAGAAGAATCTTATCATCAGTACAAAAATTTAAAAAGAAAACATAAAAAACGAATGGAATATTTAAAATTCTGGCGATATAGGGACAACTATTTTTATCTAATCCCCACAAATATTACTGGTCCCAACATTAGTTTTATTTTCCACGAATGAGGAAGAAATATATAGATTTCAAATATACTAGGAATTGCAGAGGAGATAGAACATATGAATAAACTTTATTTATATGTTGTTCATCTTTGTATTATTAATCTTTATGCTACCTAGCTTTAATACCGAACCACATAAACATATTCTTAATTTTCCACTTTATTTTTAATTAAGAATCAAAATACCTTTAAATGAAGTTGTATTATAGTTTATTAAATACTATAAATAAAAACGAAATGCTATTTAAACACCCTCTGACTTATCATATGAGGTTTGTTATCTAATGATACCCATGGTATTAACTTCACTTTAAAGGATGATTTTAAAAGAATTTGAGAAGCTATTTTTCTAGTTCACCATCAAAAATCTTGAAATTTATGTAAAAAAGAAACCGTTTTATATATAGTTTCTTTTTTCATTTCTTTAACTTAGTCTAATCTATATTGGCTAGTTAATTGTTCCTCAGCCATTCGAGCTAAGTGTAATTATTCTAATCATTAACACCTTTCCCCTTTAAATTCTTTAGACCCTATCCTTGTTTATATGAATAGCTTTCTTACTCGAAAATAGATTTTTAAAAATTCCTACCCCTACAATTAATAGACCTATCCCAACTAATTTATTTATTTGCAATGGAATGCTCTCCATTCCAAATAATCCGAATGTATCAATACATAACGCAACAACTAATTGAGTAATAAGGCTAATTAACACCGTATACGCTGGACCTAAACTCTTTATTGCACCCATTATACAAATAATTAACCCGATGCCAAACAATCCACTTACATAAAACAAATATTTACATATTAAATACAACAATACCTATAATCATTACTATTGTTCCCACAATATGATATCTCTCCATCTGTATCTTTTTTATTTGAAATAATCCCTTCATTTCAATTAGAGTTGCTGTTAATAATTGAGTAACCATGAGTGTTCCAGCTGTTAATGTAACTCCCATTGCATGTATCGCTACTGTTTCTGCACAAATAATTAACCCGCCAAGTGCACCAGCTACTAAATATATTTTTTTCACATCCTTTAAATCCGCTACTTTCTCTTCTTTCTTTAACAAAAATATTGTTGTTGCAATAATGAATCCAATTAAATGCGTTATAATACTCGTTGACCATATACCGATATGTGAACTAAGTTTCGCATTAAAGGTACCTTGAAGTGTAATAAATACGCCAGCTAAAACAGCAAATACAATGCCTTTCAAAAAATCATCTCCTAATCTTCTATTTCTGACTTAATTAAAAGCTATAATCCTATATAGGCAAAAGGACAAATGTCACATCAGTATGAAAATAACTGCGAATGAACATAAAAAAATGCACCTCAAAATATTTGAGATGCATTTTAATTTTATATCAATATATATAATTTAAATAATTATAACTACGCTACATTAACAGATTTCTTCTTCAAAACAAACTTTACAAATATGAAACGCACAAGTGGTCCCATAATAATTAATTGTAATGGATACGCCATAATGAAATTTTTAATAAAAATCGAGAAATACATTGAAACGAATGATTCACCATGTAATCGATTATGAAAATACATCATAGCCATTCCATAAAAAGACATAAAGAAAACCATTCCAATTACCATAGCTGTCGCCATCGCAATAATAATATTTACTTTTTTCGATTTATCAAACGGTAACATGAAGACAAGTTTTTTCGCACAAGGTCCAACGATACATATTTCAATTAATAGTGCAATAATGAATCCGATTAGTAGTTCTAATGCGATCTCCTTAATATGAATTGGTCCCCCTATTCCGTTCAGTATTAAATTATAAAACGTCATTACAATAACCATCCCAAGGCACATCATCATACCAAACTGGAGGTTTTCCTTTCTTGTTGTTGGCAATTTCTATCATCCTTTCTGTTTAAGTCTTTGTCATTATATCGATTGTGGAAACCTCTTCGTAAGTGAACATTTTGTGAACAAATTTAAAGCGTTATCATATTTTCTTTACTTACTGCTCAAATTCTTACTTTTATTTATGAAGGTTTTATATATCTCAATGTTGAATTATTAAATTTAACTTTGTAATACCTGATAGTTACTACTAGGAGGATAACCATGAATAAACAAGAGTTTTACGCATATCACATCGTAACAAGGAAAAAAATGAAGATGGGACAAATCATTCATTTCGATAAAAATCAAACGAATACCCTCTTTCATTTCTTTTTTGAAAGGGAACATTTGAATTCTAGCGGTGAAGATTCCATGCAAATTTTAAAAGAACATTATACAAATGAAGAATTACATATAAATAATGAAAATGCTAAAGTAGTTATGAATTATATGGATCAAACAATTAGAGCCGTTAGAGAAACGATTGTAGAAATGGTTAGACTACAAGAATTTCCTGAATACCCTTCAAGATTATCTTGTTTATATGCTGCAAAGAGCTATGAAGATGCTTTAAAATGGAAAGCATTATTTGATTCTTACAATCGGGAAGTTTTGCAGATTGTTAAACTACGAGTAATTGGACATTGTTTTGAAGGTGACGGAAATCTTTTACCGAAAGAAGATGGTATTCCTTTCTCTCAAAAAATTGAACAAGCTAGAGGTTATTGGAAAGGAAATGTAAATAATGAACTTCCTGAGTTACTGATCAATGGAAAAATTGAAGTGGTGGAAATCATTGATGATTTTTCCACAATTCATATTTAATTCCTAACTAAATTATATAGGATGGAGATTACAATGATGAAAAAAGTGTACTTCAATCATGATGGTGGTGTAGATGATTTAATTTCACTATTTTTATTACTCCAGATGGATAATGTCAAGCTTACAGGTGTTTCAGTTATCCCTGCAGATTGCTATTTAGAACCAGCAATGTCTGCAAGTCGCAAAATTATTGATCGCTTCGGCAAAGGAAATATTGAAGTAGCTGCATCAAATTCCCGTGCGAAAAATCCATTTCCAAAAGACTGGCGGATGCATGCATTTTATGTAGATGCTTTACCCATTTTAAATGAGTCTGGAAAAGTTGTAACACCCGTAGCAGAAAAACCTGCACATCATCATTTAATTGAAACCCTACTACAAACTGAAGAGAAAACAACTTTATTATTTACAGGGCCTCTTACCGATTTAGCCCGTGCACTATATGAAGCACCTGTAATCGAGGGGAAAATTGAGCGACTTGTTTGGATGGGAGGAACATTTCGTACTGCCGGCAATGTACATGAACCAGAACATGATGGAACAGCTGAGTGGAATTCGTTTTGGGATCCTGAAGCAGTAGCTCGTGTGTGGGAATCAAAAATTAAAATCGACTTAGTGACACTAGAAAGTACAAACCAAGTTCCGTTAACTATTAACATACGTGAACAGTGGGCAAAAGAGCGTAAATATATTGGTGTTGATTTCCTTGGTCAATGCTATGCAATGGTGCCTCCCCTCGTTCATTTCTCAACGAACTCTACTTACTATTTGTGGGATGTATTAACTGCTGCCTTTATCGGGAAATCTGACCTTGCAAAATTACAAACAATTAATAGTATTGTTCATACATATGGACCTAGCCAGGGGCGTACAGTGGAAACTGTTGACGGACGACCTGTAAATGTAGTATATGATGTAAACCACAATGGATTTTTTAACTATATAACTGAATTAGCGAAGAAAGCTTCCACTTGAACCACTATCTATACGAAAAATAAATAGAATGGCATTATTTCAGACGATAAACCCCTATTTAGAATTTGTTTGAAACTACATATTTAACTATTGAAAAGAGTATTGAATTAAATTTCAATACTCTTTTCAATACTCTTTTTGTGCAATTTAATTATATTTGATTAATGTAGTGTCTTACTGATTATTCATTTCATAACCATTTACAAAAAACGTAATTGTTTCTAATTCATCTTCATTTAATTCTCTATCTACATCTCGTTTATACGCTTCCTTTATATTCTCTTCATCGCCTTTATGAATTTCTGTATAAGTTCCTACTGTTTTTAGTAAATGTATTTCTTGTAAAAACTCATCCCGACTTATAGCTGTCCCATGAGAAAGAATATAAGTTTCAGCATCAAATGACTCCAATTCTTCAATTAATTTAAACGTTCGTTTCGTCGTATAATTCCATTTTGAAGAAAATATATCTGCATATATACAGTCTCCTAAAAATAAGATTTTTTCTTCTTTCACGTAAATAACAACTGAATCATGTGCATGATCTCCGCCGACATGTTTTAACACGCATGTAACTTCACCAAGGTCTAATTCAATTTGATCCTGGAATGTTAAGGCCGGAGGAATGATTTTAATATTTCTCGCTTTTTCTTCAAACTCTTTCTTGATACAATCCGCACAAAATGCAATTTCAGTACCCTCTTTTACACGTGCGTCCAACGCTTCATCTGTCCATTCATAAGATACTAGTGACTGCATTTCTTTTTTCGTTTCAGCATGCGCAATAGTTAATGCATCTTGTAGTACAGGCAATCCAAAAATATGATCCCAGTGCCAATGCGTTAATGCTACGAAGTCAGGTCTTGATACATTCTTTTCTTGTAGCATTTCTAGAAATAATTGTGCATGTTCTTCTGAATTCCCTGCATCAATCATTAAAGTTTTTTCTTGTCCAACAACCATTCCTAATATAGGTCTATCTGTTTCCGAAACAGGTGTCATATACCAAAATGAGTTTCCTATTTTTTTTATTTGCTGCATTACAAACCCCTCCATTTATTACTATTCTCTTCAATTATTATCTGTAAAACCTTCATCCAGCACATAGCATGAAATAATATATATCGCTTTCTTTAAAACAAAGTAACTTCATCTATCCATTTAAATAAGCATCCCAATCATAGTCTTCAATCTTATAGAACCTACCTTCATCATTTCTTTCATATGCACATAAAGGTGGTTCCTCAAGAAAGTTTAAAATAGAATCATCTATATTCAAAATGACTCCAATTGAAATAATTTGAAAGTTTTTAGGATTATTGACATAGTCATCACTTTCATAGCCACTCAATATTGACCAACCAGAGTCACCTTCTTCTCTTGAACCCTCTTTAAGCATAAAGTTAAATTCTCTTTTTTCAAGTACATCATCACTAACAATTACCTTCGTATCAAAATAAAAATCCCAATCTTTTGAAGCTGGATCATTATATTCCGTATCACATATATTTTCAATTCCAAATGAAATTTTATCACCTATTTTTAAATCTAAACGATATGGTTCATTGATCAGTTCCCCTACAAACTTGTTCTCATTTCTTTCAGTGATTTCCACCCACATTCGTTCACCATGAAACCCATCTTCGTCTTCGATTTTAGTTACAAAAATTAACTTTACCAAATCTCCAACCTTTAATTTCTCCAAAACTTCTGAGCTAGGAAGATAGAATGTATAGGGCGCTTCTTTATTTATTTCATAAACATTATCTAAGTACCAAGTCATCTTTTTCTCTCCTTAAAAGCTTTTCACACTCATATTTTAAAAATAACACTATTTTTTCTTCCGGCAAACTACTACCATAGAATAGCAATCTTCCCCTAACTCATTTCCTTTCCAATCATTATATACATGTAATAGTTCAAAGCCATTCGCTACTAATAATCTTTCTAACTCCTGCGGATACGTATAGCGAAGATCAATCGTTGTTTTCAGTTCTTCTACTCGCACATCACCCTCATAAAACCTTCTTGTTGTTATGTAGTGCTGTATTTGCTGAATTGAATCATATGTCATTTCAGTATATAAATCACATTTTCTTCCCTTTTCATCACTAATAGTTGTCCAATATTCTTCTGTAGATGGTTGTATTAATTCTTCTTTTGAAGGAAAACGTGTATCGAATATGAATATACCATTATCAGCTAACACATGATGAATAGATGTTAATAATTTATTTTGATCTGTATTCGTAAGAAAGTGTTGAAATCCATGACCAACCATAAATGCTAACGGAATTATTTCTTCAATCTTTAATTGTAAACAGTCTTGTTGTAGCCATTTTACTTTTTTACAATCCATAGATTTTCTCTTCGCTTCAGCAAGCATACCTTCATGTATATCTACACCAATCATTTGATATCCGTCCTCTATAAATGGAATTGTAATCCTTCCTGTTCCGCAGGCGATATCTAGAATCCATTCATTTTGTATACTTAGTTTTTGTGCCCATGATAGTAAGAACGGAAAATCTGACAAAGTTTTATTTTCTATATCATATCGTTTTGGATTTTCATATTCAGATAGACTCCATTTTGTTTGCAACTGTATTCCCCATTTCATATTTCCATTTAAATTTAATATATAAATTATAACGAATTATTAGTTTTTTCTCTATAATCAAACATAATTAATTGGACTAATCTAACTTTCCTTTTCGTAAGCTAAAAATAAGTGGAAGAATCGGAGTGTGATACTATGGAACGATTATGGATTCCAATGATTGTTACGTTTTTTTCATTTGGTGGATTACTATTAGGCGGTGCTGTTGGCATTGCTACGAACCAGCTAATTGAAGAAAAAATGCATCGTTTATACGCATTATGTGGAGGGATTTTGCTTGGGCTTTTATCCCTTGAAATAATTCCTGAAACATTTGCAAGCTATGAAATAATTGGGCCTATACTTGGTATAGCTATCGGTATTTTAGTTATGAGCTTATTAGATAACTATTGTCACCATCCAATGATACATAAAAAAGATCAACAAGCGTGGCAAACTTTCCTTTTTCTTTCTTTTGCTATATTTATTCATAATTTGCCGAGTGGATTTGCTTTAGGTACAGCTTTTATTAATCATGCTGAATCTGCAGTTCCTTTTTTAATAGCAATTGTCGTTCACCATATTCCAGAAGGATTAGCATTAATTATCCCCTTTCTCTTTACAAAGCATAAATATATTTCCTTTTTATTAACGACTTTATTACTTTCACTTATTCTCGGTACCGGTACTGTTTTCGGAATTTTGATGGAAGGAAAAGCCCTACATTTACAAGGGCTCATTATGGGAAGTGCAATCGGTTCACTTGGCTATGTTACAATTCATGAAATGCTTTGGAAAGCAAAGAGACAGCTCTCTTTCCTGACATTTTTAACATGGGCAACTAGTGGATTTTTACTAATAACAGTATTTACACTATTCGCTGGTCATCATTAAAGATAATAATATAATCATTTGTATATTTTTCCTTTTTCTCCAAAACATAATAGTATCTACCTAATTATAAGGAGGAAAAATTATGTTTGGGAAAACAGCGGGTGAAGCTCTAGTTGACCTTTTAATTGACTGGGGAGTAGAACATATATACGGAATGCCTGGAGATTCCATCAATTCTATAATTGAAGCTTTACGAAAAAAACAAGATAAAATCAAATTTATTCAAGTGCGCCATGAAGAAGCTGGTGCACTTGCAGCAGCTGCCTATGCGAAATTAACAGGGAAACTCGGCGTTTGTATGGCAATCGCAGGGCCCGGTGCTATTCATTTATTAAATGGTTTATATGATGCTAAACTCGATAAAGCCCCTGTTCTAGCAATTTCAGGTCAAGTAGAAACAGATTTACTCGGGACGGATTTTTTCCAAGAAGTAAACTTAGAAAGATTATTCGATGATGTTGCGGTATATAACCAGCGCATTATGTCAGCAGAACAGTTGCCTGCTGTCGTGAATCAAGCGATTCGAATGGCTTATACAAAAAAAGGTGTATCTGTTCTTACGATTCCAGATGATGTTCCGAAATTCGAAGTGAAAAGTGGTGCTCGTGTTACAAATACTTCTTTTACATTACCTGAATTATTTCCGCAAGAAGAAGATTTACATGCTGCCAAACTCGCAATAAATGAAGCGAAAAAGCCTGTAATTTTAGCTGGAAAAGGTGCGAAACACGCGAGAGAATCCTTACTTTCATTCGCAGAACATATTGGTGCTCCAATCGTACTTACATTGCCAGCTAAAGGAATTATTCCTGATGAACATCCACTTTGTATCGGTGGATTAGGATTAATTGGAACGAAACCTTCTTATGAAGCAATGAAACATGCGGATACTTTAATTATGATTGGTACATCCTATCCGTTCACAGGTTTCTTGCCCGAAAAAGCAAAAACAATTCATATCGATACTGATCCTGCCCAAATCGGAAAACGTTACGTAACAGATATTGGCTTAGCTGGTGATGCTGATAAAACATTAAAATGGTTAATTGAAAATGTAGAAAAACACGAGGACCATTCCTTCTTAGAGAATCACCAAGACATGATGAAAAAGTGGGAAGAAAAATTACACAATCAAGAAGAAGATTCTTCTACTCCAATTAAACCACAACGCGTTATGCATGCACTGCAACAAGTAGCTCATGATGATGCAATATTATCAGTCGATGTCGGAAATGTAACAGTATGGACAGCAAGGCACTTTCGTATGACAAATCAGCAATTTATTATTTCTAGCTGGCTCGCAACACTCGGCTGCGGTTTACCTGGTGCACTTGCTGGAAAAATTGCTTTCCCGGATAAACAAGTATTTGCGGTTTGTGGTGACGGTGGTTTTGGAATGACAATGAACGATTTCGTAACAGCTGTTAAATATAAACTACCAATCGTTGTCGTCGTTTTAAACAATAATAAAATCGCCATGATTAAATTCGAACAAGAAGTTATGGGGAATATCGAATTTGGTACAGACTTAACAAACCCTAATTTTGCAAAATACGCAGAGGCGTGCGGAGGTATTGGATACCGTGTTGAGAATGTAGATGAACTACTTCCTGCTTTCGAAAGTGCGGTAAAACAAAATAGTCCGTGTATTATTGATGTAGTTGTAGATGTAAATGAAGCACCAATGCCAGCAAAAATCACCTTTGGTCAAGCCGCTGGTTATACGAAGCATATGATAAAAGAATTATTTGAAGAAGGTAAGATTGATTTACCACCACTTTAAACGAAAAAAGATAGCTGAAAACGATTTGTCTTCAGCTATCTTTTTTATTTTTGTACCTCTCTATAGAAAGAAAAATCATTCACATTAGTTTGTACTCGTTTCTCTTCCTTTACTTCTTTATCCTTGCTCTTAGGTTTTTTTATATTTCCTAGTTTAATCGCATCTTGCATGCTATTACTGATTAGATTGCCTGACAAGATCGTCATACTATAGAAAGCAATTGGTATAAGTACTATCCAAGTATGTGTAGTTAAGTGCCGAAAATTTTGACCAATTAGACCAGTCCATTCTTTTGTTACACTATCTGCATCTAATCCAAATAATATCGTCCCGCCAAAAAATAACTTAAGTAATCCAAGATGCAAAAGAAGTAATAACACACTTACAAATTGTTGAGCTACTAATAAAAGAAATGATGGTAACATATGCGGCCATATATGGTGCTTCAACCTATGCCACTTACTTCCGCCGAGCACAGTAGCTGCCAACATAAATTCTTCTTTCTTAATATACTTTACTTCTTGCGCTACATACAACATAACTGTTGGTACAGCAAGGCATACAAGTACTATAATTTGAAATGCCACACGCAAATATAACGGCACAACTTCTGCTCCACTATCAAACGTTAAAACTTCATTTAACATAAAATAAGAAATCATAACCATCGGTACAATACTAAAAGGATCAAAAAAGGATGCAATAACTGGAAAAGAACGTTTGCCATACATACCAAGAAGTAAACCAATTTCCCCTCCAACTATAACTCGTAAAATCGCTATAATTATACTCGCTCCAACTGTCCATTTCGCGCCTTCTATTATTAATTGAACAAGGTCGCGGCCTTTCACATCACTTCCAAACCAAAATTTACCCGATGGTGAAAATGGAGCTGCCTCTAGTTCCCCTTTTTCGTTATACATCATCGTAAGTTCGCGAATATTCCCATCAAAAAACACCGTATATCCAATACTAACAATCATTAGTACACTCAAAAAAGTAATACCTATCCAAAATCTCACATCTCTTTTTACAACTTGCCACATATTACACACGCTCCTTTATAACATTTTGTAAAAGCGTATGTAATATACGAAATAGTATAAAAAGCGGCACGTATAATATAACTAGACTCACTGTAAATATTTCTAATTTAGAATTTTCTTTTACAAAAACAAACATTCCATATGTATTGAAAATCCATTCGATAATATATAAATTTGAAAGCATAAATAAAATATTTGTTTTCGCATAATAAATGTGAGCGTATTTACTAAAATACTCCCGTATATTCCAAAAGTCCAGTACACCATCGTTGCAATTCCTACACCAAACAAAGCATATAAACTATTTACCATTTGATTCACACCTGCTGCTGCACCGTATTGGTCTGATTCAACTACTCCTTGTATCATCGACTGTTCTGATGGAGAGAAAAATTGTATACATGCATTTTCCAAAAATAAAAATATAAAGACGAGTATAATCATCCCGTAATAAAGCGAAATTAGAATTCCGATATTACAGAGCGAACAACATATGTTACTTACCGTACAAATACGCTGTCTATCAAAACGATCCACTACTGTCCCTACCAATAGAAAAAAGATTAATGCAGGTAATGCCATCATAATTTGTGTCATCGTTGCGTAAAATGGTTGTTTTCCGTACTGGTCTAACAAATAAAACATTAAAGAAATTCCAGCAATCATAGAACCGAGTCGCTCTAAAATATTCGCTAGAAAAAATCGTGCATACACTTTGTTGCGAAATAACTGTAGCATTTCTTTCATACTTCTAACCCTTTCCCTCGACAAAATTTTATTTTTTCAGTCATTTCTTGGAAGTTATATTATATTTTCCGACCATTATCCAATCTTTTCCTTCTATATAGAGAACATTATAAAAAGACTCTTGTCTTTTATACAAGAGTCTTTTTATTTAACTTCGCTTCACGTAATGATATGTAGCTAAGATCTTTTTACTTCTAGCTAACTTTATTAATTCTCTAAAGCTTGGATACATTTTATTTATTTTAGAAATGTATCGGACATCCACTCATAAAACTTTTCCTTCTCTTCAAATTGCGGATAATGAGCTGATTTCTCAAAAGTAATAAATTCTTTTTGATCTGCTTCAATTGAATCAAAATATGTTTTTGCTGCATGAAATGAGGTGTTATAGTCGTATTTTCCCATTAGAAAATAAAACGGTAGCTTCAGCTTAGTTACTTTAGTAGGCAATGGATTCTTTAAATCTTTTTCTAATAAGACAGTTTGAGAGTTTGATACTCCAATGTTATAACGAATTACATCAAGTAAGTTATATTCATTACTAAATAACATCCCCACATTATCACCATCTGGATTTTCAATAAGTCTCGAAGTTCCACCATATTTTGCAACATAATTCCTCGGAGTGTATGTATCGCCATTTTTAATTTTTTCAGTCAACTCATATAAATAGGCAACCTCATCTGTATTCCCAGCACTTTGTGCCTGTTCAATCACATAGTTTAAACTATCCATTTCACTTTCTACTGTATCACTCATTTGCCCTATGCCAACATATGCTTCATATTTTTCAGGGGCTTTATTGGCAGCTTGCATTCCGATATATGTACCGTAAGAATGACCAACCAATATTACTTTTTCTTTACCAAGATGTTTTGAAACATAATCTGTCATAGCTAACAAATCTTCTACAAGAAGATCTGATGTAAGATTCGAATAGTCTTCAAAGAAATGATACGACTTCCCACTCGCTCTTTGATCGTAATTAACAACTGTGAATTTCTCTTCCAATAAGTTTTGGTATTTTTGCGCATATGGTATTTCTGAAGTACCTGGTCCACCATGTACAAAAATAATAACCGGATTGTTCTTATCTTTTCCGCGTATCATAATTTCATGATCACTTCCATTTATCTCTACTTGCTCTAATGTACTTATACTGTTTTTCCCTTTTATTTGCGAGGTCCATGTAGGAAATATTAGTGCTACGATTAATAATAGTAAAATGATGACTCCAATAAGTTTTATTAATTTTTTTATCTTCTTCATAAGTAGTTTCCTTTCTTTTAAATTTATAAAAACATCAATTTAGTTCAGTAAAACTACCTCAAAAAAATATAAATATACAACAATTTCACCTTGATCTTTTGCACATTCTTAATATCCCATACACTTCTTAACTTTCCGCTATATAAACTCTTAATATTTCCTTAATTTTCAATATAAAATTCATAGAATGACTCGATCACAATGTATTAGAAATAAAGAAAAAAGCCCTTGTTTTCAAAACAAAGACTTTTTCCTTTAACTATTTCGCTACCTCTTCTTTCGGCATTACCATACCTTTATAAAGTTGGACAGTAATCCAGTAATAGATGAAATAAATGACTAAGAAAATCCCTATCGGCACCCACACCTTTACAAACGGGTCAACTAATATAAAGCTAAATAAGTTAAGCCCTACTAACACATGGGAAATTCCAATGATTGCTGGGAAGATAAATAAATATGAAATTTCTTTATATATACTTTTTGTTAACATACTACGTCTCACACCGATTTTTCGTAACATTTCATAACGGCGTACATCACGAGAAGCACCTGTTAATATTTTGAACATTAGCGAACTTGCCATCATTGCTAAAAAGGCAATCCCGAGGAAAAACCCCATAAACATTGTTCCGCTCATGAAACTGTTCATAAACTGATAAATTGTCATTTTCGTAAATAAGTCTACTTTTGCACCTGTTGTTTTTTCAATTTGTTCTTTTTGTCTCTTGTCTATTTCAATTAACAACGGTTTATATTTTTTCATATCATCTACTTTTGCTAATGTTACACTATGTTCCGTTCCTTGAACTGCTTTGTAGTGTTCTTCATCAGCAATTCTTACAGGTTTTCCGTTAAATTGATTATGTGTAATTTGTATTTCTCTTACAACCGCATCTTCCCAATCCCTTGGCATACGAGGAAGTTTATTGGCTGCTTCGGGAGCTTCCAAAGCAGAATAAACAGGTTCAGTTAAAGGTTCAGCCACACGTTTACGAGCAGGCTCTTTTAAAGTTTTTGTATCAAAGTGATCGGAAACAAGTGGTGGTTTCGCAGTTAAGTCGTTACGTAAATAATAAACCGCTTCTCCATCTACTTTATACTTATACTTGCTTTCTTCCACAATTTCCATTTCTCTTAATGCCGCTTTATCTTGATCATTTGGATCATGAATTACAACATCATATACACGTGAGAAGTCTGTCATAATACCTACATTTTTTTGAAATGCCATACCTGCCGTCATTGCCCCTGCACCTAATGCAATTAACATCGCTACTGTACCTAATACTCTCGATAAACTATTTACTCTAAAGCGTAGCTGTGCATATGTAAAACTATTTAAGCCTGTTTCATTTCGTTTTTTATTCCCTTTAATTTTCATCACAAAAAATGGAAGCAATGAACTAAAGATAAAATATGTTCCAAGTGTTGTAACGATTGTCGCTATTATAAAACCGATTTCAGCAAACATTTTTATATTTACCATAAAATAGTATCCTGTACTTACTAGTAATACACCAAGTACAGTCATTATAATAATGCGAGTTTTACTTTTCTTCACTTCATCTAGTGTTTCATCTTCACGAATTAACTCCAATTCTGTTTTACGTAATAACCGGATGCTATTCATTAAACCAGTAATAAAAAATAGTATTAAGAAGAAAATAGCTGTAACTAAGATTGCTGGTGTATATACAGATGAATAACTACCTTTCGCTGAAATTTCCATACCATTCATTAAAAAGTTTCCTGCTACACTCGCAAGCAACATCCCTACTAAGATCCCGATAATAATACTGACAATCCCCATACCGAATGTTTCAATAAATAATAACTGTGCTACTTTTTTCTTTTTCGCACCGAGCATCATGTACATACCGAGTTCTTTTCTTCTTAATGTGAGTAAGAAAGAATTGGCATATATAATATAAAATACAGTAATGAACGATAATAGTATGGCACCTACCCAGAATACGAGTCTAATACTACTAATAAGACTATTATCTTTCGTAAATTCACTATTCATAGCCATCGTTTGGAACATGTAGAAAATACTAATACTAATAACGAGACCAATAAGTAAAACCATATAATCTTTTAACATCTTTTTCATACTATGACGTGATAATTTGAATAACATAGTCTCGCCCCCTACTTAGACTCAGCAGCTGAGCCCATATGAGCGAGCACACCTAAAATGTCTTGATAGAAATTTTCTCGTGTTCCTTGACGCTTTAACTCTTTATAAAGAAGACCGTCTTGAATAAATAAAATACGCTCACAATAACTCGCACTAAATGCATCGTGTGTAACCATCAAAATACTTACATTGTGATTTTCATGTAAATCTTGCATCGCTTCTAATAAGCTTTTTGCATTTTTACTATCAAGCGCACCAGTCGGTTCATCTGCTAATACGATTGCTGGATTATGTACTAAAGCTCGTGCTGCCGCCGTTCTTTGCTTTTGTCCACCAGAAACAGCAGTTGGATATTTCGTTAAAATTTCAGTAATCCCTAATTTCTTTGCAACCTCATTTACCTTCCCCGTAATCTCACTTGAAGGTACGCCTTGCAGAGAAAGTGGTAAAGCGATATTTTCATAAATTGATAAGTTTTCAAGTAAGTTAAAATCTTGAAAAATGAATCCTAATTTTTGAGATCGAAAATCAGATAATGCATTCCCCTTCATAGAAGTAATATTTGTACCAGCTATTGTCACGCTACCACCTGTCGCTTGATCCAGCGTACTAATCACATTAAGTAGTGTCGTTTTGCCAGATCCAGAAGGACCCATAATCCCGACGAATTCTCCTTCTTTAATACTTAATGACACACCCCTTAACGCTTTTGACTGATTCTCATTTCTTTTCCCATACGTTTTTTCTACACTTTCTACAGTAACTACATTTGTTGACATCTCTTTCACTCCATCCCTTTTGTATAAAATTAATTTCTCACATATTTCTTATCTTTTTCTCATGTAAATCCTTAATAATTTTTAAATTTTTCAATCAGAAAGGTTTACACGAGTTACGTAAACCTTTTTCCTATTCCATATTCTCACTTTTCTAAAACTCGTTCCTTCGATTTCGCTTACATTTACCTTACATTTTTGTAAGGTAAAAAATATTACAGACCATTTCATAAGGCGGATTCCTTTGTAATGAGCAAGTTTTTTATTTTTTCAAAATTAATGGGATACATAAATAACAACAATAATAAATTAAAAAACAATATAATTTTATTTTAAAACGATAAATTATATGATAAAATCATGTTGTCATTAAATAAACGAGGTGCTTTTTATGAAACAAGTTACAACACTCTTTTTAAAACTAGCTATTGTTTTTATAGGTATAGTAGTACTTGCATTGTGCATATTTTTAGTTCCTAAAATCGGGAATTTCGCTGGAGAATTGTATCCAGCTATTGCTTATATGAAATCTCTCGTTTTAATCGATATGTACGTAGCGACGATCCCTTTTTACTTCGCTCTGTATCAAGTTTTTAAAATTTTAAGTTATATTGATAAGAACAAAGCGTTCTCGGTATTATCAGTAAAGGCTTTAAAAAATATAAAATACTGTGCCCTCACGATCGGCACTATATACATACTAGGTATGCCACTTTACTATCTTATGGCAAAAAAAATTGATCCTCCAAGTTTTATACCAATTGGATTGATCATTATTTTCTCCTCTATCGTGATTGCTGTTTTTGCTGCAGTTCTCCAAAAGCTCTTACAAGAAGCCATTCATATAAAATCAGAAAATGATTTAACAGTCTGAAGTGAAGTATATGGAAATAAATGATGAAGGGATAGCTTAATCGCTATCCCTTCATCATTTATTATGGTTCTTTCATTACTTTAAATTCCGTAATACATGTTAATGGTGTATTTTATTATCAATCTCTACTTCTTATTTTTCACTTCCTCTTTTATACTTTCTACAAACTCATCTAGTTCAATTACTTCTGACTGATCTTCACCATATTTACGTACATTTACAGCTTTTCTTTCCATTTCTTTATCACCAATAACAAGAATATAAGGAACTTTTTGCATTTGTGCCTCTCTTATTTTATATCCTAACTTTTCATCTCGCATATCTCTTTCAACACGAACACTAGCTTGTGCTAATTTATCTGCAACTTCATCTGCGTATTGTACATGGACTGCATTCGAAACTGGAATGACTTTCACTTGAACTGGTGCCACCCAGGCTGGGAACGCGCCTCCAAAGTGTTCAATTAATATAGCTAAGAAGCGGTCTAAAGATCCTAATACTGCTCGGTGAATGACAACTGGTCTTCTCTTTTCATTCTTCTCATCTATATAATTTAAATCAAACTTCTCTGGCATTTGGAAATCTAGCTGGATTGTTCCGCACTGGTGACTTCTATTTAAAGCGTCTTTTATATGGAAGTCGATTTTCGGTCCGTAAAATGCACCGTCACCTTCATTTAGTCTATATTTATAATTCAATGAATGTAATACATTTTCTAGTGCCGCCTCTGCTTGCTCCCATAACTGATCATCACCCATTGAATCTTCTGGACGAGTAGAAAGCTCTACTTCATATTCGAATCCAAAAGTTTTATAAACGTAATCAATTTGCGCCATTACGGATTTAATTTCATCTTCAATTTGTTCTGGTGTTACAAATAAATGAGCATCATCTTGGCAGAAAGTACGTACTCTTAATAATCCGTTTAACGCCCCGCTAAATTCATGTCGGTGTACTTGACCGAACTCACACATACGAATTGGCAATTCACGATAAGAGTGTAATTTATTTTTGAACATTAACATATGTCCTGGGCAGTTCATTGGTTTTAATGCGAAACTTTTATTGTCTACTTCAGAGAAATACATGTTGTCTTTGTAATGTCCCCAGTGTCCTGATTTCTCCCATAATTCTTGGTTCATCATAAACGGAGTACGTACTTCTTGATACTTATACTCTTTTTGAATTTCTCTTAAAAATGCTTCTAATTCATTACGAATAATTTGTCCTTTCGGTAAATAAAATGGCATTCCCGGAGCCTCTTCAGAAAACATAAATAACTCCAGCTCACTACCTAATTTACGATGATTTCTTTTTGCTGCTTCTTCAACGAAATGTAAATACTCTTCTAATTCTTTTTGAGAAGAGAACGCAACACCATATATACGCTGAAGCACTTGATTGTTACTATCACCTCGCCAATATGCACCAGAAACGTGAGTTAATTGGAATGCTTTCAAATATCCTGTTGATGGTACATGTGGTCCTCTACATAAGTCTACAAATTCACCTTGTTTATATAGTGTTACACTTTCCCCACTAGGAATTGCTTCTAACAATTCTAATTTCAGGTGATCATTCATTTCTTGAAACAGTTTTTTTGCTTCTTCTCGTGAGACCTCAACTCGTTCTATTTTTACATTTTCATTTATAATCTTTTTCATTTCTTTTTCGATTTCCGGTAAATCTTCCACGTTTACACTATTCGGAAGATCCATATCATAATAAAACCCATTTTCAATAACAGGCCCTACACCAAGGTTTACATTACTTTGCATTCTCTTTACAGCTTGCGCTAAAATATGTGCCGCAGAATGTCTTGCAATTTCTACACCTTCATTTGAATCTATAGCAATGATTTCTACTTCCGCATTTTCTTCAATATTTCGGCGTAAATCAAATAACTGATCATTTACTTTCCCTGCGACTGCTTTCTTTTTTAAACTACTGCTAATGGATCCAGCAATTTCTTCTAAAGTAATTCCTTTTACATATTCTTTAACGCTACCATCTGGAAATTTAATTTCAATCATCTGTTCTTTCATTTTTCATCTCTCCATTTCATAATAAAAAAGCACACTCATCCCTAAAATAGGGACGAGTGTGCTTATACCCGTGGTTCCACCCAGATTCCCATCGTAAACATACAATGGCTTCTTTTACGGTAACGTCGTTTACACGGCACTAGATACTTAATTTCCCTAGTGCAGCTCTAAGGTGGTAAGTTATTTTTCTGCGTTAGGAAGTTCTCAGCTTTCCTTCCCTCTCTGTATAACCGGGTAAAATAACTCGTGTCCTTTTCTTCGCTTATTATGAAATTGAATACAAAAAAGCATATTCATCCCTAAAATAGGGACGAATATGCTTATATCCGTGGTTCCACCCAGATTCCCATCACAAAAAACATAATGGCTTCTATTGCGATAACGTCGCTTACACGGCACTAGATACTTAATTTCCCCAGTGCAGCTCTAAGGTGGTAAGTTATTTTTCTGCGTTAGGAAGTTCTCAGCTTTCCTTCCTTCTCTGTATAACCGGATAAAATAACTCGTGTCCTTTTCTTTGCTTTTAAAAGTACATCCATTAATTGTTATTTACTATATCTTATTCATTTTATTTTTGCAAGTGTTTAAAAATGATTTTTTTATTTAATAAAAAAAGAAACCAAAAATAGATTTTTGGTTTCCCTTCTCAATTTTACCAATCTTGTGGTTCGTAATTTAAGTCTGAAAATAGACGTCGTTTCTCTTTCTTCGATAAATCTCTCCACTGTCCAACAGGTAAATTATTTAATTCTATATTCATAATTCTTGTACGCTTTAACGTGTATACTTGATAACCTAAAGCTTCACACATACGACGAATTTGACGATTCAGCCCTTGAGTTAAAATAATTTGGAATTCATATTTTGATAACTGTGTTACTTCACAAGGAAGCGTTTTCGTTCCTAAAATTTTCACACCAGCTGCCATTTTCTCTAGAAAATCAGGTGTAATTGGCTTATCTACTGAAACGATATATTCTTTTTCATGTTTGTTTTCAGCACGTAAAATTTCATTAACGATATCACCATCATTCGTTAATAAAATTAAACCGTCTGAGTCTTTATCAAGACGTCCAATGTGACTAATTCGTAATGGATGATTCACTAAATCAATAATATTACCTTTTACAGCTTTTTCACTCGTACATGTAATACCTACTGGTTTATTTAAAGCGATATATACGTGATCTCGAGCAATACGAAGCTGCTCTCCATTTACGCGTACATCATCACCTGGATTTACTTGGTCACCAATTTTTGCAACCTTACCGTTAATAATTACTCTTCTCTCATTAATTAGTTTATCTGCTCCACGTCGAGACGCTTTTCCAGCTTCACTAATAAATTTATTGATACGCAAATTAGGCACATCCTTTTCAAAAAATTCAAGCTCACACTGCTTCTACCGTACAATACAAAAGGGTAAGCCTTCTATTATAACTTAAATATATTAACATGAAAGGGTATATAACGTCTTCTATTAATTACTCGTTTATAAGAAAATATCTTTATTATACATTCATTTATGCACGTTTTGTACACTTAATATACAAACCACTCTTCCTTACATATAGCTTGTTTACCTCTTATATCTTCTAAATCCTCATGAATATTAGCTAGTTTATACAACTCAGGGAAAATCTCTTCTACATAACTTTGATGTGCCATTTCATCTTTCCAATAAGTTAACACTATGTAACGATTTCCAGTTTTTAAAGACTTCCCAACTGCTCCACCTATCATCCCTTTTGCTTTTTTCATTCCTTTATTCCAAATTGTTTCTTGTTTATGTAAAAACTGCTTTTCCTGTTCCACCTTTACATCACATATAGCAACTCTTACGAATGATCCTTCTGTAACAACGTCTTTCAAAGGCGTATTAGTAATATCATACAACGTTTGAAATAGTTCAATTTCACATGAAAGAAACGTATCCTCTTGATTACTATTTAAATAAATGGTATCGTGAGCACCATTCATAAATGATTGATACGCACTTCTATCTTCCCATAAAGTAAATACACATGCCTCATCCTCATACCATCCACCAAATTGCCCATGAAATCCATCTAGATGCTGTATAGCTTGCCATTTTTCTTGTGCTTTTGAAAATAAGTCCTTTTTCTCTTCTTCTACCTTACAGTAGATTGTTTTTAGTAACATTTTTAACTCCCCCTTAGGATATAATTTATCTTCCACTTACAATTTTTAGTTTACATAATATTTTTATGATCTCTTCAGTACTCTTTATGTGCATATAGAACTAATCATATTTATCACTACATCTATCAAACCATCTATCTGATTTTATTTCAAATAATTCAGAATCAAAAGAAAATATGTAACCCTTAACGAATTACAACTTTATCTTATCCCCCTTCCTTATTCACCTTTTGTTCAAATAAATAATACGTAATTTCTCCTGGATAATGTAATACAGTTACCTTCCGCTCCCCTTTTTTAAAACTAACAGTATGTCCGTTTTCCCCTAAGTTCTCCCATCCACTAGCCTTTGTAATAGGCATTACACTTATATATTTATACTCCTCTTCCTTATCATCGTTAATATGAATTGCTGACATTGGTACTGGAAAATCTTCAATTTTAGATTCTTTGTCTAAATATATAAGTGTAAATAAACCAGCTAATAACACAACCGTTGAAATATTTGAAACTAGTTTTCTTCTATTCATTTTCACTAAAAACCCTCTTTTCTCACATATTACTTTCATTATTTTACCAATCTTAATTATTCACGTATATAAAAAATATAATTTAAATTAATTCCAGACTATATTCTCTATTATTAACAATATTATTGTTATATATTATAATTAGAAGATATTTATTTTTGGAGGTATTACCCATTGAAGAAATTATTTTTTAATAAATGGACAATCGTTATTTCTATTTTTATTATTACCTGTACAATTTTCTACACAACTAAAGATAAAAATAATAACGAAAAAACTACCGTAGAAACAATTGATACAAAAAGTTTTAAAACTAAATTACAACCAAAAATTGATGAATTAACTACAAATTATAATGACATCATCGAAAAAGATTGGTTGCCTGCCTGGGAAGAGATTAACACGAACGGAGATTCAGTAGACAGAGATAAACTATTAGTCACAATGACTGCTATTTCCAAACAATATGAAAAAATTATGAACGAAATAGACACTGTGAAAATTAAAGAAAATATATCGGAAGTACAAATACAAGAACAACTAATTTATTTCACAACTGAATTTAAGACTGCTTCTAAATTTATGAAAAACGCAGCAGATTTAATTATAGATGGAGCAAATAACTCTACTCCATCCAATGAAACAATTGAAAATACTAAACATGCTTTAGGACTTGCGGACCAACATATTATCCTCGCTTTATCTACGTTAAATGAAGTTGAAATTAAATTAGGACTTGCAAAAAAATAAAACTGGTTACTATTTTAAAATAAAAAAAGATTGCAATTCATATTTTGTCTGTCTATAATGTTTTTATTGATTTACAATCAATGTTTTTATAAATTTTATAATTCGGATGAACCATTCAGGAGAAGGTCTATTGATCTACCGACGGGGCAAAAAGTTGCTGAATCAACTTTGAAACTCTCAGGTCTTGTTTACAAGTAGAACTGCATGGGGACGAATCTCTGGAGAGACTCCCTCTCGCTTTTATATAGCGCGGAGGAAAAAGAGCACCGAAGGAGCAAATCCGCTACTATAGCGGATAATCTCTCAGGTAAAAGGACAGAGACAAGCGAAAGAAAATGCCGATTTGTATCGGTTTATTTTTCTATCCCTTGTTTCTCCAGAGACCATTTCATTTACTTGAAGTGGTTTTTATTTTTTCATAAAAAGGAGAATACAGATGGAGACAGTAAGTACAGTATTAGAACAAATCAATCACTATGTGTGGGGATTACCAACGTTGTTGTTACTCGTTGGTACTGGTATCATTCTCACAGTGCGTTTAAAAGGGTTACAGTTTAGTAAACTATTATACGCTCACAAACTAGCTTTTAAAAAATCAGAAGATACATCTTCCTCTGGAGATATTAGCCACTTCCAAGCACTTATGACAGCTATGGCAGCAACGATTGGTATGGGGAATATAGCCGGTGTTGCAACTGCTGTAACGATCGGTGGACCCGGTGCAATCTTTTGGATGTGGATTACTGCTTTGTTCGGTATGGCAACAAAGTATGCCGAAGCAATTCTTGCGGTGAAATACCGTGTTAGTAATGAAAAGGGTGAATACTCAGGTGGACCAATGTACTATTTAGAACGTGGTTTAGGTAAGAAATGGCTTGCTGTTTTATTCGCTATATTCGGCACAACTGCTTCTTTCGGTATTGGTAATATGGTGCAATCTAACTCAGTTGCAGAGGCAATGCGAATTAATTTCTCTTTCCCTCCTGCTTTAACTGGTATATTCATGTCGTTTTTAATCGCCATTGTTATTTTAGGTGGTGTGAAAAAAATCGGGAAAGTGACAGGATATATCGTTCCTATTAAAGCTTTCTTTTATATCATTGCTGGGCTTATTATTATTTTCTATCACTACGATCAAATTCCAGAGGCATTCTCACTTATTTTTTCTGGCGCATTCAATGGGACTGCAGCTGCTGGTGGTTTTATTGGTGCAACAATTGCATCTGCAATTCAAATCGGAATGGCGCGCGGTGTATTTGCGAACGAAGCTGGTTTAGGGAGTGCCCCTATTGCAGCAGCTGCCGCAAAAACTGATTCACCTGCAAAGCAAGCTTTAGTTTCTATGACTGGTACTTTTCTAGATACGTTTATTGTATGTACAATTACAGGGCTAGTATTAATTACTACAGGTGCATGGAAATCAGGTAAAACTGGCGTTGAAGCGACAACACTTGCGTTCCAATCTGTATTTGGCACTGCTGGTAGTATGATTCTTGGTATCGCAATTATATTATTTGCCTACTCTACTATTTTAGGATGGTCGTATTACGGCGAGAAGTGCGTGGCTTATTTATTTGGAGAAGGTGCTGTTAAATATTATAAAGCAATCTTTATCGTCATGATTGCTATTGGGGCTAATTTAAAACTAGGTATCGTATGGACATTTGCTGATATTGCAAATGGACTCATGGCGATTCCAAACTTAATTGGCCTTATTGGGTTAAGTGGTATTGTTGTTGCTGAAACGAATCGCTTTTTACAAGCAGAGAAATTGAAAGAAAGTCATAAAAAACAGGCAAGTTAGTCACTATAAAAAGAATGGCTTATCTATAATAAGCCATTCTTTTTTTCACCTATTTCACTTCCTTCTGCACCATATGTAAATACAGTACAAAATCCATCATTGTCGACGAATGACCAAGTTGACGAATCATCGCTGTTATATTTCCTCTATGATATGTCCCATGATTTACGACATGTTGTACTAACTCTAAAATTGAAGTTTCTAATTTCCCTGCATATGGATTCTCGATAACAAATACAGCATTCACGTCTTGTATTGTAATTAAAAAGTCTTTATATTGATTTGCCATGTTTTCAAACATTTTTTCTAATTCATGTAACGATTTAGTTTCGATTTGTTTTCGTAAATTTTCTCGGTCTTGTATTGCTTCATTCATACTTTTACCATGCAATATATGTAACCACACTTGATCTGTAATATAAATATGCGTAAAAGTATCCTTAATTGATGGAAATACACTCTGTATCTTTTCGCTAAAGATTGTCTCATAGCTTGGTAACTCTTTTAATCGATTGAATAACCGTGTATTAGCCCAATCATGGTAATCAAACTGTTTTAACATGTACTCTTTCAATCTAAATCGCCTCCTTATTGTACGAAACGAATGTTTTGTTTCTCCATTTCCGATTCTCTATCAGCTTTTACAATCCCTTTTTCTTCAATTTCACGTTTATTTATTGTTTTATATTTTACATACGTATGAAATTCCGTTTGAAATGGAAACGGTGTAATCCGAATTGTTTCCTCGTCCACCCATTCAGCTTGAATAGGTTTCTCCACCTTACTATTAAACATTTCTGTTCCTTCAAAACCATCTTTAAACAAATCAATTTCATCTTCCTTTTCTGCACCAGGTTTATTCATACACACATATAAAGAAAGTTCATCGCAAAACTTTAATAACCTATAATGTTTATCGAACATCGCAAATTGTTCTTTTGTTAACGTTTTCAATATTCTTTTTTGTCGTTCCAATTCCCCTGTATAAAATGAAAGCATCTCTTCATCTTCATCATTTAATGGAAATGATAAAAAATGTTTACTACAAAGTAATGCTCCGTATGGATTCGAATCTTCAATTTCATTCAAACCAATCGTATAAAAAACAAAGCGCAATGAACTTGGACAATCCATAAATGTATATGGAATATTTTTAGCATCATTCAAAATTGGTACTTTATCAAGTTCTATCCATCCTCTATCATGCTCATATATTGCATTAATTGTCTCTTTTAAGTATGTTTCATCTTCAAAAAAATCTTCTTTTATATGCTTTGCAATCTCTCCAGCTAAAAAACCATGATCATGTTGACGAATTAATATACTTTCATTCTCATTCTTTTCACGAAAAATCATTTATAGACTCCCCCTCATCCTCATATTACAGCGTTTTCTATACATCAATTCTTAATTAATCCCTAATTATTAGCAGGGATTCAGTCTCTTACAACGAAATTAACATAACTATATAGTATTCTTTCTAACCATATAAATAGCTTTCTCTATACTATCCATTATACTAAAACATTCATTCTAAAAAACTTTTTATGAGGTGAAAACATGAACAAAACAGAATTAGTTAAAAACGTGGCACAATCCGCTGATATTTCTCAAAAGGAAGCTTCTGCAGCGGTACAATCCGTATTTGACACAATTGCTACTGCATTACAATCTGGCGATAAAGTTCAATTAATCGGCTTTGGAACTTTTGAAGTGCGCGAAAGATCTGCTCGTACAGGACGTAATCCACAAACTGGCGAAGAAATTCAAATCGCTGCTGGTAAAGTTCCAGCATTTAAAGCAGGTAAAGAGTTAAAAGAAGCTGTGAAATAAATAAGAAACCAGCCATTTTATAGGCTGGTTTCTTATTTTCTATTTAAGCAGATTTTTTATATTCTCTGCATGATATACTTCACAAATATAAAATATGCATTTGCAATTACTTACAATTTGATATTTTCTAGTTGGATACACATTCGCCGTAACAGAGCATCCATCAAACAATTCAATAATATTCCCAGATGGCTGATATCCTTCGTATAATACGTTTCTTCTTACTTCCATCTTTTCTATAAGTTTTTCAACTGGAATATTTCCACTCTCTAATTCACTCTTAATTGTATTTGGTAAAAACGAAGTGTCCGCAAAAATTAGATTCTCAGATAACACTTTTCCTTTATAACTAACATTGGATACACGGTAAAGAAATGTCCCGTTTATATCAAAGAAATTCTTTGCTTCTTTCGGGATGTACTGTCTATCAAGTACCTCTTGTTCGAGAACATCAAACTGAACTGTATCATTCAAAAGCTTTTCTAAGGCATGAATAGATGATGTATCTCCAGAAAATAAAATATTTTTAATTGCTTGTACATTATAAGTGAATTCATTTGTTCTATTTTCCGCTACTAACATGAGGAACACCTCTTCTATAAGATTTTTTATTTAACTTATTTATAATTTAAAAGCGCTACTGCATCTAACTGTGTGATTTCAGTTACTTCTTTACTAAATATTGCAATTGAAGCCATATAATCTACACTAGGCCTTATATCTGCCATCATTGTATTTTCTACTAATTCTTGCCTATCCTTAAAAACTAACAAATTTGGAGGATCATTTGGAGCTGATACAGTAATACCTACTGGTGAAATCATTAGTCCTTCACCTGTCGCTTTTAGTACCGCTTCTTTTCGAGTCCAATATGTTAAAAAACCTTCTATTTTCTGTTCATTAGGTAACTTCATAACTTGTGCTATTTCAATGTCTGTTAATACGCCCTCTGCCATTTTCATAACATCTACATTTGGATTCATTTGTTCAACATCAACGCCTACAGGTGCAGACTTTGTAAATGCAACAACAACCCACTCACCCGAATGTGAAACAGATATTTGTGGCATTCCTTTTGGTAATTGCGGTCTGCCATGCTGTAACTTACATACTGGGCACATCCTATCAATTGGCACTTGAACTGGTAACATAGAAAGTATTTTACCAAGAACTAACCTACTAATTACACAACCTATTATAAATCGTGCACGATCTGCCGAATAATGATATGAATTTGCTTTCTCTCGTTCAACATCGTTTAGTAAATTGTAATGCCATGATTGTAAATCTGAAATTCTTGCCCACCATATTTGACAATCATTCTCAGTCAAAGTTGGAATAGAATCTACAACTTTACTTTCTATCATGTAAACTCTCCTTTATACAATGAATATCAATTTTCATTAAAAAAGCTTACGTAAATTGTTATTCATTGACAAGTACTTTCTCTTTTTTTGATACAGATAACATTTTTTCTTTCTTCTTTGACATTACTTCTTTATCAGAAATACGTAAAGAAAATAGTAATGCTATAAGTAAAAATGTTGCAGATCCAATTAATGCAGCTTGATATGGTAAGAAATCTGACTGTGCATTATTCTGTATTTCATTACTTCCAAATCCAGATAATATGCTAGCTAAAACAGCAACTCCTATCGCTGAACCTATACGGTTTTGCACATTGAATATAGTAGTCGCTCTCCCCATAGAAGGTGGCGTGATATTATTAAATGCAGAAAATTGAACTGCTCCAACAGACTGACCTAAGAAAATACCGATACCAAACAATAATGCCCGAATTTGCCATGGGTTCGTATCGTGATTTACAAAACTTAATAAAACAAAAATAATCGCCGTACAAATTAATCCAATAGAAATTACCTTTCGAGCTCCTAATTTCTTATATGACCATGGCACAATCTGTGAGGATATCATTAACCCAATTGCCTCTGGGAATGTCGTAAGGCCTGATTCCAATGCGGAAACTCCTATTACATTTTGATACATAAGTGGAAAAACAAATAACATTCCTAGTAAACCAGCGGATGAAAACAATGAAATAAGACTCATTTTTCTAAAGACTGGTTCTTTTAATAAGCGTAAATCTAACATCGGTTGCTTTACTCTAAGTTCTACAATGATGAACAATGTAATGAATACAATCCCAGCTATTCCAGTACTTATAATCTCTGGAGAAACCCAGCCTTTTGACGGCCCTTGACTAAGTGCATAGATAAGCATCGCGAATCCTGGTGCTGAAAGAATAAAACCGAGAGAATCAAAGCGACCAGCTGATTTTTCAATATGCTCTTTTAAAAATAGTAGACCGAATAGTAACGCTACGATTCCAAACGGTAAATTAATATAAAATGCCCAGCGCCAAGACAATTGATCTACAAAGAAACCGCCAATAATTGGTCCGATAGCTGGTGCGACAGCAATTGGTAACACAATAAACCGTGAAATTTTCGGCCTTTCCTCTGGTGAAAATGTTCGGAATAACATCGCCATCCCAACTGGTGTTAAAAGCCCCCCACCAGCACCTTGAATGATACGAAAAATATTCAATGAAGTAATATCGTTCGCTATTCCACATAATACAGACGCAGTTGTAAATACGAAAAGAGCGGTTAGAAATACTCTTTTCGTACCGAAGCGATCTCCTAACCAACCAGAAATCGGAAGGAAAACAGCTAAGCTAACTAAATACCCAGCATTAACCGTCCCCATTGCAGATGGTGGCACTTGTAATTCTTTACTTATCGTTTGCAGTGCTACATTCACAATCGTTGCATCCATTGCAGCCATAAACATCGCTGTTATATATACGATACTTACAACTACTTTTGGATTTATTTTTGCCTTCATTATCGTTTTCCTACTAATATTTTTTCGCCAACTTGATTACTTTTTGGATTCAAATCTTTCCAATTATTTTCAACATATTGTAAACAATCATTCCTACTAGCCTCTTCATGTACGACATTCCAACCAATAGGTACATCAAGAAAGACAGGCCAGAGCGAATACTGGCCCTCCTCATTTTTTAGTACTTTATATGTGTAATTATCATTTTCAAATGGATTCGTCATACTGTACTTACCCCTTTCTTATTCTGCAAATATTTCGCTAACACTTGTCCAATTTCTGTAAGTGGTCCTGGTTGACATAAATCTTTATGTCTACAATCAATATTGTGTTGCACAATTTGCCCATCTAAATAATTTAGCCACGTATTTGGAGAGATAGGATCAAACCAGTCTGGTATAACAGTAGATCTAAAGAATAAAATATCTCCGTTATAAACTTTCGGTACATATTTCCCTAACAATCCTACCGAATTTACATATGTTTCTTTCAAGTTCAAAATAGTCTCTTCTTCAAGACTTGCTAATGCACTTCCATCTTTACGAAGTATTTCTACTGCACTTTCCATCGTAAGTGGTTTACCATCCATGTTATCTGGATCGTATCCGCCTAAAGCAAGTAATGCGATTAACGCTTCTTCTTCAGTAGGTGCTTCCGTATTTGGTAAGAAGTGACCTGGATAAGAATCCAGCATAACGAGTAATTCTACTTCTTCCCCTTCACTTTGTAGTTGCGCCGCCATTGCATGCACAACATTTCCTCCGAGCGACCAACCGAGTAACCGATATGGTCCGTGAGGCTGTACTTCACGAACGTGTTTTAAATAATCCGCTGCCATCTCCTCTAAACTTCTTGGAAGTTCTTCATTTTTAGCGATACCACGTGCTTGGACACCGTAGATTGGATAATCTGTTCCTAAAGATTTCATAAGTCCTGCATAGCACCAACTTAATCCACCTGCTGGGTGTACACAAAATAGTGGTAATTGGTCTCCGCCTGCTCGTAATGGAAGCAACACATCAAGTGCACTTTGTCCATTTCCCACCTCAAGTCTTTCAGCAAGACCTGCAATAGTAGGCGCTGCAAATAAAGTTCCGATATTTAGTTCTACTCCAAGTGCTTCTTTAATACGACTCATAAGCTGCACTGCAAGAAGTGAATGGCCACCTAAATCAAAGAATCCGTCATCAATTCCAATTTGCGGCACACTTAAAACTTCTGTAAACAAGTCACATAACATTTCTTCTTGCGGTGTTCTTGGTCCACGACTAGAAGATGATGCGATAAATTCTGGAGCCGGCAATGCCTTTCTATCTAATTTACCGTTTGGAGTTAAAGGCAACTCATTTACTACTACAAAAGCGTATGGAACCATGTAATCTGGTAAACTACCTCCAGCATATTTACGCATTTCATTTGAATCAATCATTTCATTATTTGATGGGACGATATAAGAAACTAACCGTTTATCCCCTGGTTGATCTTCCCGTACAATAACGGCTACTTGCTCAACTTTAGGGTGTTTCATTATGACCGCTTCTATTTCCCCTAATTCAATTCGGAATCCACGAATTTTTATTTGGTGATCTGCACGCCCTATATAATCTAGCGTCCCATCTTGACGCCAACGAGCTAAGTCTCCTGTACGATACATTCTTGTACCTGGCTTACCAAATGGATCTGCGATAAAACGCTCAGCAGTTAAACCTGCTCTTCCTAAATAACCACGAGCAAGCCCTGCACCTGCAACATACATTTCTCCAACTACTCCAGGTGGCACTGGTTGTAAATAGTTGTCTAATACGTATACTTTAAGGTCAGGTATACTGCACCCAATTAAACTATTCGCTCGTAACGAAACGATATTCTCATCTAACTCAATATAACTAACATGTACTGTCGTCTCCGTTATACCGTACATATTAATAAGCTTTGGTGCGTTATGAAGATGTCGACTATACCAATCTTCTAATCGACTTAGCTCAAGTGCTTCTCCTCCAAAAACGACATATCGTAATGATAATTTTTGACCAATCTCTTCATTTTCACGATCTACTTGTATCAATTGATAGAACGCTGATGGAGTTTGATTTAAAACAGTAACCTTTTCCTTAACAAGAAGTTGTAAAAATTCTTTCGGCGATCGACTTACAGTATGTGGTACTACGACTAGACGCCCTCCATATAATAAAGGACCCCAAATTTCCCAAACCGAGAAATCAAAAGCATATGAATGGAACATCGTCCAAACATCTTCTGCGTCAAATTGGAACCAATGATCAGTTGCTCCTAAAAGTCTTACTACGTTTTGATGAGGTATCATAACGCCTTTCGGTCTACCTGTTGAGCCTGACGTATAAATAACGTAAGCAATATGTGAAGGAGATAATAGCTTCATGCGCTCCATTTCATCAATATTATCTTCACTATACTTCTCAATTTCTTTTATTGTCTTCACATCATCAACTAAAATTTTCAGTTCCTCATCACATTCAATTTCCACATCTGAATTTGTTAACACACATGATGGTTTCGCATCGTGGAGCATAAATGAAATACGATCTGACGGATAATCCGGATCTAATGGAAGATAACCTGCTCCCGCTTTCAGAACAGCTAGTAAGCTTACAACCATATTTAAAGATCTCGGCATTGCTAAAGCAACGAGTTGATCAGGACCAACTCCTTTTGCAATTAGCAATCGAGCTATTTTATTCGCTTTTTTATTCAACTCTTCATAAGTTAACTTTTCATCTTCAAAGACGACAGCAATAGAATTCGGATTTATATAAACCTGCTTTTCAAATAATTGTGATAATGTCATTTCTGGTACAATTTGAAAACCACCATTCCACTTTTCTAGCACTGTATTTCTCTCTGCTAATGTTAAAATTTCTAATGTGCCAATTGATTGATCCGGATGTTTCGCTGCATCATCCAATAACAGAATGAATCGTTCTACTAATTGTTGAACCGTTTCACGTTTATACAAATCGGTACTAAACTCTAGTAACCCCTGTAAGCCATCTGGCGTGCCATGAACTCCGTTACTCTCGCTAATTTCAAATGTTAGATCAAACTTCGCAGAGCCCACACTTTGGATTTCAAGGTCTGCTTTAATATCTGGAGCATCAAAGTTTGCTTCTGGCGTATTTTGGAAAGCTAACATAACTTGAAACAGCGGATGACTATTTCGAGTACGTACTGGGTTTAACACTTCAACGAGTCGTTCAAATGGAACATCTTGATTTTCATAAGCTGCAAGATTTGACTGCTTCACTCTATTCAATAATTCTTTAAAACTTGGATCTCCTGATGTATTTGTGCGTAACACTAATGTATTTACAAATAAACCAACTATGTCAGAGAGTGCATCATCGTTTCTTCCAGCAATCGGACTACCGATTGGTATATCAGTACCTGCACCTAATCTTGTAAATAGCGCACTAAGTCCTGCTTGCAACACCATAAACAAACTAACTCCGTTTTTCCGTGCAAGCTCTACTAACCTACTATGCATACCCGCATCTATTTGAAAATGAATTGTTTCTCCGCGATAACTCGTTTCAATTGGACGCTGGTAATCTGTAGGTAACTCCAGCTGATCTGGTAAACCTTCTAGCTCTTTCTTCCAAAACTCTAATTGTGTTGAAATAAGACTCTCTTCTGTAGTTTCATCACCAAGCAACTGTTGTTGCCAAAGTGCATAATCTGTGTATTGAACTGGAAGTGCCTCTAGCTGAACTCTGTTACCTTGACATCGTGCTTTATATGCCGCTGTAAAATCTCTCGTTAACGGTTGTAATGACCAGCCATCCCCTACAATATGGTGCAATAGAATTAGTAATACATGTTCGTTTTCATTCACTGTAAATAGTTGCAGACGGACTGCTGGTTCAACATCAAGGTTAAAACTATATTTTACCGCCTCTACAAGCACACTTTCTAATTCATCTTTACATATTTTTGTTATTATCATTTCTAGATTTAAATTTTCCATATCTAAAATTTTCTGATAGGAACTACCTAATACGTTAGGGAAAATCGTTCTAAGCGTTTCATGTTTCTCAACTACATCATAAAAGGCACCTTGCAATGCTTCCTCGTTCAACTTTCCAAAAATACGAACGACTAATGGAATATTATAAGTAGGACTTGGACCTTCTAAACAATTTAAGAACCATAACCTGCGCTGTGCAAATGAAAGTGGAACTTCATTTGGTCTACTTACTTTCTTAATAGCTGGTCTTGCAGTTTTTGCTTGATCCAATTGTTTCGCAAGTTCAGCAACAGTTGGCGATTCAAATAGTTTTCCTATTCCTAATTCAACACTTAACGTTTCACGAATTCTTGCCATTAGACGAGATGCAAGAAGCGAATGGCCACCCATTTCAAAGAAATTACCATCAATGCTAATGCGAGAAACACCGAGTACTTCTGCAAATAAATCACATAATATTTCTTCTTTCGGATTTCTAGCAACTCTCTCCTTGTTCATTTCATTAAAATCAGGAGCAGGTAATTTCTTTCTATCAACCTTACCATTTGGCGTTAATGGTAATTCTTCTAGCACAACAAATGCCGATGGTACCATATAATTCGCTAAACTTTCTGAAACATAAGTACGAATTTCTGAAAGGTTAATCCCTTCATCCCCTTCGGCAACGATATACGCAATGATTCGTTTATCATTTGGGCGATCTTCTCGTACCATTACTACAGCTTGTTGAATATACTCATGTCGTTGTAAAACCATTTCAATTTCAGCTAATTCAATTCGGAAACCACGGATTTTTATTTGATGATCTGCTCGGCTCATGTATTCCAGCACACCATCGTTACGCCATTTCACAAGATCACCTGTGCGGTACATGCGCTTCCCTCGTTCTCCAAAAGGATTTGCTACAAATCGTTCAGCCGTTAACTCTGGTTTTCCTAAATAGCCGTTCGCAAGTCCTTCCCCTGCAATATATAGTTCGCCAATTACTCCAGGTGGTACTGGTTGTAATCCTGCATCTAATACATACACATCTGTACTCCAAATCGGTTTTCCAATAGGGGGTATACCAATTTCATTTTCGTCGATGTTCTTGAAAGTAGACCAAATAGTCGTTTCAGTAGGTCCATATAAGTTTGTAATAGAGCAACCTAATTCTTTTAATATATTTGCTAAATGGGCCGGAAGCGCCTCACCACCAACGAGCACATTTAGCCCTTGTAGCCTTTCTGGATATTCAGTTACTAACGCCTGCCATAACGTCGGTGTAGCTTGCATAATTGTTACTCTTTCTTCTTGTAACAATGCCGTTAACGCAGAAGGTTCTTGGATTACCTCTTTTTGTGCGATTGTTATACTTGCACCACTAATAAGAGGTAAATAAATTTCTAGTGCAGAAATATCAAAAGCAAACGTTGTAACTGCTACTAAATGATCGTTTTCGTTTAGTGAAAACATATCGTCCATAGCCAATAAAAAGTTACTTAAAGCTTTCATAGGAACAATTACACCTTTTGGATTTCCGGTTGAGCCTGAAGTATAAATTGTATACGCAGGCTTTAAAAGTGATTCTTCATTTCTAAATGGTAGATTCCTATGAGAATATGCTTTTAATGCTAGTTCTGTTTCTTCTCGATCTAATTCGATTTTTTTTATATCATTTTCTATAACTAAAGTAGATGAAACAGATGAATGTGTGATGATATAAATTGGTTTTGCATCATTTACTATATAATTTATTCGCTCAGCTGGATATTCTGGATCTATCGGTAAATACGCTGCACCAGCCTTTAAAACTGCTAGCATACTAACTACCATTTCTATTGACCTTGGAAATACTAAAGCTACAAACTGATTTGGCCCTATTCCTTCTTCTACTAAATAGTGCGCTAGTTCATTCGCCCGTTCATTTAGCTCTTTATACGTAAGGTCTACTCCGTTACACGTAACCGCTATTTTATTTGGATTTTTTTGTACTTGTTTTTCAAATAATAAAGGTAGAGTGATTAAATCCTCAGCTTCCTTAGTTTCATTCCATTCGAATAAAACTTTATGATTTTCTTCAGGAAGAGTAATGTTTATATTTCCAATCGACACGTCTTTTTGATAATCATTTATCACTAATTCTAATACATTCATAAATCTCTCTTTATGCAATGCTAGTTCCGAATCACTATATACCTCCGGGTTCGCATCAAAATGAATCATTAACTCATTTTCATCGAAACGTTTATAAACATTTATCGATAAATCATCGACAGGTCCTGCTGATAAATTATGTGTAATACCACGATTCCCAGCAAAATTAAGCCCATAATCAAAAGGCATCACATTCACTAACGGCCCGAATAACCTTTGATTTTCACCTAGTAACTTTAAGTCTCTTCTTAATTCCTCATGACGGTATTTATGATGACGACGTACTTCTCGAATCTCTTTAGAAACTTGCTGTAATAATTCCGCAAGAGTTATATTTGGAGTTACAGTGAGACGAAGTGGTGCTAAATTCATTACCATACTCGGTGTATAAATAGATGCAGAACCTAGTCGCCCCATCATCGGTAAACCTAAAACAATATCATTTGCACCTGTTAATTTATGCATATAAATACTTGTTACAGCGACAATAAATTCCGGCCAATTTGTTAACGAAATATTAATATCTTCTAGTAAAGTTTTCGTACTCAAACTGGATAAATAAGCTGTTTCTCGTAAAAATCCATTTGATGTTCTTGGCGCTCGTTCTGCTAAACTTATGGCATCCGGTTCATCTGCAAACTTTTCTAACCAAAAAATACGATCTTCCTGAAATTGTTTAGACTCACGATACTCCATATCTTCTTGTACAATTTTTGCAAGAGAACCAAATGGCTTTTCATTCTTTCTTGTTTCTTCTATAAGTGATGTATACTCTTTCGCTACCTTTTGGCTAAGAAGTGAAAATCCATAGCCATCCATCACAATGTGATGGATGCGCTGATACCAAAAGAAACGATTATTTTCAACTTGAATAAGTGCTTCAGTAAATAATGTATCTGTTTTCAAATCGACTGGCATAGATAAATCATTTTTCATCCATATTTTAGCAGCTTCTTCAGAATCTTCTTCTTTACGAACGTCAATAAAATGCATATGAAAATTTGACGATTTCTCAATAACTTGCCACGGGCCAATTTCATCCTCTTCGAAACGAACATGTAGTGCTTCTGCTTCCATTACAACTTTACGTACTGCTAATTCGAAAATTTCTTGATTAATATTTCCGTTTATTTCAACATATTCCCCAGTATTATAAATCGGATTAAGCGGATCTAATTGTTGTGCAAACCACATACCAGTCTGCGCAGATGATAACGAATGACGAACCTTTTGACTATTAGGCATTCTTTACTACCCCTTTATTATGTAGTCTATTTGTTACAGCACCTGTGCTGTCTGTGAAGATAGTAAACTGTACCAATCGGAAACAGTTGGACGTTCTGCTAAATCTGCAAAAGTTATTTCTTTCCCTTCGCGACGCCACTTCTCTACTAAACTCATAATTCTGACCGAATCAAGTCCTCTATTTAGTAAGTCCTCATCAATATCAATACTCTCTACTGGCTCACGAAGTAGTTGTGCAACTAGTTCATGCACTTCCTGTAAAGTGATTCCTTCACTCTCATCACTTTTTACACTTTGTAAATCTTTTAACAGTAAGTTTGTTGATGTCGTTACTGCACATCTATTAGATGCATACTCCAATGCTTGTTTATGATGGTCTAATGAAAAATCAGCAACTGCATCTGCTACAAAAAATGGCTCTATACCATCCATAAATGCTTCGCAAGCTGTTAAAAGGCAGCCGATATGCGCATAAATACCGCAAATAATAAGTTGATCTCTTCCCTGTTCATTTAAAATTTCTAATAGATTTGTCTTTTTAAATGCACTATATCTCCATTTTGTTAAGAATATATCATCCTCATCAGGAGTAAGTTCACCGACAATTTTCTTTTTATCTGGTCCAGCAGGAATACCGTCCCCCCAGAAATCTTGTAATAACCCTCGTTGTTCTAACGTTTGTCCACCTGGTTGTGCTGTATAAACAACTGGTATACCAAGTTCCTTACATTTTTCTCTTATCACCTTAATATTTGAAATAAGTTCTACTTTTGGTGATTCTTTATCGCTATATGCATCAAGAAAATATTCTTGCATGTCATGGATTAGAAGAACCGTACGTTTCGGATCTGGTTTCCAGTTCACTTTATTTTTTGGTAGTTCTGATTCAACTGGCATTTTGTATACTGAAATAGATGGGATAGCCATCTAATCACTTCCTTCCAATTTTTATATTTATTATCGTTTTACCTTAATAAGTTTTTCCGCAATGACTTTACGTAACTCTTTTTTGCTTACCTTTCCAACACCTGTTTGCGGGAATGAATCAATAAATTCAATTCGATCTGGAATCTTATAAGCCGCTATACCCCGTTCTCTTAAAAACATTTTTAATTCACTTACTGTCGGAGCTTGTCCACGAGCTATTACAAATGCGCAAGTACGTTCTCCTAAATAATCATCAGGCATTGATACAATGGCTACATCATGTACTGCATCGTGTGCTAATAGATGATTTTCAACTTCTTCCGCAGCAACTTTCTCACCACCACGGTTAATTTGATCTTTATCCCTACCTTCTACAATGATGTAACCTTGTTCATTTACTTTTACAAGATCACCTGTGCGATAAAATCCATCCTTTGTAAATGATCGTGCATTATGCTCTTCTACTTTATAATAGCCACGAATTGTATATGGCCCTCTTGTTAACAAACTACCTACTTCACCAGGTTTTACATCGTTATCATTTTCATCAACGACCCTTACTTCATCGAATGTAGACATCGGTCTCCCTTGTGTATGAATGATGATTTCTTCAGGATCATTTAATCTTGTGTAATTTACTAACCCTTCTGCCATACCGAACACTTGCTGTAACGTACATCCAAATGTAGGGTGTATACGCTTTGCAACCTCAGCGCTAAACTTAGCACCACCTACTTGAATCACTTCTAAGCTCGATAAATCGTTATTACGAGAAGAAGCTGCATCAAGCCAAATCATTGCTAATGGTGGAACTAGAGCAGTAATCGTAACTTTTTCTTTTTCTATAAGAGCAAATGCCTCATCTGGGCTACCACCAGTTGCTAACACTACTTTTCCACCCGTATAGAAAGTTCCAAATGTCCCTGGAGAACTCATCGGGTAATTGTGCGCTACTGGAAGAACTGCCATATAGACGCTATCCGTATTCAAATTACAAATTTCAGCGCTAACACGTAAACTATAAATATAGTCATCATGTGTTCTAGGAATTAATTTAGAAAGCCCTGTTGTCCCTCCAGACAATTGGAGAAACGCAACATCACTTGGCTGAACTTCTGGTAATGGAACGGGATCTATATACAGATCACTTATGTTCACAAATTCTTCTTCTTCTCCCACTACAATTACATGTTGTAAAGTTGGCACTTTCACTTTTACTTCTCTTGCTAGTTTTCGATAATCAAAGCCGAGAGCCTTATCTGAAATAACGTAAGCACTCGCCTCACCAAACTCACAAAAATAACTAATTTCACTGCTTCGATGTGAAGGTAGTGCAAAAATAGGAAGTGCTCCAATTCGAAATAGCGCAAAGCATATTTCGAAAAACTCGATAATGTTGGGTAACTGTATTACAACTCGATCCTCTTGCTTTATTCCTAAATTCAGTAAACCTGAAGCTAAGCGATCTACTTTTTTATCAAGCTCACTATACGTCATATGCATATTACCACTTACAACTGCAATTTCATCTCCATACTTTTCAGCACGTTCTCTTAACAACGAACCAAATGTTTCTCCAAGCCAACATCCTTCTTCTCGATAACGATTTGCAAATTCTTCTGGCCATTCCGTGAAACCTGATAACATTATTTCTTCCCCCTATTTTTCATTCAGCGAATTATCTCTTAATCCTAAAGCCTTCAGCATTGTTTGGAACTTAGCTGATGTTTCTGCTAACTCATCTTCTGGTTTTGACTCAGCAACAACTCCTGCTCCTGCATATAAACGAAGTGTATTTTCTTGCACTTCAGCACAGCGAATTGTAACAATCCATTCACCATCTCCATTTAAATCGCTCCATCCTAGCATTCCTGTAAAGAATTCACGGTCAAATGGCTCAATTTTTTGAATCGCCTCTCTCGCTTCTTCCATCGGCGTTCCGCAAACTGCTGGCGTAGGATGAAGAGCAATTGCTAATTCCAAAGAAGTAGTCTTCGGATCCTTTAGTTCACCTTTCACTTCAGTAGACAAATGCCACATCGCTTCACTATGAATAACGGATGGTTTTTCCGGAACATGTAATGTATGACAGTATGGACGAAGCGCAGCAGCAACCGCTTCCACTACTACCGCATGTTCATGTAAATCTTTCGGAGAAGAAAGTAATTCCTCTGCTCTTCTCTTATCTTCTACTGGATCATCACTACGTGGTCTTGAACCAGCTAACGGATTAGAAATAACTTGCATACCATTACGTGAAACGAGTAATTCAGGACTTGCTCCAATTAATGTTTTATTACACTCGTTTTCATCTTGCGGTAAATTCACAGCAAATGTATAACCACGCTTATTATGCTCTGCTAATTCTCGAAGAAGTTTTTGCTTATCAATCTTTTCGGAAGATTCAACATCTAATGATCTGGATAGAACGATTTTCTTTAAATCGCCGTCCTGTATTTTTTTAATCCCTTGCTTTATACCATTCATATAAACTTCAGGATCTGGTACAGGCGTCATTTCAAATGCCAGTTTCTCATTTCGTTTTATCTCATTTGTTGTCTCTAACTGTAAACGCTCAGTAATTCTACTATGTTCTGGTACGATAAGTTGAACTTCTTTTCTACGATCAAAAGGCAAAGCACCAACAACGATAGGGTTCGGATTTCCAGCTTGTTTTGCATTGCTTAATACTGCCTGTACTAGTTCTGGAAAACTTTCAATTTCATGATGTTTTACTGTAGTAAACTCTCCTTCTGCCAATATCGTTCGAGTTGGTGAAGCAAAAAAGAACGAAGATTCAGTTTTATAATCTTCTAATAATTTTTCCGACAGTTCCTTTACGGCTATAAGTTCATTCATAGTATTAAAACCTCCTGAATTTTTTATTAAACTCCTAATGTAGCTCCGCCATCGACACATAAATTGTGCATTGTAATATGACTCGCTTTATCAGAGGCTAAAAACAATACTGCTTCAGCAATTTCTGAAGGTTGTGCAATTTTTTGTAACGGAATACCGAGTCTATATGTATTTTGAGAACCAGCAATTATATTTTCAGCTCCATTCTCATCAGCCCATAATAATCTTTGCATTTCAGTTTCAGTAGAACCTGGAGAAACTAAGTTACAGCGAATGTTATATGCTGCAAGTTCTAATCCTAAGCACTTCATAAACATCGTCGTTGCAGCTTTTGATGCAACATACGCAGCCATCTCCATTCTCGGAGTATTTGCCGCATTTGAGCCAACTGTAACAATTGCCCCTGACTTTCTTTGCATCATATATTTACTTACTGCTCGGCACATATAGAAAACTCCTGTAGAATTTACAGAGAATGTTTTATTCCAATCTTCATCACTTAAAGAGTGAATCGCTCCCATACGTAAAACCCCTGCAACATTTACTAATATATCTATCGGTGCTATATCATTTTCAATCCGTTCTACTACTTCTTCAACAGCGGCACTATCACTCACATCTAAACGAAACGTTTTCACACGTGTTTCATTTAATTCATTTTGATTTAAGAGTACGTTTAACCCCTCTTCAGTTTGATCAGCCCCAATAACTGTAGCTCCTCTTTCTAAAAACATGTTTGCTACAACACTACCTATACCTTGCGCTGCACCAGTTACTAAAACCGTTTTCCCATCAAATTCCCCTATGTTCATTTCCTCTATCCTTTCATATAAAAATTAATCCAGTTTAACATCATCGTTGATAACGATTTTCATTATCAACGATGATGTTAAAAATAATACACTTACTAAACTAATTGGTCAAGTGTACTTTTCATCAAAATATTATTCATTGATAATGTTTTTCATTTAACATTCTTACATCGAAATGATAATCTTTCTCAATAAACTTGTCAACCTATTTTTATTTTTCAGATAAAATATCTTAGTGATTCTCAATACAATTACATCTAAAAGCATTAATAAGTACTTACATTACACATTTAATTCATACTCCTCTTTTTAAACTTGTAGAAGACTAACTGTAGATACCTTCATTTACAAAGCCTTATCAAAAACTCAAGTATATATTTTCTCAACATTTTTCTGAAAATACCGAGAAAATATATCTTGCAATTATTGATGTATGTCTTGTTTATATTTTAAGATTTAATACGTATTTCGGATATAATGTATCATTTTTCAATATTCCAATATAATCCAATTGGGTATTTCACTCGCTTTTTTGTCTCGAAAATCCCAAAGATTATATAACCTCCTTGCAATCATTCATAAAAAAAGCACCCTATTTAATAGGATGCTTTTTCGTATTTATAGTGTGATAGAAGATTTATATACTTATGCTACGCTGCGATACTCTTCTTCTTGTTCTTTTTTCTGCTTAGGTGCTTGAATTAAAATTGCGATAACAAATGATACGACACATAATACACCGATCACCATGAAGGTTGGTTTGAATCCACCTAGAAGTGCACCGATAAAGGAACCTGCAAGTGCTCCAAATCCAAATCCTTGATACACAATTCCGTAGTTCTTACTATGGTTTTTCATACCGTAGAAATCACCAACGATAGCTGGGAAAATAGTGATATTTCCACCAAAGCAAAACGCTACGCTTGCTACACATACGAAGTAGATACCATAATTTAAATCTACGAAACTTAAAACCAAGACTGAAGCTGCCATAACAACAAATGTACCAGTAACGATTTTTAAACGGCCGATTTTATCTGATAACGGTCCTAAAATAATACGACCTAATGTATTGAAGATTGCAACCATAGCCACCGCATTAGCTGCTGTCGCTGCGCTAAGCCCTACAAGTTGAACACCAATGTCTTTTACCATACCAATTAAGTATAAGCCACTCATACATGATGTAAATAACATAATAAATAATAAGTATACTTGTTTTGTGCCTAACATTTCTTTCGTTGTATATTCCTGAGTTTTTGTTTCATGAACTGCTCCTTGATCTGCAGCTTGATGGATTAAACAAGCGCCAATTACAATCATAGCTGTAACAATTAAACCCCAGTATATAAACGCTTGTGATACACCAACTGATTCAATTAACTGTGCGTTAACATATTTAAAGATTAAGCTACCTGAACCATATGCAGAGACAGAAATACCAGCAATTAAACCTTTACGCTTTGGAAACCACTTTATTAAATTGGATAGTGAAGTGATATATGCTGTACCATCTGCATAACCTACAACAACCCCTGCTAGTACATAAAGCAATATTAATGAGGAAGCTTGTGAACTAAGTATTAATCCTAGTCCTAATGCTAGTCCAGCTATCATAATAAGTTTACGAAGTCCCCATTTTTCTTGCAATTTACTCGCAAATAAAGTCGAAAACGCTAAGGAAAGACTAGTAATTGAGAAAGTTATAGCAACTGCGTTAAGACTCCAACCATATTTACTAACTAAAGGCTGATTGAATAAACTCCATGTATATATCGTCCCAAGTCCCATTTGTACTATGACTGTGCCAAGGACAACAAGCCATGGATTAACTTTTGATTTTTTCATATCATTCCGCCTCCTCTTTCTATTTTAATGCTATTCGCTAAATTTTCTTTTTTTATGTTCATATTGGCCACCTCATTTGATTTAACACCTTCATTGTATAAGATCTTTCTGTTTATGTAAGCACTTACAAGATAGAGCGTCAAAAATATGGAATCAGTTACAGAAAACGAAGGACGAAATACAAAAAACGAATTATTAAATACGTAAATAGTTATTATTATGTTTTGCATCCATACGACTTACAGCTGTTTTATCATCTTCTTTTATAAAAATTATGTCTCAAGTTATATGATGGCTAGATTACAAAAATTCGATTTTCCTATACAACAAAAAAACTATTTTTACACTATAGTGCACTTTATTTTTTATAAAATAAAAAATATTTTATTGATAAATAAAACTAAATATTCACTAATATATCTATACGTGGTTTAATATATATAATAAAAAATATTTCTGTCTTTAATGAGGAGGTACTATGAAAGCAAACGTAGGGGATACTATACTTTTTCAACGAAATAATTTAAAGATTACAGGATCTGTATTAAAACTTTATACTGAATCGGTCTTAGTTGAAATTACAAATGTAAGCGGTGGTACTTTTGAATTTGATCGAACGATTGTAAATCATAAAAAC
>NZ_LOBC01000020.1 GCF_001583695.1 Bacillus wiedmannii | reverse complement strand
TCATCAGAATGTAACTCCTTTAATGAAAGATTTGTTCTTCTGAATCGTAGCGTGTTCCACCAGCATTCTCCTGAGACTACTCGGATGCAAACCTGTTAATTCTGATACTTGACTAACTCGTGAAAATTTCATTATTATTCTCACCTCATTGAATCTAAAGCAGCACATACGTTCTACAAATTCAATGAAGTTTGATAGATTCAATAAAATTTATCTTGTTCAACTAAGGATGCAATTCCTTAGCTAGTTCTCTTATGAACTTCTCCTGTTTTCACATGAGCGCAGACTATATGTTTATCTACTTAGAGATAGAGGATTTTTCCACCACCATAGGCTTGTGATGTACTCTCGTCAGTTATACAAAATAGTCGTTGAACATTCATCTTATCAATATTAACTTAGATGATTCGATGCGGAAGACCCATTGTTCTAATGTTTAGGATTTAACCTTGCAAGATCTGATTGATTTTTTCTGCTTCGGCGACATTCACGCTCGCTATTTCTAGCCACGTTGTAGTTCAATCAGCTTTAGTGATTGCCCGCCGTTAACCCTCACTACTAGCCAATCACTTAACTAGTACGGCTTACTGATATATTTTAATTAACTTTCGTTATACTTGGTTAAATACATCGTAACAGTTAGTTACCCTCCATACCTAAATCGAATCCTATCATGAAAATCTGCTATTTTTTCATTGATTTTTCATACATTTTATTATATATTAATTACAGGTTCAAATTACGAGTTCAAAAGAACTTGTAATCAGACCTTTGTTTAATGGGTTTTACATATTTTCATTAGGCAAATTCCGAGAAATCGTATGATAAAAATAAAAATGATGAGGAGAGGATCCGATGGATTTCGAATTTTTCTTTCAAATTGCACTTATTTTATTAAGTACAAAGCTTGCTGGTGACCTTAGTGTTAGACTAGGTCAACCTTCTGTACTCGGTAAATTAATTGTCGGTATCGTTATCGGTCCAGCTATATTAGGTTGGATTGAAAATTCAGAGCTTCTAACACAATTAAGTAATGTCGGTGTTATTCTTTTAATGTTTATGGCAGGACTTGAAACAGACTTAGAGGAATTAAATGCAAATCGTAATTCTTCTTTAGCTGTTGCACTTGGAGGTATCATTCTACCATTCGTAGGTGGTTACGTTTCTGGTCTTGTTATGGGAATGGAACAAGGAAATGCTGTATTTTTAGGATTACTTCTATGTGCGACAAGTGTTAGTATTTCCGTACAAACACTTCGTGATTTAGGAAAGATGAAAACACGTGAAAGTACAACTATGCTTGGCGCAGCTGTATTTGATGACATTCTTGTTGTTATTTTATTAGCATTTGCAATGAGCTTCTTAGGTACAGACGATGTTAACTTAACAATGGTTATCTTGAAGAAAGTTGTATTCTTCGCTTCTATTATTTTAATCGGATGGAAAGGTGTTCCTGCGATTATGCGCTGGTTATCACCACTACGCGTATCTGAGTCTATCGTGAGCGCGGCTCTTATCATCTGTTTCTCATTCGCATATTTCGGCGAACTATTAGGAATTGCTGGTATTATCGGTGCTTTCGCCGCTGGTATCGCTATTTCTCAAACGAACTACAAACATGAAGTAGAAAAGAAAGTAGAACCAATCGCTTACGCTATGTTCGTTCCAGTGTTCTTCGTTAGTATCGGTATGAATATTACATTTGACGGTATTGGCAATCAAATTTGGTTCATCCTAGCATTAACAGTAATCGCTGTATTAACGAAACTAATTGGTTGTGGATTTGGTGCACGAATGACTGGATTTGACGCTAAGTCTTCTGCAATTATCGGTGCTGGAATGGTTTCTCGTGGTGAAGTTGCACTTATCATCGCAGGAACAGGACTTTCTTCAGGTCTACTAGCACAAGATTACTTTACAGCTATCGTTATTGTCGTTATTTTAACTACAATGATTACACCACCAATGTTAAAATACACTTTTGGTGCAAAAGATAAAGCAATGAAAGCAAGTAAATAAGTTTAATAAAAAAGGAGATTGCTATCTTATAAGATAGCAATCTCCTTTTTCGTTTTATCTTTAAACAATTTTATTCGTTTTTAACCATTTTTCAAAAATAATTCGTGCTTCTTCATCATCAATATCATTACGAAATGAATACACCATAATGCCGTAATCATCTATATATTCACCTAGCTTCATTTTCTCCACTTTCTTATAAAAATTGTCTACCTCATAGTGCGGAATATAAGCGTCCCAAACTGGTTCATTTATTCTTTTGTACGCCGTCACTTCTAAATCGTATCCATCTTCATAATACCCGATGTGATAATGTTGACTAGGGTCATATTTCTTCATAAAAGTTCCCTCCCTTTGAAAATTTATCATATTTCACATAATAAACAAAAGCGAGCTGTATATTACAGCTCGCTCGATTCATTAAATACGTTCCATCGCCGTCTTCAACGTTCCAACAACAAAGGCAATTTCTTCACTTGAAATAACAAGTGGTGGTGCTAATGTTAAGACGTTATTATATCCTGCTGTTGTCATGCCGTTTCGTCCAATAATTAAACCTTTTTCTTTACAAGCATTTACAACACTTGCAATTTTGTCGTTATCAATTGGCTCTTTCGTCTCTTTATCATTTACTAGTTCGATTCCAACTAGTAAACCTTTCCCTCTAATATTCCCAACAAGTGGATGTTCTCCAATTTCTTCTTTTAATTGCTCTAATAAAAACGAGCCCATTTGTGCAGATCGCTCAATTAAATTTTCATTTTCCATAATCTCTAAGTTTTTAAGCGCTAATGCACAAGCTGCAGGATTTCCACCAAATGTATTAATATGACGGAAGAATTCATATTCTCCCTTCCCTTTAAATGCTTCATATATTTCTTTTTTCACAGCTGTCGCTGATAACGGTAAATATGCGCTCGTAATCCCTTTTGCCATCGTAATAATATCTGGCTGAACGTCATAATTCATAAATCCAAATGCTTTTCCTGTACGTCCGAAACCGCAAATCACTTCATCACTAATGAGCAAGGCACCGTGTTTTTGACACGTTTCATGAACAGCTTTCATATAGTCTTGTGGCGGCATTAAAATGCCTCCGCCCGTAATAATTGGTTCCATAATAAAAGCTGCAATCGTTTCACTTAATTCCCATGTCATAACGCGATCTACTTCTTTTACACATTCTACATCATAAATGTTCTCTCTTTCTATTCCAGGCATACGATAACAATCTGGCGGCGTTACATGTAAAAAGCCTGAAGCAAATGGCTCATATTGATATCTACGTTGTGCTTGTCCCGTCGCTGCCATCGTTGCCATTGTATTTCCATGATACCCGCGGTAACGCGACATAAATTTATAACGATGCGGTTCACCTTTTTGAGCATAGTATTGCCTTGCTATTTTAAAAGCCGTTTCGTTCGCTTCCGAACCACTATTAGAGAAGAAAATAACATACTCTCCTCCAAGCCACTCATTTAATTTTTCAGCAAGCTTTATAGCCGGTTCATGCGATTGTGACATCGGAAAGTATGATAATGTTTGTAATTGCTTATAAGCCGCCTCTGCGAGCTCTTTTCTGCCATATCCACTATTCACACACCAAAGACCACTCATACCATCTAAATATCGTTTTCCTTGTATATCTTCAACCCAGCACCCTTCTGCTTTTGCCCCTACCATTGTACTATTTGGACTAAAGGGACGCATTCCGTGCCAAACATATTGCTCATCTTTTGCTAATAATTCATCAGTCTGTTTCGTTTTCATCATTTCTTCCACCTTCCATAACAACTTATTTTTCACAAAAGCTGTGCTGGTGCCATGATGATTTAATTTTCTCCCTGCTTATTTTCATTCCACAAAATTAAGACAAAATCCTACTTACAATACCGTAATATTTACAAGAAAAAAAGAGCTTTTCTTATATATCGAAAAGCCCTTCTCTTTTTAATGTGACGACGCATCACTAACACCATGACCTGTATTAGATTTTACAAGAATCTCATCAAATTTCGCAGCATCTTCTTTCTTACTCGATAACACGGTTCCTAAATATGCTGCAAGGAATCCAAGCGGAATTGAAATAATTCCAGGTGTCGTATATGGGAAAATCGCTTCCCCAACAAATATAGCTTTTCCAGCTACAGGGTTCCAAACATTTGGACTTAATGCTACGAGAACAATTGCTGATACAAGACCAACGACCATACCCGAAATAGCACCTGTTGTATTGAAGCGCTTCCAATATATTGTGAATAATATAACTGGTAGATTTGCACTCGCTGCAACTGCAAATGCTAATGAAACTAAAAATGCTACGTTCAATGTTTGAGCAAATAACGCTAGTATAATGGATAATACCGCTACCCCAATAGACGCATAGCGAGCCATTGACACTTGCTCTTTTTCCGTTGATTTCCCCTTGCGAATAATTTCATTATAAAAATCATGTGCAAATGCTGATGCTGCTGTTAATACAAGGCCTGCCACTACAGCTAAAATAGTTGCAAAGGCAATTGCTGATACGAAAGCAAATAAGAAATCTCCACCTAACGCTTTAGCTAATAAAGGCGCTGCCATATTACCAGCAGGGTTTGCTTTCATAATTGCCTCATTTCCTACAAATGCTGCTGCCCCAAATCCTAAGAAGATTGTCATAATATAAAATGCGCCAATTAACCACGTAGCGTACACAACAGATTGCCGTGCCGTTTTTGCATCACGTACTGTAAAAAAGCGAACAAGAATATGTGGTAATCCGGCAGTACCAAGAACTAGCCCTAAATTTAAAGACAGTGTATCAAGACCATCCTTATACTTTACCCCTGGATTTAAAAATGAATCTTTTAATGGCGTAGCTGTTTTCATTTGAGCGAACATTTCAGTCACACTAAAATTAAATTTTGAGAAAACGATAACAGAAATAATAAATGTACCTGCCATAAGTAATACAGCCTTAACAATTTGTACCCAGCTCGTCGCAGTCATTCCGCCAAAAATAACGTACACTGTCATTAATGTACCAACGATTAAAACGGATGTCGTATATTCGATCCCTAATAATAATTTAATAAGTGCACCAGCCCCAACTAATTGTGCAATCATATAAAAAATTGAAATCGTCATCGTATTAAGCGCTGCAACGCCGCGAACTTTTTTCGCATCAAAACGTGCCGCAATCATATCCGCTAACGTGTACTTCCCTAAATTTCTAAGCGGTTCTGCAACAAGGTATAGAACAACTAAATAAGCAACTAAAAAGCCGATACTATAAAAGAATCCATCAAATCCAGTTAATGCGATCGCTCCGGCTATACCAAGAAATGACGCAGCAGACATGTAATCTCCCGCAATGGCTAGACCATTTTGCCAACCAGTTAATCCTCCTCCAGCTGTATAAAACTCACTCGCATTTTTCGTTTTCTTCGACGCAAAATAAGTTATGACGAGTGTACCAAGAACGATGATTAAAAATAATGCAAAAGCGGTTATATTCAAAGTCAGCCCCTCCCTTTTTGCATATCTTGTAGAATTTTTTGCGAGATTTCATCAAAGGATTCTGCTTTTTTGCTATAAATCATACATAATGACCACGTCATTATAAATTGCGCAAATGCAAACACCCATGCCCACGTAACTTCCCCAAATGCTGGTGTATTGAGCACCTTTGAATACGATGTTAAAATAGGTAATGCAATAAAGAAGCTTAAAAAGAAAATACTCATCGGAACGATAAACTTCTTTTTCGTATTTAATAGCAATTGAAATTCTTCTGACTGAACAACCTCTGTATAATTCACTTCATTTTGTAACTTACGTGCTGACGTATCATCTCTTTTCATTCCCATTCCCCTCTCTTACTGAAAATACAATTCCCCCTTGTATACCTAAAGGCTAAATTTTATAAATATTCAGAAACTTATTTCCATTTTAGACAATCCATACATTCCTGCAAAGATTTTTCGATAGACATTTTTCGGCAATTTCTCCTAAGTTTTTAATATACTTTTTCAACATAAAATTTACGTACTTCAATCTCATACCAGTCAAGATTTGATGCCTATTAAAACAGAATAAAAAAGTAGTGCTTATCGCACTACTTCTGTCTTTTTCTCTTTTTCTAAATTACGAGCTGTTTCGCTTAATTCAACGTCTTTCCCATCTTTAAGCGTTCCAAATATGAAATCGAATACTGGATTTGAAACACCAAACCAAAACTTTTCATTTTTATAATGGTGTAATATGTGCTGTTTTTTTAGCCATCTTCCAAACTTAGTGAACGGACGAATCGGCTTATGTGCAATATAATGTTTCCATTCATAAACGAGAAGCATGATAATCATTCCAATTCCGAATGAAAGTGTAATAGTAGCACTTTTTGTTATACCATATGTTATAAGTAAATATATAGTAAAGCTAGGTATACTAAACCATACAGGCAAAAACAATAGTTTTAAATCATCTGGATATACATGATGATCATAATGTAATCTTCTTAACATTTTTAATAAAAATACGTTTTTAGGTGGCTTTAAATGGAATAAAAACCGATGTGTCATATATTCGTTAAGCGTATAAAAAACAATCCCAAACAAACACGCGAACATACCGATCCATGTGAAAAATTGCATTTTTAAAATAATGATGAAAATAAATAAAATACTATACATAATAACGATATCATGTTGTAAAAAGAACTCTTCCCCCACTCTCTTCATCTTCCTTCCCCCTTTTCCAAAAAAACAGCCGCAACATATCGTTACGACTATTTCTTTTATTTTTTATTTTATTCTATTCACTTTACAAATTTGCCTGCTGCTCTATTGTCGAGAAAAAATTGTTCGATCCAAATATATTTTGCTTTGGAATAATATGTTCCACCGCAAACACTGTTACTTCTCCTCTTTGTACCTCTCCAATAATGAGCCCAAATATTTCATGATTTAGCGCAAACGTTGGTTGCTTTGTTTGCAGTAATCTTGCTGCATTATGAAATACCGCTTCATATAGTGGATTCCTATCAGTAATTTCTTTTCGGATTTTGGGTGCTAACGTAATAATAATTTCTTTTCCGTCAATAGTGGTTCGATACATAAAAATCTCCCCTTCAATCTTATGTGAACAACTGTAAAGCTTTGTATGCAAAATGGATAGAATATCCTACTAAAATAATACCGGCTCCGGCTGTTATATAGCCAAGTGCTTTTTGCTTTAATAAAGTTCTGCCAAAATGGACAGAAAAAGCAATATTTAAATTCCATAAAATAATGCCAACGATAATACAAAGACTGTATAAAAAGGCTTCTTGTTTCGTTACCTTCGTAAGCAATGAGCTAAGTGTACTTCCGTATATACCAAACCAAAAAACAAGATTTAATGGATTGGATATCGCAATTAAAAAACCTGCCATAAACGATTGTTTAAGGCCACCTACCTCTTCCTTTTTATATTCCATATTCGAGTGGGAAATTCCTTGTTTTACACTTTGAAATCCTAAATAAAATAATAAGAAAAACCCTGTGCAATACATAAAAGCTTGTACATATGTATACATAAACACAGAAGATAAACCGAAATAAATGAGAAGCATAAACAAAATATCTGCAGTCATTCCACCAATTCCAACAACCCATGCATGCCAAAAACCTCGTTCAATTCCTCGTTTTAACATTTCAATATTAATCGGACCTACTGGCGCAGCTAATGAAATACCTAATACAATTTGTTGTATAATCGCTCCAAACATCGCTCTATCCTTTCTACTTCCTTTACTATTAAGTAATGATGTAATGATTAAAAATAGACTAGCTTTCATCAAAATATTTACTACTAAAATACCCTTTTTTATCCAAAATATGCAAAAGAGCCATCTGGATGATGGCTCTTACTTTTCTAACTTATGAAGAAAAGGACATTTTCCTTTTATCGGCTCTACATCGTCTCCTATGAAGTATTGTTTCCATTCGCGATGATCTGGATCACCATAATGACTAATGTTAGGGTGTTTCGGCAGCTGATCCCACTTTTCAACTCGATCTCGGACCGTTTGTCTTGAATATGCTCCTTTAGGGCGATCCCCTTCTAATCCATCAAAGATGGTACGCGGTTGAAATCCAATAACGAGAGAATTTCCTAAATGCCTAGTTTTTCGTTGTTTATAAGCTGGCGCATTTCCAAATGCGAATATCGGTTCACCACCAAATGAAAATTCCCATAAGTAATGTTCTGGGTCTTCAGGAATTTGCTTCGGCCATGTTTGGTCATCGTTTTCATGTAAATATTGTAGTACTTTCCAAAAGTAATCACGATAATATTCCAGTGATTGTTCCTCACATTCCGGTTCCACAAAAAGAAAGAATCCTCTTCTTACAATTGGGCGCTCTTTCATTAACTCTAAAAAAGATAACATTGTATGTGGCAAATGACTCCAATCAGTATGAGAGAGAAATGAATAACGAAGTTCATTCTTTTTCAAAGCTGTTAAGCCGAAATAACATGGGAAAGTTGGTTCTAGCACGACACTCGAAAAATTTTGAAATTCTTTTGCAACCCAATTTGGTATGTCAGTTCTCGTTCTCATTCCTTCATTATCTAATAAATAAGACTCATTCATTCTTTCTTTCACCTCATTATGTATAGCATTCAATTAAGAATATTACATACTCGGCCTGTCCTATACCTATTTAAAAATTCGGCTGAAAAATTATTTAAAAATACAAAAAAATAAAATCGCTTACTTGACTAATTTCTACCAATTCGTGTATATTTAAATTAATCATTTAGCAGAATATTCAAGATTATAGCATTTTTAGTTTATATTATCTTTCAAATGAATTTCACTAAATGAAAAAAGCAAATGTTTTTAGGAGGAATTGTAACATGCAAGGAAAAGTAAAATGGTTTAACAACGAAAAAGGTTTTGGATTTATCGAAATGGAAGGCGCTGACGATGTATTCGTACATTTCTCTGCTATTCAAGGTGACGGCTACAAAGCTTTAGAAGAAGGTCAAGAAGTATCTTTCGATATCACTGAAGGAAACCGCGGACCTCAAGCTGCTAACGTAGTAAAACTTTAATCCAACATATAACAGGAGGTTACCTTACTTGGTAACCTCCTTTGTTATTCCTTTGTTATTCCTTTGTATATTTCCGTTTTACAGAGCAAAAACTATGTGAAATGCGCAATATACAAAGGAGGAAGTAATAATGGGATCAGAAGTAAATGATTTTGAAGAAGTGAAATTCCGTGTAGAAACAGCACAAAAAATGGTAGGATCAGCGACAATTTCAATGGATCCAGATACATTAGAGCATGCGACTACTGCTGTAGAAGCCGCTCGCTCTCAGCTTGAAATTATGAAATCTGTTGCGACAGATTTAGATGAACCATTTTTAATGAATGAGGAAAAGAAATTAAGTAAATGCGAGCATCAATTAAATGAAGCAAGACACTAAAAAACATCCAGAGAATTTTCTCTGGATGTTTTTCATGATAACTGTTCCCCATACTTTTTCAATGTTTCTCCAACTGTACATTGTCGTATACAAAATGAATGAGCGTAATACTTACTATTTGTCTTTCGATTATGTTCTCGCAAGAAACATCCTTCACAATACGTTTCTAATAAGTCATTTACCTCTGTAATGAGTTGCTTTTTATCCACCTTTGCACCTCTCTATTCGGTTATTTCTTTATGACTATCAATGACTGTTCCTTCTAATGCTTGCGTAGCTAATTGATGCGCTTCTTTATTTTGTTTTCTAGATATCGGCTCACATACAAGTTTTAATTTCATTTGCTTCGCTTTTTGTTCAATTTGATCTAAGTAATGATTTAAATGCTCATCATAACAAGGCCATTCTCCAGCCAATTGCTGCAGTACAACTTGAGAATCGCCGCGAAGTGTAACTGCTTCATACTTAATTCCAAATTCCTCGAGTATATTCATGCCATATAGTAATGATGCATATTCCGCTTCATTATTATCATATATACCTTCTATATATGCATTACGGCGAATTCGGTATTTTGTATTTCCTTTTTTATAGTATACACATATACCTACTCCAGCTTCTTTCGTCTGTACATCATAACCGCCATCAAAATAAACGAGTATTTCTTGGAGCTCTTCCTCCACTTGTTTACTCAGCTTTTTCATTTCCTTTAATGACCATTCTGCATCCATTTCATCATAAAATGATAGTTCTTTCACTCTTCCTGTTTTCTCGAAATCCTCTGCAAATTGCAATACATCTTCTATGTTCATATAATCTGTCGTTAATTCCGTCTGCAATCCGCTCTTTGTTTTATACAACCAATGAATTTTATATTTCATACTAGATTCCCCTTATATAAGACTTCTTATATGTAGTCAGCTAATGAAAGCCTCACTTTATTTTATTATATTGTATCAAGAGTCACAGCATTATATTCAATATGATTACATACAAAAAGAGCTATCCCTATAGGAATAGCTCTTTCATCTATTGCATAAATCTTTCAAATTGTACTCGTTTATTAATCCAGTACATTACAGGCATACCAATTGCCATGACAACAAATTCACCGATGGCACATGTTAACCAAGTCAACATAAATGGTAAATCAAATGCAAGATGAAGCTCAATTGCAATCATAAACATTGTAATTGTAAAAATAACTGTATTAAAAATCATACGAGCCCAAACACCTTTAATAAATCGCATAGAAATAATCGTTGCAACTAATGCAAGAATAGATTGCCCTACTCCAAATACTAAATCGTAAGCGATCATGGGTGAGAAAAAGAGATTTGTTAAAAATACACCTAATACAATTCCGTAAATTGCTTTCTTATTAAATACAACAAGATGATTAAACATCTCTGAAATACGAAACTGTACACTCGTAAAGCCAAATGGCTGAATAAGCATAGAAACAGCAATATATAATGCCGCTAAAATACCATTACCGACTAATGTTCTTATATTCATGACAAAATCTCCTTAGTTTTTTTACGTGGGATGGTTTCGAACCACGTTATTCGTTTTTTAAGCAACAAGAATATATTCTACGCAATACACACTCTCTCGTCAATAGATTCCTATCATTAACTACCTTTTTTCTTTTAGACAACGTATAATAAAACATATGAAAGTTTTAGGAGGTTTCACTTCATGACAGCAACAATTCAAAATGAAAAAGTGATCGTTTCCATTTCTGACAAAGGTGCAGAATTACAAAGCGTTCGCTTAAAAGAAGATAACACTGAATACTTATGGCAAGGCGATTCTACTTATTGGGGGCGCCGCTCACCAATTTTATTCCCAATTGTCGGCCGATTAGTAGATAATACATACTACGTAGATGGTAAACCATATTCTTTAACACAGCACGGCTTTGCTCGTGATCTTACATTCTCTGTACAAGAACAAAGTGAAACGAAAATCACTTATATTGTAACTAGTAATGAAGAAACATTAAAAAAATACCCATATGAATTCGAATTACTCGTTTCTTATGAGCTAGACGGACAAATCGTTCATGTAACATATGAAGTAAATAACCCTACTTCAAAAGAGATGTTCTTCTCAATCGGAGCACATCCTGGTTTCAACTTCCCCTTATTAGAGGGCGAATCATTTACAGATTATCATTTATCATTTAATGGTTCTGAACGCTTAGAAACAAGCGTATTAGAAGGACCTTACCTTTCAAGTAAAAAACAATTAATCGCTGAAAATACGAATGAATTACCACTTACATACGATTTATTCAAAAATGATGCGCTTATTTTTGAAAATATGAATACGGATGAAATCTCTATTCGTTCTCATAAACATAATAAATTTGTAAAAGTAGAATTTGACGGATTCCCATTTGTCGGCGTATGGACACCAGGCGAAAACGCACCTTTCTTATGTATTGAACCTTGGTACGGTATTGCTGATGAAGTAAATCCGGCAAAAGATTTCAAGGAAAAAAAAGGAATTCAATCTTTACAAGCGAATGAAACATTTACATGTCGTTATAGTATTACAATCGGCTAAGTTACTCTATCCCCTACTTCAAAGAAACATATAAGTAGGGGATCATCTTATAATTTGGAGGTTTCTCACTTTGATTGAAGTATATATTGATGGTGCATCAAAAGGAAATCCTGGTCCTTCTGGTGCTGGAGTGTTTATTAAAGGGGTGCAACCAGCTGTACAATTATCATTGCCCCTTGGGACAATGTCCAATCATGAAGCAGAATACCACGCTTTACTTGCGGCATTAAAATATTGCACGGAGCATAATTATAACATTGTCTCTTTTCGTACAGATTCGCAACTTGTCGAGCGAGCTGTCGAAAAAGAATACGCAAAAAACAAAATGTTTGCACCACTATTAGAGGAAGCATTACAGTACATAAAAAGTTTCGATCTCTTTTTTATTAAGTGGATTCCAAGTAGTCAAAATAAAGTTGCTGATGAATTAGCTAGAAAAGCTATCTTACAAAATTAACGGGGGTATGAGTGTGAAAAAAGATTGGGTTGCTCCTCTTGCTTTATTATTTGTCTCTTTTATTTGGGGAGCTACATTTGTTGTCGTTCAAAATGCTATGTCTTTCGTTGGTCCATTTACTTTTAATGGCATTCGCTTTTTATTCGCTGGAATTATTTTATTATTCATTCAAATGATTTTCTCAAAAAAATCTTCAAAACAAGATATAAAACAGAGTAGTCTCGCTGGATTAATCGTTGGATTTTTTTTATGCGTTGGCTATGTCTTACAAACATTCGGCTTACTTTATACAACTTCTTCAAAAGCTGGTTTCTTAACAGGTCTTAGTATCGTTATGGTACCCATTTTGTCTTTTATCTTTTTAAAACAAAAAGCTACCATTTTTATCGTAATGGGCATTGCTGTAGCAACAGCAGGTTTATACTTATTAACTGCTGGTGATTCTTTTCAATTAAATATTGGAGATATACTCGTTCTCGGTTGTGCAGTTGCTTTCGCTGCCCATATTCTTGTTAACGGCTTCTTCTCTAAGAAAATATCACCTTTATTATTAAGCACGTCGCAAGTATTAGCTGTCGGTATGTTTTCTTCTATTTGCGCCTTTTTGTTTGAAGATTGGGAAAAATTATTTTCAGTAGCACTATGGACGAATTCTTCCTTTTTATTCGCTCTATTTCTAACTTCCCTATTTGCGACATCCATTGCTTTTTTTATTCAAACATCAGCACAAAAACATACGTCTCCAACGAGAGTAGCAATTATTTTCGCAATGGAGCCTGTTTTTGCTGCATTAACAGGCGTTCTCGTTGCAAACGAACAACTTTCTATTTCTGCTATTATCGGATGCCTATGTATTTTCCTAGGCATGGTTTTTGTTGAATTACCTTCCAAAACAAAAAAAGAAGCGCAGGCTGCGTGAAGTTACGCTTGTAACTTCCGCATAAAAGCCTTAGCGCTTTTTTTATCGGTAATTTCTTCTTCTTTCAAACGTTCTAATAACGCAACAAAATAACTCCCATCAAACTGTAATTGATGTTTAATTGTCGCTTCTATTGCTGCGTTCACAATTCCATCAGATGCACCAGTATATCCTTGTCCAAACATAATAAACCCTTGTGCTTCCTCTGATAGTTTAAATCCTTTCGTATGTAAGAATGAAAGATAATCTTCTACTGTTTGCATGATATTCCCACCTACTCAAAAATTCTCCACTTCTTATCATACATGTTTTTACACGCTATGAGAATGAAATTTCTTTGACAACTTTGTAAATCTATCGTCTACTGCATAGACAATAAAGGATTTCCTTGCAATATGAATGAATATGTATAGTGGAACTTATTTCATATTAAAGGGGAGACACGATGAAACAAGCACTATTAATTATCGATGCGCAGCAAGAATTAATGGATGGGAATGAACAAGAAAAAGAAGTTTTTCGCAAAAAAGAGTTATTATCTACACTAAATACAGCCGTACAAAAAGCAATACATGCAAATGCCCTTATTGTTTTCGTAAGAGATATCGATGTTGCTTCTGGTAGCGGAGAAGGATTTGAAGTACATAATGAAATTAAAGTACCTCAGTCTGCAATCCTTATTAATAAAGCAGCAACAAACGCATTCTATGGCACTTCTCTACTTGAACTTTTAAAAGAAGAAAAAATTAATCATATCGTTATCGGTGGATGTAAAACAGAACATTGCATCGACACCGCAGTTAGAACAGCTACTGTACAAGGATTTGATGTTACATTAATTAAAAACGGTCATTCCACAACTGATTCTAACGTGTTGTCTGCAGAGCAAATTATTGGTCATCATAATAAAACTTTACATGGCCATTATAACGTTGATCATTTTTCTATGGTGAGAGATATCGAGGAAGACCTTTTTCAACCAACTCACGACCAATATCGTGATTAATAAAAAAGAATCCTTCATTCAGAAGGATTCTTTTTTATCCAAAAATTTGTGCTGCAATACTATACAGATCATTACTCCTTTTTAATAATTCATCGCTATTTTTCATCATAATTGGTGGTGTATTAACCTTTTGAAAACCAGTAATCTCTAATTCTTTCATGAAACCTCTCTTTCCTTCTGGTACATCAATTCTTAATTTACCATGATGCTGCCTTGCTAAATCATGTACAATCCTCATTGCCATCGCATCATTTTTCGCGACGACCGGTCCTATTATTTTATTTTCTGATGTTTGTATACTTAAACCGTAACCTAATACATTTTGTTTGTTGTCCTTTACAACGATGCACTGTTCACTTTGTATAATTCTTTTCGTTAAAAATGCTTTTCTATTTGTTCCAAACGCATATTCATCTAATTTTATTATTTCTTCTAAATCACACTCTTCATAATTCATCATATAATCTTCATTCCCTATACAATAATCATTCACATTGTACGAGTTACATATGTATTTAGAAATATAGCTCACTGCCCTAAATCCTAACTTTTCGTATAAAGGCTTCCCCTCATCTGTAGCAATCAGCATAATTGAAGTTCGAGCTGATACGCTATTCATGCAAGAACTCGTTATCGCCTTTCCAATCCCTCTTCCCTTATAATCCGGATGGACAATTACCATTCCTATTGACGCTAACGCCTCTCCGTATAATATAATTGCAGCGCTTGCAATCAGTTCTTTTCTCTCATTCCATACGCCATATATAATACCTGAATCAAAAATAGTCTCAATTTCTTCTTTGTTATAATCCCACCCAATATAAGAAGATAATGCTACAATATCGCCTATTTGTTCGTCCCTAAGACGCTCCACCTTAATTTCCAATTCAAGCATACTTCATCCCCTTATCTAGACATTTAAATCATTATTATCAAATCAACTTGTACATGTTTCACTTTATCTGTCACACACATATCCTATTTTGACCAAGACTATATTGTAAATGAGGTGACAACATGCCCATTACGAATCGATTTTCTACCACCACTAACGGCGCACTCGCTATTACAGGAAACACTTTAGGCTTAAGTAAAATTAGTAATCAAAACCGTGCTGGTACAATCGGGGCAATTGGTGCATTCGTAACTACGAATACTGCTTTACAAGTAACGACTTTTCCTGCTGGTACAACATTAAACTATACACAAAATAGTTCTACCGCTATTTTAAATATCCCTGCTGGTAGTACGATTCTTTACGCAGAACTTGTTTGGGGAGGAAACTATTTATCTCGTGATCAAAACATTACGAGTGTATTAGGAAACCCCGTTTCTTTTACAACACCTGTGTCAACATACTCAATTACCCCTTCAACCGTTACAGCTTCTAATCAAACATTCGTTTCTGGATCTGTCACATTTGGATTCTATACACGTTCCGCAGATGTAACATCCCTCGTTCAAGCTGGAGGATCTGGCTCTTATACAACCGGCTCTGTCCCTGGACTTGTTGATCCTTTGGATGCTTCTAACGGAGCTATCAATTCTTCTGGATGGACGCTCATTGTCGCTTATCAAAACGGTTCCTTACCCGCAAGAAATTTAACAATTTACGTAGCTGGTAACCGTGTTTCTGTAGAAACTGGTAGTGCAGATGTATCTGTCTCAGGGTTTTTAACACCTGCCGGAGGACCTGTAAGCGGGAGATTATTTATAAGTTCTACGGAAGGGGATGCTGATTTAACTGGGGATCAAGCATTATTCGGACCAAATTTCAGTTCATTAAATGCATTATCTGGGCCAAATAATGCTGTAAATAATTTCTTCGGTTCTCAAGTGAATAATGCTGCCGGAAATTTAGATACAACTGGGACATTTGGAACACGAAATCAAAGTGCTTCTACAAGCACAAACATCTCTGCTGGGAGACAGGGCTGGGACATTACTTCTATTGATATTTCTCCTTATTTAACAAATTCTCAAGTGTCCGCCGCAATCCGTTTAACAACTAACGGAGACGCGTATATGTTGAATACAGTCGGTTTACAAATCAACATAAATTCTCCTAATATACAAGCAACGAAAAGCGTGAATAAAAGCGTCGCTGCAATTGGAGACGTTCTCACTTATACAGTTACTATCCCTAACACTGGACTTCTTCCTGCCAATAACGTTATTTTTACAGATATTCTCCCTAACGGTACTTCTTTTATACCTGGCACTGTAACGATAGATAATGTCCCGCAAACAAACGCAAATCCGGCTGCTGGTATATCTCTTGGAACCATTAATAATAACGCTTCTCGTACAGTAACTTTTCAAGCTACTGTCGTTTCTCTTCCAAGCCAAAACCCTATCTCTAACACTGCTAATATTACATTTCAATATACACCGATCGCCGGAGGAACAACTTTTAATGGTCTTGCCACAAGCAACTCTGCAGGAACACAAATTAACCTCGCAGATATTAATGGCACAAAATCAGTTAACAAAATATTTACCGATATTGGCGAAACGTTAACTTACAGCATTGCCTTAGCTAATGTAGGAAATATCGCTGCAACGAACGTTATATATACGGATCCGATTCCTAGCGGGACTACTTTCATTCCGGGAAGTGTAACTGTTAACGGAGTTACTCAAGCTGGAGCGAATCCCGCTAATGGTATATCCATTGGAACTATTGCTGCTAATTCTACGACTACTGTTTCATTTCAAGTATTCGTTCCTTCTATCCCCCAAACAAATCCAATATTAAATAGTGGCTCAACAACATATCAATACATTCCTGTGCCAAATCAACCGGCAGTAAGCGGGACTGATACGACGAATATTGTCTCCACTCAAGTGAACAATGCTACTGTAACAATGACGAAAGCAGTAGATAAAAATTTTGCAGATATTGGTGATACACTAACGTACACCGTTTCCTTTACAGGTACAGGTAATACGAATGCGAACAACGTTATTTTTACAGATATCATTCCTACCGGAACAACTTTTGTCCTTAACAGTTTAACAATAGATGGCACGACACAAGTGGGCGCAAATCCCACTAACGGCGTGAACATTGGATCGATCACAACTGGCTCAACAAAAAATGTTTCGTTTCAAGTAGTAGTAAACACAATACCCGCGCTAAATGTCGTATCTAATGGATCAAGCGCTTCTTATCAATACACTGTCAATCCAAGCCAATCACCCGTTACAAAAAACATTTCTTCTAATCTCGTTTCCACTCAAATTAACAATGCGAATGTAACATTAACAAAATCAACAAACAAACAATTTGCCACAATTGGCGAAACGATAAGTTATACAATCCTTATTACAAACAGCGGAAATACAGCTGCAACTAACGTGCAACTAACAGATCCACTTCCAAATGGAGCGATATTAACTCCTGGTACTGTAACATTAAATGGAGTTTTGCAAAATGTAGATTCTCTCATTGCCTTACCTATCGGCACAATTCCTGGCGGAGCTACTTTTACCCTTTCTTTCCAAGTAACAGTCATCAATATTACCGCCCAAAATCCTATCATTAATAATGCTTTCGCGTCTTATCTATATACTGTAAATCCGAGTCTACCACCAACTTCAAAAACAGCAAATTCTAATTCTGTTACATCAACAATTAGACTAGCAAACCTTCAAGCTACTAAGTCTGTAGATAAAACATTTGCGGAAGTTGGAGATGTATTAACTTATACCTTTGCTCTTACAAACGATGGAAATGTTGCGGCGAACAATGTATTACTATCCGATTCAATTGCGAATGGTACTGCCTTTGTGCCAGACAGTGTTACCATTAACAATGTTACTCAACCAGGCGTTACACCAGCTAGCATCAATATCGGTAGTATCAATGCTGGTACTACAATTACAGCTTCATTCCAAGTATTAATAACTAGTATTCCAAACCCAAATCCTATTTCGAATAATGCCTCCATTTCCTATAATTTTATCGTTGATCCAAACGCTTCACCTGTAAGTAAGAACACTACTTCAACCACTACATTTACTCAAGTAAATGACGCAAATGTCATTTCAGCAAAAACAGTGGATCGAGCGTTCGCTACTGTTGGGGATGTATTAACTTATTCCATTCTTTTAACGAATGCAGGAAGCGTTACTGCTGATAGTCCAACTTTCGTAGATACAAATCCAGATGGCACTATCTTTATTCCAAACACTTTCCTTATTAATGGTGTGCTACAAAATAATGCTGATCCGAATATTGGTGTTCCGTTACCTTCCATTCCTGCTAACGGTGAAATTACTGTTTCTTATCAAGTAACTGTCACCTCTTTACCAGCCCAAAACCCAACAATAAATTCATCTAGTACACAGTATAGCTTTATTCTAAATCCGGGCGACCCGCCAACTATAGAAACATCTTTAAGTAACACTGTAAGTACACAAATCAACTTAGCAAATGTAATTATTTTCAAGGATGTAGATTTAACTATCGCCGATGTTGGGCAACCAATCACATATACAATTGCCTTAGCGAACCCTGGGAATACTCCAGCGAATAATGTAGTCGTTACCGACATACTACCTCCTGGTACGACTCTTGTACCAAATAGTATTTTTATAGGCGGTGCTTTACAGCTAGGTGCGGATCCAAGTGTTGGTCTTCAAGTTGGTACAATTCCAGCAGGCGGAATTACAACAATTGTTTTCCAAATTAGTGCAAATAGTTTACCTTCACCAAATCCAGTTCAAAATAGTGCTGCACTTCAATATAGCTTTATCGCAGATCCAAATTTACCTGCTGTTGTTAGAAATGCTACTAGCAATATCGTAACGACACAAATTAATACTGCTACTATTGTTGCTACGAAACTAACAAGTACAAACTTTGCTGATGTTGGTGATGTCATTACGTATGCTACGATTTTAACGAATAACGGTAATATCCCTGCCTCTAATGTAACGTTTACAGATATCATTCCAGCTGGTACCATTTTCCTTCCTAATACTGTAACGATTAACGGTGTCCCTATAGCTAATGCAAATCCTGCTAACGGCATTTTAATTGGTACAATTGGAGCAAATTCATCACGTACTGTTGCATTCCAGGTTTTTGTACCAACTATTCCTAGTCCAAATCCGCTTACGAATCAATCGAGCACTACATTCCAATACACGTACGATCCATCCAAACCAGTTGTAATGCAGATGGTGGCCTCTAACACTGTACAGACAACTATTAATAATGCAACGATTACCGCTGCAAAATCTGCAGATAAACAGTTTGCGAACGTAAATGATATTATTACGTACACGACTACTTTAACGAATAGCGGGAACACACTTGCATCAAATGTAGTATTTACAGATGCCATTCCTAATGGAACGTCATTTATTCCAAATAGTGTAACAGTAAATGGCACTACGCTTCCTAATGTAAATCCAGCAACTGGTGTAACAATTGATCCAATAAATCCAAATGCAAATACAATCATCTCGTTCCAAGTAATCGTAAATTCAATCCCTAGTCCGAATCCAATACCGAACCAAAGCAATACAACGTACCAATATGTCGTAGATCCTAACTTACCTCCAGCATCCGCCAATACGCTAAGTAACGTAATAACAACTCAAATTAATAACGCTACTATTATCGCTACAAAGTCAGTAAATACACCGACAGCTGCAATTGGTGATATTGTTACCTATACGATTGCAATGGCAAATACGGGTAATATCCCTGCTAGTGCAACCGTTTTAACAGACGGACTTGGACCAGGTGCATCCTTCATACCGAATTCCGTTACGATAAATAACGTTTCTCAACCTGGATTAGATCCTTCATTAGGTATTCGTTTAGACGATATTTCACCTGGAGGAACTACTTTTCTTACATTCCAAGTAAAAATTCTTGAGATTCCTCCTAGCGGTACTTTAACGAATAACGCCCTTGTAAATTATGAATATACAGTGAATCCAAACCAAACACCTGCTGTTGGAAGCACTGTAACAAACACGACTGCTACCCCAATTATTGATGCTACTTTAGTTTTAAATAAAAATGCGAGTACAACTTTCGCTACAATTGGAGATACCATTACATTCACCTCAGTTGTTACAAACACAGGAAATACTACTGCTAACAACATTGTATTTACAGATACAATTCCAAATGGTACTACCTTTGTCCCAAATAGTTTTAAAATAAACGGTGTAACCGTTCCGAATGCAAATCCACAAAATGGTATCAATATTGGTAACTTGAATGCAAATGCATCGATTACACTCAGTTTTCAAGTAAACATTGCAACACTTCCAAACCCTAATCCAATTCCTAACAAATCATCGCTTCAATATAGCTTTATTGTTGATATAAATGAACCGCCTGTTTCACGAACAGTTCAATCCAATAAAACTTTTACACAAGTAAATACTGCTTCCGTTATCGCAACAAAAACTGCAAGCAGTGCATTTGCTGCTGTTGGAGATACAATTACGTATACAACTACCCTCACTAATAGCGGAAATACTACCGCAAACACACCTGTTTTTATCGATATATTACCACCTGAACTTTCATTCGTTCCTGATAGTATACAAATTAACTCCATCCCACAACTTGGCTTTAGGCCAGATAGCGGGATTTCTTTAGACTCAATTCCAGTTGGAGGAACGATAATAATTAGCTTTCAAGCTATCGTTGGCTCAATACCAGCTACAAATCCAACATTGAACCAATCTAGCACAACATACTCTATCATTGTTGACCCTACGCAGCCACCGGTGACAGAAACAGCTACAAGTAATCCAACTTTAGTTCAAATTAACGAAGCAATCATTCAAGCAACGAAAAGTGTGGACCGTATCTTTTCTGACATCGCACCTGGAAATTCATTTTTAACGTATACTGTTTTATTAGAAAATATAGGGAACACAACTGCTACTAATATCATTTTTACAGATCCGATTCCAAATAATACAGTATTTATAGAGGATAGCGTTCGAGTAGGTGGGGTTTTATTACCTGGAGTAAATCCAGCGAACGGGATACCAATTGGGGATATTATTGCAGGAGATTTTATAAACGTTACCTTCCGTGTGCAAGTAGTTAGCATCCCAAATCCTATTTTTACAATCGGACCTGGAGGACCAAACTCACCAGTTGTAAACGGCGCTTCCATTGATTATCAATTTATGACAGGACCTAATTTACCACTTGTTTCACGAAATACGACATCTAATTCTGTTTCAACACAAATAAATTCTGGGGAAGTTGTGGCAATCAAATCTGTAGATAAAACTTTCGCAACGATTGGCGATACAATTTCTTATACAATTACATTAAGTAACCCTGGAAATGTCACTTCACAAAATATAATTTTCACAGATATTTTACCTGAAGGAACAACATTTATTTCCGGAACTTTGACAAATGATTCTGGTACACAGCAAATTGGAAATCCAGCTAACGGCATTCAGATTGAAAATATAAACCCAAGTGGAACGGCCGTTATTACTCTTAATGTACTTGTTACAAACATTCCAAGTATAAATCCGATTTCTAATTTTAGTTCTGTACAATTTGCACATGTAGTCGATCCTAGCCAACCATCCGTATCACAAACGAATGTATCTAATACTGTTTCGACAACTATTAATAGTGCTATATTAACTACTACAAAAAGTGCTGATAAATCTATCATTTCTGTTGGAGATACGATTACGTATACAACTACTATTACAAATACAGGAAATACTGCAGCAACGAATATTAATTTCACAAGCACTATTCCAGCTAACACTACATTTATACCAAATTCGGTCACAATAAATGGCATCCAACAGCTTGGTGCACAGCCAGCACTTGGAGTAACTATACCAAATATCGCTCCAGGTGAAACAGTAACTGTTACTTTCCAAGTAAATGTTATTTCTGTTCCCCCTTCAAGCTCGATTATGGGTAACGATACGATTTTATATTCTTATACTGTTGATCCAACCGGAACTCCTGCTACTACTTCTACTTCAACGAATATTGTTACCACCCCTGTATTAGATGCTATGATTACGATGATTAAATCAGTCGATCAAACACTTGTAACACTAGGTGATACCATTACCTATACGACAATTTTAACGAATAGTGGTAATACAAACGCAACTAATATTACGTTCACTGACCTTATACCAGATGGTACAACGTTTATTACTGATAGCGTTACAATAGATGGCATCACACAAATTGGTCTTAATCCTAATACAGGCATAACAATTGGAGCAATTGCTCCTAACAGCTCAATAGCAATAGCATTTCAAGTTACCGCTACTTCTACTCCTGTTCAAAATCCTATTGCCAATTCGGCTAATGCTTCTTACACATTTATCGCTGACCCTAATGCTCCTATTGTTTCAAGGAATGTTACTTCAAACACAGTGTTCACTACAATTAACACAGCTACAATTCTTTCATTAAAACAAGTCGATAAATCCTTTAGTCGTATTGGAGACACACTCACCTATACCGTCACTCTATCAAACAACGGAAATTCCGCCGCACAAAATGTTATATTCACTGATACAATGCCAAGCGGAACTACATTTATTACAAACTCTTTTTCTATTAATGGCATTCCCCAAAGCGGTGCGGACCCATCGAACGGTGTAAATATTGGGACTATAACAGCTGGGACTACAGTAACAGTTTCGTTCCAAGTTACTGTAACGTCATTACCAACCGAAAACCCAATTGTAAATTTTTCATCAACATCGTATCAATTAGTTTCACCGCCTGATGCAGAAACTTCAATTAGCAATCCCGTTTCAACGCAAATTAAAGAAGCTATATTATCCATGACGAAAAATGAAAGTGTCTCCTTTGCAGATATCGGGCAAACTGCTTTTTATACTACTTCTATTTCGAACATAGGTAATACGGATGCAACTAATATTGTATTTACAGATGCATTACCAAGTGGACTCACATTTGTTCCTAACACATTAACTGTTGATGGTGTTTTACAACCTGACGCGAATCCAAATACCGGTGTATTACTTGCAACACTTCCACCGAATGAAATATATAGTATCGTATTTCAAGTTACAGTGAACAGCATCCCACCTATTAATCCTGCACCAAATACATCATCAACGACGTATGAGTTTACTGTTGATCCTGTTAATCCTCCCGTTTCAAGTACAGCTAATTCTAACACGACGCTTCTTCAAATAAACAATGCAACTATTATTAGTACAAAAACAGCAAATCTTACTTTTGCGGATATTGGTAATACAATAACATTTACACTTAACCTTCCTAATACCGGGAATGTAGCTGCAACTGATGTTACCGTTATCGATATACTTGATAGCAATTTAACTTTTGTTCCAAACAGTTTCACAGTTAATGGGCAAACCATTCCAAACGCTGATTTATCTACTGGTGTAAATATAGGTTCCATTAATGGTGGTACTACGGCAATCGTCACATTCCAAGCAACTGTTACTACACTTCCAACACTGAATCCAATATCTAATTCTACTTCAACCACATATCATTACGTCGTTGATCCTAGCCAGCCACCTATTACAACTTCCAATCAATCTAATACAACGACCACACAAATTAATAGTGCTATCCTTACTGCACAAAAAAATTCAAATGTATCAACGGTAGATATCGGGCAGGATATCATCTACACCGTTACAATTACAAATAGCGGAAATGTTAGTGCAACGAATGTTATTTTTACCGACCTTATTCCAGACGGAACTTCCTTTGAACCGAATAGTTTTACACTTAACGGAATTAGCATCCCAAATGCAAATATAATTACAGGTGTTCCAATTGGTGATATCGCGCCAAACCAATCTGTCATCGTAGCATTTCATATTAATGCCAATGAAATTCCGCCTATAAATCCAATTTCCAACCAAGCTAGCGTTAGCTTCCAACATATCGTTAATCCAGCAAATCCTCCAGTTTCAAAAAATATTACTTCTAACAACGTCACAACAAAAATTGAAAGTGCTATTTTAAACACGATTAAAATCGGAGATAAAGCTTTTGCAACGATCGGTGATACAATTACGTATACAACTACGATTACGAACACAGGAAATATTCCAGCTAACAATGTTGTTTTCTCAGACCCTTTACCGACATGGACACAATTTGTTGCAGGATCAGTTGTTGTTGATGGCACTTCATTATCATCCGCTTCTATTATTGACGGTGTTGGTATAAATACAATCAATCCAAATCAAACTGTAACAATCATATTCCAAGTTCAAATCATAAGCAACCCAACAACGTTCACACCTGAACTCCAAAACTTAGGATTTGTGAACTTCCAATATAACGTAGGAAATGCATTACAGGCTCAGCCTGGCAATGTGGAAACGAACGTCTTCGTTACTTCTATTAATTCAGCAATACTTTCAGCTGTAAAAACTGCTAGTACAGCCTTTGCGAATATTGGAGACACGATCACTTATACAGCTTTAATTCAAAATAGCGGCAATACAAACGCTACGAATGTAAATTTCTCAGACCTCATTCCAGCGGGAACGACCTTTGTTGAAAATAGTTTTGCTGTAAATGGAAGTACTATTCCAGGTGCAAATCCAAATAACGGAGTTAATATCGGAACCGTTAGCGCGGGTAGTTCCTTAACTGTTACTTTCCAAGTCATAGTTACATCTACTCCACCTTCAAATCCAATTACAAACGTTGCATCTATTCAATTCGCATTCATCGTTGATCCAGCAGCTCCTCCTGTTACAGGCACAGTAACTTCTAATAGTGCTTCTACACAAATTAATAACGCTACTGTTACAACGGTTTTAGAAGCAAATCGATCAATCGTATCTATCGGAGATATCATTACGTATACAGCAACATTAACAAACACTGGAAACTTCCCTGCAAATTCTGTATTACTCATTAACGGCGTTCCTGAAGGGGCATTATTTGTTCCAAATAGCGTCACGCTTAACGGGATCTCACTTCCAGATGCAAGTCCAACTCTCGGTATTCCAGTTGGTATTATCGCACCAGGTGATTCTGCTACTATAACGTTCCAATTTCTTGCAAACTCTATTCCACCGCAAGGAGCAATTATAAATCAAGCACTTACAAGTTACACGTATATTGTCGATCCGAGTCAACCTCCAGTTACAGCAACATCTTCATCTAATACGGTTACTACAGCTGTCGTTGATGCATCATTATCTGTAATTAAAAATACAGATTCTCTCGTACAATCTACTGACGGTACAATCACTTACACTGTAGTCGTTCAAAATAACGGGAATACTACGGCAAATACAGTTACTTTAACAGATTTAGTCCCAGAAGGAACGGCATTCATTCCGAATAGTGTGACCATTAATACTATTTCAGTTCCAGGTGCTGATCCAAACGTAGGGATACCATTAAACTCTATCGCACCGTTAGAAATTGTCACCGTCACATTCCAAGTTATCGTTCAATCCATTCCAAGCGTGAATCCAATTTCTAATATAGCCCGTATTGACTATACTTTTATCGCCGATCCAACTGCTCCTATCATCTCTCGAACAATTACGTCTAATCCAGCTTTCACACAAATTTCGGATGCGAATGTTCTTTCTTTAAAAGCTGTCAATGCACAACAAGCAACAACCGGTGACATTTTGACCTATACGATAACGCTAGAGAATATCGGAAATATTCCAGCTACTAATCTCATATTTTCAGATACGCTTCCAGAAGGAACTACATTCGTAGAAAATAGTTTTACACTTAACGGAACAGCTATACTTGGTGCAAATCCAAATGCAGGTGTTACTTTGCCTAACCTAGTAGCAAACGCTACTCACCTTATTTCATTTCAAATTCTTATTAACGATTCATTCCCGCAACAATCGATTACAAATCAATCTAATACAACATATACAATTCAACCAGACCCAGGACAACCGCCTATTACTGAAACATCTACAAGTAATATTGTCATTACAAATTTCGTGCAAGCACAATTGACAGTTACAAAAACGTCCAATCCAATAACTGTAGATATTGGCGGAACTATACTTTATATTTCTGAAGTGAAAAATACCGGAAATGTTGACGCAATAAATATTACTTTTACAGATTCTATTCCAGCTGGGACTACATTCGTTCCAGACAGTGTCACAATTAACGGTGTACTTCAGCCTGATGCAAATCCTGAAAACGGAATACCAATTGGAACGATTCCACCAAATAGTTCCAAAACGATACTATTTCAAGTACAAACAAATAATCCACCAACTGAAACCGAAATTGTAAATCAATCATCTGTAAATTACCAATATGTAAGTATTCCTACAGCTCCACCAGTGAATCGCTCTGCAAATTCTAATATTGTTACAACATCACTTCAAAATGCAAATATTATTTCTGTTAAACAGGCGGATGTTACTTTCGTATCCATCGGGCAAACTATCACCTACACAAATACACTACAAAATATAGGAACTGTTCCAGCTAACAATACGTTGTTCATTGACAACATTCCAGAAGGTACTATATTCATTGAAGATAGCTTATCAATAAATAATGTGATTCAGCCTGGTGCGAACCCTGAAAATGGAGTAACTCTCGGCACGATACAACCAGATGAAACAGTCCCTATTTCATTCCAAGTACAACTTACAAGTATACCAGAGGGCAACACAGTCACTAACATTTCAGACACTTCGTATGAATACCAAATTGACCCTAGTTCCCCTATTATTCAGCGTAGATCGTTATCAAATGCAGTAAATACTGAAGTGCGGACGGCAAATGTTAGTGCAATTAAATCCGCTAACAGATCTATTACACGAATCGGTCAAATTATCACATATACAGTCGCAGTTACAAACGCTGGTACAGTACCTATTACAAATACTCTCCTAATTGACGCAATTGCTGCTGGCACCACATTCGTTCCAAATAGCATTCTTGTAGATGGCATACCGAGACCTAACGAAAATCCAATTACCGGAATCACCCTTGATATTATCCTTCCAAACAATACAATTATCGTTACATTCCAAGTAAATGTAGTCTCTATACCTTCTCAAAATAACATTAATAATATCGCCGTCATCCACTATGAGTATCAGCCAGACCCAAGCTTACCACCAATTTCAGAAACGACATCTTCCAATACTACAAATATACAATTTATTGATGCCATTCTTATCGCTACAAAATCCACTAATACAGTATTAGCTAATATTGATGAAACCATTGAATATACAGTACTCATTCAAAATAACGGATCCACTACAACTAACTCCATCTTTTTTACAGATACTATAGAGGATGGAACAGTATTTATTCCGGGAAGTGTAACAGTTAACAACACTGTACTCCCTGCAGCAGATCCAAATATTGGATTTTCTATTCCTAATATCGCATCAGGTCAATCAACAACAATAATATTCCAAGCTTCCGTTACGAATTTACCTGCTGTAAACCCAACACCTAATACTGCAAACATCGTCTACGATTTTATTTTCAACCCTGACTTTGCACCTATTCAAAAATCTACTACTTCCAATACTACTTTCGTTCAAATTAATGACGCTGATATCGTTTCACTGAAAACTGTTGATTTGACCTCTGTAGCAATTGGTGACATTTTAACTTATACAACAACTTTAACGAATACAGGAAATACGAATGCTACTTCTGTTGTATTTACAGACAATATCCCTGATGGAACAACCTTTATAGACGGTAGTGTTTTAGTAAATAATATCCCTCAGCTTAACGCGGATCCAAGTACTGGTATACTTGTAGGAACGATTGCTCCTAACTCTTCTATCCCAGTCACGTTTTCCGTTACCGTGGTATCTCTTCCAGCTAGCAGCCGTATCCAAAACCAATCCACTTCTCGTTATACAATTAATGGTGAAGAACAAATATCGACTAGTAATATTACCTTCACTGAAGTTATTTCTGCTAATGTAATCGCAACAAAAACAACACCTATCCAATATGCTGACCTACAAACGATTATCCCTTACACCATTTCCATCACAAACAATGGGAATATACAAGTAGAAAACATTATCGTTACAGATATCATCCCAGCAAATACGAGCTTTATAGAGAATAGTGTTATTGTGAATGGCACCGCTCGTCCAAATGACAATCCACTTAACGGGATACAACTTGATAACATTCCGCCTAATACGACAGCAACTATTCTATTCCAAGTACGGGTTACTTCCATTCCACAAACAAATCCAATCTCTAACACGAGTACAATTGAATACCAATACACGTTACCGAATCGACCACCTATTACCGAAACTATTCTTTCATCAGCTTCCGTAACAACAATTAATCATGCGACTTTGAATAGTAATAAAACTGTTGACCTTGCATTTGCAACAGTCGGTGACACGTTAACGTATACGATTACACTCAATCAAACTGGTAATGTTGCAGCAAATGATGTAGTCATTCAAGATATGATTCCTCAAGGTACTACGTTTGTTGAAAATAGCATCATTGTAAACGGGGAAACTCTTCCGGGAGTGAATCCAGTAAGCGGGATACCAATTGGCACTATAATTGTAGGTGGAAATGCTATCGCTTCCTTCCAAGTAACTGTAACTTCTATCCCGACACCAAATGAACTCAACAACAAAGCAATTACTACCTTTAACTATATAGTCAATCCAAATAACGTACCCGTTACGAATACCACTACAACAAATACCGTCACAACAACTGTCCAAAATGATAATGTCTTTGCTATTAAGTCTGTTGATGTAACGAATGCATTACCTGGTCAAACTGTAACGTATACAATCACAATTACGAATAGCGGTAATGTAACGATTGAAGATCTTTTTGTCATAGACACCGTACCAGTAGATACAGCCTTCGTTACGGGCAGCGTTACAATTAACGGAATCAATCAGCCTAATGCAAATCCTGAAATTGGTATTTCATTAGGAAACCTTGTTCCTAATGAATCTGCTATCATTACTTTCCAAGTAACAATATCTTCTTCAACTCTTCAATCTGCAATCAATAACGATGCTTCTGTTTCCTATACTGTTACCATTGATCCGAATGAACCGCCTATTACAATTACAAAGCAAACAAATACCGTTACAACAACAGTAGTTGATCCGATGGTTCGCATTGAAAAGACAGCTGATAAATCTATCGTAACAACAGGAGAGACCATAACTTTCACATTAGAAGTAATAAATCATTCACCAATTCCTACAATCAGTACTTCTATCCTAGATATCATTCCAGTTGGTACAACATTTATAGAAAACAGCGTAACAATTAACGGTACTCCGGTTCCAAATGTTCGTCCAGACACTGGTATTAATATCGGCGCTTTACCTGCAGATGGAGTATCAACGATAACATTTAAAGTTCTCGTCACTTCTATTCCTTCAAACAATACAATTGTCAATTCCGCAACAGTTACAGCAGCTTTCCAATTGACACCACAAGACCCAATTATTACTTTTATTGTTAATTCAAATACCGTTCGTATACCAGTTCAATTTATAACTGCGGTAGTAGTGAAAAACGCTTCCGTCAGCTCAGCTTATTTAAACCAATACTTTGATTATACGGTGCGTATTACGAATACTTCTGATATTTCACTTTCAAATGTTTCATTACAAGATACCATTCCAGCAGGTTTACAATTTATGAACGGCACGGTCTTTATTAATGGGGAACGCTCTCCACTAGCGAATCCAAATATCGGTTTCCTAGTCGCTACTAATTTGGAACCAAATGAAACAATTATCGTCTTATTCACAGTACAAGTGATAAGTCCGCCTGTTAATAATGAATTTAAAAATACGGCCAATATTTCATTACAACTTCAAGTCTCGCCTACCGATCCACCAATTACAGTAACCGTTACAAGCAACGAAAATATCGTCACCTTTATTCCAAAAAATCCTGATGAAACACTTCCGAATTTCAATTGTTTCTTTGACGGCGAACGTTTTATACGCATTACCCCTCGAAATATACGAAATTACTTTTGGACTTGGATTTGGTGGAAGTGATCAAAAAAGAAAAAGCTTGTAATTTGGATAGTATCCAAACTACAAGCTTTTTTCATGAGCAAAATTATCATACAGAGTTACTAGCAGCTCTATATGCGACATGTCGTTTCTCAATTCTCTCTTCAATTTCTTTCATATTTTCTTTATTATTTAATAGTGATTGTTTATTTTCAATTAATAATTGTTTAAAAGATTTTCTCACTTTTTTTCTCATTCTCATTGTCCTCCTTGGGGGATGGTTTATATAAAAGATAAAGAATTATCTGGTTGTTCTTATAATAATGGATTGTTGTGAATTCCATTTGAACTTCATATGAAAATTTCATTTATTTTCTGACAACTTTGTGAACATACAAAAATGTGATTATCCTAAAACTATTTTGAAATTGCTTCATTTCATTATAAAAGTTGCTATTGTCATCAACTTCTATCAATATATTTTGTCGAACATTTATATATTTAAAATTGAGTTCGATATAATTTTATTTACTACGATACTGTTCGTAAAAACAAAAAGAGGGATGTTGTATAAGTCAAAGTTTGACTTATACAACATCCCTCTTTCAAAACTATTTACAGCATATTGATTAATATTTCTGGTCTTCCCCAATTCATTTCTTCACAAACGAATCTAAGTTTTTCTTCATCCATTGTGTGTAAGCCTTCTTCTAGTAAACATGAAATTGGAACTTCACAATGAATTTGTGCTAATTGTAATGAAATATTTAAGTTCTCTAGATCACTTTCAATCTTTGTACGCTGCGCTTTCGTTAATGATGCTACATTTTCTAGTACAGTTGCTACTGTTCCGTGCTCTTGAATCAATTTATACGCTGTTTTTTCCCCGATACCTTTTACACCTGGGTAATTATCGCTCGTATCTCCCATGAATGCTTTCGCATGCACGATTTGCCACGGCTCTACGCCTTTTTCTTCCATGATTTTCTCTGGTGTGTAATATTCGTAATTTCCAATTCCTTTGCGCAAGAGCATTACTGTAACGTTCTTATCAACAAGCTGAAGTAAATCCGTATCACCTGTTAAAATATACACTTCCGCTTCATTACAGTATTGTTTTGCAAGCGTGCCGATACAATCATCCGCTTCATACCCTTTCATACCGATAACTGGAATAGACAATTTCGCAGTCATTTCTTGAACTAAATCAAATTGCGGAATTAATTCTTCAGGCGGCGCTACACGATTCGCTTTATAATTCGAGAACGATTCTGTTCTAAATGTCGTACTACCCATATCCCAGCATGTTACGATATGTGTCGGTTCAATTGCTTGCATAGCTGTTAATAAATGTTTCATATAACCATGAATCCCATTTGTAGGGGTACCATCTTGTCGTTTCATAAATTGTCCGTAGACACTTGTTGCGTAAAAAGCACGAAATAATAGTGCCATACCATCAACTAATAATACTTTTTTCATAATCCCTCTCCTACCAAAAAAATAATAACCCCACGTTATCACGTAAGGTTATATAAATAGATTACCATTCTACGTTTTTTCAACTTTGTCTATTATACATTGTTTTTGTATATTTAGCATCATTTACACATTAAGACGTTCTACTACAACAAGTATGAAGAATTCCTGTATACGTATTTTTCCCAGTCGAAACAACTACAGCCTTTGCATTTCCGCCAACAATATGAGTCCCTTTGAAACATACGTTTTCAAGTTCAAGTGGATTATAGTCTTTCATTCGTTTTAAAGGAATAAATCGTTTACGCTCAAGGTGATAGCAACTTTCAAATTTCTCAATACTTGCATCTTTTCCTGTTAGCACGGATTCATTTACTAATAAATCATTCGCGTAAATGATACGTACATCTGCTGGTACTGTATCACCTTCTGAAAGAAAAATCATATCCCCAGGAACAAGCTCTTGTACTGGCACATTCATCATTTTTAATTCACCGTTTAAACCTGTTACACTAGAACATTCTACTCGAGACACAGTAATTTTCTCACATTGGAATCCATCATGCACATGTTGTTTTGAAAAACCTGGAATCATTCCACTTAGCTTCATCATTACTTCCGCAATACGCGCTCTTTTTGAAATTAATTCGTTTCGGCCGTATACTTGAATGCGTTTTTGTGCCTCTTTCATAGATAATCCGTCTCTTGTTGTTTTAAAATACGCAAATACAGATTTTACATCTCTCGTTGCGATTTCAATTAATAAATCTTTATTTTTTTGAAGCATTGTTTGTTCTTTCATTGATTTTTTACTTAATTTATATGACGTGTTACCCACAGTTTTGTTTGCATATAACATATTATCGTCTCCTCCTGTACAACATAGGAAGAAACGCTTTGTTTCTCAATTTATCCACTTTACCGTAACAGTGTTTAGCGCTTGAACATGCATATAAACGCTACATTATGATAAATATAGAGGGAGGAACAAGTCGTTTCCTGCCTACATCATATATTTTTGATTTGAAGTATATGGGTAACGGAACCGAGTCAGAATTTGACATGCTCCTCACCTCCTCGTTTAATTTTATAGTTTATACCATGAAGTTACTCATAGATTTGTAACAAAAAGACCCTTACTCCGAAAAGAGTAAAGGTCATGGCATACACAAATAAACGATTCCTAAACAATTAGAAATCTACGGACCTCTCCCTCGCCGAGTTTTAGCACTGTATAGCATAGGTACATTACCAGCTACGTTAAGAAAAACCTTAATTCGATCATTCCTGTTGACCCATTGGCGTCTCTCGACATTTTTGGGCAGTAGCATTTCTCTATACAGGAGCCTCACCTAACAGAGACTTATTTTTATTACATAGAAAATGTTACTCTTATTTAAAATAGATGTCAACAGTAGCCTACAATTTTTTCGACAAGTATGGCGAACTAACATATATAAAATAAAAACCTTTACGTCTAAACGTAAAGGTTTTAATAAGTTATACAACCAGCAATTACAATCCCAATGGAAAGCGATAAAAACATAAGAAAAAGACCGACTGCTTGATTATCTTCTTCAAGACTTTTGTTTATATTAAAGCGTGGTGTAAGCCACTCAGCTAAATAAAAGACGATAATTTGAGCCAAAATCCCAACGGCTCCCCACGAAACCATATCAAGAAGTGAAATGGAATTAGCTGCTGTCGAATATAAAACAATAGCTAACCCAAGTAATCGTCCTCCAAGTACATAGCTTACCGCCTTATTTCCTTGGGCCATTAACTTAAATTCTTTTACTTTCGTTGTCACTTCCATGAGGAACAGACCAATACATAAAAGGCCCAGTGTTACTGCTAAATATAATAAAAAATTAATCATATACTTTCCTCCTGTTTTATACCTACCGGTAAATAGTACGATTCATTCCCCGTAATCTTTTCCCCAGCGCGAATACCGATACTACTCGCTTTTCCAGCAATTAAAAACGAACCAAACACATACGACAGTTTCTCCATCCCTTTCTCTGTTTCCAAAGATACGACTGGAAGTTCTGTATACTTTTGAAATATCGGCAGTGACGCTTTATACGTTTGGTGTGCATTTTGAATCATAATATTTTCGTCCTTATCGCGAACAGTAATTGTGTCTCCTTCTCTACCAAATGAAGGTTTTTGAACGAAAGAGCCTTTTCCTAAAAATAAATCTGGTTCTAAATATGTAGGTAACATATATTCTTTAATCCACTGTTGTTCCTCATTTGTATAAAAGGCCTTTTCTTCTGCTAACCCCCAAATAAGACACTGAATGGATTTTGGCTGAAGCAAAAATGCTGACAAAGGATTTATTATAAAAAGCTTTCCGGCTTTTACAAGTTGCAACAGTTCCACACCTACGAAGTCTCCTGTTTCAGGATCTTGATCCTCAATTAAATCTTCTATCGGATATGTTTGACGATATAAAATATCAATCTGTACTCCATCTCTATCCACTAAAGCATCTTTTGTAATTCTAAGTTCTGACATTGGCACTACTTTATTTTCAACATGGCATAACTGACTCAAATACATGGTCGTATTCCAATCCTCAATATGTTCATGATGTGCTGTAAAAACAACATTTGGGTTATCTATTCCCTTTCTCGCTTCCATTACGGCCTTTGTAACACCAGAAGATAGTAATCGTTCTTGACCCAAGTTTGGATCATCATAGCCTAGTTTCCCACAAATTTTTCCATTCATTTGAAAGCATTCCATAATAAAAGTTGGTGTATCACTATTAAACTCAAGCATTTTAATTTGGTTATCACTTGTTAAAACGAAATCAAATCGTGAAATAACAGATTCAGGATATAATCCTTTCATTCTAATGAAAGATAAGCTTGCAGGAGGATACCCAAGTTCAAGAAGCTGTTCGTCACTTAAATTCCGCAAAAGTTTAGCAGTCTTAAAAAATATTTTCCCCATTCGTTCAGTTGCTAATTGCAATTGTTTCATAGTCTGATTTGTTATAGAGAAAATATGAAACAAACTATACTCACATTCATATAAATCCGACCAAAAATTCGGATATTTCGAATAAAACTCTTTTCGATCCCTTATGTATTGCGACATATGTTAGCCCCCAAATCCTCCCTTTGAACCGCTTCCAATTCCACCTTTAAATTCCGCAGACGATTGATAAGATTTAAACGCCGATGAATTTTTAAAAGTGGATTTATTTTGATAGTAACTCCCACCATAAAAATAATGCCCACGATAACCTGACCTACTATCATCACACTGCCATACCCCAAGTTCATCATCCCAATCCCAATCTGAACAACTATTATCATTCGGTTTTGGGGGAAGATCTTGTGCGCAGCCAAATAAGGTGCCAGTCATTAAAGACGTTACGACACCACCTACTAGCCATTTCGTTTTTGTCACCTTCGCACTCCCCTTTTTAAATTCTATTCCTATTATATAAGATAGCATGATAAAGTAGAAGAAAAAGGAAGAAGAGGGATAAAATGCGCTTAGAATATCGACTTAATGATGAAACGAAAAGGTATCCTGCTTTATGGAACTACGCAAATATTTCTAATTCTGAAATCATCGCACGCATGACGTGTGAATATTTTATAAAGGATAACAAGACATATGTTGTTACTGCTACTTCAGTAGATCCAGACGGAACAGCAGTTATATATATTCAAAAAGAAGAGTTTGCAAATGACCCTTCAGATCCTACATACTCTCACATCGGTTTTGAGGTTAGAGAACTAAGTGAAACGAGTTCAAGCATAATAGATCGGAAAGATGTATGGAACTATGAAGAAATTTTGCCATCTCTTCATTCAGACCTTATATATATTCAGCGCGACGGCATGCATATGGAGTTCGCTTTAGATTCAAGAGAGATTGATGAAGATAGAAAGTGCTATATTTATTATGGAAACTTCACAGGTGAATCCAGATAAAATAGATATATGTATGCAACAAAAAAACCTTACGTATAAAACGTAAGGTTTTTATATAGCCCCACATATGCCGTTCTCTCTAGATGTCCATAAACCTGCTCTCACAGGTGGATGCTCTCACAAATGTTTGTAACTTCCTTCTTAAAAAGATGGCATGTTAGCTACATTTAAATATTGAACTTCCATATTAAACTTATTGGTTTAAGACATGCATAAGCTACGTACACCGTAGGAATTTTATATAATGTTAGTTGAAATAAGACCCCCGCACGTGCCGCTCCTCGTAAATGTCCAAAAACCCGCTACTCGCAGGTGGATGCCCTCACAGTTACCGTACATCTTCCTCCACAAGGAAGGCTTGATGATGGTCGCTAAATATTGAGCTTCCGTATAACTAACATCGGTTTTAGACATAAATAAGTTACGTACACCGCAGGATGTATTATTTACTTGTCGTTATATTATCACATTGTTTCCAATGTGTAAAATACAAAGTTTTTCGAGCAATTTCTTGCTTGTGACCTTATTTTAATACAAATTATTTTTGCATGCAAGTGATTAATCTTCTTCTTTTGCAATTTGATTTTCTGGATAAGAAATCCAATCACTCCAGCTACCTGCATACAATTTAACATTTTGGAATCCAGCTAATTTCAATGCAAGGATATTTGGACATGCTGTAACACCAGAACCACAATATACAATTGTTTCCTTATCTTTCGAAAGATTTCGGAATCGTTCTTGTTGCCCAGCTTCATTCTTAAATTGCCCTGATTGTACAATTCCATCCTTCCAAAAATAGTTTACTGCTGTCGGAATATGTCCTGCTTTTGGATCAACTAGTTCCTCTACACCAGCATAACGTTTTGGCTCTCTAGAATCAATTAACGTAACATCTGCACCTGCATGAATATTCTCTCTCACCGTTTCCATCGTTACAAGCATATGATCTTGTACATTTGCTTTGAATGTTTTTCGTATAGCAACAGGAATTTCCGTTGTTATCGGTAGTCCATTCTCTTTCCAAGCTGGAAATCCACCATCTAATATATATACTTTCTCATGTCCTACATAGTTTAATAACCACCAGAGACGAGAAGCATTTGCACCCGCTTGACTGTCATATGCAATTACTGTCGTATGTTCATCAATACCAGCTTGTGAAAGCTTGTCTGCAAACTCCTCAATATTCGGCAATGGATGGCGACCACCATGTTCTGTTACAAGACTTGATAAATCTAAATTCAAATCAAAATATAATGCATGAAGAATATGTTCTTCCTCATACTTTTCTCTACCCCAATTAGGATTCGCTAAATCAAAACGACAATCGATTATACGGACATTCTCATCTTCTATATGCTCACGTAACCATTCGACTGTAACTATCATCTTTAACGACCTTCTTTCTCTTGCAAACGACTTACATACTCCATAACCATTTCTTCTGTAACATATTTACGCTGCAGTGTAACACCATTTTTTGCAAGATCATTAATTTGCTTTGTTACAACATTAATGACATCAACCGAAAATTCTTTCCCCTTTGACGCAAGAGATACGGCTGCTTCAATAGCTGCTTCACGCTGCGCATCTAATTGTAAACATGCTTTTACACTTTCATTTTGTTTACGAGAATGTGCTGTAATTGCTTTATGTACTTCCATCTTCTCTTCCCCCTAAATAAGTTATACGTTCTTATTCAATTCCATTGCAAGCCGAATCATATCACGACATACAATCCCATTTTCAATAATCTCTTCTTCATAATGCTTTGAAAAGTAATCAAAATCAATAGAAAAAATACGAAATCCACATTTTTGATATAAAGCAAGTTGTGAAACACTAGAATTGCCTGTACCAACTTCAAGTTTTGACATACCATATCCTTTAGCAGTTTCTACGGCATGACTTAATAGCTGCTTTCCAATCCCTTTTCCTTGCAAATGCTCTACAACCGCAATATTCATAATTTCCATCGTCTTCGGCCTTGTTTCCAAAAGAACATATACACCGACAACTCTCTCCTCTTGCTTAGCTACATATGTTAACCCTCTTTGTACATATGCATCAATTTGCCCCTCACTTGGATCAGCAAGCAATAATAAAGGTTTCGGTATAGCTTCTTTTGAAATATACTCTATTACTACACACATAAAAAACTCCCCTTTCTCTATTGTTCTAAACCCTCCTTGTCTACCATAAATAATAGAAAGGAGGGATTCACCATGGACAACAATGAGAAAAAATGCAACGTCATCTCTATTGATGGAAAGAAGAAGAAAAGCGACACGTATTCCTATCCAAAATTAGTAGTAGAAAACAAAACATATGAATTTTCTTCATTCGTCTTATGCGGTGAAACACCAGACGGCAGACGCCTCGTTCTTACTCATATGATTTCTACCGATGAATTTGCTGGGTTTGTCAAATCTTTAGATACAGTATTGCAAAAGAAAATTGAACGAATCTTTTTCTCATAACGACTATATCACATAAATTTCTTTTTCAATCTCTACTAACTGCTTTTGCAATTGTTCTTTACTTTGTTCATATAGTGATACATCAATTGTTTCAGCCAATGCAAATAATACACTTTCATAATAATTCATCACATCTTGCTGCATCACTTTTTGGAATAATTTCCATTTCGAATCCCACTCTTGCTTATAATGATGAACAAATAAATCTTTTTCATCAGCTACATAGTTTGATACGAAAGGCTCTAATACAACTTTAGCCTCTTCTTGCATGAAAGCTTTATCATTTTTTTCAAAAAAGCTTTTTTCATTTTTAAAATGCGCCAGTGCTTTTTTGAAATCTTTTATTTCAACTGAAGGGAACGGTTCTTTATGTGCAATATCTTTATATTCATAATCCACTGTTCCACTCATAGAAATTGATTCATTTTCTACTTTACAGTTCACCACAATTTCATTCTTTGCACGCTTCATCGCTTCATCTATCCATTTCTCAAGGCGTAATGATGTCGCACGCATTTCTTGTAGTAAATCATGCTGAATAAATGCCACTAATTCCATAACGCACTGTTGCAACTGCACTTTCACATTCCCATCCGTTCGCAGCGATGCTGGATTAATAAATTCAGTAAACACATCGTTATAGCGTAGGAATAGACGCTGTTGCACGTAATAAAGCAATTCTTTCACTTCATTTTGCATCGCCTGCTCTTCAGCAAGCACACTATATGATGAAATAATATGAAGTAGCTGATCACGCTCTGCTTCATATTTTTTCGTTTGCTTCTCTTTCTCTTCATTCCCCTGCTTTGCACCGTTTATCATATTTACTAAAAGCTGATCTGCTCCTTGCAATGTACCATATAAAGCATGAACAGATACGAGCATTAAATCTCTCATCATAAAGGATGTAAATGATCCCTCGAACTTAGCAATCCCAGAGTTTTGTAAAATACCGTACTTCTCTTTTTCAATATTCTTTCCTTGCTTCTCTTCAAGTGCACATAAACTTGAAATTGCAAATAAACGCGGATTTCTAATACCGTATTGCAGTAGCTGGTCTGCGATATAACCTTTTACCATTTCAAGTTCTTCTTCAGACTCTGCTAAATCGGCCGCATTAATTAAGAAGAACATTTTATCAAGTGCAAAAGTATCCTTTACACGACCAAGCTGGATTAAGAATTCACGGTCAGCACGAGAGAACACATGATTATAATACGTTACAAATAAAATAGCATCTGCGTTTTTAATATACTGGAACGCAACGTCCGTATGGCGGGCGTTAATAGAATCCGCTCCAGGTGTATCTACAAGCGCTACTCCTTGCCTTGTTAAAGCACAATCATAATAAAGCTCCATGTACTCAACAAAACATGATTTTTCTTCATTCGCTACATAATCAGAAAACTCTTCTAATGTAACTTGTACTTGCTCCCCTAAATGAGCAGAAACCGTATCATACCCTTTTTGTACCGCTCTTAAAAAGCTAAATGTTGTTTTTTGCTTCCCAGTTGGTGAAGGATATTTCATAACTTTATCAATTTGTGCTAACGCTTCATCTAACGTAGTAATCTCATAATGAAACAACTTATAAACAGCTTTCATATCTTCTAATAGAGCTTGCTTTGATTTGAATTGGACCATTACTGTTCCGTGTGGTTTTTCCTCTGTAACCGGCAAAATTTGATTAATCGTTGCCGTCGTCGGATTTGGTGATACAGGAAGTACATTCCCACCAAGCAATGCATTGGCAAATGATGATTTCCCAGCACTAAAAGCTCCGAATAACGCTACTGTAAATTGTTTCGTTTCCACACGACGCCTTTTTTCTATTACCTCTTGCTGTACATGTTTCAGCGCTGGCAATGGCTCTAATATCGTTTCAGCTTTCTTCACTTTCTCTAATATACGCTGAATATTTAAAGCTGCTGTTCCTTTTATCTCTTCCTCACAAGCCATTACGCTATCGTTTACGCTTTCCTGCTCTTGTAGTGTGAATTTCTCACTAACAATTTGTGTTTTACTTTGCAATATCTCCTCTATTTGCAATCCTTCTGGTGTAGCAACACGCTCGTGCCAAACATTTTGCAAATAACTTTCATATGTCTCTAAATTGTTACTGTATTGCAATTGCGTTTCTTTTGCCGTTTGCAACATCATATATTTTTCAATCTCTTCTTCAATGCGTGTAACCGCTTCCTTCACCTTTTGCTTTAAAACGACTGCACTTTTATCAAAAATTTGCTGCGCTTTTGTAAAATAACGTTTCTTCAGTTCATTCGCTACATCCGCTGTATAAAGAAGTAAGTAATCACCTGTGAAACCTGCACCTTGTTTAATGACTTCAGCTAACATTTCTGATCCGAAAGCAATTTCTAAAGCATATATGTCTTTCCCAATTTCCTCTGTGAACAATCCTTCTTCTTTTAAGAAGGCAACAATAAATTCTTTCACATGAAAATCAAGTTGCGTTTCAACAGTCTTTTGCAAAGCAGAATAAAAAGCATCTAAACGTCTCTGTTTTTCTTGCTCCGTCTTTCCTTTCGCAAACAGCAAACCGACCTTAAATTTAGTTAATTTCGTTTCTAAATACGCATTTGCCAATTCTCTCATTTCAAATGGCATTAAATACGCGTTATCTAATATAGCTTGTAAGCCTTTTATAAATTCGTTTCTCACATGAGATTCTTTACTAGCCTCGCGCTGTTTAGTTTCCGTTAGCTCTTCTTTCTTTTCCACTATCTCTGAAATAGAAAGCGGCGATGCTAGCTCTTCCTCATATTTCAAAAGAGCTTTTTCATTTTCCGAAAGAATAAACGAAAAATGTTCCCCCATTAAATATTCTGTTTCTCGCTCCATTCCATCTCTTACATACTGCACTTTTTCTTTCATAATAGAAGTAATTAATGTTTCTAAGCTCCCAATTTCATTATGTGTATGGTTCATCATTCGTAATGAAGTATAATACACTTCATCTACTTCAATATCCCAGTTAGAGAACGATTGTTTTACACTATCTTTATAATCCTCAAACGATAATTCATTTTCTTTATGTTTATCTATTTGATTTACAACTAGATAAACCGTTTTATTACGTTGTTTCAATTCTTTAACAAATTGCAAATTCACTTCCGATTGGACGTGATTATAATCCATCATATAAAAAATTACGTCTGCTAGATGCAGCGTTGATTCTGTCGCTAATTGATGGGCATCATCTGTTGAATCAATCCCTGGTGTATCAACTAACATAACACCCTCAGGAATTGGCGCATCATTCCGATAAATATGAACACCAATTACCTCATCACCGTCTTTACAAATTTGTTTTAATTCTTCAGCTGAATATGCACCGTCATATTCGTACTGTTCACCGGATTTAACTGTTACAACAACACGATCCATTCCTTTTTCAATTTTGACAACGTTAGCGCTTGTCGGAATTGGACTTGTTGGTAACAACTGCGCTTTATATAGATGATTCATCATCGTTGATTTCCCTGCAGAGAAGTGACCGCAGAACGCTATCATAAGCTGCTCTTGTTTATATTTTTGAATCACCTCAAACAACTTTACACTATTCTCTGCATCGCCGTGTTTTTGCCACTCTTCATAAAAACAAACAAGTTTTTTCATACCGTTTGTCTGTACTATGTTTGTCATCCCCTTGTTCCCCTTTATCCAAGATGTATATACTTTTTCTCGCCATTTGCGAGCTCATAATCATCAGGAAATACATCCCCTCATCGATTACAGTTTCACTTTACTATCATACTAAATTTTCAGCATATTCTCATTAAAAATAAAAAATCCCTTTCATTCTTTTTACAAATGAAAGGGATTTTATGTCATATCACTCATTTTGCTGTTCCTACTCCATTTAAAACATACTTTGCAATAACTGCATATACAGCGACTGTACCTGCTACTAATGCATATACCATACTCATGCACCAACCTTTTTTTGATAATGATTATCACTTTTAAATACATTTTATCATTAAAGAGAATCATTATCAATACTTTTCATAAAGAAAGCCCCTTATAGAAAGGAGCTTTACTGCCTGTTTTGAAGAAGGTTAAAACTTGTTGTGCACTCTTATTATATCTCATAATACATATCTTAACAGTTTTAAAAATTGGAAATTACCTATATACCCTCCTCTTTACATTTTGTATAATAAAAGGGAATTACTTAACAAGGAGGAAAATAATGACACAAAATATTTCACAAGGCGAGAGGATACATTCCATCGATATTATTAGAGGGATAGCTGTACTAGGTATTTTTCTTGTTAACTGGCCAATTATCGCCGGGGTTGACTCACGTGATCTTTCAGGAGTTTATGAGGGGCTAGATAGCTATATCCGTCTATTTTACGATATGTTTATTCAAACAAAATTTTATACAATCTTTTCGTTTTTATTCGGCCTAGGCTTTTACATTTTTATGACTCGTGCTGAAGCGAAAGCAGATCGCCCAAAAACTTTATTTGTTCGTCGCTTACTTATTTTATTATTATTTGGTTTCTTACATTACGTTCTTTTATGGGACGGGGACATTTTACATAGTTATGCAATCGCTGGATTTTTCTTATTTTTATTTTACAAGAGAGAACCTCGTACCATTTTAATATGGGCAATCGTTTTATTAAGTATTTTTCAGTTTTTCATGCTAATCGGTGGTATCGCTATTGCATTCGTTCCAAAGGAAGAATTAGGATTTTCCTTACCAATCATGCCACTTGAAGACTGGGTGTCACAAATACAAACTCGTTTCCATGCATTTTATGCTGATGGAATTGGACTAAACGCATTCATGTTCCCAGAAACAGTTGGACTATTTTTACTTGGTTTATACGCCGGCAAAAAGGATATCTTCCGCCGCGCGAAAGAGTTAGATCCGAAGCTTAAAAAATGGCAAATTATTATGTTCATTTTAACATTACCAATGTGGTTCTTCATGGTCCGTTATTTCTTATCAAAACCATCTTATGAACCAATCTACATGCAGGTCTTTACAATGTTTAGCGGAAAAACGTTATTCATATTCTACATTTTCACGCTCATGCGTTTATTACAAAAAGAAAGATGGCAAACATTATTACGCCCGTTCCAGTACGTTGGGCGAATGGCATTAACAAACTACATTTCACATACAATTGTTACATTACTTGTATTCGGACTATTGTTCAAAAATGATTATCTTGCTCCATTATGGGTAGGTCCTCTCTTTTGCATTAGTTTCTATACGTTACAAATCTTTATTAGCCGCTGGTGGCTGTCACGTTATCAATACGGGCCACTTGAATATATATGGCGCCTTGGTACGTACGGGAAAATGATGCCACTTAAAAAGAAAAGCAAGGTCTCATAACGAGACCTTGCTTTTCTATGCTTCTCTTACTGCACTTTGCATCGACACTGGCTCTTCTTTTACTTTCACTTTACGCTGCGGCACCATATTAAATACGATATTTAAAAGTACTGCTGACGCACTTCCAAGTACAATTCCGTTATCTGTTAAAATACGAATGTTTTCAGGAAGTTGTGAGAATAATGTCGGAACAACTGTAACCCCAAGCCCAATTCCAACAGAACATGCAACGATTAATAAGTTTTCTTGTTTACCAAAATCAACACTACTTAACATTTTAATACCATATGCCATTACCATACCAAACATCGCTAACATTGCACCGCCAAGTACTGATTTCGGGATAATAGTTGTAATAGCTGCGATTTTTGGAATGAACCCAAGAACGATTAACATACCACCACAAGTATAAATAATAACGCGATTTCTTACTCCAGTTAATTGAACAAGTCCTACGTTTTGAGAGTATGTTGTATATGGGAACGCATTGAAAATACCACCTAACACCATCGCTAATCCTTCTGCTCGATAGCCCTTTGTTAATTCTTTTTCACCGATCTTTTTATTGCAAATATCAGATAATGCGAAATATACACCTGTTGCTTCTACAATCCCTACACAAGCAACTAAAATCATCGTAATAATTGGCGTTAATTCAAATGTTGGTGTACCGAAGTAAAATGGCTGAATACCGTGGAACCAATCCGCTTCTCCAACCGCTTGCAAACTTACTTTCCCCATAAATGCTGCGACAATTGTACCGAACAATAGACCAAGTAAAATAGAGATTGAACGAATAAATCCGTCAAAGAAACGATACATAATGATGATAAATAGTAATACACCAAATGCTAACGCTAAATTTTCAAGACTACCAAAATCCTTACTTCCTACTCCTCCAGCCATATCATTAATTGCTGCTGGAACAAGTGTAACTCCAATTACGGTAACGACAGATCCTGTTACAACAGGTGGAAACAGTTTTACAAGCTTTCCAAATAATTTCGCAAAAATAACAACGAATAACCCGGCAGCAATAATTGCTCCATAAATAGAAGACACGCCGTATTGTTTCCCGATTGCAATCATTGGGCCAACCGCTGTAAATGTACAACCAAGTACGACTGGAAGTCCAATACCGAAAAAGCGATTTGATAATGCTTGTAAAATCGTCGCAACGCCGCACATTAATAAATCAATCGAGACTAAATATGTTAACTCTTTTTGATTTAAACCAAGTCCGCCGCCCACAATAAGCGGAACGATAATTGCGCCAGCATACATCGCAAGCATATGCTGCATACCAAGCGATGCGATTTTAAATGGATGTTGCTTCATCGTTTATTTCACCTCCGCAGTTTCTTGCTGTACAAATGTAACTGTGCCGTTATCAAGTGATGCAATTTCTGCTAGTGACTCAACACGAACTCCTTGTTCACGAAGCTTCTTTCCTCCATCTTGAAATGCTTTTTCGATAACAATACCAATTCCTGCAATACTTGCTCCTGCTTGCTCTACTAAACTCATTAAACCTAAAGCAGCCTGACCATTTGCTAAAAAGTCATCGATAATTAAAACACGATCATTTTCATCGATATGATTTCGAGATAATGAAATTTCATTCGTTTCTTGTTTCGTAAATGAATATACGTTTGCAACGTACATATTATCTTGTAACGTTAACGATTTACGTTTTCTTGCAAAGATTACTTTTACACCAAGCTCTAATGCAGCCATAACTGCTGGTGCAATGCCTGAAGATTCAATCGTCACGATTTTTGTAATGTTCTCTTCTTTAAAACGTTTAGCAAATTCTTTTCCGATCTCTTGCATAAGTACTGGGTCAATTTGATGATTTAAAAATGCATCTACCTTTAATACGTCACCAGATAAAACCTTTCCTTCGTTCAAAATCTTTTCTTGTAATACTTTCATGTTTGTTCCCCCTCTTATGCAATAAAAAACTCCAAAAGCCGCCACCACTCGTTACAAGTGAGAGACGCGCTTTTGGAGTTTCGCAAAAAAGAATGCTAAACAAGCAAATATATTCGTCCTCACTCATAGTCAAAGTATTTACGGTACTTCGGTAGAAACTTGCAGGCCATATCCCCGCGATTATATGAGTGTAGCTAACTATTTATTTTATAGATGGATTATAACGCACTTTTTATACTTTGAAAAGCATTTCTTAATAAAACACGTACAAATTTTATAAAAACACCCTTTTCGTTCGAGTTTTGTAAACTCTTACATATTATTTCAAAGTGTCGTTAAAATGATTGGCCCATCTTTTGTAATAGCAATTGTATGCTCATATTGCGCTGATAATTTCCCGTCCATCGTTCTTGCAGCCCATCCATTTAAATCTACTTTCGAATATCGCATACCTACATTGACAATAGGCTCAATTGTAATTACCATTCCTTCTTGTAGTTCAGGCCCTTGTCCTTGTTTCCCAAAATGAAAAATTGCTGGTTCTTCATGAATCTCTTTACCTATTCCATGTCCCGTAAAGTCTCTTGCGACAGAAAAACCTTCATTTGCTACATAACTTTCAATCGCATAGCCAATATCTCCTACATGATTACCGATCATCGCCTGATCAATTCCTTTATACAATGCATTCTCAGCTACTACCAATAACATTTCTGCTTCTTCAGAAACATTTCCAACTCTATACGTCCAAGCAGAATCTGAAAGACCACCATTTAAGTTTACTACCATATCAATTGTTACAATATCACCCTCATTTAAAGGAACATCCGCCGGAAACCCATGACACATTTCATCATTTACAGATGCGCATATCGCATATGGATACCCGTTGTAACCTTTCTGCTGAGATGTTGCACCATGCTTTTCTAAATATGCTTCAACAAACGTATCAATTTCTTTTGTCGTAATACCTGGTTTCATCATTTTGGCAATTCCCCTATGACATGAAGCAAGTAATTTCCCAGATTCATGCATCAAATCTATTTCATTTTTCGTTTTAATTGTAATCATTCTACCTCTCCTTGCTAAACCTGCTATTTGCTACTAAAGTTCAATCATACACATCCTCTATCAAAATTTCAAAGCTCCCAATTACAACAAGTACAAAATATGTATCCTATACTTCTAAATCAAAATAAAAAAACAGAAGGTCCCCTCTGTTTCTTAATCATTTTTACATATATAATTCATTTTCAAAAATTCAAAACAACTACCGTTCGTCTTCTGGATAAACGTTCCAACTGCTTCGAATCCTGCTCTTTTATACACTTTAATTGCTCTCTCATTAAATGTCGCTACTGATAACGTTATATAATTGCATCCGTATTTTTCTTTACTAAAAGCTAGTCCAGCGTTTACGAACTGTAAACCACATCCATTTCCAATTATATCAGGTCTCATTCCAAGACCTATATCAACCGTTCCATCATTTATTTTACAAACAGTAAAAAAACCAATGAGAGTGCCGTTTTCCTTCACAGAAAATGTATGATCTCCTCTACTCTCATCATGTAAAAACTCAGCTAAATCTTCTTCATCTGCCTCTATATCATAAAAAGAATATTCCCCTTCATAATGCCAGTTATATGCAATTTCTTCCGCTTCTTCTTGCGTCATTACTGTATATGTATAAATCATTCTTCTATCCCCTTTAAAAAAAGAGCTGCAATTAAGCAGCTCTTTTTTATAACCCATAGATTTCTTTATACTTCGCTTCTAAATAATCTGCTAAGTAGTTTGCATTTAATCCTTCACCTGTCACATCTTCTAAAATTTCAAGTGGCTTTTTCGTTTTACCGTATTGGTGAATATTTTCTGTTAACCATTCACGAATTGGTGTTACATTTCCTTCTTCTAATAATGCATCAAAGTTCGGAATGTCTTTTAACATTCTTTGCTTAAATTGCGCTGCATACATATAACCAAGCGCATAAGATGGGAAGTATCCAAATGAACCACCAGCCCAGTGAACATCTTGCAATACACCTTGCGCATCGCTTTCCGGACGAATTCCTAAATATGCTTCCATCTTATCATTCCAAGCCGCTGGCAAATCCTTCACTTGTAATGTACCATCAAATAATTCTTTCTCAAGTTCATAACGAACCATGACGTGAAGCGGATATGTAAGCTCATCTGCTTCTATACGAATGAACGATGGCTTCGATTCGTTAATCGCATCATAAAATTCATCTATTGATATATCATTGAATTGACCATCGCTATACTCTTTTAATAAATCATAATTTTTCTTCCAGAATGATTTATTACGACCGATAAAGTTCTCAAAGAATAATGATTGTGACTCATGAATACCCATAGAAGTTCCACTACATAGCGGTGTACCTTCGAATTTCTCTGCAATATTTTGTTCATATACAGCATGGCCACATTCATGAATTGTTCCAAACACTGCCATACGGAAATCTTTTTCATCATAGCGTGTTGTAATACGAACGTCCCCTCTATTTAATGTAATCTCAAATGGATGTACCGTTTCATCAAGACGACCTGCTTCAAAGTCATAATTCAATTGCTTTAATAACTCTAATGTAAAGTTCTTTTGTTTTTCTTTTGAAAAATGTTCTGATAAAGCACTTGTCTTTAATCTCTTTTGTGACTCCGATATTTCTTTTACGAGCGGAACGATACGCTCACGAAGTTGACCAAATACGTGATCTAACACTTCTACTGTAATACCTGGCTCATACATATCTAATAATGTATTATATTTATATGTTTCGTAACCCCAATATGTAATGAATTTCTTTTTAAATTCAACTATTTGTTCTAAATACGGACGGAACATTTCGAAATCAGATTTTTCCCGAGCTTCTTCCCACACACTTTCCGCTTTCGCTTCTAATTTCACATACGCCTCGTATTCCGCTTGTGGAATTTTCTTATTTCTATCATATTCTTTACGACACTCTTCAACCATTTTCTTCGTCGTTTCAGAAAGTTTATCTTCACTTATTAAAGCTTCAAGCTCTGTTAAATAATTTCCCATCTCATCTGAAGTTGACATGACAAACACTTCTGATGAAAGCATACCAATTACTTCTGAACGCTGGTCTACACCTTTTTTAGGCGCACCTGTTCTTAAGTCCCAAAACATTAAGCTTAATGCTTCACCGTAATTTTGTATCTTCTTCACATATGTTAAAAATTGTTTTTCTACTTCATATGTAGCTACTGTCATCGTATAAAACCTCCCTTTTCTACCTCAAACTTAATTCGACATGGAAACCTAAATTCCTTTTATAATAGAAAAAAAGCTTGGCAAGCGCCAAGCTTTCTCCTTATAATTCTTTACCTGCTACTGGTAGTACGTTTTTCACCGCTTCTATCACTTTCTCATCTTCTGTATCAGATAAGAAGATTGATATAGCCCCTTTATCGTCGCTCGTACGAATTAAACGTCCAATCCCTTGACGAAGACGTAAAATCATATACGGTACATCTACATCCCAGAATGGATCATTTACATGTTTACGCTTCGCTTCAAACACAGGATCGTTTGGAGGGAATGGTAATGACCAAATAATAACATGCGATAATGATGAACCAGGAATATCTAAACCTTCCCATAAATGAACAGCACAAAGTACAGTCTCTTCTTCATTTTGGAAACGAGAAACGAGCTGACTAATTTCTTGATCCCCTTCATATAGGAACGGAACGGACATTTGTTCTTTACTTACATATTCTTTAAACGCTGCAAGTTCTTGTGTTGTACGGAATAATACAAGTGTACGTCCATTTGTTTTCTGTATATTTTCAAGTGTATATTGACACTTTCTTTCCCATTCGTTCTCTTTCGTATGCGATAGTAAGTTTACTGCCATTTGCTCTGCATAATCAAACGGTGAGGCAACTGAGAATGATAAGTAATCTTTTACCCCTAGGCTATTTGCTGTAAATGCGAATGAATCGTTGTTAGATAATGTAGCAGAAGAGAAAATATACGGGATTTTCTTCGAGAATACTTTCTCTTGTAATACTTCTTCAACTGCACGTGGCATAATCACTAACGTGAAGGCTCCATCACCTTCTTCACCCCATGTAATTACATTTTTCTCGTGCATGAACAGACGCAGTGAATGTTCTAATACATCTAAATGTTCATCAACGATATTTAAATCATACGTGTTTACTGTATGCATTTCACTTTCAAATACTAATGCATCACCGACTTCACCAATTTTTGCATAAAGTCTATTCGCTTCAGCTGTTACTTTTTCTGTCACAGTAATTTCTAAACGATCAGAACCGGCGATTTCCTTTTTATTTTCTTGTAACACATCAAAGAATCGCTCTGTTTGCCAAATTGTTTCTTCTACTAAATGTGCAAACTCTTCACGAATATCATTTTGCAACAATCTTGTTAAAAGTTGCTCCATCATCGTTTGCTTTAAACGATATGTTAAAGCTTTTTGAGCTGCATATTCTACAAGATGTCCTTCATCGAATACAACGCAGCTACTTTCAGGTAATAACGGAATTTGCCCTTCACGCTTACGAGCATCGTACGTCCAAATATGATCCATGTAGAAATCTTGAGAACAAATAATTAAATCTGCCGCTTTACGATAATGTTCACGAGAAAGAGTTTGACCACAACGATGACGAGAATCACAAGTGAAGCAATCTTGGAAGTAATCCCAATTTACTTTTGACCATTCCTCATCATTTAAAAGTGGAAATTCTTTTCTGTCGCCGTAGTGAGTAAAGTTTTGCATCGTACCATGATCGAATACAAACTGTGGTAATTCGTAGTATACATCTTCAATTACTTCTGGAGCTCGTCCACTCATAACATCTTCAAGTTTACGTAAACATAAATAATTATCCATTGATTTCGCAAGTCTAACATCAACAGATAGTCCTAATGCTTCAGATAACTTAGCAATGTCTCCTTCTTCTTTCACAAGCTGCTCAATTAACGTTTCATCAGCACAAGCGATAATAGCTGGTTTTCCAGTATAACGCGCATAACAAATTGCATATAGAAGATATACAATTGTTTTCCCTGTTCCTACACCCGCTTCTGCGAACATTACTTTCTTTTCTTGGAAAGCACGCTCTAATTGAAACGCCATAAAAATTTGTTCATCACGCTCTTCAAAGCCTTTTTCCGGAAGGATATCGTAAAACACATCTCCAATCCATTCATTCAACTTATCATAAAAATTATCTTGTTTTCCTACTTCAAATGGTAATCTCTTCTCAGTAAACATCCTTAGCCTCCAACCAAAAAGTTTTTCTATAAAAAGATATAGCAACTGCTACTCATATGTGTGCAGCCACTTTCCCCTGTTGCCATACATAGAAATACACGAAAAAAAATTTTCCTTTCGAAAAAGGAAAATTTTTTTCTATATTAATGACTTTAAATACCGTTTATCAATCGCTGTTTCGTGTGAAAGAGCTGACAAATATTCTTCTTGTGCTTTTTGTATTTCCTCTACAATCGCACCTTGGCTATCCACTTCTTTCCCGATCTCATCATACGTACGATGAATAGCTTTTTGAATCATAGATAATTGGAAACTATCCATATCACGTCCTCCTTTACGCATTACATAATAGCCAGTATATGCGCGCTGGAGGAGTTTTATACTATGAATTACGCGGTGGACGTTTTCCGAAGTATTGGTAGTAATCTGTACGGATAAATCCATTAAACAGTTTACGTTTCTTCGATGCATCTTTTCCATAACACTTTTCAAATGCTTCGTAGCTTGTTAATACGTACGCTGACCATGTATCTAATGGGCGGAATACTTGTCCCATTTCTTTGTACAATTGTTCAACGAGTGCTTTTTCACTTAAACGTTCTCCGTATGGAGGATTCGTTACAACATAGCCATAATCCTCTTTTGTCGTGAAATCTTTTACTTGCATTTGTTTAAATGTAATTAAATCACTTAAGCCCACTTCTTCTGCATTATCTTGAGCAACTCGGATCATACGATGATCAATATCTGATCCAATGATTTGTAGTGGTTGATTATAATTCGCTAAATCTTCAGCTTCTTGACGAGCTTCACGCCAGTTTTGTTTACCAACCCAGCCCCACTCATCTGATGCGAAGCCACGGTTAAATCCTGGTGCAATATTTTGTCCAATTAATGCTGCTTCAATCGGAATTGTACCTGATCCACAGAAAGGATCTACGAAAGGACGATCCGGCTTCCAGTTTGTTAACTTAATTAAAGACGCAGCCAATGTTTCTTTTAATGGGGCTTCCCCTTGGTCCATACGGTATCCACGTTTATGAAGTCCAACACCACTTGCATCAATTGTTAATGTTGCAATATCCTTGAGCATTGCGATCTCGATACGGAATAACGGACCATCTTCTTCAAACCAAGTTGTACGTTTATATGTTGTTTTTAATTTTTCAACGACAGCTTTTTTAACGATACGTTGGCAATCTGAAACACTGAACAACTCAGATTTTAACGATTTACCAATTACAGGGAATTCTCCATTCTCTGGAATATAATCTCCCCAGTTTAATGCTTTCGTTTTTTCAAACAGCTCATCAAATGTTGTCGCTTTGAATTCGCCAACTTTAATTTTCACACGGTCCGCAGTACGTAACCATAAGTTCGTGCGACAAATCGCCTTTTCATCTGCTTCAAATGTTACTTTGCTATTTTCCACTTGGCATTCATAACCAAGATCACGAACTTCTCGGGCAACTAACGCTTCAATACCCATTGCCGCTGTTGCAATTAAAGTAACTTTTCCCATTTGCATTCACCTCTTATGTATAGTTAAACAATAATTAATAGCAATTTGTCCTATTAATCATTACATTTTACGAAGAATTTTCTCATTAACCATTTTAACTCATAATTTATAACTTCATACAAATAAAAAGCCCTCCTCTAACAAAGGAGAGCTGAGTTATTTCATAGTTGGTTCATAACGTTCTGTAAGCCATGTTCTGTTCCTTTGTACTGCAAACGGCCCACGCCTCGTACTCCGGTGGCAATCATCTATCTACAGGTTATACAACCTGTCCTTTCCCATCGTTCATTTCCTTGGAAAAGATTCCCCTACCATTATTTGGGTTTCTCGCTCGTGGGGTTTACCTCGTTCCACTCCTATCATTTCTTCAAGGACTTCGTCACTGTGGCACTTTAAAGGTAGTCAAACCATATCCGAAAGGACTTAGGTTTTTTCCCTGCCGTTAAACCAGCCTTACAGCCAGAATACCCTAGCTTATGAATTGGCTAGGCACGAACACTACAGCCATCTCAGGCCGTGCGAGCATGGACTTTCCTCTACAACGTTGGCGTTGCAGCGATTACCCAAACGTTATGACATCCATTAGTATAGTGGAAACAAAAAGATTTTGCAATGTTTTTTTCTATGTAAAATGCTTTAACCTTTTTACCACTAGAAATTATTCGTATAACTTACTTCCAAATACAGCTTTTTCTAAATTAGATAGACGTTTTAAAATGTCCGTATTCGTGTTGTTATATACAGGTTGTGCAACTGGTGTTTGTACAACTGGTTGTTGTGGTACTTGCGTTGCTACTAATTTTTGTTCCTCTAATTCACGCTTTAAACGAGCATTTTGTTGCTTTAATTGATCAAACTCCTTGTGGAAAGCTTCATAGTCTTTAATGATCATATCAAGAAACTTGTCTACTTCTTCTTGTTGATAGCCTCTCATGCCTGTTTTAAATTCTTTTTCTAAAATATCTTTCGCCGTTAATTTAATTTTATCCGAAATCATTTTCTTCACCTCAAATTTTTGCCAAAACTTTCATTACCTAAATTTTTTCAGAAACAATGCCTTTTGTCAATCATATATACGAGTACTATATTACATATTACTCAGCATTATTCCACTGTTCCTCTTCTATTATATCTTGTAAATCAGAAAAAAGAATAAAATAACTGTGATAATTTTCTATTTCTCCTTTTTTCTTTGCTGCTTCTACAATATATTTGGGACTCCCTGGTTTTTCTTCATCATATACAGCTAAAAGTGCATCACTTTTTTCAATAAAAAATTGATTTTTTAATTTAAATTGTTCCGGGCTTTCGTACTTCCGTTTCGTAATACTATCAATATGGTCTGCTTGAGAGAGAATACATTCGTAATATTCACGGTTATCTTCCTTCCAGCTTTCTTCTTGTTCTAAAAACGGAGTAAATACCGCTAATTTTAGATCTGGATATTCTACTTGAATTTCAAAAACAACTTCAGCAGCCCATAATTCGACTCCTAACTGCCCACTTATTATCACCCATTCCAAACCTTCTTCTACAAAAGTAGTTAATTTTCGATGCAATGCTTTTTTTATACATTCCACCCCTGGATGATCATTTTTAAATATACCAAGTTCAAATGGCTTATATCCCGTTACAGCAATAACTTTCATATCAACACTCCAATTACAAAAAAAGAACTAGCATTTCGCTAGTTCTAACATATCATTTACTTTTTAAATATTCCACCAACGTTTGGTCCAATATTCGGACCTACTGGTGATACATTGTTTGGTAAAAATGGTGATACGTTTGGTCCGAATGGTGATACATTTGGTCCTGGTCCAAATGGTGATACGTGATGTCCATGATGTCCATGACCACATGGTCCACATCCGCCGCCGAACCCTGGGTCAATCGGGTCTACAACATTTACATTCGAGTTTGTTTGTGGGAAGAAGTTTTGGTTTTTAATTTGTTGATGATGAACATGTGTTGTATGCGTTGGGAAAATGTGTGGCACCACCGTTGTTGAAAAAGAATGTGTTACACACTGTTTCGTCGGATGAATGACAGGAGCAGTTGTACAGATAGGTCCTACAGGCTTATGCCCTCCAAAACAAGGATGACAATGATGCATAGTTTTTTCTCTCCTCTCTCGTTAAAAAAATCTGACTACACTTTACAATATGAGAAAAGAGAGAAAGCCGTTTGTTATATATACCCATTTATTACAAGGAAATTTGTCTAGCCTTCTGCTTTATACGTAATGCTTTTTATAGACAACCCCCAAGATTACTTACCAAAAAAACCTCCAACTTGCTTTACAATACCTGTCACTTGGTTCATCGCATTCATCATTTGTCCAGCTGTATTCATCATTTTATTTACATCATAGTTACCATCTGAGTTTTTAAATTGGGAAACAAAACTAGAAAATTGACTCGGTTGCTGTTGTTGTTTTTGTTTATTCTGCGTCGGGTACGGTTGTTTTGGTGGATAAAACATCGCTTGTTGATTTCCATAGGGAGATGGTGGTGGCATATAGTATTGTGAATTCATATAAGGTTGCTGTTGTTGATCCATATAAGGTTGCTGCTGTTGATTCGTATAGGGTTGCTGCTGTTGATCCATATAGGGCTGCTGTTGTTGTGGTTGATTCATAAACGACACTTCAAATGGCTGGTAATAATTTTGATTTCCATAATTAGGCTCGAAAGGATACATATTATACCGTAAATATGTATCCGTATTATATTGGTACATATTTTGCTGTGCATATGGATTAGATTGCTGATATACGTTAGATTGTTGAAACATGCATTCTCTCCTCCTTCACATAAGTTTCTACATATATAATATGTACTTGTAAAATAATTTGTGTGGCGGAGTCTCTGTCTATTTTTGTCGGAAGTTTAAATTTTTAAAAAATTAAAAAAGAAAACCCTTCCATGCTATGATAGTGAAGAAGAAGATTCTCATGGGGGAGGAATCAACATGGTATTAGGGGATTTAAAACAAGCGTTTTCTCAAAAAAAGGGGTATTACACAGAGAATGTAAATGAATTGTTAGACTTTGCGAGACATTGGTATCTCGAAGGAAAAATATGCATTTCAGATTACCGAACATTAATAAAAGAATTAGAAATAAACGGTGCAACAAAGCCTACAACAATGACAGAAGCATAAAAAAACAAGAGGGTTTCCCCTCTTGTTACTTACATTGCTCAATTATATTTTGCAAAGTATACGAAATGGCTTGATGTGTTTCAAAGAATCGCTTACCTTTACCTTTATTTACAAAACATTGCAAAACATTTGTCTGTAAATTATCGTACACTTGATCAATTTGCTGTACATGTATATACTTCGGTTTTTCTTCCTTAATCCATTTATAAGCTAATTCTTTCCACACTTTTAATTCCTCATCTACCATATCTACAAATGGTTTCATATCCTTATAAAAATCGTACTCAATCATTTCTCTTTTTTTCACATTCGCTTCATTATTATACTGCATGAGTTTTTCTGAAGATTGTATTAATGCTTCATACTTCATTTTATTCCCACCTTATTATGCACTCACTACGACGTTTTGAAATGCCTTCACCCAATTCCCTTTTTCTTCGTGATGCACTAATTTATTTTCCATATGCTCAATATGCATTTCTGTTATTTCTATTTTATTGCATATTTTTTCACTCGTATCCTTCAATGCATGATTCATTCTAATCCCTATATTCATTTCCAGCAAATCGAGAGAACTTAACATTTGATCCATTGTTTTCATTACATCTTCCTTCTGAACCATCGCCATATACAAAACGCCCCCTTCTTTGCTTTTCCTTTGTCATGTAATTTCGCCGAATGACTCCTCACTCCTGCTCACATGACAAAACTAGTTGTTATTCGTCAAAGAAATCATTTTGTATGTCATTTATAGAAATGGTAACAATACAAAAAGGAGGTGTATGAAAATGGCAAAGAACAAAAACGAAAAAAAGAAAAAACAAAACAAACAAAATAAACCCGAGACTGGCAACCCTAAGTTAGATGGTCCAAACTTCCCTGCTACATAAAGTGAAACTTTAATCAGCGGGGTTTTTGTTCATCCCCACTGATTATTAGCCTTCTCAATCGGGCTTTTACGGGCAGTTGATCCACACCTAAATTCTTTGCTTTCACTGAATTTTGAGACGTGGGTCTTACTGCCCGGCAAGTAGCGGGATAAAGTGAGACTTTAGCGCTTTTACAAAAAGCTAATTTCTGAAGCATCCTTAATCTCTTATATTCATTACGTTTTGAGATTAAATTCTTAGCATACACGGCAGGATTACTTCACATTAAGAAGTCCCGTCTTCACTTATGAAGACGGGACTTCTTTTTTATTATATCACGAACTCATCCATCCTTTTAACAAAACGATTTACGATAGAAGCAACATAGATTTGCTCCCTCTTTCTTTTATACCATTCTGTTATATCAACTTCACCCTTATACTCTTCCAGTAGAAACAACTCATTTATTTCCTTATCTCTACAAAACCAATCTCTCATACTTATTTCCTTATGTGCAACGACAGGATAAACCTCTCTAAGGGCTGGCGTACAAGATTTTCTAGCTTCTCTTACATAATATTCATAATCTGCTCTTGATCCTGTGTGTATAGTTTGCAATGCAAACCTATGGAATAAACTTTTATAATTCGGATGAAACAGTAACTCCGCTAATTTCTGCCCTAGTTCTATACGCTTTTGTAACGTTTCAAATTGATAAACTGAAAAACCATACATCCTCCCTTCAACAGTCGGAAAAATAACAGCACTAATATGAAGCATTTCTTGCAATTTAAAAAGTGCAGTATGGAATACATGTTTTTTAAAATATGCATTCTCAATAACTGGTTTTTGAATTTTATTTTGCTCATTTATAATAAGCGCTGTCATGAGCCTATTTATATCTTTTTTTTCCAAAAAATAAATCCATTCTTTTTCCATGAAAATTGATACGTTAAAATATTGTAACAAATGGAATAGTGGTACCTGCCTCCTCTTACTTTCTTCGTATAACAATAGCTGAGGAAATGCATCTAAAAAAATAATCCAATTCGCTTCTTCATAAGTCAGAAACAAATGTTTTTTTACTGTTTGAGGTAAAACAGTAGCATAATATCTCCCTTTTAAATCAGTCATATTCCATCCCGCATTTCTCGAGACCATACTTGCTAAAAAGGCCCACCTAATTTCACTGTTCCTTACATAATATTCTTGATAAGACTGTGTTCGAGAAATGTTGTCCATATTAGCCATTTCTATTTTCCTCTTAATGTTATAAACGATTGTTTTTTCTTCGTCTGTACAAACCATATTTTTACGATATTGTTTAATTTTCTCATAATCATTCCATGTAAACATAAATAAGTCATCATACCTTTCTTCAAAAAGGTCACATCTTTTTTCATTTTTTGTTATAATCACCTTTGTAAGTAATTCTTAGCAAGTTGGGAGTGGACACACTATGACCATTCGTTACCCAAACGGAAAACGGTACAATCAAGCTTCACAACCTCATAAAACACCAATTAAAAAACATACTTATAGTAATAGAGGTATGTCCCTTGAAGAGGAATTGAATGAAACAAATCAATATTACTTAACCCATAATATTGCATGTGTACATAAAAAACCTACACCTCTTCAAATTGTAAAAGTAGATTACCCCGCTCGGAGTGCTGCAGTGGTAAAAGAAGCGTATTTTAAACAACCTTCTACGACAGATTACAACGGTGTATACAAAGGGAAATACATCGATTTTGAAGCAAAGGAAACAAAAAATAAAACTAGTTTCCCACTTCAAAACTTCCACCTTCATCAAATAGAACATATGAAGCAAGTGGTTGCTCATAATGGAATTGCATTTGTCATTATTAAATTTACACTTTTTGATGAATTTTATTTATTAGATGCAAAACATATTATTGCATTTTGGAATCGTCAAAATACAGGTGGACGCAAGTCGATTACGAAAGAAGAAATAGAAGAGCATGGATCTTTATTATCATGCGGTTATCACCCTCGGATTGACTATATCCGTGTACTAGACACGGTTTATTTTTCGTGATAGAGTCATCACTAAGGCTCTTTTTTCGACTTTTGGGGGAGAGAATGAAAGGTAGGAGAAAGTATAATGTCAGATAATTATCGTTCTCGTACAGAACGAAATCATGTAAAAAATCAAGAGAAAAAAACAAATAAAGAAGAAAAACCAAAGAAAAAAGGCTCCTTTTTCAAGAAATTCCTTATAGGTTGTCTACTTCTTGGTATCGTTGGTCTTGTAGCCGGCGTTTCCGCTTTCTTTGTTATGGTAAAGGACGCTCCAAAATTGGATAAATCCAAACTTGTCAATCCTTTATCAACAAAGTTTCTTGATAAGAATGGGAACTTTTTCTATGAATACGGTGCTGAAAAACGAACCCACGTTACGTATGATCAAATTCCAAAGGTAGTTGAAAGTGCATTCCTTGCAACTGAGGATTCACGTTTCTATGATCATAATGGAATTGATTTTAAACGAACTACAAAAGCAGTTATGGAAAATGTCACTGGAGGGTTCGGATCTCAAGGTGGTAGTACGATTACACAACAAGTAGTCAAAAACTATTTTTTAACGATGGACAAAACTGCGAAGAGAAAAGTACAAGAATGGTACCTTTCTTACAAATTAGAGCAACAATACTCTAAACATGAGATCTTAGAAATGTACTTAAATAAGATTAACTTAGGTAACCGTTCGTACGGTATTGCAACAGCAGCCAAAAAATATTATAACAAAGATTTAAAAGACTTGCAGTTACATGAAGCTGCGATGCTCGCTGGTTTACCCCAAGGTCCTAATATTTATGATCCAACAAAAAAAGAAAACGTTGAACGAGCTACACAACGTCGTAACGTCGTATTATCATTAATGAATCGACATGGTTATATAACAAAAGATGAAATGAATAACGCAATGAAAATCTCTGTAACTGAAGGTCTTCAACCGGCTTCAGAAGTAACTGAGATGAAGTATCAAGCATTTTTAGATGCTGTTGTAAAAGAAGTTGAAAAAGAATATCCCGATATAAATATCGGTTCAGATGGTTTAACGATTCATACAACACTTGACCAAGATGCTCAAGATTATGCTGAAAAAATTATGGATGGCAATCTTATTAAGTATCCGAACGATCAATTCCAAGGATCATTCGTATTTATGGATACACAATCTGGGGAAGTTCGAGCAATTGGGGCTGGGCGTAAAGAAAGTAGATCTACTTTCAAAGGTCATAATATGGCAACTGATTTAAAACGCCAAGTTGGTTCAACAATGAAACCAATTTTCGACTACGGTCCAGCATTCGAGAATTTACAATGGTCTACATACCATCAATTAAACGACTCAGAGTATACGTATTCCAATGGAAAGAAAATACGAAATGCAACAAAGAGTTACAAAGGTGACGTTTCACTACGTGAATCTTTGAAAAAATCATTAAACATCCCGGCTTTAAAGACAGCTCAAGCGGTTGGCCTTCCTAAGTCACAAGCGTTTGCTGAAGGCTTAGGTATGACATTTAAAGACGGCAAAACATATGAATCAACAGCAATTGGTAGTAACGATAGTTCTCCATTACAATTAGCAGGTGCATATGCAGCCTTTGGTAATGATGGTAACTACAATAAACCGCACTTCGTAAAAGAAGTCACCTTCCCAGACGGGAAAAAGAAAAGTTTTAAACCGAAAGAACAACGTGCGATGCAAGACTACACAGCTTACATGATTACTGACGTTCTTCGCGACGTAGTAAAACCTGGTTCTGGTGGTACAGGTCCAACAGCATACGTTTCTGGTGTTGACGTAGCCGGTAAAACAGGTACGCAGAACTTTGATGAAGACGTTCTTAAAAAATATGGTATTCCAGCTGATGCAAATAGAGATAGCTGGTTCGCTGGATATACACCACAATATACAATGGCTGTTTGGACTGGTTACGAAAAGGATGGTCCAGAAAATTACATTGGTGATCGCTCTACTAGAATTGCACAACAAATGTTCCAAGTAATGATGAGCAAATTCGCTACAGATAAATCCCGTTTCGAGCGTCCTTCTTCTGTACAAGAAATAAACGGAGAGTTATACGTAAAAGGTGCGAAAAAAGATGCAATTAAACAAATTAAAGTAGATGCACCTAGTGGTCTTAATGTCACTTTCGATGGCGCTAGCACTGTTACACTAAACTGGTCTGGACCAGCAGAAGTTGATGCATATGCAGCCAGCTATAAAGCAACTGACGGTTCAAGTGGTAGCCTATCAATAAGTGGTACGACAGCTACTCTTGGTGGTATTAAACCAGGTGTTACTTACAGCTTCTCTGTAGTAGCGAAAAAAGGCACTGGCACAAGCCCAGCAGTTGGTGCATCCTTCACTGCGCCTGGCGGAACTCCAGATGCGAAAAAAGCTGAAGAAGAGGCTAAGAAAAAGGCCGATGAAGAAGCTAAGAAAAAAGCTGATGAGGAAGCCCAGAAAAAGGCTAATGAAGATAAAGTAAAACAAGACGAAGCTAAGAAAAAAGCTGAAGAAGAGGCTAAGAAACAACAAGAACAGCAACAAGAACAACAACGTAAACAGCAAGAAGAAGCTCAAAAGAAAGCTGATGAGGAAGCTAGAAGAAAAGCTGAAGAAGAAGCTAAGAAGAAAGCTGAAGAAGAAGCTAAGAAGAAAGCTGAAGAAGAGGCCAAGAAAAAAGCTGAAGAAGAAGCTAAGAAACAACAAGAACAGCAACATCAAAATACCGGAGGAGATACACCTCACGCAGACGGTGCTGTTGTTACAACAGAGTCCTAATATACAAAAAAGAAGTCCGTTTCTCTTAACGAGAAACGGACTTCTTTTTTGTTATCATTTTCTTTACATACAGCTTTTCTATTTCGATATACAACTGCGCTAATTGAATATAAGAATGATAATTACTCGGTTTCTTTATTATGAATGAATATCTTTCCATAAAATTAACAGGTTGTACTTTTAATTTATTCGTATTTATTTGCATTTCATTCAAACTATGAACAGGTTGCTCATTTAGCCAATAGACAACCGATAACAAGTGAGCTGCAAAAAGAATCATTGGCCCCTCAGCCTCTTGCTTATTTCTATTTCGAAACAGTATAGCAATGTCTTCATGCTTATTTTTCCATACATTCAACATCGCTGGAATACTGTTTTTAATTTCCTTCCATGGCTCATACTGTCTTTCAATATCAAATATAAAGTAAGTATTTTGTATTATTTCTTCAAAAGACTCGTCTGTATGATACTCAATTGAATTTACGCTTTCTTTAAAAAATGGTAAGCAGTGAAATTCTTTCGGTATTTCTATAACTCGCTCCATCCCTTATTTCACCTTCATTCGCTTCTTTCCCTCACGACATACTTCTAACAGTCTGCACTCCTCACATTGCGGTCGTTGTGCTTTACAATGATAACGTCCAAAGAAAATCATACGATGATGCGTAACCCCCCACTCATCCATCGGTACTTTCTTCATTAACGTTTTTTCTACTTCTAACACAGAATCTTTCCATCTACAAATCGCTAATCGTTTACTCACTCGCTCCACATGTGTATCAACAGCAATCGCTGGAATTCCAAATGCAACCGAAACAACTACATTCGCTGTCTTTCTTCCTACTCCTGGTAATTTCGTCAGCTCGTCACGGTCTTCTGGAACTTTCCCGTTATAATCATCTAGCAACATCTGGCACAATTTTTGAATATTTTTCGCCTTATTTCTAAACAATCCAATGGAACGTATATCTTGTTGTAATTCTTCTAAAGACACGCTTAAATAATCTTCTGGTGTTTTATATTTTTGAAATAAATTTTTCGTCACTTTATTTACAAGTGCATCTGTACATTGTGCAGATAACGCCACCGCGATTACTAATTCAAATGGATTATCATGAATTAATTCACAATGTGCTTCTGGATACATATCCGCCATTGTGTCTAAACAATAGCGAATTTGCGTTTTATTTAACATATACTTCCTCCTACATTACTGCTCCAACCAATTATAAAAAGGCACTTTCCCAGTAAATTTCGTCTCTTGTTTTGTCGTTTGCTGCGTTCGTTGTTGATTTGCTCTAAATTTCCGTCCTTGGTTTTGGGCTTGATCTACTGTTTTAATACCATTCTTTTTCCACTCAAATAAAATACGATCAATATATCGGAAATTAAGCTTACCGCTCATTACAGCTTCCCTGAGGGCCGCTTGAATTAAATTCGGATGATGTTGATCTTGATCTTCCCACATACCCAACGTTTCACATTCAAACGGAGAAAGTGGTCTTCCAAATTCTTTTTCAAATACTGTATATAAATTTACTTGCAGTTGTTTTATTTCTTTTTGTTCTTCCTCTATTGATTCGTTCATTAAGAAATGCAATATTTTTTCCCATAGCGGTTGTAAAGAATAACTTTCACACATCATCGCTTCTGATTTTTGTCCACCTTCTAGTGATAAAAAACCTTTTTGAATCAATGTCTGAATTACTTCCATACATTTCATTTCAGTAATCGTCATCCGTTCTGAAATCTCTGACGGAGTCGGAAACGAATTGCCCGATTCTAAAAATGTGTGTACATGAAGTACAACCATAAATTCCATTTCATTTAACCCTAATTTTTTATAATGCATCATAAGTAATTTTGGAATTGCAATGCTTCCCTGCTCAAACCACTGTAACATCATTTTCTTTTTCATCACCAAACACCTCGCTCTCTAGTATAACACACCTTTCGCTATTTCTTTTTGCCACAATTCGTCAAAAAAACCTTCCTATTATGTAGGAAGGTTTTTTTGTATTGCGTTAATAAAATATACAATTAAGCTTGCACTTTACTTTTCATAAACGTATGAATGCGTTCTAATGCTTTCTCTACTTGTTCAAGAGATGTCGCATATGATAAACGAACGTTATTTGGAGCACCAAATCCTGTACCTGGTACAAGAGCCACTTTTTCCTCTTCTAATAGAGCTTTTGCCCAATCATCCACAGTTTCGTATCCTGATAAAGCTACAGCTTCTTTTACATTAGGGAATAAGTAAAATGCACCTTGTGGTTTAATGCAAGTAAAGCCAGGGATTTGAATTAATTTATCATAAATAATGTTTAATCTTTCTTCAAATGCTTGACGCATTGTTTCTACAGGTTCTTGTGAGCCTGCATATGCTGCAATTGCGCCATATTGAGCGATTGAAGTAGGGTTTGACGTACTATGACTCGCTAAGTTCGTCATCGCTTTAATAAGCTGCTTATTTCCTGCTGCATATCCAATACGCCATCCTGTCATAGAATGAGATTTAGATACACCATTAATAATAAGTGTTTGTTCTTTTAATGCATTAGAAAGCTGGGCAATCGAAGTATATTCTGCTCCACCATAAATTAATTTTTCATAAATTTCATCTGAAACGATTAAAATATCGTGTTCTAAACATACTTCTCCAAGCTGTTGTAATTCCTCTTTGCTATAAATCATTCCTGTTGGATTGCTCGGTGAATTAATAATAACTGCTTTCGTCTTCTCTGTAATTGCCTCACGCAGCTGCTTCGCTGTAATTTTGTACTCATTGTCTTCCAGGCCTTCTACGTAAACTGGCTTACCTCCAGCAAGCTTTACTTGCTCAGGATAACTTACCCAATAAGGAGTTGGGATGATAACTTCATCTCCTTCATCAAGTAACACTTGGAATAATGTATATAATGCATGCTTTGCACCGTTACATACAATAATTTCAGATGAATCATACGCAATTCCTTGATCACGTGTAAACTTCTTCACAATTTCTTGTTTTAACGCTTGTAATCCACCTGTTGGTGTATACTTCGTATGTCCTTCTAACATCGCTTTATGTGCAGCATCCATAATATGTTCTGGCGTATTAAAGTCAGGTTCTCCTGCCCCTAATCCAATTACATCATGACCTTCTGCTTTTAATGCTTGTGCCTTTGCTGTAATTTCTAAAGTTGCAGATGGTGTTAAAGCAGCTACTCGCTTTGCTAATTTCATTTGTAGTTCCCCCTACATCTATTTTTCAATGCTGTAGTGACCAGCATAAGCCCCATTTTGAAACTCTAAATAATAATACGTATAACGATCTTCCTGATCAATATATGTAATTTCCCACAACGGAATATCGTTTTGAGCACCTAATTTTACTTTTATAATTTCTTTTGGCTTTGGCTTTGGCTCATCACCTTTTCCTGTAGCTTGTTCAGCCAACTTTTGCAAAGCTTCTTTTTCAGGAATACCTTCACTCTTTTTCTTCACAAGGACATTCCCTTTTTTATTAGGCACCCAAACAATAATTTGTTCTCCTTTTTCGTCTACACCTTGTACGACTGTATATGAAGAATTTCCATTATAATAATCAACAGATTTTACTTTTGTAAGCTTTGCCTTTTCTTTTGCAATTTCTACAGATTTTGCCTCTTTATGGATTTTCTTTTCCATTGCTTTATTGTAAACATACGCCCCATATATTCCGCTAGCAACGATTACGATAACGATTGCAAAGATCCACTTTTTCATTGTATCACTACGTTCTGTAAATCGTAAATACAGCTATTTCTTTATCTTTTTCGTCTAATGCTAATCCGAACATGAGGTCCTGTTCTTTTAACGTACGATTCAAACTATCAACAATTTTATACAAGTCAGACGAATATTTAATACGCGTCGTTGATAGGACTTCGATTTTCTTATCCATGAAAAAACTCCTCCGTTACACAAAAATTTCTAATTATAGAAGAACGCAATACGGTTACAATAAGAGTACATTCTTTACAACCCCTGCTTCATCACCCATCTATTATAGCAGGACATGTACTGCAAAAAAAGGTTTCAAGTCGAAAACCAATACATTTTGTATACAAGAAGTAAGAAAAATAAAATTCCTCCTACCCACATTTTTTACGCCTGAAGCTTAAATGTACTTCAGGCGTATTTTTCTTCCAATTTTATTTATTTGGCCATGCCTTTAATTGTTCTAATAATTCTTCTAGAGGGCCTTCATAAAGCGGAACAGTTGGGATTGATTGTAAAAAACGTTTTCCATAAGAAGCGCTTATCAAACGACGGTCTAATACAAATACTGTTCCGGTATCTGTACTTGTTCTAATCAGACGACCAAATCCTTGTTTGAAACGCAAGATTGCTTGCGGGAGTGCTAACTTAGCGAATACATCCTCTCCTTGATTTTTTAAACACTCTCCTTTTGCTTCCATCATCGGTTGATGAGGAGGCGTAAAGGGAAGCCGTACAATAACAAGACAACTAAGGGCATCTCCAGGTATATCTATCCCTTCCCAAAAACTACTTGTTCCTAACAAAATCGATTTGTCGAACTCTTGAAATTTACGAATGAGACGACTTCGGCTCTTATTATTTACACTTTGCGTTAATAATAAATACCCCTCTAATTCTTCATCATTTTTCAAATTCGTATACGCTTCTTTCAACATTTCATACGAAGTGAATAAAACAAGCATTCTACCTTTTGTAGCTTTCGCTATTTTTGCAATATGTGCCGACACAGATTCAATATATTCTTCATTACTTGCTTTCTTAATAAAAGGCACATCTGTTGAAACCATTAATTTCATCTGTTCTTCAAAACGGAATGGTGATGGAACCTGTAATGTATTGGGAGCAAAATCATGTAAACCTAGCTCCTCTTTTATATAGTCAAATGAATCGTTTACTGTTAACGTTGCTGATGTGAAAATAACACTCTTTTTCTGTGTTAAAAATTCATCCGCAAGCCTTTCACCAATATAAACAGGCTGTGCATATAAAACGGTTGAATGAATTGTTCCCTTCGTTTCAGTCTCCATCCATGTCACGTATGAATTTTTTTCTAAAATGAGTAATTGTAAAGATTGTTCCATCTTTCTCAACAACTCAATTAAATGCATAAATTCACCTGTAACAACATGCATCTCCCATTCTAATTTACTTTGCAATATATCAACTTGCTTCTCAAGTGTAGTCAATAATTTTCTTACATCGTATACAAAACGATTTGTTAACTCGGTAATGCTATCCCATAACTTACCTTTCTCTACTTCTGTGTTATATCGATAAATGAGTGGCATATTGCTTATCCCTTGTTCCTGCTTTGTTTGTTTAAAGATGAAAGCACGTAACATTTGGAATAGCTCATCCGCATCAAATTTCAATTCCTTCAAACTATGACTCACCATACGGAAAGTCGAACGAGAGGCTTGCTCTGATTTTTTCATCATTTTATATACTTTAGAAAGTACATCATCTGTTTCTAGCGTACCAAGACGAGATAAAACTAATTGAAAATACATACAGGAGAACTGTTCACCTAATGTTCTACTCGCCGCTTCCTCGATATGATGAGCTTCATCAAAAATAATATGTTCACATGAAGCAAATAGTGGTTCTTCACTTGAAAAATCTTGAAATAATAACGCATGATTTGTAATAACGATATCTGCAAATAATGCTTTATTCTTTGCTCGTTGATAAAAACAACGGCTATACCAATTGCTTTGCATCCCGCCTGGACTATGTACATCACTACAAATGCGGTTCCAAAGTAACTTTCCGCCCTCAGGAATATTTAATTCATCACGATCGCCAGTTTCTGTTTGCAATAACCACACTAAAATTTTTGCCTTTGTGAGCGCCATATCATAATTTTTCTCTTCCTCTTGCAAAGCATATTCAAATTTATGTAGACAAAGATAATGCTTTCTTCCTTTCAAAAGAGCTACTTCAAATGAAAATGGCATTATTTTCTGTAATAATGGAATTTCTTTTTCTAATATTTGTTGTTGCAGTTGTACTGTTTGGGTACTTATGATGACAGGTTCTTCTTTTTTCGTTGCAAAATAAATACTTGGAAGTAAATATGCAAGAGTCTTCCCTGTTCCTGTTCCTGCTTCAATTAGTGAAAACCTAGAATCTCTTAGTGCTGTATATATTTCCTTCATCATAATCTGTTGGCTTTCTCTTTTTTCAAACTTTGGCATATTCAATTCCAGGTTATCGATTGCCTTATGCAAGAAAGCATCAAATTTAGATGAACATGTTTCACTGAGATTTAAAGCATAATTCCGTTTTCGAAGCGCAATATTTCGATACACTTCATACCCCTCTGCCGCTTTTCTACCATGCATCATTTTCTTTAAAATATTTTCAGAAAGTACATCCGCTATATCACTTTGAAAAACATCGCTCAATTCATAGAGCGATTGCAAGGTGACAAGTGGTAACTTTTCAATTTCATTTAAAAATTGTAAAAATAATTCCGCTGTTGCAAGAGCATCACTATCCGCACGATGCGGTTGATCGTGCTCTAATTCATGTTGTTTAGCTAAATCACGTAATTTATAACTATCAGCCGTCGGCAAAAGAATTTGCGCCAACTCAACTGTATCAACTTTCGGACAATGTACTTCTGTATATCCAGCCTGCCTTAATTCTTCCGTTAAAAAATTCCAATCAAAGTGAACGTTATGTGCAACGAAAGCTGCACCTTGCAATAGCTCAACAACCATCGGGGCTACATCTTGAAATAACGGGGCTTGCTTAACCATACTCTCATCAATCCCTGTTAATTCTGTAATAAATGGCGGAATCTCTCTCTTCGGATTAATAAAAGATGAAAAAATCTCTAATATCTCTCCATCTTCCACTACAACAGCTGCGATTTGGGTAATTTTATCCTTCCCGTCCTTCCAGGAGTTCCCTGTCGTCTCTAAATCCACAACGACATAACGCTTACTCATATATGTAACACCTCAATTTCTTACCTATCAAACGCAAAATTATATAATGTTACTATACCACGTTTTATCTCATCTTAATGAAAAGATGCACAAAAAAGCTACCTCCGTAATAGAGATAGCCTTCTTACTTATAATATCGTACCCGCTTTTTCAGCGCCTAACATTTGGATAATTTGATTATCATCGTCTAATACTGCAATTTTCGGCTCTTGGTTATGAATATTTTCTTCTGCCACTAAACCGTAGCAAATAATAATAACTTTATCCCCTGGCTGTACAAGCCTTGCAGCTGCACCATTTAAACAAACAACACCGCTACCGCGTTCTCCTTTAATAACATATGTCTCTAAGCGCGCACCATTATTGTTATTTACAATTTGTACTTTTTCATTTTCTACAAGATTTACTGCATCCATTAAATCTTCATCAATTGTAATACTACCTACATAATTTAAATTTGCTTCTGTTACCGTAGCGCGATGTAACTTCGCTCTCATCATTGTGCGAAACATAGATGCTCCCCCTTATTTAACCGTTAATGTTATATTGTCAATTAATCGTACATTCTCAAATTTAACTGCAATTGCTAAAATCATTCGTCCTTCAATTTTATCTATTACTTGTAGTGAAGGATAGGCATATAAATCAGCATAATCTACAGTGCCTTTCGTATACGTCTCAATATACTCTTTCACAAGAGTTGTAATGATTTCTGCATTACATTCGCCTGCTTCAATTCTTTCTTTCGCTTTACATAGACTGCGGTATAAATGAGGAGCCTCTTCACGCTCTTCTTGTGATAAATACACGTTACGAGAACTTTTCGCTAATCCATCTACTTCCCTTACAATATCCACTGGTACGATCGTAACCGGAATATTAAAATCAGCGACAAATCCTTCAATGACAGCAACTTGCTGTGCATCTTTCATACCGAAATAAGCACGCGTTGGCAATGTAATATTAAATAGTTTCATTAGTACAGTCGCAACTCCAGCGAAATGACCAGGTCTTTGTTTGCCACATAATACATCGGTACGTTTCACAACTGCTACTGTTGTCGTTTGTTCCGCTGGATACATTTCTTCTACGCTCGGATAAAATAAATAATCTACACCGTTTTCTTTTGCTACATTTTCATCTCTATCAATATCACGAGGGTATCGATCTAAATCTTCATTCGGCCCAAACTGTAGCGGATTGACAAACACGCTTAAAACTACAATTTCATTTTCTTCTCTTGCCTTACGTAATAAAGTCGCATGACCTTCATGTAAATACCCCATCGTTGGAACAAAACCAATACTTTTTCCACTTATACGAAGTTCGTTTGTAATTTGCTGCATCTCTTGTACTGTAGTTACGATTTTCATTATTGTTTTCCTCCGTATAACGCTAAGCATTCTTCCTCTTTCATTGTGAATGAATGTTTTTCTTCTGGAAATTGCCCTGTCTTTACTTCAGTAACATATTGTGAAATCCCTCGCACAATCTCCTCTTGAACAGACGTATATTGCTTTACAAATTTCGGAACACGATTTACGCCGTATGAGATAAGATCATGATAAACAAGTACTTGCCCATCTACTTTTTTCCCTGCTCCAATTCCAATCGTCGGAATTGTTAGTTGCTTCGAAATTAATTCCGCTAACTGCATTGGCACACATTCTAACACAAGCGCTATCGCACCAGCTTCCTCACATCTCTTCGCATCTTCTATTAATTTTTTTGCACTTTCAGCATCTTTTCCTTGTACTTTATACCCACCTAGTACTCCTACAGATTGAGGAGTTAAGCCTAAGTGTGCCACGACAGGAATTCCCGCATTCGTCAAGTATTGAATTGTTGATACCACTTCCCCTGCACCTTCTACCTTCAGTGCATGAGCACCACTCTCTTGAACAATGCGGCGTGCATTCACCATCGTATCTTGAGGCGACACATGATACGACATAAATGGCATATCAGTTACAATAAACGTCTCTTTCGCTCCTCGGCGTACAGCTTTCGTATGATGAATCATATCCTCTACTGTTACAGGTACTGTTGAATCGTAGCCGAGCACAACCATCCCAAGGGAATCTCCAACTAGAATCATATCAACTTCAGCTTCTTCTGCTAACTTAGCAGATGGATAATCATACGCCGTTAGCATCGTAATCGGCTCACCTTGCTCTTTCATCTTCAAAAAATCTGTTTTTGTTTTCAAAAACTACTCCTCCTTTATACAGGAGAGAGGAGATGGCCGAAATCATATAAAAAAACCCTCTGGCCATAAAAGGGCAGAAGGGTTGTGTGTTAGTCGGCATTATTCATCCCTCTGTCCCAGTCCGTTATTGGATCAAGGCAGAATCCAAGTTATTATTTTTCGTATTGCTTCGAATCATGGTGCAGTTCGCTCTGATACTGCCCATATTCGAACTAATTATAGCAAACTACAAAAAGGAATTACTACATTTTTTTGAAAAAATAATTTTTTATTTCCATTAAGGTATGTGAAATTTTTTTATAAATAACTCAATCATAGAAAGATAAAGCTTTGTTTAAAATGCCTCGTATAACTCTTAAACTAATGATGCAGGTTAATTGAGAAACGTACTTACAAAAGGAGAATTGCGAATGTTTATGAACAAATGGTTATTTCCATTCACCGGTTTGCTTCTGATGCTTGTAGGGATGATAACTTTTAGCTCCTTCCATGCATTTGCCTCAGTTAACGTCGTAACACAACTTATCGATTCAACGAAAGTAATTGAGGTCGAACTGAATGATGATTACTTTCATCCAAACGTCATCACCATTCCAATTGAAGAGTCAACAACATTGTTATTAAAAAACAAAGGTAAGAATGAACACACCTTTACAGTAAAAAAACTCGGCATTGATGTCATAGTCGAGTCAGGAAAAGAAAAAAACATTACCGTGAAACCTAAAAATACTGGTACATATGAATTAATATGCCGGTACCATCTTCTTAAAGGAATGGAAGGCAAAGTAATAGTCAAATAAAAAGAAGTTCCAAAAAGGAACTTCTTTTACTTAATTTCGATATCCGCAGAATGAATGTGATGTACTTTCCCTTCATGGTCCTCCAGAAGCAATACACCATCCTCTGTAATTCCTTTTGCTACACCTGTAATTGTCTCTCTCATCGTTCGAGCGGTAATTTCTTTCCCGATGCTCACAGCGTAACTTTCCCAAAGAATTTTAATGACAGAGAAACCATTTTGTAAATACTCTTCATATAATTTTTCTAGTTGTAAAAAGATTTGTTGCATAAGCTCTGCACGAACAATTGGCTCACCGGATTCAATCGCTAAAGAAGTAGCAATATGTTGAATTTCCTCATCAAAATGTTCTTGCTTTTGATTCGCATTAATACCAATGCCCATAATGACAGCATTAATTTTATCAGGATCTGCCTGCATTTCTGTTAATATACCTACAGCCTTTTTACCTTGAATTAAAATATCATTCGGCCATTTTATTCCTACGTTTACACCCGTGCACTTTTCAATTGCTTGTGCAACGCTAACAGCCGCTAATAAAGTAAGTTGTGGTGCATGATGAACCGGGATTGATGGACGTAAAATAATACTCATCCAAATTCCTGTTCCTTTTGGTGAATGCCATTTCCTGCTTAAACGACCTCTGCCGGCTGTTTGTTCTTCTGCCACAACAATCGTTCCTTCTTCTGCACCTTCATAAGCAAGTTTTGCTGCAATATGCTGCGTAGATTCAACAGACTCTTCAAAATATACCGTTCTACCAATATGTTTCGTTTGTAACCCTAACTGAATTTCATTAGCAGTCACTTTGTCTGGCTTACTCGCAATTCGATAACCTAATCGACGCACAGCTTCAAGTTCATATCCCTCATTCCGAAGGTCCTCCATATGTTTCCACACAGCGGTTCTTGAACAACCAAGTTTATCACTAATCGTTTGGCCAGATACAAACGCGCCATCCGCTTCTGAAAAAACTTGCAATAACTGCTTTCTTATAGTAGATTGCATTCTTGCAGCCACTCCCTTATACACTCTTTCTCATTACCTACGTTTCCTTGTACGATTGCTTCTTCAATTTTTTGAATCATTTCAGCAACCCACGGACCAGGCTTTTTATTTGCCCAGTTTAATAAATCATTCCCAGTCACATTCATTTCTTGGCGACTCTTTATTGGCAATTTTTCAAACAACGTTTGTACCCGTTTAACAGATGTATTATCATAGCTTTCAATCATCGCTTCATATACTCTTTCTGCCATTTCAGCGATATGAATTCCCGTTTTATAAAGAAGAACTGTATCCCAATCCTTCTCCTTTCTCGTACGGATTGTTAATAAAACTGCAACGATATCTTTTATTTTTTTATTCGAAAACTTCCATTGACGTAAAAAGACAGATGGATGCTCTTCTCCAATACAATATAAGAAAAATGCCCATGCCTCAATATCCGTTTCAAAAGAATCCCAGTTATACTGCGTAGCTTTTAACAATCTCTCTTCTGACATTTGTAAATATGGTAGATGAGAAAATAGCTTCGTTTCTACTAATTCTTGCAAGCCCTTCACGCAATATGTACCAGTTAACAGTTTCTCAAACTCCACTGTAATTCGCTCAATTGCAATATGTTCTAGCAAATGTCCATATGTTTCTATTGCTTGTTTCGTTTTCATTTCTAAAGAAAAACCTAACGTACTTACGAAACGAATACCACGCATCATTCGCAGGGCGTCTTCTTGAAAACGATCCGCAGCATTGCCAACCGTCACAATTTCTCTCTTTTGAATCGCTTGCTGTCCAGCAAATAAATCAACCATTTTGCCTTCTTCTGTCATCGCAATTGCATTCATTGTGAAATCACGACGTTTTAAATCCTCTTCTAATGAACGAACGAATTGAACACTACTAGGTCTTCGAAAATCTTCATATTCGCTCTCTGTTCGAAAAGTGGTTACCTCATAAGGTTCACCATTTTCTACCACAATTACAGTTCCATGCTCAAGACCAACAGGAACATGTCTTGGAAATATAGCCATCACTTCTTCTGGTAAAGCAGATGTCGCAATATCAATATCTCCAATCGGCCTATCGATAATAAGATCTCGTACGCTTCCGCCGACAAAGTAGGCCTCATGTCCTTGTTGCTTTAAAGTCTCAATAATAGAACTAGCTTTTTTAAATATTTCCATTTTTGTCATCCCTTAGTACATCGTAGTAAATCGTTTCATATTGTGAGACGATTTTTTCAGAGCGGAACTGCTCGTAAACACTTGCTCTTGCTCGCTCTCCCATATTACGGTGAAGTTCTTCATCCTTTAATAGCTGAATGGCTTGATTTGCCACTCCTGCTGGATTGCCAACTTCACATAAATATCCTGTTTCACCATGTTGAATGACTTCTGGAATACCTCCAACCCTTGTTCCGATACAAGGCACACCACACGCCATCGCTTCTAATAAAACAAGACCAAAACTCTCCTTCTCTGATAGAAGCAACATTAAATCACTCATTGCAAGTAGCTCTGCAACATTATCTTGCTTCCCTAAGAATAAGACGCGATCTTCAATATGTAAATTTTTCACTAACTGTAAAATCGTGCAAAATTCTGGTCCATCTCCAACAAGAAGCAACTTCGCATCTACTTCTGTAACAACTTTAGCAAATGCCTGAACAACATCTTGCACGCGTTTCACTTTACGGAAATTTGAAATGTGAATTAGTATCTTTTCACTCTCACTTATACCGTATTCTTTCTTTAATTGAGACATATCACGCTTGAAATATACACGCTCGTCTATAAAGTTATATACCGTTTGAATGTTTTTATTTGGTTTTACAAGCTCATGCGTTTCGCTAATCAATGAATGCGAGACAGCCGTCACAACATCAGATTGCTCAATACCAAAACGAATTAAATTATTTAGCGAAGGGTCGGAACCTAACACAGTAATATCTGTTCCATGCAAGGTTGTAACAATTTTAATACGCTCCCCAATCATTTGTTTTGCTAAATAAGCACAAATGGCATGTGGTATTGCGTAATGCACATGTAAAATATCTAGGTTCTCTCTTTGTGCAACCTCTGCCATTTTACTCGCTAACGCTAAATCGTATGGTGGATATTGAAATACAGAGTATTGACTTACCGTCACTTCATGAAAATAAATGTTTGGATACACTTTATTTAATCGGAATGGTAAACCCGATGTAATAAAGTGTATTTCATGCCCGCGTTCCGCTAATTGCTTTCCTAATTCTGTTCCAACAACTCCAGAACCACCTACAGAAGGATAACATGTAATACCTATTTTTAATTTCATTTACATCCCCCTACTAAATCAGCATGTAATAAAACCGGTTTCTTACTCTTAAATCCCTCGGCATATAAGACTCCAACTTCTTTTCCAAACATTTTCTCTCGAGCGACCACAGTTTCAACGTAACCTTCTGTTAACGGCGTTTTCACACCATCACTACCTGTTAAAAACTGACTTTCATATGCTTCTAATGCTTCCACTTTTATAGAAAGGTACTCACTTATATCTATACAAAAATTCGGTTTATGAAAACCATTAATCATATAATAATAAAAAGACTCCACGCGATGTGGCGAAACCTCTGGCATATATTTACGAATTCCCGCTGAAAAAATAGCTTCTTCCACAAGTTTTGCACAATTTGCATGATCTGGATGACGATCTTCATAATACGGCGCAAAAACTAGTTTTGGTTTATATGTACGAATCACCTTTACAATTTCACGTATATACTCTTCTTTCATATACAAACCACGGTCTGGCATCGCTAAATTCAGTCTCGTTTTTACTCCCATTATACGAGCTGCCGCCTTTGCTTCTTCTTTTCTCAATTCTATCGTTCCATTAGAAGAAAGGTCAGCTTCTGTTAAATCACAAATACCTACTTCATACCCTTGCTTCGTATATTTAGCAATGGTACCAGCCATGCCGATTTCAACATCATCGGCATGAGCACCAAACGCTAATATATGTAATCCACTCATAATTGTTCCCCTCATTTTCTAAACTTGCGGTAATCTAAATCTCCTCGCTCTAATGCGTGCATTAACATTTCAGCACTTGCCATATTCGTTGCAAGTGGAATCGCATATACATCACATAAACGAAGCAATGCATTTACATCTGGTTCATGCGGCTGAGCAGTTAGTGGATCTCGGAAAAAAATCACCATATCCATATCGTTTTTTGCAATCATGGCACCAATTTCTTGATCGCCACCAAGAGGACCCGACTGAAATCTTGTTACAACTAAACCAGTTGCCTCCATAATACGAAGTCCTGTCGTCCCTGTTGCAAAAAGTTCATGTTGTTCAAAAATTGGTTTATATGCATACGCAAACGAAACCATATCATTTTTCTTTTTGTCATGTGCGATTAAGGCAATTTTCATCCGTTTTCTCCCCTTTAGTCGATAATATTTTCTAATCCGTACACAAGATGATCAAGGTTCATTACTGTATCAATTGATAGTTTTACACCTGACATAAAGGATGCACGATTGAATGAATCATGACGAACTGTTAACATTTGTCCATCTCCACCAAACATTACTTCTTGGTGTGCAATAAGACCTGGTAAACGTACACTATGAATGTGAATGCCGTCTACATTTGCACCACGAGCACCTTCTAATTGCTCTACTTCATTCGGATGACCTTGCTGCTTTGATTCACGGTTTTGACGAATTAGCTCTACTGTTTTGACAGCTGTACCAGATGGTGCATCTAATTTTTGATCATGATGCAATTCAATTACTTCAACATCTTGGAAGTACTTCGCTGCCATTTGTGAGAATTTCATCATAAGAACTGCACCAATTGCAAAGTTTGGAGCGATAATTGTTCCTACTGCTTTTTCTTTCGCATTCTCTGTTAATTGCTTTAGTTCTTCTTCTGTAAATCCAGTTGTACCAATAACAGAACGAAGTCCACGCTCAACTGCTAGTGTAACGTGTTGTTTCCCAACTTCTGGCGTTGTTAAATCTAACAACACATCAGCTTCTACTTCCTCTAAACAAGTATGTAAATCTGCGTAAATAGGTGCATCTAGCGCAGGCATGCCCGGTAAATCAGAGATTTTCTCTCCCCCATGCTTATAATCCACTGCAGCTACTAAATTAAAATGTTCCGTTCTTTCCATAAGAAGGACTGCTTCATGTCCCATACGTCCTCTTGGTCCAGCGATAATTACTTTAATTTCTTTCATTATTCTTTCTCTCCCTCATCAATACGTGTCCAGCGATCTTTATCGCGAGTATTAAATTTATTCATTACAATGTTATGTGCTGTTTCTAAATCAATATTTAAACTATTTGCCATACAAATCATAACAAATAATACATCTCCAAGCTCTTCTTCAATACTACGTTCTTTTTCAGTTGTTTTCTTCGGTTTCTCACCATAATAATGATTTACCTCTCTCGCAAGCTCCCCCATTTCTTCCGTTAAACGAGCCATCATTGCAAGTGGACTGAAATAACCTTCTTTAAACTGACCAATATATGCATCTACTTCTTTCTGCATATCCTTCATCGTTTTTACTTCCATACAATTCACCTCTAATCCTTCCTCTTTCATGTTAGCCAATTCATCGCGATTTGACAAATATTATTCCCTGCAAAACACCTATTTGCGCCCCCTTTTTAGATAGAATATAATAAAGTGAAACTTTCTTTTGCGGTTTTTGCAAAAGATCAGCCCGAACCAATTGGGTTCCAACGGCTGGTTTGCCCTCCTTCAGAGCTTTATCCCCTACCAGCCGTTGGAACGGGGTAAAGTGAAACTTTCTTTTGCGGTTTTTTATAGCCTTCACTATTTTTACTAAAAGCTAGAAATTACTTATCATTATGTTTTACCGTATCAGCGGAGCAATGCCATTTACATAATTAGGAGGATTTCTATATGACATCAAATTTGAAGATTCGAAATATCATTTTCATTTTAATCGGTTCCGCTATTTTTTCTTTCGGTATTGTGAATATCAATATTGAAAATCACCTTGCAGAAGGTGGATTTACCGGTATTACACTATTATTGTATTTTCTATTTAAGTTTGATCCTTCTTATTCAAACTTAATTTTAAATATCCCTATATTTTTTATCGGTTGGAAGTTACTTGGAAGAACGACATTTATCTATACACTAATCGGCACCTTCAGCGTATCTTTATTTCTATGGATTTTTCAACGTTACGAAGTTCTCAACTTACATTTAAACTTACAAAATGATATGACACTCGCGGCTTTATTCGCCGGGGCATTTATCGGTGTCGGTCTTGGAATAATATTTAAATATGGCGGGACTACTGGCGGTGTAGATATTATCGCGAGACTCGCTCATAAATATGTTGGCTGGAGTATGGGGAAAACGATGTTTATGTTTGATGCTATCGTCATTATCGTCTCTATTCTTACCTATTTATCATACCGCGAGGGCATGTATACGTTAGTTGCTGTTTTTATCGGGGCGAAAGTCATTGATTTTATGCAAGAAGGAGCCTATGCGGCAAAAGGAGCAACTATTATCTCAGATAAAAACGATGAAATTGCTGCCAAAATTTTATCTGATATGGAACGCGGAGCTACTTTTTTAAAAGCTGTTGGATCGTATACAAAAGTGGAACGGAACGTATTATATTGCGTTGTTGCTAAAAATGAAATCGTGAAATTAAAAAATATTATTACTTCTGTAGATCCTCATGCCTTTGTTGCTGTAAGTGATGTACATGATGTAGTTGGTGAAGGTTTTACGTTAGATGAAAATAAAAATCCTTTACATAAATAAACGCAACTAGAAAAGCTCTCTAGCTTTTCTAGTTTTTTATTACATATTTTTTAAGTTTCTCTAAATCCTCATAAATAAACTCCAATAAACTCCTATTATAAAAAATGGAAGCAGGATGAAAAGTCGGGAAAATATGATATTCTTTCTCTGACCATGTAAACTCTGCACTTTGCATATCCTTTAATTTTTGAATGGGCTGTATTAATAATTGTCCGTGCACATCTGTAATTTTTTTATTTTTCCCCGTTAAACGTTGAAGGCCGATATTTCCAAGTGTAACGATAAGCTTCGGGTTTATTTTCTCTAATTCATAATCTAACAAAGGGGCATGGGCAAGTATTTCTCCTTGATTTGGCGTTCTATTATACTTTTTCTGTATGATTTCACCATTTCGTTCTTTTTTCTCTCGCCACTTATATGGTCTACTTCGAACAGCGCTCGTGATATATACTTCTTCCCTTTTAACTTGAATACGCTCTAAAAAATCCATTAGTTGTTTTCCCGCCCTCCCGCTAAACGGAATCCCATTATGAATTTCTGTTTCACCAGGCGCTTCTCCTAACAACATAAATTTCGGATTTTCAGGACCTTGTCCACTTAAGAAACCTTCTAGCTGATAAGGAGCACTTTGTTCTTTCACTTGTTTTACTAAATGGCTTGGATATTTCATTTTCCCCACCGCCTTTCCGTATTACTTCTATTATTTCTATTTGCAATACATTATATAATTCAATCCACAAAACAAAAAAGACTATCAAAATTGATAGTCTTTAGTCGTCGCTACGCTGCATACCAGTATACATTAATACGAGACGTAATAATTCAAATACTGCAACAGCTGCAGCCGCTACATATGTTAATGCTGCCGCATTTAATACTTTACGAGCTTGCCCATATTCATCTGTTGATACGATACCTAACGCTTCAATTTGTTGCATTGCACGCTTTGATGCATCAAACTCAACTGGTAATGTAACGAGTTGGAACACAACACCTGCTGCCATTAAAATAATTCCTAATAACAATAGTTTTGACATTGTCGCAAATATACCAATCATAATAAATACCCATGATATATTCGATCCAAAATTCGCCACAGGCACTAACGAATGACGAATACGCATAAAGTTATAATCTTTTGCATCTTGAATTGCGTGTCCTACTTCGTGTGCTGCTACTGCTGTACCAGCAACTGAATGACCGTAATAGTTATCTGTTGATAATCGAACTGTTTTGGCAGTTGGATCATAATGGTCTGATAAATGACCTGGTGTTTCTTCTACAGCTACGTTGTATAATCCATTTTCATCTAAAATCTTTCGAGCCACTTCCGCTCCTGTCATACCTGATGTTGAATAAACTTGTGAATACTTGCTATAGGCACTACGTACTTTTGACTGTGCATACAACGGTATGATCATTATGATCGCGAAGTAAATTAAATAAAACATCATGAACCTTTGAACCTCCATTGAAGTTTTAATTATAGTACTTCTCATTCTATTTTCTTCTGACATCATTGTCAATGAATAAACCTTACAATCCATATCTTTATTTATTGCATTATCTATTTTTAGAGTGTACATTACTTTTTCTTTTTTCTCTCTCTCCTTTATACTTTCTCCATCCAACATAAGTTAATGTGAATAAAATAAGACCTCCAGTAATTGTCATAAACCAAATGAGAGAGGGTGCAATTTCATCTTTTTTTACTGTGTGAAATATTTTTTGCAAATCCCCTTTAATGATTCCTAATTGCATTTGCCCACCTTTCGTTTTTAACATAACGTTACGAAATTCATCCAAATAAGATAAATGGGCATTTACACGCTGCACTTCGTTTTCTGGCAAAGCAATCATTAAGCTTGGATAAATAATATTAAATTCATGTAAAAATGTGTTTAACGTTTGTTGAAACTGTCCCGTATCTTCTTTTTTCATCGCTTTTTCCATTTGAGAAAAGGCACCCATTACTTTTTTTTCTCTTTCCATCCAAAGTGGTTGATATTTCGACACTTTCGCATCAACAGCGAGCTGTAGGGCTAACACATTATCAATTTTAACTTGTTTACCTAAATCTGTTTCCGCGAGTGATTGTTTCGCCTTGTCGTAGGCTAAAGAAATAACTCTAACTTGATCTGGCGTTACTTCTTGCTTCTTTTCATTCCCCTTTATGACAAACTGCTCCGAGAAATGTTGTAATACTTGTACTGCTTTTTCATCTTCATTACGCTTCACTAATTGTAATGAGTCGTCTAACAACCCTGTTAGTTCACTCCACTCTTCAGCATATATACGTAACGGAAACATTATAATTAGAAATGCTATCAATCCAATTAATGTTCTCTTCATCACGGTCCCCCCTATAACTACTAGTACAAAATATGTTAATTGGGACAAGAATAGAACAGAACTGGACCGAAAAATATATTATCGTTTTACAAACAAAAAAATTCTCTTTAAACAGAGAATTTTTCCTTTGAAATCCTTTTCTTTTTTACGAAATATCTATACAAGCTGTAACAAAGTATGCTGCCACATAAAATAAATAATAAAATTGCACACGCAGCATGCATAAAGAATTCTTCTGGTAACATTAATATAATTGGATCCGTTTCAATATCAAACATCCAATAATCATTACTGAATAACAGCTTATGGAATAATACAAAACTCTTTTCAAAATTAATAGCGATCGGTAACATGAGCGCGATCGGTAAGATAATTGTTAAAATTGATCCGTGCAGTAAAAACTTTTCATTTTTCTTTTTTAATAAATAAATCCCGCCTATTATTGCAATCATAATTGTCGCATACATTACATATTGAATCTTTACTAAAATATTTTTAACATCTACAAAATGAATACGGCCATTTGTAGACATATCTAATGTTGGCAACTGCAATGCTCCATCATAAAACGGCGATAAATATGTAATAAGCACATCATAATTTCTTTTAATATCATCCTTCGTCATATCCGCTAAATCTGGAATGTTTAAAAAATCAATTTCAAAATAATATAGCCATTTTCCGTATACAACCGCCGTTGTTGCGAGTGCAAATATAGAAAATGCTATACTATATGAAACAACTATAGTAATCAATCGATCCAATATTTTTGTACCACTCTTATTTTTCTTCATTTTCTCCCCCTACATGTTCTAACTATCATAAAGAAAACTGTTTTCGGTTCTCACGCAAGCAATAATAATATGTAAGACATAGTGTGACGATGCTTAGCCAAAACGTAAAGTAACCAATTTCTTCTACAAACAAATGCATAATTCCATATCTCGGCATTTGCCAAAATAAATAATCAATTGCATCATTATGTAATGTCCATATAGATGCTACCGCAAAATGCCATTTTTTTATACGGTAAAACGGTGCATATAACAATCCTTGTACTGCCATCGCAAAGTGCGAAAGCATTAACATATACCCCATAAGACCAATAGGACCTTTTACATAGATCATAATTGCATTTACAACAACAGCCCATATACCATATTTCATTAAAGTAACAATCGCTAGCGCCTCTATTAATCCCCAATTTCTCTTTCTTAAAAAAGCAATTAAAACAAAGACAAAAAAGAGACTCGCCATCGGGCTATCGGGTACAAACGGCCAAAATATAGGTGAGGTTTCTTTTAATTGATTTCCATACCATATAAATCCGTATATTGTGCCTAATATGTTAACAACTAATAAAAATAATAATATAGAGCGTTGTCTTAACATTGCATACAAATAAACCAAGCTGTATGTCCAACACCTTTCAAACAAAGTCATTCTTTCCTCAAACTCTACTCTATTATATAGTAAACTTTCTTTCATCAAAATAAAAAGCTGACTACAAATTTTGTAGTCAGCTTTTTATTATTTTTTATTATACTTAGCAATGAATTCCGAAAGCTTCTTCAATTCCTCATCCGTACCTTTAAATACGCCTTTAGGCATTGAACCTTTTCCATCTTTCGCAATTTTAGCAATTTCTTCTGGCTTTAAAGTTAAATTTTGCAGTGCCGGTGCTGCTGCCCCGCCTTGTAAATTGTCACCGTGACATGTTAAACAAGTATTTTTTTGCATTAATTTATAGCCGTCATCATTTTTATCAACTGGTGCTGTTTTTACAATTGCTCCTTGTTTTTTTGCAGCTTCCCAGTCGTGGTGTGCTACAGATTCCCAAGTTAAAAAGATAATCGATGCAATTGCTAAAAGCATAAATCCAGTTGCTACAGGACGCTTCAATGGGCGTCTTTCTGGGCCTCGATCAAGAAATGGAGCTAACAGTAATGCGCCAAACGCAATCCCTGGCATAATAAACGCTCCAATTACAGTAAATGAACCAGAAGCATAAGAATACTTTAATAACTGATACAAGAATAAGAAATACCAATCTGGAAGTGGTATATATCCGGCATCAGTTGGATCCGCCATTCTCTCAAGTGGTGACGGATGCGCCACTGTTAAACATAAATAACCGATTAAAAAAACTGCACCAACCATCCATTCTTTTAACAAGAAGTTCGGCCAAAACGCTTCTGTTTTTCCTGGGTATTCAGAATAGTCTTTTGGAATATTTGGTTTCCGAGCTACTGGTACCCGAGAATCTCCTACAAACTTCATCCCTTTGCCTCGATGCATAATCTCCCTCCTTTAGTTCTTTCCCCTTTAATTTAGCAATCTCTTATAGCGGACCGGAAATACCTTGTTTGCGAATCATGATGAAGTGGAAGGCCATTAAACCTAGAAGTGCTGCTGGTAAGAAGAAGACGTGAATAGCAAAGAAGCGAGTTAATGTTTGAGCGCCAACAATTTCGGAATGACCAGCGAGTAATGTTTTAATATAAGGACCAATGAGCGGCGTTTGCTCTGCAATTTGAATCCCTACTTTCGTAGCAAATAATGCTTTCATATCCCACGGTAATAAATATCCGGTAAAACCAAGACCTAACATAACAAAGAAAATAAGAACACCAACAATCCAGTTTAACTCACGAGGCTTTTTATACGCACCCTGGAAGAAAACTCTAAGTGTATGTAAAAACATCATTACAATGACGAGACTAGCGCCCCAGTGGTGCATACCACGAACAATTTGCCCATATGCAACTTCATTTTGTAAATAATAAACCGATTCCCAAGCATTTTTAATATCAGGCACATAATACATCGTCAAAAACATTCCTGATAAAATTTGAATTACAGTAACGAAAAAGGTAAGTCCTCCAAAGCAATAAACGAATGCAGAAAAGTGATGTGCCGGGTTTACATGTTCAGGTACTTCATGATCAGCGATATCACGCCATATTGGTGTAATATCTAACCTTTCATCTACCCAATCATAAATTTTATTTAGCATCTACTTTGCACCCCCTTTTGGCTTCGCTTTGCCTAAATACAGCGTTCCATCTTTTACTTTGGACTCGTATACATCAAGCGGAGCAAGGGGCGGCGTACCTTTGATGTTCATCCCGTCTTTTGTGTAACGGCCCCCGTGACATGGACAAAAGAATTGATTCGGATGTGCTTTGTCCGAATTCCAGTTAACTGTACATCCCAAATGTTTACATACTGGAGAGAACGCAACAATGTCTCCGCTTTCATCTTTATGAACCCAAGCTGATTTTGGCTCTTCGGACTTGTACCAACCATCAACCTGCTTCACCTTAAAATCGAAACGTTTCGGCTCTGTTGTAATATCCTTTACTTGTGCAACAGCAACCATATCCGTTCCCGCTTCTTTTCTTAACACCGGATCAAGCGCAAATCGCGTCATCGGCATTAAAATACCCGCTGCCATAAAGCCTCCTACCCCTGTAAGGGTGTAATTTAAAAACTGTCTTCTTGATACACGATGTTCTTTCTCGCTCACGAAAATTTCCCCCCTCTATCAGAAATTGTCCCCTCGTGATAAATTATATAAAAAATAAAAACTAGGACACTATCATGATATAATACGCTTAGGTACAGGTCAATATCATACTACTCATAATAATAAGAACTTTCTGTTTATTATTACTTTCCCCACTTTTCTTCTAGCATCACCATTATATTTTTTATATGTGCATGAATAACTTCTCTTTTCGCTTGATCACTAAATTGTTCTAACGCTAATGAAGGAAACCAAAATAAATCTCCTTGTAACTCTTGCATATCTTCTTTCCATGAAAAATCACTTGTAACATAAGCAATATGCTTAAAACCTTGCTTTTGCAAATGATTTGTCCATTCTTGCAAACGACCTTTTTCATTTTTTTGACTTTCTACTAAATACGTAAATGCAGGTAGTAAAAGTACTCTTCCTTTATATTCTCTTTCCAACTCCATACTCAACAATTCGATAAATTCACCTTGTTCTACTACCATTTTCATTTCTTTTGCTGCCGAAATTGATAAAAGTGGTATAACACCAGTATCTACATACTCTCTTGCTTGCTCAAACTGCTCCACATCTTTTACACTCCATTTCAAATGTCTTCCCTCCCTTCATTTGTAAATGACAGAACTTTCACTTTATATATATTAAACCATACTAAAAGAGGTAAAAAAAGAAAAACTACCTATATTAAGGTAGTTTTTCTCAAAAAGTCTGAAATTTGTAAAATTTTATGAATCCAAATGAATTCTATAACATCTTTAACTCAGCTGTTAACTTATGAAACGCTTCCTTATCTTGCTTATCCAGCGCTTCATCAATTTGTTTCAAAAGACGTTCTCTTCTAAAAGAAAATACACTTTCTTCTAAAAATCTTTCTGCAAGTAAACGATCTTTTTCATTTACTTCAATATGCTTTGGTAAATACGGGTTTTCTTCTAATACAGCTACATAATTGGCATTTTGAAACGATGATTTAAAATTGAGTTGAATATAAATATCTTCATCTCGATTTAAACGAATATCATGAAACGATTTTTCAGCATCTGTTGTCATAACATTTTGTTTAAAAAAGTGAAACGGTGTGTCTTTCACACAATTCGCGGACATCACTAAACCACGCGGACAATATTTTGCATGCTCTACGAAGTGGACTTTATGCATCAATTGGTCATGACTCATTAAATAATTCAAAATCCATACGCATTCACGCTGTTTCAGTTGGTAATTATTCAAAAACCATTTTACAAAATCCTTCTTCTCGTTTACAGAAACAGGGGTATTCATAGCAATTAAGTCCCTCCTCTGTCTTTCTCTTTTCTTTTTAGATTCAAGAAGCGGCATTCAGTTTCCTTCCAACTTATGAAAAATCCTCTAAATTATATAACAATTCTTCAATATGAATTTGTGTCGGGTCTAGTTGTATTAACTGAGTAAATACTTCTTTCGCCTCTTTTCGCATACCTTCTTCCAATAAGAAATAACCGTACTCTTCCAAGAAGTCTGGATGATTCTTAAAAGAAGTATATGCACTTTCATAGTGTTTTAATGCATCCGAATACATTTCTAATTGTTTTTTTGCAAATGCAAGATCCCAAAGTAGTTGTGTATCTGGTTCTCCGCTATCAATCGCACGCTCTACAACTGCAATTAGCTCTTCATACTTTTCTTGTTCTTTTAAGATATACGCATATTTTAATATCGCACCTAAATGTCCTGGATCTAACTCAAGCGCTTTTTGAAGCACTTCCTCTGCTTCCACTATTTTCCCTAATTTCGCCGCAATGTTCGCTAATTCTACGTAAAATGGTACAGAAAGCTCATCTACTTTAATTCCTTCTTGAAGTGTTTCATAGCTTTCTTGAAGCATTCCTTCTTTTTCATAGCTTTTCGCTAAATACATGTAAAGCGATGCATACTCCGGATCTAATTCTTTTAGTTCTTGCCAAGCACCAATTGCTCTTTGGTATTCTTCACCTTGGTATAATGTGAAGGCATATCCAAATAATGAGTGGATATCTTTTTGTTCCTCTAAACCGGCTTCGTAGTAAGCGATCGCTTCTTCCCAATTTCCAATCGCACTTAACGTTTCTGCGAGGCGAAGTGCAATGACAACTCCACCCATTACTTTATGTTCCGCTAATAGCGACTCATAATGAGTGATTGCCTTTTGTTCTTCACCTTTACTACTATATAACTCTGCTAATCCAAACGTAATAACAGGTTCATCAGGCATCATTTCTTTCGCCTTTAATAGTTTTTGTTCTGCTACATCATCGAAACCTTGCATTTGGAATAAATCTGCAACAAGTAATAACGATTGAACATATAAATCATCATTTTCTGGAATATCATGAAGCACTTCAATTGCTTCATCTTCTTTGTCTAGATCAATATATAATTCTGCTAAAAATACAGTGAATTCACTTTCTTCCGGGTACAATAAACGCAAGTCTTCTGTAATAGCTAACGCTTCATCCGTAAATCCAAGTGTATGATAGTAACGAGCAATATCATACTTCTCTTCATCATTCGCAATTTTTAATTGTTCTTTTAATAATTGTAATCCTTTTTCCGCTTCACCATTTTCAATATATGAAACAGCTTGTTCAAACTTTTGCATAAACGTCTCCTTTAATTCTAAAAAATATTATTTTCTGTTCATTTATCTCGCTATTTGCGGGCAGTAAGACCCTGATTAGTGAGGGCTGATAATCAGTGGGGATGAACCATCCCCCACTGATTAAAGTTTCACTTTATCATAAGCAACTAAGTGTAAGAACGCAACCTCTAGAATAAGCATACTTCTTCTTGTACTTTCACTCATAACGATTCGAATATGACACCGATACCGCATTACTACTTTCTATTGTACCGTTTTCTTTCATTACCGTGCAAATAACTTCCGATACGATAAACTTAACTAAATCTATACAATTCAATCAAATTCACACAAGTTAGTGCTTCATCGTGTTCTCGCAACCCCAAAGGGACGAGGGGTATAACACTCCACACGAGGCAGTATCGTTACCTCCTATTATCAAGCATTTATTTTACCCATCTTGATAAATTTATCGCAGCATTTAAATCTCTATCATGATGGCTATTGCATGGAACACAACGCCACTCACGTATTTTTAAACTCCACTGTCCTTCGAGTTGAACTGAATGGTCGTATTTCACTCCGCAACATGAGCAAATCTGGCTTGAGGCGAACCATTTATCAGCTTTTACATACTCAATTCCATACTTCTCGCACTTGTATGACAAACATTGGAAGAAGAAGTTTAATTTTTGAAATGAAAATGCTTTCGATAGTTTTTTGTTTTTTAACAGGTTTGAGACAGGTAATTCTTCCACAACAATCCTCATTGGTTTGGTTTTCACCAATTTAGCTGTTGCTTGATGGATATGGTTATTTCGGATATTCATAATTTTCCTAGATAACCGCAGGTGCTCAGTTTTAGCTTTTTCATATCCGGCAGATTGAATTTTCACACCTTTTTTAAATCTCCTAGCCATATCTCTTTGCGCTGACTTTTTCCTTTTCAAAAGTTTTTTAACCTTGGCATCTTTGTTTATATTTCGTTCCTTCATACCATTAGAAGCCACAAACAGCTCTTTTAAACCAACATCCACACCAATCGACTCAGCGGTTAATTCTTGTAATTCAAAGTCTTCTTGGAACCCTACACTAATCCACCAGTGACGCCCATCAAAGGTAACTCTTGGATTTGATGGCTTCTTGTTTCTTGGTAGTTGTTGGCTTGTTTTCACTTCTCCAATAGACTGAATATCAACTACTTTCTTTCCTATAATCAGTCTTTCATAATTGGCATAAAAACTTTGAATTAAATCTTTTTTGGATTTATAAGAAGTGTGATAACCATTTTTGTACTTTTTGAACGAATGTCTCCTCGCCGTATCAAAATCTTTTGAAGCCTGTTTGGGAACTTGTGCGTTGATGTCTTTTAACCACTCATATCTCTTTCGCTTCTTGATCTTTGTAAATCGTTTCTGTAAAGCTAACTGTGAAACAGATTTTCCAAATAGCTTATAGTATCTATCACTCATTCTTTTACAATAGTTATAAGCAAATCTTGCAGCACCAGCATGGTTTCTAAGCACTTTTTCTTGTTC
>NZ_LOBC01000019.1 GCF_001583695.1 Bacillus wiedmannii | reverse complement strand
TCAACAGGTCCAACGGGAGCGACGGGAATAACAGGTTCAACAGGTCCAACGGGAGCGACGGGAATAACAGGTTCAACGGGTCCGACGGGAGCAACAGGAATAACAGGTTCAACAGGAATAACAGGTTCAACAGGCCCAACAGGAATAACAGGTTCAACAGGTCCAACAGGAGCAACAGGAATAACAGGGGCAACAGGCCCAACAGGAATAACAGGTTCAACAGGTCCAACGGGAGCAACAGGAATAACAGGGGCAGCAGGTCCAACAGGAGCGACGGGAGCAACAGGAGCAACAGGTTCAACGGGAGTAACAGGAGACACGGGGGCAACTGGCACAAGTATAACTGCAACATACGCTTTTGCAAATAATACATCGGGAACAGCGATATCGGTACTTCTTGGTGGAACGAATGTCCCGCTTCCGAATAATCAAAATATTGGTCCAGGTATTACTGTTTCTGGGGGGAATACAGTATTTACGGCTGCAAATGCGGGGAATTATTATATTTCATATACGATTAATATAACGGCTTCATTATTAGTCAGTTCGCGGATTACAATTAATGGTGCACCTCTTGCTGGAACAATCAATTCTCCTGCGTTAGCAACTACATCATTTAGTGCAACAATTATTACGACTCTTGCGGCTGGAAGTGCCATTAGTTTGCAACTATTTGGTTTGTTAGCTGTTGCAACATTATCAACAACTACACCAGGAGCTGTGTTAACGATAATAAGATTAAGCTAAATAATAACTCTCTTATTCTTTTAAGATTAGGAGAGTTTATACATATAATAAGAAGTTAATGGAGTGAAGCATAGTTATACAAAAGTCAGAATATTATGATTGTAACGTTATGGCGACTATAATATAATGAAACCAACCATCATGAATGAACATTCATTTATTTTTATGTATTTGAAGGGGGAATGAAGGTGGAAAAACCATGGTTGAAAAGTTATCCAGAAGAAATTCCAAGTACGATTTCTTATGATATTCAGCCGCTTCATGGATATGTGGAACAGGTGGCTTCCCGTTATCCAGAAAAGAAAGCGCTTCACTTTTTAGGGAAGGATATTACATTTTCAGACTTCCACGATAAGGTGAAGAGGTTTGCAAATTATCTTCAAAAACTCGGTGTGGAAAAGGGTGATCGAGTTGCTATTATGTTGCCGAACTGTCCGCAATCTGTAATTGGTTATTATGGTACATTACTTGCGGGAGGTATCGTAGTACAAACAAATCCACTATATACAGAAAGAGAATTAGAATACCAGCTTCATGACTCGGGAGCAAAAGTAATTCTTTGTCTCGATTTAGTGTTTCCAAGAGTAACGAATGTTCAATCTGCTACAAAAATTGAACATATTATCGTAACTCGGATTGCGGACTTTTTACCCTTCCCTAAAAATTTACTTTATCCATTTGTACAAAAAAAGCAGGCAAATCTTGTTGTGAATGTGTCGGAAAGCGAAACGATTCATCTATGGAAATCAGTAGAACGAGAAAATAATGTTAATGTTGAAGTGCCTTGTGATCCTGAAAATGATCTAGCTCTTTTACAGTACACTGGAGGAACAACTGGATTTCCGAAAGGCGTTATGTTGACGCATAAAAACCTTGTTTCGAACACTTTAATGGGAGCTCATTGGCTATATAATTGTAAAGAAGGGGAAGAAGTAATTCTTGGTGTCCTTCCGTTCTTTCATGTGTATGGGATGACAGCTGTAATGAATTTAAGTATTATGCAAGGATATAAAATGGTGCTGATTCCGAAGTTTGATATGAAAATGGTTTTTGAAGCGATAAAAAAACATAAAGTCACACTATTTCCAGGGGCACCGACCATTTATATTGCTCTATTAAATAGTCCCCTCTTAAAAGAATATGATATTTCTTCTATTCAAGCTTGTATTAGTGGATCTGCCCCGCTTCCTGTAGAAGTACAGGAAGAGTTTGAGAGAGTTACAGGTGGGAAATTGGTAGAAGGTTATGGATTAACGGAGTCGTCGCCAGTTACACATGGGAATTTTTTGTGGGAAAAACGCGTGCCAGGAAGTATTGGTGTGCCGTGGCCAGATACAGAGGCAAACATTATGTCACTTGAAACTGGAGAGGCTTTACCTCCGGGTGAAATTGGTGAAATTGTTGTAAAGGGTCCTCAAATTATGAAAGGGTATTGGAATAAGCCAGAAGAAACAGCAGCTGTATTACAAGACGGATGGCTTCATACAGGGGATGTTGGTTACATGGATGAAGATGGATTTTTCTATGTGAAAGACCGTAAGAAAGATATGATTGTTGCGAGTGGATTTAATGTGTATCCTCGCGAAGTAGAAGAAGTATTATATGAGCATGAAAAAGTGCAAGAAGTAGTGACGATTGGAGTTCCCGATCCGTACCGGGGAGAGACAGTTAAAGCATTTGTTGTGTTAAAAGAAGGTGCGGAGTGTTCTGAGGAAGAATTAAACCAGTTTGCGCGTAAATATTTAGCGGCTTATAAAGTGCCGAAAGTATATGAGTTTAGAGATGAACTGCCGAAAACGACAGTCGGAAAAATTTTACGCCGTGTCCTAATAGATGAAGAGAAAAGAAAAAATGAGGATGAGCAAACGGGCTAAGGCCCTTTCTTTTTGAAAAAATAGGATTGACACTTTTCTAAATAGTCAGTATTATAAGAATATGAATGACTATTCATTCAGTCATCTTCTTGAAGGGGACAGTAAAGTGAAGAAAAATAGACCGAAATACAATCAAATTATTGATGCGGCAGTCATTGTGATTGCGGAGAATGGGTACCACCAAGCGCAAGTTTCTAAAATAGCAAAGCAAGCTGGGGTAGCTGATGGCACGATTTATTTATATTTTAAAAATAAAGAAGATATATTAATATCCTTATTCCAAGAGAAGATGGGAGATTTTGTCGAAACAATTCGTCAAAAAACAGCAGGAATTGAAAGCGCTGTATCGAAGTTATTCATGTTGGTAGAAACGCACTTCTTGCTGTTATCACAAAATGATCCTCTTGCTATCGTTACGCAATTAGAGCTAAGACAGTCCAATCAAGACTTACGCCTGAAAATAAATGAAGTATTAAAAGGCTACTTACAAGTTATGGATGAGATTTTAGAGACAGGTATAAAGCAAGGTGAATTCCAAGCGGATTTAAATGTTCGCGTGGCAAGACAAATGATCTTTGGAACAGTAGATGAAGTTGTGACCAATTGGGTAATGAGCGATCATAAGTATGATCTGGTCGCACTTTCAAAAACGGTACATGGGCTACTTATTGCAGCTTGTGGTTATCGTCAATAATGGGAGGGATCATGTTGAAATTCCTATCTGTAAGAGTTGAAGATCATATCGCGGTGGCGACGTTAAATCATGCGCCGGCAAACGCGATGTCTTCACAAGTTATGCATGACGTTACTGAATTAATTGATCAAGTGGAGAAGGATGATAACATTCGTGTTGTTGTTATTCACGGTGAAGGGCGCTTCTTCTCGGCGGGAGCAGATATTAAAGAATTTACATCTGTTACTGAAGCGAAGCAAGCGACAGAATTAGCGCAGCTTGGACAAGTTACGTTTGAGCGTGTTGAAAAATGTTCAAAACCAGTTATCGCGGCAATTCATGGAGCGGCACTTGGCGGCGGCCTTGAGTTTGCTATGTCTTGCCACATGCGCTTTGCAACTGAAAGTGCAAAACTTGGTTTACCTGAATTAACACTTGGATTAATTCCTGGATTTGCAGGTACACAGCGATTACCACGTTATGTTGGGAAAGCGAAAGCTTGTGAAATGATGTTAACAAGTACACCGATTACTGGTGCAGAAGCATTAAAATGGGGACTTGTTAACGGAGTTTTTGCTGAAGAAACATTTTTAGATGATACGCTTAAAGTTGCAAAACAGATTGCTGGAAAAAGCCCAGCGACGACTCGTGCTGTACTAGAGTTATTGCAAACGACGAAATCGTCTCATTATTATGAAGGTGTACAACGCGAAGCTCAAATCTTTGGTGAAGTATTTACGGGTGAAGATGGAAGAGAAGGTGTAGCGGCGTTTTTAGAAAAACGTAAGCCTTCATTTAGTGGCAGGTAGTTCAATTATTTTTTTAATATAAATTAACAGAAAATTAAAATTGATAGAATCTTTCTGAAAAACAAGGGGGTAAATGGAATGAACATCTACGTACTCATGAAACGAACATTTGATACAGAAGAAAAAATCGTAATTAAAAACGGTGCAATTTACGATGGCGAAGCGGAATTCATCATCAACCCTTACGACGAATATGCGATTGAAGAAGCAATTCAAGTAAGAGACGCACAAGGTGGCGAAGTTACTGTTGTAACAGTCGGTGGCGAAGATAGTGAGAAAGAACTTCGTACGGCATTAGCGATGGGCTGCGATAAAGCTGTATTAATTAATATTGAAGATGATGTGGAAAATGGTGACCAGTTCACGACAGCAAAAGTACTTGCTGAATATTTAAAAGATAAAGATGTAGATTTAATTTTAGGCGGGAACGTTGCAATTGATGGTGCATCTGGACAAGTTGGTCCACGCGTAGCAGAAGCGTTAAATATTCCGTACGTAACGACAATTACAAAACTTGAAATTGACGGTACAAACGTGAAGATTGAGCGTGATGTTGAAGGTGATACGGAAGTGATTGAAACTTCATTACCAGTTTTAGTAACAGCACAACAAGGTTTAAATGAACCTCGTTATCCATCGCTTCCAGGTATTATGAAAGCGAAGAAAAAGCCACTAGAAGAAGTAGAATTAGATGATTTAGATTTAGAAGAAGATGATGTGGAAGCAAAGACAAAAACAATTGAAATCTATTTGCCTCCTAAGAAAGATGCAGGAAAAGTGTTACAAGGCGAGCTGCAAGATCAAGTAAAAGAACTTGTATCGTTGCTCCATACAGAAGCGAAAGTAATCTAATAAAATACGAAATTATATATGCAGGAGGGAAAATCTATGGCTCGTAAAGTATTAGTAATGGGTGAGGTTCGTGATGGATCGCTACGTAACGTTTCGTTTGAAGCGGTAGCAGCAGCAAAAACAATTGCAGAAGGCGGTGAAGTAGTAGGTCTTCTAGTTGGAGACAGCGTTGCCTCTTTTGCAAATGAATTGATTCATTACGGTGCAGATCGCGTTGTGACAGTTGAAAATGATAAATTAAAATCATATACATCTGATGGTTATGCACAAGCATTTTCAGCTGTATATGCTGAAGAAAAGCCAGAAGGTATTGTATTTGGACATACAGCATTGGGTAAAGATTTATCACCAAAATTAGCAGCGAAGCTTGAAGCTGGTCTAGTTTCTGACGTAACTGCTTTAGATGTTGAAGGTGGAAATGTTATCTTTACTCGTCCAATTTACTCTGGTAAAGCGTTTGAGAAGAAGATTGTAACAGACGGTATCTTATTTGCGACAGTGCGTCCAAATAACATTGCGACGCTTGAAAAAGATGAGTCTCGCAGTGGTGACGTGTCTTCTATTACAGTAGATGTGAAAGATTTACGTACAATTATTCAAGATGTCGTCCGTAAGACGGCAGAAGGTGTTGACCTTTCTGAAGCGAAAGTTATTATCGCTGGTGGACGCGGTGTGAAGAGTGAAGAAGGATTCAAGCCATTAAAAGAGTTAGCTGACGTATTAGGCGGCGCTGTTGGAGCATCTCGTGGTGCTTGTGACGCTGAGTATTGCGATTACTCATTACAAATTGGTCAAACTGGTAAAGTTGTTACGCCAGACTTATACATTGCATGCGGTATTTCTGGTGCGATTCAGCATTTAGCTGGTATGTCTAACTCAAAAATAATCGTTGCGATTAATAAAGACCCAGAAGCAAGTATCTTCAAAGTAGCTGACTATGGTATTGTTGGCGATCTATTTGAAGTCTTACCTCTTTTAACAGAAGAGTTTAAAAAGTTAAAAGTACATTCATGATTTGAGTACCCTTGAGTTCCAAGTGAAGTACCCCTATATATAGAAAAGGTGAGAGATCCCCTGTCTCTCATCTTTTTAGTATTTAATCCGTATTTTTATATAGTATAAAGGAACACTTTTTTGTTACAATACATAACGATACATATTATTCGCCACGTATATAAGTTAATGATATACTCTTGGTAGAATATACTTGAAGGAGGAAATAAAATGGCAATTGTAAATGCAAATGACCAAAGCTTCGCAGCTGAAACTAGCGAAGGTGTTGTATTATTAGATTTCTGGGCACCTTGGTGTGGACCTTGTAAAATGATCGCTCCTGTATTAGAGGAAATTGATGCAGAATTAGGCGGAAAAGTAAAAGTAGTAAAAGTAGACGTGGATGAAAACCAAGAAACTGCTCGTCAATTCGAAGTAATGAGCATTCCAGCTCTTTTCGTATTAAAAGACGGTAAAGTAGTTGATCAAGCGTTAGGTTACAAACCGAAAGAAGCGTTAGTAGAATTAGTTTCTAAACACTTCTAAAATAAAGGGCTACCATTTGGTAGCCTTTTTTATTTTCCTTTTTTACACCTTTCCGTTACAATAAAAGAACGTATGTTGGGTGTTTTGGCATAGTATGTTTTCATGTGAAAATAAAGATGCTAAGCATGTAGAAATGGAGGGTAACGAGTGCACGAACATTTAAAAGAAAAATTGGCTATTTTACCAGATCAACCTGGTTGTTATTTAATGAAAGATAAGCAAGGAACGGTTATATATGTCGGAAAGGCAAAAGTGCTTAAAAATCGTGTGCGCTCGTACTTTACTGGTTCGCATGATGGAAAAACACTGCGGCTTGTAGGAGAAATTGTAGATTTTGAATATATTGTAACCTCCTCAAATCTAGAGGCTCTCATTTTAGAGTTAAACTTAATAAAAAAACATGATCCAAAATATAATATTCAATTAAAAGATGATAAAACATATCCTTTTATTAAAATTACAGCTGAGAAACAGCCGCGATTACTTATTACGCGAAATGTAAAAAAGGATAAGGGAAAGTATTTTGGTCCTTATCCGAATGCACAATCAGCTCATGAAACGAAAAAGCTGCTAGATCGTATGTATCCGCTTCGTAAGTGCTCAAATATGCCAGATAAAGTTTGTTTATATTATCATATGGGTCAATGTTTAGCGCCTTGTGTGAAAGAAGTGACGGAAGAACAAAACAAAGAAATTGTAGATGAAATTATTAAGTTTCTAAATGGTGGGCATAAAGAAGTTCGTTCAGAATTAGAAACAAAGATGTATGAAGCTTCAGAGAAACTAGAATTTGAACGTGCAAAAGAGTTGCGGGATCAAATTGCTCATATCGATGCGATTATGGAAAAACAAAAGATGATTATGAGTGACTTAGTGGATCGTGATGTGTTTGGGTATGCAGTTGATAAAGGATGGATGTGTGTTCAAGTTTTCTTCGTTCGAAAAGGAAAGCTAATTGAACGTGATGTTTCTATGTTTCCAATCTACGATGAACCAGAAGAGGGATTTTTAACGTTTATCGGTCAATTTTATGAGAACAGCAGTCATTTTAAGCCGAAGGAAATTGTCGTTCCAGGAAGTATAGACTCAGAGTTAGTAGAGCGCTTTTTAGAAGTTGAAGCGACACAGCCGAAACGTGGTAAGAAAAAAGATCTTGTAGAATTAGCAAATAAAAATGCGAAGATTGCTCTTGAAGAGAAATTCTACTTAATTGAACGTGATGAAGAGCGAACGATTAAGGCGGTAGATCATTTAGGGAAGCAGCTCGGGATTGAAACACCTTATCGTATTGAGGCGTTTGATAACTCAAATATTCAAGGGACAAATCCTGTTTCTGCAATGATTGCTTTTATCGATGGGAAACCAGCTAAGAAAGAATATAGGAAATATAAAATTAAAACGGTTCAAGGACCAGATGATTATGAGTCTATGAGAGAAGTTGTGAGACGCCGTTATACAAGGGCACTGAAAGAGAGTTTGCCTTTACCAGATTTAATCATTATTGATGGTGGAAAAGGGCATCTGGCAGCTGTAAGTGATGTTCTAGAAAACGAACTCGGTTTATATATTCCGATGGCAGGGCTTGTAAAAGATGACAAACATAAAACCTCCCATTTAATTATTGGAGATCCACCTGAACCTGTGATGCTTGAGCGAAATAGCCAAGAATTTTATTTATTGCAGCGCATTCAAGATGAAGTGCATCGATTTGCGATTACATTCCATCGTCAATTACACGGGAAATCTGTCATTCAATCAGCACTGGATGATATTCCTGGAATTGGAGATAAACGAAAAAAGATATTGTTGAAACATTTTGGTTCATTAAAGAAGATGAAAGAAGCTTCTTTAGCTGAATTTGTCGAAGCGGGTATGCCGAAAAATGTCGCAGAGACGATTTATACTTATTTAACAGATAAGAAGACGTTGTAGTTTACAACGTCTTCTATTTTCTGGTATAATTTCTGAAGATTTAAAATAAACCTAACTGAATGAAAATACAAAAAAGTCAACTAAACTTATATGTCTAGTTGACTGTAGGTAATGCTACACTTCAATGAGATCTTTTATATCCCATTTCACAAGAAATGTAATAGAGTCTGAACGTTTTTTCTTTTCTTCATAGGACTCTGCAACGACGTTTCGTTGCTTTTGAATTTGTTCAGCGATGAATCCAGCTTCTAATTGATAAGAAGAATGTCTGTTTTGTTTTTGACGTTCAGCGATGAGTGTGCCTTTAAGTTGGAACTGCATTTCACGACGCTTATGTTCAATAATACTTAAAGTGCCCCAGCCAGCTTTTTCAAAGAACTGAATGACTTCTTCAATTGTTTCTAGTGGATATTTTCTTGCAAGGTTTCTACCAGACCAGTATAAAATACCATCTAAATCGTTACCGATTAAATCAGGTAGTAATTCTTCACGTAGCAATTCATAAGCGAAGGCGTTCAATGAAACATCTTCTAAAGATGTTGTATCGATTGTATTTTTACTCACAATATTCCCCTCTTTCTATAGGGATTATTATATAACATTTCTCATTTATAAAAACAGATTTTTCTTTGGGGAAATCTGAATATATAAGAAGAAAAAAAGAATTGGCAAATTATATGCAAATTATGTATACGTTTTCTTGACGCTTCGACAAAAATAGGAGTAAAATGAACTTGGTATCAAATTATGCTGAAATATTTCGAATAATTTTTTCAGTTTTTCTTATGCCAATAGTGAAAAAACATTATTGTTGTAAACTAATCTGAAAACAGCAGTCAAACATTCAAGGGGGGTAATGGGGACATGAAAGGCCGCGAGTATACGTTTCGTAAGTGGCACTCATTAATGGGGGTCATCCCGGTTGGTGTCTTTTTGACGCAACATTTAATTGTAAACAACTTTGCAACACGAGGAGCAGAGGCTTTTAACAAAGCTGCAGGCTTTATGGAGCTCCTTCCATTCCGGTACGCGCTAGAGATTTTCATCATCTTTTTACCGATACTGTACCATGCTATATATGGCTTATATATTGCATTTACAGCTAAGAACAATGCGGTTTCTTACGGTTATTTCCGTAACTGGATGTTCGTCTTCCAAAGAATTTCAGGTATCGTTACACTGATTTTCATTTCTTGGCACGTCTGGGAAACTCGTATTCAAGCAATGCTAGGTAAAGAGGTAAACTATGATATGATGGCAGATATTTTAAACAATCCAGCTATGTTTGCATTTTACTTGGTCGGTGTTGTTTCAACAATTTTCCACTTTGCAAATGGACTATGGACATTCTGCATCAGCTGGGGAATTACAGTATCTCCACGTTCACAAAGAATCTCTACTTATGTAACATTAGCTATATTCTTAGGTCTATCTTATGTAGGTGTGAGTGCATTATTAGCGTTCATCGATCCACAGCTAGCAAACCAGTAAGGAGTGGGAGAGCATGAAAGGGAAACTTATAGTAGTCGGCGGTGGCTTGGCTGGCTTAATGGCAACGATTAAAGCGGCGGAAGCAGGAGTAAATGTTGAACTGTTTTCTTTAGTACCAGTAAAACGTTCGCATTCTGTATGTGCCCAAGGTGGAATTAACGGTGCCGTAAATACGAAAGGTGAAGGGGATTCTCCATGGATCCACTTTGACGATACAATTTATGGTGGGGACTTCTTAGCGAACCAACCACCAGTTAAAGCAATGTGTGAAGCAGCACCTGGTATTATTCATTTAATGGATCGTATGGGTGTTATGTTCAACCGTACGGAAGAAGGACTTCTTGATTTTCGTCGTTTTGGTGGAACACAACATCACCGTACAGCATTTGCTGGTGCAACAACTGGACAGCAATTACTATACGCATTAGATGAGCAAGTACGTCGTCACGAAGTAGCAGGACTTGTAACGAAATATGAAGGTTGGGATTTCTTACGAGCTGTTGTTGATGACGAAGGTGTGTGCCGAGGAATCGTTGCACAAGACTTACAAACAATGGAGATTAAAAGTTTCCAAGCTGATGCCGTGATTATGGCAACAGGGGGCCCTGGTATCATCTTTGGAAAATCAACTAACTCTATTATTAATACAGGTACAGCAGCTTCTGCTGTATATCAACAAGGCGCATATTATGCAAACGGCGAGTTCATTCAAATTCATCCAACGGCAATTCCTGGAGACGATAAATTACGTCTTATGAGTGAATCGGCACGTGGTGAAGGTGGCCGTGTTTGGACATATAAAGATGGTAAACCATGGTACTTCCTAGAAGAAAAATATCCGGCTTACGGAAACCTTGTACCTCGTGATATTGCAACGCGTGAAATCTTTGACGTTTGCGTAGAGCAAAAACTAGGTATTAACGGTGAAAACATGGTGTACTTAGATCTTTCTCATAAAGATCCGAAAGAACTAGATATTAAACTTGGTGGAATTATTGAAATCTATGAGAAGTTTACAGGTGATGATCCTCGTAAACTACCAATGAAAATCTTCCCAGCAGTTCACTATTCAATGGGCGGACTATGGGTTGATTATAAGCAGATGACAAGTATTCCAGGTTTATTTGCAGCAGGTGAGTGTGATTATTCTATGCACGGTGGAAACCGCCTTGGTGCGAACTCACTATTATCAGCAATTTACGGTGGTATGGTAGCAGGACCGAACGCGATTGAGTATATGAAAGGTCTTTCTAAATCGTCTGATGCTGTTTCATCTACTGTATATGAGCAAAATGAATTAATCGAAACAGAGAAATTTAACAATATTTTAACGCTTGATGGTAACGAAAATGCATATGTTCTTCATAAAGAGCTTGGAGAATGGATGACAGATAACGTTACAGTAGTTCGTGAAAATAAAAAGCTACTAGAAACTGATGCGAAAATTGAAGAGTTAATGGCGCGTTACAAACGCATTAACATTAACGATACAGCGAGATGGAGTAACCAAGGTGCTTCATTTACACGCCAACTTGCAAATATGTTTGAGTTAGCACGTGTTATTACAATTGGCGCATATAACCGTAATGAGAGCCGCGGGGCGCATTACAAACCTGAATTCCCAAATCGTGATGATGCAAACTTCTTAAAAACTACGATGGCGAAATTTGAAGGAGAAGGAAATGCACCAGCATTCCATTACGAAGAAGTGGATGTTTCATTAATTAAACCACGTAAACGTGACTATTCTTCAAAACATGATGTAGCTGCTAAGGGTGAAGAGAAGGGGGATAAGCAACATGTCTGAGAAAACAATCCGCCTCATCATTACGAGACAAGATGGACCAGATGCACAAGAGTTTGACCAAGAGTTTGAAATTCCATATCGTCCAAATATGAACATTATTTCGGCACTGATGGAAATTCGTCGTAATCCTGTTGATTCAAAAGGAAACCAAACGACTCCGATTGCATGGGATATGAACTGTTTAGAGGAAGTATGTGGCGCATGTTCGATGGTGATTAACGGAAAACCACGTCAATCATGTACAGCTCTTATTGATCAGTTAGAACAACCAATTCGCTTAAAACCAATGAAGACATTCCCAGTTGTACGTGACTTACAAGTTGACCGTAGTCGCATGTTTAACGCTCTAAAACGCGTTAAAGCTTGGATTCCAATTGATGGTACGTATGACTTAGGACCAGGACCAAGAATGCCTGAGAAGAAACGTCAATGGGCTTATGAGCTTTCAAAATGTATGACATGTGGTGTTTGCTTAGAATCATGTCCAAACGTAAATAGTAAATCTGACTTTATTGGACCAGCACCGTTATCACAAGCTCGTTTATTCAACTCACATCCGACGGGTGAAATGCATAAAGCAGATCGCTTACGTGCAATTATGGGAGATGGAGGACTTGCAAACTGTGGTAACTCTCAAAACTGTGTGCAATCATGTCCAAAGGGTATTCCATTAACAACTTCAATTGCGGCATTAAACCGTGATACAACAATTCAATCGTTTAAAGATTTCTTTGGTAGCGACAATAACTATTAATAAATATTGCCTCTTCATGTTGAAGAGGCAATATTTATAACTTTATTTTTCTGTTTATTCTGTTTATTTTGAAGGCGAAAAGGAGAGGAAACAATGAAGAGGATTTCTTATATTGAAGACTTTGAGCGATGGGAAAGTGGTTTTTCATTTTACAATCCTGTAAAAGTTCGTTTTGGTGAAGTAGATATGTTTGGGCATGTAAATAATGTCGTTGCCTTTACCTATTTTGAAGAAGCACGTATCGCATTGTTTAAAGAACTTGGGTTTATGCAAGAATGGACGCATGAATCTTCAGAAACGATGATCGTTGTTGCAGATTTACAATGTAATTTTATTAAGCAAATATATTTTGATGAACAGTTGAAGGTGTATGTAAAAGCGGGATCGGTTGGGAATTCTTCTTTAGATTTGCATTACATGGTGAAGAATACGGCAGGAGAAGTTTGTTTAGTTGGTCGTGGAATGATGGTTCAAGCATCGAAAAAAACGGGAAGAGGCGAACCGTGGCCTGAAGAATGGAAGAAAAAATTACTACAATGATAGAATGAAAGAAAAATAAGAGAGCAATTTGCTCTCTTATTTTTTGTCTTCCATCGCTTCTTCTAATGTTAAATGATGTTTATATATGTATGTAGCATACGGGTTTCCAACGTAGCGCAAATGCCACGGTTCATATGAATATTCTGTTGTTTCTGTTTTATCTTCTAAATAACGAATGACAAAGCCAAATTCATGGGCGTGTTTTGCAACCCATTTTCCTTCGGCTGTCTCTCCAAAAATAGGCTCTAATTGGAATTTAGCAGATTTTGAACTAATATCCATTGCTAAACCAGTTTGATGTTCACTCGTACCAGGAATGGCACTTACTGAATCAGCTTCAGCTTTTCCTTGACGTCTAACGTATGTATCATGTAATGATTTTTGGCGTTTGTATGAACGATAACCAGATACAGCTGTAAGTTCAAGTCCTTCTTTCTTTGCCGCTACAAACATATTTTCAAGCGCATCTGCAGCATCTTTGCGCAGTAGCGTTTTTTCTTTATCTTTTGGACTAGTAAATGGTACGTTTGGTCTTGTTAAATCTTCAGGTATGTATCCGTCTGGTAGTTTTCGATGTTTATTCACTAAGACAAGATTAGACTCTGGATTTGTTACAACGGAAAAATCATTGTCTAGCTTCTTTGCATTATGATCAGCTTTCGGAAAAGCAGGAATCTCTTCTTTTTGGTGATTACTATGCTGTTGACTTTCGACAGCTTTTGCCCCATTTTGTAGTGGTGATTTAGAACCAAAGTAAGCGAAAGAAGTGATACCGATTACAATAGTAGTGGCAGAAATAATGATTATCTTTTTCATGATGCCTTGTAATCACAGTCCTTTCTTAATAAAATATGTATTGTTTTTATTATAAGTCTAGTTTGTTGAAAAAGAAATATAAGAGTCGTAACGTAATAGAAATGCAAAGAAAATGTCAGAAAATGTGTGAAATTGTAGTATTTTTTTATTTAATTCATTTCTTATCTTTCATGAAATGAATTTTTTATGTAATATATATACATAAGAAGATGTAGCGATTATCGAGAATAAAGAACTTCTTGTATAGACTAGGAGTGAATGGGAATGGATTTTGCAACAATTATTGGACTTATTTTAGGATTTGTAGCAGTGGTAGTAGGGATGGTCGTCAAGGGCGCTGACGTAAATTCCTTATTGAATCCTGCCGCAGCATTAATTATTTTTATCGGTACATTTGCTGCAGTATGTATCGCATTTCCGATGAATCAACTAAAAAGGGTTCCAAAATTATTTAAAGTTCTTTTTGGTTCAAATAAAAAGGATTTAAGTTATGAACAGTTGCTAGAATTATTTGTTCATTGGACATCAGAAAGTAGAAAATACGGTATTTTGTCTTTAGAGCAACAATTAGACAAAATTCAAGATGAATTTCTTTTGCGTGGTATGAAATTTGTGATTGATGGCGTATCCGCAGAAGATTTAGAGCAAATTTTAGAAGCTGAATTAGAAGCGATTGAAGAAAGGCATGCAAAAGGAGCGGCAATTTTTTCTCAAGCTGGTACATATGCACCGACATTAGGGGTTTTAGGTGCTGTTATTGGTCTTGTAGCTGCACTTGGCAATTTAACTGATATTGAAAAGTTAGGTCACGCTATTTCGGGTGCTTTTATTGCAACGATTTTTGGTATTTTTTCAGGCTATGTACTATGGCATCCATTTGCAAATAAACTAAAGCAAAAATCTGCAGCTGAATTAGAGAAAAAACGTTTAATTATTGATTGTTTATTAATGTTACAAGAGGGTACATATCCGTTTATTATGAAGAACCGCATTTTAGGTGCACTTTCTGCAACTGAGCGTAAAAAGCTAGAAAAAGGAGCAGAAAAAAATGCGGAGTAAAAAAAATAGAAGAGGCAAAAAGAAAAAACACGAAGAACATATCGATGAAACTTGGTTAATCCCTTATTCTGATATGTTAACGTTGTTATTTGCATTGTTCATCGTTTTATTTGCGATGAGTAGTATAGATGCTGCGAAGTTCAAACAGATGGCAGTAGCATTTCGAAGCGAATTAGCAGGTGGAACAGGAAATAAAGAGTTTTTAAGTGATCAGAAGCCAAATGATGAAAAGGAATTATCAGCAAGTAGCCTTGAGGCAGAACAAGCAAAAAAACAAGAAGAAGCTAGAGAAAAAGAAAAAAAAGAAATGGATGAATTGAAAGCATTACAAAAAAAGATTGATCAATATATTAATGAGAAACAATTATCCTCTTCTTTTCAAACTAAATTAACTGAAAAGGGATTAATGGTGACAATATTAGAGAATGTGCTGTTTGATTCGGGGAAAGCAGATGTGAAGTTAGAATCACTAGGGATTGCAAAAGAGATGTCTAGCTTACTTGTTTCAGCGTCACCTCGTGAGATTACAGTATCTGGTCATACGGATAATGTCCCTATTGCCAATGCGCAGTTTGCATCGAACTGGGAATTAAGTACGCAGCGTGCAGTTAATTTTATGCAAGTATTACTCCAAAATAAAGAATTACAACCAGAAAAATTTAGTGCGATTGGTTACGGAGAATACCGTTCAATTGCTCCAAACGATACACAAGAAGGAAAGGCAAAGAATAGGCGTGTGGAAGTGTTTATCTTGCCTTTAACAGAGAAGGGAAAATAAAGAGGATGGCGAATGCCATCCTCTTTATTTTGCATCAAATGATTTTAAGTTGTCGCGACGGATTTTATCTTTTTCTGCATCTGATTTTTTGAAATCATAATCATATAAAGCGCCTTCCCAATCACCATACATTGGATTCGGGAAAATAATAAATTTCTCACCAAATTGTGCTTTCGAATCTGATACTGCTTGATTGCGGTCTTTTACAGACTTTCCATCAAAACCAGTGAAATCAGATAAGTTATCACCGAAGAATAAGACGATATCATGTGTTTGTGAAACGAGTTCACGTCGTTTTTCTTTTCCTTTTTCTTTCGGATCTTGTAGTAATATATGTTCTTTCGTTGCTTGAGGAGCACCTACACGCTCAAGATTTTTAATTGTTGCATCTAGTTGGTCCGTTTTACGATTTGAGATGTAGTAAATATCTACACCTTTAGATTCTGTATATTTTAAGAAATCAATTGCGCCTGGAAGGGCTTCAGCTTCAGCCTTATTAATCCAGTCATCCCATTTATACGGATAGCCTTTTCCTGTTTTTACGCTCATTGCTTGATGAGGACTGTTGTCTAAAACCGTTTCATCTAAATCAAGTACGATAGCAGGCTTTTTCTCTGTCCCTTTTGCAAGAGCTGCATCAAGCTTCAATTGACCGATATTGTATCCTTGGTAGTAAAGTGCTTTCGTTTCACCGGCTGTTTGATACCATAAATCAGCCATTAATTGCTGTTCTGTTAATTTTACTTTTTCTTCTTTTGCCACTGTTTTCTCTGGTGTTCCTGAACATGCTACAAGCGATGTAGATAGAACCGCTACAGATAATAAAGTGGTAATACCCCTCTTCATCTTCATATGTATCCTCCTTGATGTTAGAAAATCATCTTATATTATATATTAAAATATAAAAATTTTTTATGAACATTTGCATATTGTCTTTTGTATATATAGTAGTATGTCCTATATTAGAAAGATGAGAAAAATGTTGGAAATCATTTTGTCAATTATAATTGTCGAAATGACAATTATAATTGACAAATAACATGATGTTATTTACAATTTTAACTAAATAGAACAAATGATGGATTAAGGAGATGTTACATACTAAGAGGATGAAGTGTAGTGCTATAGTTTATCCTGAATAAACATAGTCTTTGAAAGAGAGTATGAATGATATTAAAGGGGAGGCTTTATACTTTGAGTTTACAAATTCAAAACTTAACGAAGCAATTTGGGGAATCAAAAGCAGTTAATGGCTTGCAAATTTCGTTACCAAAAGGTGAAGTGCTAGGATTACTTGGACGAAATGGTGCAGGGAAAACAACGACAATCAAAATGCTTCTCGGATTATTAACGCCTAATGAAGGCTCTATTACATGGGATGGAAAATCATTTGGGACTAGTGGGGTAACGATTGGGTATTTACCAGAAGAAAGAGGTTTATATACAAAAAGTAGAGTAATAGACCAGTTGCGATATTTTGGTAGATTAGAAGGAATGTCGAAAAAAGAAGTAGATCTGGCTATTGATCACTGGTTAGAGCGATTAGCGATACCGGAATATAAATTTAAAACGGCAGGAGAGCTTTCAAAAGGGAACCAGCAAAAAATCCAATTAATTGCTGCCCTTCTTCATAATCCTGAACTTCTCATTTTAGATGAACCATTTAGCGGACTAGATCCAGTTAATGCTGGGATGTTAGCTAGCATTATTGAAGAACAAGTACAGAGCGGAAAGACCATTATTTTATCTAGTCATCGTATGGAACAAGTAGAGGCTTTTTGCCAACATGTATGTATTTTGAAAGAAGGCGAAGCAGTCGTAAAAGGCCAGTTAAGTGATATTAAAAAAGAGTATGGTTTCCGTAATTTGACGATTGAAGATACAGAAGAGAATGCGAAGGGATTAGAAGCTATTCATGTATCCTATGAAAAACAACAAGGCCTTCTTTATGTGCAAGTACAAGATGATGCAGAAGCTCTAAAGATTTTACAACAATTGCAAGAACAAGGTGTTACCTTACGACAATTTAAAATGTTAGAGCCGACGTTAAACGAAATCTTTGTAGAGAGGGCGAAATAACGATGCGTAAATTTTCTCACGTATTTTCATTTTATTTCAGGGAAGCATTTTTATCTAAAAAATCATTAATCATGAGCGCGATTTTATTTTTAATTGTTTTTGGGATTTTTGCGTTCAATCATTTTACTTCAAGTAATGATAAAAATAAGGATAAAGATAAAATTGCAGTTGTGACAGAGAGTTCTACATATAAAATACAAAAAGAAGAGTTAACTAAGTTATTACCATCAGCTAAATTAACAATTGGTTCAAAAGAAGATTTCAATAAACTGCATAAACAAGTAGAAGAAGGCGAGTTAGACGGTTTGTTTCGTGTAACTGAAAAGAATGGAGTTCCAGAAGTCACGTATATGTTTAATGGGTTCGCTAGTGAAACAAATTCTACAATTATAGCTAGTTATTTAAAGGGAAAATATATGGCGGTAACAGTTGCTAAACATAATGTTTCACCAGAAATTGCACAACAATTGCAAACCGAAATTTCTGTGAAACAAGAAGCAATAAAAGATCGTTCTGCCTCTGCCGGAATTGCATATTTCTTCATATTCGCTTTATATATGTTTATTGTTGCGTTCGGAAGCACAATTGCGATGAATATTGCTTCTGAAAAAGCTTCTCGCGTTATGGAAGTTATGATTCCGAAAGTAAAACCTCTTACGATGATGTATGCAAAAATTTTAGCGGTTGTTTCAACGGCGTTATTACAACTTGTCATATTGGCATGTGGTTATTTAGTTCCTTATTTACTAGGGTGGGTAGATTTAGAAAATGGTTCCTTATTTGGCGTAATTGATGTTACAAAGTTAGATGCAAAAATAATCGGTATGTTCCTAATTTATTTTGTTACAGGATATTTCCTGTATGCGATGATGTATGCAGCTGCTGGTGCGGTTGTTTCTAAGACGGAGGATTTGCAAGGTGTAATGCTACCGATTTCAATTTTAATAATTGCAGCATTCTTTATAAGTCTTAAATCGTTAGGTGACCCAAATAGTACTATCGTTGTTATAAGCTCTTATGTTCCGTTCTTTACCCCGATGGTTACATTCTCACGCTTTGTAGCTGGTGAAACTGGTATGTTAGAAATTATGATAACATTGGCGGGGCTTTTAGCGACAATCGGTATTTTAAGTGCTGTTACAAGTCGCATTTACGTAAATGGCGTAATGAATTACTCAGACAAAGTGAAATTTAAAGATTTAGCGAAGTTTATAAAGCGTCAATAATGAGAGAAAAGTATGATTTCCTATTGGAATCATGCTTTTTCTTTATGTATAAATTAAAAATAGTATATAATAATAAGAGTCGTCTTTTAATAGAATGAATACAAAGGAGGGTGTGCAGATGGGGATTAGTAGTCGTTTTACAGTAGGTGTTCATATGTTAACGTTACTTGCGATAGATCGAAACTCTCGCTGTACCTCTGAATGGATTGCTGGTAGTGTGAATACAAATCCAGTTGTGATTCGTCGCATTACAGGAATGTTGAAGAGAGCAGGACTTGTTGATGTACAAGCTGGTAAAGGTGGTACGACACTTGCTCGTGATTTAGAAGAAATTACATTACTTGATGTATATAAAGCAGTGGAAGTTGTAGAAGAAGGACAACTATTTTCCTTCCATGAAAATCCCAACATTGAATGTCCAGTAGGAGCTAATATTCAATCAGTATTAGAAATTATTTTAATGCAAGCGCAAGAAGCGATGGAAAACGTACTTGCAAATGTAACGGTAGATCAATTAGTTACAAACTTAAAGTCTAAAATGAAAGAGTAAAAAAGCGAGCAACCTCATAATGAGGGCTCGCCTTTTTTTATTCAGAAATATTGAAAATTCTATTTTTCAGTATTTAAAATGAATTTACCAACAATAGCTGCTACGATACCACCAAGAATTGGTGCTACGATGAATACCCATAGTTGAGAAAGTGCTTCTCCGCCAGCGAATAGAGCTGGTGCGATACTACGAGCTGGGTTAACAGAAGTTCCAGTTAACGGAATTCCTAATAAGTGAACTAAAACTAATGTGAAACCAATTACTAATCCTGCTAGAGAAGAACTTCCTTTTTTACCTGTTACAGCAACGATAACTAAAATGAATACGAAAGTTAAAATAAATTCAACTAGAAATGCTCCAGATAAACCAAGAGTTCCAAAACCATTTTGACCTAAATTATCTAAAGGTGTTTTAGCAGAGCGTAAAATCGTTACTAACGTTGCAGTTCCTAATAAACCACCTAAAATTTGAGCTAATACATAATAACAAAGTTCCATAGCGTTCATTCTTTTGTTGATGAACATAGCTACTGATACTGCTGGGTTAATGTGACATCCAGAAATTGTTCCGATGCTATATGCCATAGCCACAATAGATAGACCGAAAGCCATAGCGATTCCTAATGTTCCAATTCCTTCAATTCCGCCGCCAATGACAGCTACTCCAGTTCCGAATAATACAAGTACAAATGTACCAATAAATTCAGCGATTGCTTTTTTTAACATAATTTACCTCCTAATATTGCGCATGAAACGTATTATAACATAGGTTTTAGTATAAACAGCTAATGAAATACTATTCTGATAAGGCGAAATAGGGGGACAATAAAAAAAGAGTATAGTTCTTTGTTAGAGAACTATACTCTTTTTTATGCAGTTTTTTTCTGCTTAACGACTGGGGCAGAACGGTTTAAAACGCTATTTGCAACCATTCCTAACATAATAATAATCATTCCAAGTAGGGAAAGACCACCAGGAAATGAACCATTCAAGAAAACAATTTCGCCAAGCACGGTAAAGACCATCGTTCCAGCTTGCGTTGCTTCAACAGCTCCAAGTAGAGAGAGGTTATCTTTGGCTAAGTCAGTAGCAAAGAAAAATGTCATCGTCGCAATCACGCCAGAACATAAGGCTAACAAAAATCCTTGCAACATTTGGCTGGATGTTGGAATACCGGTAGTAGAAAATCCATATATACCAAGTAAAATTGTTATAGGTAGACTTCCTATTGCCATTCCTAATACACGTTGGAACGTATCAAGACGTCCGCCAACAAGCTCCATCATTTTTCGGTTGCCGAATGGATATAAGAAGGCTGCTACTACGACAGGTAAAAAACCTGAAATGAACTGAGTCATTGTAATATGACCTGCTGCAGTCGCTTGCATACAAATTACACCAAGTAAAATAAATAATGCGACATATAAACTACGAAGTGGAATTTTTCCGCGTACAAGTTTTGTGCCTAATTTCGTTTCTATTTTAACGAAGAATAACGGTGATAAAAGTAGCCCTGCTAATATAGTAACTTGCCAAGTTCCAGCAACGAGCCAAGCTGGAGAAAAGACAGCTGCGAAACTTAATAAAGAATAGAAACCAATACCAGCAACGGACCCCCATCCGATCCACGCTAATGGATGTTTCTTTAATTCTTCCCATAAACCCTTTAAGTTTTTGCGAAATAAAACGATAAGGAATAAAATAGGGAGAGCAAATAAAAAACGGAAGGAAGCTGTCCAGGCCCAGCTCGTTCCAGATACATTCATCGCTCGATTAATAATAAAGGTTGCGGAAAAAAAGGCTGATGATAAAAGGCCTAATAAAATTGCGCGCATGAAGCATAGCACTCCTTTCGGAATTTGATGATTACGTATAGTATAATATACTTAAAAATAATAAAAGTAAACTATTTTATACTTTAAGGTGGTTTTATAGATGAAAGAACATGAAGATATGCAAACGAAAGAAGTCATTCAGCAAGTAGGTCAGCTGTTAAGACAAATTCGAAATGAACAAAAATTAAGTTTAGAAGAATTAGCCCAAAAAACTGGGGTTAGTAAATTAACATTAGGAAAGATTGAAAGAGGCGAAACGAATCCGACGTTAGCTGTCATTTGGAAAATAACGAAAGGGTTATCGATTCCTTTATCGCGATTGATGGTTGTTGGAGAACCTGTAGCTGTGGCGCGCTGCGGTGAAGGATTTGCAGTAGATGTAGGACAAGCATGGCATTTAGAAACGATGTTCCGCTATACGAAAGAAACGGGGATGGAAATGCATCGTGCTTGTTTAAGATCGAATAGTATATATGAACCAGAAGCTCATCATGAAGGTGCTATTGAGCTTGTAACAGTAATGAAAGGGAAAGTATCGATTCAAGTAGAAAGCGATGTATACGAATTAAATGAGTTTGACTCTATTCAATTTGAAGCGAATAAAAAACATAGTTATAGAAATGAAGAAGATGAAGTAGCAGTATTACATTTAACGATGAAATATTCTTCATGAAAAAATCCCCTATAGAAAAATCTATAGGGGATTTTTTATACGCTATGCTCAAATAGATGAAAGAATGTTATTAGTAAGAGCGTGGCATAAGTAATAAACAAATAAAATAAACTAAAAACCCCGTCCCAAAACATAAAATAGCAATGACCCAAAGTATGCGAATGAGAGTAGAGCTAATATCAAAATATTCCCCTAAACCACCGCATATACCAAATAGCATTTTATCAGTTTCGGATTTACATAATCTTTTTGACATCTTCCAATCCACTCCTTTTTATCCCGCTTTAACGGGCAGTAAGACCTCCACCTAAAAATTCAGCGAAAGCAAAGAAGTTAGGTGGGGATTAACTGCCCGTAAAAGCCCGATTGGTTTAACTAATGATCAGTGGGGGGATGAACAAACCCCCCCACTGATCAAAGTTTCACTTTATACCAAGCTATATACTTCTATTCTATATGGAAATTTATGAGAAGACTATGAGGTTGTATGACATTTTTTTTAGGGAACAGTCGTATTAATTGTCTTAATTTTCAGTTGATATTAAAATTATAGTAAGAGGTAACTTTTAATAAAGGGTGGGGGAAATAGAGATGACAGTATATTGGCTGACTAACGTAATGCTTGAATCAGGGTATACATATGAAGAGGGGAGAATTTCCGAAACAGAAACAGAGTTATGTAGTTTACTCATTGAAGATGGACGAATTAAAAAAATGATAGCAGGGGCTGTTCAAGAGGAAGGAGTATTAATTCTTGATGCTAAGCGTTTATTAATTTTGCCAGCTTTTGAAGAGATGCATATTCATATTGATAAGACGTATTATAGTGGTCCTTGGAAAGCTTGTATGCCAGCAGAGAATATTTTTACGCGTTTTCATGAAGAAGAAAAAATTCTGCCGAAGCAATTAGCAACTGCTCAAGATAGGGCGGAAAATATGTTAGCGTTATTGCTTCGAAATGGTGCAACGAATATTAGAACGCATTGTAATGTTGATCCGATTATTGGACTTGGTAATTTGGAGGCGACGTTAGCGGCGTTGGAAACATATAAAAATCAGGTTTCTGGTAGAATTGTTGCTTTTCCGCAACACGGATTATTGCGCAGCAATTCTGTGCAACTTGTGAAAGATGCGATGCGTATGGGTGCGCATCTAGTCGGTGGAGTGGATCCAGCTACAGTGGATAATGATATTGAAAAATCATTACATACCATTATGGATATCGCAGTAGAATTTAATGCAGATGTTGATATTCATCTGCATGATGCGAATAATCTTGGGACGTTTACGATGAAGCGATTGGCAAGTTTAACAGAAGAAGCGGGATGGCAAGGTCGCGTAACAATTAGTCATGCACTTGGACTTGGTGGTGTTACGGATAAAGAAGTTGAAGAAGTGGCGGAAAGACTAGCTGCTTTAAATATTGATATTACTTCAACGGTGCCAATTGGGAAACAAGTAATCCCAATTCCGTTATTAGATAAAAAAGGTGTGAAAGTTTCATTAGGAAATGATAGTATTACTGATCATTGGTCACCGTTTGGCACAGGTGATATGCTGCAAAAGGCAAATCGATTAGCAGAGCGTTTTGGGTGGAGTGACGAAAGGTCTTTAGGAAAAGCCCTTCGCTTTATTACGGGTGGAAAAGAAACGTTAAACAATGAAGGGAAGCGAGCATGGCCGAATGTAGGAGATGAAGCGAGTTTTGTTTTGACGAATGCAACATGTACTGCTGAAGCGGTAGCGCGTCAAACAGAGAAGCGTTTAGTTGTGCATAAAGGAAATATTGTTGTTGGAAGTTTAAATGAGGTGGAATTAAATAATCTTGTGTAAAAGAATCGTGTGAATGTTTTGAGGAGGGTTCTAATTGTGAGTGTAGAACCCTTCTTTGTTATGCTTGCAATATATTTCTTATAGGGAAGCTAGAAAGGATGAAAAATTTGGACAATCAACATAACCAAAATCATATTATGGGAACTTTGCAATGGTTTATATTTTTATTAGCGAATTCAATTGCACTACCAATTGTCGTTGGCGGATTATTTCATCTTACGACGGAAGAAATATTTTATTTAATGCAGCGTACGTTTTTTGTAGTTGGTATATCTTCTTTTTTACAAGGGTGGCTTGGACATAGACTGCCAATTGCGGATGGACCAGCTGGATCGTGGGTTGGAGTATTTACCGTACTTGCTTATGCAACGGCCGGGCAAGATCAATTACATAGTACGTTGCAAATTTTAGAATTAGGAATGATAATTTCCGGTGTTATTTTAATAGGATTAGGAGTCACTGGTTTTATCGGACGTATTTTATTTTTATTCACGCCGCTTGTGACAGGGACGTTTTTACTTTTATTATGTTTACAATTAAGCGGTGTATTTCTAAAAGGAATGCTAGGAATTACTGCTACTGTTTCTCAAATCGATGGATTTACAGCGATAATTGCGTTTAGCATATTTCTTTTCGTTATTATACTATCTAACTTCGGAAAAGGTTTTGTCAAAAGTTATGCGGTTTTAATAGGATTAATTAGTGGGTGGATTCTTTTTCTCATTGCAGGAAAAATGACGATTCCATCTCAAGTAACTCATTTTGTGCAACTTCCACATGTATTTGCTTGGGGACTTCCAAAGTGGAATACAGGTATGGCTGTATCCAGTTTCGTTATGGTATGTATTTTAGTTTCAAATACAGTGGCAGCTATTATAGCAATAAATCAAGCTACCATTCAAAAGGGGACTATTGAACAAAAACAGTTGAAGGGTGGTACGTGGGTTGGAGGGATTTCGCATATCATTTCTTCTGTATTTTCAACTGTAGGTGTCGTGCCGTTACCAGCAACGGCAGGATTTATACGTTTAACGAAACAAAAATATATACGATCGTTCTTACTAGCATGTTTGTTACTAGTCGTAATGTCGTTGTTTCCAAATATTATTCGTTACTTAGCATCGTTACCACCCGCTGTCGCATCTGCGGTTTTAATGGCTTCGTTCGTACAGTTAATTGGAATTGGGTTTCATAATATAAAACAAGTGCCAATGAGCGAAAGGAATGTAACGGTTTTAGGAGTTTCTGTATTATTTGGAAGCGGTGTTATGTTTTTACCGTCTGGAGCACTCCAATCACTGCCGTCTGTTATGCAATATATATTCGGAAATGGTTTGTTCGTAGGTACAGTTGTCAGCATATTACTAGAACAAATATGGCGTAATGAAAAGTGAGTGGATACAAAGAGTGTCTGCACTGTATAAAAGTCTAAAATAACATGTGAAATAAAGCCTATTTTCATTCACCACCCGCACATTTCGTTCATACAATATCTTGACTAAATAAACACCCAACTTACACATACACGGCTCTGGCTTAAGCAAGGAGGTTTATACCAGTTGAAGGAAAAAGCGTATCAATCTAAACCGTTACTCACAAAGAGAGAGAGAGAAGTATTTGAATTACTGGTTCAAGATAAAACAACGAAGGAAATTGCAGGTGAACTTTTTATCAGTGAAAAAACAGTACGCAACCACATCTCAAACGCAATGCAAAAGCTAGGAGTTAAAGGACGTTCACAAGCAGTTGTTGAGCTTCTTCGCATGGGAGAGCTCGAACTATAAAAAGAAAGCCGACTTTTATATGAAGAGTCGGCTATTTTTCTGTTTATATTTTGAACTTAAAAAGGTATCTCAGACTTTGAGAAGGAAGATATGTTTAAGAAAGAAACGTTAAAAATAACTACTTTATAACATGATGAGGCATTCAGGGTAGGTATCTTTGTCATTTATGAATAAGAAGGTGCAAATATGAAGTTGTTTTTTAAGGATATGGAGATAGGTGAAATTAAAGATGTTTTTGGAGACATGCCATGGATGTATGGAACAATTCGTCTATCTGAAAATAGTAAACCGTTCCAAAAATATTTTCGTGAGATGGTAGACGAAGATAGTGGATTTGATTTTGAAAGCATAGATCCTGAATTTTTATATGAAGGAAATTGGTCTGTTTTTGATGAGGATAATCAGCAGTATTTAGGGATTGATATACCTGCTATTCATATGGAGGATAAAACGATTGCGTGGCGTTGGAGATAAAAGTTATAAGGTTGTGAAAATCTTCGTACGAAAGAATTCAAACGATAACAACAAGTTGACTTTTATACAAAAGTTCAGCTTGTTGTTATCGTTTTTTCCGCTTGCTATATGAATGATAAGAACATTTTATACATAAATAGGTAGTAAGGAGGGGATATGTTGAAAAGGATATTGTTAGTTTCAACAAGCGCTCATAATATGAATGGACACCCGACTGGTTTGTGGTTGGAAGAGCTCGCAGCTCCTTATAATGTGTTTAAAAAGGCTAAGTTCGATGTTGATATTGTGTCGATAAAGGGCGGTAAAGTACCTATTGATAGAGTGTCTATTCCAAATGGCATACCTCGTGAATTTAAGTATGTCGCTTCTTTATTGCAAAATACGAAGCCAATCTCAAATGTTCGTTTTTCGGATTATGATGCAGTTTTATTTGGTGGTGGGCACGGAGCGATTGTAGATTTTCCAGGTAATCCATATGTTGCAAATTTGATTGAGAATATGTACAACAATAACAGAATTGTAGCGGCTGTTTGTCACGGAGTAAGTTCTTTAGTCGGTGTGAAAAATAAAGATGGCTCGTTTTTTGTTGCCGGTAAGCGTATAACAGGTTATACGAATGATGAGGAAAAAGCTGTGCTTTTAGAAAAGCGAGTGCCGTTTTTATTAGAAAGTAAATTGAAAGAAGAAGGAGCTTTGTTTTATGTTGCTCCAAATTTCACGCCGCATGTCGTAGTAGATGGGCGTTTAATTACAGGGCAAAATCCGCAGTCTAGTATGGAAATAGGGAAAGCTATAAGAAGAGCTGTCAATAAATTATAGAAAAAGTGCTCGCTACTCATAAAGATAGCGGGCACTTTTTCTATAGTATAAATGCCCCATTAAACTAAAAAGATGTATTGAGTATAGTGACTTCATTTATAATTAATCGTGAATTTGCTATACTATTTTGTATGGACAAAAGGGGAGGCTCTTTTAATGAGAAAAGTTGCGTGTGCAAATACTTATATTAATAAAATAAAGCCCATTATTAGAAAAACGAGTTTTAGCCAATTGAAAATAGATGAAATTGCGAAATATATGGATATTAGTAAAGCTACTTTATATAAACGTTTTTCTTCAAAAGATGAGATTATTGAAGCGGTGGTAGAAGATTTTATGAACTACCTTCTTGAAGGAGATGCGGATAATCAAGATGAAAGTATGTCTTTTGCAGAACGTTTCCAAAAGACGTTTATTCACTCTTTGAAATGTGTGACATATATTTCTGATGTCTTTTTACAAGATTTGAAAGAGGCATATCCGCACTTATCTGATCGGTTAGTTGCTGCACAACAAAATCGTAATCATAATTTGCAAATGTTTTTTGAAGCTGGTATGGAACAAGGCTACTTTAATAAAATGAACGCACAATTATTTATGGTGCAAGATGATGTGATGTTAAGACGTATTATAGATCATTCTTTTTGTATTCAGTACGATATTACGTTAAAGAAAGCGATACTTGATTTTTATCAACTAAAGAAGTACCAACTTTTTAAACCAGAGTATATAGAAGCAATTGATGATTCGGAAATTGAAAAAGAAGTTATTGCTATTTTGCAAATGATTTCGTAAAAAAGCAGGTTTTCCTATAGTAATGGAAAACCTGCTTTTTTTATTACATGTTATTTTTTATGTGTTGTAATACTAATTCAGCTACTGGACCACCTGAAGCTGGGTTTTGACCAGTTATAACACGATTATCTTCTACAGCGTAAGCTTCCCAAGGTTGCGCGGCTTTTTCGTAAAGCCCTCCATTTTTAATGAGTTCATCTTCTGTTAAAAATGGAACGAATTGATCCAATTCAACTAGTTTTTCTTCTTCATTTGAGAATCCTGTTACTTTTTTACCACTAATTAAGCGTTCCCCATTATTTAATGTGATATGAAATAAACCAGCAGCTCCGTGACAAACAGAGGAGACGATTCCGCCATTTTCATAAATGTTGCGGCTAATCATTTGAAGTTCTTTATTTTCTGGGAAGTCCCAAATTACACCGTGACCGCCTGCGTAATAAAGCGCAGCGTAGTCTGCTGGATTCACTTCACTCGGTTTCATTGTAGAACCGAGACGATTCATAAATTCTTTCTTTTGATACCATTCCCAATCGACGCTCTCCGCCATTGCTAAACTATGAGGATCAATCGGTGTATAGCCACCTTGTGGGCTGACATAATCTACTGTGTAACCAGCTTCTTCAACTTTTTTAACGAAATGGACAGCTTCACCAAGCCAAAGCCCCGTCGCTCTATTTAAATTTGGATATTTTTCTACGCTCGTTAATACAACTAACATTTTTTTCTTCATCATAATCCTCCTATAATGTTTCTTCTATATAAAAGTTCTTTATTTACTTAATTTTATTAAGTTAGAAATTGCAAATTTGAATATCCATGTCAGTCCTCCTTATATCGGATTCGAAATTAGTGTATAACAATCTTTGAACAAAGTAAACCAAAAACACTTAATTAGTTTACTTTGTATACTTTTTGTTGACAAACTGTAATGCTGAAACTATGATAGTTCCATGAATATCGAACAATATACATGCTTCGTTTCGAATTCAGTTTGTCGCGCGATAAATTTATACATTTGATGAAGTTGTTTAGTTGTGATAGCGGAGCTAAACAACTTTACCCCGCTATTTGCCGGGCAGTAAGATCCCGATTGGTGAAGGCTAATAATCAGCGGTGGATGAAGCCCCTGTTAATTAAAGTTTCACTTTATTTTTCATTTACAGTTACTACAATCAGGAGAGGTGTTACACATGGGGAGAGATATAAGTAACCATTCAAAATGGTTTGTTTTCACATTATGTTTTATCGTTTTATTAGGACCGATGAATGCGGTTTTATTTAATGTAGCGTTAGAGGATATGGCGAACGATTTATCCATTAGTCAATCGAAAGTAAGTTGGGTTGTAGTAGGGTATTCCTTAGTTGTCGGTATTGGTTCGATGATCTACGGGAAGTTGGCTGATCGTTATAGTGTAAAAAAACTATTAATTATTTCAATTATCATATTTGTAGCGGGTTCTATTATTGGATTTATGAATCAATCTTATGCGATTACCATTCTTGCAAGATTAGTGCAGGCGAGTGGGGGCGCGGCGTTTATTGCGCTTAGTATGATTGCAGTGGCAAAATTAGTTGTTCCTGATAAGAAGCCTGGTGCATTAGCGATGATTAGTTCTTCTATTGCATTAGCGATAGGTATTGGTCCTTTAGTTGGCGGGGCTATTACAAATACATTGGGGTGGCCATATTTATTTTTATTTATGGTTATTTCAGTAGTTGGGATTTTCTTGCTTATAAAATTTATGCCAGAAGAAGCGCAGCATACGGATGAAGCGTTTCATTTTGATTACATTGGAGCGGTGTTATTATTTGCGTTCATTACGACTGTTTTATTAGGTGTAAATATTAATAGTTGGCTATTTATGTTATCGGTAGCTTTCTTATTTTTATTCACGGTTCGTATGAAGAACGCGGAGCATCCATTTATTGATATTGAGTTGTTTACAAATAAACCATTTCTTCGTTTAATAGCGGTCGGATTTATAATGAATGTGGCGCTATGTGCTAGTTTATTATTATTACCATTGCTTTTAGGCAGAGAGCACGGATTGTCTCCATTTGTTATCGGAATTGTTTTGTTTGTTGCATCACTTTTTGGTATTGTATCTAGTTTTATTACTGGAAAGATTGTCCCTTCGTTTGGAAATGTGAATATGATTTATGTAGCGTCTGTCATTATGATCGTTGGCTTTTTAATTTTGGGGTTTATTCCGAATGGGAACATAGTCGTTATTGTAGTGGCGATTATTTTAACGTTTATGAGTTATTCAGCCATTCAAGTATCATTAAATACATTTATACCGAAAACATTACATCCGGCTAAAGTTGGAGTCGGTCTTGGTTTATATAATTTAATTAATTTTTTCGGTATGGCATTTGGACCAGCTGTAGCGAGCAAAATTATGGAATCTACAAATAGTTATCGTTTGAATTTTATTTTAATCGTCATTTTAATCTCTGCTCATTTCTTCTTATTAATAGGAATGTCGTCTTTCCAAAAAAAGATGGAGCAATAAAGTGAAACTTTAATTAGTGGGGGCATCCCCCACTAATTATTAGTTAAACCAATCGGGCTTTTACGGGCAGCCCGATCCCCACCTAACTTCTTTGCTTTCGCTGAATTTTGAGGTGGGGGTCTTACTACCCGGCAAATAACGTGGTAAATACGCATTTTATATAGAAGAAACCGACTTTCATATAGAAGATCGGTTATTTTTCTGTCTTGCAAATTATGAAAAAAAGGAGCAAAATAAAAAAGGTCCTAGTCTATACAGGTACAAATGAAAATTTTCATACAGAAGCAGTTTAAGTTAGCGAACTTAAAGTGTGTAAAATATAATGATAAAATAAGATGATGAATGAGAAAACGGGTGATGAAGTTGAATAGAGCAATCGGTGTTATCGATTCAGGAGTTGGCGGTTTAACAGTAGCGAAGGAATTAATTCGTCAGTTGCCGAAAGAGCGTATTATATATTTAGGGGATACGGCACGTTGCCCTTATGGTCCACGTTCTCGAGAAGAAGTGCGTCAATTTACGTGGGAAATGACGGAGCATTTACTAGATTTAAATATCAAAATGTTAGTTATTGCGTGTAATACAGCAACTGCGGTTGTATTAGAAGAGATGCAGAAACAATTACCAATTCCAGTGGTAGGAGTTATTCACCCAGGATCACGTACAGCTTTAAAAGTGACAAACACGTATCATGTTGGGATTATTGGAACGATTGGAACGGTGAAAAGTGGTGCATACGAAGAAGCGCTAAAGTCTATTAATAACCGTGTTATGGTAGAAAGTTTAGCGTGTCCGCCTTTCGTTGAGCTTGTAGAGAGTGGGAATTTTGAAAGTGAAATGGCGTATGAAGTTGTACGAGAAACGTTGCAACCGCTGAAAAATACTGATATTGATACACTTATTTTAGGTTGTACACATTATCCAATTTTAGGTCCTGTTATTAAAAAAGTAATGGGAGATAAAGTACAACTCATTAGTTCAGGTGATGAAACAGCGCGCGAAGTAAGTACAATTTTATACCATAGTAAAATGTTGAATGAGGGAGAGGAACAAAGTGATCATCTCTTCTTAACGACAGGAAAAATAGGCCTATTCAAAGAAATTGCATCAAAATGGTTCGGTCAACCGATTGAAAATGTGAAACATATTCATTTAGAAAAAGAATAATAGTAGAATCCATATAAGTGAGCTCCTGAGAAATCAGGAGTTTTTTTGTTTATAGGAAGCACAGCTTGTTCTAAAAAGTGAAACAGCTCGTATACATAATAGTACAAACTTAGATTTTAGGGGGGAATGGCATGCCTAAATCCACTTTTAAATGGGTTGTTGGTGCTACTGTGAGCGCTGTTTTACTAACAGGGTGTGGCTTTATAAATCAGGAGAAAGCAACGGAACAAATTGATCCGCCAAAACAAGTTACGTATACAGAGGGTGGAAAGAAAGAAGTAGCTAAGAAAGATAAGCAAGGACAAACGGTGAATAGAGAACTATACCTTGTTGATAAAAATGGTTATGTTGTACCGCAAACGTTAGCTATACCTACTCCGAAAGCAAATGGGGTCATTCAGCAAACGTTAGAGTACCTTGTGAAAGATGGACCGGTAACGAATTTATTACCGAATGGGTTCCGTGCAGTCATTCCAGCGAATACATCGATGACACTAGATTTGAAAAAAGATGGGACGGCAGTCATTGATTTCTCTAAAGAAATGAAAAACTATGCAAAAGAGGAAGAGCGTCAGATGGTTGAGTCAATAGCCTGGACGTTGACGCAATTTAAAGAAATAAAACAAGTGCAGTTCCAAATAAATGGTGAGAAATTGGCGAAGATGCCTGTTGGTGGTACACCACTTGGTGAAGGGGTGAGCCGTGCTAATGGTATCAACTTCGATGATGAACAAGTAGCGGATGTAACAAATACAAAACCTGTTACACTTTATTTTATGGCACAAAATAATAATAAGCAGCAATACTACGTACCAGTAACACGCCGCGTTGTAGAAGGAAAAGAAAATGATTATGCAGCAATTATAGATGAACTTGTAAAAGGACCGATTCATCAATCGCTTCTGAATGATTTTAATCCAGGAGTTAAGTTGATTACGAATCCGAAGTTACAAGATGGAAATCTTACATTAAACTTTAATGAAAATATATTTATAAACCCAGATAAAAATATGGTTTCAAATTACGTATTGAAGTCGTTAGTTTTATCTTTAACAGAAAAGAAAGGCGTGAAAAGTGTTTCTATTGAAGTAAATGGTAAAGCGAATCTTATAGATGAAAAGGGCGGAAAGTTAATAAAACCTGTCGATCGTCCAGAAAACGTGAATACAGGTAGTTTTTAATCTTCAATAATTTGATATACTTAAGTAAGAAAGGGGAATTGCTTTTTTGGTTCCCCTTCTTTTATTGTATACATATCATACATTTAAATTTGGCTATACTAACAAGTAGTTATGAGGAGGTTATTTTTATGCGAGTAGATGGTAGAGAGAAAACAGAATTACGCCATATACATATTCATACGAATTATTTAAAAAATCCAGAAGGGTCAGTATTAATTGAAGTTGGGGATACAAAGGTAATTTGCTCAGCGACAATTGAAGAGCGTGTCCCACCGTTTATGCGTGGAGAAGGAAAGGGCTGGGTAACAGCTGAATATGCGATGATTCCACGTGCAACAGAACAACGTACAATTAGGGAATCAAGTAAAGGGAAAGTAACAGGACGTACAATGGAAATCCAGCGCTTAATTGGACGAGCTTTACGTGCGGTAGTTGACCTAGAAGCACTTGGTGAAAGAACAGTTTGGATCGATTGTGATGTTATTCAAGCGGATGGTGGAACGAGAACTGCTTCTATTACAGGTGCATATGTAGCAATGGTATTAGCGTTCGAGAAGTTATTACAAGCAGAAAAAGTATCTAAAATTCCAGTAAAAGATTATTTAGCAGCAACGTCAGTAGGAATTGTTGAAGAGCAAGGTGTTGTTTTAGATTTAAACTATGTAGAAGATTCTAAAGCAGACGTTGATATGAACGTGATTATGACTGGAAAAGGCCAGTTTGTTGAAGTGCAAGGAACAGGAGAAGAAGCGACGTTTAGCAGAGCGCAGTTAAATGAATTGCTTGATGCTGCGGAACAAGGCATCTTCCAACTGATTGACATGCAAAAAGAAGCGTTAGGTGACATCGTATCTCATATAGAGTAGAGGTGGAAAGTATGAAACAAGTTGTTGTAGCGACAAAAAATATGGGGAAAGTACGTGAATTTGCTGAGTTATTTGAGCGATTTGATTTAGAAGTAAAATCATTGCACGATTTTCCTCATATTGAAGAAGTCGAAGAAACTGGTGAAACATTTGAAGAAAATGCGATCTTAAAAGCGGATAGTCTGAGTAGACAGCTGAATGCGATCGTAATCGCGGATGATTCAGGTCTTATTGTAGATGCTTTAAATGGAAAACCAGGCGTGTATTCAGCTCGTTTTGCTGGAGAGCCGAAAGATGATCAAGCGAATATTGATAAAGTGTTACAAGAATTAAATGAAATAACGTTTGAAAAGCGTAAAGCTCGTTTCTACTGTGCATTAGCAGTGGCTTTCCCTGAAGGGGATAAAAAGCCTGTCATTGTAAACGGGACGTGCGAAGGGTATATTTTAGAGCAGCGCCGCGGGGAAAACGGCTTTGGATATGATCCGATTTTTTATGTGGAAGAATATAAAAGAGCGATGGCGGAACTAAGTTCAGATGAGAAAAATGCCATTAGCCACCGTGGACGTGCTCTTCGTAAGCTAGAAGAAAAAATCCCTGAATGGTTTTTAGGAGAATAAGGGAGAGAGATTGATGAAAGCTTTAATCGTAAGCGATAGTCATAGCTCTGTGAAGGAATTACAGCAGTTGAAAGAGAAATATGAAGGAAAAGTAGATGTCATGATTCATTGCGGTGATTCAGAGCTAACGCCTGCTCATGAAGAGCTGCAAGGTTTCCATGTTGTAAAAGGGAACTGTGATTATGCTAACTTTCAAGACGAAATTGTAACTGATGTAGATGGCATTCGTTTCGTAGTTGTGCACGGACATCGTCATAACGTGAAAATGACATTACAAACATTAGCGTACCACGCAGAAGAGGTAGGGGCGCAAGTTGCATGCTTCGGACACTCTCACGTATTAGGTGCAGAATTAATCGACGGCGTTTTATTTATTAATCCAGGCAGCATTTTATTACCGCGTCAGCGTGTAGAAAAGACATTTGCTTTATTAGAAATGGATGAAAATCAAATGGAAGTTCGTTTTGAAACATTAGACGGACAACTAGTTGAACAAGCAGTTTTTAAAAGAGGATAAGAAAAATTATCCTCTTTTAAAAAAGGTGTTGACTTTATGTATGGTTATACATATAATAAATATTGTCGATAGGGCAACGGCGCTAACGAAGAAAAATAAAATAACATATGCGGGTGTAGTTTAGTGGTAAAACAAGAGCCTTCCAAGCTCTGGTCGAGAGTTCGATTCTCTTCACCCGCTCCATGTCCCAGTAGCTCAGCCGGATAGAGCATACGCCTTCTAAGCGTACGGTCGGGAGTTCGAATCTCTCCTGGGACGCTAAAAAAACCTTGTTATCTTTTGATAACAAGGTTTTTTATTTGTCTAAAAATTGATATATGTGCAAAAGGTGTAAAAAAATAACGTAATATATGGTAATTATTATGTGTAACGGATTAAAGTGCATTAAGAAAAGAGCACCATTTATGCGCCCTATTCCTCTTATTTAATTAAAAAAATCAATAGGCTTATGGTGGAATTTAAATCCATATTCGTATTTTCCTAATTTTTCACATGGAATGTTATAAAACTTTTTACCATTCTAGTAAGATTGAGCACCGTTATCGGAACTTATCCCCGACAGTGTGTTACAATTAATAGAAGCGGAAAACGAGAATCTCCAATTGACTGGACTTGTGATTGGTTGGACAGTTTAAGAAGGTTGTATAAAAAAGGGAGATGGCGCAAAGATGGCGAGATCAAATGAGAATGATTTAACGGAGAAATTGGCAGAAGGTCACCGGAAATATGGTGATGGCAACTTTACAGTACAGAACATCGGTGATGAAACTAACCCAGATTGGACTGTCATAAAAAATGTGAGGAAGGGATCGGCAGGCATTCGTGAAGGAGAAGATATATTAAGACTGCGATCAAAATATATAAAATAGTACGGAAATGAGCGGGCCGAGAGTTCGAACCTCTCCTGGGACGCTAAGAAAACCTTGTTATCTTTTGATAACAAGGTTTTCTGTTTGTTTTAAATTAATTATTAATAAACTTCTCAAAGACAAAACCATAATCTTTCACGTTATATTGTTTCTTCGTATCAACGAGCCAGTTAAAGGCGATCTCGTTCATTTCTTTAAATTGTTCTGCTAAATTTACTTGTGCGTTTGAAATACGGCTGAAAGCGTTAGATGCCATATCTAGACTTTTATGTGCATACTGCAATGTAATATCGTTGTCGTATGAAATTTCTTCTATTTTAAGTAAAGCCTTATATAAATCTTTTAATTCTTCAATATGTTTTTTATGAACATCAATTGAATAATGCTCATCTCCCATTTGAAACTTAATTTCTACATCTAAATCAATTGTTCCCGCAGTTTCAAGTGCTACATTTTTAATTTGATATTTACTATAGCTAAAGCGGCGTAGTGTACGTTTTTTACTTGTTGCACTTGTACCATCTAGGTGGATTAATCCTTTGTTTGTGAAACAATATTCATCTGATTTTGATTTAATTAGAAAATAAATTTTCTCCCCATCTTCATGCATCACGTAATCATCAGCATCAACTTTATCATAATCTTTCGGTGTGATGACAGAACCTACATCGCTTAGTCCTAATACATCTGCAGCCATTTTCTTAAACATATAGAATCCCCCTTGTAAATTAAATTCTTAATTGTATAAAAATATATTAACACGATTTCAATAAAGTGTTTTCATATAATTAAAAACATTTGAAGGTAAGTTAAGAAAAGTAACGAATAATTATTTCAAACCTAAGTTATTTAGTAAATCTATCAGTTTAAGAGTGGATTCTCCGAAAAATAATCAAGAGAAAAAAGTTAATTTTGCAAGTAATTATAGAGAAATTCCGTGAAAACCTCTCAAGTAATATGAGGTTTTTTTCTATCCATTTTGAAATCTTACAATTCTGTAAGGTAACTGTAAGGAAGTTCGATGGTAACAAATTGCTAATCCTCTATAATGAAGGTAACAACGATAAAACGAGGAGGAAGAAATGATGAAAGGATTAATCGTAACGGGTTTAACAGTTGCTTTTGGATTTGTAGCGTACGAGAAATTAACGTATGTAGTTGATGTTGTAAAACATTTAATCGCTTAGTAAAAAAACTGCCATGAGAGGGAAAGGGAATGAGTGAATGAATGGAATGGTTATTTGGAATTATAGGTACTTGTAGTGTAGTGTTATTGTTCTTTGTCCCGAGTGGTATACTTAGTTCGACAACGAGTTTGTTCTTCTTAAGTTTGTTTGCTTGTACGATGCTTATTATTATGTTTTTAATGAAGCGAAGTAAACCAATCTTCTATTTTAGCATGATTGTTATGGCAATTATTGTTCTCCAAATTATTACCCTTGTTATATACCCCACTATTATAAAAGCTTTCCATTAATGATGAATCCTCTGCTTTAATTGCTGAGGATTTTTATTTGTACATTTTTAATTTTTAGTAAGGATTTGTTTATATTGAAATATAAAAATTAAATATTTCCATATTTCAAACAAAGGGTTTTGGGATGTTGTGTTCTTATTACTCATTTGATATATTTACTTTAAAGATAATTAAAATCTAGAAAAAGAGGCGGACGTATGGATAAAAAAGAAAATACGGTCGTATTGTTTCCACAACTATCAGAGCGATATATTGATGAAGGTTTTTTAGCACTGAAAGAGCGGAAATTCGAAGATGCATTGCGCTGCTTTGAAATATTACGTCAGTATAATGCAGAAACGGAACAAACGGAACTCGCTTCTGTTATTTGTTTGTTAGAATTAAAACATATGGAAGAAGCGAAAGACAAATGTGAACAGTTACTTGAAACAGGAGCTGTATTATTTGGTGATATTCTTGAAACATATGTGACGATTTTAGTTCAAACAAATGATTATGAAGGTGTCATTGAAATCGTTGAAAAGGTTTTGCAAACGAAAGATGTAATGCCTGAGCAAAAGGAAAAATTAGCACAGCTCGCTTTATTTGCAGAAGGTATGTTAAGTGAAGTAGATACGTCACTAGTCGATTCGAATTTTGAATTGGATGAGTTTACTAATGAAATGTTTGGAGAAAACTTTGGACAAAAGCTAAGAGCGATTCAGCAACTTTCGTTAAAAGACTTGGATCTTGCATTACCTATTTTAAAGAAATTTTTAATAGACGAAAAACAGCACCCTTATTTGAAAACTTCTATTTTATATAAAATGATAGAAAATCAAATAGAAGAAGAGATAGAGGTAGAAAAGTTTGGGAATACAATCAAGGTGATTCCAGCATTTACAGGTCATAATGAGGAGCAATCCGATAACATTATACATACATTATCAAGCCGATTAGAGCAAAATTATCCCGATATATTTGATGCTATGGTTACATATTGGAAAGAATTGCGAATTAGCGTTTTCCCATTCGCTCTATTAATGAATAAAGTGGAGATTTGGGCTGCTGTTTTAGAGAGAATTGGAAGAAAGCGTTTCGGATTGACTATTGATGAAGAAGAGCTTATGACAGCGTATAATATTGAATTAGAAGAGTTTCATATTGCCTATCAATGGTTATTACGTGTTGAAAGAGAAGGATATTTGCCCGTATAATTATGAAAAAGAATCGTTCGGTTCTTGAAACGAGCATATTCTATGTTATAATGTAAGGGTTGCAAAAGGCAGAAATCTGCCTGTTTGTAAGAGAAGAGAAGTGTAATTCTCTTACTTAATATGTTTCATATTATTCTCGAACAAAATATACCGTAGTTGTCTTTTAGACAATTAGTAGATTGGAACAGTATATCTGAAAGCTTTTGCTAGAGGATTATTTGTACTTTTGTTATTTCAAAAAAGAGATAATGAAGATCTTAATCTATAGAGGTATGTGCATACATTATTATAGTTGGAGGGAAAGAATAAATGGCTGCAAAATGGGAAAAATTAGAAGGTAACGTAGGCGTTTTAACAATCGAAGTTGATGCTAAAGAAGTAAACAACTCTATCGACGCTGCGTTCAAAAAAGTAGTACAAACAATCAACGTACCAGGTTTCCGTAAAGGGAAAATGCCTCGTCCGTTATTCGAACAACGCTTTGGTATCGAATCTTTATACCAAGATGCTTTAGATATCATCTTACCAAAAGCATACGGTGAAGCGATCGATGAAGCTGGTATCTTCCCAGTTGATCATCCTGAAATCAACATCGAGAAGTTCGAAAAAAATGCTAACCTTATCTTCACTGCAAAAGTTACAGTGAAACCTGAAGTTAAATTAGGTGAGTACAAAGGTTTAGCAGTAGAAAAAGTTGAAACAACTGTAACTGACGAAGATGTAGAGAACGAATTAAAATCTTTACAAGAGCGTCAAGCTGAACTAGTTGTTAAAGAAGAAGGAACTGTTGAAAACGGTGATACAGCTGTAATCGACTTCGAAGGTTTCGTTGATGGCGAAGCATTTGAAGGCGGAAAAGGCGAAAACTATTCTCTTGCAATCGGTTCTGGTACTTTCATCCCTGGTTTCGAAGAGCAAGTAATTGGTCTTAAATCTGGTGATTCTAAAGAAGTTGAAGTATCATTCCCAGAAGAGTACCACGCTGCTGAATTAGCTGGTAAACCAGCTACATTCAAAGTAACAATTCACGAAATCAAAACAAAAGAACTTCCTGAGTTAAACGACGAGTTCGCTAAAGAAGCTGACGAAGAAGTTGCAACTCTTGACGAATTAAAAACAAAACTTCGTACAAACTTAGAAGAAGGCAAAAAGCACGAAGCTGAGCACAAAGTGCGTGACGAAGTAGTAGAATTAGCTGCTGCTAACGCTGAAATCGAGATTCCAGAAGCTATGATCGACACTGAGTTAGATCGTATGGTTCGTGAATTCGAGCAACGTTTAAGCCAACAAGGTATGAACCTTGAGCTTTACTACCAATTCACAGGTACTGACGCTGACAAGTTAAAAGAGCAAATGAAAGAAGACGCTCAAAAACGCGTAAGAATCAATCTTGTTCTTGAAGCTATCATTGAAGCTGAAAACATCGAAGTTACTGAAGAAGAAGTAACTGCAGAAGTTGAAAAAATGGCTGAAATGTACGGTATGCCAGTAGACGCTATCAAGCAAGCTCTTGGAAGCGTAGACGCTTTATCTGAAGACCTTAAAGTGCGTAAAGCTGTAGACTTCTTAGTAGACAACGCTGCATAATAAAATAACAAGGCGCGATTTTAATCGTGCCTTGTTTTATAAATATAGAAATATATTTATAAAACTTTTCGATGAAGAAGGAAAACTTCCTTTACAAGTCGAATATACATATTTCAAAAGTTTTAAAATTTTTTTATTTGTACATAACTAGTCATATTATTTGTATTTCTCGCCACGTAGTGACATAATATGTATTTACATACGATACATTTATCGTGTACATACGAAGGCAAGAGGTTAGCACTTTGTAAGGGGTGTGAAAATATGTTTAAATTTAATGATGAAAAAGGTCAATTAAAATGTTCTTTCTGTGGTAAAACACAAACGCAAGTTCGAAAGTTAGTTGCAGGTCCAGGTGTTTACATTTGTGACGAGTGTATCGAACTTTGTACTGAAATTGTACAAGAGGAGCTTGCGAAGGACGAAGAAGTAGAATTCAAAGATGTACCGAAACCGGTAGAAATTCGTGAAATCTTAGATGAGTATGTCATCGGACAAGATAACGCGAAAAAAGCACTAGCGGTAGCGGTATATAACCATTACAAACGTATTAATTCTAACAGTAAAATTGATGATGTAGAATTAGCGAAGAGTAATATTTCACTTATTGGGCCAACTGGTAGTGGTAAAACATTATTGGCACAAACATTAGCGCGTATTTTAAATGTTCCATTTGCAATCGCGGACGCAACATCTTTAACAGAAGCTGGATATGTAGGGGAAGATGTAGAAAACATCTTACTAAAATTAATCCAAGCAGCTGATTATGATGTAGAGAAAGCGGAAAAAGGAATCATTTATATTGATGAGATTGATAAAGTGGCACGTAAGTCCGAAAATCCATCAATTACACGTGATGTATCTGGTGAAGGTGTACAGCAGGCACTTCTGAAAATTTTAGAAGGTACTGTAGCGAGCGTTCCACCTCAAGGTGGTCGTAAGCATCCGCATCAAGAGTTCATTCAAATTGATACAACGAACATCCTATTCATTTGTGGTGGAGCGTTTGATGGCATTGAGCCAATTATTAAACGTCGCCTTGGTGAGAAAGTAATTGGATTTGGTGCTGAGAAGAAAAATGCTGATGTAAATGAGAAGCATGTTTTATCTCACGTTTTACCAGAGGATCTTTTAAGATTCGGTTTAATTCCGGAGTTTATCGGTCGTCTTCCAGTTATTGCGAACCTAGAGCCGCTTGATGAAGATGCTCTTGTAGATATTTTAACGAAACCGAAAAATGCACTTGTTAAGCAATTCCAAAAATTATTGGAGCTTGACGATGTTGAGTTAGAGTTTGAAGAAGGTGCACTAGTTGAGATTGCGAAAAAAGCAATTGAACGTAAAACAGGTGCTCGTGGACTTCGTTCTATTATTGAAGGCTTAATGCTTGATGTAATGTTCGAACTTCCATCTCGCAAAGATATCGAGAAGTGTATTCTGACGAAAGAAACAGTAGCTGATAATGAACCGCCGAAATTGGTGTTACAAGACGGTACTGTACTTGATACAAAAACATCTGCATAGTGCGAAGAAGAAACAGCAATTTTTATAATTGCTGTTTTTCTTTATGTTTAGCTATGTTCCTCCGCGGAAATACTAAATGATAAAACATTGCGGGAGGAAATAAATTATGAGCTGGACAAATATATTTTTACTTGTTCAACTTGTTTTTGGTGTAATTGTCGGATTGTATTTTTGGCATTTACTTCGAAATCAGCGAACACAAAAAGTTTCAATTGATCGAGAATCGAAAAAAGAATTAGAACAGCTTCGTAAAATGCGTGAGATTTCTTTAACAGAGCCGCTTGCGGAGAAGGTACGTCCTACATCCTTTTTAGATATTGTAGGGCAAGAGGACGGGATTAAGTCGTTAAAAGCGGCTCTTTGTGGTCCGAATCCGCAACATGTAATTATATATGGTCCGCCAGGTGTCGGGAAGACAGCGGCAGCACGTCTTGTATTGGAAGAAGCGAAACGCAATCCGAAATCTCCATTTCGTACGAATGCAACATTTATCGAACTTGATGCGACGACAGCAAGATTTGATGAACGTGGTATTGCAGACCCATTAATTGGTTCAGTCCATGATCCGATTTATCAAGGGGCAGGTGCAATGGGGCAAGCGGGTATCCCACAGCCGAAAAAAGGGGCTGTAACAGATGCGCATGGTGGTATTTTGTTCATTGATGAGATTGGTGAATTACATCCAATTCAAATGAACAAAATGTTAAAGGTGTTAGAAGATCGGAAAGTATTTTTGGAAAGTGCGTACTATAGTGAAGAAAATTCGATGATTCCAACGTATATACATGATATTTTTCAAAAAGGTTTGCCAGCCGATTTTCGCTTAGTTGGGGCGACGACACGTTCGCCAGAGGAGATTCCTCCTGCTATTCGGTCACGCTGTTTAGAAGTGTTTTTCCGTGAGTTAGATACAGAAGAGATTCAAAAAGTAGCGAAGAATGCAGCTGATAAAGTGGAAATGCAAATAGGTAAAAATGGTGTTGAAATGATCGGGATGTATGCAAGAAATGGACGAGAAGCGATTAACCTTGTACAAATTTCTGCTGGTATGGCAATAAATGAAGAACGTTCTTTCATTAAAGATGAAGATATAGAGTGGGTTGTTCACTCTAGTCAACTTACACCGAAATATGAAAAACGTATTTATCCTATTCCGAGAATCGGTCTTGTAAATGGACTTGCTGTATACGGACCAAATACAGGCGCGTTATTAGAAATTGAAGTAACAGCAATCAAGGCGAAAGATAAAGGGTCGGTAAATGTTACCGGGATTGTGGAAGAGGAAAGTATTGGTAGTCAAACGAAATCCATTCGCCGTAAAAGTATGGCGAAAGGTTCTGTAGATAATGTATTAACAGTACTTCGTTCTCTAGATGTGTTGCCAGAAGGTTACGATATACATATTAATTTTCCAGGTGGTATCCCAATTGATGGGCCTTCGGCAGGTATTGCTATGGCAACAGGTGTATATTCAGCAGTGCATCGTACGTATGTGAGTAATGAAGTAGCGATGACCGGTGAGATAAGTATACACGGGGAAGTGAAACCTATTGGTGGTGTGTACGCAAAAATAAAAGCCGCGAAAAAAGCAGGTGCTAAGAAAGTCATCATTCCTGCTGAAAACATGCAACCGTTTTTGTATACAATAAAAGGAATTGAAATCATTCCTGTTCGTAAGTTAAAAGAAGTATTTGAGCTAACATTTATGCAGGAAAATATGCATCGAGACCTTGATATACATACTACTGTAGACGAAACAGATGCACAATCAATGTGAGAATGAACGATAATAAAATTTGCCAGACTTCGTTTAAGTTTGTATGCTTAAGCGGAGTCTTTTTTCCTTTTTAAAAGGGAGAAAAAACGAGGGATTTACAATTGCGGAAAATCTCTGCAATTGCATCTAGATGTATTGTAATATAAAATAGTTGAACAGGAGTTTAATTTATTATGGAGGTGCTATGTCTAGTATGAATACGAATGAAAGAATCGTACCCCTCCTACCATTAAGAGGCGTTCTCGTATATCCAACGATGGTTCTGCATCTTGATGTAGGACGTGATAAATCGATACAAGCACTAGAGCAGGCGGCAATGGATGAAAATATCATCTTTTTAGCGATGCAAAAAGAAATGAATATCGATGATCCGAAAGAAGATGACATATATAGTGTAGGTACAGTGGCGAAAGTGAAGCAAATGTTAAAATTGCCGAACGGTACGCTTCGTGTCCTTGTAGAGGGTTTACATAGAGCTGAAGTAGTAGAGTTTATCGAAGAAGAGAATGTAGTGCAGGTTTCTATCAAAACGGTAACGGAAGAAGTGGAAGATGATCTAGAAGAGAAAGCTCTTATGCGTACATTACTGGAGCATTTCGAACAATATATTAAAGTTTCGAAAAAAGTTTCAAATGAAACATTTGCAACGGTAGCTGATGTGGAAGAGCCAGGAAGATTAGCTGATTTAATTGCTTCTCACTTGCCGATTAAAACGAAGCAGAAACAAGAAATCTTAGAGATTGTATCTGTGAAGGAACGATTACATACACTTATTTCAATTATTCAAGATGAACAAGAGTTACTTAGTTTAGAAAAGAAAATTGGACAAAAAGTGAAACGTTCAATGGAGCGCACGCAAAAAGAATATTTCTTACGTGAGCAAATGAAGGCGATTCAAACTGAACTTGGTGATAAAGAAGGTAAGGGCGGGGAAGTTGAAGAACTTCGTGAGAAAATTGAACAATCAGGAATGCCTGAAGAAACAATGAAGGCTGCACTGAAAGAATTAGACCGTTATGAAAAGTTACCAGCAAGTTCTGCGGAGAGCGGTGTTATTCGTAATTATATGGATTGGTTATTAGCACTTCCGTGGACAGAAGCGACAGAAGATATGATTGATCTTGCTCATTCTGAAGAGATTTTGAACAAAGATCATTACGGTCTTGAGAAAGTGAAAGAGCGCGTACTGGAATATTTAGCTGTGCAGAAGTTAACGAATTCATTAAAAGGACCTATCCTTTGCTTAGTAGGACCTCCTGGGGTCGGGAAAACTTCGTTAGCGCGTTCGATTGCAACATCATTAAATCGTAATTTTGTCCGTGTATCCCTTGGTGGTGTACGTGATGAATCTGAAATTCGTGGTCACCGTCGTACGTATGTTGGAGCGATGCCAGGACGCATTATTCAAGGTATGAAAAAGGCGAAAACAGTTAATCCAGTCTTTTTATTAGATGAGATTGATAAAATGTCTAACGACTTCCGTGGAGATCCATCAGCAGCATTACTTGAAGTGTTAGACCCAGAGCAAAACCATAACTTCAGTGATCATTACATTGAAGAACCGTATGATCTATCGAAAGTTATGTTTGTAGCAACTGCGAATACACTTTCAAGTGTTCCAGGTCCGTTGCTTGACCGTATGGAAATTATTTCGATTGCTGGCTATACAGAACTTGAAAAAGTTCACATTGCCCGTGAACATTTATTGCCGAAACAATTAAAAGAGCATGGCTTACGAAAAGGTAATTTACAAGTACGTGATGAAGCACTTCTTGAAATTATTCGTTATTATACACGTGAGGCCGGTGTTCGTACGCTAGAGCGTCAAATCGCAAAAGTTTGTCGTAAAGCAGCAAAAATTATCGTTACAGCAGAACGCAAGCGTATTGTAGTAACAGAGAAAAACATTGTTGATTTACTTGGTAAGCACATATTCCGTTATGGGCAAGCCGAAAAAACAGACCAAGTTGGTATGGCAACAGGGTTAGCGTATACAGCAGCGGGCGGTGATACACTTGCGATTGAAGTGTCTGTAGCGCCAGGTAAAGGGAAATTAATTTTAACGGGTAAACTTGGGGATGTTATGAAAGAATCCGCACAAGCAGCGTTTAGCTATATTCGTTCTCGTGCAGAAGAGCTTCAGATTGATCCGAATTTCCATGAGAAAAATGATATTCATATTCATGTTCCAGAAGGAGCAGTTCCAAAAGATGGACCGTCAGCAGGTATTACGATGGCAACGGCACTTATTTCTGCGCTAACAGGTATTCCTGTAAGTAAAGAAGTGGGGATGACAGGTGAAATTACACTTCGTGGTCGTGTATTACCAATTGGTGGTTTAAAAGAAAAAACATTAAGTGCTCACCGCGCAGGCTTAACAAAAATTATTTTGCCAGCAGAAAACGAGAAAGATTTAGATGATATTCCAGAAAGCGTAAAAGAAAACCTTACGTTTGTGCTTGCATCTCATTTAGATGAAGTATTGGAGCACGCATTAGTAGGAGTGAAACAATGAAAGTAACAAAAGCAGATATTGTAATTAGTGCTGTTAAACCAGAACAATATCCAGACAGTGATTTACCAGAAATTGCATTAGCAGGTCGTTCAAATGTCGGGAAGTCTTCCTTTATTAATAAAATTTTAAATCGTAAAAAGTTAGTACGTATTTCTTCTAAACCAGGGAAAACGCAAACGTTGAACTTTTTCTTAATCAATGAGATGATGCATTTTGTTGACGTTCCAGGTTATGGATATGCGAAAGTATCTAAAACAGAGCGCGCAGCATGGGGCAAGATGATTGAGACTTACTTTACAACGCGTGAGCAATTAGACGCAGCTGTATTAGTAGTTGATTTACGTCACCAACCAACAAATGATGACGTGATGATGTATGATTTCTTAAAACATTATGAAATCCCAACAATTATTATTGCGACGAAAGCCGATAAAATTCCGAAAGGGAAATGGCAAAAGCATTTAAAAGTTGTAAAAGAAACGCTTGCTGTTGAAATTGGCGATGAAATCGTTCTATTCTCTTCTGAAACAGGACTTGGAAAAGAAGAAGCGTGGAAGGCAATTCATAGAATGACAAAAACAAAAAACGCGTGACGAATGTCGCGCGTTTTTTTTATTTACTAAATTTTTTTATCTTACGTTTAATGTAACCTCGATATTACCTCTTGTTGCTTTCGAATAAGGACATACACCGTGAGCGGCTTCTACAAGTTCTTGTGCTTCGGCATGAGAGACGCCAGCAACGTGTACATCAAGTACAGCAGATAGGCCGAAACCACCATCTGTATCTTTTCCGATAGAAACGTGAGCAGTTACTTCTGTACTTTCTACTTTCACACGTTTTGTACGAATGACAAGTTGTAATGCACTATCAAAACAAGCGGCATAACCAGCAGCAAATAGTTGTTCTGGATTCGTTGCCTCTCCGCCTGCACCACCTAGTGCTTTCGGCATTTTTACATCAAGATTTAATATGCCATCATCTGAAATTACTCTTCCGTTTCTTCCACCTGTAGCAGTTACTGAAGCAGTATATAATTTATCCATGTTTATTCCCCTTTTCTATCATTAATTGTTTTCATTGTTTCAATTAGTTTATTTAATTGAATTAATAAAGAACGATATTCTTGTTCTGTAATTCCTAAATTTGTTGCCATTGTTGTCGGCAATGAACAAGCCTTTTCTTTTAAATCTTTACCTTGTTCTGTTAATTTAATACAAACTTTGCGCTCATCTTCTTTGGAACGAACGCGTTTTACAAGTGTTAATGATTCCATTCGTTTTAACATAGGTGTTAACGTACCGGAATCTAAAAATAGACGTTCTCCAATTTCTTTTACTGTTAGTCCATCTTGCTCCCATAGTACGAGTAAAGTAATGTACTGGGGATACGTAATACCCATCTCTTCTAAATATGGTCGATAAAAGCGGGTAACTTCTTTAGAACAGGCGTAAATAGAAAAACAAAGTTGGTTATCTAGATGTAAAGAATTCTCTGTCATACATAACTCCTTCCTAATTAAGTTGTGCACAATTTAATTTTGTAAAACCAATATAACGAAAAAGAAATACAATGTCAAATACATTGTATTGAGAAAGTTTGTGCTACAATTTGGAACAATCATACATATTTTCCTTCATGATGAAAGAAGATAGGAAAGATGATGTTATAATTCATATGGAATAGTTTCCATCACTTGATTATGAGGGCTTTTTTTGGTAACGTACAAATAGAGTTATTAATTTATAATCATTATAAAGTAGGAAGTCTTTATTAGTTTTACTGAATCTCCTTTATTACATACGGAGAATAAATAAAAAATAATCGGTTGTTCACACGATTGTCAGATTCATAAGAGGAAAGTTGTATTATGATAGTAGATAAAGTGATAAAACGGGTGAAGGGGGACATGCTGCGTGCATATTCTTGTTGTTAGTGTAAATTATCGAACAGCCCCTGTAGAATTTCGTGAGAAACTCACATTTCAGGCAGCAGAGCTAGAGCAAGCAATGACTACATTACAAAATCAAAAGAGCGTGTTAGAGAATGTCATTGTATCAACTTGTAATCGCACTGAGATTTACGCTGTTGTCGATCAATTACACACGGGACGGTATTATATTAAGAAGTTTTTAGCTGATTGGTTTCAGCTTGAAATAGAAGAAGTCGCACCATATTTAACTATTTTTGAACAAGACGGTGCAATAGATCATTTATTCCGCGTGACGTGCGGTTTAGATTCTATGGTAGTTGGAGAAACACAGATTTTAGGCCAAATAAAAGATAGCTTTTTAGAAGCGCAACAAGTAAAAGCGACAGGCACAATTTTTAATGAGTTGTTTAAGCAGGTGGTTACGTTAGCGAAACGTGCGCACTCAGAAACGACGATTGGTGAAAGTGCGATGTCTGTTAGTTATGCTGCTGTTGAGCTTGGAAAGAAAATATTTGGTGAGTTAACAGATTGTCATGTGCTTATTCTTGGTGCTGGTAAGATGGGTGAACTGGCACTGCAAAACTTATATGGAAGCGGTGCTCGAAAAGTAACAGTCATGAATAGGACGTTTACGAAAGCGGAAGTAATGGCTGAGAAATATATGGGACATGCAAAGCCTTTAAGTGAATTGCAATGTGCATTATTAGAAGCAGATATTTTAATTAGTTCAACTGGTGCATCTGAATATGTCATTACGAAAGAGATGATGACAAAGGTAGAGAAAATGCGCTCTGGTCGTCCGTTATTTATGGTGGATATTGCAGTGCCACGTGATATTGATCCAGCGATTGATGAACTAGAAGGTTCTTTCTTATATGACATTGATGATTTGCAAGGAGTAGTGGAAGCAAATCGTGCTGAGCGTTTGAAAGAAGCAGAGAAAATTCAATTTATGATTGAAGAGGAAATTGTTTTATTTAAAACGTGGTTAAGTACACTTGGTGTTGTTCCGTTAATAGCAGCTCTTCGTGATAAGGCACTTGCTATCCAAAGTGAAACGATGGAAAGCTTGGAACGAAAAATACCGAATCTTAGTGATCGTGAGAGAAAAGTAATTAGTAAGCATACGAAAAGTATTATTAATCAATTATTGAAAGACCCAATTTTAGTAGCTAAAGAAATAGCTGCTGAAGAGGGAGCAGACGAAAAATTAGCGTTATTTGCAAAGATTTTTGACTTAGAAATGGAAGATGTAGAGAGTTGTGCGGAAGAAGTAGAACATAAAAGAGCGTGGACACCATCCGTTCCATCTTTATAATTTGGAAGGATGATCGGATGAGTTTTTTAAATAACAGTATTATTTATCATATTGCAATTATTTTATATGCTTGTAGCATTAGTTTATATTTTATAGATTATTTCCAAAGTAACCGAAAGGCGAACCGATTTGCTTTTTGGTTACTTTCAATTGTATGGGTTCTGCAGTCTATCTTTATGTTACTCAGGGCTACAGATTCAGAAACGAACCCTATATTAACTTTATTATCAGGGATTTATTTTTATGTTTGGCTATTGATTACGATGTCGTTAGTCATTAATCGGTTTATGAGAATTGACTTTTTAGTCTTTTTTACAAATGTTGTCGCATTTGGCGTAAGCGCTTTTTCTATTTTTACACCGCTCGGAAAGATGTCGCCGGTACTGGCAGAGCAATTAGTTTCAGAACTTGTATATGTACATGTCGGTATGGCTATTATTTCTTATGCAACTTTCACTGTATCGTTCATTTTTTCTATTATGTATTTATTGCAATATCGCCTATTAAAAAAGAAAAAATGGAATGCGAGATTAAGAAGGTTAGGGAATTTGCCGAAGTTAGAATCGATGTCTTACGGATTAAATTTATTTTCTGTTCCATTTTTCTTACTAGCTATTTTATTAGGATGCATATGGGGATATACGAAATTGGACAATTTCCATTGGTATGATACGAAAGTGATCGGGTCTTTTGTCGTTCTATTTGTATATTGTGCTGGCCTATATTTACGAGTGGCAGATGTGTTGCAAGGGAAGAAAATCGTGCAGTGGAACATCGGAGCATTTCTCGTAATGCTAATCAATATTTTTCTATTAAGCAGTTTATCCAACTTCCACTTTTGGTATTTATAATGAGGAGAGAGAATTATGCGCAAAATTATTGTAGGGTCACGAAAGAGTAAATTAGCATTAACGCAAACAAACTGGTTTATTGATCAGTTAAAAGCACTAGGTTTACCATATGAATTTGAAGTGAAAGAAATCGTCACAAAAGGTGATGTTATTTTAGATGTTACTCTTTCAAAAGTAGGCGGAAAAGGCTTGTTTGTTAAAGAGATTGAACATGCGTTACTTACGAAAGAAATTGATATGGCTGTACATAGTATGAAAGATATGCCGGCCGTACTTCCAGAAGGATTAATGATTGGTTGTACACCGAAGCGTGTTGACCCTCGTGATGCTTTTATCTCAAAAAGCGGAGCATCGTTTAAAGAGTTAGCAGAAGGCGCTATTTTAGGTACGAGTAGTTTAAGACGCAGTGCACAATTATTAGCTGCGAGACCAGATTTACAAGTGAAGTGGATTCGAGGAAATATCGATACACGTTTACGTAAATTACAAGAAGAAGATTACGATGCAATCATTTTAGCAACAGCTGGATTACAAAGAATGGGCTGGGATAATGAAGTTATTACAGAACATTTAGATGAGACGTTATGTGTACCTGCTGTAGGACAAGGTGCATTAGCGATTGAATGTCGTGAGGATGATAAGGATTTACTACAGTTGTTAGCGCATATGAATGATGCAGTAACAGAAAGAACAGTGGCGGCAGAACGAGTATTTCTTCATAAACTTGAAGGTGGCTGCCAAGTTCCAATCGCTGGATATGCAACTCTTACAGAAAATGATGCAATCGAATTAACAGCTCTTGTCGGTTCTATGGACGGTTCTATTTTATTGAAAGAGACAGTAGTAGGAACTAATCCAGAGGAAGTAGGATTAGAGGCTGCGGACCGTTTAATTAAACAAGGCGCCAAAGAACTCATTCTTGCTGCAAATAAGGGGCAACAATAAATATGAACGCTCTCGCTGGCAAAACGGTATTAATTACACGTGCCCAGCATCAAGCGAAACAAATGAGTGTAGCGGTGAAAGAAAAGAGCGGAATTCCATTGGAAATTCCGCTTTTGCGTATGGAAGGTATGTCTCATAGGCAAATTCAACATATAGCAGGGCAGCTGCATTCGTATGACTGGGTTATTTTTACGAGTAAAAATGGGGTAGCTTTTTTTCTAGATAGCTTGAGAAAGAAGCTACCCGCAAAGACTAAAATTGCTGCAGTAGGCGTGAAAACAAGGTTAGAGTTAGAAAAGCGGGGCTATCAAGTGGACTTCGTTCCAACTTCATTTGTTGCAGAAGTATTTGCAGAAGAGTTTGTAAAAAGACTAAGTGGAAACGAGTGCATTTTATTTCCGAAAGGGAATTTAGCAAGAGATGTAATTCCAGTTGCACTTCGCGAAATTGGTGTTTCTCTAGATGAGCTAATCGTATATGGTACGAAAGAGAATGTAGAGAAAAGGCAAGAGCTTATAGTAGCGTTAGAAGTAGGGAAAGTAGACATTATTACATTTACAAGCCCTTCAACTGTTACTAGTTTTGTTCGTTTACTTGAGGGTACAAACTGGAGAGAATGGACAAAAAACTGTACAATTGCTTGTATAGGGCCTATTACGGAAAAAGAGGCGATCCTTTATTTTCCACATGTTATTATGCCGAAAGAGTACACTGTAGAAGCATTACTACAATGCATTTGTGAATCTATAAAATAAAAGAATGGGGATAGAAATCTATGAACTCTTTACAATTTAATCGTCATCGTCGCTTAAGACAAAGCGGTAATATGCGTGCTCTTGTGCGTGAAACGTTTTTACATACGGAAGATTTTATTTACCCTATTTTTGTATTAGAAGGAGAAAATGTTCGTAATGAAGTGCCTTCTATGCCAGGCGTATATCAAATGTCTTTAGATTTATTGCAAGCTGAAATGCAAGAGGTTGTTGATTTAGGTATTCGTTCTGTTATTGTATTTGGTTTACCTGCTGAAAAAGATGAAGTTGGATCATCAGCATATTGTGATCATGGAATTGTGCAACGTGCAATTAAGCAAATTAAAGGTGAATTCCCTGAGCTAGTAGTAGTTGCAGATACATGTTTATGTCAATTCACAAGCCATGGTCATTGCGGTGTAATTGAAGATGGTATTATTTTAAATGACGAGTCTCTTGCAGTTCTTGCGAAAACAGCTGTAAGCCAGGCGAAAGCAGGAGCGGACATTATTGCGCCATCAAACATGATGGACGGATTCGTAACAGCAATTCGCCATGCATTAGATGAAAATGGTTTTGGACACGTACCAGTAATGTCGTACGCTGTGAAATATTCATCAGCATTTTACGGACCATTCCGTGATGCGGCGCACGGTGCCCCGCAATTTGGTGATCGTAAAACATATCAAATGGATCCAGCGAACCGTATGGAAGCATTCCGTGAAGCAGAATCAGATGTAATGGAAGGGGCAGATTTCTTAATTGTAAAGCCAGCTCTTTCTTACTTAGATATCGTTCGTGATGTGAAAAATAACTTTAATTTACCAGTCGTTGCATATAACGTAAGTGGTGAATATTCGATGATTAAAGCAGCAGCGCAAAATGGTTGGATTAATGAAAAAGAAGTTGTACTTGAAAAATTAATTAGCATGAAACGTGCAGGAGCAGATTTAATTATTACGTATCATGCAAAAGATGCAGCAAGATGGTTACAAGAAGGAGGCGCTAAATAATGAAAAAGTTTGATAAGTCGATTGCGGCGTTTGAAGAGGCACAAGATTTAATGCCTGGTGGCGTAAATAGCCCCGTTCGTGCCTTTAAGTCTGTCGGTATGAATCCGTTGTTTATGGAGCGCGGAAAAGGTTCTAAAGTATATGATATCGATGGAAATGAATACATCGATTACGTATTATCATGGGGTCCTTTAATTCATGGTCATGCGAACGATCGTGTTGTTGAAGCTTTAAAGTCTGTTGCTGAAAGAGGAACAAGCTTCGGTGCCCCAACGGAAATTGAGAATAAATTAGCGAAACTTGTTATTGAGCGCGTACCATCAATTGAGATTGTACGTATGGTTAACTCTGGAACAGAAGCGACAATGAGTGCGCTACGTTTAGCTCGTGGTTATACAGGCCGTAACAAAATTTTGAAATTCATCGGTTGTTACCACGGTCATGGTGATTCGTTATTAATTAAAGCGGGTTCTGGTGTGGCGACGCTAGGTTTACCAGATAGCCCTGGTGTACCAGAAGGTGTAGCGAAAAATACGATTACCGTAGCGTATAACGATTTAGATAGTGTGAAATACGCTTTCGAACAATTTGGTGATGATATTGCTTGTATAATTGTAGAACCAGTAGCAGGAAATATGGGTGTTGTTCCTCCGCAACCAGGATTTTTAGAAGGTCTTCGTGAAGTAACAGAGCAAAATGGTGCATTGCTTATTTTTGATGAAGTCATGACAGGATTCCGAGTTGCTTATAATTGCGGACAAGGTTATTACGGTGTAACACCTGATTTAACTTGTTTAGGTAAAGTAATCGGTGGTGGCTTACCAGTAGGAGCATACGGTGGTAAAGCAGAAATTATGCGCCAAGTTGCACCGAGCGGACCGATTTACCAAGCAGGTACTTTATCAGGTAACCCACTTGCAATGGCAGCAGGTTATGAAACGTTAGTACAGTTAACGCCAGAATCGTATGTAGAATTTGAGCGTAAAGCTGAAATGTTAGAAGCTGGATTACGTAAAGCGGCTGAAAAACATGGCATTCCGCATCATATTAACCGTGCGGGTTCTATGATTGGTATCTTCTTTACAGATGAACAAGTTGTTAATTACGATGCAGCAAAATCTTCAAACTTAGAATTCTTTGCGGCTTACTATCGTGAAATGGTAGAACAAGGTGTATTCTTGCCACCATCTCAATTCGAAGGTCTATTCTTATCGACAGCACATAGTGATGCAGATATTGAAGCGACGATTGCAGCGGCTGAAATTGCAATGTCAAAATTAAAAGCTTAATTGTTGAAAGAAAATCGCTCTCCATAAGGGGAGTGATTTTTTTTATTCATAAAGTCAGCTTTCCATACATAAATCTGTAATGACATATAGTTTGGGAGGGGGAAAAGAAGTGGCAACAGATCATTCATTACGTTTTTCATTAAAAGAATCTGTTTGGTTCCAAAAAGGACAGGAAGTCGAAGAACTTTTGTCAATTTCGTTAGATCCAGACGTTGAGATAGAAGAGCTTGATCATGAAGTTATCGTGAGAGGGCAATTAGATTTAACGGGAGAGTATGTTGCGCGGCAAGATGATTCGGCTTATTCATTAAGAGATCTATCGCCAGCGAAGTCAATTGATTATGTAGAAACAAGGGAAGATGGGGTTAATGAACTTGTTCATTCCTTTCCGCTTGAAATATCAATTCCGAGAAACCGTGTGAAAGTAATTGAAGAACTATATGTATCTATTGAAGAATTTGATTATGAATTAAAGGAAAATGGTTGCTTACAATTATTAGCGGATATATCTATCACTGGTTTATGTGATGAAGAAAGAATCGAGGATGAAGAGGAAGAAGCAGCGTATGCTGAGTTAGAGGCTGATTCCGCACAAGAGGATGAAAATAGACCTGCGCCGCACGTAGAAGAACCAGTCTATAAGGAATCAGATGAGTGGGAAGATTACGCATTTGAACCGTTCCAACTAGAGGAAAGAAAAGAGCAGGAAGTAGAGGAAGAGGAAATAGAAGAACATGAATTTGTAGAGCGTGAAGAGGAGAAAGAATCAACGCCACAATTTGAATTGTTCGGAAGAAAAGATTTCAAGAAAGAAAAAGCGAAAAAACAAGAAGAGCAAGAAGAAGAAACGTATTCACAGCGAGATGAAAATGCACTTTATTTAACGAAAATATTTACGAAAGAACCGGAAGAAGAATTTACAAAGTTAAGAATGTATTTCGTGCAAGAAGGGGATACAATCGAATCTGTTGCAGACCGTTATGAAACGTCTGTACAAAACTTATATCGTGTCAATCAAACAGAAGATATATATTTAACTGCGGGACAAATTATTTATATTCCTGTTTCAAGGGCAAAAGCGAAATAAGTGAGTGTTTTCACTCGCTTATTTTCCTAAAGGCTATGTTTTGAATAGAAAGGGTTATTCGTATGGATATTGAATTACGAAATCGCTATGAACCCATTGTAAGGCAATACAGATTGGATACACAGCATATGGAAGAGCACGGAAGTGTAACGAAAATTTACACGAATCAAGGTCCGTATGCGCTCAAGAAAATAGAAGACGGGAAGTTAGAGCGGAATAACTTTTTGCACCATATGCAATATTTGAAGGAGAACGGTTTTTCAAATTATGTACCTATATACCATGCGACGGATGGAAGTTATATTTTAAGTGACGGGACGTATAATTATTATTTAATGCCTTGGTTAGAACGTGCGGAAGGCAACGGCGAGGATAATGATCAATACCATAAAATGTTTCAAACTCTCGGGACGTTACATCAAAAAACGATGAAAGAAGAAACGTATACAGAAGAAGATTTAGAAAAACATTATACAAATATATCCGATCGCTGGGAGAATGATGGTGAGATGTTAGAAGAGTTTCTCGTAGAATCTGAAGCGAAGTGGTATATGTCTCCGTTTGAATTGCAATATTGTACGTACTATCATCATGTAATGAGGGCTCGTGAGTTTGCAACGAAGCAATTAACTGAGTGGAACGATGCGATGAAGGAAAAAGAAAAAACACGTATTACTTTTGTGCATGGTAACGTATCGCTTAATCATTTCTTATTTGATTATGAACGGAATGGCTATTTTATTAGTTTAGAAAAATCGAAGTTTGCAACACCAGTGCAAGATATAGTTGGTTTTTATTCTCGGTCTTTAAACACGTATCCAATTGCGCGAAGTGATCGGTTTGAATGGTATCAAATGTACCAAAAAAATTTCCCTTTTACGAAAGAAGAGCAACTACTCATGTTTGCGTATATGACGTATCCATCGCAATTTATTCGGCAAATCCAGTCTTATAAGAAAAGAAGAGAGAGTCGCAATGAGGAAAATGAACTTCTCGGAGTAAAGAGCTTACAACAATCGCATTGGCTCGTTAGTAATATAGAATATTTCCTTTCGCAATTACAAGCTGCCCAGCAAGGGAACGGGTAAAGTGAAACTTTAATTAGTGGGGGATCTTACTGCCCGCAAATAGCGGGATAAAGAAGATAAGTAGAGGATGCTACTTATCTTCTTTTTTTGCCCAAAAAGCCGTAGTATTAAATTTATCTTGACGAATAGGGTTTCGTTTTTTACACTATTGTATATAATAATTAACAATCATATAAATGCCTTGAAGGGGAAGAGTATAACAAGAAACGTCTTCAGAGAGGAGAATCATTAGCTGGGAGATTCTCTAGATAGTTATGTTAGAAGGTAGCCCTGGAGCATCTTTTCTGAACGGAATAGTTCTCATTAGGAAAAGACGGATTTGTCCGTTATCAAATTAAGAGTATAAGCAAATTTCTGAATTTGTTTGTAAATAAAGGTGGTACCGCGATGTCCCTCGTCCTTTTTGGATGAGGGGCATTTTTTATTTTAAGGAGGGAAAATAATGTCAAACACGGAAAAGAATTTACCAACTAAATATGATCATATGTCCGTTGAAGAAGGCCTTTATCAATGGTGGCTTGAAGGCAAATATTTCGAAGCAACAGGAGATGAGAAGAAACAACCATACACAATTGTAATTCCACCTCCGAACGTAACTGGTAAGTTACACTTAGGTCATGCTTGGGATACAACTCTTCAAGATATTTTAACTCGTACGAAGCGTATGCAAGGTTACGATGTATTATGGCTTCCAGGAATGGACCATGCAGGTATCGCAACACAAGCGAAAGTAGAAGGGAAACTTCGTGAAGAAGGTATTTCACGTTACGATCTTGGCCGTGAGAAATTCCTTGAAAAAGCTTGGGAATGGAAAGAGGAATACGCGTCTCACATTCGTCAACAATGGGGGAAAGTTGGTTTAGGACTAGACTATTCTCGTGAACGTTTCACATTAGACGAAGGTTTATCTGATGCGGTTAATAAAGTATTCGTTCAATTATACGAAAAAGGCTTGATTTACCGCGGTGAATATATTATCAACTGGGACCCAGCAACACGCACAGCTCTTTCTGATATTGAAGTAATTCATAAAGAAGTTCAAGGTGCATTCTACCATATGAACTATCCGTTAACAGATGGCTCTGGTCATATTCGTCTTGCGACTACTCGTCCAGAAACGATGCTTGGTGATACAGCAGTAGCAGTTCATCCAGAAGACGATCGTTACAAGCATTTAATCGGGAAAACAGTTACACTTCCAATCGTAGGCCGTGAGATTCCAATTATTGCTGATGAGTACGTAGAAAAAGATTTCGGAACAGGCGTTGTAAAAATTACACCAGCTCATGACCCGAATGACTTTGAAGTAGGTAACCGTCATGACTTACCACGTATCTTAGTAATGAACGAAGATGGATCAATGAACGAAAAAGCTGGTAAGTATAACGGTATGGATCGTTTCGAATGCCGTAAAGCGTTAGTGAAGGACTTACAAGAAGCGGGCGTATTAGTAGAAATCGAGCCTCATATGCATTCAGTAGGTCATAGTGAGCGTAGTGGTGCAGTTGTTGAGCCTTACTTATCAACACAATGGTTCGTGAAAATGGCTCCACTTGCTGAGAAGGCAGTAGAGCTTCAACAAAAAGAAGAAGAGAAAGTAACGTTCGTACCAGAACGTTTTGAAAACACATACTTACGCTGGATGGAAAACATTCACGACTGGTGTATTTCTCGTCAATTATGGTGGGGACACCGTATTCCAGCTTGGTATCATAAAGAAACTGGTGAAGTATACGTAGGTACAGATGCACCAGCAGATATTGAAAACTGGAATCAAGATAACGACGTACTTGATACATGGTTCAGTTCAGCGTTATGGCCGTTCTCAACACTTGGCTGGCCGGATGAAGATTCAGCAGACTTTAAACGTTATTATTCAACAGATGCATTAGTAACGGGTTATGACATCATCTTCTTCTGGGTATCTCGTATGATTTTCCAAGGTTTAGAGTTTACTGGTGAGCGTCCATTTAAAGATGTATTAATTCACGGTTTAGTTCGTGATGAGCAAGGACGTAAAATGAGTAAATCTCTTGGTAACGGTATTGATCCAATGGATGTTATCGAGAAGTACGGTGCAGATGCAATGCGCTATTTCTTATCAACAGGAAGCGCACCAGGTCAAGATTTACGTTTCAGTATGGAAAAAGTAGAGTCTACTTGGAACTTCATTAATAAAATTTGGAACGCATCACGTTTCGTATTAATGAACATGGATGATATGAAGTATGAAGAAATCGATTTAACTGGTGAAAAATCAGTTGCGGATAAGTGGATTTTAACTCGCTTAAACGAAACAATCGAAAGCGTAACGCGTAACATGGATAAATATGAGTTCGGTGAAGCTGGTCGTTCATTATACAACTTCATTTGGGACGATTTCTGTGACTGGTACATTGAAATGGCGAAACTTCCACTATACGGTGAAGATGAAGCAGCTAAGAAAACAACTCGTTCTATTTTAGCTTACGTATTAGACCAAACAATGCGTCTATTACACCCATTCATGCCATTCGTAACAGAGAAGATTTGGCAACATTTACCGCATGAAGGCGAATCTATTACAGTAGCAGCGTGGCCAACAGTTCGCGAAGATTTACAAGATACAGAAGCTGCGGCAGAAATGCACCTTCTAGTTGATATCATTCGCTCTGTTCGTAACATCCGTGCAGAAGTTAATACGCCGATGAGCAAAAAAGTTCAAATGCAAATTAAAGCAAAAGATGAGGCTGTACTTGCTCAACTTACAAAAAACAGCTCTTACATTGAGCGTTTCTGTAACCCAAGCGAATTAATAATTCAAACGGATTTACAAGCACCAGAAAAAGCAATGACTGCAATCGTATCAGGTGCAGAGTTATTCTTACCGTTAGCTGATCTTATCAATCTTGATGAAGAGAGAGCACGTCTTGAGAAAGAATTTGAGAAGTTCGACAAAGAAGTAGAACGTGTACAGAAGAAACTTTCAAACCAAGGTTTCGTAGCGAAAGCTCCTGCAGCAGTTATTGACGGAGAGCGTGCGAAAGAGCAAGACTACCTAGAAAAACGTGAAGCAGTTCGCCAACGTCTAGCAGATCTTGAAAAGTAAAATGTTTTTTAGAGGCTCACTATATTGGTGAGTCTCTTTTCTTTGCGTATAATAGGAGTATGAAGGTTGTCTTTTGAAAGGGGAAAGCATACGTGATACATACATACGAAGAAGCGATAGGGTGGATTCATAGCCGATTGAAGTTTGGTATTAAACCAGGATTAGAAAGAATGAGATGGATGCTAGAAGAGCTTGGAAATCCAGAGCGTCACATAAAATGTGTTCATCTTGCTGGTACAAATGGAAAAGGTTCAACGTTAACATATATGCGCTACATGTTAGAAGATGCAAAATATAAGGTAGGAACATTTACCTCTCCTTATATTGAAACATTTAACGAACGTATTAGTGTGAACGGGACACCAATTGCAGATGAAGAGATTACTGAACTTGTAAAGATGGTAAAGCCAGTCGTTGAAAAACTAGATGAGACGGATTTAGGGGAAGCGACTGAGTTTGAAATTATTACTGTTATGGCAATTTGTTATTTCGGTAAAGTTAATTTCTGTGATGTTGTTTTATTTGAAACAGGGCTTGGAGGGCGCTTTGATTCTACGAATGTTATTCATCCTGTTCTTACGATTATTACAAATATCGGCCACGATCATATGCATATTTTAGGGAACACACTAGGAGAAATTGCATATGAAAAGGCGGGGATTATTAAGTCTGGTGTTCCAGTTATTACTGGTGTACGAGATGAGGAAGCATTGCAAGTCATTCAAAAAGTTGCAAAGGAAAATCATGCAAACTTATACGAGATGGGCAAGCATTTTACAGCGTTACATAAACAGTCTGGCGAAGATGGAGAACAGTTCGATTTCACTTGTCCTTTCGCCACCTTTGAAGATGTGCGAATCTCAATGAAAGGTGTTCACCAAGTAGGAAACGCAGTACTTGCACTTATGGCAGTCATGTATGTCAAAACATACTTATCATTTTTAATTGAGGAAGAAGAAATAAGAACTGGATTACAGGAAGCGTATTGGATTGGGCGATTTGAAAAACTGCAAAACAATCCAGATATTATTATAGATGGTGCCCATAACCCAGAAGGTATCGAAAGTCTTGTGAAAACAGTAGAATCACATTACAAAAATAAAAATGTAATAGTTTTATTTACTGCCCTAGGTGATAAACAATTGCATAATATGGTAGATCAATTAGAAACCATTGCCGATGAAATTATTTTTACAACATTCGCCTTTGATCGTGCTATTTCTGCTGACAAGCTTGCATCGTATGCAAAGAAAGAGTCAAAACTAGTTTTTGAAAATTGGAAAGAGGCAATTGATACGAAGGTTGAAATGATTGGAGAAAATGATGTTTTTATCATAACAGGTTCTCTTTATTTCATTTCGGAAGTTCGAAAATATATTCGCGAGAAAAACTAGATAGTCTTTGCTATCTAGTTTTTCTGTTCTACAAATGAAGTCAAATGCATACATATAAGATAAATATATAGGGTTATTTGGCGAATTCCTCTGACAAATATCTCGTTTTTTTGTGAAATGAATATGATATGATGCGGACAACGATAAGAGGTGAGGTGTGAGTGTATGGACAAGCAATCACGAACGATCTCAGTGAAAGTGAATGGAACAGAAGCGAAGTATGAGGAGAAGAAGAAAGATGAATTTGAATGGATGGTAGTAGAAAGTGAAAGACCGAAAAACGTTGTTCCGTTTCAAAAAGCGAAATTGGTGTCTAAGGAAAAAAAACGAAAGAAGTGGAGCAATACGTTAATTGCAATCGTTGCAACTGCGATTGTTATTGGTACGGCGTTTGGGATGGGAATGCTACAGTTACTTAAAGGACAAGGTGCGACAGGCGGAAGCGAAGTAACAGCTTCGAAGCAGATGCGAAATGAAGAATCAAAGGTGGGTGGAACGGCAGAACAAACACCGGCACCAAAAGAGGAAAAACAAAAAGCACAGACAGGAACGTCATTAGATCCAATGAAATTATTTTTTGTGCAAGGAGGGATTTATTCTTCCGAAGAAAAGGGACAGGCCGCTCTTGAAGAGTGGAAAGGTAATGGAGGCGTTGCAGCTTTAAAACCGAGCGGTGATAAGTATGCATTAGTTGTTGGTATTGCTAGCGATGAACAAGGTATAAATCAATTAATGATGCAGTATAAAAATGATAATGTCTCCGTATTGAAAAAGAACTGGGATATAACAGATAAAGCGTTACTTAAAGATGATAAAGAAGTTGGGGCGTTTTTAACAAAAGTACAGCCATTATATACTCATTTAGCAAAATATGCTTCCAGCGTACAAGCTAGTGGAAAAAGTAATGCAAAAGATATAGGTGCGATTGAAAAAGAGTGGAAAGCAATTGAAAAAGAAGGAAAAAGTATGAAGCAGGAAGAAGCAAAGAAATTGTATATGTATACGTCAGTAGCTGTGCAAACAGTGAAGGATGGAAAAGGTGATAAGGAATCTTTGGCGAAATTAAATCAAGTTATTATTGATGGTATACTTTCATATGAAAAAATTGTTTCCCAAAAGGTGAAATAATAGGATAATGAAATGACGAAGGAAGAAGTATAGGTACTTCTTCCTTTTCTTTTGAATTTAGAGCAAAGTGCTTTCTCTATGGCAGGAATATAATCGTATTTTAGTAAAAAGTATTATTTTATTTAGAGAAAATAATATTTCTTTCATTTGTGGACAAACTATTCCTTTGATACGATTGATGTAAATGATTCTGCTTCATGTGAGAAAGGAAGGAGAAAATATGAGAAAAATTATTTTAGCATCAGGGTCACCTCGCAGGAAGGAACTGCTTGAGTTAGCGGATGTACCATTTGAAATCATTGTAAGTGAAGTAGAAGAGACGATTGGTGCGTACTCATCACCTTCTGATATCGTTATGTCCCTCGCCCTGCAAAAAGCATCTGCGGTAGCAGAAACGAATAGTGATTACATTGTGTTAGGTGCAGACACAATTGTTACATATGAATCGCGTATTCTTGGAAAGCCTTCTAATGAGGCTGAGGCGAAAGAAATGTTGCAATTATTATCAGGGAAAACACATGAAGTGTATACTGGTGTTGCAATTATAGCAAAAGACAAAACAGTCACTTTTTACGAGCGTACAGAAGTTACGTTTTGGGAATTAACAGAAGAGGAAATTGACGTATATGTTGCATCAAAAGAACCTCTTGATAAAGCAGGAGGTTATGGAATTCAAGGTAAAGGATCTATTTTTGTTCAACATATTCAAGGGGACTACTATAGTGTAGTCGGGTTACCAATTTCACGTCTTGTTCGGGAATTAAAACAATTTAATATTGATGTAACCCATGCGTAAAATTGCATGGGATTTTCTTTGAGAGAACAAATAAAGGGGTGGAGAAATGAACGGTATTCGTGATGTTGTCAAAGAAGAACAGCCACGGGAGCGTTTATTGTTAGAAGGAGCTGGAAGTTTATCGAATCGGGAGCTTCTTGCTGTGTTACTTAGAACAGGTTCTAAAGAAGAAACAGTTTTAAAGTTATCAGATAAAATTTTACATCACTTTGATGGTTTACGTATGTTGAAAGATGCAACGTTAGAAGAGCTTGTCAGTATACATGGTGTTGGGATTGCAAAGGCAGCCCAGCTTATAGCTGCTTTTGAACTTGGTAGAAGAATGGTACGTTTAGAATATCAAAATAGATACAGCATTCGAAGCCCAGAAGATTGTGCGAGATATATGATGGAAGAAATGCGCTTCCTGCAGCAGGAGCATTTTGTATGCTTATATTTGAACACAAAAAATCAAGTTATACATAGGCAAACGATTTTCATTGGAAGTTTAAACACATCAATTGTACATCCAAGAGAAGTTTTTAAAGAAGCGTTCCGCCGCGCAGCAGCCTCTATCATATGTCTTCATAACCACCCTTCAGGAGACCCCACGCCGAGCCGAGAGGATATTGAAGTAACGAAACGCTTAGTAGAATGCGGCCAGATTATAGGAATTGAAGTGCTTGACCATATTATAATAGGTGACCATAAATTCGTGAGTTTAAAGGAAAAAGGTCATATTTAAGACTATGCTTTTTACTTATTTTGTTTTATAATGTGATTTATGAGTTTTTTGTAGAAATTTATCTACAAGAAGGATAAAGATATAAAAAACGTACTGTTTTTATAATATAAAGCAAGAAAAAATGAGTCCGTGAAAACAAGAAAGGAAGATAAATAATATGTTTGGATTTGGTGGCTTTACTCGCGATCTTGGAATAGATTTAGGAACTGCGAACACGCTTGTATATGTAAAAGGAAAAGGTGTAGTTTTACGTGAACCTTCAGTAGTAGCGTTACAAACTGATACGAAACAAATCGTTGCTGTAGGTAGCGATGCAAAACAAATGATTGGTCGTACACCAGGAAACGTTGTGGCACTTCGCCCGATGAAAGACGGTGTAATTGCTGATTACGAAACGACAGCAACAATGATGAAATATTACATTCAACAAGCTCAAAAATCAAATGGATTCTTCTCACGTAAGCCTTACGTAATGGTATGTGTACCGTCTGGTATTACAGCTGTAGAAAGACGTGCAGTAATCGATGCGACTCGTCAAGCGGGTGCTCGTGATGCTTATCCAATCGAAGAACCATTTGCAGCAGCAATTGGTGCGAACTTACCTGTTTGGGAACCAACTGGTAGTATGGTTGTTGATATCGGTGGCGGTACAACAGAAGTTGCAATCATTTCTTTAGGTGGTATTGTAACAAGTCAATCAGTTCGTGTTGCGGGTGATGATATGGACGATTCAATCATTCAGTACATCAAGAAAAGCTATAACTTAATGATTGGTGAAAGAACGGCTGAAGCATTAAAATTAGAAATCGGTTCTGCAGGCGAGCCAGAAGGTATCGAGCCTATGGAAATTCGCGGTCGTGATTTAGTAAGTGGTTTACCAAAAACAGTACTAATTCAGCCAGAAGAAATTGCAGATGCATTAAAAGATACAGTAGATGCAATTGTAGAATCTGTTAAAAATACGTTAGAGAAAACTCCACCTGAATTAGCGGCAGACATTATGGACCGTGGTATCGTATTAACAGGTGGCGGAGCATTACTACGTAACTTAGATAAAGTGATTAGTGAAGAAACAAATATGCCAGTTCTTGTTGCAGAAGACCCATTAGATTGCGTAGCAATTGGAACGGGTAAAGCATTAGACAATATCGATCTTTTCAAAACTGCTGCTCGATAATATTGCAAAATAAAAATCAATGAAATTAAGAGGGTGTGAACGTGCCACAGTTTTTCTTAAACAAAAGATTAATTGTTTTGTTAGTTAGTATTATTCTTCTCGTGGCATTGATTGGAATCTCATTGAAAGAACGGAACAGTTTAACATGGCCAGAGCAGTTTGTTAAAGACACTGTCGGTGTTGTAGAACGTGTATTCCAAAAGCCAGCGAAATACGTAGCTGGATTCTTCGAAAATGTAGAGGATGTAAAGCGCACGTATGAAGAGAATAAAGAATTAAAAGCAAAATTAGATAATTATGCAGGTCTATCAGGGAAAGTAAAACAATTAGAAGATGATAACAAGAAGTTACAAGAGTTAACGGGTAAAAAAGAGTTAAATAGCCAATATACTGAAATTCCATCTACTGTTGTTTCTCGTAATCCAGATAAATGGTACGATTTAATCGGAATTGATAAAGGAGCACAGCAAGGAATTAAAAAAGATATGGCTGTAGTAACTTCACAAGGTCTAGTTGGACGAGTGAAAAGTGTATCCCAGTTTACATCATCAGTAGAATTGCTAAGCTCTATGAGCCGAACAAATCGTGTTTCTGCTATCGTACAAGGTGATGAGAAAATCTTCGGATTGATTGAAGGTTACGACAAAGAAAAGCACTTACTTCTTTTCACAAAGATTGGCTCTGATGCTCAGGTAGCGAAAGATCAATTAGTTGTAACATCTGGACTTGGTGATATTTTCCCGAAAGGTCTTGTAATTGGAACAATCGTTGATGTTCAGCCAGATCCATACGGCTTAACAAAAACAGCTTATGTAAAACCGGCCGCTGACTTGAATGACGTAGAGCATATTATGGTTGCTAAACGTGCAACGCCTTCAGCGCCATTAGAATAGGAGGGGGAGAAGAGATGATGAAGATTTTAAAAAGAGCAGCTCTTCCTCTTTTGCTCCTTTTTGTTTTTCTATTTGAAAATATGTTTGCTACTATTGTTCCAACAGAGGTTTTTTGGAAAGACAGTATAGCAGCACCTCATTTCTTTATAATTGTGTTATGTTTTATTACTGTGTACTATAGTCCGGTCCAAGGGATTTATTACGGACTCTTATTTGGTTTCTTATTTGATACCGTATACACAGAACTTGTCGGTATATATATATTTGCGTATCCGATTTTAGCTTATTTAGTTTATAGTGTGATGAAGATACTACAATTGAATTTATTTATTGTTGCTTCTATTGTACTAGCTAGCATTGTAGCACTAGAGTATTATGTGTATGGATTTTTAACTTTGTTAGGACGTACTCATATGTCAGCGTATGTCTTTTTCACAGATCGTCTCCTGTCTACTTTATTGCTAAATGCAATTTTCTTATTGATAGTTTGTTTCCCACTGAGACGATATTTAGTGCGTCTTTCAAAAGCGATGGAAGAAAAAGAAAAAAGGATTTTCTAATTTTATGTCGAATTGAATCGGTGGGGTGAACTTTAGTGGAAGAAAAAAAGCAACAAAATGTAACAATAAAAGGGACAAAAGACGGAATAACGCTTCATTTAGATGATTGTTGTTCATTCTCTGAATTACTGGAGGAACTGGATGAAAAGCTTTCTACACATTACTATGATGGTGATGGGCGCTCTTTAATTGAAGTGCATGTGAAAGTGGGAAATCGTTATTTAACAGAAGTCCAACAAGAAGAGATTCGTACGTTAATTCGTAATAAAAAGAATCTTGTTGTGGATTCAATTGAAAGTGATGTTATAACGAAAGCAGAAGCAATAGCTTGGAAAGAAGAAACAGAAATTGTCCCTATTTCCAAAATTGTTCGCTCTGGACAAGTTTTACATGTAAAAGGAAATTTATTGTTAATTGGAGATGTTAATCCAGGCGGAACGGTTATCGCTGGGGGGAATATTTTTGTCGTAGGATCATTAAGAGGAATTGCGCATGCTGGGTATTATGGGGATTCGGATGCTGTAATCGCTGCATCTGATATGAACCCGATGCAACTTCGAATTAGTGATGTGGCAATGCGGGCTCCGGAAGAGAAAGAAGACGGAGCGGAGGCGGCAGAATGTGCGTATATTAATGAGAACAATCACATTGTTGTCGATCGACTGCAACTTCTCACTCATCTTAGACCTAATTTAACAAAGTTAGAAAGGGGAATTGTATAGCTGTGGGAGAGGCAATAGTAATTACATCTGGAAAAGGCGGAGTAGGTAAAACTACAACGTCTGCGAACATTGGTACAGCCCTGGCGTTATCTGGAAAGAAAGTGTGCTTAATTGACACAGATATCGGTCTTCGAAACTTAGACGTAGTAATGGGGCTGGAAAATCGTATTGTATTTGATCTTGTTGATGTCGTTGAAGGGCGTTGCCGTTTACCTCAGGCGCTTATTAAAGATAAGCGTTTTGATGATCTTTATTTATTACCTGCAGCGCAAACGAGTGATAAATCAGCGGTAACACCTGAACAAATGGATGAATTAATACAAGTATTACGTCAAGATTATGATTACATATTAATTGATTGTCCTGCGGGGATTGAGCAGGGATTTAAAAATGCGGTAGCTGGTGCGGATAAAGCAATCGTTGTTACGACGCCAGAAGTATCCTCAATGCGCGATGCGGATCGTATTATCGGGCTTTTAGAAAAAGAGGATATTGAACCACCAAAACTTGTTATTAATCGTGTGCGTAGTCATATGCTTCATGAGCAGGATATGTTAGATGTTGATGAAATCGTACGTACATTGTCAATCGAGCTTCTTGGTGTTGTCGAGGATGATGATGAAGTTATTCGTGCTACAAATACAGGTGAACCTGTAGCGTTGCAACCGAGCGGAAAAGCAGCGTTAGCTTATCGTAATATTGCAAGACGCTTGTTGGGTGAGAATGTACCATTGCAAGCATTTGGACAAGAAAAGGTATCGGTATTTACAAAGATGAAAAACTTCTTTGGAATCCGTTAAAAGCACTTCGCATATATGCGAAGTGCTTTCTTTTTTCTTGACACGAATATCTTCCTTTCTTAGCTCATACATATGTACAAACTGTATACAACTGTTTCTATTTAAATTAGCTTAACGAAAGAAAGGAGACAGTATGAAAAATAGACGTGTAGAAGAAATTAAAAAACGGATTGCGAAAAGGAAGGCAGAGCAAGAAAGGATGGAGGAAGAGCAGTATTTTGCTGGAGGGAATTTTGATAGTGAAACAGTATTTATTGAAGAAGGAGAAAAGGAAATTCATCCTTTATTTCGAAAAGAAGTATTTTTCTTCAAAGTTTTGTTATCAGCAATATTAGTTCTTTCTGTCGCTATTTTATATAAGAATGCCCCCCCTTCTTTCGACGGTGCTAAAGCTGTTACAGAAAAAGTGATGAAAGAAGAATTTCAGTTTGCTACTGTAGCGAAATGGTACGAAAAGCAGTTTGGAAAACCGCTCGTATTTTATTCACCTACTGAGAAAAAAGAAGGAACTATTCAGCAAAAAGATTATGCTATCCCTGCTTCTGGAAAGGTGATGCAAGGGTTTCAAAAAAATGGCCAAGGTGTATTTGTTCAAACAGCTACAAATGCAACTGTTGAGTCAGTGAATGAAGGGCTAGTTGTTTTTGCAGGTAAGAAAGAGGAACTTGGTAATACGGTTCAAATTCAGCATGCAGATGGAACAGAATCGTGGTATGCGAATTTAAATGACATGACAGTGAAATTATATGATTACGTTTCAAAGAAACAAAAAATTGGAACGGTGAATAATGATGCGAATAATAAAAATGGTAAGTTTTATTTCGCGATAAAAAAGAATGAAAAATTTATTGACCCGATCCAGGTGATTTCATTTGATTAAATATAGAGAAGTTTTAACGAAGATTTCAGTGCATCCGTTATTTTGGGTTATTATTGTCATTGGTATTTTTACGGCACGTTTTAAAGAGTTACTACTGTTATTTTGTATCGTTCTTATCCATGAACTTGGGCATGCCTTCGCGGCGGCACACTACAATTGGCGTATTAAAAAGATTCAACTTTTACCGTTTGGTGGTGTGGCTGAGCTTGAAGAACATGGGAATAAGTCATTGAAAGAGGAACTTGTTGTTGTAATTGCAGGGCCTATACAACATATTTGGATGATGGTGGTAGGTTATATAGTGTTTGAAGCTGGTTGGCTGGGTGCAGATTTATATTATTTCTTTATATGGAATAATATAATTATTTTAGCATTTAATTTACTACCTATTTGGCCGCTTGATGGTGGAAAAGTATTGTTTAACGTATTATCATATCGTTTTCCTTATTTACAAGCACATGAAAAGATGATGAAATTATCATGTGTTTTTTTTAGTGTAATACTAGTGTGGCAGTTACTTTGGAATAGTAACAATATTATGATGTGGGTATTACTCATATTTTTAGCGGTGTCGTTATATCAAGAGTGGAAACAAAGACAGTATGCCTTTATGCGTTTTTTATTAGAACGTTATTATGGGAACAAAAGAGGAATTGAAAAGATTGCACCTATTGAAGTGCAATCAGAAGATCATTTATATAAGATATTCACAAAATTTCGTAGAGGGTATAAGCACTCTATTATCGTCCATGGAAAATATAAAGAACATTACACATTGGATGAAAATGAACTACTCTATGCGTATTTTACTGAAAAACGAACAACTTCATCTGTTGAAGAATTAATCGGTTAGTGTTGACGATAGCACTAACCTTTTATTATTGTAAAAGCAAAGAAGATTATAAAGTGAGGAAAGAATTTTGAAAACGTTATATATGAACTATGCAGGATCGGAAAAACGCGTTGCAATTGAAGAGAAGAAAAAAATTGTTGAGTTTTTATGGAAACGAAATGAAGAACAAGAGATTGTTGGGCATATTTATGTTGGACGTATCGTAAGAACGATTGCTGGAATGAACGCAGCTTTTGTAAACATCGGTTTAGAAAAACATGCGTACCTTTCATACGATGATGTACCATCTTCTTATCGTATACATGAAGGGCAAGCAGTACTCGTGCAAGTTGTGAAAGAGGCAATTGATACGAAAGGGCCGAAATTGACGGCGAACATAGAATTTACCGGGAAATATGTCGTTTATATGCCATATGATGAAATGCGTGCGGTTTCTCGGAAAATAAAAAACAATAAAAGAAGGCAACAGCTACTCCAAATTGAGGTAGAAGGGACAGGAGGTTATATTTTTCGCTCTGCTTCTGAAAAAGGAGAAATTGAAGAAATACAAGCTGAAATGCAAAGATTACAGCAGTTATATGAAGAGCTAAAAAGAAAAGAGGGCCAAGGAAAGGCACCGTTACTACTTCATCGACCAGCGACCTTTTTAGATCGTGTATTCCAAGAGAATCCGATTGAAACGATTGAAAAAGTAGTTGTAGATACAAGAAGTATAGTAAAAGAATTAGAAGAAAAGATCGGAAAAGAAAAAGTAACTTTTTATAATGAAAAATCTTCAATGTTTAACCATTTTGGAATAGAGCGTGAGATCGAGAAAGCACTTCAAAAAATTGTGTGGCTCCCGAATGGTGCTTATTTAATTGTGGAACAAATGGAGACGATGACTGTAATTGATGTGAATACGGGTAAGTTTACTGGAAAACAGAATTTACAAGATACAGTCCTTCGTACAAATGAAGTGGCAGCTGAAGAGATTGCACGTCAATTAAGACTGCGTGATATCGGTGGTATGATATTAATTGATTTTATTAATATGAAAAGAAGAGAAGATAAAGAAAAGGTAAGAGAATGTCTGATGGCTGCTATGCAAAATGATCGCACATATACAAGAGTGCTCGGTTTTACAGAGTTAGGGATTTTGGAGATGACACGTAAACGTAAGAAACATTCTTTACGCGACGTATTACTAGAAGAGTGTGTACCGTGCAAAGCGACGGGGTATGTGATGTCATATGAAACAATTGCGTATGAGTTAGAGAGAGAGCTAATTACATATGGCAATATAGAGGATGAGGCAGTATTAATCGCGGCACCTAAAGAATTACAAAAACAATTCTTGCAAAAAGAATTACACAAAAATATTCCATTTGAAATTTATTTCAAAGATGATATGATCGAAAAGTATGCTATTATTCGTTTTGGAAGTAAAACAGAAATTGTAGAACGGAAAAAATAGTTAGCAGAACATTTATTGACAACCGTCTATGATTCATGATAACATCTTTATGTTATAGTTTATAGCACCTAAACGGCTATATGCTACAACCGCACAAGACAGGTTCCCTAAAGACATTTATGTCTACCTCGTTTTTGGCGAGTCTTAGTAATTAAGAGGAGGTGCAAGTATGTACGCAATTATCGAAACAGGTGGAAAACAAATTAAAGTTGAAGCTGGTCAAGCAATCTACATTGAAAAATTAGATGTTGAAGCTGGTGAAACTGTTACTTTTGACAAAGTTCTTTTCGTTGGTGGCGAAAACGTTAAAGTTGGTAGCCCAGTTGTAGAAGGTGCAACAGTTACTGCGAAAGTTGAAAAACAAGGTCGCGCTAAGAAAATCATCGTTTTCAAATACAAAGCGAAAAAGAACAATCGTAAGAAACAAGGTCATCGTCAACCTTACACTAAGCTAGTTGTTGAAGCTATCAACGCTTAATCCAGGTTAACATGATTAAAATTACGATAAGTCGCACGAAATTAGGAAGTATCCAATCATTTAAAATGACTGGACATGCCAATTATGCGCCACATGGACAAGACCTTGTCTGTGCAGCAACTACAGCGGTTGTGTTTGGTTCTATAAATGCAGTGGAAGAACTTTGTAATGTGCAGGCAACTATTGAACTCGGAAGTGATGGCGGATTCTTAACGTATGAATTGCCTAATGATTTAGACGTTCATGCAGCAGAAAAAGCACAAACGCTTTTAGAAGGATTGGTTGTTTCGCTTAAGACGATCGAACTTGATTACGGAAAGTATATCCGTTTAATAGAAAAAGTGCAGGAGGTGTAACGTATGTTAAGATTAGATCTTCAGTTTTTCGCATCTAAGAAAGGTGTAGGTAGTACAAAGAACGGTCGTGACTCTCAGTCAAAACGTCTTGGTGCTAAACGCGCAGATGGTCAAACGGTTTCAGGTGGTTCAATTCTTTACCGTCAACGCGGTACAAAAATTTATCCAGGTGTTAACGTTGGTCGTGGTGGCGATGACACTTTATACGCGAAAGTTGACGGCGTAGTACGCTTTGAGCGTCTTGGCCGTGACCGCAAACAAGTGAGCGTATATCCTGTTGCTCAAGAAGCATAAGAACTCACGGAAAACTCTAACCTGAGTGCAGGTTAGAGTTTTTCTATATTAAGGGGTATCTAAATGAATGAAAAATGGACAATTATAGATGCATTGCGTCATTCAAGACATGATTGGCTCAATCGTATGCAGATGGTGAAAGGAAACCTTTCCCTTGGAAAAGTGGAAGAGATTCATAGTCTCATCGATCGTTTTGTCCAAGAAGCGAGACAAGAATCCAATCTGATAGGGCTATCAATGCCTTTATTTTCAGAGTGGATTTTAACATATAATTGGAAACAGCAGCCGTGCTTATTGGAGTACGAAGTATTAGGGAAATTACATAACTTATCTCACTTAGATGAGACTGTATGTATATGGACGAATCAATTTTTCTCAATACTTCAGCATAGTTTAGACGTATATGTTGAAAATTATGTTTGTATCACAATTGAATGTGACGCGGAGAATGCTCGTTTCTTTTTTGATTTTCGTGGTAAGCTAACGAGTGTAGAAGAACTACAGAATTGGCTTGCGAACCAAAACAATAAATGGTATTCCATTTCTTATACAGTACGAGACGAAGAAGTCTCAGTTATATTACAACCAATCGAAAAAAGTGTGGTGAAATAATGTTTGTAGATCAGGTCAAGATATATGTAAAAGGCGGCGACGGTGGTAACGGAATGGTTGCGTATCGTCGTGAGAAGTATGTACCTAAAGGTGGCCCAGCAGGTGGCGACGGTGGTAAAGGTGCAGATGTTGTTTTTGTTGTTGAGGAAGGCTTACGTACATTAATGGACTTCCGCTACCAACGTCATTTCAAAGCTGATCGTGGTCAGCATGGAATGAGTAAAGGTCAGCACGGTCGTAAATCTGAAGATTTAATCGTAAAGGTTCCACCGGGAACAATAGTAAAAGATGAAAAAACAGGTGAAATTCTTGCCGATTTAGTAACGCATGAACAAACAGCTGTAATCGCAAAGGGTGGCCGCGGTGGTCGTGGTAACTCACGTTTCGCAACACCGACGAACCCAGCGCCAGAAATCGCTGAGAACGGTGAACCAGGTCAAGAACGTGATGTCACGTTAGAACTTAAAGTGCTAGCAGATGTTGGACTTGTTGGATTCCCAAGTGTAGGTAAATCTACATTATTATCTGTTGTATCATCAGCGCGTCCGAAAATTGCAGAGTATCACTTTACAACAATCGTTCCAAATCTTGGTGTTGTTGAAACTGGTGATAACCGCAGCTTCGTTATGGCTGACCTTCCTGGACTAATTGAAGGCGCACATGCCGGCGTCGGACTTGGACACCAATTCTTACGTCATATTGAGCGTACACGTGTAATCGTGCACGTTATCGATATGTCTGGTTTAGAAGGCCGTGAGCCATATGAAGATTATGTAACAATCAATAGTGAACTAAAAGAATACAATATGCGTTTAACTGAGCGTCCACAAGTTGTTGTTGCAAACAAAATGGATATGCCAGGTGCAGAAGAAAACTTACAAGCATTTAAAGAAAAATTGGGAGACGAAGTGAAAATTTTCCCAATCTCAGCTATAACGAAACAAGGTGTTCGTGACTTACTATTTGAAGTAGCGAACTTATTAGAAACAACACCAGAATTCCCAATGTACGATGATGTAGAAGAATCTGAAGCAAGTGTAATGTACAAATTTGAATCTGAATCTAATTTTGAAATTACACGCGAAAGTGATGGCACATTTGTTATTTCTGGTTATGATATTGAGAAAACATTCAAAATGACAGACTTCTCACGTGATGAATCTGTACGCCGATTTGCTCGTCAAATGCGTGGAATGGGTATTGATGAAGCCCTTCGTGCACGTGGTGCAGTAGACGGAGATATTGTAAAAATTCTTGAATATCAATTTGAATTTATCGATTAAGACTGCCGAAATATGGCAGTCTTTTTTTATTGTAAATGTCTGATTCGTATAGGAAAAAATACCCACTAATTTAATTTTCAATTTATAATAGAACAAGGAGTGGCTTTGGAAGAATTTTTTATGGGGAGAAAACGAACATGTATAAAATATTAATTGTAGAAGATGATGAAAAAATAGCGAGAATATTAGAGGAGCATTTAGAAAGGTATGGCTATCAATCGTTTAGAGCAAGTGATTTACGTCATATAAAAGATGAGTTCGTAAAAATAAATCCTCATCTCGTATTACTGGATATTAATTTACCATATTTTGATGGTTTTTATTGGTGTCGTCAAATTCGTACTGTATCGAATGCGCCGATTATTTTTGTTTCTGCAAGAACAGGGGAAATGGATCAAGTAATGGCGATCGAGAATGGTGGAGATGATTACATTACGAAGCCATTCCATTTAGATATTGTAATGGCTAAGGTGAAAAGTGCACTTCGTCGTGGCTATGGTGAGTATGCCTCTGTTGCTGAGAGTGATTGTTTAGGTGTAAATGGACTGTTGTTATTTCCGTCCCAGCACATTGTTGAGTGGCAGGGGCAACAAACGGAGCTGACAAAAAATGAATTTTACTTATTAGAATGTTTAATGAAACAAGCAAATCAATATGTAACGCGTGAAGAACTGTTAGAAGCCCTGTGGGATGAGGTAGCTTTTGTTGATGATAATACATTAACCGTAAATGTAAAACGCGTAAGGAAGAAACTAGAGGAGCTAGGCATTCAAAATGCAATTGTAACGAAACGCGGATATGGTTATGCGCTTCTTACAGAGTGGGGCGAAGGGCATGAAGGTTAAAAATTACTTCATGGACCGTTTTTCTTTACTTCTTTCTTATATTAGTAGCCTTTGTTTATTTGGGCTCGTTTTGCAGTTGCAAAGTTTTTTAGAAAAAAGATCCATTGATTGGAGTACGTGGTTATATGGGCTTTTATTAGGGACAGTTGTATTTATTGTATACCTCATTTACGATTATCGAAAACGAAGTATATTTTTAAAAAGAATCGAAAAATATGTTGCTAGCGGAAATACATTACACGACTCTTTACTTATTGATACTTCTTATACGTCAGAGCAAGAGATGGTTGTTGAATCGTTTACGCTATTAAGACAGCAATATATGAATGAAGTTCATAAACAACATGCGAAAGAACAACAGCAAATGATATTTATGAACCAATGGATTCATCAAATGAAAACACCAGTATCGGTTATAGAATTGCTATTACAAAAGTTTGGTAAAGAGCATCGTGAAGCAAGAGCAACAGTTGAAAGTATTCGCGAAGAAAATAATCGTATACTAAATGGTTTAGATTTAGCGTTACATATGGCAAGGTTAGAGCAATTTGCGAAAGATTATAAAGTAGAAGTAGTAAATGTGATAGATATCATCAGGGGTATTATTAATGAAAATCGAAAATCTTTCATTCAATCGTCGGTATTTCCGAAAGTAATGTTTGATGAAGATACTTGTATGGTTGCATCTGATAGAAAATGGCTCAGTATTGCTATAGGGCAAATTGTTGTAAATGCAATTAAGTATACGAAAATTTCAGAAGCAGAGAAAAAGGAAATTCAATTTCAAATTGAAGAGAAAGATCAAAAGGTGTTACTACATATTAAGGACAATGGAATTGGTATTCCAAAGCAAGATGTAAAGCGTATATTTGATCCATTCTTTACGGGAATAAATGGCCGTAAAACGAGAGAAGCGACTGGAATGGGTTTATATATTACGAAGGAAATTTGCGATAATTTACATCATGGAATGTATGTGCAATCGGCTGAAGGGGAAGGGACAACATTCACGTTCCAATTTGCAAAAGATGAAGAATATCATACATTAATGAGAAAAATGACAAAACTGTAAGATAACAAAACGTTTTGTAAGGGAAATCACTCGTTTCTTTTTCTTATTTTTCTTATAGTAAATGTAAGAAGAAAACACATAGGGGGATTAGAAATGAGTGTTCTTGAAGTAAAAGGATTAACAAAGGTGTACCAATCAAAAGGTTCAGTAGCGACGACTGCTTTAAATGATATAAATTTTAAAATAGAAGAAGGCGAATTTGTAGGGATTATGGGTCCTTCAGGAAGCGGGAAAACAACGCTTTTAAATTTATTAGCAACAATTGATAAGCAAACTTCAGGTCATGTGCTTGTAAATGGCGAAGAAATTAATCAAATGCGTGCTGCAAAATTAGCAGAGTTTCGCCGTACACATTTAGGGTTCATTTTCCAAGATTTTAACTTACTTGATACGTTATCGATTAAAGAAAATATCATTTTACCACTTGTAATGGCGAAGAAATCTGTAAATGAAATCGATGCAAAAGTGCTTGAGATTGCAAAGTTCTTAAATATCGAAGAAATATTAAATAAAAAAGTATATGAAGTATCAGGCGGACAGCAACAACGTGCAGCAGCTGCGAGAGCGATCATTCATGAACCGACGTTAATTTTAGCGGATGAGCCAACTGGAAACTTAGATTCAAAGTCAGCAAAATCATTAATGAGCGCGTTGCAAGATTTACATGAACAAAAGAAAGTGACAATTGCAATGGTAACGCATGATCCAGTAGCGGCGAGTTATTGCGAGCGTATTCTTTTCATTCGCGACGGAGAAATTTTTTCAGAAATACATAAAGGAAGAACGAAACAAGCCTTTTTCCAAGAAATTCTGGACGTACTTGCGATGCTAGGAGGGGAATATCATGAACTTTCGCCAGCTCGCGCTTAATAACGTAAAAGGAAATTGGCGTAATTATAAAGCTTTCCTTATTAGTAGCTGTTTATCGATTGTCGTATTTTTCATGTATGCTTCCTTTATTTATCATCCAGATGTCGTAAGTGGTAATATTAGTATGAGAGAGATGATCTCAAAAGGGCTAGAATCGATGAATTATATTGTAGTCATCTTCTCAGCACTCTTTATTTTATATGCAAATTCAACATTTTTACGAGCAAGAAAAAAAGAGTTTGGTCTATTAACATTAATAGGCGGAACAAAATCTCAACTTGGCCGAATGATTATATTAGAACAGCTTATGTTAGGTAGCATTGCAATTGTAGTAGGTATTGGGCTTGGCATGCTTTGTTCAAAATTATTTTTCCAAGCATTAAGCGTAATATTGAAAATAGATAAAACACTTCCACTCGTATGGAATAGTAAAGCAATTCTTATTACAGCTGGTGTATACTTTATTCTATTTTTAATCTTATCATTGTTTAGTGTTTGGACAGTAGGGCGCTTGCAAATTATCGATTTATTAAGAGAAGCAAGAAAACAAAAAGTAGAACCTTTTGCATTTACATCGTTATGTGTAGTTGGTATAGGATGTATTATTGTTGCATATGTACTTAGCTTCCAAGTGACATTTATGAATTTTATCATACTGTTTTTACCGATTGTAGGGCTGACGATAGGCGGAACTTATTTACTGTTTACACAAGGTAGTACAGTCGTATTAAAAGCATTGCAAAAAAGAAAAAAATCTTTTTATACATATCCAAATATGTTCGTACTTAGCAATCTTATTTATAAAATGAAAGATAATGCTCGTTTTCTATTTGTAATTTCTATCATTACGGCGGTTGTATCTTCGGCAGTTGGTACACTGTACGTATTTTTTGAGGATATGAGTTATAAGGCAGTAACTAGTACCCCACATGCTATTTCGTATGAGGAAAAGGGAATTAATACGCATAATGTTATAAAAGAAGGGAAAACAAAAGAATTAATAAAAAAACACGGATTTGAAGAAGCGCGAGAAGTAACATACGTAAAACTTCCTGGAAGTCAAAAAATCACGATGTTTAACGGTGAACATGAAGTGCCAATGGCGATTGTTTCAGAAAAAGAATATAACGCTGAAGTACGTAAACAAAAGAGAGAGCAAGTTAGAGAAGTTCATAATGCACCAGGTAGTGCAACGATGGTCATAATGGATATGGCGAAAGATATGATGAAGGTAGATCTTGCAAAACCGTATGAATTTAAAATTAACGGACAAACACAGTCTGTTCAATTAAATGAGCCAACTCCATTTTCTGTTTTTAATGATAGTGAATATCTCATTGTGAATGATCAAGATTTTGAGAAATACGCAAAGCTCGTACCAGATGAAGAAAAGACGAAATATTACGGTTATTATATAGAAGACTGGAAAAGTACGGAAGACCTTGTGCTGGATTTGAAAAAGGAAATTGCACCAGATAAGCAAGGGGAATTAAATAACTCGGTGCTCGCTTATAAAAATATAAGGGAATCAGGAGCAATTACGATGTTTATCGGTTTCTTCGTAGCTGTACTGTTCTTCTTTTTCGCTTGTAGTATGACATACTTTAAATGGTTTAACGATAAAGAACAAGATCGTATTCAATTTAAATCGTTAAAGAGAATCGGTATGACAGATAAAGAAATTCGTAAAATTGCGATTCGACAAATGGGCGTTATCTTCTTTATCCCAATTTTGATCGGTGCAATTCATAGTGGATTTGCTCTTCATACGTTAGGGAAAATGCTTTATATTGATTTATGGAAATCAGGTGCGATTGTAATTGGAGCATACATTGTAGCTTCTGCGATTTACTTTATGATCGCGCAAAGGGGATATTTGAAACACGTGCAAAGCTAGAGAAACCTCTAGCTTTTTGCCTATGTAGTAAGTTATAGGGGGACGATAGATGAACATTCGGCAACTAGCGCTGCAAAATATAAAAGGAAATTGGCGTAATTATAAAGTGTTTTTCTTAAGTAGTTGTTTTGCGATATTTGCGTCTTTTGCATACATGTCTGTCATTGTACATCCCTATATGCAAGAGACGATGTGGTATCAAAACGTACGCTGGGGACTTATCATATGTAATGTTATAATTATTTCTTTTTTCGTCATATTTATTTTGTACGCTACTTCTATTTTCATAGAGGCACGTAAGAAAGAATTAGGATTATATATGTTAATGGGAGCAACGAAATCTAACGTAATAGGAGTGATTATGACCGAGCAAATATTGATCGGGGTATTTGCTAATATTTTCGGTATTGGGCTTGGTATAATCTTTTTAAAGCTCTTTTTCATGGTGTTTAGTATGTTACTGGGGCTTCCGAAAGAACTCCCTGTCATATTTGATGTGAGAGCAATTGGGGGAACGTTTATTACGTATATGTTCGTATTTGTTGTTTTATCTTTTATAAGTGCTTTACGAATATGGAATATAAAAATCATTCGGTTATTGAAAGAATTTCGAGCAGATAAAAAAGAGAAGAAAACATCAATGTGGCTTTGTATATTCGGCTTTATTTGTTTAGGGATAGGATATGCGTTAGCGTTACAAGCGACGGTGACAACGATAGCATTCTATTTTTTCCCTGTGTCTATACTTGTCTTTTTCGGAACGTATTTTTCTTTTACACACGGCACTGCTCAAATATTAGAAATGATAAAACGAAATAAAAAGATTATGTATACATACCCGTATTTATTTATAGTGAATCAATTGTCACATCGAATGAAGGAAAATGGTCGTTTTTTCTTTCTAATGTCAATGGCAACGACGTTTGTAGTTACGGCAACAGGTACGGTATTTTTATATTTTTCTGGTATGCAAGATATGTGGCGGGGCGGGGGAGTACACTCATTTTCTTACATAGAAAAAGGTACTTCTTCTCATGAAGTCTTTGCGGAAGGTGCGGTTGAACAATTATTGCATCAATATGGGTATAATGATTTTCAAACTATGAGTTTTGTTGGAGTGTATGCATCTTTTCAGTCCAATAAGGGAGAAACAGAAGTAGCGCCGCTCATTAAAGAAAGTGAATACAATCAAGAGGCAAGAAAACAAAAACAGAAAACGTATCATCCTAAAAAAGGAACAGTTACACTCGTTTATTATAGTAAATACAATCATCCGTATATGTATGATCAAAAAGAGATTCAATTGCAAGTAATGAATCAACCATATCAATTCGTATTTAACGGTCAGAAAGAAGGGGTTCAATTTAACCATCATCCTTCGTACATTAATGGTCTGTTCTTCGTTATGAATGATGAAGATTTTGACAGTATAGCAAATCAGGTTCCTGATTCTGAAAAAATGATATATAGAGGCTACACATTACCAAATATCGAAAAGACGAAGAAATTAAATGAAGATTTACGGAAACATATGAAACAAGATAATAATGCATTTCGAAGCAATATGGAGTTATATGTAAATATGAAAGAAGGCGGCGATATTACTCTATTTTTAGGCTCATTTATTAGTATATTATTCTTTCTTACTTCATGTAGCATCGTATATTTTAAATGGTTTCATAACATTTCATCGGATCGTAAAGGGTACGGGGCGCTCTCTAAGCTTGGAATGACGAAAGAAGAAGTGTGGAAAATTTCCCGTTGGCAATTGTGTATGCTATTTTTTGCGCCAATTATAGTAGGAAGTATGCATAGTGCAGTTGCGCTATATACGTTTCATAATACGATCTTTATGGATGGTTCATTAAGAAAAGTAGGCTTGTTTATTCTGTGTTATATCGCTGCATGCATCGTTTATTTCTTTTTCGCTCAAAGAGAATATAGGAAACATTTAGACTAGCAAACGCTAGTCTTTTTTAAATATTCGAAATTTACATAGAAGAATATAAAAAAGTATGGTATAACAGTAAGAAAACGAAAAAGAGGGGAAAAGACGATGATTCGAGTAGGATATTTAGGACCGGAAGCAACATTTACAAATATGGCGGTGAGTCGTTTTTTTCCGGAAGCAGAGCATGTACCGTATCGCACGATTCCAGACTGTATTGATGCAGCTGCAAATGGAAATGTAGACTTCGCAGTTGTACCGTTAGAAAATGCCATAGAAGGTTCAGTGAATATAACGGTTGATTATCTTGTACATGAGCAGCCGCTCTCCATTGTAGGAGAAATTACAGTACCAATTCAGCAGCATTTACTTGTACATCCGCAGTATGCAGAAGTGTGGGATGAAGTATATGCGGTGCATTCTCATCCGCATGCCATTGCACAGTGCCACAAGTTTTTAAATGAAGAATTAAAAGGAGTAACTGTTCGAGATATGACATCAACAAGTGCTGCTGCGCAATATGTGAAAGAACATCCTGAAGAAAAAATCGCTGCCATTGCAAATGAAGCGGCCGCAGAAAAATACGGTTTAACAATTGTAAGGCGTGATATTCATACGCACAAAAACAATCATACACGCTTCCTAGTGCTCCATAAGAAAAAGAAAACCATACTCCCAAATAACGGAGAAAACCGCGGAGAGAAAACGACGCTTATGATAACGTTACCTGCTGATTATGCAGGGGCACTATATCAAGTGTTATCAGCTTTCGCATGGAGAAAATTAAATCTATCAAAAATCGAATCGCGTCCGATGAAAACAGGACTAGGAAATTACTTTTTCTTAATTGATGTCGATAAAGCATACGATGATGTATTATTGCCAGGCGTAACGATGGAACTTGAAGCGCTCGGTTTTTCTGTTACTGTGCTGGGGAGTTATTCTTCTTATTGGTTGTAAGAGAGGTGGATGAACTGTCGACATTTCCCTTCTAATTGCTGGTATAATTTCATCGGATAATACATTTTGTGATAGATAAATAGAATCCCACCTATAAATGGTGGGATTCTATTTATTTTAACTTCGCAAGACGATCCTCTAACTGCCCACGCCAAATATCGGCTAGTTCTGGAACGGCAAGAATCTTTTCGATGCCATCTTTATTTTTTCTATTATGAAAATAAATTTCGTTAGAGAACAAGACAGAAACATTGCTCGGTTGACGTTCTAGTAATGTAATTTTTGAATCTTTACGTACGTTACCTTCTTGAAGAACACGGCATAGGTAGCCAGTAAATCCAGTTGCTACAATGCGCGGCAGTATGCCAGGAATACCAAGGCGTTTTGAAATTGTGCTACAAGGTACTCTCGCTTGTGTCACTTGAATGATTGCTTCACCTAGTTGATATGTATCTCCGATGCAAACATCACGCTCTAACATATTTGTTACGGTAATGTTTTCGCCAAATGTGGAAGCTGGAAGCGTAGTTTGAAATTCTTCTTCCCATAGTGCGTAATGTTCGTGTGGGTACACACAAACTGCGCGGTCAGGTCCCCCATGGTGTTTTAAATCCGCTACATCATCACCACGAAATCCATCTTTTGAGAGAAAAGCTTCTTCTGCAAGTTCTTTACATATACCAGTAATCATTTCTTTATCTTCGCTATATTTCATTTGTTTTGGTTTGCCAATGCTAAAGTGAACGAGTTCAATTCCCATGTTTGAGCCCCTTTACAATTGATTACAATATTATATCACTAAAAAAGCACAGAGAATGATAAAAACTCTGTGCTTTACATGAATTAATAAACGAGAAATCCTGCTTTATCTAGTGCCTCGCAAGCAGCATCTAACTTTTCTTTTGAATCTGCCTCAATTGTATGTAAGTGAATACCATCTGTTAGTTGCGAAAGATAGGAAGCATTCGTATTTTCAATTTTTTGTAAATATTGCTCTACATCAAAGCGATTGCTTACCATGATGGACGCTGTTAAGTCACCGTATACAGGATGCTCAACTTTTACATCTTTAATCGTAACGCCGTGGTCAACAAGCATTGTAAGTTCTTGACGTACTTCCGCTGGTTTATGTTGGCATACAATTACGCGTTCGAAAGCTTGTTGTTTCTCTTGTGGTTTTAAATATAAATACCCTTGAGCAGTCGCAATAATTGGTTCGTTTCGTGCTTTAAGCAAGGAAATATCTTGCACGATAACTTGTCTACTTACATTTGTCTTTTTCGATAGTTCATTCCCAGATAACGGTTCATTTGCAGCGAGAAGCCACTGAAGGATAAGTTGTCGTCTTTCTTCACCTAAAATCTTTTTTTGTTCATTTTGTTTCATTATGATTTAACACCTCTATAAAATTGATTTCCAATTGTGTGTAGTGCATGAATAGTAGTATCAATTTGATCTTTCGTTGTTTGTTGTCCGAAAGAGAAGCGAACATATTGTTTTGCCTCTTCATACGTTTTTCCAATTGCAAGCATTGTTTTCGAAGGTTCTTGTTTACCGACTTGGCAAGCACTTCCAGTGGAAATGGCAATACCATGGCGATTACATTCTAGCATTGTATATTGACCTTCTATTCCTTTTATTGTAACCCCAACAATATGTGGTAAACAAGAAGTAGAATGACCTTCTACTTGAATTTCTAGAGGAAGCGCTTGTAAATGTCTTAAAAAGTAGGATCGTAACTCTTTAAAACGTAAGCTCTCTTCTTGTTGATTTTTTAATATATTCTCAGCAGCTGTTAAAAAAGATGCGATGCCAGGAACGTTTACCGTACCTGGGCGAAATCCTTTTTCATGAGAAGTTCCCGGAAATATTTGTGCCCAGCGAACTTGGGGATTTATATAGCAAGCGCCAACACCCTTTGGTCCGTATATTTTATGTGCTGAAACAGAGAGACTATCAATTCCCATCTCAAAAACATTGATAGGAAGTTTACCAAATGTTTGTACACAATCTGAATGAAATAAAACGTTATATTTTTTTAAAAGTGCCCCGATCTCTGTGATGTTTTGAACGGTTCCGATTTCAGAGTTTCCATGCTGTATGCTTGCTAGAACAGTATTTTCTGTAATAGCTGTTTCTAAATCTTCTAAATGAATTAGCCCGTCTTCATCAACAGGTATTTCAGTAATGGTATACCCTTCTGATTGTAAGGATTGAAAATAATTTCGAATGGATGCGTGTTCCATAGGTGTCGTAATAATGTGCTTCTTATTTCGAGCATTGAGAAGGGATTGAATCGCAAGGTAGTTGGATTCCGAGCCACCGCTTGTGAAGAATGCCCCTTGTTCCTTTCCACCAATCATTTCAGCAAATGTTTTTCGGCAAACTTGTAATAAAGAAGAGGCTGTTCCTCCAATATCATGTAAACTTTGTTCATTTCCGAAGTATTGCGATGCTGCTTTCATATATGTGTGTAATGCTTCTTCACTCATAGGTGTAGTAGCTGCATAGTCAAGATATATCATCATGTAAGTTCCTCTCCCTAGTAAGAGTTACATTTCTTGTATTTTTTAAATGGTAGTGAAAATAAGAATTATAAAAAAACTCTTGTCATTATTTTAAAACTATGTAAATATAGGTGTCAAGACAGTTGAAAAGTGTAAAGTAGGAGGCAACAATTATGCCAAGTGCAGATGTCTTAATTATTGGAAGTGGCGTTGCGGCACTTCGTGTTGCGAAAGAGATTTGTCACGAAAAGAATGTGATTATTATCACAAAGGAAAAAAATCGTAATAATAATACATATTTAGCGCAAGGTGGAATTGCCGCAGCGGTTGCTACATATGACAATCCAAATGATCATTTTGAAGATACGTTAGTAGCAGGATGTCATTATAACAATGAAGATGTGGTCCGTTATTTAGTCGAGGAAGGACCGAAAGAAATGAATAATCTCATTGAAAATGGAATGAAATTTGATGGAGATGAAACGGGTCCTCATCTTGGAAAAGAAGGCGCACATCGAAAGCGTCGTATTTTACATGCAGGTGGCGATGCAACAGGAAAGAATTTATTAGAGCATTTCATTCAAGAAGTAGCTCCGCACGTTACGGTAGTGGAACAGGAAATGGTGCTCGATTTTATTATAGAAAATGATAAATGTGTTGGAGTTTTAACAAGAACTAGTGAAGGGAAGTTGAAGCGTTACGTTGCAGAGTATACGGTGTTAGCAACAGGTGGGATTGGCGGTTTATACGCCTTTACTTCTAACGATAAGACAATTACGGGTGATGGACTTGCGATGGTGTACCGCGCAGGCGGGGAGCTCGTAGATTTAGAGTTTGTACAGTTTCATCCAACAATGTTATACGCGAACGGGCGATGCTGCGGCCTCGTCTCTGAAGCTGTCCGTGGTGAAGGAGCTGTCCTTATGAATGGAAAAGGGCAGCGTTTTATGATGAATATACACCCTGATCACGATCTCGCACCACGTGATGTAGTGGCAAGAGCGATTCATGAGCAGCTTTTGGCGGGTGAACAAGTGTATGTAAATATCGAGTCTATTCAAAATTTCGAAGGACGTTTTCCGACTGTATCATCATTGTGTGAAAAGAATGGTGTCGATATAAATGAAAAACGCATTCCAGTCGTACCCGGTGCTCATTTTCATATGGGCGGCGTGAAAACGAACTGTGATGGGGAGACGTCCATTCCGAATTTATATGCGGTTGGTGAAGTAGCTTGTAATGGTGTTCATGGAGCAAATAGATTAGCAAGTAATTCATTATTAGAAGGTCTTGTGTTTGGAAAAAGAATAGGACAACATATTTTAACGAAAGCGACAAAAGAAAGCTGGAACAACGTGGCTGGGAAGGAAAAGAAGTTTATCGTTCTGAATCATTTGCCGGCGAAAGAAGAAATACAAGAATGCATGATGAAATATGTTGGGATTGTGCGAACGGAGAAAAGTTTATCTTATGCAAAGAGATGGCTTAGTAAGTACGGTGTTCGAAATATGATATTACAACATGATGTTCTTACAAATGAAGAGATAACGCTTATTAATATGTTAACAGCCTGTGAGCTTATAGTCGTGTCAGCTTTGCAAAGGGAAGAAAGTATTGGTGGCCATTATCGAAGTGACTATCCAGATAGAAATAGCGTAAAAAAAGAGATCGTTCGAGTGAAAAGAAAACTACAACTTGTGTGATGAAGGGAAGAGGGGCTCTATGAACACGATAAAAGTGAAAGAAGCATTAAATCGATTTTTTCTAGAAGATATAGGAGAAAGAGATGTAACATCTCAGCTTATTTTTCCAGACAATTTACTTTCAAAAGGAACGTTTCTTGCGAAGGATACAGGTGTCTTTGCGGGGCGTTTAGTAATTGAAGAAGGATTTAAATTAATTGATGAAAGAATTGAAGTGGAGCTTCATAAAAAAGATGGAGATTTTGTAGAAAAGGGCGAAATAATAGCAACTGCGCAAGGACCAATTGCTTCGTTATTGACGGCAGAGCGCGTTATATTAAACGTTATCCAGCGTATGAGCGGGATAGCTACGATGACACATAAAGCTGTTCTTGCTTTAGATAGCGGCCATACACGTATTTGCGATACGCGAAAAACGATGCCAGGGCTACGCATGTTTGATAAGTATGCAGTCGTGTGCGGAGGCGGATTTAATCACCGTTTCGGTTTATATGACGGTGTCATGATTAAAGACAATCATATTGCTTTTGCTGGTTCTATTACGAAAGCTGTTACATCGGTGAAAGAAAAATTAGGACATATGGTGAAAGTAGAAGTGGAAACAGAAACGGAGGAGCAAGTGAGAGAGGCTGTAGCTGCTGGTGCAGATATTATTATGTTTGATAACCGTACGCCAGATGAGATCCGGGAGTTTTCAAAGATTGTACCAAGTGCCATCGTTACGGAAGCATCAGGAGGCATTACAATTGAAGATTTATCGAAATATGGAAAAACAGGGGTCGATTATATTTCACTTGGAGCGTTAACACATTCAGTGAAAGCACTTGATATTAGTTTCAATATTGAGGCGTAAGGAAAGTGGCTTAGAGGGGGGAGAAAGGAATATGAGTATTTTAGAAAAAGTGCAACCGATTGAAACGATGTTACCAGAGCGTTATTACACGATGACAACAGAAGAAATGGAAAAGCGTGTTCGTGAAATTAAAGCAAAAATGGGGAAAACACTATTTATTCCAGGACATCATTACCAAAAAGATGAAGTGGTACAATTTTCTGATGCAGCAGGAGATTCACTTCAGCTTGCACAAGTTGCAGCGAGCAATAAAGAAGCGAAATATATTGTATTTTGCGGTGTACACTTTATGGCAGAAACAGCAGATATGTTAACGACAGATGATCAAATCGTTATTTTGCCAGATATGCGTGCAGGTTGTTCGATGGCAGATATGGCAGATATTGAACAAACAGAAAGGGCATGGAAAGAGCTCGCAAAATTATTTGGAGATACGATGATTCCGTTAACATATGTTAACTCTACAGCTGCAATTAAAGCGTTTTGTGGTCGTAATGGCGGAGCAACAGTAACTTCTTCTAATGCAAAACAAATGGTGTCTTGGGCGTTTACACAAAAAGAGCGTCTTGTCTTTTTACCGGATCAACATTTAGGAAGAAATACAGCATACGATTTAGGTATCCCATTAGATAAAATGGCAGTATGGGACCCACATACAGATTCATTAGAGTACGATGGAGATATAGAAGGAATTCAAGTGATTTTATGGAAAGGGCATTGTTCGGTTCATCAAAACTTTACAGTGAAAAACATTGAGAATGTACGGAAGAATCATCCGGATATGAATATTATTGTACATCCAGAATGTTGTTATGAGGTTGTTGATGCTTCGGATTACGCAGGATCAACGAAATATATTATTGATATGATTGAAGCAGCGCTACCTGGAAGTAAATGGGCAATTGGTACAGAGATGAATTTAGTGAACCGAATTATTCAGCAACATCCAGATAAAGAGATTGTTTCACTTAATCCATTTATGTGTCCGTGTTTAACGATGAACCGAATTGATCTGCCGCACTTATTATGGGTGCTTGAAACGGTAGAAAGAGGAGAAGAAATTAACGTTATTAGCGTAGATAAACAAGTGACTGAAGAAGCTGTTCTTGCATTAAATCGTATGTTAGAGCGTGTGTAAAGCAACGGTATTTCTGTTGCTTTTTTTCATGCATATAATCATAACGAGAACAAAATGGGCATACATTGTTTTGAAGAAATCATTGCGATTTTCTTATACTTATTCCACTTCTAATGATATTGAAAATCGAAGAAGTGATACAAGTGAAATGAAGTTAGCGTTATTTAGAAAGGGTTACTTCATGAGATTTGTTACTTATAGATAAGTTATACAGGAGGGGGAAAATTTGAAAATTCATATCGTGCAAAAAGGGGATACCCTTTGGAAAATTGCGAAAAAGTACGGAGTAGATTTTGATACGTTGAAAAATACAAATACACAACTTAGTAATCCAGATTTAATCATGCCAGGTATGAAAATTAAAGTACCATCAAACAGCGTTCACGTGAAACAACATGCTGGAGCAGGTTCATCACCTCCAAAACAATACGTAAAAGAAGTACAGCAAAAAGAATTTGCAGCAACGCCAACTCCGCTTGGAATAGAGGATGAGGAAGAAGTTACGTATCAATCAGCGCCAATTACACAGCAACCTGCTATGCAACAAACACAAAAAGAAGTACAGGTAAAACCGCAGAAGGAAATGCAAGTGAAACCACAAAAAGAAGTACAGGTAAAACCACAGAAGGAAATGCAAGTGAAACCGCAAAAAGAAGTACAAAAAGAAAAGCCAATTCAAATGGAAAAACCAGTTGAAAAACCGTCTGTTATTCAAAAACCAACTGTTATAGAAAAACAAAAACCAGCAGAAAAAGAAAACACAAAGTTTTCGGTAAATGTATTACCACAGCCGCCGCAACCACCAATAAAAGCAAAAAAAGAATATAAAATTTCAGATGTAATTAAAAAAGGAAGCGAGTTAATTGCTCCTCAAATTACTAAAATGAAACCTAATAACATCATTTCTCCGCAAACGAAAAAAGATAACATAGTGTCACCACAAGTGAAGAAAGAGAACGTAGGAAATATAGTATCACCGCAAGTGAAGAAAGAGAATATAGGAAATATAATATCACCGCAAGTAAAGAAAGAGAATGTAGGAAATATAGTATCACCACAAGTAAAGAAAGAAAATATAGGAAACATAGTATCACCACAAGTAAAGAAAGAAAATGTAGGAAACATAGTATCACCACAAGTAAAGAAAGAAAATGT
>NZ_LOBC01000018.1 GCF_001583695.1 Bacillus wiedmannii | reverse complement strand
AGCCATTAGCTCAGTTGGTAGAGCATCTGACTTTTAATCAGAGGGTCGAAGGTTCGAATCCTTCATGGCTCACCATTTTCGCGGAAGTAGTTCAGTGGTAGAATACAACCTTGCCAAGGTTGGGGTCGCGGGTTCGAATCCCGTCTTCCGCTTTATTACTAAGGGGCCTTAGCTCAGCTGGGAGAGCGCCTGCCTTGCACGCAGGAGGTCAGCGGTTCGATCCCGCTAGGCTCCATCTAAATAAAAAAGCTTACATCATATGATGTAAGCTTTTTTTGTGTTTAAAAAGACAACTTTCATATTTGTCATTTAAAATGGAGAAAACGAGAAAATAAAGGATGGGGATAATTGTGAAAGTTGTTATTGCATCTGATTCATATAAAGAAAGCTTAAAAGCTATAAAAGTATGTGAAGCTATTGAAAGAGGATTTGGAGCAATTTTTCCTAAAGCAGAGTACGTAAAAATACCAATTGGAGATGGAGGTGAAGGAACGGTTGATTCACTTGTGGATGCTACAGATGGAAGAATGATACCCCTTCATGTGACAGGACCGCTTAGAGAACGTGTACAAGCCTTTTACGGTATGTCTAAAGATAAAAAGACAGCGTTTATTGAAATGGCAGCAGCATCAGGATTACAACATGTTCCGGTTAAAAAGCGAAACCCACTTATTACAACGACTAAAGGAACAGGAGAACTTATACTACATGCGCTAGACGAAGGAGCTGAGCACATTATTTTAGGACTTGGCGGAAGTGCTACAAATGATGGCGGAGCAGGTATGTTGTCAGCTTTAGGAGTCAGGTTTATAAATGGGAAAGGGGAAGTAATAGAGCCATCTGGAGGAACATTACATTCGATTGTCGCTATTGATTTTTCATGCATGGATTCACGCTTAATGCATATAAAGATAGAAGCAGCATGTGATGTAGATAATCCGTTAGTTGGAATAAGGGGAGCATCTTTCGTATTTGGGAGGCAAAAGGGTGCGAATGCAGAGATGATGAAAGAGCTGGATGAGAATTTAAAGCATTATGCGAATATCCTTAAACAATACTTATCTTGCGACGTATCTGAAATACCTGGCGCAGGAGCCGCAGGAGGAATGGGAGCAGCTGTTATTGCAGTGTTAAAGGGAAGCTTGCGGAGAGGAATTGAAATTGTATTAGACTATACAAATTTTAATAAGCATATAGAAGGTGCAGATTTAATTATAACTGGCGAAGGGAGAATAGATGAACAAACAGCATATGGAAAGGCCCCTGTAGGTGTTGCGGAGCGTGCAAAGCATTTTCGTATTCCTGTCATTGCTATTGGAGGATCTGTATCTCCGAATTATCCAGCTGTTCATGAAAAAGGAATCGATGCAGTATTTAGTATTACAGCGAGTCCTATGACATTAGAAGAGGCATATAAAGTAGCGGAAGAGAATATCGAAATGACAGCAAAGAATATTGCCGCAGTATGGAAAATAGCATCAGAAAAACACTTCTAAATGTAGGAGTGTTTTTTATTATTATTTAATAATAATGATGGTAGTTGTTTCATTAAGTTAACTTTATACATAGAATAGTCTTGAAATTTGGTTTTTAAAGCGAATATAAGTGAATAATTTGTATATCCATACAGAAAAATGTCGAGTTGAGTCAGACTATATAAAAGATTTAAAATATTTAGTGAAGGCATAAAAGGGGGATACTATCTATGAAAAAAGAAATCTCAGTTATTGGAGTTCCAATGGATTTAGGACAGATGCGTCGCGGGGTAGATATGGGGCCGAGTGCAATCCGTTATGCAGGCGTAATTGAAAGAATTGAAGAAATTGGATATGACGTTAAAGATATAGGAGATATATGTATAGAGAGAGAAAAAGAAGCAGATGTAAATACAAACTTAAGAAACCTTACACAAGTTGCAACTGTATGTAACGAATTAGCAAGTAAGGTGGATCATATTATAGAAGAGGGACGTTTTCCACTTGTATTAGGTGGTGACCATAGTATCGCAATTGGTACATTAGCTGGTGTTGCGAAACATTATAAAAATTTAGGTGTTATTTGGTACGATGCACATGGTGACTTAAATACAGAAGAAACTTCACCATCTGGAAATATTCATGGCATGTCACTTGCAGCAAGTTTAGGGTATGGACATCAAACGCTTGTAGATTTATACGGGGCATATCCAAAGGTGAAAAAAGAGAATGTTGTAATTATCGGTGCACGTGCATTAGATGAAGGAGAAAAAGACTTTATTCGCAATGAAGGTATTAAAGTATTCTCGATGCACGAGATTGATCGTATGGGTATGACGGCTGTTATGGAAGAAACAATCGCTTATTTATCTCATACTGATGGTGTACATTTATCATTAGATTTAGATGGTCTTGATCCTCATGATGCACCAGGAGTTGGCACGCCTGTAATTGGTGGCCTATCTTATCGTGAAAGCCATTTAGCAATGGAAATGTTAGCGGAAGCTGATATTGTTACATCTGCTGAGTTTGTTGAAGTAAATACGATTTTAGATGAGCGAAACAGAACGGCAACAACAGCAGTTGCTTTAATGGGTTCTTTATTCGGTGAAAAACTAAAATAAATGTAAGAAAAGCAACTGAGAAGTTGCTTTTTTTATTTGAAAATAAGCGTATAATAATGATTTATATTATACTGTACGATAATAATGTTTGACATCTTACCAATTTAGACTAAAGGGGGGTTGTTTGTAATTGTCGTTTGTTTCATGTATGGTATAATTAACTAGTTGTTGGAAATACATACAGATAGAGCATAAAACAATATTTCAATATATGGATAGAATTGCTCGTAAGTAGGAGGAAGGGTTAGCATGCCTTTTGAAGATACGACCATTTTGAAATATCTTAGTACGGTATTAGATATTGCCGTTGTATGGTTTATTATATATAAGCTAATTCTCATAATCCGAGGGACGAAAGCTGTTCAACTTTTAAAAGGGATTACAGTTATTATTGTCGTTCGGATGATCAGTATTTTCCTTGAATTGCATACGCTTTATTGGCTAACTGAGCAAGTATTAACGTGGGGATTTTTAGCCGTTATTATTATTTTTCAGCCAGAATTGCGAAGAGCACTTGAGCAGCTAGGACGCGGGAGTTTATTTTCGCGTGTTGGAACTCATGAGGATGATGAACCTGAAATCGTTGCAACAGCGATAGCGAAAGCAACGGAATATATGGGGAAACGTAGAATTGGTGCATTAATTACTTTGTCAAAAGAGACCGGTATGGGTGATTATGTGGAAACAGGTATTCCGCTAAATGCACACGTATCATCGGAATTACTTATTAATATTTTCATTCCTAATACACCTCTTCACGATGGAGCGGTTATTATGCAAGGAAGTACCATTAAAGCAGCAGCGTGTTATCTTCCGTTATCGGAAAGTCCGTTTATCTCTAAGGAACTAGGAACTAGGCATCGCGCTGCAATGGGAGTTAGTGAAGTTACTGATAGTATTACAGTAGTTGTGTCGGAAGAAACTGGCCAAATTTCTTTAACGAAAAATGGTAAGTTGCATCGTGATTTGAAGACAGAACAACTGAAAGATATGTTGTTAGCTGAATTTAGTGCGAGCGAAAAAACGACTTCTTCGTCTTTATGGAATTGGAGGAGAAAGCGTCATGGATAAGTTAATGGAGAATCATTGGTTTTTAAAAGGGATCTCATTACTATTGGCGTGTATGCTTTTTATGTCAGCGACTTTAACTGAAAAAAATACGACATCGGGGATACTACCTTTCGCAAATGATGCGAAAGAAACCTTAACTAATTATGGGATTAACCTTAAGTATGATGAAGAGAAATATATTGTAAGTGGTATTCCGTCAGAGGGCGTTAAGGTGAAGTTAGAGGGCCCAAAAGCAGCAGTTGCTACAGCAAAAGCGAAAAAACAATTTGATATACCAGTTGATTTGAGAGATAGCGAAAAAGGAACTTATGAAGTTTCTTTGAAAACGAACGGGCTTCCAGATGATGTGAAAGGAACAGTTCAGCCATCAACAATTAAAATTACTCTACATGAAAAAGCGAGAAAATACGTTCATGTAGACTTAAAATTATCAAATGAGGATCAAATGCCAGCGGGTTCAACTCTTGAAAAATCAAACATTAAACCTGATACTGTTGAGGTAGTTGGGACGAAAGAAGAAATTGAAAGTATTTCATCTGCTAAGGCGTATATTGATTTAAAAGGTGTTAATAAAACTGTTACAAAAACAGCCGAAGTTACATTATACAATAGAGAAGGAAAACGTTTAAATGTAAGAACGAGTCCATCTAAAATTAGTGTAACATTGAATGTGGCGACGCAAGCTACGGCCAATAATACTGAAAAAACTGTTCCTGTAACGTATACGAAAAAGGGGAGTTTACCAGAAGGATTGGCCGTTACAAATATTAGCATTGAGCCGAGAGAAGTAACAATAGCAGGTCCAAAAGATATCTTGGATAATATACAATCGATAGAGGGGGTCGAAGTAGATCTTAGTCAATTGACAGAGTCTACAACATTCGATACCTCTGTTTTATTGCCAAAGGGTGTAACAAGTGCAAAACCGAATCAAGTGAAGGTTTCGGTAGGAGTGCAAAAAACAAAACAAACGAAAACAAGAACGATTGATGGTATATCAATTCAAAAAAATGGACTTTCTAAAGATGTTACGGCCCAGCTACTTTCACCGCAAGATGGGAAGATAAGCGTTGATATTTCAGGAGAAACAAGTATAGTAGATAAAATAACAGCTGCTCAAATAACAGCAGCCATTAATCTGCAAAATGTATCTCCGGGGACGAAGGATGTTTCTATTCAAGTGAGCGGTCCTGGTAATATTTCAATAGAGCCAAAGCAAAAAAGTGCTAAAGTCACAATTGTGAAGAAAGAAAATCCAGATAAAGAAGTACAGGGTAACGGTGAAAAACCAGATTCAAATAATAACCAAGATAATCAAACTGAAAAACCAAAAAATCCTGAACCTGAACCTAAGCCTGACACGGAACAGGAACAAAATAAAGATAAAGAAAAAGAAACTAGTCAAGAGCCAACAGTAGATAATCAAAAAGAGCCAGAAAAAGGAGCGAATCATAATGGGTAAATATTTTGGTACAGATGGAGTACGCGGGGTTGCGAACCAGGAGTTAACACCTGAATTAGCGTTCAAAATTGGACGTTTTGGTGGTTATGTATTAACAAAAGATACAGATCGTCCAAAAGTAATTATCGGCCGTGATACACGTATATCAGGACATATGTTAGAAGGAGCTTTAGTAGCAGGTCTATTATCAACTGGAGCAGAAGTAATGCGCCTTGGTGTTATTTCTACACCAGGTGTTGCTTATTTAACAAAAGCGTTAGATGCACAAGCAGGTGTTATGATTTCTGCATCTCATAATCCAGTACAGGATAACGGAATCAAATTCTTCGGTTCTGACGGTTTTAAATTAACAGATGAGCAAGAAGCAGAAATCGAAGCTTTATTAGACAAAGAAGTTGATGAACTACCACGTCCAACAGGTACGAATCTTGGACAAGTGAGTGATTATTTTGAAGGCGGACAAAAATATTTACAATATATTAAACAAACTGTAGAGGAAGATTTCTCTGGTTTACATATCGCTTTAGATTGTGCGCATGGTGCTACGTCTTCTTTAGCTCCATACTTATTTGCGGATTTAGAGGCTGATATTTCAACAATGGGAACTTCACCAAACGGTATGAACATTAACGATGGAGTAGGTTCTACGCATCCAGAAGTATTAGCTAAATTAGTAAAAGATAAAGGCGCTGATATCGGTCTTGCCTTTGATGGTGATGGTGACCGTTTAATCGCTGTAGATGAAAAAGGAAACATCGTTGATGGCGATCAAATTATGTTTATTTGTGCGAAGTACATGAAAGAAACTGGTCAACTAAAGCATAATACAGTCGTTTCAACTGTTATGAGTAACTTAGGTTTCTACAAAGCACTTGAAGCTAACAATATCACAAGTGATAAAACAGCAGTTGGTGACCGTTACGTAATGGAAGAGATGAAGCGTGGTGGTTACAACTTAGGTGGAGAACAATCGGGTCATATTATCTTACTTGATTACATTACAACTGGTGATGGAATGTTAAGTGCACTTCAATTGGTGAACATCATGAAAATGACGAAAAAACCATTATCTGAGCTTGCAGGTGAGATGACAAAATTCCCACAATTACTAGTAAACGTTCGTGTAACAGATAAAAAACTAGCATTAGAAAATGAAAAAATTAAAGATATTATTCGTGTTGTAGAGGAAGAAATGAACGGTGATGGCCGCATTCTTGTTCGTCCATCTGGAACAGAGCCACTTATTCGTGTAATGGCAGAAGCACCAACACAAGAAGTTTGTGACGCATATGTACATCGTATTGTAGAAGTTGTGAAAGCTGAAGTTGGCGCTGAATAATTCAATAAATTTATGAAAAGGGAGCACAAGAAGTGCTCCTTTTTCATATGTTTTATAGACGATGAAAAAAATTTCATTGACGGTTTATCTATGTTTGTTATAAGATGGTCTTGTTCTTTTTCTCAAAGGAAATATTGTAAATTATAGAAGCGCCAGAACTACAAGTAGTGTAGTTGACGAGGTGGAGTTTATCGAGATTTCGGCGGATGACTCCCGGTTGTTCATCACAACCGCAAGCTTTTACTTAAATCATTAAGGTGACTTAGTGGACAAAGGTGAAAGTGTGATGAGAGAAAAGGAACGGATACAAACTAGCTGTATAAGTATATACGGACTTAAACCCAATCGAGAGGAAGGTGAAAGCCGTTGCAAGCTTACAGGGCTAGCAATATGTAATCCGTTTTTTAGTATAAATAAAAATGGTATCGGACTATGTCGTTACATGTTCGCAGAGCAATGTAAGCATTTGTAACGGCGACTAAACATGTGTGGAATCGTAGGATTTATTGGAGAGCAAGATGCAAAGGAAATTTTATTAAAAGGTTTAGAAAAGCTAGAATATCGTGGATATGATTCAGCAGGTATTGCAGTACAAGCAGAGAACGGTGTTGTTGTATACAAAGAAAAAGGTCGTATTGCAAAACTTCGCGAAATCGTAGATGAGAACGTAGCAGCAAGCGTGGGAATCGGTCACACACGCTGGGCTACACATGGTGTTCCAAGCAAAGTAAACGCGCATCCGCATCAAAGTACATCAAAACGCTTTACACTAGTTCATAACGGTGTAATTGAAAACTATGAATTAGTGAAAAAAGAATATTTACAAGATGTAACGTTCGTAAGTGAAACGGATACAGAGATTATCGTACAGCTTATGGAACAACAAGTGAGCACAGGACTAAGTGTAGAAGAAGCGTTCCGTAATACGCTATCTCTTTTACATGGCTCTTATGCGATCGGATTACTTGATGCTGAAAATCCAAACATGATTTATGTTGCTAAAAACAAAAGCCCGCTATTAGTAGGTGTTGGTGACAACTTTAATGTTGTGGCGAGCGACGCTATGGCGATGTTACAAGTTACAGATCAATTTATTGAGTTAATGGATAAAGAAATCGTAATCGTAACGAAAGAAAGTATTACAATTAAAAACTTACAAGGTGAAACGATTGAACGTGCACCGTTTACAGCGGAATTAGACGCAAGTGATATTGAAAAAGGAACATACCCTCATTTCATGCTTAAAGAAATCGATGAGCAACCACTTGTAATCCGTAATATAATTCAAAAGTATCAAGATGAAAGTGGCGAGATTGAACTGAATGCAGACATCCGCAATGCGATTTTAGATAGCGATCGTATTTACATCATTGCATGTGGAACAAGTTATCATGCAGGTCTTGTTGGAAAACAATTTATCGAGAAGTTTGCAAAAATGCCAGTTGAAGTGCATGTAGCAAGTGAATTCTCTTATAACATGCCATTATTAACAGAAAGACCATTCTTCATTTATATTTCACAAAGTGGTGAAACAGCTGATAGCCGTGCAGTACTTGTGCAAACAAATGAAATGGGGCATAAAGCATTAACGATTACAAACGTACCTGGTTCTACACTTTCTCGTGAAGCTGATTACACACTTCCGTTATACGCGGGACCAGAAATCGCAGTTGCATCAACGAAAGCGTACACAGCACAACTTGCAGTACTTTCAATTTTAGCTGCGGACATTGCTAAAGCAAAAGGCGAAGTTCTTGATTTCGATTTAACACACGAATTAGGACTTGTAGCAAATGCAATGATAGAACTTTGTGATCAAAAAGAAGAAATGGACGCATTAGCAAAACAATTTTTAGCAACAACTCGTAACTGTTTCTTCATCGGACGTAGCGTAGACTTCTACGTAGGATTAGAAGGTGCGTTAAAGCTAAAAGAAATCTCTTACATCCAAGCAGAAGGATTTGCTGGAGGAGAATTAAAACACGGTACAATCGCCTTAATCGAAAACGGTACACCAGTTATCGCACTTGCTACACAAGAGCACGTAAACCTTGGAATTCGTGGTAACGTGAAAGAAGTAGTAGCACGCGGAGCTAACCCATGTATCATCTCAATGAAAGGCTTAGAAATGGAAGGTGACAGCTTCGTATTACCAGCTGTACACGAAGCACTAGCACCGCTAGTAGCAGTTATTCCATTCCAACTTATCTCATACTACGCGGCACTTCACCGCGAATGTGACGTTGATAAGCCACGTAACTTAGCTAAGTCTGTTACTGTTGAGTAGGAGATTAGTAGGTTAATAAATATAGTGTACAGAGATAATAAAGTTGTTTAATTTACAATAAAGTCATTTAAAAAATAATATAGTTGTTTAAAAATCCTTCTACTAACGAGGCAAGTTAGTGGAAGAAATAGCAAGTGGGTTTAACTAGGAGAAGTGTCGATGACATTACAGAAGACACCGAGGTGTCTTCTGTTTTTTTAATTAAGGATATCGATAAATTAAGATTTATTTACTTAACATTGTACTTATTTTCGGACCGAGGCATCTAATCGGTGAGTATATACAAACCAAGTAATGCTTGCTGTTAATAATGTTGACGAAATTAAAGCTGTAAGAACACTATATGTTTGCCAAATAAGTATCGTTGACCAATCGAAGGCAAAAAACATTATACACTGGGCAATCGTAGCGATTAGGAAAATAATTGTTACGATTGTTCTCTTTTTTGTCATTGGCTGCTGCTCATTCGTTTTCCCTTTTCTTAATCCTAAGAAAAATAACAGAACGGCTAATAGGCAAAGAATAATTGTGGTAGACGACAAAATGATGTCCAAAAGCTGTGTGCCACTTATCTCATATGACTGAGTTAGATTGCCGTTTAATATATTTTTAACTTGTAGTACCAGGTTTATATTGGTATTTGCGCCGTTGCTCAGTAAGCAGATGGCTGTTCTTTCATTTGGCAGTATGGCTACTTTGGTACTAAAATTTGGATTACCCCCAGTGTGTTCTATAAACGTTTGTTCGGCGTTTACCGACCAACCTGCCGCATAATACATATCATTGACAGCCGAAACAGACATATCACCCCTATGTGATTTTTCGATGGCCCTGTGAAATATTTCGGGTATGTCCTGCACGATACCCATCTGTATGCCCATCCAACGCGCCATATCTTTTGTATTAGAAATGATATAGCCGGCAGGTTTATTCCCAGTATAATACGGAGCGTTAAATGGAGTTGTTATAAAAAAGGAAGAACGGTAACCCTGTGCTAACTGTCCAGTGGCTTGAGCATCTTCTTTATAAACATACGTCTGGTGAAGACCTAAGGGTAGAAATACCTGCTCCTTCATAAAGTCTTCATAGCTTTGTCGTGATACAATCTCAATAACCAAACCCAATACGTCATAATTAACGGTTCCATAGTTATATTGTTCACCAGGAGAGAACGCCAATTCTGCATCTACCAGCGTTTCCACAGTCTTTTGCAACATATCAGGCGTATTACCTTGTGGAATATTTTGAAGATGTCTAATATTTGTTAGGCCGCTGGTATGGTGAAGAAAGTTATTTAGTGTAAGGTTTTGCATATCAACAGGTTTACCTTGATACTTTAACGTAAACCAAGGTAAATATTTTTGGATAGGGTCAGTCATTGATAGCAGCCCTTGCTCTTCCAATAGCAAAATCCCCATACCAGTAAAAGCTTTACTCACCGAGGCCAACTCATAGAGTGTATTTTCACTTGCAGACAGTCCCTTTTCAAGATCTGCATACCCAGAAGAAAAGTAGAACACTTCACCATCAGCAAGTATTGAGAGTGACATTCCAGGCACACCTGACGTACGACAGGCATCATCTAGCAATGCTTGTATTGCCACAGATTTCGAATCTGACAACGCATAACTTTGTGTTGCAAATCCTGAGAATAATATAAATATCGTTAATACAAAAACAATAGTTTTTTTCATACACTCTCCTTTTTGAAGAATTATAAGGGTATAAATAACTTATTTTTATAACTATAAACCAAATTCTAATTTATCTTTCTATTTATCTATATAATATCAAATAATTGTGAAGAGTTACACTTAAACTAACGGGGGCGTTAGTTTAATAAGAAGTAAACAACTTTATTATCCATTTTTTAAGCATTACATAAGCAGATGGATATAATTTGAAACAACTTTAAAGAGCCTTGCTGCATATAGAATGTAGTAAGGCTCTTATCTTTTTTAATCAAAATTCAATAACTTTATTATCACTATACATATAGTTGTGGATTTGAAATAAATTTACGAATTTGTACCCCTTTAGATATGTTATCTAAAGGGGTATTTTTGTGCCAAAAAAGAACATCTAAAATTGGTAGGTGGACAGAATCCTACTAATTAAAATTTTACTTTATCGGATTTGGAATAGAACCACTTTTATTTATCTGAATTTTTCGTTACTATTTTAAGTAGCAGTGAACAATTTTCTTTATTATGAAGAGAAGAGCCGATAGATTCATGGACATTACAAGGGGGCTTATTATATGAAAGTGAAAGCAAAAACATATTTAAGTATAGAAGAGATTATTTCATTACCGGCCGTATCAAGTACAAACATAAGTGATGATGGCAAAAACGTAGCATTTGTTAAGAAGAGCGCTAACTGGGAAGACAATACGTATAGAAATCATGTATGGATATATGAAACAAATAAAGGGCAGAGTTACCGACTAACAAATGGGGATATAGATAGTACACATCCAGTATGGTCTCCAGATTCTAAGAGCATTGCATACCTTAGTCCAGGCGGTGACGGAGCTAATAAAAATCAGATCTTTGTTAAGTCAATAGACGGTTGTAGTGAGGTTCAAATTACGGATGAGAAGGAAGGAGTTAATACATTCAAATGGGAGCCTACTGGTAAAGGTTTTTATTATATTGCACAGTCAAAAGAATGTGAGGAGATAAAGAAACGTAAGGAACGATATGGAGATTTCCATCATGTAGGTAAGGAACATCAGAATAATTGTTTATACTACATTGAAATAGAAAAAGTGAAACAAAACGATAAACAGGAACGGAAGGTTAGCGGTGTTTATCAACTAACGGACGGTAAGGATTTCTATATACATAACTTTGATATTTCAAATGATAGGAAAAAGGTTGTATGTATGGCTACACCAAGTTTAAACGATTATATGAATGGTGATCTATACATATTAGATGTTGAAGCTGGGGAACTACAAAAGATGAATATAGATAAGTTGTTAGGAGCGAGCGTCTGCTTTTCTCCTGAGGGCGATAAAATATGTTACTCAGCAAGCATAAGAGAGAAGGATTACTATAGAAATCATATACAAGACAATACATTAGAGATATATGATATGAATACTAGAGAGGTAATTCAACCTTTAACAAATTTTGATAGTACGGTTATGCCATTGCAGTGGACAGCTAAAGGAATTTTAATTAGATGGCAGGATAAAACGAATTACCGTATTGGATTGCTATGTGAGGATGGCACTGTGGAAATGTTAAGCGAAAAAGTAGATAGCTTTATAATGGATGCCTCTATAACAAGGGATGGAAATCATATAACATATACTAAGGCTATAACAAATGAAACCTTTGAAATCTATTTGGATGATAAAAAAATAACGAATGAAAATAGCTTTTTCGAAGACAAGCTTAAAAGCAACAGGGAAATCATCTCATGGCAAAGTAGTGATGGTCTTGAAATAGAGGGTGTTCTATCAACTCCAGTAGAGTTTGACGCAAATAAAAAATATCCCTTATTAGTAGTAATCCATGGTGGTCCAGCTTGGGCATCCTTTCCGATATTTTCAGACTGTTTTAATGAGAAATATCCGATTGAACAATTTATCGAAAAAGGCTTTATCGTTTTAGAACCAAACTATAGAGGAAGTTCTGGTTATGGTAATGAATTTTTAAAAGCAAACTATAGAAAACAAGGAATTGCTGATTATGATGATATTATATCTGGAGTGGATGAACTAGTTGAAAAGGGGATGGTAGATAAAGAGAGAGTAGGAGTTATGGGATGGAGTAACGGAGGATATATATCAGCTTTCTGTTCTACATTTAGTGATAGATTTAAAGCTATTTCAGTTGGAGGTGGAATTACGAACTGGAGTACCCATTATGTAAATACAGATATCCCTTACTTTATTAGCATGTATTTAGGAAATACTCCATGGAATGATCCGGATATATATAGGAAAACATCACCAATGACATATATTAAATCAGCCTGTACGCCTACCTTAATTCAACATGGGGAAAAGGATGCAAGAATTCCAATTACAAATGCATATGAGCTATATGAAGGGTTAAGAGATATGGAAGTCGATACAGAGTTAATTATATTTAAAGGAATGGCATATAGTCCTAATCAACCAGGAATGAATGTAGCTATTATGAAGCAGAATTTGATGTGGTTTTCACACTATATTCTTGGGGATAGTACGAAAGATTTTAGTACTATATAATGGATATCCACACAGGGATTTTTTGTTGTGCAATCGTGTCAGATTGTTGAAAAAGAGATACAACAAATTATATAATTTATTGTAAACTGCATGCAAACCAGTATTGAAAAAATGTAAATGATTATAAGGAAACGTAATTCGGAGGACTAATATGACAGAGAATAAAAATGAGTTATCTGTAGAACAACGTGAAGAACTACTAAAAGTATTACAAGCTCGTTTTGAGAAAAACATGAACCGCCATGAAGGTCTTGAATGGGCTAAGATTGAAGCGAAGCTGGCTACTAATACTGAAAAATTGTGGTCAATTCATGAAATGGAAGTAACTGGCGGTGAGCCGGATGTTGTTGGTTATGATGAAGAGAAGGACGAGTATACTTTCTATGATTGTTCAAAGGAGAGTCCTAAGGGCCGCAGAAGTCTTTGTTATGATCTTGAAGCGTTAGAGGCAAGAAAAAAACATAAACCAGAAAATAACGTTATTGATGTGGCAACTGCTATGGGCATTGAATTACTAACTGAAGAACAATATCGAGAGTTGCAACAGTTTGGGGATTTTGACATGAAATCATCAAGTTGGGTACAAACACCTTCAGATATTCGAGAACTCGGTGGTGCTCTATTTTGCGATTATCGCTTCGGACATGTTTTCGTGTATCACAATGGAGCAGACTCTTATTATGCTGCCAGAGGTTTTCGTGGTTTGTTAAAGATTTAAGTTTTATACAAATAAAAAGAGCCTGTATTAAGGCTCTTTTATGAACTATTACTACGCAGTTTTACTTAATTTATATGTTCCGTGGTTGTTTTTACGGAAAAGTTTAGGGAAAACATAGCCATCTAATCCAATACGTCCAGCGTTCTGCCCTGCAACTAAAATGAACATAGTCAAAATAAGCAGGTTTGGGTTTACACTAACAGTTCCACTTAATAAAAATGAAAGATTCATTATGATTCCGAAAAATGCAGCTGTTTTTGTTAATCCACCTAAAATTAAACCTAGACCTACTAAAATTTCTCCCCATTGAACTAAAAAGCTAAATAGGTCTGCGTTTGGAAGGACAAAATGTTGAAGAAAATCTGCCCACCAACTTTGTACTGCAGGGTGGTCACCTGATGCTTGAGCAATAGCACCCTTTAGAAAGCCACTTGCGTCAAAAGATTGTCCAAAGACTTTGCCTATCCCAGCAGCGAGCCATGTATATCCTATATAAAGCCGTAAAAGTAATAATATGAAAGTAGCACGTTTATCAGTTCTTAAAAAATTGATAACCATTGAGATCCCTCCAATATTGTATTTACACGTTTATTATATATCCATTGTGAGAAAATTCACAATGGATATAATGTGAACAAATTTATGATTTCTTATTTATAAAATTGCACATACAATATTGTGAAGTTTATTTTTGAAAATTAAGCAATAAATCAGGGATAGGAGCTATCTATTGTAGCGGATAGCTCCCGTAGTAAACAGGTTCATGTATGCTCTTTAAGTTCATATGGGCATTCCGTATTATTTCTCTGGCTTTATATAAGGAACAACTTGTGCAGTCACCCCTACAGAAGCACCGCGAATAAAGTCTTGGTTTTCTAACGCCTTAAAGTTTTCTGTTCTCCCAGTTAGCATAACACCTAAAATTTTCACTTGATCGAATGGTTTGTCCTTGTTTGATTTTAAAAACTTTTGGATATCTTCGTCATATCCATCGTCATCGAATTGTTTAAGTGAATCAAAGAACCTTTTGTATGCTTCTTCAGGGGATTTTTCTGGATTAAATCCGTAAACTGGCATACCGGAAGGACCTCTGCTTTCATCTTTAATAGGTGAGACCATATATAGCCATACGATATTTAAGTTATCTGGTAGTTTCTTTTGAATTTCTTTTAATGTATAAGCTTTATCGAAAGAGATAGCAACTTCTGCTACATAGTTATCCATTGTTGAAACTGCACTTAATTCATTTTTGACGCCATCATGATATTTCTTGATGGCTGGATTATAAAATGTAGCAACTTTATTTTTCGTTTGTTTATCATAATTGTAAGACTCAGTACTAGAACTAGACCAATAAGAACCTGGTATTAACTCGTTGTAATCGATGTTAGAACGAAACCAGTCGTAAGAGCTTGTCAGTGTATTCCATCGCACTAAGTAACCGTTAATGTTTTTAGAACGATTAGATACGATATTGCCACCAAACATAGAGGAATTACTCGTAACTTGAGAATCAATATGGACATTGGGCTCTGCAATTGCATTATGTAAAAAGAGTCGTTCGTGAAGCTTTGTAGAGCTTTTCGCTGCAAAGTAATTGCCAACTTTATAAATGATAGGGATAAGCACCATGACAACGATAATAGAGGTAATGATGATTTTAAGTAACTGTTTTCTTTTAGCCTTTTTTAATGCATCTTTTAAAGAAGTATCCATTAAGGTGTTCCTCCTATTTTTGAGTGAATTGCTTTACGTGCACGCTGTAACTTTTGTTTGACGCTGTTTACTTGAATATCTAGTATTAGAGCGATTTCTTCGTATGTAAAATCGTAGTAATATTTTAAAAAGAAGGCTTCTTTGTATTCTAGTTTTATATCTTTTAATAAATAGAAAATCTCATCTTTATTTAAAACTGCATCCAATTCTCGGTCTGTATATTGAAGTTTTGAATAAATTTCTTCAGTTAAGTAGATATTTTGCTGTTCTTTTCTTCGTTTTAAATCAATGTATTCATTTAATGCGACTCTAAAAAACCACGGACGAATGTTACTCTCGGTTAAGTCATCTAGCAATGTGTATACTTTATAGAAAGTATTTTGGATGATGTCTTCTGCATCTTCCTTTATAGCTCCTTTCGCTAATAGTAGTTTGAACACTTCCTCTCCTAAATTGATAAGATAGGAGGTCAATATATTTTCTTTTCCCATCATTTTTCCTCCCTACACTTATACAACGAACAGGTAATGGTAAATGTATACACTTAAACTTAAATTAGTTATTAACTATGGTTTATAGTACATGATACTTTATAAATAGGAGTGGTTATTTTATTTTTGAAATATTAAATCTTTAATGCTAAAATAAAATTTGGAGATATATGGAGAGGGGATAAAGACTCGATATGTGGATGAACTTTTGATGATTCGAAATTTAGATAGATAAATTTTTCTCTCATAAGTGAGGGCTTATTTAGCTGTCTATAAATCATTCAAGGACTGCATATTTGGCTTGTACATCCCTTTTGTAAGGCTAATGCGTAGGGAAATTCATATCTCTTATATAAAATATGCGTCCTTTAAAATTGGAGGAGTATATGATGAATCAATTAAAAAATAAAATAGCAGTTGTTACAGGTGTAAGTCGTCTAGATGGTATAGGCGCAGCAATTTGTAAAGAATTAGCTGAAGTAGGATACGATATATTTTTTACGTATTGGATAGCGTACGATAAAGAGATGCCTTGGGGCGTTGATCAAAGTGAACAAATACAATTAAAAGAAGAGTTACTAAAAAGCGGTGTTAAAGTATCGAGTATGGAGTTAGATTTAACTCAGAATGGTGCACCGAAAGAGCTTATACATAAAGTTACTGAACAACTAGGCTACCCTCATATATTAATTAATAATGCAGCGTATTCCACAAATAATGACTTCTCTAATTTGACTGCTGAAGAATTAGATAAGCACTACATGGTAAATGTTCGTGCGACTACGTTGTTAAGTAGTCAATTTGCCCAAGGGTTTGATAAGAAATCTGGTGGTAGAATTGTGAATATGACATCGGGACAATTTAAAGGACCTATGGCAGGAGAACTAGCATATGCAACAACGAAGGGAGCTATTGATGCTCTTACTAGTACGTTGTCAGCTGAGGTAGCTCATTTAGGAATAACAGTGAATGCAATTAACCCAGGTCCAACTGATACAGGCTGGATGACTGAAGAGATAAAGCAAGGATTAAAACCAATGTTTCCTTTTGGAAGAATTGGTGAGCCAAAGGATGCAGCAAGACTTATTAAGTTTTTAGTAAGTGAAGAAGCAGAATGGATTACTGGACAGGTTATTCATTCAGAAGGTGGATTTAAAAGATAAAGTGAAACTTTAATCAGTGGGGGGCATCCCCCACTGATTATTAGCCTTCACCTATCGGGCTTTTACGGGCAGTTGATTCCCCACCTAACTTCTTTGCTTCCGTTGAATTTTGAGGTGGGGTCTTACTGCCCGGCGAATAGCGGGATAAAAAGAAGGTATCTCACCTTGGTGAGATACCTTCTTTTTTTAATCTTTCTTCAATCTTCGTGCAACACCATTCCCTAAAGATTGTAGCCCTTGAACGAGGATAATTAAAATAAAGACAGTTGCATACATTACTTCAGGTTCGTAGCGTAAATGTCCGAATCGATATGCTAAATCACCAAGACCGCCAGCACCTACAAGTCCAGCCATTGCTGTTGCACCGATTAAACCAATCGTTGCAATTGTTAATCCAAGTATAAGGGAGGGACGAGCTTCTTTCACCATAACGTGCCAAATGATTTTTATAGTAGAAATGCCCATCGCTTGGTAAGCTTCAATAACACCACGATCTACTTCTAATAAAGCTGTCTCCATTAATCGTGCAATATAAGGAGCTGTGAATACGACAAGTGGTACGATAACTCCTTGCACGCCAATGGATGTTCCCATTAGAAACTTTGTAAAAGGTAAAATGAAGAATAATAGAATGATAAATGGAAGAGAGCGAATTATATTAATAATTGTATTAAGGATTGGATAAATGATTTTATTTTCGTGCTGTCCACCAGGTCTCGTTAAAACAAGTGTAACGCCAAGTGGTAATGCAATAAGGATAGAGATGAATAGTGAAATAGATGTCATTTGAAATGTTTGAATGGTTGCTTCCCATATGACTTTACCCCATTCATCCAAAAAGGATTTGTTTCCCATAGTCTGTTCTACCTCCTTCTACGATGATCCCTTGCTCTTGTAAAAAGGATAAAGCGCGGTCTACTTCATTTTTTTCACCCTGCATATGAATGACTAGTTTCCCATATGCTTCATGTTTTAACTGTGTAATATTACCGGATAAAATATTCGGATACACTTGGAAACGTTTTGTAGCAACAGCTAATGCTGGCTCTCCTGAAGCATTCCCTATAAAGGAGAGAGTTACAATTTCACCGGTAGTTTGTAGTTCTTTTTGTACCTCTCCTGGAATTTTAGCTGCAAATGCACTGTTTACAAATTTTTTCGTTGTTACATGTTGTGGGTTTGTGAAGATATCCTTCACAGTCCCGCTTTCGACTACTGCTCCATGTTCCATAACAGCAACTCGGTCACATATACGCTGGATGACATTCATTTCATGTGTAATTAATAAAATTGTAATCCCGATTTCTTCATTAATCTTTAGTAATAGGTCGAGAATAGAATCCGTTGTTTCTGGGTCTAGAGCGCTCGTTGCTTCGTCGCTTAATAACACTTCCGGTTCATGTGATAGTGCACGTGCAATGGCAACACGCTGCTTCTGGCCGCCAGAAAGTTCGCTCGGATATGCATCTTTTCGATTAAAAAGATCGACAATACGTAAATACTTTTCTACCCTTTTTTCAATTTCATTTTTGGGAAGACCAGATAGACGTAAAGGTAATGCGATATTTTCATAAACTGTCACAGTTTTAAGTAAGTTGAATCCTTGAAAAATCATTCCGATTTTTTGTCTCGATTTTGCTAGTTCTTTTGCTGATAAAGTTGTTAAGTTTTGGCCGTTTACAATGATATTTCCTGTCGTTGGTTTTTCTAATAAATTTACACATCGAATTAATGTACTTTTACCAGCGCCACTATATCCAATGATTCCAAATACTTCGCCCTTTTTTACTTGAAGGGAAATAGGTTTAAGAGCTTCTACATTCCCTTTTTTTGTTGTAAATACTTTGGATACATTTTTTAATTCAATCATTATCGTCAGCTCCTACCAAGATGGTAAAACTGAACCATCAAATTTTTTCTCGATAAATTCTTTTACTTCTTTAGATTGATACGCTTTCTTTAATTTATTTACAACAGTATCATCTTTATTTTCAGTACGAACAACGACCCAGTTTACATATGGTGAATCTTTTCCTTCACGGAAAATAGAATCTTTCGCAGGGCTTAATTTTGCACCTAATGCAAAGTTTGTATTAATTGCAGCTGCTTTCACTTCACTTAGTTGTGTCGGTAATTGAGATGCCTCTAATTCAACAATCTTTAATTTCTTTGGGTTTTCAATTACATCTTTTGCAGTCGCTTTTTCAGTAGCCTTTGGATCCACTTTTAAAACTCCTGCTTTTTCAAATAGTTTTAAAGCTCGAAGTTCATTCGTTGGATCATTTGGTACAGCGATTGCGTCGCCCTCTTTTAAATCTTTTACATCTTTTATGTTTTTAGAATATACGCCCATAGGGAATGTTACTGTTGAAAATACTTCCGTTAATTTCATATTACGTTCAGCTTTAAATACGTCTAAATAAGATTTCGTTTGATAGCTATTTACATCAAGACTTTTTTCATCTAGGGATACGTTTGGTGCTACATAATCATTAAATACTTTTACCTCAATTTCGAGCCCGTCTTTGGCTGCCACTTCTTTTACCTTTTCAAAAATTTGTTCATGTGGTCCACCTGTTACACCGACAGTAATCTTTTTCTCATCTAATGCTTTTACCTCTTTATCAGAATTAGCACCACATGCACCTAACAATAATACCGCTCCACTTACAATGCTCAATAATACTTTTCTCATCTATAGTTCCCCCTTCATATACGTTCCAAAATAAAAAGCACCTCTCAAAAATAAGAGAGGTGCCGAATAGATAAAATAGGTTCCTCTCTTATCTTCCAAAACGAAAACTCGTTTTGCAGGAATTAGCACCTTAGCTTATACGTCATAAGCTCGGTTGCCGGGCATCATCGGGCCAGTCCCTCCGCCACTCTTGATAAGAGTATGTGTATGTAGTTTTTTTAATATGGTACTAATAGTAAATCTTACAAAAAGAATTGTCAATGTTATTTTCTGAATATATTTTATTTTAAGGTAATCGAAACATTTCCTTTTTTATGCCCTTTTTCTACATATATATGAGCTTCAGCAATTTCTTCTAATCGGTAAGTTCTATCAATAACAGGCTTTAAATGTTCTGCTTCAGTGAGTTTTTTTAGTAGAATCATATCTTCTTTACTTACTTTTGCCATCATTCCATTCACAGATACATATTTCCCATTAGGTGTTAATGCCTTTTCACAAAGGGATTTTTTATGTTTTCCAACTGCATCAAATATAATATTGTAGCGTTCACCCAGCTTAGTAAAATCTTCTTTCGTATAATCAATTACTTTATCAGCTCCTAAAGATTGCACGAATTCAAAATTTGAATTACTACAAACAGCCGTAACGGTCGTACCGAAATATTTAGCAAGTTGTACAGCAGCTGTTCCTACTGATCCGGAGGCACCATATATGAGCACTTGTTGCCCTTTTTTTATACGGCCCTTTCTCAGGAAATGTAATGCTGAAGTTCCACCAAAAGGAATAACTGCGGCTTCTTCATACGTCACATTGGTAGGTTTTAATGTTATTAATCCACTTTCATGTACGCATGTGTACTCGGCGTAACCACCGAGGTTTAGTTCTGTTAATGCAAAAATTGGATCACCTTTTTTAAATTGAGTTACATCTGTTCCTATTTCTTCGATTTCACCGGATAACTCTACGCCGAGTATAGGGTTTCTCGGTTTTCTGAAACCTAATATGATCCGCATAGGAATCCAAAATAAGAGGGGACTATTAAAACCGCGGATTCTACAATCTCCAGTCGATACACTTGTTGCGTGAATTTTAATTAATACTTCGTTCTTTTTAGGTGTAGGTTTCTCTATATTTTGAAGCTGAAGAACGTTAGGTGGTCCATACTGTGTGCAAATGATCGCCTTCATAATGACCTCCTGAAATGAGTTGTTGTTATTTACATCATATTTAAAACCTTCATTAAACATGTCGCTATATAGCGAATATAGATTAAAAATTATATAGATTTCATAGGAAAAGAGGTGATATTATTTTGGGAAAGGGGGCGACATTATGAAAAAAAATATTTTTGTTTCAAGTTTAGTACTTGCAATCAGTCTAGGGGTAGGGTGTAGTAATGAGAAAACAGCAAAGACGGATGAACCGAAAAAAGAATCAGTTCAAAAAGAAAAAGAATTAGCAGCGAAGGATGTTTTCAAGAAAACGAACGAAGCTTTTAAAAATGAAGAGCATGTAACGATGACATATGGTGTAGGGGTAAAAGCTGAGGGAACAGAGATGGATATAGTAAAGGCTAAGATGCAATTGGAGCCAAAGACAAAAAATTCTCGTTCTGAAATGAATATTTCCGGTACAGATGTTGTAGTGTATACTGTGGATGGTAAAGTTGCTGGCGAGGTAAAAAACCCTAATACAGGAGAAGTTATAACCGTACCAGAGGAGCAATTAAACGCTGGTGGAATGAAAGCGACTCAAGATATTATAGATAAGTTAGAAGTACCAGCAGTAGTTTTAGATAAAATGAAGATGGAGAAAAGCGGAGATAAATATAAACTGAAATTTACATTAAAAGGGCAAGAAACAGAAAGTATGTTAACTAGCATGGATGAAACACAGAAGAAAATGTTACAAGCACAAAATGCGAAGATAGAAGAAGTGGATGCAGAATATATCATTACAAAAGATTTTAAATATGAATCAGCAAAGATAGACATGATTATGAGTAGTAACGGCAAGGATAAAGCACACATTATTACGAACGCAAAATATACGTCGTACGAAAAGTTTGACCCAATACAATTGCCGGCAGCAAAGTAACAGTTTTGATGAGGGGGGGACCTAAAATAAGGTGCCCTCTTTTTTGTATACTTTCTTCATAGGAAAATAGGTACAATATGAAGAGGGAAAACTGTAGAAGAGGAGAGTGTCATTTGAAAAAAAGAAAGATAGCGGTGGTCATTGTGGCTTATACAGTGTTGCTTGCAACATCTGTAAATACATATAAAGAGCAACTAAAGCACCCTATTATGAGCGATGTAGGAAAGTTGCTTCCAACGAAAATTAAACGTGTTGAAAATGCTGAGGATGAACGTTCATTAAAACAGGTAGTGAAAGATGCAAATACTTCCGGAGAGAAAATTTCCATTGCAGGTATGCAACATAGTCAAGGAGGACAGACGTATTATCCGAACGGCACGATGCTTGATATGAAGGGGTATAATAAAATATTAGAATTTGATCCGGAGGAGAAGAGGATTAGGGTGCAAAGCGGTGTCACATGGAATGACATTCAAAAGAAAATCAATCCATATGGTCTTGCGGTTCAAGTAATGCAATCTCAAAACATTTTTACTGTTGGTGGTTCATTAAGTGTGAATGTACATGGGCGTGATATTCGTCATGAAGCATTGATCGATACAGTAGAGTCATTCAGATTGTTAATGGCAGATGGTACGGTACGTAATGTAAGTAGAGAAGAAAATGCAGAGCTATTCCCATATGTCATAGGTGGTTACGGGTTATTTGGTGTCATTTTAGATGTGACATTAAAGTTAACTGATGATGAATTATATGAAATGCATACGAGAATGATAGATTATAAAGAATACACATCTTATTTCAAAGATAAAGTGAAAAGAGATGAAAATGTTCGTATGCACTTAGCCCGTATTTCTGTTGCCCCCAATTCATTTTTAAAAGAGATGTATGTGACAGATTATACATTGGCGAAAAATCAAAATATGAGGGAAGAGCACAGTGAATTAAAAGAGGAAACTATTATAGCTGCACCGAAATTTTTACTCGGATTATCCCGTTATAGCGATTGGGGAAAGAATACATTTTGGGATATACAAAGAAGTTATTTTGAGCGTACAGATGGATCGTATGAGACGCGAAATAATGTTATGAGGTCAGATAGTGCCTTTATGGAATATGAAAATTCGAATAGAACAGAAGTGTTACAAGAATACTTTGTGCCTATAGATTTCTTCACGGAATACATAGATGATCTACGTAACGTATTAAATGAAGAAGAGTTTAATTTGCTCAATATTACGATTCGTTATGTGGAAAAGAATGAAAATGCAGTTTTATCCTATGCGAAAGATGATATGTTTGCGCTAGTTCTTTTAATTAACCAAGGACGCTCAGAGGATGAAATAAAGAAAACAGAAGATATCATTCAGAAAATGATTGATGTTACTTTAAAACATAATGGTAGTTATTATTTACCGTACTATTCGTATCCAACGAAGGAGCAGTTAAAGAGGGCATATCCTCGTATAGAAGAATTTCTTCAGAAGAAAAAAGAAGCGGATCCAAAAGAGAGATTTGTGAATTTATTTTATAGGGAGTATACGAAATGACATATAGAAGATTTGTAGCGTCACAAAGCATAATTATGATGGCGGGAAGTATGGTATTTCCTTTTTACATTCTATTGCTTCGGAATGTTGGGAATAGCTTCTCGCAGTTTGGCTGGGCGTATGGCTTATTTGCTTTAACTTCAGCACTTGTATATCCATTAGTAGGAAAGATGTCTGATCGAGTAGGTGATCAAAAATTATTAATTATATATGCTTGGTCCATGGCGATATTAATGCTTTGTTTCCCGATTGCCACGGAAGTCTGGCATGTGTATATTCTTCAAATTGTAATGGGAGTTTTAGGTGCTGTGCAGCGTAATACCGAGAAGACGTCGTTAGCACGAAAGGTTGTGCAAGAAAATGCTGGTTATGAGATTGGAAAATATCATGTGTGGACATCAATTGGAGGAGCAATAGCAATTATTGCAACGGGATATTTAGTAGATTTCTTTACGATTGGCACCATTTTTTATATTGCATCCATCTTATATGTAGTGAGTGGGATTGTATTAAGTAGTAAAAAAATATAATCATCCCCATTTTTACCTGAATACCCTTTATTTGTTATACTAAAAGGGAAAATAAAAGAAAAGGGGACATTGCCTTTGATGAAATTTTTAATTTTAGCTATTCTCACTTTGTTTTTGATTCCATGGACAAGAAGCGGTAGTAAACTTCGAGCAGTGGATAAGAAAGGGGATGAGAAGGTTGTAAAGGGTAAGAAATCATCCATTTTAGTTATTCCTGTATTATTTTGGATAGGTATTGCAATCTACGAATATCTTTGGCTAATCGATGATCGAGCAGATTCGATTCTTACCCATTATGCCGTTGCAGTAGCAGTTTTAATTGGGCTTGTTTTATTTTCACAAAATCAAATAGGGAAATTAGAAGGTACGTTAAAGGGACTTCTAATGTTTATTTTACTCGCAAGTTACGGCTATTTTGGTTATTTACACGATATAGTAATCACGCAAAAAAAATATGATTCTGTTGTGAAGATCGAGAAAGATATTTCAGAGCCGTTTACTGAAAATGATCAACCGTTTACAGTGCCGCCAAAGACAGCGGAGAATAAAATGAAAAAAGTATTTGGGGATATTCCGAAAGTAGCTTATTTTGAGCTAGGGGAATTAACGCCACAAATGGTAAATGGTGAGGCTTTATATGTAGCACCGATTGAAGTTTCAGGCTTTTTTAAAGCACGTAAAGCTGAGACAATTCCAGGGTACGTAACGATGTCAGGTACGAATCCTGATGCGGAAGCGAAACTGCATCTTGGTTATAAAATGAAATATGTGCCAAGCATGTTCTTCGGGAATAATTTAGAGCGTGTTGTAAGGCAAGCAGAACCAAATCTAATCTTTAAAGGGAAACCTAAATTCGAAGTGGATGATCAAGGGAAACCGTATTATACAATGACGTACGGTGAATTTATTTCAGGAAGATCTGGATTTGAAGTAGAGGGCGTTGTAGTAGTAGACGCGCAAACAGGTGAAGTGAAAAGATACGACAAAGGAAAGGCACCTAAATTCGTTGATGGCGTATTAAATCACGAGACCGCATCTACATTAAATACGTATTTCGGTAAATATATTCACGGATTTTGGAATACGAAATTCTCGCAAACGGATATGAAGATTCCGACTGAGTGGGGAACGAAAGAAGGAGTCACACCAATTTTCGGTAAGGATGGAACGTTATATTACTTTACTGATTTCACCTCTCCGAAAGAGGGAGTAGATTCTGCGTTAGGTTACTCGCTTATCGATGCGCGTACAGGTAAGTTGTATTACTATAACGGAAAAGAAGTGAAGGGGATTATGGATGGTTCAGCTGCTTCGGAAGTAGTGGATAATTCCTTTAAGAGAGAGAAATGGCATGGAACGATGCCGGTTATTTATAATGTGTATGGTAAACCTTCTTGGATTGTACCTGTTATTGATGACGGGGGATTAGTACGTGCTCATACAGTTATCTATGCTTCTAATGCGAAAATATTTGCAACAGGTTCGACGCAAAAAGAAGCGCTTGAGAATTATAAAAATGCGCTGAGTGGAAGTGGAGATTCATTTAGACCGACTTCAAATGGTAAAGAAGCACAAAAAGAAGGCGTTGTACAACGTGTATATAAAGAAAAATCAGGTGAAAATACAATTGTGTATGTACTGTTAGAGAATGAACAAAAAGTATTTATGATACCGGTGAAGAAATTCCCATATGCTATGTTTACAGAAGTGGGAGATCCAATTCAAATAACATATTTAGATACAGGAGAGGCGATGTCTTCCGTATCTAAATTTACAAATAGCAATTTGAAAAAGTAAAGCGATAGAAATTCTATCGCTTTTTTTACGGTATGAAACAGGAAAATGCACTATACTTGACGTATGTTTATGTTGTAACTATAATTGTTACGATTTAGTATTTATCGGAAAGGGTGAACGGAAAAAGTGAATGGAGTTAATCACGAAATATATAAACCTGTAAAGACAAATAGGTTATGGATGATTCTTGTATTAGGGACACTTACGGCGATTGGGCCATTATCTATTGATATGTATTTGCCTTCTTTACCAAAATTAACAGATGATTTACAAACAGGCGCATCTCTTGCACAGCTTACATTGACAGCTTGTTTGCTTGGGCTTTCAGTAGGACAATTATTTGTTGGTTCAATTAGTGACATTTACGGAAGGCGCAAACCTCTTATTATCGCTCTTATTATTTATGTTGCTTCTTCTTTACTTTGTGCTATTGCACCATCTATTTGGAGTTTAGTGTTATTGCGCTTCTTACAAGGTGCTTCAGGATCGGCCGGGATTGTTATATCACGTGCAATGGTACGTGACATGTATTCAGGTTCTGAAATGACGAAGTTTTTCTCACTGCTCATGTTAGTAAACGGAGCAGCACCTATTTTGGCACCGATTATTGGGGGACAATTACTACAGTTCACAACATGGCGCGGTGTCTTCATCGTTCTCGGAGCAATTAGTGTATTCATGTTAATATCAGCTACTTTCGTATTACGTGAAACATTACCTCCTGAAGAAAGAGAAACAGGTGGTTTGTCAGGGACATTGGCGACGTATGGAAAACTGTTAAAAGATCGTTTGTTTATGGGATATGCATTATCACAAGGGCTAGTAACGGCGGCGATGTTTGCTTACATTTCGGGCTCACCATTTGTGTTGCAGAACATATACGGAGCATCACCACAGCAATTTAGCTTATTCTTTGCGATTAACGGTATCGGTATTATTATTGCTAGTCAGGTTACAGGCCGTTTAGCAGGGAAAGTGAATGAGAAAACGTTATTCGTTTCCGGTATTATTATTGCAGCTGTTGGTGGTTTATCTTTACTACTGACAATTGTACTAGGAATAGGTTTAATTGGTGTTTTATGTTCGTTATTCCTTGTTGTATCAAGTGTCGGGGTTGTATCAACAACTGGTTTCTCATTAGCGATGAGAAACCAGAAACAAGCTGCAGGAACGGCATCGGCTTTATTAGGTTTATTACAGTTCATTTCAGGAGCACTTGTTGCACCATTAGTAGGTATTGGCGGAAGCAATACCGCATTACCGATGGGGGTTGTGATAGCTCTTTGTGAAATTGGTGCTGTATTATGTTATCTATTTATGGCCAGAAGAAGTGAAAAGCAGTTTGAACTGCAACAAAGACAAAATTTAGAAGCTTAAATTATAAAAAAGAGCTGATTCAAATATTTTGGAATCAGCTCTTTTTTTCATTTCTTTGAAATAACTCATATAGCTTTGTAAGGTGATGCAAAAGTTATTTGCATAAAGTGACGATACTGTGACAAAAATGTGGGGATGTATATTAAGGTAGCGTCTTAAGTGTAAAAAGTAGGATGTTCTCGGTATAATAACAAGTGGAGATAAAAGAAACTATAATGAGTAGTAGCTGTAGATAAAAGGAGAAGAAGAGATGAAGAAGGTTTTGGGTATTGCTGTAATGGGAAGTATGATCCTTCTAGCAGGATGTAATGGAAATAAAGATACGAAAGAACCGAAAGAAAAGGTAGAGCAATCTACTGAGCAAACAGAAGAGATGAAAGAATACCGTGCAGTACATGAAAAATACGATATGAAAATGAATAAAGAAATTAATAAAGCACTACAGTTATTTGAAGTGGCAAAAGAAAAGGGCGGTAAGGAAATAACGAATGCTACATATAAAGAAGATGTGCAAAAGGTAACGACTAGCATGTTAGAAGATATTGATCATATACGTAAAGAAATTCGTGTTCCAAAGTCGAAAGAGCAAGAACATGAGGTATACGCTGGTTTCTTGAATGAATCGGAACAAGCAATGAAAAAATTACAGAAGTTAGCTAAAGAAGAAGACTCATCATTGATTCGTGATATAGAAATTAACTTTGCAACAGCATCAACATACTATAAACGTTTTCAAGCAGAAACGAAAAAATAACCTTGCGCACGCGCAAGGTTATTTTTTCTTCTTACCATCTCCGTCTTAACCATCGGATACTAATACCTTCTGTTCTTCGTGAAATTCAGAGATTGTTTGTCCGGTAATATTATCGAATGGAGTATAAAAAGAAGTGATACGTTTCTTTTTAATAAAGAGTTTATAGAAGCTGATGATGACAAGTATAACGATTGTTAATGGTAACTCTATAGTAGCAAGAAGTAAGGGATCCACCTTATAACTTCTTTAATATTATTCCTTTTTATTATAAGAGAAAACTGTAATTTCGATAAAAGAAGTAAAAACTGATTTTTCTAAATATATCCAATTTGATTGACTTTTCATTTTTTCAGAATTATAATTCAAAATATATAATTTGAACCAAATAATAATATAGCAATTTACTTATCCAGAGAGGTAGAGGGACTGGCCCTATGACACCTCAGCAGCGGGTTCTGTAACAGGAACACCGTGCTAATTCCAGCAAGCAAGTCTTGAAAGATAAGTGATGGGCCTTCGTTTATTAAGCCTTGATCTTATTTTTTAAGATCAAGGCTTTTTGTGTTTTAAGAAGAGGAAAGGGAGTAATGGGAAAGATACGTTAATAAAACAAAGTAAATTTATGTGTTTAGGGGGTTATTGGAGTGTATGTTGTTAAAAAACTATCAGTTATGGTGTTTACACTATGGATTATTACAACAGTAACATTTTTGATTATGCACATTATTCCGGGGGATCCATTTTCATCGGATGCAAAGATCTTTCCGGCGGAAGTTGTGCAGAACATGAGGGCAAAGTATCACCTTGATGAACCGCTATGGAATCAATATGTTGCTTATTTAGACGGCGTAGTGCATTTTGATTTTGGTGAATCTGTTCAATCGACGGGGCAAGGTGTATCAGAAATTATAACGACAGGATTTGGTCCATCAGCGATCATCGGCTTACAAGCACTTGTTATTTCATTGTTAGTCGGAATTACAGCGGGTACATTTGCTGCTCTCTATCACGGGAGAGTAATTGATTATAGTGTGAGTTTACTTGCGATTCTCGGCATATCTATTCCAAGTTTTATTTTAGCACCATTATTTATACAAGTATTTGCTATACAATTTGAACTTTTACCAGTAGCGTCTTGGGGCACATTTGAACACACGGTATTACCGTCATTCGCATTAGCATTAGGGCCAATCGCGGTTATTACAAGATTTGTTCGCTCTAATATGATTGAAGTTTTGCAGAGTGATTATATTAAGCTAGCGAGAGCGAAAGGTATACCAATTAAGAAGATTATTATAAGGCATGCTCTTCGAAATGCAATTGTTCCAGTACTAACGTTTGTTGGACCGTTAATGGCTGGGCTTTTAACAGGAACTTTCATTATTGAAAAGATCTTTGCGATTCCCGGTCTCGGAAAATATTTTGTAGATAGTATTTTTAACCGAGATTATCCAGTAATTATGGGAACAACAATTTTCTATAGTGCATTATTAATTTCTTGTATTTTCATTACAGATATTATTCACCGTATTGTTGATCCGCGTATTCGTTCTATTACGTAAGGAGGGGGGCATTTAAATGGGAGCTTATGAAATCAATAAACAGCTATTAACGAATGAAGAGAAAAAAGAATTAACGATAAATAAAGAGCAGCAAACGATTAGCCGAAAAAAAGAAGTGTTTCGTAAGTTTGTATCAAATCCGATCGCAGTTCTAGGAGCGTTGACATTATTACTCATTATTATTTTCTCTCTTATCGGTGAAAGTTTAACCCCTTTTACCGCGAGTGAACAAGTAAAAGAGGCGACAAATTTACCTCCTAGTAGTGAGCATTGGTTCGGAACAGATGATTTAGGTCGGGATATTTGGGCACGTACTTGGGCTGGTGGGAAAATTTCATTAGTAGTTGGATTAATAGCGGCTGTTCTTGATATAGGACTTGGTGTACTGATTGGGGGATTTAGTGGATATGTGAGAGGGCGTAATCGCCTTGGAACGTTAATTGATGAGTGGATTGTACGAGGGATTGAAGTATTATACGGTATTCCATATTTATTAATTGTTATTTTACTACTAATCATTATGAAACCAGGACTTTTTACAATTATTATTGCTCTTGCATTAACAGGGTGGATTGGTATGGCACGTCTCGTTAGGGCGCAAGTCTTATCTTTAAAGCAAAGAGAATTTGTTATTGCAGCAGAGCGATTGGGTACATCGCATATGAAGATTATATACGGACATATCATTCCGAACTTAACAGGCATTATTATCGTAAATTTATCATTTACAATTCCCGCAGCTATTTTCTCAGAATCATTTTTAAGTTTTATCGGACTCGGGGTACAATCACCAGCAGCGAGCTGGGGGACGATGACGAATGATGCGCTCGGGACACTATTAAGTGGGGAATGGTGGCAACTTTTCTTCCCATCGCTGATGATTGCGCTCATTATGTTCGCATTTAATGCAATTGGTGATGGTTTGCAAGATGCAATTGATCCAAAAATCGTCAAACGGAATCGAAAGGAGAAAAGACATGGGACAGCTCTTATCTTTAGAAAACGTAACATTGGCCGTTGAAAAAGAGAATAGTAAGCAAGCAATTGTGAAGCATGTTTCCTTTTCTATTAACGAAGGTGAAATCGTTGCACTTGTAGGAGAAAGTGGTTCAGGAAAAAGTGTTACAGCACAATCCATTATTGGCTTAAATCAAGAGTCAATTCATATTGATGATGGAAATGTAACTTTCCAATCAAAGGAATTAACTAATTTACAAGAATCAGAATGGAATCAAATTCGCGGGAAAGATATTTCTTTTATCTTTCAAGACCCGCTTTCATCTTTAAATCCGACGATGAAGGTCGGAAGGCAAATTACAGAAGTAATTTTGCAGCATGAAAAGAAATCGAAAAAAGAAGCAAAAGAAATTGCGATTAACTTATTAAATGATTTAGGGATACATGAAGCAGAGAAACGCTTTGAACAGTACCCACATCAATTAAGTGGAGGTATGAGGCAGCGTATTTGTTTAGCAATTGCGTTTGCTTGTCATCCAAAGCTCGTTATTGCAGATGAACCTACAACGGCATTAGATGTAACGATTCAGAAACAAATTATGGGGTTATTAAAAGAGCGGAAAGAAAAACAGAATACGAGTATTTTATTAATTACACATGATTTGGCACTTGTACGTGAAGTAGCTGATCGAGTAGTAGTTATGTACGGTGGACGTGTCGTTGAAAAAGGAACGATAGAGGAAGTAATAGGTTCCCCTAAACATCCATACACAAAAAGCTTATTACAGGCAATTCCGAATATGGATGATTCTGAAAAGGTACTTAGGGCAATTGAGGGAACAACACCATCAATTGAAACGTTAAATAGCTTTGGTTGTCCTTTTGTCAATCGTTGCCCGGTAGCAATCAAAGAATGTATTCATCGTTTTCCAGAGAGAACAACATATTCTGGGGAGCATAGCTCACATTGCTGGCAGCATGTTCTTGAGCATAACGAAGCAAAATCAAAAGAGAAGGTGAATGCTTCATGACGACAGATTTAATTACCGTAAAGCAAGTAAGGAAAACATATGGAAGTAAAGATAAAGAAATCGCAGCGTTAAAAGATATAACACTTTCTATTCCGAAAGGAACGACGCTTGGAATTATTGGAGAAAGTGGTTCAGGAAAGACAACACTTGGTAAGCTCATAGCTGGGATCGAGAGCCCAACGTCTGGTCAAATTGATTATAACGGTCAAGTTGTTCACAAGTTGAAGTCAGCTCATAAGCGAGATTTCTTGCAGAAAGTACAATTCATTTTTCAAGATTCAACAGCTGCATTAAATCCGCGCTGGAAAGTACGCGATAGCGTAACAGAAGGATATATTTCATTCGGTTTAGGTGATAAAGAATTGAAAGATAAGGTGGCAGGTGATGCGCTAGAACGTGTTGGATTAGATAGGCGATATATTGATCGATACCCACACGAATTTAGCGGAGGACAACGTCAACGGATCGCTATTGCAAGGGCGTTATTATGTGAGCCAGAAGTATTAATCCTGGATGAACCAATTTCTGCATTAGATGTTTCACTTCAAATCCAAATTGTGCACTTGTTGCAAAAGATTCAAAAGGAACAAGGCTATACATATTTATTTATCGCACATGATTTACCGATGGTTCACTACTTATGTGAAAAAGTGGCTGTCTTATATAAAGGAGAACTTGTTGAATTTGGAAATACGGATGAAGTGTTCCGTAATCCTCAACATTCTTATACAAAAACATTATTAGCATCAACACCAAAAATTTTAGGTTAAAGGGGAATGTAAGATGAAGAAGTTTTTATTATTTGTCATTATGACCGTATTAGCAATTACTTCTGTCGCTTGTGGCAAGAAAGATACTTCAAAAGCAAGTGCTAGTAAAGGAGACCGTTTTGTAACGAATCTTGGTAGTGATCCTTATACGCTAGATTCAGCAATTTCAACGGATAATAACTCTAATTATGTAATTGAGCACTTATTTGCAACTTTGTACAGACAGACAACTGACGGGAAGTTTGAAAAGGATTTAGTAGAGAAAGAGGAAGCTGGAGCGGATGGAAAAGAGTATACATTCTATTTGAAAAAAGGATTAAAATGGTCTGATGGCTCCCCGTTAACAGCAAAAGATTTTGAATTTGCTTGGAAGAGAATATTAAATCCTAAAACGGGTTCTATGAATGCAACAGAACTATATTTCATTAAAGGTGGAGAAGCATTTAATACAGGGAAAGGTGCAGAAGATGCAGTAGGAATTCAAGCGGTAGATGATGTAACTTTAAAGTTACAATTTGAACATCCGGTAACATCTATTAAACGAACATTATCCCAGTCGTTATATATTCCACTTAATAAAAAATCTATTGATGAAAAAGGTAAACTAAAAGTAGATCCAAAAGAATTAATTACAAATGGTCCTTTCACATTGAAAGAATGGAAGCATAATCAAGCGATTATTTTAGAAAAAAATAAAGAGTTTCATGATAAAAAAGTAGCATCAAAAGAAATTGAATTCCGTATTATCCCTGAAGGTAAAACAGCGTATCAATTATATAAATCTGGAGAATTAGATTTACTATCTCACATACCAACAGATTTAGTTGAAAAAGAACAAAATAATAAAGAGTTTAAAAAAATGCAAGACTACTCAACTCATATTTACTCGTTTAATTCAGAGAAGCCACCGTTTACAAACGCAAAAATTCGTAAAGCTTTTGCAATAGCTGTAGATCGTAAGTTTATCGTAGAGAAAATATTAAAGAATAATGCAAAAGAAGCATATGGTTTTGTACCAGAAGGAGCAAAAACAGAAAGTGGCCGCGACTTCCGTAAAGAGAAAGGTGATTATTTTAAATATGACCCTGCAGTAGCTAAGACGTTATTAGAAGAAGGAATGAAAGAAGAAGGATGGACTACTCTTCCAGAAGTGACAGTGAAATATTCAGATAAGAAGAAAATAGCTGAAACACTTCAAGAGATGTTTAAGAAAAATCTTGGTGTAGATGTAAAAATAGAAGGTAAAGAGTGGAAAAGTTATATTGATATGTATAAACAAAGTGACTTCCAAATTGCATATATGGGATGGGGAGGATCTACATTAGATCCAGCTGCACAATTAGAAATTTATGCAGGTGATGGACCAAATAACTATGCAAAATGGTTTAATAAAGACTTCGATAATTTAATTAATCAAGCAAAATTAGAACAAGACGAAAATAAACGCTTTGACTTATTACATCAAGCAGAAGATATTATGTTTACAGAATATCCTTTAATCCCACTTGTATTCCCAACAGATTCTTATTTACAAAAATCATCTGTATCTGGATTAGAATACTACGTAGGATCTCAACCGAGCTTACGATATGCTAAAAAATAAAATAAAGAAGTAGGCAACCGCCTACTTCTTTATTTTATTTCTCTTTTATATTCTTTTTTCGTTCCATCAGAGAAGACAACTTCTAAATCAAACTTTTGGTAGTCTTTATCAAGTTTGAACACATTTACTACTTGATCGATTACTTCTTGGTCAGGAGTATCTTTATCAAATTTTAATTCTTGTAGAAGTGGGCTTAATTTTGTAATAGCCTCGTCACCTGTAAACTTTGCATTTGATTTATGGTCTTCAAGTTTTGCTTCCATTTTCTTATCAGCTGCTACATTCTTATAATCAGCCTCGTAGTCTTTCTTCGTATCTTGATAGTCTGCATCTAAACTAAATTCATTGAAGTTAAGTTTTAAATCAGCAGGAGCTTCATTTTTTGCTTCTTCAGTAGTTTTCTTATTAGAAGTTGTATCTTCTTTTGCAGGAGCTTTACATCCTGTTAATACAGGTACTAGCATAAGCGCTAATAAAACTGATAGTAAAATTCTCATTATAATTTCCTCCTTATGTAAATTCGTTCTATACAAGTTTTTCCCAAAATCATGTAATTATGTATGTGTTGAAAATAAATTATTAACTTGTAGCCACAAAGTTTAATCCGCAATTTAAATCAAAAATGATTTGTATGTATATGGTAAATTAAGGTTGTAAGGAGGTACTAAAATGCATGAAGAATATAAAGAGATGATAAAAAAAGCAATTGAATATATAGAGGAGCATTTACATGAGGAGCTTACAACAGAAAGAGTGGCATCTCACAGTTCAGTATCGATGTACCATTTTCATCGTATTTTTCAAAGGTATATTGGGATGAGTGTAACGGATTATATTCGAAAGAGAAGATTAACTCATGCTGCGCAAGCCTTAGTGTCAACGGAGAGGGCTGTTATTGATATTGCAGTACAATACGGCTTTTCCTCACAGGAGGCATTTACGAGGGCTTTTAAAAGAATGTTTCAATTGCCACCGAAGAAATATCGAAAGTACTTCCAGTCATTTTATATAGAAAGAGAGGGTGTTTCAATGCAAAAAGGTATACCGAAAGGATGGATCTTAAGTGGAAGTCATCCTGCTGAATATGAGATGGGTTTAGATTATGAAGTTGTCCATCAAGGAAAAGTATCTGCATACATAAAAGCAAAAGAGAATGTTACGCACGGAGGATTTTCCACATTAATGCAAATGTTCCGAGCGGATAAATATGTAGGTAAAAGATTACGTTTAACAGCGTTTATTAAGAGTGAGAATGTAAGAGATTGGGCAGGATTGTGGATGCGAGTAGATGGGAAAGATACAGAACCGCTCGCTATGGATAATATGCAAAATCGTCCAATTAAAAATACGAATAACTGGCAATCGTACTCGGTTGTATTAGATATAAAAGAAGGAGCGCTTGGTATTGCATTCGGTGTTTTATTATCAGGAGAAGGTTGTATGTGGCTAGATAGTATTCGATTTGATGAAGTAGATGAAAAAATTCCTTCAACAGATTTGGCAGAAAACTTTTATGAAACACTCTTAGAAGAGCCGGTGAATCTGCAATTTGAAGAAGTAGAAAAATAAAAAATAAGGAGAAAAGATATGCTCAAATATGTAAAACTAATAAGTATTAGTTTAGTAATATCGTCCTGTATTATGGGGATTAACTATTTAATTAGCTATCTGTGGTCAGGGCATGTACCTTCTTTGACGTGGAGAACATATTTGATGTTTATGTTTATATTTATGATGAGTTTTAGTTCGATGCAAAAAGAAGGGGAAGGGGATTATTGACAATGATTAGAAAAGGTATATAATCTAAATGTAAGTGATCACTTGCACGAGGAAGAGAGGATTTTATGGCGCGCTCAAAAACAGCAGAAAAAATCATCCAAGCAGCAATTGAATTAGTGAAAGAAAAGGGATATACAGCAGCAACAACGAAAGAAATTGCAATGCGTGCTGGTGTTAATGAAGTAACGATATTCCGCAATTTTAAAAGTAAAAAGGGTGTTATTGAAGCCGCGGTTGCTGAATTTTCATATGTACCGCATTTAAAACAGTTTTTACAAACAGAAATTGTGTGGGAATTAGAAACGGATTTAAAGAACTTAGCAAGGCATTATCATAATTTTTTAGATGGGGTAAAAGATATTATTGCTATTGGTATACGTGAGGCTGGAGAATTTCCTGAATTAGACGGGGAAATTGCTAAAATACCACAAGGATTAAAAGAAGAATTAAGCATCTATTTTGCAAAAATGCAGGAAAAAGGAAACATTGTTGATACGAATATTGAAGCGCAAGTAATGAACTTTATCTGGATCAATTTTGGATATTTCTTATCTAAATTACGTTTTGCAGATCGCCTGACAGAAGTTGATGATGAGAAATTTATTGAAAATAATATTGTTTTATATGCTAGGGCATTAAGACCCTAGTATTTATTTAAAATAAAATGCAAGTATGTACTTGCTTGCTAAATAGGAGAGCGGGAAGATGGATACATTAAAACAGTTTTTAAAAAGACCAGGTACGTATGTAGGAATGGTAGTAGCGCTATCGTTCCAGCTTATTTTCTTTTGTGTTTGGTTAACGGCATATGATGGAGTGAATGAACGAGCAGATCAAATGCGTATTGCTATTGTGAATGAGGATGGAAATATAGGGAGTAAAATAGCAGAAGGCTTACAGAGAAATGTACCATTTCAGGTGAAATCAGAACAGTCTGTGGAAAAAGCAAATAAAGCAATGAATGACCGTGTATACGATATGATTATTGAAATTCCTGCTTCTTTTTCAAAGGATATAAATGAAACAGGAAAATCAAATTTAAACTTCCACATTAATCAAGCGAATGCCATGATGGCAAAGCAACTGATGGAAGGAGCCGCAAAACAAATTCGAGACAATGTAAATAAAGAGATAACAAGTTATAAAAAACAAGCAATTGTGGGGAAATTACAAGCTGTAGGGCCTGAGAATGTAGAAGTGATAAAAGGATTAACCGAAGATTCAATTGGTTTTACAGTCCATAGAGTAAATGATGCAAAAGGATTCTCGGCTAACATGGTACCACTAATGATGGTATTAGCTTCATTTGTAGGAGCAATGATCATGAGTATGGAACTATCAAAAGTTGCAAAGGAAGTAAAGAACGGTTGGAGTAATTTCGTATCAAGACAGGTTATTAACGGTACAGTATCAATTTTACTTGCATGCATTACGATTAGTTTGATGAAAGGATTTCAAATTGAAATACATGAAGCAGTATGGAGTATATGGATGTTTCAAGCGATAGTCTTTTTCGCCTTTCTTTCATTAACACAAATGTTCATAACTGTTTTCGGAAATGCAGGTATGATCTTTAATATAATTTCACTATCGCTCCAACTTGTAAGTTCGGGTGTAATTGTACCACATGAGATGCTTTCTAAAACATATCAAACAATCGGCGAATTATTTCCCGCAACATATGCAGCAAATGGCTATTATACAATAATATTTGGAGGGATTAGTTTAGAGAAAAATATTATTTCATTATTAGTTATTATATTAGTTACACAATTGGTAGCAGTAATTACTGTATCTATAAAAGGAATAGTAAAGAGAAGAAGCTATGTAGTTAAAGAAGTATAAAATAAAAAAGGTATCCTGCGATTGGATACCTTTTTTATTTTATTATTTTGTAACTTCTGTCCACTTGTAGTTAAATTCACCACCGAAGTCAGTTGTTACAAGCCCTTTAATAAATCCGCGTTGTAGGTAAGAACGACCTTGTTGGTATAAAGGAGCGACAGCACCGTCTTGTAGCAGGATTTTTTCAGCTTGCTTCATTGCTTCAAAGCGAGCCTTTTCATCGCCAGCTAAATCTGTTTTCACTTTATGAATGAGCGCATCGTACTCTTTGTTAGAGTATTTATCGAAGTTATAAGCACTATTTGTTGTAAATAAATCTAAGAATGTAATTGGGTCAGCGAAGTCAGGGCCCCAGCCATCAATACCGATTTCATAGTCACCACTTAATAATAGTTTTAGCTGTTGTTTACGTGGTTGTGGTTTTAACGTCACTGTTAATCCATCTAGGTTCTTTTCTAGTTCACCTTTTAAATATTCACCAGTCTTTTTAGCTAAAGCATTATCACTTGTTAATAGTTCGATTGTTACTTTGTCAGTACCAAGTTCTTGTTTCGCTTTTTTCCAGTTTTCTTTTGCTATTTTCACATCATCTTTGACTAGGTTTCCATTTTCTTTACGGAAGTCAGTGCCTTCTGGGCTTTTCGTGAATTTCGCAGGAACTATTCCTTCAGCTGGGACAGCACCGTTATTTAAAATTGTTTCTACGTATGCTTTTTTATTCATTGCTCCGTTAATAGCAAGGCGTGCATGTTGATTTTTTAATGTTTCATTTTTTTGATTGAGTCGTAAAAATTGAATGCCAACTTCAGCGCGGTCTTTGAAGTTTGGATCGCTCTTATATTTATCAACAAACTCCGCAGTTAAAGCAACGCGATCAATTTGTCCTGAATCGTATAAGTTAACTTCTGTAGATTTATCTTTAACGACATTGAAGTTGATTTCTTCTAATTTTACAGTTTTAGCATCCCAATAGTTAGGGTTCTTCTTCAATTGGAAGCTTTGCTCGTGTTTCCAGTTATCTAATATGAAAGCACCGTTGTAAATTAAATGATTTGTTTCTAAACCATAGTTATTGCCCTGAGATTTTAAGTAATCTTCATTAATTGGTAAGAATGTTGAGAATGTCGTTAAGCTTAAGAAGTAGGGAACAGGACGGTCTAGTTGTACTTCTAACGTTTTATCATCAAGAGCTTTGACACCTAGTTGATCAATTGGCAATTGTTTCTGGCTTATTTGTTTCGCATTCTGTATATCGAAGAATAAGAATGCATATTCAGCTGCTGTATCAGGATTTACGGCACGTTGCCAAGCGAAGACAAAGTCCTTTGCTGTAACTGGAGTACCGTTTGACCATTTTGAATCACGCAGGTGGAATGTATATTTTGTTTTATCGGGACTAAGGTCAACCGACTCAGCAACACCAGGAATTGGTTTGTTATCTTCTCCCATTGCATATAAACCTTCAAAAACATTGCGCATTACGCTCATGGATTCCCCATCCGTTGCTTTTGCAACATCCATTGTTGGAATTTCTGAAGCGAATGATAAGTTAATTGCCTGTTTATCAGGTGCTTTATCATTTGCTTTCGCTCCGCTTGTATGATCTTTATTTCCCCCACAAGCAGTTAGTAATAGACTTGCCCCTAAAACAGATGCAACAACAGGTACAACTTTTTTCTTCATTGTTCGTTCCTCCCTAAATGTGTGGTTCGTAACGTCGTAATGTCCACGTTTTGAAGTGTAGCTATAGAAGAAGAGAAAACCTATTACAGATATGTGTATGTAGGTAATCAGGTGTTCTATATGTATATACATGTTGAACTATAATCTATCGTTATATGTTTCAACGTAGTAGACGCTATATTTTGATGGTGAAATATTTCGTTTCTTTGATTATTTAGAATATTAACACTGGAAAGAACTATATGTCAATAATAAAAATTGGAGTATTATTTTTTAAAAATAATATATTGAAAAAGCGGATTTTCTCCTAATGAGAAATCCGCTTTTGATACATTTTTCCAATAAAACAATTGGTATGGGTAGAAAAACTTCAATTCAGGTTGCCTTTTATTTTTCAATTTGTGCCCATTTGAAGTTTAATTGACCTGCAAAGTCTACTTGCACAATTCCTTTCACGTAAGAACGCTCTAAATAAGATTCGCCTTTTTGGTAAAGAGGAGCGATAACAGAGTCTTTAAATAATATTTTCTCGGATGCTAGTAATGCTTCCCAGCGAGCTTTTTCATCACCAGCTAAAGTTGTTTTTACTTGTGCTATTGTTTCATCAAACTCCTTATTAGAGTAATGATCTAAGTTGTAAGGGTTATTCGTTGTAAATAGCTCAAGGAATGTAATTGGATCCGCAAAGTCAGGGCTCCAGCCGTCAATTCCAATTTCGTAGTCACCTTTTAATAAAAGTGAAACTTGTTGTTTACGTGGTTGCGGCTTTATATTTACTGTTAAGCCATCTAAATTCTTTTCTAGTTGTCCTTTTAAGAATTCACCAGTTTTCTTTTCAAGGTCACCATCACTTGTTAATAGTTCTAACGTTATTTTTTCAGACCCAAGTTCTTGTTTTGCCTTTTTCCATAATTCTTGAGCAGATTTTGTATTAACCTTTGTTAAATCGCCGTTTGCAGCACGGAAATCTGTTCCGTCAGGTCCTTTTGCAAAGTTTTTCGGCACGAGACTAGAGGTTGGTGTAGAGCCGTCATTTAATAACGTATTTACAAAGGATTTTCGATCAATTGTTTGATCGATTGCTTGGCGTGCAGAAACGTTTTGAAGTATTTTGTTTTGTTGATTCATACGTAGAAACTGTACCCCTACGTTTGGCCGTTCTTTAAAGTTAGCATCCTTTTTATATTTATCAACGAAGTCAGATGTTAGTTTGATACGATCTAATTGTTTTGACTCGAATAAATTTACTTCTGTAGATTTTTCTTTTACGACGTTAAAATTGATTTCTTCCAGTTTGACAGTACCTTTATCCCAATAGGTAGGGTTTTTCTTAAATTTAAAGCTTTGCTCGTGCTTCCAATCGCTTAGTGTAAAAGCTCCGTTGTACAAGATTGTATTGTCTTCTAAAGCGTATTTATCACCTTGTGCTTTAAAGAATTCCTCGTTAATTGGTAGAAATGTTGGGAACGCTGTTAAGCTAATAAAGTACGGAACAGGACGTTCTAATTCTACCTCAAACGTATGGTCATCAATTGCTTTTACACCAAGTTGATCGGCTGGAAGTTCTTTGTTGTTAATTTTTGTTGCATTTTTAATATCAAAGAATAGAAATGCATATTCAGAGGCTGTTGCTGGATCAACAGCTCTTTGCCAAGCGAAGACAAAGTCTTTCGCTGTAACAGGAGTGCCGTTTGACCATTTTGAATCTCGTAAATGGAATGTGTATTTCGTCTTATCGCCACTTACTTCATGAGATTTTGCAACACCAGGGACAGGTTTGTTACCTTCACCAAGATTATACAAACCCTCAAATACGTTTCTCATTACTTGACCAGAATCAGTATCTGTAGCACGAGCTGTATCCATTGTTCGTATTTCAGTAGGTGAAGATAAGTTTAAAACCTGTTTACTAGGCGCCTCGTCTTTTGCATTTGCTCCGCTTGCTTCGTTTTTATAACTACCGCAACCAGTTAATAAAATACTTACTCCTACAACTGATGCAATACCGGGTACAAACTTCTTTTTCATTTGATTTTCCTCCTAAATAATTAAGTTTGGATGATGATGAGGGAAATGAAAAACAAAAAATCCCTCTTTTCGTATTGAGAAAGAGGGATTTTTACGTACAAGTTATGCACCCGTATATAAACGAAGTCCCTCATTCTATCTTTCAAGCATAAAGCTTGCAGGAAGTGGCACAGTATTCAAAATGAACCTGCTGCCGAGGTTTCAAAGGGCCAGTCCCTCCACCTCTCTTGATACAATGAGTAAACGAATAAACTTTATTAATTTTTGTGTTTCTTTGATAATTCAAAATCTTACACCTTGGATAATGAAGTGTCAACCAAATGAATATAGTTTAAATTTTCAGTTTTCTTAAATGAAAAAAACCACTGCATATGGCAGTGGTTTTTCTATTAGAAGTTAAAGTTATCTGGATCTGGACCGACGCGACGGTCTTCATTTAGAGCTTGAATTGCTTTCATGTCATCAGCGCTTAATTCAAAATCAAATATATTTGCATTTTCAATAATGCGATGTTCTTTAATAGATTTAGGGATGGTTACAACTTCGTTTTGTAGATCCCAGCGTAAAATAATTTGTGCAGTTGATTTATTATATTTTGTTGCAATGTCTTGTAATGTTGGGTTCTCTAGCAGTTGGCCTTGCATTAATGGTGACCAAGCTTCAAGTTGGATGTTATGTTCTTTACAGAAAGCATGCAGCTCTTCTTGTGCTAAACGTGGGTGGTATTCCACTTGGTTGACCATTGGCTTAATTTCAGCAATTTCAAATACGTCTTGTAAGTGGTGAATATGGAAATTACTCACACCGATAGCGCGAACACGGCCATCTTTATAAAGCTTTTCTAATGCTTTCCATGATTCAGTATATTTCCCTTTTACAGGCCAATGTACTAAATATAAATCTAAATATTCTAGACCTAATTTCTCTAATGTAGTTTCAAATGCTTGAAGTGTTGTTTCATACCCTTGATCGCTATTCCATACTTTTGATGTAATAAATAATTCTTCACGTGAAACACCTGATTCACGGATCGCTTGTCCAACGCCTTCTTCGTTTTGATAAATTGCTGCAGTATCAATGCTGCGGTAGCCATTTTTAATTGCTGCTTTTACAGATTCAATTACTTCTGAACCATCTTCTACTTTAAAAACACCTAAACCGAACCAAGGCATTTTTACACCGTTATGTAATGTTGTATAGTCTTTTAAACTTGTTAAATTCATATTATTTCCCCCTAGCTTTTTTGTTTGTTGCTTCTACCGCTTTTTGAATTGCCTCTGAAAAATTATATTCATATAAAGTTTTGAGACCCTCAGCTGTGGAACCACCGGGTGTTGTTACTTGTTCGCGGAGGTTAGCTGGATCTTGCGTTTGTTCAAGCATAGAAGCAGAGCCGGAAATCATTTGAATGACAAGGTGTTTTGCGGTTGCTTCATCGACTCCATAACTTTTTGTTGCTTCAATTAAGCTTTCAGCAAAGTAATAAAGGAAAGCTGGTGCACTTCCAGTAACTGCAGTAAGCTGATGAACTTCTTCTTCAGTACAAAGTTGCGAAGTACCAATGCCTCTTAAAAGGAGTTGCAAGGTTTCCTGATGTATCTCGTTTACTGATTGTCCCGTTGTATATAAGGAGATAGACTTGCCAATTTCAGCAGCTGTATTTGGCATAATCCAAGCAACAGGTGTCCCCTCGGGAAGTCTTTCTTCTAAATAAGATGGACCAATGCCAGCAGCTACCGTTACGACAAGTTGATTCGATAGTAACGGAGATAATTCTGCTAATAATTCTTCATGTGCAGAAGGCGGCATTGCTAAAACAATCGTATCAACAGATGAAACATGCTGCTTCCAATCTGTTGTAGTAGACACATTATATCGCCCTTGTAATTCCTTTAGCTTTTCTACGTTGCTTCGGTTAGAAACGATAATTTCTTCGATGTATTCTTTGCTTGTTTTAAGTAATCCGGAAAATATAGCTTCTGCCATACGACCAGCACCAATAAATAAAATTCGATGTTTAGTTAGCATATCCTTTATTCCTTTCTAGTGAAGATATGTTATAAAAAACGATACCATCTTTAAGAGAATTTTGTAAAAAGAAAAGACTTATTGTGAAAAGGATGGAAATGGAGGGAGGAGGGTTAATATAAATAAGGTTATAAAAATTATTATACTTAAAAAATAGTTGTAATGAAAAATCCCTGAAGCATAACTGCTTCAGGGATTAATAGATTATAAGTTTATGCTTTTGTCATACCTAACAATACAGCACCGCCGATAATTAAAACACTACCTAGTGCAATAAAGATCAATTGACGTTTTGTTTTCTTTTCACCTAAGAAGACAATCGCACCGAATGTTGAGATAACGATTCCAGTTTGAGATAATGGGAAGCTTGTTGCTACTCCGACACGTGGTAATGAAAGAAGTAAGAATAAGTTTCCAGTTCCCCATAGTAAACCAGATAAAGCATTACGGATTGCATATTTGTTAAATGGTTTATGTTTAGATGTCAATACAACCGCACCAACAAACATACCAACTGCTTGTGGTAAAATAGCAGACCAACCATCGATATTATACCAACGAATAATAATTACATATACAAGGTAGCCGAAAGTAGAAACAATTAAAGTAAGAAGTCCTTTTTTCAATTGTCCTGGTGGCTGTGCATTTTCTTTGTCATCTAGTGATGTGAATACAACACCAACTACGATTAATAGGATTGCAATCGTTCCCAGAATAATCGTTGTTGTTGTAGTCCACTCACGGAAAGCGATAACCCCAAAGATAGAAGTTGCAACAAGTTGCATACCAGTAGAAATCGTTACAGTAGTTGAAACACCTAGTTTTTCAACTGTTTTTAATTGGTTTACTTGTCCTAATGCCCAGAATAAACCTGAAATAAAACCAACAATTAAGACTGTCATTGTTAAAGCTGGTTGAGTAAATACATACATAATTGTTGCGAAGAATAGAGCACCGATTGTCATACCTACCGTTTGGCTATATGCACCACCGCCCATTTTTACGCTTACTAATAAGATGTTTCCCCATGCAATTGCAGGAAGAAGCGCTAATAAAATGTCCATTACAAGACTCCCTTCGGTTTTCTATACCAATATAATTACATATCGTTCTAACGATCGGTAATGCACCACTACTAGAGTAGAAGATTACCGATCGCTAAAACAGGATGAAGAATTCACGATATAAATGCGTTTTCATTTCTTCATTTTTTGAAACACCTCCATATAATAACAGGAAATTGCCTATTTTAGAAAGTAAATTCAAATAGAATGTATATTTAAATAAAAGGTAAAATTCAGTTATTTCCCGATGGTATATTTTTATTTCCTAAGAAATAAAAAAGCAGCTTCCAAAAAAGCTGCCTTAAGAGTTAGTAATTCTTTTATTAATAAGCTGAATACATAGCAGAAATAGGAGTGACATACTAATAGTGATAACGACAAGTGTCCAAGCGAGTTGCATATTACTTGCATCAATAGCCATATAAATTGCAGTTGGGATTGTCTGTGTTTTACCAGGAATGTTCCCAGCAAACATGAGTGTAGCACCAAACTCACCGAGCGCACGAACAAAGCTCAAAATCATTCCGCTTAGTAAGGCGGGAAATGCAAGCGGAAGTGTGACGTGTAGAAAAACTTGATATTCACTGGCACCAAGGTCACGAGCACTTTCTTCAATTTGTACATTCGCAATAGAAAATCCTGTTTTTGCTGATTGGTACATGAGCGGAAATGCAACAACTGTAGAAGCGATGATTGCAGCAGTAGATGTGAACATAATGGACTGCTGAAATATTGATTCTATCCACATTCCAATGGGACTATTATTTCCAAAAATGATAATGAGAAAAAAGCCGATTACAGTTGGTGGAAGTACCATTGGTAATAAGAAAATAGTTTCTAATAGTACTTTATATCTCCATGAGGAGCGTGCTAACGCTCGTCCGATAATTGTCCCTAAAATTGTAACGATAATGGTGGCGCATGCAGCTACTCGTATAGATAGAAAGATTGGTGATAAAATAGCATCAAAGCTCATGGCAATTATGACAGGACTGTAAATCCATATTTTTTAAAGATAGATTGTGCATCTTTTGACTGCAAATACTCATAAAATGAAGTCGCCTCTTTCTTGTGCTTAGATTCTTTTATAACACCTAAAGGATAGTGAATTGGCTCATGAGAAGTAGCTGCTGCTGTCTCACCAATCTTTACTTTGTTTGAAATAAGAGCATCTGTTTTGTATACAATACCAGCATCGACATTACCTGTTTCTACATATGTTAACACTTGGCGAACATCTTTTGTAAATACGATTTTATTTTGAATGTCATTCCATAGATTTTCATGCGTGAGAGAAGCCTTTGCGTATTTTCCCGCAGGTACTGATTCGGGTGTACCAAGCGCGATTTTCTTAATTTTTTCATCTTTTAAATCTTGAATTTTTGTAAGAGAACTATCTTTTGGGACAACTAGAACGAGTTCATTTCCAAGAAGATTTTTCCCTTCTTTTTCATTAATGAATCCTTTTTTAACAAGGGTTTGGAATTTATCTTCGGCTGCTGAGAAGAATAAATCAGCAGGCGCGCCTTGTTCAATTTGTTGTTGAAGTGCACCAGAAGCACCGAAGTTAAAAGAAAGTTTAATATTAAGTTCCTTTTCTTTATATTTTGTTTCAATTTCTTTTAGTGCATCTTGTAAGCTTGCAGCAGCTGATATAGTAAGTTCTACTGCTTTTCCTTCGTTAGCAGTTGATTTCTCTTTCTTTTCGCCGCTTGTACATGCAACGCTAAATATAAGAAGAAAAGAAAGTATAAGCGCCCCGATGGATCGTAATGTAAACTTGTTCATAAAAAAATCCCCTTTCGTTTTGACATATTCAATTATAACTAATTATAACTAGATATAACTAGATATAACTAGTTATAATTGAATATAATTTGAACGATATAGTTGTTTTTTAATATAGGAGAAATATTCTTTTCTTTGTTACAATGAAGGAAGAAAGTGAGGAATCGTCTATGGATCATCATTCCTACACAACGGAAGAAGTAGCGAAGCGATTAAAGGTATCAAAATTAACTGTATACGATCTAATTAAAAAAGGAGAACTTCCTTCTTATAGAATTGGTAGACAGATGCGCATTGATGCAACAGATTTAGAACAATATATAAAGCAAATGAAAACAGGGAAAATACAAGGTACTCCTGTAAAGAGCGAAGATAGTAGGGGCTTGGATACATGTATTATTAGCGGACAAGAACTAACGTTAGATATGTTGGCAAAACGTATAGAAAATCGCCTGCCAAGTTCAAACATATTAAGGGCATATCAAGGTAGTTTAACGAGTTTAGTAAAAATGTATCAAGGAGAAGGAAATATCGTTAGTCTGCATTTGTTTGATGGTGAAACGGGTACATATAATGTTCCTTACGTAAAACGTATTTTAGTGGGACAACCATGTACGATGATTAATTTATTAGCAAGAAACGTTGGATTTTATGTGCAAAAGGGAAATCCGAAAAATATAAAAACATGGGCTGATTTATCTCAGTCATCTACACGATTTGTAAATCGAGAAAAAGGTTCTGGTATTAGGGTGTTAGTCGATGAACAATTGCGCATCCAAAAGTTAAATAAAGAACGTATTAGTGGATATGAATGGGAAGAATCAAACCATCTTGGTGTTGCCACGCAAGTTGCGAATGGAAAAGCTGATGTGGGAGTAGGATCAGAAAAGTTTTCGCAAATTGTAAATGTAGATTTTATTCCAATCATGAAAGAACAGTACGATTTGGTGATTTTGAAGAATAAAGAAAATGAAGAGCTGATTGAAGTCGTGAAAGGCATTCTGCAATCGGAAGAATTTCATAATGAATTAAAAGCAATTGGCGGATACGATATGACGAAAACAGGTCAAATTATATATGAAATAAACTAAAAAGCTGCTTGTCTATAAGACAAGCAGCTTTTTCTATATATAAAGGGGTTTGGGGAAACAAAATATTAAATAAGACCTTGAGCAAGTGTGTAAATGAAAGCTGTAAGAAGAGTAGCTCCACTTGCAAGTCCGATAAAGTCTGATTTGTTAAATGTAATGTTGTTCATTGTAATCTCTCCTTATTTGTTTAATGTAGTTGCAACAGCTTTTGCATCGACAAGTGCGGATAGCACCATGCCCATTGTATTTAAAAATTTGTTTGATTTCATTTTGTTCATCATGCGTATCCGCTCCTTTTCGATTTGTTGTTGCCCTGCTTTATATCTTAATTATAGGAAATATGATTGCCTGCAACTATCGAATTAGCTTACGGAAGACTTACACTTTTGTAAGAAAAAAAGACATTCATGTAAGAATGTCTTTCACAGCATATTGATATGATGATGCTCTTCAATTGTTTTTAAAAAGCTACGCATTGAATTCGTCATATAACTATCTTTACGGCGTATGAAAACCGTTGAAATACTACCATATTTTTCAGGGATTGCATGACAATGTACCTTACCAGCTTTAGAAAGATGGTGGACAGCAGACTGTGGTACGAGTGTAATTCCAAGGCCGAGTGCAACACTGTTTAATATCGTTTCTAATATATTAAATTCCATAATTCTTTTTGGGAGCAAACCTTCATCTTTAAGCCATCGTTCTAGTTTGGAACGGTATCCACATCCTTGGTTAAAAACGAGTAGGGGCGTTGTTGTAAATTCTTCTATATGAAAAGCTTTATTTTGTGTTACAAGCATTAATTTTTCTGTACTAACATCGTATTGTTCAATTAGTGGGTGTTTAATAGGACCTGATATAAAGGCACCATCTAATTGATGATCAAGTACTTCTCTAATCAATGCTTCTGTTAGACCCGCTTGTAATGATAAATCGACATTCGGATAGCGTTTATAGTAAGAAGATAAAATGGTAGGTAATGTACTTACTGTTTCGACTGTACCGATTTTTAATATGCCAGAGGGAGTTTCACTGTCTAAAAATACTTGTTTTAGCTCGTCAACATCTTGCAAAATTTTATTAACATAAACGAGCATTTTTCTTCCTTCAGCTGTTAAAGTCATGCCTCGTTTATGACGATAAAAGAGCGGTGTTTTTAGTTCGTTCTCTAGTTGTTTAATACGTGCAGTTACATTTGATTGTACGTAATTTAATTCCTTTGCTGCGCCGCTTACACTACCTTTGTCGGCAACGTTCTGGAAGATTTGTAAATCTCTTAATTCCATAATGTGATCCTCCTTGATGTTAACTATCATTATAAATGATAGTTAACATCATTTTGAATCATTTTACGTGATATATTTTTTCTTTTACAATTCTCTTTGTGCAAATAGAAAGAAGCGGGGGAATTGTGGTGAGAAAAGGTCAAATGATAATAGGGGCTTTAGCATGTTTAATTGCAAGTATGTCGTGGGGAGCGATGTTTCCGGTTGCTGATCATGCGCTAGAATACATAGATCCATTTTATTTTTCGCTTATTCGCTATGGAGCGGTGGCGATCGTACTGATTGTATTATTGTTAATGAAAGAAGGAAAACAGGCATTTTGTTTAGAGGGAAGAGGAAAGTTACTCGTCTTTTTCGGAACGATGGCGTTTACTGTATATAATGTACTTATATTTTTAGGTCAAATGTTAATGGGGAAATCAGGTGTGATGGTAGCCTCCATTATGGAAGCACTGATGCCGATGATTTCTATTTGTATTCTATGGGGATATAAGCATGTAAAACCGAAAAAGTATATGATAACGAGCATGATTATCGCTTTTGTAGGGGCTGTATTCGTTATTACGAAAGGTGATATGAGTTTCTTTTTAACATTGAAAGATAACATGTTTTCGCTGGCCTTTATATTTGTAGGGGTTGTAGGTTGGGTTATTTATACGATGGGTGGTCAAACGTGTAGCGATTGGTCAACATTACGTTATTCTACGTTGACGTGTGTATTCGGTACGACTGTCACAGGGATTATAACTGTAATCATTACATCGTTTGGATATGTATCGGTTCCTAGTATGGGAACGATTTCTATCGTGAAATATGATTTATTGTTTATGATGACATTACCAGGTATCGTAGCGTTACTTGCTTGGAATTACGGTGTGAAAATTTTATCGTCCATTAATGGGATTTTATTTATTAATTTTGTACCAATCACGACTTTAGTTATTATGATGATGCAAGGATATCGAATAACAATGTTTGATATTATAGGGACTTTACTTGTTATTGCAGCACTTATTCGCAATAACGTTTGTCAGAGAAAAGAAGAAAATATAAACAAGCGAAGTTTACAAGAAGAGCAATTACGTCAAGCTGTTTAATAGGCAATTGGAGGATTTCACATGTTAGAAAGTTTATTGTTTTTCTTCGCCGTCGGAGTTGCCTGCGAGCTTGCAGCAATTAACCGAAATGGTCGTAAAAAGATAAAACAACAAGCTGAGCTGATACAGCTTTTAAAAGAATTGAAAGAAAGAAAAATGTAAAAAGACGACCGGGCATAGACGGTCGTCTTTTTCTATATAAAGGGGAAAGGGGACACAAAGTTATACAAGCGTAGCAGCGTAAATAAAAGCAGTAAGAAGAGAGCCACTAGCTAATCCTAAAAAATCTAATTTGTTAAAAGTGATGTTATTCATGATGCATTCTCCTTACTTGTTTAATGTAGAAGCAACAGATTTTGCATCGATTAGAGCGGAAAATACCATGCCCACTGTATCTAAAAAATTGTTTGATTTCATTTTGTTCATCATATGAATCCGCTCCTTTTCGAATAGTTGTTGTTTCTTTCTGACTTAATTGTATGAAATATTTGGGGAAGTAACTATCGAATTAGCTTACAAGAAAGTTACACTTTTGTAAGAATTGAAATGTAACAATTAATACTTAAAATTATTACCAACTCCTAAAACTTAGTGTTATAATCGTTATAAGAAAATGATTATAATTCGGATATTCAGAAAGGAACGAAACAAATGTATAAACCAATTACATTTTTGTTGAAATATATATTTAAAACAGCTGGGAAAGTAGAAGTGCAAGGAAGAGAAAAGTTACCAGAAGGTGGCCCATATGTTGTTGCATGTACACATACAAGTTTTATGGATGTATTAATGTTAGCTACAGGGATGTACCCGACCCAAATTCATTACATGGCAAAAAAAGAGTTATTTGAAGGGAAGTTCAAAAATTGGTTCTTTAAAAATGTGAATGCATTCCCTGTAGATCGTGCGAATCCAGGACCGAGTACACTCAAAATTCCGTCACGCCTATTAAAAGAAGGGAAAGTAGTAGGGATTTTTCCGAGTGGGACACGATCAACAGAAGACGTTTCATTAAAAGCTGGGGCTGTTACGATTGCATTGCGTTCTAATGTCCCGTTAGTACCGGCAGCTTATGTTGGTCCATCAAGTGTAAAAGAATTAATAAAAGGGAAAAAGGCACAATTAATTTTTGGCGACCCAATTCAAATTGATGCTGAAGAACAAATAGATCGAAAGACAGCTATGAAAATGATGACAGATCAATTAAATGAGAAGTTTGATGAGCTAAAGGAAACTTTGCAATCAAATCAAAAGTAAGAAAAGACGACCGGGCATAGACGGTCGTCTTTTCTATTACTATTTATAATAAAGGGGAAAGGGGACACAAAAGTTATACAAGCGTAGCGGCGTAAATAAAAGCAGTAAGAAGAAGAGAGCCACTAGCTAGTCCTAAAAAATCTAATTTGTTAAAAGTGATGTTTTTCATCATACATTCTCCTTACTTGTTTAATGTAGAAGCAACAGCTTTAGCATCGATTAGAGCGGAAAATACCATGTCCATTGTATTTAAAAAATTGTTTGATTTCATTTTGTTCATCATATGAATCCGCTCCATTTCGAATAGTTGTTGTCCTGTTTCTGACTTAATTGTATGAAATATTGAGGATAGTAACTATCGAATTAGCTTACAGGAAAATTACACTTTTGTAAGAAAAACGAATGAAGGTGTAATGATGAGAAAGTTTGACATATGTTCGTGGAATTCATTAAGTTAAAAGTAGAGGTGAGTGTATGGCCAATATTAAAGATATTGCAAAGATGGCGGGAGTTTCAGTTACGACTGTTTCGAGAGTATTGAATGATCATCCATATGTAAGTGAAGAAAAAAGGAAAGCGGTTATGGAGATAGTTGAGAAGTTGAATTACTCACAAAACGCAAATGCTGTTCATTTATCAAAAGGGAAAACGAATATTGTTGGTGTGATTTTACCGTATATTAATCATCCATGTTTTGATGCGATGGTGGGCGGGATGATGGAGGTGGCGTTAGCTCATAATTACAGAGTGCTACTTTGCCAAACGAATTATAATAAAAAAGAAGAAATGAAAAGTTTACATATGTTAAAAACAAAACAATTGGATGGCCTTATTATTTGTTCTCGTGCGAATGATTGGGAAACGATAGAGCCGTATGCTTCCTATGGGACAATCGTTGCTTGTGAAGATAATGATATTTCAAATATCTCAAGTGTATATACGAATCATTCGGCAGCTTTTCAATTAGGAATGGATTATTTGATTGAGAAAAGTTATAAAAAAATTGGTTATTGTACGGGAAGGAAATTAGGTCCGAGTAGTCAAAAACGTTTTGATGTTTATAAACAGCAATTGCAAGCTATAGATGAAGAAGTGAATGAAGAATGGATTTTTACAGAATGTTTTACATTAGAAGATGGTGTGAAAGTGGCTCATAAATTAAAGGGGATGCAGCATCTTCCCGAAGCATTAATAGTAGCAGGAGATGAAGTTGCGATTGGGGTTATGACAGAAGCTGAAAAATTAGGTATTCAAGTTCCTGAGGATTTAGCGATTATTGGCTTTGATAATCAACCTATTTCGCAAGTGTTACAGCTTACAACCATTGATCAAAATTTAAAGGAGATAGGTAAAAAGGCTTTTGAAATGTTTTATAGGCAAATAAGTGGTGAGAGTTCTAAACAAGAAAAGGTGGAAATTCCATACGAACTTGTGGAACGCTCTACTGTTTAGTTTTAATCCGTTATGTGTAAATTGCATAACGGATTATTTTTTGAAATATCTTTGACAGGAAACGCGTTTCATACTTTATAAAGGAGTTACACCGGTCTGTAATAATCCATGGATTCTTTTCAAGAATAGTATTTGGAGGGATATGCATGAATGAACTTTTATTGAGTATGAAAAAGCATATAGAGGATGATGAAAAGATTTTGGCTTTTGTCGTAGGGATATTTGAGAAGGATAATTTTATGCTATCGTATCAACAAGGGATTTTTGCTGCTACTACTAGACGTCTTCTCTTTTATGGGAAATTTCCATACTATCCTGCAACATTTAAAGATTATTCATATTTGCATATAGATAGCATAGATTTTCGTCCGCATTTCGAATGTACTTGTAATCATGAAACCATTCGAGCTAAGTATATTCAGAAGGGGAATGTGGAGCAATTTGTCCGTACAGTTAGAGCGAATATGAATAATTAATCACCCCTTTGTTTAAACATAATATCCCGATCTGTAAGAGTAAAAATGCGCAATAAAAACAACTTCTAAACCTCTAGGAGATAGTGATACAATGTCAAATGGGGGGAGGTATGAACTATGGTTAATCAACGTATAAAGGAAATAACACTAATTACAATTGGTTCATTATTATTCGCAATTGGTATTAATTACTTTGCAATTCCAAACCGTTTATCAGAGGGTGGAATTATTGGTTTAACGGTTGTTACGTACTATTTATTTGATTGGTCACCGGGGATTGTAAACTTTGCTATAAATGCAATTTTACTAGCTATTGGTTATAAATTTTTTGATAAGAAAACGATGGTTTATACAATTTTAGGGATTGTAGAAACATCCTTGTTTTTATATGTTACGGAACATATTGAGTATCATGTAAATAGTGATACGTTATTAGCAGCTCTATTCGCTGGCTTATTTGTCGGTGTCGGATTAGGCTGTATGTTCAAAGCTGGAGGTACATCAGGAGGATCGGCAATTTTAGCTCGGTTAGCCAATCAATATTTAGGATGGAGCGTTGGTAAAGGCGTACTTATTATTGATATTGTAGTAATTGCTGGTTCTGTATTTATAATAGGGCAAGAAAAAGCAATGTACACACTTGTTGCAGTATTCATCGGAGCGAAAGTGATTGATTTCATTGTAGAAGGAATGGATACAAAAACAGCTGTTACAATCATTTCAAATCAACCGGATTTAATCCGTGAAACTATTACGAAAAACATGACACGCGGTGTTACTGTATTAGAAGGACGCGGCGGATATACTGGTAAAAATAAAGAAGTATTATATGTTGTTATAAATAAACAAGAGCTTGTTAAGTTAAAGCAGGTTATTAGTCGAGTAGATGAAGATGCTTTCGTTGTTATTCATGATGTACGCGATGTACTTGGAGGTGGCTTTAAAGCGAGCTAAAAGGTGAACGAGTAAATTCGTTCACCTTTTTTAATTCTTACAATAATGTAAGTGTAATGTAATGAGATTCAATAGTAGATTTTATTCCTTCTTTTTAAAATAGATGTATATATATCCTGCAGAGGAGGAAGATTGATTATGAAGAAAAAAATGATCACTACTATAATAGCGATGATAGTGATAGTAGTAATGTTACTGCCTACGAAACTTGGACCAGTTATCGATAAATATAATCCACTTTATAAGACGAAAGAATATTATACGGTCGTGAATACAATTGGTCAGCATATTGGTGATGAGTGGTATGAATATGAATTTATTGCATTTGACGAACGTGGAAGAGAACAAAAAATAAAGAAGACTGTTAAGCATATGTTAAAGAGAGATGAAGCGTTAAAGGTGTATGCAAAAGGACGCTACGGAGAGGCGATTGAAGAAATTGAAGCTGTAAATATTCCTATTAATGCGAAGAGTAAACTTTTAACGATGAGATAGCAGATTATACCCCCACCTATTTTTTGTCGAAAATAAAAATACTAGGTAGGGGTATTTTAGGGTTCATGAAAGAGCCTTAGTCCATATGGACTAAGGCTCTTTTTGTTATATAAAGGGGAAGGGGGTACATTGTAGTAGCATGAGTGAAAGGTATAAGAAGAGTAGCTACTAGCAATGTAATTTGGTTATGTGAGTGTTCTTCTTATTTGGCTTGCTTTCTAACTTTATTGTACGAGATATAGGTAAGAGAAACTATCGAATTACATTACACATAGCTTACAAACATGTAAGTCTTCTGTAATGTAATTCGATGGTTAAAAGATAGTGAATTTCATATAGTGTAATTAGAAAGTCTCACTGTATTACTTTCTGTTTGTAATATTAATGAAGAATGAAAAACCAACTACTTTTTAATAGCCCTCATCTGTATTTAGATGAGGCTCTTTTTATAAACCTTACAACATTGTAAGGTTTACGTAAGTTAATTCGATAGTAAATTTGTCATATTTTTTGCATAATAGATACAAATAGATAAAATAATTAGGGATATAGTAAGAAGGGAGAAAACTGGGATGCGTAAAGAAGAAGTAGTGAAGTTTCCAATTAAAGATTTCTGTAGCTACTTTACTGTTGCCGTAGTATGTATTGGATTATTTGATATCATAACAAACTTAATTGTTAAATAATATAGATGATAAAACAAGAAGGGAGATCCTTTCTTGTTTTTTTTATGGGGGCATAAAGATGAAATGGATTGATAGTCATATACATGTTGACCAATATAAGGATGAAGAAAAAAGTAGATTACTTAAAGATGTGGAACATAGTAAAGAGATACAGGGGCTTATCGCGGTATCTATGAATTATCAATCATGTAAAGAAACTTTATCTTTAGCAAAGCGATATCCTTTTGTACATCCAGCAATAGGTTTTCATCCGGAGCAACCGATTCATAAAGAAGAATGTGAGCAAATTTATAAATTAATTGAAGAGCATGTAGAAGACATAGTTGCGATTGGTGAAGTAGGCTTGCCATATTATTTAAGAAAAGAAGATGAGCACATTGCTATCAATTCATATATATCAGTGTTACAACGATTTGTTGAACTAGCTAGTAAATATGATTTACCCATTATATTGCATGCAGTGTATGAAGATGCTGATATTGTATGTGATTTACTGGAGAAATATAAAGTTTCACGTGCACACTTTCATTGGTTTAAAGGAAGTGAAACAACAATGAAACGGATGATGAGGAACGGTTATTATATTTCTATCACACCAGATGTTTTACATAAGGAGAAAATTAGAAAAATTGTTTCGTATTATCCACTTGAATATATGATGGTAGAAACAGATGGACCGTGGGAATTTCACGAGGATGTTATGACGCATCCGAGAATGATTCGAGAGGTATTAAAGGAAATTAGTGTTATAAAAAACGTATCTGTTGATAAAGTTGCGAAAACGATATATGAAAATACCATTCAATTTTACTCCGCTATTTGCCAGACATTAAGAACCTGAATGATTAAAGTTTCACTTTATTTGAAAGGATAGGAGAGTTACTCTTGTCCTTTTTATTATGGATATTTTTTCTAATATTTTCTATAATTTATGATGTGCTTAATTTGATGAAGGAAGTAGGGGGAAAAATGGGGAAAGCATATAAAAAAATAGCTATTACAATGATGGTCGGTGCACTTTCACTTGCAGCGTTTGGGTGTGAAGCAGAAACAAAGGCTATAAATCCAAACGCAAAACAAGAAAATAAGGAAGAAAAAATTGATCCAGTAGTTGAAAAACAGATGAAAGAAAATGAGAAGAATGGGAATACGGTTGGAAACAGTTCTAATGAAGGGAAAATGGCAGAGAGTAACGGCTGGATTTACTATGCGGTGAATGGTGATAAAAATACAGGAGGCATTTATCGTACGAAAGATCAATTTCAAACAGCAGAGCCTGTAGTAAAAGGCGTAAATGCTTCTTACATAAATATAAAAGATAAATCTTTATATTTTATTCATACGGATAAAGATAAGAATGCAGGATTATCTTCTTTAATGAAGTATGATATATCTAGCAAAAAGCTAGACACGTTAAAAGATGATACAAATTATGTTTATATAAAAGACCAAACTTTATTTTATCCGAAAAAATATTCTGAGCATGGTGGTTTTGATATTGTAGGGATAGTAAAAATGGATTTGAAAACGGGGCAGGAAGAAGAAGCGGCATTTAAAAACTCAGGTTGGTCTCAAACGATAGACGATAGTATTCTACATTGGAATAAAAATCGTGGAACACAATTGACAAAAGATAATAAAACTTGGTCAAAAGAAAATTATGCAACAATATCTAGTGCTACTTATAATAATGAAAAATTATATGCTGTTATCGACTTTTCGTTACCTTTTGAAACAAATGAAGCTGAGCATGGCATATATGAAATAGACATTCAACAAAATAACGAAAAGTTATTGGTAAAGGATGCTTTGCAGATGAATGTGAAAGGGGATACTTTTTATTATTTAAAAAAGGACGGAGTATATAAGAAGAAAATGAATGGTGGAAATGAAAAAGTAATTTATAATAAAGCGGTTGAACCAACTAAATCCTATTTATATTTTGTAGCAGGAGATATGTATCTTTATACGGATAATGGAACTATTTTAAATCTAGATACAAAGAAATCAAATGAAGAAAAAGATAAGAAATTAGCAGATGATGTTATGTTACAGAAAGTATGGAATGCACAGAAGGAACTTACTAATGTTCAAATGGCTGCACTAACAGGAAATCCAAAACGATTAGGGGATTTTTCATACGGGGAATTAGTGAATCCTATTTATAATACGAAGGATACTTTAGAGACTACGCTATCTACGTACTTCTCAAAATCATTTATAGCAGAGTATATGAAGAGTAAGTATATTAAAGAGTTAAATGGAAAAATGCACTATGCTATTGGAGATCCAGGGTCAAAAGCAGCGACTAAATTCACGAAAATTATTTCTGCCGATTTGAAGGATGGGAAAATAAGAGCGCAGGTAGAAACGTATAATGACTATGATAATGTAACGGAAAAAGTAGAAGTTGAATTTGTTTATGAAAATAATCAATGGGTTATTAATAACATGCCACGTTTTGGTTTAAGTTAAAAAAACCACCAAGCATTCTGCTTGGTGGTTTTGTATTATGACTCTAATTTTTTCGCGCGTCTTAATAGAAAAAGAAAGACAATGACGAAGAAACCAAGTATAAGGAAGAACCCATATTGTTTTATATAATCCATTACGTCATCTGCGCTTGTTGGTTTTTCAACGTGAATGCCATCTTTGTTAGTCGTAATATGAATATCTTTCATTTTCACTTCATTTGTTTCTTTTTGTAAATCAATCCATTCTATATTTGGAATACTTTCTAGATCCTTTAATACTTCTTTTAATGGTTTCACACCTAAGTAAGGATGATAGAATGCACCAATAACTCCATCGGATAATTTAGCAACAGATACAGCACGTTCTTTCATCTTTGCAATAGCATGTGGCTTATCTTCTTCAATAAAGCCAACTGTTTCAGGCATTAATTTCATCCCGTGTAAAAATGATGGGGTACTTGTATAAAATGGTGAGTGCATGGATTTCCAAGTTGTATCACTTAACTGTAGTTGTCCTACATAAGTTGAAAAGTATCTTGATAATATTTCATATCCTTTTTGAGACATCGTGTAATGAGGTGCTTCAAATGCGACAGGATATAGTTTGGCATCTACAAGTTCTTGAATACCTTTTTCAATATGATCAGTCGTATACTTTTCTTCAAACTCTTCCCCTTTTTTTACATATGCATTATATGCTTCGACATTAGGGAAGTCATCTTTTGTTTTTGGTTTTTCATGCTTCGGTTGACGAATTGGTTGATCTGTTTTTACGTCCCAAAATTCAAAACCTTCCCCAGTTTCACTATCATAAAATTGATGCGTATAACCATGCATAATAATTGCTGCACCATCATCTTGCATAGAGCGTAAAAGATCGACTAGTTCGGGTTTATCTTTTAAATGCAGTGTTTTACCTGTCTCGGGATCTGTATATACAGGAATAACAGTGATCATGTAAGGAATCTTTTTCTCTTTTAGTAATTCAGCAATTTCTTTTAATTGATTTATATCTGCGGCCGGATGAACGTCCTCAAGACGCAAATAAGCCTCTACTTTATTTGTCGTTGGCTTTTGTCCAAAGTAAGAAAATAACATTTCACCGACGTAATGAGACATCCAGTCAAAGAGGTGTGGCGTTGCCACATAATAAGATGTTTCATGCTGAACGATTAGTGGGTTCTTGCTATTTGAACTTACAGCGTTAGCAAGAATAGTTCCGTTTGTATCAAAAGATTGAATCAATCGTTCCTCTTCTAAAGTGTTTTTTAGCTTATGGCTTGGATATTCGATTTTATTAACTCGTATATCACTATCCTTTAGAGTAATGAAAGAAAAGCGATTAGATAATTGTTCAACATTTTGTCCTAGAACTAATACTGGGCCTGAGAAATTTTCTATCAGTTGTTTTGCTTCAGCAGGAAACTCTTCCTTTTGTTCACCGATATAGACAATATGTGTATAAGAAGATGAATTAGTAATTTCATTAGCTTGTTTTAAACTTTTCGTAGTTATATCGTTTGTAAAATGGCCTAATTGAATATTAAGGATTTGAATATTATTTGTAATTTTATCGTCTTTTGTACTATATAAAACAAGTACTTTTGGTTTTGGTGACGTTTGTGCAGAGGTGTGGATAGGGATAAGTAGTAAAATGCTGAACAAGAGTATTATGCACTTTTTCATTTGGTCTGCTCCTATTCTATATGTAGAGTTCAATTTACAATTATATACAAGAAATAAGTTATAGTCTATGAAAGTTACATTTTTGCACGTATTTACCAGCTGTTTTTTCACAAAATCGGTCTAAAGCATGATGATAATATGTATAGTTATTTGCTATGATAAAAGGGTAAGAGAATGATAGAATGTTGGTAATTGTAAAGGGAAGAAGGCTGAAAGGGGACAAATTTCAGCGGAGAAAGAGGTAGAGGTAGTGAAGAAATTCTTTGTAGGATTTTTAGTTGTTCTTGGGGTGTACTTATATTTCCAAGGAAAGTCTGAAGGAATGGGCAAGTTAATGAATGAGACAAGCTATGTTGACTCAGAAGAAGCAAAACAGATGAAACAAATTATTATAGAGGAAGCAAAGAAAGTCAATCTTCCAGAATGGATACCTCTTACAATTGCCGAACATGAAAGCCGGTTAAATCCAAGAAGTGTTGGAGATAATGGAACTTCATTCGGATTGTTTCAATTGCATCGCGGTGGCGGACTTGCACCAGAGCATTTAACTGATGAAGAGTTGAAAGATCCACGTACAAATGCGCAAATTGCAATGCCGCATTTAATGAAAGGATATAAGCGCGGGGTGCAAAAAGGTTTGACTGATTTTGCATTACTAAAATATATAGCAAATACATCTGGATGGCCGGGAAATTTAGGGCCAGAGTGGACGGATAATAACATGAAGTATAACGTCGGGTTAGAGGACGTGTACTATCGAAATAAAGGTGTAATCAAAGAGTAGGTTTTCTATACCTACTCTGTTTTTTTGTGAATAATTGTATCTTTTTCGCTCGTGAAGTACTGCGCGAGTTGTATTTTCACGTCTTCTAGCTTTGTAGAAACTTGTGGTATTTTATATCCTACATATAAGGGTGAAACGACAAACCTAGGAACAACTTTACAAATGATTTTTCCATTTAAGTGATAGAAAAATAAGTTATAACTACTACATCCTTTATGGAAATCTGTCAGTATGTAACGTACAGTTTGTTGAATATAATTTGCTAGTTCATCTATGCATTCAACATCTTCAATGATGATATTAAATTCAGTAAAACCGATAATAGGACGATCTGAAATATTGAGTTCAATGTGTTCGTTTTTTTGCACAATTACTCCTTGGAAGTTTTCCTGTTCTACGTTATCGAGGTAGTCTACATATTTCATTCCAATAATCTGCATGTGTGCATGATGCAAACTTCCGCCTGAGAATGGACCATGGTTTTTGTATAAAATCACAGATGTGAATTCTTCATTCTTCTGTAAGTCTAACCAATGTTGAATGGAGAAACGGATTAGCGATCTCATATGTTCTTCTGTATATGTCGCAATATGGTCTTCACAATTATCTGTTTCGATTAGCACCGTTTGAAATGTATCTTTTAATGTAGGAAATTTGTTTTTTAGCCAAATAATTGAGTCCTCAGTTGCTAAAATATCCGTTAAATTTTCTCTGTCACAAAAAGGACATGTGGCGCTTCTATTCCGAATGCTTTCTGGTTTTTGTTTGCCAATATCGTTTAAAAAGTATAGTTGTTGTGTATCCATTTGTATGTATGCCCCTTTAAAATGTGTGTAAAAATCCCGCTTAATACATTCGGGAAAGGGAGAAGGAAATCCTTTAAAGGTGATAGGAAAAATAAAAGACAAGATATCCTCATTAAGATAGGGTACCTTGTCTTTTATTTTTTCTTTAATAATGTGTATGGATAATATAGATTGTTTTTATTGTGCTTCTTTTTTCTATTTTTTATTGTGTATAAGGCAATTGCTGTACTTGCGATTACAATAATGGCTTTCTTCATATTCATTTACCCCTTTTTTATTGTTCGTTTAATTCTTGGCTAACTGCTTTTGCATCAACTAGAGCGTGTAAAATCATTTTTACCATGTTTATCATATTCCTTCACTCCTTTTTATAGTTCGTTTAGTTCTTTTACAACTGCTTGTCCGTTCACTAATACCTCAAAGATTGCTTTTACGATTTCTTTCATCATGATTGTTTACCTCCTTTTGTTGTCTCTCTTGTTTACATCTTTATTGTATAGGGAGGCGCTTTTTCGTACTATCGCTTTCCATTACGTGAACATAACAGTGTTGTAAGATTTGATGTCACTTATTGAAATGTTTAGTCTATCTTCATTATTTTCAGAAAAATGACTATTCAAACATGAAATGGGGAAGTATAATAAAGAAGTAAGTATTAAATTCCGTACGAAAGAGGTGAATGAGATGAAACGTTCTTTAGCTGCACGTGCCAAATTTTTAGATTATATCTATTTTTGTCGTGCGATTTTTCATGATGTAGTTGTTAACGGGATACGTCTGTCCTTTTTTAACAATTGCATAGTAGCTATTGAACGATAGAAATCTCTTCACCCATTTTTAATAAGCGTGTGAAAAGGGAGCTATTTGGCTTCCTTTTTCTATGCCGAAAACCATGGGGAATGTTTCTTTCCCATGGTTTTTTATATTGAAAGGAGTACGGAAAATGACAATTTGTAGTGTAAATAATGTAACGAAATCTTTTGGTGGAAACATCATATTTGAAAATATATCGCTTGAAATAAAGAATGGTGAACGTGTTGGATTAGTTGGTCGTAACGGTAGTGGGAAGACAACAATCTTTCAGCTTCTAACTGGAATGGAAAGTTTGGATGCAGGGGACATTCATATGAAGAAAGGTACATGTATTGGTCATGTGGCACAAATTCCGAAATTTGATGAGGGTATGAATATATATGATGTATTGAGTTCCGCCTTTAAAACAGAAAAGGAATTAGAAAGAGAAATGCGTGCTTTAGAAAAACATATGGCAGAAGAACGGGAACCGTCTGCTTTACAAAGATTAATGGAGAGATACGGAGTAATCCAAGAAAAGTTTGCGTTTCTTGGTGGTTATGAAATAGAAGCGAATATGATGAAGGTAGCAAACGGTCTACAGGTGACAGAACTATTTCTCCGATCATTTTCCGAGTTAAGTGGTGGGGAACAAACAAAGGTAAGCCTTGCATACATGTTGTTGCAGAAACCAGATTTACTTCTATTAGATGAACCAACCAATCATTTAGATTTATTCGCCGTAGAATGGCTAGAGCAATTTTTAAAAGAATACAATGGAACGGTTATGGTCATTTCACATGATCGCTATTTCCTTGATGAAGTTGTAACGAAGGTTTTTGATTTAGAAGATGGAGAGATTCACGTGTATCATACGAACTATTCTCAGTTTGTTGAGGAAAAGGAAGAACGGTTACTTCAGGAGTTTCAGGCTTATCAAGAACAGCAAAAGAAAATAAAGAAAATGAAAGAAGCAATTAAACGACTACGTGAATGGGCAAATCAGGCGAATCCTCCGAATGAAGGATTGCATAAGAGAGCGAGAAGTATGGAACGTGCACTGGAACGTATAGAGAAACTAAAGAAACCTATTTTAGAACGAAAACAAATGGGACTTCAGTTTGAAGGGAAAGAGAGAAGTGGGAAAGATGTTGTTGTAATGAAAGAAGTGAGTAAAGGATTTGCTGGCCACCCTTTATTTAACGAAGCGAATTTACATGTTCGTTTTCAAGAGCGTGCGGCGATCGTTGGTCGTAATGGTACAGGAAAGACAACGTTACTAAAGTTATTATTAGAAGAAATAGAACCAGACGTTGGAGAAATCCGTATTGGTAGTAGTGTGAAAATCGGTTATTTATCACAACATGCGTACGGAAATATGAAGAGTAATGTATTAGAGGCTTTCAGGGAATATGTAGCTGTAACAGAGGGAGAAGCGAGACATATATTAGCTAGGTTTTTATTTTATGGTCCAGCGGTGTTTAAGAAAGTAACGCAACTGAGCGGTGGAGAAAAAATGAGGTTAAGACTTGCGCAACTTATGTATCAAGATATCAATTTTTTAATTTTAGATGAGCCGACAAACCATCTCGACATTGAATCAAGGGAAGTTTTAGAGGAAGCTCTTGAGCAATATAATGGAACGATTTTAGCTGTTTCACATGATCGTTATTTTTTAAATAAGTTATTTGAAAAGACGTATTGGATTGATGAGCATAAATTATTTGAGTTTGCAGGGAACTACGCATGGGCTCGTCAAAAGTGGGAAGAAAAGCTCGAGAAACAAGTAATAAAGCAGCAACGCCGAGGAAGAAAAAATATTGAAACAGCTCCTGTAAAAAAGAAAGAAGTTAGGAATGTTGAGGGTATTGAAACGGAGTTAATGTATGTAGAAGAGGATATATATGCGCTTGAGTGTAAGATGGAACATGTAGTTGATGTTGAAATGCTTGAACAATTGTATGAAGAAAAAACGAAGAAAGAGTTGTTACGAGCGGAGTTATATAATGAGTTAGAGAATATTGTGGAGTAAAAAGTAGAAAGCGAATCCCTTCAGCTTTGCTGAAGGGATTCGCTTTTTTGTACTCATATTTTACTTTAAGAGAAAAATAAAAATTGTGTTTCACGTGAAACAGTAAATTTGATACATCTTTGTTCCGTAATTTACATAGATTATAAAACATAAATGATATTAGGGATTTTTTGGATCGGTTACTTATTTCCCGAGACATAAGTATGTGAAACGGCGGATCAGGATTGAAAATAAAAAAGCAGAGTTACAGCTTTACGCGCTGAACTCTGCTTTCTTTTTGTGTCGTATCTTCCCTTGTTGAAATGATAATGGCGATCCCGAGCATAATAAAAAAAGCTAAAAAGAGGACGAACTTTGGGAAGAATGGGAATAGTAATAGAGCCCCGACTATCATAATTGTTAATAATACGTAGTGCAGGACGTATTGGAATAGGTTGTCCATGTTTTCGCCCCCTTTTTGGTAATTGGTTATTAGTATTCTATGTTTCATACTGAACGAATAGAAGTGAATTTTTAATTTTTTAATACGAAATAAAAGAGAACGATTGACATGTTTAAAGGAAAGGAATAATCTTGAAATTAATTCATACTATTTTTATAGGAAAAATAAAGATAGTTACAGAGAGGAGGCCTATGTTCCTGCATCGATAAAAATTAGGAAGGTAAAGGTGAGAGGGCAATGAAAAATGCTTTTAAAGGAGCACTTGCTACATTTCTTAGTGTGTCAGTATTACTAGCCGGATGTGGTCAAGAGGAAGCAAGTACAAATGAAGCCGGGAACGTACTAAAAGTAAAAGATGAATTTATTAAGGCGAGCGACAAATCAAAAAGTCCTACAAAAGTAAATGAAAGAAAAGATACTTTTGTAGTTGGAATGCCGAGCCCTGGAGGGATATTCCTTCCGCACTTTATGGAGAATGGATGGGATGGTAATATAACGCAAGCTATCTTTGCGCCTCTCGTTGGACTGGATAAGGAAGGGAAACCAATTCCCATTTTGGCGAAGAAGTGGGATATTTCGGAGGATCAGCTTACATATACATTCCATTTGAAAGATAATTTGAAGTTTAGTGATGGTAAACCGTTAACTACGGAGGATGTAGCATTTACATTAACGTTATTACATGATCCAACTTATAGTGGTGCGACTGATATAAGCCAAACAGCAATAAAAGGTGGGCAAGCATATAAAGAAGGAAAAGCGAATTCTATTGAGGGAATTCAAGTCATTGATCCGAAAACAATTAGGATTACGACTGAAAAGGTAAATGCTCAAACGCTATCATTAATCGGTGGAGAAGTTATATCTAAAGCGTATTACGGGAAAGAGTATAAACAAGGACACTTGGAGTATTTAAAAGAGTTGTATGGGAAGCCGGTGGGAGCAGGAGCTTATAAGTTAGATCAATATATTCCTAGTCAAGAGGTTCGATTTGTAGCAAATGAAAATTATTTTGAAGGAAAACGGAAGATTGAGCACTTTATTTATAAAATTACAAAGGGTGATACGAAGTTACAACAATTTCAAGCAGGAGAAGTAGATTATGATGGTTTTACGACAAACGTGGAGACCATTGAGCAATTAAAAGATTTAGGTTTTGCTAATATTAATGTGTATACAGGAAGCTCTTATGGCTACATTAAAATGAATTATAAGAAGCCATACTTTAAAGATAAACGTGTCCGCCAAGCATTTATTTACGGATTAGAGCGTCAAAAGGTTATTGATACGTATTTCCAAGGATATGCGTCACTCGTTAATGTACCGATTACGCCAGTTTCATGGGCGTATACAGAAGAGGGCATTAATAAATATGAGTATAACTTAGAGAAGGCGAAGAAATTACTGGATGAGGCTGGATGGAAAGCGGGTTCGGATGGAATTCGTGAAAAAGATGGACAAAAATTGAAAGTAAGTTATTTTGCCTCATCAGCAAGTAAAATAAATGATGTAATGATTCCTGTGATGAAAGAAGATTATAAAAAGTTGGGTATAGAGTTTAACCCAGAATATATGGACTTTAATACGATGATTTCAAAAGTGATAAAAGGTGATTATGATTTAGCGATGGTATCTACGCCAATGATTGATGATCCGAGCGGAACGATTGAAGAGTTTGTTTCAACAAGTAAACGAAATTATGATGGATATTATAATCCGAAAGTAGATGAATTAGCTAAGCAAGCATTAGAAACGTTGGATATTGAAAAGCGAAAAGAAATTTATAAAAAGTTATATCGAGAATTAAGCGAAGACCCGCCTGTAATCTTCTTGAATAATAGCAAAGTGGTGTCTGCACATAATGCACGAATTCAAGGATTACAAGAAGATAACTATAACGGTATTTTATTAAGTTTACCTAAATTAAAGATAGAATAGAAATTTTCGAAATATTTATTTAGAAAGAATTGACAAAATATAACTGACGATATAAGCTAATAACCATAAAGTCTACCGGAAAGGTCGGAATAGGATTGTTACCCCTCAAAAACATCTATTTTTTACGATTAAAACCGACTTTTCCGATTGACTATAAAATGTTGCTGTGGGAGGCATACATAAGGCAAGCAGTTCATAAGGTTTAATTATTAAAAAAAGTTAGGGTGGGGACAATGAAGAAAAAGACAAAAAAATGGGCTGGTGTATTTTCAGTATTACTGAGTAGTTCGCTTGTGTTATCTGCTTGTGGGGGACAGGAAGATACGGCTTCTACAGAACCAGTAAAAAAGCAGGATTTAAAAGACTCGAAGATTGAATCAATTCCAGCTACAGATAAAAAGAAAAGTCCAGAGAAAGCAAATCAGCGAAAAGATACGTTTATTACAGCCATTTCTAAGCCAGGGGGAGTTTTCCTTCCATATTTCCAAGATAATGGTTGGGATGGAAATGTAACGTCTGTTATTTTTGCGTCACTAGTAACAACAGACAAACAAAGTAAACCTATTCCGGACCTTGCAGAAAAATGGGATATTTCTGCTGACCAGTTAACATATACATTCCATTTACGTAAAAATTTAAAATTTAGTGATGGGTCGCCTTTAACAGCGGATGACGTAGCATTTACATTAACACTACTTCATGATAAAGCGTATGAAGGTGGATTGGATATTGCTCAGTATGCTGTTAAAGGCGGGAAGGAATATAAAGAAGGAAAAGCAACTTCTATTGAAGGAATTCAAGTTGTTGATCCACAGACAATTAAAATTACGACTGAAAAAGTTAATTCACAGGCGCTAACTAATTTAGGTGGCCCAGTACTATCAAAAGCTTATTATGGAAAAGATTATAAACAAAATACAAGTTTAGACTATTTAAAAGCATTATATGGGCAACCAATTGCAGCGGGTCCATATAAATTTGAAAAATATGTTCCAGGTCAAGAAGTACGCTTCGTTGCTAACGAAAATTATTATGCAGGTAAACCAAAAATCAAAAACTTTATTTACAAAATCACATCAGGTGATACTGGATTCCAATTATTCCAAACAGGTGAACTGGACTATAGTGGATTTAGAGCAAATCCTGAGAATATAGACCAATTAAAAGGATTAGAGTTTGCAAATATTAATCTTGAATCATCAAGTGATATTGCTTATATCTATGTAAATAATAAGAAATCGTATTTGAAGGATAAGAAGGTACGTCAAGCACTTACTTATGGATTAGACCGTAAGAAGTATGTGGATACAGCTTTACAAGGATATGGATCTGTTGCTAACGTACCAATTGCGCCAGTTTCATGGGCATATACAGAAGAAGGTATTAATAAATATCCACATGACGTAGAAAAGGCTAAAAAATTATTGGATGAGGCTGGCTGGAAAGTAGGTTCTGACGGGGTTCGTGAAAAAGATGGTCAAAAACTAAAATTAACATATTACGCATCAAATACAGGTAAGACAAATGATATCTTTATTCCAATTGCAAAAGAAAGTTATAAAGAAATCGGTGTTGAATTAAATCCAGAGTTGATGGACTTTAATACGATGCTTTCAAAAGTAGGAAAAGGTGACTACGATTTAGCGGCAGTTTCAACACCAGGAATTAGTGATCCAAGTGAAGTTGTAAGTGATTACTTATCAACTAATCCAAAAAGTGATACGGGTTATAACAACCCGAAAGTAGATGACTTGATTGTAAAAGGTATAGGGACGACAGATATTGAAAAACGTAAAGCAATTTATAAAGAACTGTATAAAGAGTTAAGTGATGATCCACCAGTTATTTTATTAAACTATCGTAAACTACTTTATGCTCATAATGCACGTATAAAAGGAATTGATCCAGAAAAGTACGATAGCATTAGTTCCAACTTACCAGTGTTATCTATTGAACAATAAGGGTTGACCTAAATAATAGAAGGCGTTTTTTCATACAGCGATGGAATAGTAGCTGTTTTGAAAAAATGTTCTTCTATTTTTAAGTAAATAGGATTGGGGAGACAAAAGGTGAAAACATATATCGTTCGTAGGTTCCTTCAAATGATCCCTACATTGTTTGGTACATCTATTATTATTTTTTTCTTATTTGCACTTTTGCCGGGGGATTATATTGATTCAAATCCAAAGTTAACACCAGAGAGAGCTCAAGAGTTAAGGGAATTGTATGGCTTAAACAAACCAATTATTGAAAGATATTTTCAATGGTTAGTGAATGCTTTGCATGGTGATTTTGGATTTTCTCTACAGTATCAAGAACCTGTAACTTCATTACTTAATAAATTTATTTGGAATACATTTATCGTTGCTGTTGCAGCTTTATTTTTCACTTGGATTATTGCTCTTATTATTGGGGTTATTTCTGCAACAAAGCAGCACTCTTGGTTTGATAGATTGGTAACAATCGGTGTCTTTGCAGCAATGTCATTTCCATCATTCTTTATCGGATTATTTTTAATTAAATTATTAGCAGTTGATTTAAAGTTATTACCTATTGGTGGCATGATTGATATTGGGAGTAACTCAACAGGAATAGCATACATATTAGAAGTATTACGTCATATGATTCTACCTGTATTTATTTTAACGCTTCTTGGTGTAGGATCATTAACACGATATTTTAGAACAAGCATGTTGGATGTTGTTAGGCAAGATTATATTCGTACTGCTCGTGCAAAAGGTTTAAAAGAAAGAACCGTTATTTATAAACATGCATTGAAAAATGCAATTTTGCCAGCAATTACATTACTTGCTTTTGAATTACCTGGTTTATTTTCAGGAGCGATTATTATTGAACAGATTTTTAATTGGCCAGGGATTGGGAGTATTCAATTAGAAGCATTAAACTTCCGTGATTATACGGTATTAATGGCCTTTACAATGTTTCTTTCTTGTTTAACAATTATGGCTAATTTCTTAGCTGATATTGTATATGCGTTTGTTGATCCAAGAATTCGATTGAAGTAAGGAGGGAAAGATATGGAGACTATTACACCAATAATAGAGAAAAAGAAGGAACGAAAAAAGAGAAATGAATCATCACCATGGCGCCAAGCGTATAAAAAAATTAAGAAAAATAAGATGGCACTGTGTGGCTTATACGTTTTAATATTTATGTTTTTATTTAGTTTTATCGGTCCAATCTTTTCGCCGTATGCTGATGGGAAAGTACAAGTAACACAAATTAATAAACCACCCAGCCTGTCACATTGGCTTGGAACAGACCAGTTGGGACGGGATATTTTAACTAGACTTATGCAAGCAGGGCGTATTTCATTAACAATTGGTTTAGCGTCGATGCTATTATCCGTTATACTAGGAGCTTTATTAGGAGCAATTGCTGGTTTTTATCGAGGGGTTGTAGATCATTTAATTATGCGTGTTGCGGATGTGTTAATGTCCATTCCGGGATTACCGCTACTTATTATAATGGGAGCAATTTTATCAGAATGGAAATTACCATCGGAATACCGTTTATATGTTGTAATGATTATTTTAAGTTTAGTAGGATGGCCAGGACTTGCCCGGCTTGTGAGAGGACAAATTTTAACATTGCGGGAGCAAGCCTTTATGCAAGCAGCAGATGTATTAGGATTAAAGGATTCTCGGAAAATTATTCATCATTTAATTCCTAACGTCTTTCCGTTGCTTATTGTTGTAGCAACTTTGGGTGTTGCAGGTTCAATTTTGAGTGAGTCCGCACTAAGTTACTTAGGTCTCGGAGTCGTCCCACCTACACCATCATGGGGGAATATGATTAGCGCAGCTAACTCGTTAATTGATTTCCAAAAGCGTCCGTGGTTATGGATTCCGCCTGGTTTTGCAATCTTTATAACAGTTGTATCCATTAATTTACTTGGTGATGCACTTCGTGATGCGTTAGATCCAAAGATGAGACGGTAGGTGAGAAGGTATGAGTAAAGCGGTAGTAGAGCTGAAAGACTTACAAACACACTTTCAGACAGAAGAAGGGACAGTAAAAGCTGTGAATCACGTTAGTTTTACAGTTCGAGAAGGTGAAACTGTTTGTGTTGTAGGTGAATCGGGTTGCGGGAAAAGTGTAACGGCTTTATCCATTATGGGACTTATTGCTGAATCAGGCAGTGTAGTAGGTGGGGATATTTTATATGAAGGAAAAAGTCTTTTAGGAATGAAAGAGAAAGAGCTTCGTAGTTTACGAGGAAATGATATTGCGATGATTTTCCAAGAGCCGATGACATCGCTAAATCCTGTCTTCACTGTAGGTGAACAAATTGTAGAGACGTTAAGAGAGCATGAATTACTTAGTAAAAATGAAGCATATAAGAAGGCAATTGAGTTAATTCGTAAAGTCGGCATAGCTCGTGCGGATGAAATCGTCCACTCTTATCCGCACGAACTGAGTGGTGGAATGTTACAACGTATTATGATTGCTGTTGCACTTAGTTGTAATCCTAAGTTATTAATTGCTGATGAACCGACAACGGCTCTTGATGTTACAATTCAAGCTCAAATATTAGATTTATTAAGACAAGTAAAAGAGGAATTTAAAACATCAATTTTATTAATTACACATGATTTAGGCGTTGTAGCTGAGATGGCTGATTACGTTGTCGTTATGTATGGTGGGAAAGTGATTGAAGAAGCACCAGTACTAGAGATATTCCAAAATCCGAAACACCCGTATACGAAGGGCTTGTTGAAATCAAAACCAGTGATGGGAAAACGAATAGATAAACTATATTCTATTCCAGGGCAAGTTCCTAATTTAGTTGGTTTGGATGAATTTTGCTACTTTAGCGGTCGTTGTGAGCATTGTATGGAAATATGTAAAGAAGAAGCGCCAAATCTGAATGTACATGATGAAAATCATAAAGTAGCTTGTTGGTTATATGAGGAGCGTGCGGAACAATGAGTGAACCATTATTAGAAGTAAAAAACTTAAAAACATATTTTCCGATTAAAGGCGGCATATTTAGTAGAACGGTTGGACATGTAAAAGCAGTTGATGGAGTAAGTTTTACTATTAATAAAGGGGAAGTGTTCGGTCTCGTTGGTGAATCAGGAAGCGGAAAAACGACGATAGGAAAAACAATTTTACGTCTCGTTCAAAAAACGGAGGGAGAAGTGAAGTTTAAAGGACACGATGTTCATTCTTTATCAAAAGAGGAATTGAGAAAACATCGTCCTAATATGCAGCTTGTGTTTCAAGATCCATTTAGCTCATTAAATCCGAGAATGAGAATTGGAGAAGCACTTGGCGAGCCGATGTTGGCTCACGGACTAGCGACGAAAGAAAATGTTCGTGAAAAAGTGACAGAAGTATTAGAGTTATGTGGTTTAGCCCCATATCATATTGACCGGTACCCTCATGAGTTTTCTGGTGGACAACGTCAGCGTATCGTTATCGCAAGAGCAATGGTATTAAATCCAGAATTTATTGTAGCTGACGAACCTGTGGCAGCACTAGATGTATCTATTCAAGCACAGATCATTAATTTATTTAGTGAGTTACAGGAGAAAAAGGGACTATCTTATTTGTTCATTTCACATGATTTAAGCGTAGTAGAGCACTTATGTACGAAAATTGGAATTATGTATTTAGGAACGATTGTGGAAACAGCGCCGCGTGATGAGTTATTTACGAACCCACTGCATCCGTATACAAAAGCATTGTTATCAGCTGTGCCAATACCAGATCCAACAGTGAAGCGAGAGCGGATTATACTAGAGGGTGATATTCCAAGTCCAGCAAATCCACCTTCGGGTTGTCGCTTTCATACACGTTGCCCGTTTGCAACAGATATTTGTAAACAAACGGTACCAGAATTCCGTAATGTTGGTGAAGAGCATTTTGTTGCTTGTCATCATGTATAAAAGAAAAGGACCCTTTCAAATTGAAAGAGTCCTTTTTTTATTTACTAGATGAAGTTTGTTTCAATACAAATTTCTCGATTGCGTGAGCAACCCCATGCTCATTATTTGTTAATGTTACGACATCACATAGTTTTTTTACATCTTCTTCAGCATTTCCCATTGCAACTGATAAGCCAGCTACTTGTAACATTGGCACATCATTAAAGTTGTCCCCGATTGCAATAGTATCTTCAATTGGTATATTGAAATAAGCAGCCATTTCTTGTAGACCGTTCCCTTTATGACCGTGCTTATCCATAATTTCTACATTAGTAGGAGCTGATGCGGTAACTGAAATATCAGTGTCTTCTTGTAACATGCTTAATAGCTGTGCACGATGCGCTGCATTAAATGTCAAAATGAAGAATTTAGATATTTCTAATTCTGGATTATTTACAACATCTTCGATTTTTTGAAAATCAGTAATTAAGTTTGATTTCTTTTGTTTTTCTGTAATTCTTTCAAGTTCTTCAAGTGTAACATCTAGTGCATGCTTGTTCTCTTCGAACGCTTGCATGACTTGATCTTGCCATGTATATGGAGAATAAACTCCTTTATTCGTATATAGCTTATAAGGAAAACCTTCAGATTCTAGTAATTTTGCAAGCTTGTATACTTTATCATTTTGTAAACAACGCGAGTTAATTACTTTTCCATCCACATAAACAATTGCCCCATTGCTCGCTCCAACTGGAAGAGATAGTTTATATTCTTCCAATAATTTCAAAGCATCCTCTTTTGCACGACCAGAACAAATCATGACTATATGACCAGCCTCTTTTGCAGTTTGGATAGCTTGTAAGTTCTCTTTGGAGATTTCAAGATTAGATGATAGTAGCGTACCATCCATATCTAATGCGATTAATTTCAAAATGACCACCTCTTTGCTTTTATTATACATAGTTATATAGAGGAAACATATAAACTTATCTTGGAAAAATCGTATTTTATCTCGCGTGAACCGTCAGTAAAAATTTGATAGGCGTCATCTTATTACTTTGAATATGCACTTTAATTTGTAACAAAAATAGAGGTAGGTATGAAGGTATTTCGTTATATGACTGTAATATTACAATAACATTACAAACTTCAACTTAGTAGAAAGTGCATTAAAATAGGGTTTTTAAGGGTGTTTATAAAAAAACGTAAAAAAAGTGTAATAAAATTTACGTAATTATATTGCAACGTAACAATAGTTATGTTACATTAATGTTACAAACGTTACGTTAATAACTTTAATGTAACGCTAACATAAAAACTATGAAATAAACATTTCTTAGAAATTACATATAGATAACTTATTAAAAAGGAGGATACATAAAATGAAAGAGCAAGTATTACAAGTAACAAAAGGTGACTTCGTAGGATCAGCAAGTGGAGCAGTAGTATTAACAGCATTAATCGTATTTCTATCAAGCGTATTAGTATAATAGAAGCTTTGTAACAAAAAACAAATGAAGGGAGAATGAAAGATATGAAAGAGCAAGTATTACAAGTAACAAAAGGTGATTTCGTAGGATCAGCAAGTGGAGCGGTAGTATTAACGGCATTAATCGTATTTCTATCAAGCGTATTAGTATAATAAAAGTTTTGTAATAAAAGAAAAAGAGAGGAGAATGCAAAATGAAAGAGCAAGTATTACAAGTAACAAAAGGTGACTTCGTAGGATCAGCAAGTGGAGCAGTAGTATTAACGGCATTAATCGTATTTTTATCAAGTGTATTAGTATAATAGAAGTTTTAAATCTTACAAAATGAAAGGAGAATGAGGAATATGAACAGTGAACAAGTGTTACAAGTAACAAAAACAGATTTATTAGGATCATTAGGTGGAGCGGTAGTATTAACATCATTTATTTTATTCCTTGCAAATGTATTAGTATGAGATATATAAATACAATCATTCAAAAAAAATAAAGACTCTAGCATATTAGTAAGTAGTTAATATGTTGGGGTCTTTTTTGTTTTCCTCTCATATATATCTTCAAGTATTAATATTCCCTCCGTCATGTAAAGAGAAAAAAGTCGAATTTTATATGTAAGAAAAAAAGAGGAATTTGACAGAAAAGATAGAAAATTTTAAAGGTCAGAATTTGTTAGCTTGCTAACTAATTTCTATTAATTGATGTTGGAAGCGTTTTCGGTTGGTTTTAAGTATGTACCATTTAATCTATTTACAGGGGGATGAGGATTTTATGAAACAAAAATCTATGGATACGCTAGCTGCACAAATGGAGGACTTTTTTCCGGTACGTGATGTAGATCATTTGGAATTTTACGTAGGAAATGCAAAGCAATCAAGTTATTACCTTGCGAGAGCATTCGGTTTCAAAATTGTGGCTTACTCTGGATTAGAAACTGGTAACCGTGAAAAGGTATCTTATGTTCTTGTGCAAAAAAATATGCGTTTTGTTGTGTCTGGAGCTTTAAGTAGCGATAATCGTATCGCAGAATTTGTAAAGACACATGGTGATGGTGTAAAAGATGTTGCTTTACTTGTTGACGATGTTGACAAAGCATACTCGGAAGCTGTGAAACGTGGTGCCGTCGCGATTGCTCCACCTGTGGAATTAACAGACGAGAACGGTACATTGAAAAAAGCAGTTATTGGTACGTATGGTGATACAATTCACACGCTTGTAGAGCGTAAAAATTATAAAGGAACATTTATGCCAGGATTCCAACAGGTGGAGTTTAATATTCCATTTGAAGAGTCAGGTTTAATTGCTGTAGACCACGTAGTTGGTAATGTTGAGAAAATGGAAGAATGGGTTAGCTATTATGAGAATGTTATGGGCTTTAAACAAATGATTCATTTTGATGATGACGATATTAGTACAGAGTATTCAGCATTAATGTCGAAAGTTATGACAAATGGAAGTCGTATTAAGTTCCCTATTAACGAGCCAGCAGATGGAAAGAGAAAATCGCAAATTCAAGAATATCTAGAATTCTATAATGGAGCAGGTGTACAACATCTTGCTTTATTAACAAGCGATATCGTTAAAACAGTGGAAGCGCTTCGTGAAAATGGCGTGGAGTTTTTAGATACACCTGATACTTATTATGATGAGTTAAGTGCGCGAGTTGGGAAGATTGATGAAGAAATTGATAGGTTAAAAGAATTAAAGATTTTAGTAGATCGCGATGAGGAAGGATACTTACTACAAATCTTTACGAAACCAATTGTAGATCGTCCAACTTTATTTATTGAAATTATTCAACGTAAAGGTTCTCGCGGATTTGGAGAAGGGAACTTTAAAGCATTATTTGAATCAATTGAAAGAGAACAGGAACGTCGCGGAAACTTATAAGATTTGTATCCACCAGCAAAAGTCTCTTTGCTGGTGGAAATTTCATTTTTATAGGGAGGAATCATGATGAAATTTGTTACATTTCGTCTTCCTTCGAAAGAAATGCGAGCTGGATGGCTTGAAGGTGACAAAGTAATTGATATGAATCTTGCTAGCGATGGAAAATTACCTTCTTCTATGTTCGCCTTTTTAGAGAAAGCGGATGAGTATGTAGAAGTATTGCGTAATATGGAGAATCCGGAAAAGGGTATATATTCCTTAGAGGAAGTGCAATTAGCGGCGGCAATTCCTAATCCGAGTAGTATTCGGGATTTTTACGCGTTTGAACAGCATGTAAAAACGGCCCGCGGCCGGAGAGGGCTAGAGGTTGTACCTGAATGGTACGATATCCCGGTTTTTTATTTTACGAACCATCGTGCTGTAATTGGTCCAGATGATTTTGTAATTGGTCCGAAGAAATCTAAAAAGCTTGATTATGAGTTAGAGATCGCTTGCGTAATTGGGAAAGAAGGAAGAAATATTTCTCGTGAGCAAGCAGAGGAATACATTTTTGGTTATTGTATTATGAACGACTGGAGTGCAAGGGACTTACAAGTAACAGAAATGAAGGTAGGACTTGGTCCAGCAAAAGGAAAAGATTTTGCAACTTCATTAGGAGCGCACCTTGTTACGAAAGAGGAATTGGATGTTTATCGTAACGGTGACCGTTATGAGTTAGAGATGACTGCTCATGTAAATGGAAAGCTATTATCAAAGGGGAACTTCCAAGATATTTACTATACATTTGCTGAAATGATTGAACGTGCTTCGGAAGACGTTACGTTATATCCAGGCGATGTGATTGGTTCTGGGACAGTAGGAACAGGTTGTGTTTTAGAACTGGGTACGGAAGAGTGGCTGCAAGATGGGGATGTTGTAGAACTTACGATTACTGGTTTAGGTACGTTACGTAATACGGTCAAAAAAGAAATGGAAGCAGGTGATGGGCATGTTTTATCGTCACATGGGGGAGCTACCTCATAAACGACATGTACAATTCCGTAAAAAAGATGGGTCGCTTTATCGCGAACAGGTAATGGGAACAAAAGGTTTTTCTGGTACGCAATCTATTTTGTACCATCATTATATGCCAACGGAAGTAGGTCATGCGGCATTATCTCATTCTTGTCAGTTGCAGTATGAAGAAGATGTAGCTCTTGCTCATCGTCATTTTCGCACGAAAGAAAATAAAAAAACTGGCGATGCAGTAAGCGGAAGGAATTTTATGCTTGGGAATGAGGATTTATTAATTGGAGTAGTGGCTCCGACAGAAAAAATGGACTATTTCTACCGTAATGGTGATGGTGATGAAATGTTATTTGTTCATTACGGAACAGGGAAAATTGAAACGATGTTTGGAACGATTCACTATCGAAAAGGTGATTATGTAACAATCCCAATTGGAACGATTTATCGTGTTATTCCAGATGAAGGAGAGACTAAGTTTCTTGTTGTAGAGGCAAATAGTCAAATCACAACGCCGCGTCGTTATCGGAATGAATATGGACAATTGTTAGAGCATAGTCCGTTTTGTGAGAGAGATATTCGTGGTCCTGAAAAATTAGAGACGTATGATCAAAAAGGTGAGTTTGTCGTAATGACAAAGTCGCGAGGCTATATGCATAAACATGTTTTAGGGCACCATCCGTTAGATGTTGTTGGTTGGGATGGCTATTTATATCCGTGGGTCTTTAATGTAGAGGACTTTGAACCAATCACAGGTCGTATTCATCAGCCACCTCCAGTACATCAAACGTTCGAAGGTCACAATTTCGTTATTTGTTCTTTCGTACCACGTTTATACGACTATCATCCAGAATCTATTCCGGCACCATATTATCATAGTAACGTGAATAGTGATGAAGTACTGTACTATGTAGAAGGAAACTTTATGAGCCGGAAAGGTGTGGAAGAAGGTTCTATTACACTTCATCCGAGCGGAATTCCTCATGGGCCGCATCCTGGGAAAACAGAGGGAAGTATAGGGAAGAAAGAAACACTTGAACTAGCTGTTATGATAGACACGTTCCGTCCGCTTCGTATTGTAAAGCAAGCACATGAAACAGAAGATGAAAAATATATGTATAGCTGGATTGAAGAAGGTTCACATACTGTGAAATAGGTAAAAAGAGGCATGCTCAATAAGTGAGCATGCCTCTTTTGTGGAATCGACATGTATAATAATACCAAAAAAAATTACGGAAAGACATATAGAAACAACGATAAGGATATTGTATGTTCCGAAAGATTTCTACTTATTTCGACAAAAGTATTGACTGGGGAAAATGCAATGAGTAAAATAAAAAGCGAATTAAAAATTTTCAGAAAATTTAAAACTTGGAGGAGCATGCTATGAAGCAAATTTTTCAAAAGAAGCCTATTGCAAAGCTAATGCAAGAGAGTAAGCAAAAGACGTTAGCAAGAACATTGGGTGCATTGGATTTAACTATGCTTGGAATCGGGGCAATTGTTGGAACAGGTATTTTTGTTCTAACGGGCGTGGTAGCAGCAAAACATTCTGGACCAGCTATTATATTATCATTTGCGATAGCCGCGTTAGCCTGTGCCTTTGCTGCATTTTGTTATGCTGAATTCGCTTCTTCAGTTCCTGTCTCAGGCAGTGTGTATACGTACACATATGCGACGATGGGAGAGGTATTCGCATTTTTAATTGGATGGGACTTAATGCTTGAGTATTTACTCGCTACATCTGCTGTAGCAAACGGTTGGTCCGCTTATTTTCAATCTTTATTAAAGGGATTTGGGATCCATATTCCTACCATTCTCTCCTCGGCCCCTGGTACAGGAAAGGGTGGAATAATTGATTTGCCTGCGGTTCTAATTATTTTAGTAATGACAGTTCTTTTATCTAGAGGTGTTCGTGAAAGTGCACGAATAAATAACATTATGGTGTTTATTAAATTAGCGGTTGTTCTCATATTTATCTTTGCTGGTTTTAATTATGTAAAACCTGAAAATTGGACACCTTTTATGCCGTTTGGCTTAGATGGTGTAATGGCTGGAGCTGCTACAGTGTTTTTTGCATTCATAGGGTTTGATGCAGTTTCAACGGCAGCAGAAGAAGTGAAACGTCCACAACGTGATTTACCAATTGGCATTATTGCATCTTTATTAATTTGTACGGTTCTTTATATTGTTGTTTCACTTATTTTGACAGGAATTGTTCCATACGGACAGTTAAATATATCAGATCCAGTTGCTTTTGCACTTCAATTTATTGGACAAGATAGTTTAGCGGGAGTAATTTCAGTAGGAGCAATTACAGGAATCACAACAGTAATGTTAGTTATGATGTATGGGCAAGTACGTGTTTCGTATGCAATGAGTAGAGATGGATTATTGCCGAAGCGCCTTGCTAAAGTCCATCCAAAATTTAAAACACCATTTTTAAATACATGGACAACAGGAATTATTGCAGCACTTATTTCAGGATTAATAGATTTAAATGTGTTAGCGCATCTTGTAAATATGGGGACTTTATCAGCCTTTGCACTTGTAGCTGTTGCTGTTATTGTAATGAGAAGAACTCATCCGGATTTACCAAGAGCATTTAAGGCACCGCTTGTACCATTTTTACCAGCATTAACGGTGATTTTTTGTTTATATTTAATGCTTCAGTTATCCGGAACTGCTTGGATTAGTTTTGGGGTATGGATGGTTATCGGTATTGCGGTTTACTTCTTATATAGCCGAAAACATAGTGCTTTAAATAATAGTAAAGACGAAGAAGATGCAGCAAATTTATAAGTTAAAAAATCCATTCTAATTCTGTTAGGATGGATTTTTTATTCTGAAAATTTACATTTTTCTGATTGTGTATATAATATAATTGTTGGGGAACTGAGGGGGGAATGTATGAAAAATACGTGGCGTGAGTTAAGGGAGATGGACCGAAACATATGGATTCGGTTTATTGGCGAAACGTTAAATGGAATTGCAATGATGATGTTGATGCCTTTTTTTGCCCTATATTTAAAAGATAAGGTGGATTCGTTATTGGAAGTAGGGGTTATTATGGCACTTTCTCCGATTGCCGCAAGTTTCGGTTCTCTTCTTGGTGGGAGGATTGCTGATATATATGGAAGAAAGCCAATAATGATTTTTTCAATGGTGAGTAATGCTTTGTTCATGCTAGGTTTTTTATTTATAGAAGGATTTATTCCTTATGCTATTTTATCTATTTTTTTAGGGCTCAGTAATTCATTGTTCCATCCCGCTGCATCAGCAATGGTTGCGGATGTAACAGCACCTGAAAAAAGAACAGAAGCATATGGTTTATTACGAATGGGGCACAATATAGGTGCTGCAATTGGCCCGATAATGGGTGTTTCAGTAGTTATGTTGTCGAAGAACCTTGTGTTTATTATTGCCTCGTCTACGATGTTATTTTATGCATTACTTGTATTCATTCTTATTCAAGAGACAATGCCAAAGAGTGCGAATAAAGAAGAAAATAAAGAAAAGGAATCAGAGGCGGTTTGGAAAATTGTAATGAGAGATAAGGCACTAATGATTTATTTGTTAGCAGGTATCATTATTTCGATGGGATTTTCTCAAACAGAGGGCATGTTACCGCTGCACTTTGATAATGAAATGAAAGGCATTTTTGGAACTAACAATCCATATCCATATTTAATGGCTTTAAATGGACTATTAGTTGTGTTGTTCCAATTTCAAATTTCAAAATGGGCCACAGATAAACCTGTCGGAAAGACGATGTTATATGGTGCATGTTTGTTCGGAGTTGGTTTGTTCTTTATAGGATGGTTACCGAAGTGGTTTGGAGAATTTGATGCAAATGCTACGATTATTTTAATAACGTTGCTGTTCGTTTATGCTATATATACGTTAGGTGAGATGATTATGTCGCCTGTACAGATGACGTTTGTAGCGAATTTGGCCCCTGAGCACTTGAGAGGGACTTATATGGGAGCTGCCAGTTTGCAGTGGATTACAGGAGGCGCATTCGGTCCACTTCTGGGCGGTTTTTTATTGGATCGATTACTTGGCCACTTTCTATTTACAATTTTAGCTGTAGGATGTGTAGTTGCAGGTATTGTATATGTTTCTTTAGATCGTCTCGTTGAGCAAAGGCAAAAAGGCACACTGACCAAACAATCTTCTTAATGAGTAGATGACATACACAAAAAGGGGATTTCTACATATTTTAGGTACATAACTAGATTGGATTACAATTTTATCCCGCTATTTGTGGGCAGTAAGACTTCCACCTCAAAATTCGGCGGGAGATAACTGTCCGATTGGTGCGGGCTGATAATTAGTAGGGATGGCCCCTCGTTAATTAAATTTTCACTGTATTTTAGAATTTAATTTTGTATATTTATGAAGAAAGTTAAGTAGAAAAAGTATAGAAAACCAATAAGTGGTGTCATTTAATTATTTGTGGAAGTTACATTTTATTTCAAATAGGAACTACCTATTTTTATAAAAAGTGCTAAAATAGAAAAATGAAAACAATTGGTTAGGGTGATTTCAGTGACAAAAATTAAATTAGGTTTATTATATGGTGGAAAATCAGCTGAGCATCAAGTTTCGCTACAAACGGCTCTTGCTGCTATTAAAGCATTAAATCAAGATAAATTCGAGATTCATCCAATTTATATTACAGAACAAGGTCAGTGGGTGCGCGGTGAGCGTATTGAAGGTGAAGTAACAGATGTTGAAGTTCTAAAAATGAGCGGCGCAGAAAATGCGATTTCTCCGTTATCATTAAGCACAGAAATCATTCCATCTGCAGCTTCTGAGGAAAATGCTATCGACGTTATTTTCCCATTATTACATGGACCAAATGGTGAAGATGGAACGGTTCAAGGATTATTAGAATTAATGAACATTCCCTATGTAGGAAATGGTGTTCTAGCATCTGCTGCTGGTATGGATAAAGTTGTTATGAAAAACATCTTCGCAGAAGCTGGATTGAAACAAGCGAAGTATGCATCGTTTATTCGTAGTGCATGGGAAAAAGATTATGAAACAGCATATGAAAAAGTAGAAGAAGTTTTAGGATATCCTTGCTTCGTAAAACCAGCAAACCTTGGTTCAAGTGTTGGCATTAATAAGTGTAAAAATCGTGAAGAGCTTGAGAATGCATTTGAAGAGGCATTCCAATTTGACCGCAAAATTATTGTAGAAGAAAATATTGTTGGACGTGAAGTAGAAGTTGGTGTATTAGGTAATGATGAACCGAAATGTTCAGTTGTAGGTGAAATCGTACCGAAAAAGGACTTCTATGATTATAAGTCGAAATATATCGATGGCGATACAGCATTAATTATTCCGGCTGAAATGACAGAAGAAGAGTCTAATGTCATTAAGCGAGATGCAATTATTGCATTCCAATCGTTAGATAGTGCTGGCTTAACAAGAGCTGATTTCTTCTTAACGAAAGATGGAGAAGTATATATTAACGAAGTGAATACGATGCCAGGGTTTACGCCGTTTAGTATGTTCCCTCTACTATGGCAACATACTGGATTACCGTATCCGGAATTAATTGAAGAGCTAATTCGTTTAGCGATTGAGCGTCACGAAGAAAAACAAAAAATTAAATATACAATCTAACAAAAAAGGAGGAAGCACTATTCGCAGGAATAGTGCTTCCTCTATGTAAGGAGTGTTCTCATGATAAATCGAACGTTAAAACAAGTAGAACAGATGGTAAATGGTACGGGATTAGCAGAGCAATATGAGGGAATTACTATACAAGGAGTGTCTATTGATACGAGAAAAATCGAAAAAGGCAACCTATATGTTCCGATTCAAGGTGAACGTTTCGATGGACATGCTTTTGTAGATAAAGCCGTTGAAAATGGAGCTGTGGCGACATTATGGATGAAAGATGTAGCAAATCCACCTGAGAATCTTCCCGTTATTTTTGTGGAAGACACGTTATCAGCATTACAAATGTTAGCGAAAAACTATCGCAATCAATTGGATGTGAAAGTTATTGGTGTGACAGGGAGTAACGGTAAAACATCTACAAAAGATATTGTAACAAGTCTTCTTGCGACTAAATTCAAAGTTCAAAAAACAGAAGGAAACTTTAATAACCATATCGGGTTACCTCTTACTATTTTAAACTTAGAAGAAAATACAGAAGTAGCTGTATTAGAAATGGGTATGTCAAGCCGAGGGGAAATTGAATTCTTATCTAAGTTAGCTCGTCCAAATGCAGCTATCATTACGAACATTGGTGAGGCACATTTAATGGACTTAGGCTCTCGTGAGGCAATTGCTGAAGCGAAATTAGAAATTGTGACAGGATTACAAGAAGGTGGAGTGTTCGTATATAACGGAGATGAGCCATTATTAACAAATCGTGTTCCTGAAATGAATTTAATAGCTGAAAAAGTTACTTTTGGTGATGCTAGAGCAAATGATTACTATCCAACGACTGTAACATTACAGGCAACTGGGACACATTTTAAAATGAATAGAGAAGAAAATATTTCATTCTACTTACCAGTATTGGGGAAACATAATGTGTATAATACGCTTGCTTCAATGGCAATTGCAAAACATTTTGGTGTAACATGGGAAGAAATGAAACAAGGTTTAGTAACACTTCAAATGACGGGCATGCGTATGGAAATTGTAAAAACGGATAGTGGATTAACAATTATCAATGATGCTTATAATGCAAGTCCGACAGCTATGGAAGCAGCATTCCACTTAATGAACGGTTTAGATGGATTTGCTAAGAAGATCGTTGTACTCGGTGATATGTTAGAGCTTGGAAATCAAGAAGTACAGTTTCATTATGAAGTCGGTAAATTAATCGATCCAGCAAAAATTGCATATGTGTTCACATATGGTAAATTAGGGGCTCAAATTGCTGAAGGAGCGAAAATTAATTTCCCTATTGAGCGTGTAAAAGCGTATGATAATAAAGAAGAGCTAGTAAAAGAGTTACAAGCAGTAGTTGATGTGAAAGATGTTGTATTAATAAAAGCATCTCGCGGCATGAAATTGGAAGAAGTAATTACGATGTTGAAATAATTGGTGTATATAAATAGGGATGATAGATGCGAAAATAGAAGAAACTTATAATAAGCGCTTACAGTAAATATAAAAAAATAAAAGTGAAGAAAAAAACTCTGAATATGAAAATAAGGTAACAGTTGGGTTTGCTTTTTGCACATACAAAACTTATAATTGATAAAGTGTAATAACGTTTAGAAGTATTTTCGCGAAGAATATACGCCCGTTTATATACGTGAGCATTCAGGAAAAGGGCTTTTCCGCAAATTCGGAAAACGCCTTTTTTTAAATGATAAGTATAGGATAGAAAAGGAGAAGTAACATTGACAACATTTCGAGAATTAGGATTAAGTGAGTCTTTACTACAATCTGTTGAAAGTATGGGCTTTGAAGAGGCTACGCCGATTCAAGCTGAAACAATTCCACATGCATTGCAAGGTAAGGATATTATTGGGCAAGCACAAACAGGTACAGGGAAAACAGCAGCATTCGGATTACCACTATTAGATAAAGTGGATACAAATAAAGAAGCAGTTCAAGGTATTGTTATCGCGCCAACGCGTGAATTAGCAATTCAAGTTGGAGAAGAGCTGTACAAAATTGGTAAACATAAACGCGTTCGTATTTTACCAATCTATGGTGGTCAAGACATTAACCGCCAAATTCGTGCTCTAAAAAAACACCCACACATTATTGTTGGTACGCCGGGTCGTATTTTAGATCATATTAACCGTAAAACACTTCGCTTACAAAACGTAGAGACAGTTGTTCTTGACGAAGCGGATGAAATGTTAAACATGGGCTTCATTGAAGATATTGAAGCGATTTTAACAGATGTGCCAGATACACATCAAACATTATTATTCTCAGCGACAATGCCAGATCCAATCCGTCGTATTGCTGAGCGTTTCATGACTGAGCCTCAACACATTAAAGTAAAAGCAAAAGAAGTAACAATGCCAAACATTCAGCAGTTCTATTTAGAAGTGCAAGAAAAGAAAAAGTTTGACGTGTTAACACGCTTATTAGATATTCAATCTCCAGAGCTTGCAATCGTATTCGGTCGTACAAAGCGTCGTGTTGATGAATTATCAGAAGCATTAAACTTACGTGGTTATGCAGCAGAAGGTATTCACGGTGACTTAACACAAGCGAAGCGTATGTCTGTATTACGTAAATTTAAAGAAGGTGCTATTGAAGTTCTTGTTGCAACAGACGTTGCTGCACGTGGTCTTGATATTTCAGGCGTAACACATGTATATAACTTCGATATCCCACAAGATCCAGAATCATACGTTCACCGTATCGGTCGTACTGGCCGTGCAGGTAAAAAAGGTATTGCAATGTTATTTGTAACACCACGTGAATCAGGACAATTAAAAAATATCGAGCGCACTACAAAACGTAAAGTTGATCGTATGGAAGCACCGACACTTGACGAGGCATTAGAAGGTCAACAACGTTTAATCGCTGAAAAACTTCAAAGCACAATTGAAAATGATAATTTATCATACTACAAGCGTATTGCAGAAGAAATGTTAGAAGAGAATGATTCTGTAACAGTAGTAGCTGCTGCTTTAAAAATGATGACAAAAGAGCCAGATACGACTCCAATCGCTTTAACGTCAGAACCACCAGTTGTTTCAAGAGGTGGCGGTTCTAAAAAACGCGGCGGTAACGGAGGCGGATACCGTGATGGTAACCGTAATCGTAGTCGTGACGGACGCGGCGGTGGCGATGGTCGTAACCGTGATCGCAATCGTGATGGTGGTAGCCGTGGTGGCGATGGCCGTAACCGTGATCGCAATCGTGATGGTGGTAGCCGTGGTCGTAAAGGTGAAGGTCAAGGTCGCCCTGGATCTTCAAATGGACGTGGCGAAAGAAAACATCATAGCCGTCCACAAGCTTAATAAAAAAGAGAATGCCCTTTGCTGGCATTCTCTTTTTTTATTTCTGTAATTGTACATACTACATAATAACTTGTGTAGAAAAGAGGTGCTACATGCTTGTAAGACTTGGATATGTTGCGATGAGTGTACATTTAAAGAATGCATCTCCATCTCAAACGATGACATATGCGCAGTTTCAACGAATTGGTGATCGAGAGGCTGCAATTCGTAAACTCGAAAGAATTGCTAATTCGAATTTAGAAAATTGTTTACGGTTATTAAAGCATAATAAAGGGCATGATATATCTTTCTTTCGGCTTAGTTCCAAGCTTGTTCCTTTAGCGAATCATGAGGAGTTGTTAGAGTGGAACTATATTCGTCCCTTAAAAGAAAATTTAAAAGTACTAGGTGATTACGCTATTCGAATGAATATGCGTATTGATTTTCATCCAGATCATTTCGTTGTGCTGAATTCACCTGAAGAGAATATTTTTAAACAATCTGTAAAGACATTGCAGATGCATAAAAAATTATTAAAAGGTATGGGGATTGAACATAAGCAACGATGCGTATTACATGTGGGTGGAGGTTATAAAGATAAGGAACTCGCATTAGAACGCTTTATAGAAAATTGGTCAAGTGTTCCAAGAAGTATCCAAGAGATGGTCATATTAGAAAATGATGATACGACCTTTTCTTTAGAAGAAACATTGTATTTAGGTGAAAAATTAGATATTCCAGTCGTGTTTGATTTGCATCACCATATGATGAATAATGATCGAGAAGATTGGCATGAAGATTGGGCGCGTGTTGTACATACGTGGGGATCGTCTTTGTTACCAGTGAAAATGCATATTTCTAGTCCTAGAGAGGGAAAAGACCCGAGAGCGCATGCGGACTTTATTGATGTAGATACTTTTTTATCTTTTTTAAAAAAGATAAAGGGAAGTGTTTCGCAAATTGATTGTATGATTGAGGCCAAGAAGAAGGATGAGTCTTTATTTCAACTCATGAGAGATTTAAGTAAACAAACAGATGTAGAAATTGTCGATGGTGCGAGCTTTTATATTAAATAAGCTCTGCACCATCGAATTTTTTTGTTAATAAAGGAGTGCAAATACCACCAATAATCAATCCTGTTAAATGGCTTATAGGGTTAGCGGAGGGATTAAAGAAAGTGAATAGTAGTAATATACATATTATGATTGAAAAAATAGCAATGTCTCTTGGATTGGAAGAACGATATCGACTATACAATAGAAATAATTGTGCACCTAGCAATCCGAAAATACCACCAGATGCCCCGGCATGAATATATTCAAGAGGCATAATGAGATAAGAAGAAATATTTCCAAGAATTCCAGAAAGGAAAAAAATAATGATGAAAGAAAAGTGCCCTAGTTGTTTTTCAATAGAAGAGCCAAGCACAAATAAACAAATACTATTAGAAAGGAAATGTTGTAAGTCTACATGTACAAGTAAGGAAGTTATGAGACGCCACCATTCTCCTTTAGCGATATATTCATTGTAGGATGCCATGGGAAAGAGAAGAAAGTCGCCTAACATAATCGTGACTAATTGTATGAGAAGTAAAGTGATGACGATTGGTTGTAAGGAAATGCGGGCAGAAGGTATTAGCATGTTGTGAGTATCACTCCTTTTGCATCAGAAAGATTCTCTGTTATTCTTACAATATGAAAAAAGAAAGCTAAATAGAAGAAGGGGATTTTGAAATGATTGTAGGGATTGGAATCGATATTATTGAATTGAATCGAATTGAAAAAATGCTAGATGGAAAACTTAAATTTATGGAGCGTATTTTAACTGAAAGTGAACGTAATGTTGCTAAGGAGCTGAAGGGAAGTCGCCTTACAGAGTTTGTAGCTGGAAGATTTGCAGCGAAAGAGGCGTATTCAAAAGCGGTAGGAACTGGTATTGGAAAAGAAGTAAGTTTTTTAGATATTGAAGTAAGGAATGATGATAGAGGTAAGCCGGTTCTCGTTACAAGTACAGAGCATATTGTTCATTTATCAATTAGTCATAGTAAGGAATTTGCTGTTGCTCAAGTTGTTTTAGAAAGCTCGTCACGCTAGTCTGCATATTTTATATCTTTGTCTCATATATTTGATGTAGCGATAAGGAAGGTACATCTTCCATTCATTTATAGGGGCAAAGGGGCTGAAGTGATGAAAAGGCGTCTGTTTTTAGTTCTTGTCGGTTTATTAACCGTTTTTGTGTTGGCGGGTTGTATGGAAAAGAAACAAGATGATGTTGTGAGAGATTTAGAGGCGAAAGTAAAAGGGATGAAAAGTTATCAAGCTGAAGCAAAATTATCTATTAAAACAGGGAATGAGCCTCAGGAGTACAAGGTAGAAATATGGCATAAGGAACCTTCTTTTTATCGTGTGAATTTGCAGAATGCGAAAAAAGATCAAAGCCAAATTATTTTAAGAAATGAAGAAGGGGTATTTGTATTAACGCCAGCACTTAATAAGAGTTTCCGTTTCCAAAGTGATTGGCCGCAAAATAGTAGCCAGGCTTATTTATATGAATCCCTTGTGAGAGATATTTTGCAGGATAAGAAAAACCTTACTTTTGAAAAAACAGATAAGTATTATATTTTTAAAACAAAAACAAACTATCAACATCAAAACATGTTGCCGAAACAAGAGATTACATTGAAGAAAAGTGATTTAACACCAGTTTCGGTGAAGTTAATGGATAATGATCAAAATGTTCTTGTGAAAGTAGATTTCTCAAAAGTGAAATTTGATGCGAAATTTGATAAAGGTGCATTTGATACGAAACAAAATATGTCTAGAGCGCAAGTAGATGTTCAAACAACAGCGAAAGAAGACAAACCATTTGCTATTTTGTATCCGCGTGATACGCCGCAAGGTATGGTTTTGAAAGATGAAAAAGAGTTGAAGACAGACAGTGGCAAGCGTGCGATACTCACATACACTGGAAGTAAGAAATCCTTTACTTTGATACAAGAAAAGGCAAAAGTTGCAGAGGCTTCGTCAGCGATAAGTGTGAGCGGAGAATTGGTTGATCTTGGCTTTACAATTGGGGCATTGACGAAAGATTCTTTAACGTGGTCGCATAACGGAGTAGAATATATGCTCGTGTCTAAAGGTTTAGAGCCGAAGGAGCTATTAATGGTTGCTCGTTCAGTTACAGAGAAGCAAGTGAAGTAAACTTCTTAGACGTGGTGATATATGTGCACCACGTCTTTTCTTAGTTTGAAGGGTGGATTTCATAAAAGAAGCATATAAAAGAATAAGCTTCGCATATCGTGTATAAGGAAGTGTATTTATGGAAGAAGCACCATTTTACCGTGACACTTGGGTGGAAGTGGATTTAGATGCGATCTATAACAATATTACACACATTAAAGATTTCATTCCAAGTGATGTAGAGATTTTTGCTGTAGTTAAGGCGAATGCATATGGACACGATTATGTACCGGTAGCTAAAACGGCATTAGAAGCAGGGGCGACAAGGTTAGCGGTTGCCTTTTTAGATGAAGCTCTAGTGCTTCGAAGGGCTGGTATTACTGTGCCGATTTTAGTGTTAGGTCCTTCCCCGCCTCGTGATGTCAATGTAGCTGCTGAAAATGATGTAGCGTTAACTGTTTTTCAAAAAGAATGGGTGGATGAAGCGATCAAACTTTGGGATGGTTCATCTACAATGAAATACCATATTAATTTCGATAGTGGTATGGGGAGAATTGGAATACGCGAACGAAAAGAATTAAAAGGATTTTTAAAGAGTTTAGAAGGTGCGCCATTTTTAGAATTAGAAGGAGTTTATACACATTTTGCAACAGCGGATGAGGTGGAGACTTCTTACTTTGATAAGCAATATAACACATTTTTGCAGCAGTTAAGTTGGTTGAAAGAGTTCGGAGTGGATCCTAAGTTTGTCCATACAGCTAATAGTGCTGCAACGCTACGTTTTCAAGGGATTACATTTAATGCAGTACGAATTGGCATTGCGATGTATGGGTTATCCCCGTCTGTAGAAATACGCCCTTTTTTACCGTTTAAATTAGAACCAGCGCTATCACTGCATACGAAAGTTGCTCATATTAAACAGGTGATTAAAGGGGATGGGATTAGTTATAACGTCACTTACCGAACGAAAACGGAAGAATGGATTGCAACTGTTGCGATTGGATATGCAGATGGATGGCTTAGAAGATTACAAGGGTTCGAAGTGCTTATAAATGGTAAAAGGGTACCGATTGTAGGTCGAGTAACAATGGATCAATTCATGATACACCTTCCTTGTGAAGTGCCGCTTGGTACGAAAGTTACACTCATTGGAAAACAAGGTGATGAGTATATTAGTGCTACTGAGGTTGCTGAATATTCTGGGACTATTAATTATGAAATTATTGCAACGATAAGCTTCCGAGTGCCGAGAATATTCATACGGCACGGCAAGGTTGTAGAAGTAATCAATTATTTGAACAATATATAGAAGGTAGTATGGTTTGCTTCTTGTCATTTGAGAGGACTGTTCATTGGTTAAAAATAAGCTCATTTTTGATGAGAAGCTTTTTACTTATCATTACTTTTAACATAATTTAACGTGAATTTTGCGGGGAAACTCTTTCGTTTTTTGTTTGTAATAAGATAAAAATAAAAGAATATGAATTTTTTGTTTGTGAATTGGAAAACATAAGCAAGGAATAAGGAAGTCTTTGCAACAGGCTCCATACAATGGTATTATTACAATAGGTGTCATATATATATTTGGGTGTGTAGTTGACGGTGGAGGTGTATTTTTGTGTCCGAATCAAGTGTAACTACTGAAATCGTGGTTCGGTTGCCAAAGCAAATGGTAACGGAATTGGACGGAATTGGAAAACAAGAGAATAAGAATCGCCATGAACTAATTTGCCAGGCAACACAACTGTTATTGCGTCAACATAAGACGAAGAAACGCTACCAACATGAATCAATGCGACGTGGGTACATTGAAATGGGAAAAATTAATCTTGGTATTGCATCGGAAGCTTTCTTAGCAGAGTATGAAGCAGCTCATACAGTAGAACGCTTAGTTAGCGGGGGGTAATATTTTGATTGTAAAACGCGGCGACGTGTATTTTGCAGACCTTTCCCCAGTTGTTGGTTCTGAGCAAGGAGGCGTTCGTCCGGTTCTTGTCATTCAAAATGACATCGGAAATCGTTTTAGTCCAACGGTGATTGTAGCGGCTATTACTGCACAGATTCAAAAAGCTAAATTACCCACTCATGTGGAAATTGATGCGAAAAAGTACGGTTTTGAGAGAGATTCTGTTATTTTACTTGAGCAGATTCGAACAATCGATAAGCAGCGCTTAACGGACAAAATCACTCACTTAGATGAAGTGATGATGATTCGTGTAGATGAAGCGCTACAAATTAGTTTAGGACTAATAGATTTTTAAATCGGCAGTTTAAGTTGCTCTCTTTACAGGGCAACTTTTTTTTATTATAGAGGAGGTTACGGTTGTATATGGAAATGGTAGATAATCGACAAGCGTTAATGAAAATGTTAGTGAAGGAATTAGGCTTTACCGAAAAGCAAGTTCGTCATGTTATTCAATTAACAGAAGAAGGTAACACAGTTCCATTTATTGCTCGTTACCGAAAAGAATGGACAGGTTCTTTAGATGAAGTGCAAATTCGTACAATTTTAGAGAGATGGCAATATATGATGCAGCTTGAAGATAGGAAAGAAGAGGTTCTTCGTCTTATTGATGAGAAGGGGAAACTGACAGGAGAGTTACGTCAGCAAATTGTTAAAGCTGTAAAGTTGCAAGAAGTAGAAGATTTATATCGTCCATATAAAGAGAAAAGAAGAACGAAAGCAACGATTGCAAAAGAAAAAGGACTAGAGCCGTTAGCTGAATGGTTATTGTTATATAAGAAAGAAGATCCAAATCAGAAGGCAGTGGAGTTTATTAACGCAGAGAAAGAAGTGCAATCTGCAGAAGAAGCATTACAAGGTGCCCAAGACATTATTGCAGAAATCGTTTCAGATGAAGCAGCTTATCGTAGTTGGATTCGGAATGTTACTTTTAGAAAAGGTGTTATGTCTTCGTCCGTAAAAGATGAAGAGAAAGATGAAAAGAATATATATGAAATGTATTACAGTTATGAAGAACCGTTGCAGAAAGTAGTACCGCATCGTGTATTAGCGATGAATCGCGGTGAGAAAGAAGATATATTGAGAGTTTCTGTTGTTCCACCAGTAGATGAGATAGTAACTTTCTTATATAAGAGAGTAATTCGTGATAACGATTCTAAAAGTGCACATTATGTAAAGTTAGCAATTGAGGATGGTTATAAACGATTAATTCAATCCTCCATTGAAAGAGAGATTCGAAAAGAATTAACAGAAACAGCTGAGGAACAAGCGATACATATTTTCTCTGAGAACTTACGTAATTTGTTATTACAACCTCCAATGAAAGGAAAGGTTGTGTTAGCTTTAGATCCTGCATATAGAACGGGGTGTAAATTAGCTGTTGTAGATGATACGGGGAAGGTTCTATATATTGATGTTATTTATCCGCATCCACCTGTTCGTAAATATGAAGATGCAAAAACGAAAGTTCTTTCTATTATAGATAAATATCAAGTTGAAATGATTGCGATTGGGAATGGTACAGCTTCTAGAGAATCGGAAGAATTTATAGTTGATGTATTACAAAATGTGAAACAAGAAGTCTTCTATATTATTGTGAACGAAGCTGGTGCGAGTGTGTATTCGGCCTCCGATTTAGCTCGTGAGGAATTTCCGAATTTACAGGTTGAAGAAAGAAGTGCTGTTTCTATTGGGAGACGTCTGCAAGATCCACTTGCTGAACTTGTGAAGATTGATCCTAAATCAGTTGGGGTTGGACAATACCAACATGATGTATCTCAAAAGAGGTTGAATGAATCATTAACATTTGTAGTAGAGACGGCAGTTAACCAAGTCGGTGTGAATGTAAATACAGCTTCAGTTGCGTTATTGCAATATGTTTCGGGTTTATCGAAAACTGTTGCGAAAAATATTGTGGCAAAGCGTGAAGAAGAAGGGAAATTTACAAAACGAACAGACTTAAAGAAAATACCGCGTCTAGGTGCGAAGACATATGAACAATGCATAGGTTTCTTACGTATATTAGAAGGGGCAAATCCGTTAGATCGAACGGGTATTCATCCAGAACAATATAAAAATGTTGAGTTGTTATTGAAGAGTCTAGGGTTATCAAAAGATGACGTAGGGCAATTGCAATTACAAAAGAGCTTAGAAGAAGTGGAGATTTCTAAGTTATCACAAGAAACGGGAGTTGGGGAGCCAACATTAGTTGATATTATAGATGCGCTCATTAGTCCAGAGCGAGACATGAGGGATGAGTTGCCTAAACCGCTTCTGAAAAAAGGGATTTTGAAATTAGAAGATTTAAAACGTGGTATGGAACTGGAAGGAACGGTTCGTAACGTTGTTGATTTTGGTGCTTTTGTTGATGTAGGTGTAAAACAAGATGGTTTAGTACATATTTCTAAACTAAGCAAACAGTATGTGAAGCATCCGTTAGATATTGTATCTGTCGGACAAATCGTCAAGGTATGGGTAGATGATATTGATACGAAAAAAGGTCGCGTTGCACTATCCATGTTGCCGATTGAATAGTAAGAGAAGAGAGCAGATGAAACTGCTCTTTTTTTTATGGGATAAAACGTGTAATGGATTATGAGCTTTGATGTATTTTGCTATAATAAAACCAGCATTCATTTAGTAATTTAATTTGATACCGGTTTTTTTCAAAATATGCGCGTTGCATTTGTTTTTTTAGCCACGTAGGCATAGGAATCCCTCCTTGTTTAATCCTACTCTCAAAAATGTAAGGTACTATTGATGAGAGGTTGGTGAGTGGATTTCTATTCATGCTATATTTTTAGAAACCACGCTTCTTGAATGAGGATGGGTATATGTACTATTTAATATATGTATAAGGGAGGAGAAAAGTGTAAAAATATTTTTTAGTTTAGGAGGAATGAGAGTGGATGAGCAAGAAATACAGCGTCTGGTGGAAGAAGTATCACTACAATACTTCGGAACGCCATTTTTACATAGAGCTATGTTCAATAGTAGGTTGCGTACAACTGGTGGACGTTATCTATTGAATACACACAATATTGAACTGAATTATCGATATTACGAAATGTATGGGAAAGAAGAGTTAGTCGGAATCATTAAACATGAGCTTTGTCATTATCACTTACATATTACAGGAAGGGGCTATAAGCACCGGGATAGAGATTTTCGTGAATTGTTGAAAGAAGTTGATGCGCCACGCTTCTGTAAACGAATAATTAATGAAGAGAAGGAAAAAAAGGTTTATACGTATGAATGTATGGGCTGTTTGCTTCAATATGTAAGAAGACGTCAAATAAATACAAAAAGATATGTCTGCGGAAAGTGTAAAGGGAAACTGAACCTGATAAAGAAAACATCTTGACAGTGAAAACGCAATCCAGTATATTATAAACATGTCACGTTTGTACAAGATGTTGAGAAAAAACATCTTGACTTACGATAAGAAATTTTATAAGATACAAATTGTCTTTATTATTCCGCAGTAGCTCAGTGGTAGAGCTATCGGCTGTTAACCGATCGGTCGTAGGTTCGAGTCCTACCTGCGGAGCCATACAGAGAAGTACCCAAGTGGCTCAAGGGGCTCCCCTGCTAAGGGAGTAGATCGCTAACGCGGTGCGAGGGTTCGAATCCCTTCTTCTCTGCCATACATACTGGCCCGTTGGTCAAGTGGTTAAGACACCGCCCTTTCACGGCGGTAACACGGGTTCGAATCCCGTACGGGTCACCAC
>NZ_LOBC01000017.1 GCF_001583695.1 Bacillus wiedmannii | reverse complement strand
GTAGGAAACATAGTATCACCACAAGTAAAGAAAGAAAATGTAGGAAACATAGTATCACCACAAGTAAAGAAAGAAAATGTAGGAAATATAGTGTCACCAAATGTATCGAAAGAGAATGTAGTCATTCCGCAAGTAATACCGCCAAATATTCAAGTACCAAACATCATGCCAATGTTGGATAACAATCAGCCACCAAATATCATGCCAATGTTGGATAACAATCAGCCACCAAATATCATGCCAATGTTGGATAATAATCAACCACCAAATATGATGCCAATCATGGATAATAACCCAATACCAAACATCATGCCAATGTTGGATAATAATCAACCACCAAATACGATGCCAATCATGGATAACGACCAAATGCCAAATATGATGCCGATCATGGATAATAATCAAATGCCAAATATGATGCCAATCATGGATAATAATCAAATGCCAAATATGATGCCGATAATGGATAATAATCAAATGCCAAATATGATGCCGATAATGGATAACAATCAAATGCCAAATATGATGCCGATAATGGATAATAATCAACCACCGAATATGATGCCATATCAAATGCCATACCAACAGCCTATGATGCCGCCTAATCCGTATTATCAACAACAAAATCCATATCAAATGCCATATCAGCAAGGAGCACCGTTTGGACCGCAATATACGTCTATGCCAAATCCAAATATGATGCCAATGGATAATAATATGCCACCGCTCGTGCAAGGAGAGGAAGATTGTGGATGCGGAGGAGAGAGTAGGCTATATAGTCCGCAACCTGGAGGGCCACAATACGCGAATCCTTTATATTATCAACCAACTCAATCGGCATATGCGCCACAGCCAGGAACGATGTATTATCAACCAGATCCACCAAATGTATTTGGGGAGCCAGTTTCAGAAGAAGAGGACGAAGAGGAAGTTTAAAAAAGGCGGGATTATTCCCGCCTTTTTTGTATGTAGAGTCGTTCTGAAAATGGAAGATTTACATCAAATGTTAGAAAATCCCCAGTGAAATATTAACAGTGTAAAAACCTTCTCTGTTACTCATCATAAGAGGGAGCTTTTCAGAAGAGAAGTTCATTCTAACAGAGGGGGTTTTTGTATTGAATACGAAAGTAAAAGTGATTGCTGCTTCTTTGTTAGTTACCAGTGCATTAGCTGCATGTGGTACACCAAAAGATAACAATGCAATGGATGGACGTAACTACAATTACGAGCGTACATCTTATAATGATACACACCAGTACCGTGATAATGTAACGCGTAACGATCGTTATACAGATTATGTAACATATAGAAATGGTCGTAACGATACAGGGTATAACAATTATTACCGCGATGTAAATTACAACGGTCAAATTGCTAACCCGCATCCAACACGTAATATTACAATGAACAATTCATACATTAACAATGATGGTAAAACAGCAGAAAAAATAACAAATCGTGTAAAGCGTATGAATAACGTAGACCGCGTGTCTACAGTTGTATATGGAAACGATGTGGCGATTGCGGTAAAACCGCGTAATCCAGTATCGAATGAAACGGCACTTGCAAACGAAGTTCGTCAAGCCGTTGCAAATGAAGTTGGAAACAGAAATGTATATGTTTCTGTAAGAAATGACATGTTTACTCGTGTCGATGCAATGAGTACACGCCTACGTAATGGTACAGTTACAAACGATTTTAATCGTGATATAGGGAATATGTTCCGAGACATTCGTTACGGTTTAACTGGTACTATGCGATAGCAAAACAAAAGAGGAAGGGGTAGCCCTTCCTCTTTATTCATCGTTGTCTTGTAAACGACGTTTTTTAATGAAATAACTAATGGAATAAGAAATTAAAAAGCATATGAAGAAAATACTACCTGTTAAAATAGCTTGGAAAAAAGGTCTCTCTGGACTGAAAAGGATATAAATAATAGCTATAATAATTCCAACAATAAGAGAACGTAAGACAAGCTTGTAATAAGGAGTTAAGTTTATTTCCTTTTCACCTTCTTCTACATCGATTGAAACACTTAACTATAAATAAGCAAGTAAAATACTTGTAAGCATAAATAATAGCCATAATGGAGATTTCGTAATTTGATCCATTCCTTCAGTGAATCCGATATAGCTTAAAATGCCAATTATACCAAGCAATTGAAAAAGAAAGGCAATACGTACGTTTTTTAATGTTTTCAGAATGAGACGTTCATCCTTTATTTTTTTCACAATATCCATCTCCTGTTTATTATGATTTCGCTGTTATATTAATTGTAATATATATATTGCATTTATCAATTTATAATTTACATAAATTCCGTTTGGGTAAAAGAGGAAATAAAATATTTTTATAAACATGTTGCACTTATACTTTATTAATGTTATATTAGCAAAGCGATGAGCTAATTTACGTAAGACGAGAGATATGCTTAAGTGCTAAACACGCGAATGTGGTCGCCTGGTCTCTCGCCGTAAACGCATCAAGACGCCTGCTTTGCAGGCGTCTTTCATTTTATATAAAAACAAATGCTAATGCAGATAAAGATAAAACTTTATCTGCATTTTTTTATTTTCGAGAGAAATGTAATATGGTCATTTATATGGATAAAACCTCCATTTCCGGAAAAACTACTAATGAAAGTTTGATCTTGCCTAAAAGAGGTGAACGGAAATGAAATGGATACTGATTGCGATGCAAGCTTTCGTTATGATGTTTTGTTTCGTTTATGAAACGAATGTGAAGGCGGAAGGGCCAGTACCAGAAGTAACAGAAAAAGAGCCTGAAGTTACAATTTTATTAGAGCGAATGTATGTTGATGGAGAAGTAAGTGAGGAAATCTTTACAGAAAAAGTAGCGGACTTAGAAAAGTTTTTACAGCAATATAAAGAATGGCAGCTCGTTGATCGTGATGATGTGCAAATCGTATTACAAAAGAAAGTTGATGATATTTCTCCATTATTAAAGACGAGCGGTTATTTCGGTGTTTCAGAGGAAGGGATATTACAAATTTTCAAAGGTGTACCGAAAAGTGATAATGCGATTCATTCCTTCTTTCAAATTGATATGAAAAAGCTTGAGAGTTATGAGCGTGCGAAATTGAAGCGTGGTATTCGCATTAAATCAAAAGAAGGTTTTGTGAAGACGATTGAAAAAATGAAGCAATACGCAGTGCAAAGTAAGAAAAAAAGCAGCTCGTGGTGAGCTGCTTTTTTTCTTACTTGTTTTTATCTAAAATTTGTTTTGCGATTTCATCGATTAACATATCTTTTCCGATTGGATTGAAAGCTTTTGTATTGAAGATTTCATTCGATACTTCATATACGTGATTGTTTTTAACTGCTTTATTGTCCTTCCAAACGGCACTGTTTTTATAGTCTTCGTAAACTTTATCAGCTTCGCCGCCAAAGTTTACAATAAACATTTGGTCAGGCTGGAATGCAACAAGACCTTCTAGCGATACTTGTGCCATCGTTTGTTTTAAATCTGTACCTTTTGTTGCTGGAAGTTTTAAGTCATTAAAGATGATGTCACCGTATCCGAAGCTACCGTATACACGGAAGTTTTGTGGTGTAACTGCGACGAACATAAAGTTCTCATCTTTTGTTTTTTCTTTAATTTTTTTAGATAAAGAGTCTGCTTTTTTATCGTAGTCTGCAATCCATTTGTCTGCTTTCTTTTCTTCGTCAAATAGTTTACCTACTTCTTTAAACTTACCGCGCCAGTCTTCTAAGTTTGTTTCTAAAACAACTGTTGGTGCAACCTTTTCTAATTGATCATAGATCTTCAATTGACGATTATTTAAAATAATTAAGTCTGGTTTTAATGCAGTAACAGCTTCTAGATCAACTTTAGGTGCCCAGTACCACCCTACTGCTTTTACTCCGTCTAATTTTTCTGTTAAATGATTTTGGATTTTATCTTTATATGTGTTTGCTGTACCAACAGGTTTGTGTCCAAGAAGTAATAATTCTTCTGTTGATCCAGATAGGTCAACAATTCTCTTTGGATTTACTGGAATTGTAGCTTCCCCCTTAGCGTGTTTTACAACTTTTGTTTTCGGTTGTTCTTTCGCTTTCGATTCTTCTTTTTGAGAAGAACAGCCAACGATAGAAAGAACAACTAGCATAATAGTAAATAAAATAAATAGCTTCTGTTTCATCCTGATGTAACCCCTTTAATTAGTATTGATAATCATTATCGACTTCTGTATATTAAGGTGCTTCATACTTTCTGTCAATGGAAAATAACAGAAGTTTCAAATGGAGAACATTTGTTGGGGTAGTCTCGCTTTTCTATCATTAAATATGTTAAAATGGAATACATGATTTAAGAGGGAGAGATCGTATTTTGTTTGAATATGTTACAGGTTACGTGGAGTATGTAGGACCGGAATATGTCGTAATTGACCATAATGGAATTGGTTATCAAATTTTCACGCCAAATCCGTATGTATTTCAAAGAAGTAAGCAAGAAATCCGTGTCTATACATATCATTATGTGAGAGAAGATATTATGGCACTTTACGGGTTTAAAACACGTGAAGAGCGTTTATTATTTACAAAATTGTTAGGTGTGTCTGGCATTGGACCAAAAGGTGCACTTGCAATTTTAGCTTCTGGTCAAACAGGACAGGTCGTTCAAGCGATTGAACATGAAGATGAGAAGTTTTTAGTGAAGTTCCCGGGCGTTGGAAAGAAAACAGCGCGCCAAATGATTTTAGATTTAAAAGGAAAACTAGCTGATGTCGTGCCAGATGCATTTGTTGATTTATTCTCAGACACAGAACGTTTTGATGAGAAGAAAGGTTCATCAGCTGAGCTTGATGAGGCGCTGGAAGCTCTGCGCGCACTTGGATACGCAGAACGAGAAGTTTCTCGCGTTGTACCAGAGTTATTAAAAGAATCATTAACGACGGATCAGTATATTAAAAAGGCACTTAGTCTTTTACTAAATGGTAAGAGGTGAGTATAATGGACGAACGTCTCCTTTCAGGGGAATCTGCATATGAAGATTCGGATTTAGAATATTCATTACGGCCACAGACGCTCCGTCAGTATATTGGCCAAGATAAAGCGAAACATAATTTAGAGGTATTTATTGAAGCAGCGAAAATGCGTGAAGAAACGTTAGATCATGTGCTTCTATATGGACCACCAGGACTTGGTAAAACGACGCTTGCCAATATTATTGCTAATGAAATGGGCGTAAATGTTAGAACAACTTCAGGTCCAGCAATTGAAAGGCCGGGAGATTTAGCAGCTGTATTAACAGCACTTCAGCCGGGTGATGTATTATTTATTGATGAAATTCATCGTTTGCATAGGTCAATTGAAGAAGTGTTATATCCTGCGATGGAAGATTTTTGCCTTGATATCGTAATTGGAAAAGGGCCATCAGCACGGTCTGTACGTTTAGATTTACCGCCATTTACATTAGTTGGAGCAACGACCCGTGCGGGGGCATTATCAGCGCCGCTTCGTGACCGTTTCGGTGTACTTTCAAGATTAGAGTATTACACAGTAGATCAGCTTTCTGAGATTGTTGAACGTACAGCAGAAGTATTCGAAGTTGAAATTGATTCGTTAGCCGCACTAGAAATTGCAAGACGTGCTCGTGGTACACCTCGTATTGCGAATCGTTTATTACGACGTGTACGAGATTTCGCACAAGTTCGTGGTAACGGAACGGTTACAATGGAAATTACACAAATGGCGTTAGAACTACTGCAAGTAGATAAATTAGGTCTAGATCATATTGATCATAAATTATTGCTTGGTATTATTGAGAAATTCCGTGGTGGTCCAGTTGGATTAGAAACAGTTTCGGCAACGATTGGAGAAGAATCCCATACGATTGAAGATGTATATGAGCCGTATTTACTACAAATTGGCTTTTTACAACGAACGCCAAGGGGTCGAATTGTAACACCACTTGCTTATGAGCATTTCGGAATGGAGATACCAAAAGTATGACGGAGATGCCAAAATTGCTTATTACAGCAGGTATCTTACTTATCATTGTTGGATTAGCTTGGAAGTTCATAGGAAGACTTCCAGGCGATATTTTTGTGAAAAAAGGAAACGTTACCTTTTATTTTCCTATCATCACATGTATTGTGTTAAGTATTGTATTATCTTTTATTATGTATATAATAAATCGATTTAAATAAGAAATAGGTGGATATAGTTATGGATATAAATCTGTTTGATTTTCATTTACCAGAAGAACTTATTGCACAAGTCCCATTAGAAGATCGTGAAACATCAAGATTAATGGTGTTAGACCGTGAAACAGGTGATATTGAGCATAAACATTTTACGGACATTCTTTCTTACTTACATGAGGGAGATTGCTTAGTTTTAAATGAAACAAAAGTAATGCCTGCTCGTTTGCACGGTGTGAAAGAAGATACAGGCGCACACATTGAAGTACTTCTTCTAAAGCAAGAAGAAGGCGATAAGTGGGAAACACTTGTTAAGCCAGCGAAACGTGTAAAAGAAGGAACTGTTATCTCTTTTGGCGAAGGGAAATTAAAAGCAACTTGCACAGGAACTGCAGATCAAGGTGGACGTCATCTTGAATTTTCATATGACGGCATCTTCTATGAAATTTTAGATGAACTTGGGGAAATGCCACTTCCTCCATATATTAAAGAGACGCTAGAAGATCGCGATCGCTATCAAACGGTATATGCGAAAGAAATTGGCTCAGCAGCAGCACCGACTGCAGGACTTCACTTTACAGAAGAGTTACTTGAGAAGTTAAAACAAAAAGGTGTTCAATTAGCGTTCATTACCCTACATGTAGGACTTGGAACATTTAGACCAGTTTCTGCCGATACGATTGAAGAACACCATATGCACGCAGAATATTACCATATGTCTGAAGAGACAGCGGCATTATTAAACCGTGTAAAAGAGAATGGTGGACGTATTATTACTGTAGGTACGACATCAACTCGTACGTTAGAAACAATTGCGACAGATCATGACGGCAAGCTTTGTGCTGCTTCTGGCTGGACAGATATTTTTATGTACCCAGGTTATGAATTTAAAGCAATTGATGGTTTAATTACAAACTTCCATTTACCGAAATCAACATTAATTATGCTTGTAAGTGCATTTGCAAATAGGGATAATGTACTTCATGCTTATAATGAAGCAGTAAAAGAAAAATATCGTTTCTTTAGCTTCGGTGATGCAATGTTCGTTGCATCTCACGCTAAAATGGGAAACAAATAAAAGGAGTAAATTATGACAGCAATTCGTTATGAATTTATTAAAACTTGTAAACAAACGGGTGCCCGTTTAGGACGTGTACATACGCCGCACGGTTCATTTGATACACCAACATTTATGCCAGTTGGTACACTTGCAACAGTTAAGACAATGTCACCAGAAGAATTAAAAGCAATGGATTCTGGTATTATTTTAAGTAATACATATCATTTATGGCTACGTCCAGGTCACGAAATTGTTCGTGAAGCAGGTGGTTTGCATAAATTTATGAACTGGGACCGTGCGATTTTAACTGATTCTGGTGGTTTCCAAGTATTTAGTTTAAGTGACTTCCGTCGCATTGAAGAGGAAGGCGTTCACTTCCGTAATCACTTAAATGGAGATAAATTATTCTTATCACCAGAAAAAGCGATGGAAATTCAAAATGCATTAGGTTCAGATATTATGATGGCATTTGATGAGTGTCCACCATTCCCAGCTACTTTTGAATATATGAAGAAATCTGTAGAACGTACAAGCCGCTGGGCAGAACGTTGCTTAAAAGCACATGAACGTCCACAAGATCAAGGTTTATTCGGTATCGTACAGGGTGGAGAGTTCGAAGAGCTTCGTCGTCAAAGTGCGAAAGACCTTGTTTCAATGGACTTCCCTGGTTATGCTATAGGTGGTTTATCTGTTGGGGAACCGAAAGATATTATGAACCGTGTACTTGAGTTTACAACACCACTTCTTCCAGATAATAAGCCACGTTACTTAATGGGAGTGGGTTCTCCTGACTCATTAATTGATGGTGCAATTCGCGGAGTTGATATGTTTGACTGCGTACTTCCAACTCGTATCGCTCGAAATGGTACATGTATGACAAGTGAAGGTCGTCTAGTTGTAAAAAATGCAAAATTCGCAAGAGACTTCGGTCCACTTGATCCAAACTGTGATTGCTATACATGTAAAAATTACTCTCGTGCGTACATTCGTCACTTAATGAAATGTGATGAAACGTTTGGAATTCGTTTAACGTCTTATCACAACCTTCATTTTCTGTTAAACTTAATGGAGCAGGTGAGACAAGCTATTCGTGAAGACCGTCTTGGCGATTTCCGCGAAGAATTCTTTGAACAGTATGGCTTTAATAAACCGAATGCTAAAAACTTCTAATACATAATTTAAAAGGAGGAACAAAAGATGAATCCAGGTATGATGAATATCGTTATGATCGTTGCGATGTTTGCGATTTTCTATTTCTTATTAATTCGCCCGCAACAAAAGCGTCAAAAAGCAGTTGCTCAAATGCAAAATGAGTTAGCAAAAGGTGATGCTATCGTAACAATCGGTGGTTTACACGGTACAATCGAATCAGTAGATGAGACGAAAATCGTTATTAAATCTGGTGGTTCACACTTAACTTTCGATCGTAATGCGATTCGTGAAGTTGTGAAAAACTAATGAGAAAGGCCCTGCATGAAATGTGCAGGGCCTTTTTTAGTTATTTTGTTTTGACATATTTACCCCGAAAATACCACCGAGTGTACTCGCGCCCATTAATGCTAATTGATAAAGTAACTGGGAGTTCGATAAAGTTTGAGAGAAGCCTAAATAGTTAACTAGAAAAACAAGTATAGCGAATGTAAGACCTGTTGTGAAACCTACTAGCCAACCTTTCCCTTGTGCTTTTTTGCCGGCAGTAAATCCGGATATAAGCATAGATAAAAGAGCTAGTATAAAAATAGTAACGGCTAATGTCTCTTCAGTCATATCTGTAAACTTTAATAAAAGAGCCATAACCATGCTAATAATTGATGCAAAAATTAATAAGGTAATGATACCAAAGCCGATTGCGGTTGATAATTTTTTCGTTCCATCCATTTATACATTCCCCCTTTTTAATACAAGCATATTTTCTTTTTGCCCAAGTTAGACTAGTTTATTTTTTATAGGGGAGTCTATACGTAAAAAAGGAGATGTAGAAATGGAATGGGTATCAATCATTGGCCGGACGATACTTTTGTATATCATCATATTAATTATTTTTCGTCTTATGGGTAAACGTGAAATTGGAGAGTTAAGTGTATTAGATTTAGTTGTATTCATTATGCTTGGGGAAATGGCTGTAGTCGCAATTGAAAATACCGATAAATCACTTTGGCACCAATTAGTTCCGATGACTTTTCTTATGTGTATACAGATTATTTTGTCAGTCATTTCATTAAAGTTTCAACGATTTCGGCATTTAATAGAAGGTGAGCCGGCTATTCTTGTAAATGCGGGGAAAATTGATGAAAAGAAGATGAGAAATCAGCGTTATAATATAGATGATTTATTGATGCAATTAAGGGAGCAAGGAGTTGGAGATATCCGAGATGTAGAATACGCTATTTTAGAACCATCTGGGAAGTTATCTGTCTTTCAAAAACAAAAAGGTAAACAGGATACATTGCAGTTTACTCTTCCTCTTATTATTGATGGAGAAATTCAATTGAATCATTTACAAATGATTGAACATACAGACGAATGGCTTATTGGTAAATTAAAAAACTTAGGTTATAACGATATCGCACAAATTTTATACTGCAGCTTTCAAAACGGACAATTTTTTGTTGATTTGAAAGAAAACTAGAGGCTTACTATATGAAATAGTAAGCCCGTTTACTTCAAAAATGAAAGTTTTCGAATGATTGGAAGTCGACTTAACTCTTCTTTTCGAATGAGTTTGAAAGTGAAGAGGAGGGTAATATAAACGATTGTTGTTAAAGTGATTTCCCATAATGTTTGTACGCCAAGTGAATGAGAGAAAATCATATATTTATGAAGGTAAAAACCGAAAGCACCTGCAATACCGATGGCAAGTCCGCCGAAAATGTAGTCTTTTGCATAAATGGTAAATGTAATTTTCTTTAAAACAGTAGCGTAATGAAGGAATGTTACCGTCACTATATTTGCAGCGATAGCGAGTGCAACCCCCATCATTTGAAAATCTGGCCTTGAAGCTAGTACAAAAATAAGGATTAATTTCACGATGGCGCCAATAAATGTATTCATCATTGCAGCTCTTGCTAAGTTTAAAGCTTGTAAAACAGAGGTAAGTGGACTTTGAAAGTAATGAAATAAAAAGCAAGGTGCAAGAAGCTGGATAAATGCTGTTGCACTATCCGATCCATACATAAGAGTTAAAATAGGAGAAGCGAATACGTATAATATAACGACTGACCACCCACCAGTAATTAATGAGATTCGAAGAGCTTGTTGTAGGCGGTGTTCCACTAATTTATGCTGTCTTTTAGCCATCGCTTCACTAATAGATGGAACGAGTGCTGTAGAAAGAGCGTATGTAATAAAGGCTGGCAGTGATAGAAGTGGGAATGCATAACCGTTTAATATACCGTATTGCTGGGTTGCGACAGAGGCAGCAACTCCGGCAATCGCTAAGCTTTGCATTACAACGATAGGTTCAAAAAAATATGAAACGGAACCGATTAAACGACTTCCTGTAGTTGGAAGGGCAATATCCATAAGAGAATAAAATATACCTTTGCTCTCCTTTACAGTAGTGAAAAATCCAGAGCGTATAGATAAATGTTTTTCGCGCTGGAATAAAGTGAGTAAAAATAATAACGATGCAACTTCACCGAGAACGGCTGATAACATAGCGCCAGCTGCAGCATATTCTACGCCGTAAGGTAAAAATAACTGAATGCATATAGCGATAATTGTAATGCGGACAACTTGTTCTATAACTTGAGCATAAGCGCTAGGTTTCATATTTTGTTTCCCTTGGAAATAACCGCGTAAAACAGAAGAAACAGCAATAACAGGAACGACAGGTAAAATGGCCATTAATGGATAGTACGTTCGTTCATCAGTTAATAATGTTTTTGCTAAAATAGGTGTGAGGAGCATAATTCCGATTGTTAAAATGATACTAATAACGGATGTAACAGCTAAGGATACTGTTAATATTTTTTTAACTCTTTGTTTATCGTTCACAGCTTCCGCTTCTGCTACAAATTTTGCGATTGCGACAGGAAGGCCGATTTGTGTTAATGTAATTGCTAGAATGAATGTAGGAACGGCCATCATATAAAGGCCAACACCTTCTTCCCCTAAAATACGTGCCATTACAATCCGGTTAATAAATCCAAGGATTTTGGTAATAAAGCCGGCTATCATTAAAATAAATGCGCCTTTTAAAAAGCTTTGTCTCGTCATGGTCTTCTCCTACCTTCTCAAAATCAGTGGAATGATTTACAATAATTTATATGCACGTATGAGACAAGAATGACAAGCATTTAAGAGAGTGAAGTATGAGAGTACTCTTGAAAGTAGTTATTGCTGTCCATTAGAGCGGGATTAAAAGCGACTTTTCGTGCTGAAATAAGAAGGAGATGTTTATGTATGTTAGAAAAAGAGGCTTTGGTAGAATCATACCGCGGACAGTTACAAGTCGTTTTAGAAAGCAAAGTAGAAGAGTTTCACATGTTCGGTTATGACCGAGTAACAGATGATGATATTTGGAAGTTTCTTAAAGTGAAGAAGTGGAAAAATATAAACGGTGATGTTAGATTATATGAATTAGTAAATGATGTATTAAGAGTAAGTACTAATGAATATATGAATTATTTAACTGTAGAAGCATATCAAGCGCCACTTTGGTCATTTGATGAATATGAAAATAAATAACCGACTGCAATTGGTTTGTTCTTCCTTTTGCAGTATAATGATAGGTATTGATAATGAGGAAATAATTATGTCTAAGATTATATATAAAGGGGGTAGTGAAGAGAAAAAATAAATAATGAAAGTGTAGGTATTGTGAAAAACGTACCGACACAGCTAGTGATGAACTAGCAAAATTATAGAAAGGAAGTCTACTAACTAGGCGTATGCATACGTGTAAAAGTGAATCGTAAGAGATTTATTTAAAGTGTTAGTAGCAGAAAGAGGGTACATATGGCAAAGCGTGGTACGAGAATTGCCGCCTTTTTCCTCATCGTTTTATTAATCGGTGGAGTAATTGGTGCGGCAGGAAAAGACATAGCAAAAGGAATTAGTCTAGGACTAGACCTTCGCGGTGGTTTTGAAATTCTGTATGAAGTAAAACCAGCCAAAAAAGGTGATAAAATCGACCGAGAGGCACTTGTAAGTACAGTAGGTGCTCTTGAAAATCGTGTCAATGTTCTCGGTGTAAGTGAGCCGAACATTCAAATTGAAGGACAAGATCGAATTCGCGTACAGCTTGCTGGTGTACAAGACCAGCAAAAAGCACGTGAAATGTTATCAACACAAGCGAAATTAACATTCCGTGATGTAGATGACAACCTTCTTATGGACGGAACGGATTTAAAAGGCGGCGGAGCGAAACAAACATTTGATGAGCAAGGCCGTGCGAGCGTAGGTCTTACACTAAAAAGCGCTGATAGATTCCGTGAAGTAACTGAAAAAATTTCAAAAATGCCACCACCAACGAATTTAATGGTAATTTGGCTTGACTTTGAAGAAGGAAAAGATTCGTATAAAGCAGAGTCTGCAAAACCGAATCCGAAGTTCTTATCAGCAGCAACAGTAAGCCAAGTGTTTAATCAAGCTGAAGTATCTATCGTAGGTGGAAACTTCACAGTTGAAAGTGCGAAACAACTTTCATCTTTATTAAATGCAGGTGCACTTCCTGTTGATTTAAAAGAAATGTATTCAACATCAGTTGGAGCGAAATTTGGTCAACAAGCGTTAGAGCAAACGATTTTCGCTAGTGCGATTGGTATCGCTCTTATTTTCTTATTTATGCTTGTATACTACCGTTTACCAGGAATTGTAGCGGTTATTATGTTAGGTCTATACATTTTTGTTACGCTACTCGTATTTAACTGGATGCATGCGGTTCTGACATTACCAGGTATTGCGGCATTAGTGCTCGGGGTAGGTATCGCAGTTGATGCGAATATTATTACGTACGAGAGACTGAAAGAAGAGCTGAAAATTGGTAAGTCAATGATGTCAGCATTCCGTGCTGGTAATCATCGTTCATTAGCAACAATTTTAGATGCAAACGTTACGACTCTTGCAGCGGCTGGTGTATTATTCGTTTATGGTAATAGCTCTGTAAAAGGATTCGCAACAAGTTTAATCGTAAGTATTTTAGTTGGTTTCGTTACGAACGTATTCGGTACTCGTTTCTTACTAGGTTTACTTGTAAAGAGCCGTTACTTCGATAAAAAGCCAGGATACTTTGGTGTGAAACAAAAGGATATTATTCCGTTAACAAAGGGTGTAGTACATCCACCGACAAGATTTGATCGTATTAACTTCGTAAATATCGGTCATAAATTCCTTGTTTTCTCGATTGTAGTTGTAATTGCAGGTGCAATTATACTGCCAATTTTCAAATTGAACCTAGGTATTGACTTTGCGAGTGGTACACGGATCGACTTGCAATCAAAACAAGCACTTACTGTGTCTGATGTTAATAAAGATTTTAAAGAATTGAAAATTGATGTGAAGGAAGAAAATATTGTACCGACTGGAGATGACAATAAAGGATTCGCGGTTCGTACATTAGGTGTGCTATCAAAAGATGAAATTGCGAAAACAAAAACATTCTTCCATGATAAATATGGTACAGATCCAAATGTAAGTACAGTTTCACCGACAATTGGTAAAGAAATTGCACGAAATGCATTTATCGCAGTATTAATTGCTTCTGCGGTTATCATTTTATACGTAAGTATTCGATTCAGATTTACGTACGCATTATCTGCAGTACTTGCATTATTACATGATGCATTCGTTATGGTTGTTATATTTAGTATTTTCCAATTAGAGGTAGACTTAACGTTTATCGCTGCGGTATTAACAATCATCGGTTATTCTATTAATGATTCAATTGTTACATTTGATAGAAACCGTGAATTATACAAACAGAAAAAACGAGTTCGCGATATAAAAGACTTAGAAGAAATCGTAAATGCAAGTATTCGTCAAACGCTTGGTCGTTCGATTAACACCGTATTAACAGTGTTATTCCCGGTAATTGCGTTACTTATCTTCGGTAGTGAGTCACTACGTAACTTCTCGTTTGCGTTACTTGTCGGATTAGTTGTAGGTACGTACTCTTCTGTTTTCGTTGCTTCTCAAATTTGGTTAATGCTTGAAAACCGTCGTTTGAAAAAGGGCAAAAATAAGAAAAAGGTTGAGAAAGTAGAATCTGAACCGCAAGTATAAAAAAGATGATGTCTCTTTATGAGGCATCTCTTTTTTCGTTTGTGGATACAATAAGATAGCAACTTTTTAACAGAAGGGATATGGGAAAAACTGGTGTTGTTATCGCTGTTTTTGTTACAATAAAAAGATAGGTTAAGAAAAGAAGGGATTTTAATTATGGAAAAAGATGAACGTTTTAAACAGGCCGAGTTTGGTGCTATTGTCGGGATCGTTGGTAATATTATATTAGCGATTGTAAAGGCGGTAATTGGTTATATTGGGAACAGTAAAGCGCTATTAGCGGATGCCGTGCATTCTGCATCAGATGTAATTGGTTCACTAGCTGTATTGTTTGGATTGCGAGCAGCGAAGCAACCGCCCGATGAAGATCACCCGTATGGTCATGGTAAAGCGGAATCGATTTCAGCGATTATTGTTGCAGTATTATTATTTATTGTGGGAATCGAGATAGCGATTTCGTCTATAAAAGCTTTTTCGCAGGAACTAGAACCACCGAAGGGAATTACGATTTTTGCTGTTGTTCTTTCAATTATCGTGAAAGAAGGAATGTTTCAATATAAATTCCGATTAGGGAAGAGGGTAAATAGTGATGCAATTATTGCAAATGCATATGAACATCGTTCGGATGTATTTTCTTCAATTGCAGCTTTAATCGGTATTTGTGCAGCGATTATTGGTGGTAAGCTCGGGTTAGATTGGCTTGTATATGCCGATCCAATTGCAGGATTATTTGTTTCACTTCTTGTTGCAAAAATGGCATGGAGTATTGGGGCAGAAGCAATTCATGCAACGCTTGATCATGTTCTTCATGAGGAAGATGTTGTTCCGCTTAGAGAAGCAGTACTTCAAATAGATGGTGTGAAAAAAATCGGTTCTTTATATGCAAGGGAGCATGGTCATTACGTTATTGTCGATATTAAAGTTTCTGTAGATCCATACATTACTGTAGAAGAAGGGCACCGCATTGGAAAGCATGTGAAAGAAACGCTTATGGAACAAGATAACGTACAAAATGTGTTTGTACATATAAATCCGTATTCTCCAAATTAAACATTATTAACATTTTAGTATATAGATATTGCAGCGTAGTTTGCATTATATTGTCACCCCTTAATCTGTCTTGTATAATGAACAGGTTAAGGGGTGATTTCGTGTTACAACCGAAGACGCGTTGGAAAGAAAAAGAATATAATGACGAGCGAGTGAGTGAATTAGCAAGTAAATTAAAATTATCACCACTTGTCGTTTCGTTATTCCTCGGTAGAGGACTAGATACAGAAGATAAGATTTTAGATTTTTTAAATACAGAAAATCAAGAATTTCATGATCCATTTTTATTAGAAGGAATGGATAGAACGGTAGAACGTGTCAATAAGGCGATTCAAAATGGAGAGCAAATATTAATATTTGGTGACTACGATGCGGACGGAGTAAGTAGTACGACTGTGTTATATCTTGCTTTGCAAGAATTAGGTGCAAATGTAGAATTTTATATCCCAAACCGTTTCACAGAAGGTTATGGACCAAACGAAGAAGCATTTCGTTGGGCGCATAGCGCAGGATTCTCACTAATTATTACTGTCGATACTGGTATCGCAGCAGTACATGAAGCGAAGGTAGCGAAGGAGCTTGGAATAGATCTTATTATTACAGATCACCATGAGCCACCACCAGAATTGCCAGAAGCACTTGCGATTATTCATCCGAAATTAGATGGCGGTGTATATCCGTTTCACTATTTAGCTGGTGTAGGTGTTGCATTTAAAGTTGCACATGCACTACTAGGTCGTGTACCAGAACATTTATTAGAAATTGCAGTAATTGGTACAGTAGCCGATTTAGTGTCACTTCATGGTGAGAATAGATTGCTAGTGAAGCGCGGTTTAAAACATATGCGCATGACGAAAAATATCGGACTAAAGGCGCTATTTAAAGTTGCTAACGTTTCGCAAAGTGAAATTACAGAAGAGAGTATTGGCTTCTCACTCGCTCCGCGTATTAATGCAGTTGGACGTTTAGAAGATGCTACGCCGGCTGTACATCTTTTATTATCAGATGATCCAGAAGAAGCGAAAGAGTTGGCTGAAGAAATTGATGAGCTGAACAAACTGCGAAAAGATATTGTAAAGCAAATTACAGAAGAAGCTATCGCTGAAGTGGAAAATAATTTCCCGCCAGAAGACAATAAAGTACTATTACTGGCAAAAGAAGGCTGGAATCCAGGTGTAATTGGAATTGTCGCATCTAAATTAGTTGAACGTTTTTATCGTCCAACGATTGTATTATGCATTGATCCTGTAAAAGAAACAGCAAAAGGTTCAGCACGTAGTATTGCAGGATTTGATTTGTTTGCAAATTTGTCAGATTGTAGAGAGTTATTGCCACACTTCGGAGGGCATCCGATGGCAGCGGGAATGACGCTACATATGAATGATGTAGATGAATTACGCCGCCGCTTAAATGAACAAGCAGAGGTAATTTTAACAGAAGAAGATTTTATTCCAATTACAGCTGTTGATGTCTTTTGTAAAGTGGAGGATGTAACACTGGCAGCAATTGAAGACATGCAAAAGTTAGCGCCATTTGGTGTTGGAAATCCAAAACCACGTATTGCAGTGAAGGATGCAGAGCTAGAAAGTATTCGTGCAATCGGATCAGATGGCTCTCATTTGAAAATGGCTCTTCGCGATGGACAAGCGACACTGGATACAATCGGATTTGGTTTTGGTGCGTATGCAAAAGAAATTTCTCCAGTTGCAAAGGTATCTGTAATAGGGGAAGCATCTATCAATGAATGGAATAATTTTAAGAAGCCGCAATTAATGGTACAAGATATTGCTGTAGAGGCGTGGCAATTATTTGATTGGCGTAGTATGCGTAACGTAGAAGCGAATGTAGCAGAACTTCCGAAAGAAAAAATAACGATGGTGTATTTTTCTGAAGAGGTATTGAATAAGTTTTCTCTAGAAGACTATAAAGAGCATATGATGCATGCATCAGAAGTAACTCATTTAGACGATCAATACATCGTGTTACTTGATTTGCCAAAAGGAACAGAGGAATTACGAGATTTATTTAAAGTGGGGTTCCCGTCGCGAATTTATACGCTATTTTATCAAGAGAATAATCATTTATTTAGTACTGTTCCAACGAGGGAACATTTTAAATGGTACTATTCGTTCTTGAGCCAAAAAGCACCATTTTCTTTAAGACAATATGGAGAACAACTATGTCGACATAAAGGTTGGTCAAAAGATACAGTAAATTTCATGACACAGGTGTTTTTTGAGTTAGAATTTGTTACAATAAAAGATGGCGTCATTTTTATGGCAGACAAAAAACAAAAGCGTGATTTAATTGAATCGAACACATATCGTGAGAAAATGAACCACTTACAATTAGAAAAAGAATTGGTTTATAGCACATATCAGCAACTATATACATGGTTTGAAACGATTCGTAATCATAAAGAAGTAGAACAGTTAGGGTAAAGGATTTGTATTTACAAACCTTTTAGATCTGAGGAGGATTCAGAAATATGGATTTCAAGCAACATATCGCAATTGTACCGGATTATCCAAAAGAAGGTATTGTATTTAAAGACATTACACCGTTAATGAACGACGGTAAAGCATACAAAGCAGCAACAGATGCAATCGTTGAGTATGCAAAGAAAAGAGACATTGACGTTGTAGTAGGGCCAGAAGCACGTGGCTTTATTATCGGTTGCCCAGTTTCTTATGCGTTAGAAGTAGGTTTTGCACCAGTTCGTAAATTAGGGAAATTACCACGTGAAGTAATTACAGTTGACTACGGTAAAGAATATGGTAAAGATGTTTTAACAATCCATAAAGATGCAATTAAGCCAGGTCAACGCGTATTGATTACAGATGATCTATTAGCTACAGGTGGAACAATTGAAGCGACAATTAAGCTAGTTGAAGAACTTGGCGGAGTTGTAGCAGGAATTGCATTCTTAGTAGAGCTTACTTACTTAGATGGTCGTAAAATGTTAGATGGTTACGATGTATTAGTATTAGAAAAATACTAATCACTATATAGGTAAAACTACGGTGATAAAAAGTACCCGTGAATCTCTTGGAGAGGAGCGGGTACTTTTGTATAATTGCACAAAAAAATAAGGTGAAATGTCAGTAAAATCTTTTCCTTTTCACAATTCACAATCATTAGGTTATAATGATAGAATATAATTTATTCTACTTAATTAAGATAAAGTCAATTTTCAATAAAAGGTGATTCGATGGCAAATGAGCAGGTACTAACAGCTGAACAGGTACTCGAGAAAGCAAGTCAATATTTAGCAGATGAAGATATTGAGCTAGTGGCACGTGCCTATGAATATGCACGTGATGCGCATAGCGAACAATACAGAAAATCGGGTGAACCGTACATTATTCATCCAATTCAAGTTGCAGGTATTTTAGTTGATTTACACATGGATCCAGCTACAGTATCAGCAGGTTTCTTGCATGATGTAGTGGAAGATACAGAAATTACATTAGAAGATATTGAACGGGAATTTAATAAAGAAATTGCTATGCTTGTCGATGGTGTAACAAAGCTCGGAAAGATTAAATATAAATCTCATGAGCAACAACAAGCAGAAAACCATCGCAAAATGTTTATCGCAATGGCTCAAGATATTCGAGTTATTTTAATTAAACTAGCTGATCGTCTTCATAACATGCGTACATTGAAACATTTGCCTCAAGAGAAGCAGCGTCGCATTGCAAATGAAACGTTAGAAATCTTTGCACCTTTAGCACATAGACTCGGAATTAGTACTATTAAATGGGAGTTAGAGGATACGTCACTTCGCTATTTAAATCCGCAACAATATTATCGTATTGTAAATTTAATGAAGCGTAAACGTGCAGAGCGTGAAGAGTATTTAGATGAAGTAATGACTGGTATTCGTGAGAAATTAAAAGAGGTTTCAATTCAACCAGAGATTTCTGGAAGACCAAAACATATTTACAGTATTTATCGTAAAATGGCACTGCAAAATAAACAGTTCAATGAAATTTACGATTTACTAGCTGTACGTGTCGTAGTAAATAGTATTAAAGATTGTTATGCGGTGCTTGGAATTATTCATACGTGCTGGAAGCCAATGCCAGGTCGTTTTAAAGATTATATTGCAATGCCGAAAGCAAATCTATATCAATCTCTTCATACGACTGTAATTGGGCCGAAAGGTGATCCGCTTGAAGTGCAAATTCGTACGAAAGAAATGCATGAGATTGCAGAATTCGGGATCGCGGCGCACTGGGCGTATAAAGAAGGAAAAACAGCAGAAACAACAGGTACATTAGAGAAGAAACTTACATGGTTCCGTCAAATATTAGAATGGCAAAATGAAGCTTCTAATGCAGAAGAGTTTATGGAGTCATTAAAAATTGATTTATTCTCTGACATGGTATTCGTCTTTACACCGAAAGGCGACGTAATGGAATTGCCACTTGGATCTGTTCCGATTGACTTTTCGTATCGTGTCCATTCGGAGATTGGAAATAAAACAATTGGTGCAAAAGTAAACGGGAAAATGGTGACGCTTGATTATAAATTAAAAACAGGTGACATCATTGAAATTTTAACATCGAAACATTCGTATGGGCCAAGTCAAGACTGGGTGAAACTTGCTCAAACATCTCATGCAAAAAACAAAATACGTCAATTCTTTAAGAAGCAACGTAGAGATGAAAATATTGAAAAAGGCCGTGAACTTGTTGAGAAAGAAGTGCGTAGCCTAGAGTATGAGATGAAAGAAGTGTTAGCTCCGGACAATTTAAAACGTGTTGCTGAAAAATTCAACTTTGCAAATGAAGAAGATATGTTTGCAGCAGTTGGATATAGCGGGATTACAGCGTCGCAAATTGTTACGCGACTAACGGACAAATTCCGTAAGCAACGTGAAGAAGAAGAAATCGTTGAAGTTAAAGAAGTTCGTAAACCGATGAAAATTCGAAAATGGGATTCTGGTGTTAAAGTAAGTGGTGCGGATAATTTATTAATTCGTTTATCAAAATGCTGTAACCCGGTTCCAGGTGATGATATCGTTGGGTATATTACGAAAGGCCGAGGTGTATCGATTCACCGCCGTGATTGTGTAAATGTTCATACAGAAGAAGCTATAGAACGTTTATTGGAAGTAGAGTGGGAAGGTAGTCCTGAAAAAGAAATTGAGTATAACGTTGATATTGAAATTTCAGGTTACGATCGCCGTGGCTTATTAAATGAAGTATTACAAGCTGTTACAGAGACGAAAACGTACATTTCGGCAGTTTCTGGTAGAAGTGACCGTAATAAGATGGCGACAATTAATATGTCAATCTCTATTCGTAACTTACAGCACTTGAAAAAAGTAGTAGAACGCATTAAACGTGTCCCAGAAATTTATGCAGTACGACGCATGATGCATTAATAGGGAGTGTAGAAAAGATGAGAGTTGTTTTACAGCGATCAAAAGAAGCGTCTGTCACAGTAGACGGTGAGATCGTAGGACAAATTCCGTTCGGTTTAACATTACTAGTTGGCATTACGCATGAAGATACAGAAAAAGATGCAACTTACATTGCAGAAAAAATTGCGAACTTACGTATTTTTGAAGATGAGAGTGGAAAGATGAACCATTCTGTACTTGATGTAGAAGGACAAGTTCTATCAATTTCGCAATTCACATTATACGGAGATTGCCGCAAGGGAAGACGTCCCAACTTTATGGATGCTGCCAAACCTGATTATGCAGAGCGTTTATATGATTTCTTTAATGAGGAAGTTCGTAAGCAAGGATTGCATGTAGAAACAGGGAAGTTCGGAGCAATGATGGATGTTTCTTTAATCAATGATGGTCCGGTGACCTTAATTGTGGATAGTAAATAGTGTTGCTTAAAAAAGAGGGGATTACATAATCCCCTCTTTTTTATACATTGTTGTATGTTTTGTTCATTTATCTCGCTATTTGTGGGAGATCCACTGCCCGTCGAAGCCTGATTAGTGAGGGTTAATAATGAGTGGCGATGGACAAAACCCTTATTCATTAAAGTTTTACTTTATTTGGAATCAATAGCTGTTTCAGTTATGTATAACTCTTTCATCAATATGGAACAATAAAAAGTAAAACATCTATATTGAATGTGAGGGATATACGTATGCGTATGAATGAAAAAGGACATTCTGTTACAAATGGTGCAAATCAACTGTTTAACGTAAATTTTCATGATTTTATTTCAAAAGAGCAAAACAATACTTCAATGGAACTTGCTTCTGAGTTTGGGATTTCTCTTCAAGATGTAAAGCGTCTAAAGAAGCAGATTGAACGCTCTTAGAGTACTTGACAATCCTACTCAACAAACGTATAGTAATTTTATATTTACATATGAATATAACCGTTGATAGAGAAGAGTAAATGAGACACACATGGAAAGAGAAGAAATGTCTTAGGCTGAAAACATTTCTGCATGATGACTGATTGAATGACACTCTAGAGGTTTCAACTTGAACGGCATATATGCTTAGTAGGGATGAACGCACATTTAAGCGTTATTAAAAAAGTGGAAGCATACGTGCTTCAATTAGGGTGGCACCACGGGTATAATACTCTCGTCCCTACTGTTCAAACAGTAGAGGCGGGAGTTTTTTTATTTTTATTAAGATTAAAACAATTTGAGGAGGAACTGAATATGTCTATTCAAATCCCACGCGGAACGCAAGATATTCTTCCAGGTAGCGTTGAGTTATGGCAGTATATCGAAGGGCAAGCACGCGAAATTTGCCGTCGTTACAACTATAAAGAAATTCGTACACCAATTTTTGAACACACTGAGCTATTTTTACGTGGTGTTGGTGATACGACAGATATCGTACAAAAAGAAATGTACTCATTCCAAGATCGTGGAGAGCGCAGTTTAACATTACGTCCAGAAGGTACTGCACCTGTTGTACGTTCTTACGTTGAAAACAAAATGTTCGGTGATGCAACACAACCAACGAAATTATACTATATTGGTCAAATGTTCCGTTACGAAAGACCACAAGCAGGTCGCTATCGTCAATTCGTACAATTCGGTATTGAAGCAATCGGTAGTAACGATCCTGCGATTGATGCAGAAGTAATTGCACTTGCTGTAGAGTTTTACCGCGGCATGGGCTTAAAAAATATTAAAGTTGTATTAAACAGCTTAGGTGATGCGGCGAGCCGTCAAGCGCACCGTGATGCGTTAATCGCACACTTCGAGCCACGTATCGGTGAGTTCTGTTCTGACTGCCAATCTCGTTTAGAAAAGAATCCTCTTCGTATTTTAGATTGTAAGAAGGACCGTAACCATGAATTAATGGGAACAGCACCATCTATTACAGAATACTTAAACGAAGATTCAGCAGTATACTACGACAAAGTTCAAGAACTATTAACGATGATGGATGTTCCATTTGAAAAAGATCCGAACTTAGTACGTGGTTTAGACTACTACCAACACACTGTTTTTGAAATTATGAGTGAGGCAGAAGGTTTCGGTGCTATCACTACATTAAGCGGCGGTGGCCGTTATAACGGGCTTGTACAAGAAATCGGTGGGCCAGAAATGCCAGGTATCGGTTTTGCGATGAGTATCGAACGTTTAATTATGGCGCTAAAAGCTGAAAACATAGAATTACCAATTGAACATAGTATTGATTGTTATGTTGTAGCGCTTGGTGAAAAAGCGAAAGACCATGCTGCGAAAATTGCGTTTGATCTTCGTAAAGCTGGATTATCAGTTGAAAAAGATTATTTAGACCGTAAAATGAAAGCACAATTTAAATCAGCAGATCGTCTAAAGGCGAAATTTGTAGCTGTATTAGGGGAAGATGAGCTAGATAAAGGCATCATTAACTTAAAAGATATGGCGACAGGCGAACAAGAAGAAGTAGCATTAGATGTATTTGCTTCATACGTAGCAGAGAAATTAATATAGGGGGAACTTACAGTGGCTGAAAGAACACATGCATGTGGAAAAGTAACAGTAGAAGCAGTTGGACAAACAGTTCAATTAAAAGGTTGGGTACAAAAACGCCGTGATTTAGGTGGATTAATCTTTATCGACTTACGTGACCGTACAGGTATCGTGCAAGTTGTATTTAACCCAGAAACATCAAAAGAAGCGTTAGAAATAGCAGAAACTATTCGTAGTGAATACGTATTGCACGTAGAAGGTACAGTTGTTGAGCGTGGTGAAGGCGCAATTAATGACAATATGGCAACGGGTCGTATTGAAGTACAAGCAACGAAAGTAAACGTATTAAATGCAGCAAAAACAACGCCAATCATTATTGCTGATGATACAGATGCATCAGAAGATGTGCGTTTAAAATATCGTTATTTAGACTTACGTCGTCCTGCAATGTTTAACACATTCAAAATGCGTCACGACGTAACGAAAACAATTCGTAACTTCTTAGACACAGAAGAGTTCTTAGAAGTGGAAACACCAATTTTAACGAAGAGTACACCAGAAGGAGCTCGTGACTATTTAGTACCAAGTCGTGTACATGATGGTGAATTCTATGCGTTACCACAGTCTCCACAATTATTTAAACAGCTTCTTATGGTCGGCGGATTTGAGCGTTACTATCAAGTAGCACGTTGTTTCCGTGACGAAGATTTACGTGCAGACCGTCAACCAGAATTCACGCAAATCGATATCGAAGCTTCATTCTTAACACAAGATGAAATTTTAGATATGATGGAGCGCATGATGACGAAAGTTATGAAGGATGCAAAAGGTGTAGAAGTGAGTGCACCATTCCCTCGTATGAAATATGCTGATGCAATGGCTCGTTACGGTTCTGATAAGCCAGATACCCGCTTTGAAATGGAATTAACAGACCTATCTGAATTTGCAGTAGGTTGTGGTTTTAAAGTATTTACAAGTGCTGTAGAAAGCGGCGGACAAGTAAAAGCAATTAATGCAAAAGGTGCTGCGAGCAAATACTCTCGTAAAGATATCGATGCATTAACTGAATTCGTAAAAGTATACGGTGCAAAAGGTCTAGCTTGGCTTAAAGTGGAAGAGGACGGCTTAAAAGGACCGATTGCGAAATTCTTCGGTGAAGAAGAAGCAAACGCGTTAATGGCTACATTAGAAGCTACTGCTGGCGACTTATTACTATTCGTAGCAGATAAGAAGAGTGTTGTTGCAGATAGCTTAGGTGCACTTCGTTTACGTCTAGGTAAAGAGATTGAGTTAATTGACGAAAGTAAATTTAACTTCCTATGGGTAACGGATTGGCCACTTCTTGAGTACGATGAAGATGCAGATCGTTACTTCGCAGCTCACCACCCATTCACAATGCCATTCCGTGAAGATGTTGAGTTATTAGAAACGGCACCAGAAAAAGCACGTGCACAAGCATATGACCTTGTATTAAATGGTTATGAGCTTGGCGGTGGATCACTTCGTATTTACGAGCGTGACGTACAAGAAAAAATGTTCAAAGCACTTGGATTCTCACAAGAAGAAGCACAAGAGCAATTCGGATTCTTATTAGAAGCATTCGAATACGGTACTCCACCACACGGTGGTATCGCATTAGGTTTAGACCGTCTTGTTATGTTACTTGCAGGCCGTACGAACCTTCGTGATACAATTGCATTCCCGAAAACAGCAAGCGCAAGTTGCTTATTAACAGAAGCTCCAAGCCCAGTAGCAGAAGCACAGCTTGAAGAGTTAAACTTAAAATTAAGCTTAAAAGAAGAGAAGTAAGAATAAAGTCTAGATGGTTATACTATAGCCGTCTAGACTTTTTTTGAGAGGAAGTTTAAAAAATCCGGTTCAGAGGGCAGTCGCATCTCGTCGTTGCTTCGCCAGTCCGGTGCTCGAGTAGTAAAGCTACACTGCGCTCCTCCTGGCTTCAGCGCCTCGATCTGCTCGGCCCTCTGAATCCTCCTTTTTAAACGTATATTGAAAGGGTTGTTTAAAAAGTCCGGTTCAGATAACTGTCGCATTTCATTGTTACGTATGCTAGTCCAGTGCTCGAGTAGTACTCCTACACTGCGCTCCTCCTAGCATACGTGCCTCGATTTGCTCGGTTCTCTAAATCCTCCTTTTTAAACGTATATTGAAAGGGTTGTTTAAAAAGTCCGGTTTACACTATGTTTTTATTCTCGAAATATGTATTTTTAGGAATTCTATAACTTTTTCTATACAAATAGTCGGAAAAACGCTAGAATACATGATAGACCATTTTTGTAATAGGAGTGTAGAGCTGAATGTTACATCAATTTTCACGTAATGAATTAGCCTTCGGTAAAGAAGGACTTGAAATATTAAAAAATAGTACAGTCGGTATTTTAGGAATTGGCGGCGTAGGGTCATTTTCGGCAGAGGCGTTAGCACGTTCTGGTGTAGGACGTCTCGTATTAGTCGATAAAGACGTTGTAGATATTACAAACGTAAACCGTCAAATTCACGCGTTAGTATCTACTGTAGGGCGTTCAAAAGTAGAATTAATGAAAGAGCGTATCGCAGACATTAATCCAGAGTGTGAAGTAATTGGACTAGAAATGTTTTATACTGATGAAACATATGAAGAGTTCTTCAAACATGGATTGGATTTTGTAGTAGATGCATCTGATACGATTACGTTCAAAATTCATTTAATTAAACAGTGCTTACGTCGAAAAATTAAAATTATCTCATGCATGGGTGCAGCAAATAAAATGGACCCAACTCGTTTCCGTATTGCGGACATCTCTAAAACACATACAGATCCAATTGCGAAAGTAATTCGTACGAAGCTTCGTAAAGATGGTATTAAAAAAGGTGTAAAAGTTGTCTTCTCTGACGAAAACCCAATCGTAATTCGTGAAGAAGTACGTAAAGAAATCGTACCAGACGAAAATGCAAAAATTCGTAAAGCGAAATTACCACCTTCATCAAATGCATTCGTACCATCTGTGGCAGGCCTAATTATGGCAAGTCACGTTGTACGTGAACGTATTAAAAACGTTGAAGTGAAGCGTGTAGGGCAAGAATAAAAAGAAAGCATATATCCGTCTAGGGTATATGCTTTTTCTATTAGGTGACATCCGTTTTAATTTTCTGCAGAATAAATAATATCTAAATTTCCATTTTGATCTGTCTTGAAAATTGGAGCAATCTGTTCTTCTTGTTCTTCAACTGAAACGAGTTTTCGAGCACGGTCCATAATTCTAACAAGCATTGCATAATCTTCTTCGATTGCTTGTTGTTTTTTTGAGAGTACCGCTAATTTTGCTTCCAGTTCATGATTCGTTTTTTTCAAAGTCGTGAGCTGAGCTTGTAATACTTCATTTTCAGTTTGTAACTTTGCGAGTGAAGGGTTGGTATGCTCTAAGTTTTGCAAAAACGAGATGACATGTTGCATTGTAAGGTCCTGTTTGTTTGGTATAATATCTTCTGAAAACTCGGCATCAATTACGAGTTGTTTCGTTTGCGTGAAATGCTCTTTTTCTATTTTAGCTTCAGAGCGTTTTAATTCTTTACGTTGTTTTTTTGCAAGTTGCACCGCATCTTCGTAATTCGGTCTTACTTCAGCATTCCATCTAAATCCGCAAGCTGCGGAAGTGCGGTTCAATGTATCGCCGACTTCATCGAATGCTTTTATTTGTGTGCTACCGCTGCGAATATGTCGTAAAACAGTTTCTGCTAAAAGGAGATCGTCTTCTTTTGTCCATGCATCTTGACGTGTTTTCATAAGCGAAGCCTCCATAATGGTGACGTTTTCGCTTAGGTTACCCTTTATTTTTCGTTTTATTCGAACTTTGTAATCTTTCATATACAGTAGAAAGTGCTTGCTCAAATTTCCCTGTCGTTTTCGGTTTATAATATTGTTTGTTTTTTATTTTATCAGGTAAGTATTGTTGTTGTACCCATCCATTTGGATGGTCGTGTGGATACAAGTATCCAATGCCTCTTCCAAGTGATTCTGCGCCTTTGTAATGACTATCTTTTAAATGACTTGGAATGTCGCCTGTTTGACCGTTACGTAAATCGTGTAATGCAGTATCAAGTGCTTTGTAAGCTGAGTTTGATTTTGGTGATAAGCAAAGCTCGATAACAGCATTTGCAAGTGGTATGCGTGCCTCTGGGAATCCAACTCGTTCCGCTGATTCTATAGCTGCTAGTGTACGCGGTCCGGCTTGTGGGCTAGCAAGTCCGATATCTTCATATGCCATAATAAGAAGACGTCTACCAATGCTTTGTAAATCACCAGCTTCAATAAGACGTGCTAAATAATGAAGTGCTGCATTTACATCACTTCCGCGCACCGATTTTTGAAATGCCGATAATACGTCATAATGAGCATCTCCACCTTTGTCGTGAACGAAGCTCTTTTTTTGCAAGCATTCTTCTGCAATTTCTAGCGTAATTACCGCAGCTTTTTCGTCCGTTGTAAAGCTAGATAAAACAGCTAGTTCAAGTGCATTATAAGCAGAACGCATATCTCCACCAGATGCATTTGCAAAGTGATGTAATGCTTCCGGCGTAACCGTCACATCATATTCCCCAAGACCTTTTTCTTTATCTTCAAGTGCTCGTTTTAAGCCAATTAAAAGATCATCTTCTGTTAATGCGTGTAATTCGAAGATTTGACAACGACTTCGAATAGCAGAATTAATAGCATGGAACGGATTACTCGTTGTTGCACCGATTAAGGTAAGGAGTCCGCTTTCTAAATGAGGTAATAAAAAATCCTGTTTTGCTTTATCTAGACGGTGTACTTCATCTAAAATTAAAACGAGGTGTCGATGCATCTTTGCTTCTTGTACGACAACTTCCATATCTTTTTTATTATGAGTAACAGCGTTTAATAGGCGAAAAGGGGTTCCAGTACTTCCTGCAATTGCGCTCGCAATGGATGTTTTTCCTGTGCCTGGAGGGCCGTATAAAATCATAGATTGAAAATGATTTGCTTGGACCATTCGCCATAAAATTTTTCCTTCACCAACTAAATGTTGTTGTCCGATAATTTCTTGAATATTTGTAGGGCGCATTCGATGTGCGAGTGGCTGTTTCATTTTTACCGTCTCCCTTAATGTATAATCTCTTTCTATCGTATCATTTTTTTTAGTGGAATTTGAAATAGGATGCTGTTTTGTGGGAAAAATGAATATAAATATTTTCATTTTTCTTTCAATTGTAATAATTTCCGAGTTTTTCAATGTGATTTTATGTTATCATTTTGATACACAAGTTGAAATTTCTTATAATACTATATTATGCTATAATTTCATAGGATTTTAAATTGTGTTCTTTTATAAATAAGATATAACCAATAGAAGTGAAAATTTGAAAAGAGGTGCAAAATAGATGAAGATTTCAACGAAAGGCCGCTACGGCTTAACAATTATGATCGATCTTGCAAAAAAGTTTGGTGAAGGTCCAATTTCCTTAAAATCAATTGCGCAGGCACATGATTTATCGGAACATTACTTAGAGCAATTAATTTCACCACTTCGTAACGCTCGTCTAGTAAAGAGTACGCGCGGGGCATATGGCGGATATGTATTGTCTGATCAGCCAGCTAACATTACAGCTGGGGATGTAATCCGTGTATTAGAGGGTCCGATTAGTGTTGTAGAAATGATAGAAGAAGAGGAACCGGCACAACGCCAATTATGGATGCGTGTTCGTGATGCGGTGCAAGAAGTGTTAGATAGTACAACGTTAGAAGATTTAGTACGTTATGAGGAAGAAAATCACGGGGGCTATATGTTTTACATTTAATTCCTTGTGAAACGATTTGGAAAGAAGGAGATTTAATGGAACGCATTTACTTAGATCATGCTGCGACATCTCCGACTCACCCAGAAGTGGTCGAAAAGATGATTCCATATATGACAGAAACATTCGGGAACCCGTCTAGTATTCACTTTTATGGACGTCAAACGCGCCATGCAGTAGATGAGGCGAGACGCGCGGGAGCGCGTAGCATTCATGCGAATCCGAATGAAATTATATTTACGAGCGGTGGTACAGAAGCTGATAATTTAGCGCTTATAGGTGTAGCACGTGCGAATCGTCATAAAGGTAACCATATTATAACGACGCGAATTGAACATCATGCAATTTTGCATACGTGTGAATTGTTAGAGCGCGAAGGGTTTGAAGTGACATATTTACCTGTTGATGAAACAGGACGCGTTCAAGTTTCTGACATACAAAATGCATTAACAGAAGAGACGATTCTCGTATCCGTTATGTTTGGGAATAATGAAGTCGGGACGATGCAACCAATCGCGGAAATAGGGAAGTTGCTAAAAGAGCATCAAGCATATTTCCATACAGATGCGGTACAAGCTTACGGATTAGTAGAAATAGATGTGAAAGAGTTCGGTATTGATTTATTATCGATTTCAGCTCATAAAATTAACGGACCGAAAGGTGTAGGGTTCCTATACGCTGGTGCAAATGTGAAATTTGAACCGTTATTAATAGGCGGGGAGCAAGAAAGAAAACGCCGTGCTGGTACTGAAAATGTACCGAGTATCGTTGGTTTGCAACATGCAATTTTGTTAGCTGAAAAAACTCGTGAGCAAAAAAATGCCCAATATGAAGAGTTTAAAGATATAATGGTATCTGTCTTCAAAAATGAAGACATTACTTTCGAGGTAAACGGAAACTTAGAATATCGATTACCACATGTGCTTAATATCAGTTTTACAGGAATGAACATTGAACCGTTCCTTGTGAACTTAGATATAGCTGGCATTGCAGTGTCAAGTGGCTCGGCGTGTACAGCTGGTTCGATTGATCCATCACATGTATTAGTAGCGATGTTCGGAAAAGACTCCGATCAAATACGTTCATCCGTACGCTTTAGTTTCGGACTTGGAAATACGAAAGAGCAAATTGAGAAAGCGGCGTACGAAACAGTGAAAATCGTGAAGCGATTAACACAAAATTAGCATGGGAGGTGACATGATGAACAAACTACCTCAAGAAACACGCGTTGTCATCGGGATGTCCGGTGGCGTCGATTCATCTGTAGCAGCTCTTTTATTAAAAGAGCAAGGTTACGATGTAATCGGAATTTTTATGAAAAACTGGGATGATACAGATGAGAATGGTGTCTGCACAGCAACAGAAGATTACAATGATGTAATTGAAGTGTGTAACCAAATTGGCATTCCGTATTATGCAGTAAACTTTGAAAAACAATACTGGGATAAAGTATTTACGTACTTCTTAGATGAGTACCGAGCTGGTCGTACACCAAACCCAGATGTAATGTGTAATAAAGAAATTAAATTTAAAGCATTTTTAGAGCATGCGATTGCGCTTGGTGCTGATTATGTAGCGACAGGTCATTATGCACGCGTTGCTTATATGGACGGCGAATATAAAATGCTTCGCGGCGTTGATGATAATAAAGACCAAACGTATTTCTTGAATCAATTAAGCCAAGAGCAATTATCAAAAACAATGTTCCCATTAGGTGAATTAAAGAAACCGCAAATTCGTGAAATGGCGACAGAAGCTGGTTTAGCGACAGCGGCGAAGAAAGATAGTACTGGTATTTGCTTTATCGGTGAGCGTAACTTTAAAGATTTCTTAAGCAACTATTTACCAGCGCAACCAGGTGTGATGCAAACATTATCTGGTGAAGTGAAAGGGAAGCATGACGGTTTAATGTACTATACAATTGGACAACGTCATGGCCTTGGTATTGGTGGTAACGGTGATCCGTGGTTTGCTGTTGGGAAAAACTTGAAAGAAAACATTTTATATGTTGATCAAGGATTCCATAACGAGCTTCTATATGGTGATGAAGTTATTGCTACGAATATCGGCTGGGTAAGTAATGAAGCGAAAGAAAAAGAATTTAAGTGCACAGCGAAATTCCGTTATCGTCAAGAAGACAATAAAGTAACGGTTCAAATCGTTGATGAAAATACAGTTCGTATTCTTTGTGATGAGCCAATTCGTGCAATTACACCAGGACAAGCAGTTGTTTTCTATGATGGAGATGAGTGCTTAGGCGGTGCTACAATTGATGAAGTATATCGTAGTGGTAAGAAATTGGATTATTTAGGATAAAATGAGAAGCCTCTGCCGATTAGCGGTTAGAGGTTTCTTTTACATAAAGCGAATTTTCGTTCGCTTGGAAAATACATTCTTTGTTATAATTTGTTGTAGAGGTGAAGGACATGTCAAACAAACTTGAAACAGGTATTCAATATATGCAAGAAGGAAACTGGGAAGAAGCTGCTAAAAATTTCACAGAAGCAATCGAAGAAAATCCGAAAGATGCGCTTGGATACATTAATTTTGCAAACTTATTAGATGTACTAGGTGATAGTGAAAGAGCAATTTTATTTTATAAACGTGCATTAGAATTAGATGATAAATCTGCGGCTGCTTATTATGGATTAGGAAATGTATATTACGGTCAAGAGCAATTTGCAGAGGCAAAGGCTGTATTTGAACAAGCGATGCAAGCGGGATTACAATCAGCTGATGTAACATTTATGTTAGGTATTACACATGTGCAGCTTGGAAATGATCGTCTTGCACTTCCATTTTTACAAAGAGCAACAGAATTAGATGAAAACGATGTAGAAGCTGTGTTCCAGTGCGGACTTTGCTTTGCACGTTTAGAACATATTCAAGAGGCTAAACCTTATTTTGAAAAGGTATTAGAAATGGATGAAGAGCATGCAGATGCGTATTATAATTTAGGTGTTGCGTACGTATTTGAAGAAAATAACGAGAAGGCTCTTACTTTATTTAAGAAAGCAACTGAAATTCAGCCAGATCACTTTTTAGCTGGTAATGGTGTTCGTTTATTGGAGCAAGAAGCTGAATAAGATGAAAATATAGTTTAATGGGTAGTTATCCCTCATCTAAATAGGTGGGGGATGTACTGCTCATTAAAGTGAAACGAACCGGAAAGGAGAGGAAAGATGGGAAATCAACATGCAATGGATTTGTTTGAGGAAGATAAAAAGTTTATAAAAGCGCAAGTTCTTCACACCATTTTCCACAATGAAGAAAACCTCTATTCCGTTGTCAGTATGAAAGTCATTGAGACGAATGAAACGTACGACGAAAAAAAAGTGATGATAAACGGTCATTTTCCCCGCATGCATGAAGATGAAGTGTTTACATTGACAGGTCATTTTAAAGACCATCCGAAGTATGGGAAACAATATTTAGTTGAAACATTTAAGAAAGAATTGCCGCAAACAAAAGCTGGTATGGTGCAATATTTAGCGAGTGATTTATTTAAAGGGATAGGAAAGCGTACAGCTGAAAAAATTGTGGATCATCTTGGGGAACATGCCATCTCTAAAATTATGGATGATCCGGATGCGTTAAATGGTGTTGTCAATAAGCAAAAAGCTCAAGAAATATATGAGACAATTGTTGAACATCAAGGGCTAGAGAAAGTAATGAGTTTTTTAAATGGTTACGGTTTTGGAACGAAGCTTTCTATTAAGATTTATCAGCAATATAAAGAGATGACGTTAGAAGTGATTCGTAATAATCCGTATAAGCTTATTGAAGAAGTGGACGGGATTGGATTTGGAAGAGCGGATGATATAGGACGTGCGTTAGGAATATCGGGTAATCACGATGATCGTGTACGTGCGGGTTGTTTTTATACGCTAGAGAATGTTTCGCTGCAACTCGGTCACGTTTATATGGGAAAAGATCAACTTGTAAGAGAAACGATGTCACTTTTAAACAACCAAGAAGGAAGAGTGACAGAGGAAGACATTATAGCTTGCGTTGAAATGATGCAAAGTGAAGGGAAAGTTATCATAGAAGAAGAACGAGTGTATTTAGCATCGTTATTTTACTCAGAAAAAGGTGTTGTAAAGTCTATTCGCAGGCTTATGAATCAGGAGGAAACACCTTCATTTCCTGAAGCAGAAGTGTTAAAGACGTTAGGTCAAATTGAAGAACAACTGAGTGTACAGTATGCACCGTTTCAGCAAGAAGCGATTCAAACGGCACTTCATAAACCGATGATGTTATTGACAGGTGGACCAGGAACAGGGAAAACAACAGTTATTAAAGGAATTGTTGAAATGTATGCATCACTCCACGGATTATCGTTAAATCCGAATGAATATAGCGATGATAATCCATTTCCGATATTATTAACGGCTCCAACAGGAAGAGCAGCAAAGCGAATGAGTGAATCGACAGGACTTCCAGCTTGCACAATTCACCGGTTACTTGGTTGGACGCCAGAAGGGTCTTTCCAGCGCAATGAAACGGATCCGGTTCAAGGGAAGTTACTCATTATTGATGAATTTTCAATGGTTGATATTTGGCTTGCAAATCAGCTGTTTAAGTCATTGCCGACGAACATCCAAGTTATCGTTGTAGGTGATGAAGATCAGTTACCATCTGTAGGGCCTGGACAAGTGTTGAAAGATTTATTGAATGCAGGTGCAGTTCCGACAGTAAAGCTTACTGAAATTTATCGTCAAGCGGAAGGCTCATCTGTTATTCAACTCGCCCATGCGATAAAAAATGGAACGCTCCCACCAGATTTAGCGCAAAATCAAAAAGATCGTTCGTTTATCGGCTGTACAGGAGCTCAAATTGTTGAAGTTGTTAAGAAGGTTTGTGAAAATGCTAAGACAAAAGGGTTTAGCGCAAGAGATGTACAAGTATTGGCCCCGATGTATCGTGGCCCTGCCGGTATTAATGTACTAAACGAAGCGTTGCAAGAAGTGTTTAACCCGAAAAGGGAAAAGAGTAAAGAAATTGCTTACGGTGATGTTGTATATCGAAGAGGCGATAAAGTACTGCAACTCGTTAATCAGCCAGAGAGCCAAGTGTTTAATGGTGATATCGGAGAAATTGTTTCGGTGTTTTATGCGAAAGAGAACGTTGAACAACAAGATATGATTATCGTTTCATTTGATGGCATTGAAGTAACATATACAAAGCCAGACTTAAATCAAATTACACATGCCTATTGCTGTTCGATTCATAAATCGCAAGGTAGTGAGTTTCCGATTGTGATTATGCCGATAGTAAAAAGTTACAATCGTATGTTACGTCGTAATTTAATTTACACTGGCATTACAAGAAGTAAGAAGTTCCTTATTATTTGCGGGGAGGAAGCAGCTTTCCAGTCTGGTGTAAATCGCCTTGATGATGCAATGCGTCAAACGACTTTAGCGGGTCGCTTGCAAGAATCACAAGGAGAAGTACAGATGGTAACAGTTAATGGCGAAGAAATGGACGTGGAAAACATTTCACCGTATGATTTCATGTAACAAGGTGAAATTATATAGTGAAACTTTCAAACGTATAACGTTGAAAGGCTCCAGTAATGTATAAATGAATGCGGTTTGGACATAATGGCGAATAGAATCTGGGAGAATGTAAGGAGATGAAAGCCATATGTTCATTTGTCCAAATTGCAAAGGGAAAGACATTGGAAAAATAGGTGTCAACCAATTTTATTGCTGGAATTGTTATATCGAATTATCGGTTTCAAAAGGGAAAATCCATACGCATCAAGTGGAGGAAGATGGTTCATTAAGCTCTCTTGATGATTTATTTGATGAGAACGAAAGAACGATCGGATAACGAAAAGGGGGATTTACTTTGAATCTACGCAATTCATTAATCGCATTAGGTGTTGGAGCGGCAGCATATCAATATGCTCGCAAGCAAGATGTATTTTCAAAACGCAATATGAAAAAAGCACGTAAGATGATTAAATCTTATTTATAAGCGCAAAAAACTCCCTTCATGATAAGGGAGTTTTTTTATGCACTTGTATGTAAATATAAAAGTCCGATTTCAGAGAAGAGATACGATAGGCCGTAACATCCAACGCCAAGCATTCCGTAATGAAATAACTGCTTCGCCCTTTCTTTTCGCGAGGAACGAATAAAAAAACCTTTCCAAATCCCAAACCCGATACAAACCCATTCAAGAATCATAAAAAGTGCTGATAATACGAGCATAAATAAAACCATTATTAGCCCTCCTGATTATATTGTTTCATGCTGCATTCTCAGGGGTGGTTGTCCTTGTTATGTTATGTATATGTATGTCTTTACAAAACAGTATGGTCTGCACGAAAAGATTTTAAAACTTTTGCACATAACCTACCCTGTTTATTTTCAAAATAAAGGTGGAGGAGGTTTTTCGTGTGAAGAATCTTAAAATCATTTGGATATATCGTTTAGGGTTATTGTTACTTGTATTTCTTTGTTTACTTGTCTTTTTAAAAATTAAGCCGCTATGGGCACCGATTATTTTTGTATTTAAAGTGGCAATTACACCGTTTCTTATTGCATGCTTTATTGCGTATTTATTGCATCCTTTAATTGAAAAAATTCATAAAGAAGGGATGCCACGTACACTTGCTATTTTCCTTATTTACATCCTTTTCTTTGGCGGAATTGGTTATGGGATTTATAAAGGAACGCCAGTTGTTATTAAACAGTTACAAGAGATTAATGAACAATTTCCGCAGTTTACAAAAATGTATGATTCTTGGATGGATGGCGTCACAGAACAAACAGCAAATTTCCCATCATTTATTCATGAAAAGGTGAAACAAATTTTTGATGGTGTAGAAACGAAGATACAATCACTTTTAAATAAAGTGATGAGTACGGCTCGTGGCGTACTGGATTCGTTGCTTATTATTTTCTTAATACCGTTCATTGTATTTTACATATTAAAAGATTACGGTGAATTTTATCACATCTTTTGGAAACTAGTCCCAAGTAAGTGGCGTAGTACAGGGCAAATGCTGGCGAAAGAAATTGATAAGTCACTCGGAAGTTATATTCGAGGACAGTTATTTGTTTGCTTAGTATTAGGGGGAGTATCTGTTCTTTCCTTTTGGTTTATCGGTATGAAATATCCATTATTACTCGGCATTATTATTGGGGTAACGGATATAATCCCGTACTTCGGTCCTATTTTAGGGGCGATTCCGACATTGATGATTGCGGCAACGGTATCAACGAGTTTACTCATTAAGGCGGGAATTACGATTGCTATTTTGCAATTTTTGGAAAGTAACATTTTATCACCTTACATCGTTGGTAAGTCACTTCGTATGCATCCTGTTATTATTATGCTTGCATTACTAGTTGGAGGAGAGATAGCTGGGATTGTAGGATTACTAATATCAGTTCCAATTTTAGCGGTTATTCGTACAGTGATTGTTCATGTAAGACCTCTTTGGAAAAAAGAAGATGTGTAATATGAAAGCCCTCTACTTATAAAAGTAGAGGGCTTTCATTATTTAGAGAGTTGCTCGTGTATTTGTTGAACGAGAGAGTTTACATCATTTGTTTGAATATGCTTTATTTTTTTCCATTCATTATCGTACATAAATATAATTTGATTGCTGAAAAGCCGCTTTTGCTCTTTTAGATTAGAAATGTTTGCAAAAGAGTACTCTTCAAATATTGGGTTCTTACTTACATCTGGTCCATAAAAGAAGAGCCGTTTGTTCGTTAAAATTAACAGTCCTGGTCTTGCAACGGAACGATAAATAAATATATCTAATGAACATGCAGTGTAAAATAATATCGTTTCGTCAGTCGTTAATATGTTTTTAGCCTTGTTCAATAAAGTTGTCATTTTGCTCACTCCTTTATTATTGATAATTTAATTATAACAAAAAAATAATATTCTGAAAAAAATATAGAGGTAGTACAATTTATTAATAAATGCATAATATATTGAAAGGCTGTTAAGAATGAATAGTAGAATAACTATGGTTAATGCAATATAAATGATTATCTACATTGACAAACTTAAGAGAATTCTATTATATTTAGTCATATAATACATTAAATCAATGACGGAAAAAGTACGTTACAGTCCATTTATAGAGAGAAGCTTCCATATGGCTGAAAGAAGCTTTAAATGAAGGGTAACAGAAAGCTAATCCTGAGAGCAGCTAATCACTGCCGTCTTGCCACGTTACGGCACCATGAGGTGATGAATTGATGGTTATAATAATCAATTCATAATTAGGGTGGTATCGCGAGTTAACTCTCGTCCCTTTTATAGGGGCGGGAGTTTTTTATATTTAAGGAGGAAAATACAATGAAACAACTAACAGGCGCACAAATTCGTCAAATGTTTTTAGACTTTTTCCAAGAAAAAGGACATGCAGTAGAACCTAGTGCATCACTAGTTCCACATGAGGATCCATCTCTTTTATGGATTAACAGTGGTGTAGCAACATTAAAAAAATATTTTGATGGACGTGTAATCCCGCAAAATCCACGTATTACAAATGCTCAAAAATCAATTCGTACAAACGATATTGAAAACGTAGGGAAAACAGCTCGTCACCATACATTCTTTGAAATGTTAGGTAACTTCTCAATCGGTGATTACTTTAAAGAAGAAGCAATTACTTGGGCTTGGGAGTTCTTAACGAGCGACAAATGGATCGGATTCGATAAAGAATTACTATCAGTTACAATCCATCCAGAAGATGAAGAAGCATTCACAATTTGGAATGAGAAAATGGGTGTTCCGAAAGAGCGTATCATCCGCTTAGAAGAAAACTTCTGGGATATCGGTGAAGGACCAAGTGGACCGAATACAGAGATTTTCTATGACCGCGGAGAAGCTTACGGTAATGACTTTAGTGACCCAGAATTATATCCAGGCGGAGAAAACGAGCGTTACTTAGAAGTATGGAACCTTGTATTCTCTCAATTTAACCATAATCCAGACGGTTCATATACACCACTTCCTAAGAAAAACATCGATACAGGGATGGGCCTAGAGCGTATGACATCTATCGTTCAAGATGTGCCTACAAACTTTGACACAGACTTATTCATGCCGATGATTGGTGCAACAGAATCAATTTCTGGTGAGAAATATCGTAATGGTGACTTAGAAAAAGATATGGCGTTTAAAGTAATTGCTGACCATATCCGTACAGTAACATTCGCTGTTGGTGACGGTGCTCTTCCATCTAACGAAGGTCGTGGTTATGTATTACGTCGTTTATTACGCCGCGCGGTTCGTTATTCGAAGAAATTAAACATCAATCGTCCATTCATGTTTGAATTAGTGCCGGTTGTTGGAGAAGTAATGAAAGACTTCTACCCAGAAGTACTTGAAAAGAAAGATTTCATTGCAAAAGTTGTGAAAAACGAAGAAGAGCGTTTCCACGAAACACTTCATGATGGTGAAGCAATTTTAGCTGAAGTTATCACAAAAGCAAAAGAAGAAAAAACAACTGTTATTTCTGGAGTAGATGCGTTCCGTCTATATGACACATACGGTTTCCCGATTGAATTAACAGAAGAATATGCAGAAGAAGCTGGTATGACAGTTGATCATGAAGGCTTTGAAAATGAAATGGAAAAACAACGTGAGCGCGCACGTGCTGCTCGTCAAGACGTTGATTCTATGCAAGTTCAAGGCGGTGTCCTTGGAGAAGTGAAAGTAGCGAGCGAGTTCGTTGGTTACGGTACAGTTGCGACAGAAAGTAACGTTGTTGCACTTGTGAAAAACGGCGAATACACAGACAGCTTACAAGCTGGCGAAGAAGGACAGTTAATGCTTGATGTAACACCATTCTATGCTGAGAGCGGCGGACAAATTGCAGACCGTGGTTACCTTCTTGCTGACGGCGTGAAAGTTCTTGTAAAAGACGTACAAAAAGCACCAAACGGTCAAAACTTGCACAAAGTTGTTGTTGAAGAAGGTACATTAACGAAAGATGCGGCTGTGAAAGCTATTATCGATACGAAAAACCGTAGCAGCGTTGTGAAAAACCATACAGCAACTCACTTACTACACCAAGCATTAAAAGACGTACTTGGAACGCATGTTAACCAAGCAGGTTCTCTTGTAACTTCTGAACGTTTACGCTTTGACTTCTCTCACTTCGGTCAAGTACAAGCTGACGAATTAGAAAAAATTGAGCGTATGGTAAACGAGAAAATTTGGGAAAGTATTGATGTTGAGATTTCTCAAAAAGCAATCGAAGAAGCGAAAGAAATGGGCGCAATGGCATTATTCGGTGAAAAATACGGTGATGTTGTACGCGTTGTACAAGTAGGCGATTACAGCTTAGAGCTTTGCGGTGGTTGTCACGTTGATAACACAGCTTCTATCGGTATTTTCAAAATCGTTGCTGAGTCTGGTATCGGTGCAGGAACTCGTCGTATTGAGGCGGTAACTGGTAAGTCTGCATACGAATTAATGAACGATCAAGTAGGTTTATTAAAAGAAGCAGCAGGAAAAATGAAAACAAATCCGAAAGATATTTTAACAAGAGTAGATGGTTTATTTGCTGAAGTAAAACAACTTCAAAAAGAAAACGAATCTCTTGCAGCAAAATTAAGCAATATCGAAGCTGGAAACTTAACTGATTCAGTAATGACGGTTGATGGCGTGAACGTATTAGCGGCAAAAGTAAATGTTGCAGATATGAACAACTTACGTACGATGATGGATGACCTTAAAAATAAATTAGAGTCTGCAGTTGTCGTATTAGCGTCTGTAAATGATGATAAAGTAAACATCTTAGCTGGCGTAACGAAAGATTTAATTAGCCAAGGATACCATGCGGGTAAACTTGTGAAAGAAGTAGCTTCTCGTTGCGGCGGCGGCGGTGGTGGCCGTCCTGATATGGCTCAAGCAGGCGGTAAAAACCCAGCGCAAGTTGAGGAAGCTTTAGCATTTGTACAAGAGTACGTTAAATCTGTTTCAAAATAAAGAGATAGTAGTGTACAATGGTAGGGAGAGGAGAAGTTCTTCTCCCTATACTTACTATATAAGTGAGGTGCTTGAAATGGACGGTTTTGATAAAACAATGAAGTTTAGCATTCAAGATGAAAAACAGAGTGTCCATGTAAATGATGTACTTTTAACTGTGTATGATGCACTTCAAGAAAAAGGCTATAATCCGATTAACCAAATCGTCGGTTATTTATTAAGTGGAGACCCAGCGTACATACCTCGCCATAAAGATGCACGAAGCATCATTCGCAAGCTTGAACGTGATGAGTTAATTGAAGAGCTTGTGAAGTCTTACTTGAAACATCATCGTGAGGAGTAGTTTATGCGGATATTAGGTTTAGATGTAGGTACAAAAACAGTCGGAGTTGCAATGAGCGACGAAATGGGCTGGACAGCGCAAGGATTAGAAACAATTAAAATTAACGAAGAACGAGGTCACTTTGGTTTTGATCGTATTTCTGAGTTAGTAAAGCAGTACAATGTGGACAAAATAGTAGTAGGTTTACCTAAAAATATGAATGGTACAATTGGCCCACGTGGTGAAGCGTGCCAACAATTTGCAGAAAACCTACGAGAGCTGTTACAATTAGACGTTGTAATGTGGGACGAGCGTTTGTCAACGATGGCAGCGGAACGTTTGCTCATTTCAGCTGATGTAAGCCGTAAGAAGCGAAAGCAAGTAATCGATAAGATGGCTGCAGTCGTAATCTTACAAGGATTTTTAGATAGTAAATAAGAGGTGACCAAAATGGAAGAAAATCAAATTACAATTGTAGACGAAAAAGGTAACGAACATTTATGTGAAATTATTTTCACTTTTGATGCTGAAAAATTTGGCAAAAAATCATACGTAGTCTTCTCTCCAATCGGAGAAGTAGACGAAGATGGAGACCCAATTTATGATGCAATGGCTTATGAGCAAAATGAAGAAGAGGGCGGAAGTTTACTTCCAATCGAATCTGAAGAAGAGTGGGAAATGGTACAAGAAATGTTCAACACTCTAGCTGATGAGCAAGAAGCTGAATAATAAGTACTAAAAGGTGGACGACATATAGTCCATCTTTTTTTATATGTAAAATGAAAGATTTTTTGTCGAAACCTTGTAATCCTTTGTAGTATAATGAGACGGATTGTAGAAAAATAAAATGTCTATCTAAAAAAGATAAATAAATTTATTGTGTTTTTATATCGTGTTGTATAGAAAGATATACATACGGTCTACAATTTAATTAAGGAGGAAGAGTGTTGATAGAGAATCAAGTGAAAAAGAAGCGTAGACGCATTTTTTTATTTTCGATTATTGCACTGCTTTTAGTTTGTGGTTCAGTCTATGCGTATATTTCATCCGCATTAGGACCAGTTGATAGCGGGAATAAAAAAGAGATGGAAGTAGAAATTCCAAAAGGATCATCTACTAGTAAAATTGGTGAGATTTTAGAAGAAAAAGGTGCTGTGAAAAACGGTACAGTTTTTAGTTTTTATACAAAGGCTAAATCTAAAAATTTACAAGCGGGTACATATTTATTAAATCCTTCAATGAATGCCTCAGATGTTATTGAACAAATGTCATCTGGTAATGTACATCGTCCAGCTCTTTATAAAGTGACGATAAAAGAAGGGGCACAAGTAACTGAAATTGCAGAAACGGTTGCAAACGAATTAAAGTGGAATAAAGATGATGTCGTACGTCAATTAAACGATAAAGCATTTATTCAAAAAATGCAGCAAAAGTATCCGAAGTTGTTAACGGATAAAATCTTTGATAGCAATATTAAATATCCATTAGAAGGTTATTTATATCCTGCGACGTACTCTTTCTATAAAAAAGATACGACGTTAGAAGAAATCGTAATCCCAATGCTTGAGAAAACGAATGCAATCATTGTTCAAAATGAGGCGAAAATGAAAGCGAAAAACTGGGATGTTCACCAGCTTTTAACATTGTCTTCACTTATTGAAGAAGAGGCAACAGGCTTTACAGATCGTCAAAAGATTTCTAGCGTCTTTTATAATCGTTTAGCGAAAGGTATGCCACTGCAAACTGATCCAACGGTATTATACGCACTTGGAAAGCATAAACAACGTGTATTATATGAAGATTTAAAGATAAACTCACCGTACAATACGTATGTTGTGAAAGGATTGCCGGTTGGTCCGATTGCGAACTCTGGCAAACATTCAGTGGAGGCTGCATTAGAACCTGCGCAAACGGATTATTATTATTTCTTAGCTGCACCAACTGGTGAAGTGTACTATGCGAAAACATTGGAAGAGCATAATGCATTAAAGCAAAAATATATTACGAAAAAACAGTGAAATGGGGAGGGATAGCGAAAAAAGTCGCACATCCCTCTTTTTTGTGGTAAAATATATCGGGTTAAAAACTGGCAGAAGAATCGTTTTTAATATCAAAACGGGACGTACAAGCTAAGGGTGAAGCTGGCTTGTATTTTTATTGCATTCTATGTGTGAAAAGACGTCATAGAGGCACTTCTCCATGTAAATAAGGAGGACCATTATGGAGGATGCAGTTAACGAGTACCTATTATCATTTATTGATCCAAAAGATAAATTAATTCTTGAAATGGAAGACTACGCGAAAGAAAATCATGTGCCGATTATGGATCGACTTGGAATGGAATTTATGTTGCAATTTTTACGTTTAATTGGACCAAAAAGCATTTTAGAGCTTGGTACAGCAATTGGCTATTCTAGTATTCGTATGATGCAAGCTATTCCAAATTCTCGCATTGTGACAGTTGAGCGCAATCGCGAGCGATATGAAAAAGCACTTGAATATATAGAACGTTCACCAGTTAAAGAGCGTATTTCCGTTATTTACGGTGATGCGTTAGAAACAGGCGAACAAGTAGAAGAACATGGAACATTTGATGTTATTTTTATTGATGCAGCAAAAGGACAATATCGTCGCTTTTTTGACTTATATGAACCGTTATTAAATCCTGGTGGCGTAATTATTTCAGATAATGTTATGTACCATGGCCTTGTGACGACAAAAGAGAAAATTGAAAACAGACGTACACGTGGTTTAATCCGTCGTATTAAGACGTACAATGAATGGCTTATGAACCATGAAGGATATGATACAACGATTTTCCCAATTGGTGATGGAGTAGCTGTTAGTAAAAAGAGAGGGTGACCAAGGTATGAAGAAACCTGAATTGTTAGTAACGCCAAAAGCAGTGGCGGATATCGAACCTCTTGCGAAAGCAGGAGCAGATGCGGTAATGATCGGTGAGCAAAAGTTTGGTTTACGTTTAGCAGGGGAATTTTCACGTGAAGATGTGAAACAAGCTGTGAAGATTGCACATGAAAATGGTGTAAAAGTATACGTAGCAATGAACGCTATGTTCCACAACGATAAAGTAGAAGAATTAACAGATTATGTTGCATTTTTAAACGAAGTAAGTGTAGATGCAATTGTCTTCGGGGATCCAGCAGTATTAATGGCCGTTCGCGAAGTAGCGCCAAATATGCAGTTGCACTGGAATACAGAAACAACAGCAACAAACTGGTTCACTTGTAACTACTGGGGACAAAGAGGAGCAAAGCGCGCTGTATTAGCTCGTGAGCTTAGCTTAGATGAAATTGTTGAATTAAAAGAAAATGCTGAAGTGGAGCTTGAAGTACAAATTCACGGTATGACTTGCATGTTCCAATCAAAGCGTTCGCTAGTAGGAAACTACTTTGAGTATCAAGGGCGTAATCTTGACATTGAAAAGAAAAAATATGAAGAGAATATGTTCTTATATGACCCAGAGCGTAACAATAAATATCCAATTTATGAAGATGAAAATGGTACTCATATTATGAGTCCAAACGATATTTGTTTCATCGATGAATTAGAGGAACTAATTGATGGTGAAGTAGATAGCTTAAAAATTGATGGTGTACTAAAAAGCTCTGCATACATTATTGAGGTAACGAAGAAATATCGTAAAGCAATTGATTTATGTGTAGAAGATCGTGATGCGTATTATGACGTGAAAGACGATTTATATAAAGAGATAGAAGAAATGCAACCGGTAAATCGTCCGTTAGATACAGGATTCTTCTTTAAAGAGACGGTTTACTAAACGAGGAGGGTGTAGGAAATGACTGTACAAGAAATTTCACGAGTAATCGATGGCAAACGCGTTATTGTGAAGAAACCTGAACTGTTAATCCCTGCGGGTAACTTAGAAAAATTAAAAGTAGCTATCCATTATGGGGCAGATGCTGTATATTTAGGTGGACAAGAATTTGGTCTTCGTTCGAATGCAGGTAACTTTACACTGGAAGAAATGGCAGAAGGTGTGAAATTTGCAAAGAAATATGGAGCAAAAATATATGTAACAACAAATATCTTTGCACATAATGAAAATATGGACGGGCTAGAGGAATATTTAAAAGGGATTGAAAAAGCTGGCGTAACGGGAATTATCGTTGCTGATCCGCTTATTATTGAGACTTGTAAACGTGTAGCGCCTTCTGTTGAAGTACATTTAAGTACACAACAATCACTATCCAACTGGAAAGCAGCACAGTATTGGAAAGAAGAAGGTTTACATCGTCTTGTATTAGCTCGTGAAGCAAGCTATGAAGAAATGAAAGAAATTAAAGAAAAAGTGGATATTGAAATTGAAGCATTCGTCCATGGTGCAATGTGTATCGCATATTCAGGCAGATGTACGTTAAGTAACCATATGACGGCACGTGACTCTAACCGTGGTGGTTGTTGTCAATCTTGCCGCTGGGACTATGATTTGGTTCAAACAGTATCACAACATAAAGATGCAAAAGAGCTGCCTCTATTCCAAGAAGAAGATGCTCACTTTGCAATGAGTCCAAAAGACTTAAATTTAATTTTATCAATTCCGAAAATGATTGAAATTGGAATTGATAGTTTAAAGGTTGAAGGACGTATGAAATCAATCCATTACGTAGCGACTGTAGCGACTGTATACCGTAAAGTAATTGATGCATATTGTGCGGATCCGGATAACTTTGAGTTTAAACAAGAATGGTTAGATGAGCTGGATAAATGTGCAAATCGTGATACAGCTCCTGCATTCTTTGAAGGGGTTCCAGGACATCAAGAGCAAATGTTTGGAAATCATAGTAAGAAAACAACGTATGATTTCGCTGGTTTAGTGTTAGATTATAATGAAGAAACGGGCATCGTAACGATTGAGCAACGTAATCATTTCAAACCAGGACATGAAGTGGAGTTCTTTGGGCCAGAAATAGAAAACTTTACGCAGACGGTGGAGAAAATTTGGGATGAGGATGGAAACGAATTAGATGCAGCGAGACATCCGTTGCAAATCGTGAAATTCAAAGTGGATCAACCAGTGTATGTGAATAATATGATGCGCAAAAGCATACTTCAATAAGAAAGAGTTGATAGTCGAATGGGGACGAATAAGCCTGTTGTAATTGGAATTGCTGGTGGTTCGGGATCAGGTAAAACGAGTGTAACGAAAGCGATTTTTGACCATTTTAAAGGTCATTCTATTTTAATCTTAGAGCAAGATTATTATTACAAAGATCAAAGCCATTTACCAATGGAAGAGCGTTTAAAAACAAATTATGATCATCCGCTTGCGTTTGATAATGATCTGTTAATTGAACATTTGCAGCAGTTACTTGCATATGAGCAAATTGATAAGCCTGTATATGACTATACATTGCATACGCGTTCAGAAGAAGTTATTCCAGTTGAGCCGAAAGATGTAATCATTTTAGAAGGAATTCTTATTTTAGAAGACCCACGTCTTTGTGAGTTAATGGACATTAAGCTATTCGTTGATACAGATGCAGATCTTCGTATTTTACGCCGCATGCAGCGTGATATTAAAGAGCGCGGTCGTACGATGGATTCAGTTATTGATCAATACGTAAGTGTTGTACGTCCAATGCACAATCAATTTATTGAGCCTTCTAAGAAATTTGCGGATATTATTATCCCTGAAGGTGGACAAAACCATGTTGCAATTGATATTATGGTGACAAAAATTGCAACAATTCTTGAACAAAAAGTAAATTTGTAATAGCATAGTAAAAGATATACGATAGGAAGGGATTTTTTCCCGTCCTATCGAATACAATGAAACATGCAACCTCATCTATATATAGGTGAGGGCATATTTATATCAACTTTCCATACATATCTTCTTTATATAAAGAAGAATTGGGAATACGGGGTTGTATGTGACAACTCCGCTAGTACAGGCGTGCTAGAAACCTCCGCTATACATATAAGTGGGGGAGTTTTCATATGGAACTCCTCTTTTTTTCGGGGGATTGGTATATAAAAGGAGTGGAAAATATGGCAACAGAAAAAACATACCCTATGACGCAAGAGGGTAAGCAAAAGCTAGAGAACGAACTTGAAGATTTAAAAACGGTAAAACGTAAAGAGGTTGTAGAGCGAATTAAGATTGCACGTAGCTTCGGAGATCTTTCTGAGAACTCTGAGTACGATGCAGCAAAAGATGAGCAAGCGTTCGTAGAAGGACGTATTACACAATTAGAAAACATGATTCGTAACGCAGTTATCATCACAGATAACGGTGAAGAATCTACAGTTGTTACATTAGGTAAAACAGTAACATTTAAAGAGTTACCAGGTGGAGATGAAGAATCTTACACAATCGTAGGTAGCGCAGAAGCAGATCCATTTGAAGGAAGAATTTCTAACGATTCTCCAATTGCAAAAAGCTTATTAGGTAAGCAAATTGGTGAGAAGGTAGCAATCCAAACTCCAGGTGGAGAAATGCAAGTAGAGATTATCTCTGTAAAATAAAAAAGATTCTCCCGATGGGAGAATCTTTTTTATTTTATTTGTAGAACGAAAAAATTGTATAAACATTCGAATGGTTCGACAAAAAATGTCAAAAAATCACCTGAAGCTTTGATATCATAATTAGGAACTATAGGTTTTAAAGGGGAAAAGGGGCTAATTATGAAACATAAAATTTTTACAGGACTGGTTTGTAGTATATCTATATTAGCGCTTGCTGCGTGCGGAACGAATGAGGAAACTACATCATCAAAGGGCGAAAAAGTAAAGCAAGAAGAAAAAAAGGATACTAGAGCAACTGAGAGTTCAAAAAGCGTAGAAAATCCACGAGAAAAAAAGGAATTTGATGAATTTGATTTAGCATATCAATTAGCTATTGTCATGAAAATATTTCAAGATGTAACAATTAAGTACGATTATGCGATTGGGAATCCAGATTATTTATTGCGAGATTCGATGGATCAAAAAACAATAGATGACATGAAGAATATGTTGCAAGAACAGGCGAAGAATAATGATAAAATTTTAAAGGATGAAGTGAATCAAGCATATACATATTTAAAACAATCGAAAGTAAGTAATAAAGATGATATTCAAAAAATAATAGATGCACAAAATAATTACTTACAAATTGTAGATAAGATGATTGTTTGTATTGATTCTGTAACAGTCGAGAATGCAAAAGAAAAAAGAAATGAAATGAATAATTTAAGTAAGGAATATTTAAAAGTAGCGGCTAACGTAACAACTACTGTAATCGAAGTTGCCAAAAATAATGGAGTGAATGAAACAGAATTTAGATCGCTTCTTCTGAAATTTCTAGAGAAGCCAAAGAAGCAATAATAGCATATATAATACCTATTTTAATTTAGAGCTTGTATAAATAAAATAGTACCTCGTCTAAACTACAATAGACGAGGTGTTTTTTTATGAAAATAAAGCGGAGAATTACAATTGTTTTAATTTGTTTTATATGTGTCATGTTTATATTACTTTGTCGTTTAATTCAAATACAAATTATAGGTACGGAATCATTTACTAGTCGCAAGATAAATTTAATCGAAAAAAGTGTTACGCAACGGACGCAATCCATTACGGTAGATGATGGACGAGGCCATTTTATAGATCGGAACGGTAAGGAAATAGGTGAGAAAAAGTATCCTGTTTTAATTGTTTTTCCATTTCTACAAATAAAAAATGACATGTTAGAGAAAATTGCGCATATCATTGGTGTGTCGAGACAAGAGATTGAAAGTCAAATGAAAGATAAGAAAAGTGCATTTATCATGCGAAGAGGAAATGGGCCATTTCGCTTGGCACGAGAGCAGATGGAGAAGGTCAATCAATTAAATGTATTAGGTATTGTAGCAGCTGAAGTTCGTTTACGGCAAACAGGCGTGATGAATCATTTAATTGGCGATGTGGGTGAGAATGAACGAGAATTTCAAAAACGATACGGAGAAGTAAGAAAAATTTCAAAGCAAACGCCAATTGGCATTTCAGGATTGCAGCAATCGTTTGATGAATTTCTTTTGACCGATGGAGAGGCAAAAGTATTGTATCAGGTTGACCGACAAGGAGAACCGATTTTTGGAAAACAAGCGAAATATACGTCGCCTGGAAATCCATTTTATCCAGTGACGATTCAAACTACTTTACATAAAGGGTTACAGCAAAAAGCAGAAGAAGTGGTTGAAGCAAGCGAAATAAAGAAGGGGGGATTAGTGTTACTTGATGTAAAGAAAAATGAAATTTTAGCGATGGTCAGTAAACCATCTGTACAGGTGAAAGATGAGCGTTTATATAAAACTACACTTGAAAATCAAATGTTAACACCACATTTTCCCGGTTCTGTTTTTAAAACAATAGTTGCAGCGGCAGTGATTGATCAAAATGAAAATGTGTTTAATCGTACATTTAATTGTAATAAAGATTTATATGGTGAAGAACACCCACAAGTTATGATGGGTACACTTAGTTTTAAAGAGAGCTTTGCTAGAAGCTGTAACAGGACATTTTCAGAGTTAGGTAACGAGCTAATGCAAAAGGATAAGATGGTGTTAGAAACTTACGTAGCAGCTTTAGGAGGCGCTGGTAAGGTTGGATGGAAAGGTTCTGTATTTCATACAACTCATTTTGAGCAGATGCCAGAGGAGAAGAGTGTTACCATTTGGGAAAGTGAAGGAAATAAGAGTAGTAAAAAGGCGGTAGCGCAAACAGCAATTGGACAGAAAGATGTACGCATGTCACCTCTAGCGATTGCAAATATGATGGCGACGATTGCTAGAGATGGAGAAAAGATGGAAGTGAAAGCTGTTGAAAAGATAATGTATAAAAATGGAACGGACTTTTATACGTTTGAAGACCATACATTAGGTGGAAAACAGCTTTCGTATGAAACGGTGAAAACATTACAAGAGTTATTAAGGGGCGTTGTAACAACGGAGAAAGGAACAGGAGCCGCATTCAGGTCGTTACCACTAAGTGTCGCTGGAAAATCTGGGACAGCGCAAACAGGAAAAGGGACGAAAGTGAATCGTTGGTTTGCAGGTTATTTTCCATATGAAAATCCAAGATATGCTTTAGTTGTCGTGGATATAGAGACGAATAGTAATGTAAATAAAGTTACACCTATTTTCAAAGCTATCGTAGAATCAATCTATCGATTAGAGATTGAAAAGTAATCTTGCAATTCATAGTGAAATGTTTTCATTTCGTGAAAATATTATTGTAAATGTTCAACCTTTCTAGATTTAATGTTACAATAGCAAGTATGAAAAACTGCATGGAGGTTTGAAGAATGGCAGGAGGATCTAGATTCCAACAGAAACAACAAAAACGTCGTCAAAACGGTGTTTTAAATATTGCAATTGCAATTGTATTAATATTAGTAGCTATTGTATCATATCAATTGTTTGTTCCTGAAAGAAAAGAGCAAGCGTCTTCTAGTGATAAAAAAGTAGCTCAGCAAACAACGAAAGAGAATAAAGCTGAGAAAGCTAAAGGCAAAGAAGAGACGAAGAAGAACGAGCAAGATAAGACAGAGGCTAAGAAGCAGGAAGAAGAAGAGAAGCAAAAGGCTGAGGAAGAACAGAAAAAAGCTGAAGAAGAAGCGAAAGCTAACGAGAAAGCACCAGCTGAAAAAACACAGTCACAGGCAACAGATGCTTATACGAAATCTTCTTGGAAGCCAGTAGGTACAGAGCAAGGTGCAACACCTGCGATGACGTTTAAAAAAGGTACAGCAGATTGGAATGAGATGAATCAAGCGATTTCAGCTGCAATCGACGTTCCAGTAAATCAATTAGTTATCCATAGAATTGGAAATAACGGTAAGAATAAAGCTTACGGTAACGTACAAGATAAACAATCAGGTAAAAAATATTATGTGAATATTGATTGGGTAGAAAATGAGGGCTGGAAACCAGTACTTGTTCAAACTCTAAACTAAAAAAGAGAGGCTCCTTAGGAGCTTCTCTTTTTTAGTTAGTATAATTTCTTTAATTTAAAATGAACAACCGCGCTATAATATGGTCTTTTGCTTTCGGGATCCATAACCATTTGATGCGAGATGTGATGAACTTCAAGCATAAGTGCTTTATTATTATCGATTTGTTCACTAATTTTTCGTTCCAAAGAAGCTAAGTCTCCTGCTTCGAAAAACTCTACTTTATCTTCTAACATTTCAAAGGTAAATGACACGAAGACGACCCCTCTCCTATGTAATCAACTATAGTGTAACAAAGAAAAGAAGGAAATACTATGTACATTTCAATTGACATTTTTAGCAAGAGGGCATATCATACTGATAAAACCGATAAGAAAAAGGGGAATTTTTATGGGGACAGAATTTAATGGTTTATTTGATGAGTGGGCTCATACGTACGACTCATTCGTACAAGGCGAAGATATACAATATAAAGAAGTTTTCGCTCGTTATGAGGATATTCTAGAGGATGTAGTTAACAAGTCATTTGGTAATGTATTAGAATTTGGTGTTGGTACTGGAAATTTAACAAATAAATTATTACTTGCTGGCCACACAGTTTACGGTATAGAACCGTCACGTGAAATGCGCATGATTGCAAAAGAGAAATTGCCGCAAGAGTTTTCGATTACAGAAGGTGATTTTCTTTCGTTTGAAGTTCCAAATTCAATTGATACCATTGTAAGCACCTATGCATTTCATCATTTAACAGATGATGAAAAAAATGTAGCGATTGCGAACTATAGTCAATTGCTAAACAAAGGTGGTAAAATAGTGTTTGCTGATACGATATTTGCAGATCAAGATGCATATGATAAAACTGTTGAAACAGCAAAACAAAGAGGTTTTCATCAGTTAGCAAACGATTTGCAAACGGAATATTATACACGTATTCCAGTCATGCAGTCTATTTTTGAAAACAATGGCTTCCATGTAACGTTTACGAGATTAAATCATTTCGTTTGGGTAATGGAGGCAACTAAGCAATAGAAAGAGGGATTAGATTGAGAATTGCTGTAATTGGAGCAATGGAAGAAGAAGTACGTATTTTACGTGACAAATTAGAACAAGCAGAAACAGAAACGGTTGCGGGTTGTGAATTTACGAAAGGACAATTAGCAGGACATGAAGTAATCTTGTTAAAGTCTGGTATTGGTAAAGTAAATGCAGCGATGTCAACGACAATTTTATTAGAAAGATATAAGCCTGAAAAAGTAATTAATACTGGTTCAGCTGGTGGCTTCCATCATTCTCTAAACGTTGGAGATGTAGTTATTTCAACAGAAGTTCGTCATCATGACGTAGATGTAACAGCATTTAACTATGAGTATGGTCAAGTACCAGGAATGCCTCCTGGATTCAAGGCTGATGAAGCATTAGTTGCATTAGCTGAGAAATGTATGCAGGCAGAAGAAAATATTCAAGTTGTAAAAGGTATGATTGCAACAGGTGATTCATTTATGAGTGATCCGAACCGCGTTGCAGCAATTCGTGATAAATTTGAAGACCTTTATGCAGTAGAAATGGAAGCAGCAGCTGTTGCACAAGTATGCCACCAATATGAAGTTCCGTTTGTTATTATTCGTGCACTTTCTGATATTGCTGGTAAAGAATCAAATGTTTCATTTGATCAATTTTTAGATCAAGCAGCTCTTCATTCTACAAACTTTATCGTAAAAGTACTAGAAGAGTTAAAGTAATGTAACAAAAAGGCAACTGTCTCATATAAAGAAAATACATACAGTTGCCTTTTCTTTATTGGCAAATAAGGGGGAGAACACGATGAATGTATATCGTGGAGTTCATGAGTTGATTGGTCATACACCAATTGTAGAAATTACTCGTTTTTCACTTCCAGAAGGGGTCCGTTTATTTGCAAAGCTTGAATTTTATAACCCAGGTGGAAGCATTAAGGACCGTTTAGGAAGAGAATTAATCGAAGATGCGCTAGAAAAAGGGCTTGTTACCCAGGGTGGAACAATTATTGAACCAACTGCTGGAAATACTGGTATTGGACTGGCACTTGCGGCGTTACAACATGATTTACGCGTTATTGTTTGTGTACCAGAGAAATTTAGTATTGAAAAACAAGAATTAATGAAAGCACTAGGCGCAACGGTCGTGCATACACCGACTGAGCAAGGAATGACCGGTGCAATTGCAAAAGCGAAAGAGTTAGTAAATGAAATACCGAATTCATACTCTCCAAGTCAGTTTGCAAATGAAGCAAACCCTCGTGCTTATTTCAAAACATTAGGTCCTGAACTTTGGGATGCATTGAACGGAGAGATTAACATATTTGTTGCAGGAGCAGGAACTGGTGGTACATTCATGGGGACTGCATCTTATTTGAAAGAAAAAAATGTAGATATAAAAACGGTTATTGTGGAACCAGAAGGATCTATTTTAAATGGTGGTAAAGCTGGTTCACATGAAACGGAAGGGATTGGCCTTGAATTCATCCCGCCATTTTTGAAAACATCGTATTTTGATGAAATTCATACAATTTCTGATCGAAATGCATTTTTACGAGTAAAGGAATTAGCGCAAAAAGAAGGACTGCTCGTTGGGAGCTCTTCAGGAGCAGCGTTTCATGCAAGTTTACTTGAAGCAGAGCAAGCGGCACCAGGTACAAATATTGTAACGATTTTTCCTGATAGTAGTGAGCGTTATTTAAGTAAAGACATATACAAAGGATGGGAATAAAAAATGAGAGCAAAGACAAAGTTAATTCATGGTATTCGCATAGGAGAACCTTCAACTGGATCTGTAAACGTACCGATCTATCAAACAAGTACGTACAAACAAGAAGCAGTTGGTAAACATCAAGGATATGAATATTCACGTACAGGTAACCCAACACGTGCAGCTTTAGAAGAAATGATTGCTGTATTAGAAAACGGCCATGCGGGATTTGCATTTGGCTCAGGAATGGCTGCTATTACAGCGACAATTATGTTGTTCTCAAAAGGTGACCACGTTATTTTAACAGATGATGTGTATGGTGGAACGTACCGCGTTATCACGAAAGTATTAAATCGCTTCGGTATTGAGCATACATTTGTAGATACAACCAACTTAGAGGAAGTTGTAGAAGCAATTCGTCCGAATACGAAAGCGATTTATGTGGAAACACCAACGAACCCATTACTGAAAATTACTGATATTAAGAAAATATCTACTCTTGCTAAAGAGAAAGATTTATTAACAATTATCGATAACACATTCATGACGCCATATTGGCAGTCGCCGATTACTTTAGGAGCAGACATTGTACTTCATAGTGCAACGAAATATTTAGGAGGTCATAGTGACGTAGTTGCAGGCCTAGTAATTGTAAATAGCCCACAATTAGCAGAAGACCTTCACTTTGTACAAAACTCAACAGGAGGCATTCTTGGCCCACAAGATAGCTTCTTACTACTTCGTGGTTTAAAAACATTAGGAATTCGAATGGAAGAGCATGAAACGAATTCACGCGCAATTGCCGAGTTTTTAAATAACCATCCAAAAGTAAATAAAGTATATTACCCAGGTCTTGAGTCACATCAAAACCATGAACTTGCAACAGAACAAGCAAATGGATTTGGTGCTATTATCTCATTTGATGTAGATAGCGAAGAAACATTAAATAAAGTACTTGAGAAATTACAATACTTTACACTTGCTGAAAGTTTAGGAGCAGTAGAAAGTTTAATTTCTATTCCATCTCAAATGACACATGCATCAATCCCAGCAGATCGCCGCAAGGAATTAGGAATTACAGATACATTAATTCGTATTTCTGTCGGTATTGAAGACGGCGAAGATTTAATTGAAGATCTAGCACAAGCGCTAGCATAATAAAAATGCACTGCTCATATAGGCAGTGCATTTTTATTACGTTATTTTGTGAAACATTTCACAAAATAGACATACACAAATGAAATAATTTCATGTATATTAAGTTCATGAAGTGTTACTCACGAATAAACTTGTGAAATATTTCACAAACAATGAGGTTCATGTAGGAAAGCAACTCTATTTTTTTTGCGCTAATCGGGACTGATTACGACCTATAGGGTCTTATTTAGTCCAAGATAGCAGAATAGGAGGAATTTACATGGTAGTCAAAGAGAAAGTTGTAAATGAAATGCAGGAAGTAAAAGAGATGATTGATACGTTAGTGAATAACGGTCGGAAGGCTTTACAAGCATTAGAAAGCTTTACACAAGAGCAAATTGACAACATTGTTCATGAAATGGCATTAGCAGGTGTTGATCAACATATGCCACTTGCAAAGTTGGCTGTTGAAGAAACAGGGCGTGGTGTATACGAAGATAAATGCATTAAAAATATTTTTGCTACTGAATATATTTGGCATAGCATAAAGAAAGATAAAACAGTGGGGATTATTCACGAAGATCCTCATGAAGAAATAATAGAAATTGCGGAACCTGTCGGTGTAGTAGCTGGGGTAACGCCAGTAACGAACCCAACGTCGACAACAATGTTTAAAGCATTGATTGCGATAAAAACGAGAAATCCAATTATTTTCGCATTTCATCCTTCAGCACAAAACTGTTCCATTGCAGCGGCGAAAACAGTATATGATGCAGCGGTGAAGGCAGGGGCACCAAAACATTGTATTCAGTGGATTGAAAGACCTTCTGTCGAAGCAACGAAACAATTAATGAACCATGAAGGTGTTGCACTTGTTTTGGCAACTGGAGGAGCAGGTATGGTGAAATCAGCTTATTCTACTGGAAAACCAGCGCTAGGTGTAGGTCCTGGTAATGTACCATGTTATATAGAGAAATCAGCGCATATAAAACGAGCCGTTAATGATTTAATTTTATCAAAAACATTTGATAACGGTATGATTTGTGCATCAGAACAAGCAATCATTGTAGATAAGGAAATTTATGATGATGTGAAAACAGAAATGATTGCAAACAATTGTTACTTTGTAACAGAGGAAGAGAGAAGAAAATTAGAAAAACTTGTTATTAATGAAAATACATGTGCAGTAAATAGTGATATTGTAGGGAAATCCGCACAGTATATTGCCGAATTAGTTGGAATTACTGTGCCTAAAAATACAAAAATGCTTGTAGCTGAAATTCAAGGTATCGGAGCAGCCTATCCACTATCTCGTGAGAAACTGAGTCCAGTATTAGCCTGTGTAAAAGCAAATTCATTAGAAGAAGGATTTACATATTGCGAAGAAATGTTAAACCTCGGTGGTTTAGGACATTCAGCAGTCATCCATTCTGTAAATAAAGAAGTGCAAAAGCAATTTGGATTACGAATGAAAGCTTGCCGCCTTATTGTAAATGCCCCTTCCTCACAAGGTGGAATCGGCGACATATATAATGGATTTATTCCATCACTTACGCTTGGTTGCGGTTCCTACGGGAAAAACTCAGTTTCTCAAAACGTAACAGCGACGCATTTATTAAATATAAAAAGGTTGGCAAATAGAAAAAAGAATATGCAGTGGTTTAAATTACCACCCAAAATTTATTTTGAAAAACATGCGACAGCATATTTAGCGAATATGCCTAACATTTCACGCGCATTTATTGTAACGGATCCAGGAATGGTTGAGCACGGATATGTAGATACGGTTACACATTATTTACGTAAACATGCAAATGATGTAAAAGTCGAAGTTTTCTTTGAGGTCGAGCCAGATCCATCAGATGAAACTGTGTTTAAAGGTGCGGAAATGATGAGAAGTTTTAAGCCAGATGTAATTATCGCACTTGGTGGTGGTTCAGCTATGGATGCAGCGAAAGGGATGTGGCTTTTCTATGAGCACCCAGAAACAACATTCTATGGAATTAAACAGAAGTTTTTAGATATAAGAAAACGTACATGTAAATATCCGGAATTAGGAAGTAAGGCGCAGTTTGTTGCCATTCCAACAACATCAGGAACAGGATCAGAAGTGACACCATTTGCGGTTATTACAGATAAGAAAAATAATATAAAGTATCCGCTCGCGGATTATGAATTAACACCAGATGTAGCAATTGTTGATCCACAGTTTGTAATGACAGTACCACCACATGTAACAGCAGACACTGGGATGGACGTATTAACGCATGCAATCGAGGCGTATGTGTCTGTTCTAGCAAATGACTATACAGATGGATTAGCATTAAAGGCCATTGATCTCGTATTTAAATATTTACCAAGAGCATTTAAAGATGGAAATGACGAAGAAGCGCGAGAAAAAATGCATAACGCTTCTGCAATCGCTGGGATGGCATTTGCAAATGCTTTCTTAGGTATTAATCACAGCTTAGCACATAAAATTGGACCGGAATTTCATATTCCGCATGGGCGTGCCAATGCAATTCTTATGCCGCACGTAGTTCGCTATAATGCTATTAAGCCAAGAAAACACGCGTTGTTCCCAAAATATGAGCACTTTGTAGCTGATGAACGCTATGCACATATTGCGAGAATGCTCGGGCTTCCAGCAGGCTCGACAGCAGAAGGTGTGGAATCACTCGTCCAAGCAATTATTGAGCTTGGAAAAAGCTTAAATATAAATATGAGTATTGCAGGACAAGGAGTTGCTAAAGACCAATTTGAAGAGGTTGTTGGATTATTAGCAGAAAGAGCTTTTGAAGATCAATGTACAACAGCTAATCCAAAATTACCTCTCATTTCAGAGTTGAAAGAAATTTATATGGAAGCATATAAAGGGGAGTAATGGTTATGAAAGAGTCGCAATAAAGCGGCTCTTTTTCATTTGGAAAACATCTCCCAGAATGGCTGTATTTACTGGTCTTTAAGTTTAATAGAATATGATACAGTGAAATAGAGGAGTGAGAATTTAATGAAAGAATTACAAGGAAAAATAGAAGATTATACTCGGTTCGGACAAATCCTTCTCGCTGTAAGTACATTGTTAATGGTTGGCTTATTGATTCCGAATGGAGCAAAAGAAACAATACAATCTTTTGTTATGATGGGGAGCACCATTATATTTTTAAGTTTATCATTCTTTTTCTTTCAGCGTGTGAAAGTGATGCGAGATCAGTTAGAGGGAAATGAATGTGAGTAATATTATGAAATAGAGCACTACGAAAAGAACGAATCTTTTTGTAGTGCTTTTTGTTTTTGAAAAAAATGTATGCGGTTTATATTGACAATGATAATCCTTATCAATTAAAGTAGAATAGTAGTTAATGATTATCATTATCAGTTAGAGGTGAAAGAATGAAAAAATCTATTACGCTATTCACAGCGATTTTATCTATTTTTTTCTTGTTAATAGGTTGCAATGCAAAGGGAGACGAAAAAGCATCTGCAACAAAAACAGAAAAAGGAAAAGAGAAAATCGAAGTTACCGACCTGTCAGGAAGAAAGGTAACATTCGATAAAGTGCCAGAGAGTTTTGCAACATTAAGTATGGGAGACATGAATATTATTCATGCTTTAGGCGGAAAAATAGTAGGTCGTCCGGATGCAAAAATAACTCTTCCAGAGGATTTAAAGAAAGTACAAGTAATCGGGAATGCACATCAACCGAATTTTGAGCAAATTGCTAGTTTAAAACCGGATGTACTTATTGCTAACAATGGGTTTCAAAAGAATGTTCCAACGGTTGAAGGACAAGGAACGAAAGTAATGATTTCTTCTGCGAATTCTGTACAAGATATTCAAAAGAATATTGAACTATATGGAACGATAATGAAGAAAGAAGATAAAGCAAAAGAACTTAATCAAAAAATTAATGATCAAATAAAGACATATGAGAAAAAGAGTGATGTGAAAGCACTGTTAGTATACGGAGCACCAGGTACTTATTTAGCAGCATTACCAACATCTTTATCAGGCGATATTTTAGAAAAAACAGGCGGGAAAAATATTGCAGCTGATTTTCCGGAAATGAAGGAATATCCGCAATATGCGCAGCTAAGTGTAGAACGTATTATTGAGGCAAATCCAGATGTGATTTATTTAATTACACATGGAGATCCAAATAGCGTTAAAAAAGCATTTGAAGGCGAAATGATGAAAAATGCAGCGTGGAAAAATTTAGATGCAGTAAAACAAAATCGTGTAGTTATTTTGCCACCAGACTTATTTGGATCAAATCCTGGAACAAAAGTTACAGAAGCAATGGACTTTATGTATAAAAGTATACAAGATGTAAGGAAATGATACGTATGGAAAGTAGTGAAGTAGTAAGGGAAAGGGAACATCCTTTTGCGAAAAAAAGGTGGATCATAGCAGTTACTTTAGTTGTATTAGCGATTTTAGGTCTTTTTTACGGTCTTTTCGCAGGAAGCCTATCCTTTTCTTTACGAGATATTCTAACAGGGATACAAGATGAAGGTTCGACGGTTCATCGAATTGTATGGGACCTTCGTATACCGAGAGTGCTCGTTGGATTTATAGTAGGAACATGTTTAGCAGCATCTGGTGCACTTCTGCAAGGGGTTATGAGAAATCCTCTTGCAGACCCTGGTATTATCGGGGTTTCATCTGGAGCAGGCCTTGTAGCAATTGTAATTATGATTTTATTCCCTCAGCATATGGCATTTTTACCGCTCGGGGCGTTTATAGGAGCTTTCATAACGGCGATGGTCATTTATGCTTTATCATGGCAAAAAGGGGCGCCGCCTTCAAGGATTGTCTTAGTAGGTGTATCAATCAATGCATTAATTGGTGCAGCGACGTCAGCGTTAATGTTATTACATAGTGACAAAGTACAATCGGTGTTACCTTGGTTAGCAGGTGGCATTGGTGGTGTAAGTTGGGCACATTTAAACATGATTATTTATTATGCAATATTCGCTATTATATTAGCCTTCTTTGGTATAAAGCATATTCGAGTATTAATGCTTGGAGATGAAATGGCGAAATTATTAGGTCATAACGTGGAGAGAAGCCGGTTTTATTTAATAGTAGTAAGCACATTATTAGCTGGAATTGCGGTTAGTGTTTCTGGTCTTATTGGATTTGTCGGTCTTGTCGTACCACATATGTTACGTTTATTAGTTGGAAATGACTATAAATATTTACTGCCATTATCATGCCTTGGCGGAGGGATATTACTTGTTTTCGCGGATGCGATAGCTCGAAGTTGGTTCGATCCAATTGAATTGCCTGTAGGTATTTTATTATCCTTCTTAGGCGGTCCGTTCTTCTTATATTTAATTCATAGAGGAGGAAGACAACGTGATTTCCGTTAATAAAGTGTTTTACGCACATTCTGAAAGATTTCAAATGCAAAATATGAATGTACATATTAAAGCTGGAGAGGTCGTTAGTTTAATTGGACCGAATGGATCAGGGAAATCTACTTTGCTTCGTTTAATGGCAAGACTACTTAAACAAAGCGAAGGGGATATCATTTTAGATGGAAAAAGTATTCATACGATGAAAAGTACCGATGTAGCGAAGCAATTAGCGATGTTACCACAAATGCATGATCATCAATTAGATTTAACAGTGAAAGAATTAATCGAATTTGGAAGGGGACCTCATAAATCATGGAGAGGTGGCTTAAATAAAGACGATGAAGAAATTGTTGATTGGGCATTGTCTGTTACAAATCTTGAAGGGTATGAATATCGTCTTTTACAATCTTTATCAGGAGGAGAAAGACAACGTGCCTGGATTGCAATGACGCTAGCACAACGTACAAATGTCTTATTATTAGATGAGCCAACAACCTTTTTAGATATCGTTCATCAGTTGGAAGTAATGGAACTTGTGAAACGATTAAACGAGGAGTTTGGCATGACAATTGTAATGGTTTTACATGATATTAACCAAGCGGCTCAATATAGTGATCGTTTACTCGTATTAAAGCGAGGGCAGCTTCAGTATGACGGTATACCAGAAGAAGTGTTATGTCATGAAATGTTTCAACGTGTGTTCGGCATAGAGGTAGATATTTTTCAAGGAAGTGACAAGCCATTTTTCACACCAAAACGAATTTCTAAAAAAGGAGGAGCAAGATGCGAACAGAAGAATGTATTACCACTGAGTTAGTAAGAGAATTTGTTATGGCAGCTCACGGAGATTTAGAAAAAGTACAAGAACTGTTGGCTGAATCGCCAAGCTTACTTCATGCCTCTTACAATTGGGGCGGATCAGATTGGGAAAGTGCGTTAGGAGCAGCGGCACATGTAGGTCGTAAAGATATTGCTCTCTATTTACTAGAAAAGGGTGCTCGAATGGACATTTTCGCGGCCGCGATGCTTGGAGAATTAGAAGTTGTACAAGCTATTTTAGTAGCACAACCAGAAGCATTACGTGCATCTGGTCCACATGGTATTTCCCTTCTTCAACATGCACGAATGGGCGGGGAAAAAGCACAGCGTGTATTTGAGTACTTAACGGTGCTCTCTTAATGACCGCAAAGGTTCTTATGTGCGGTAAACTTTTCACTTTCATATAATTGAAAAGTTTACCGCCCGTTAGAACGGGATAAGTATCTAGTATATTTGAAAATCCTACACCCCCCTCAATTGTAGTTTTCTTTATGCTAGTTATGATATGGATGCAGTAGACAATATTTGTCTACTGTCTTTTTTAGATTCTTTCAGGATTGAATATTCTGTATTTTCCCCTTGGTTCATTTATAATAGATAGTAACATTTAGTATATATACAAAACATGATCGTGTAGTTAAGTACAAATTCGTGGGAAGGAGTGCAGATATGTTTCATACAGATCGTTTACAAATTCGCAAATATACAATGGATGATTTACAGTTCTACGCTTCACTATGGGGAAATGAGAAGGTAATGCGCTATATTGGAAATGGGACGTTAAAAACATATATGCAATGTAAAAACAGTTTGGAGGAGTGGGTGATTCCTAGCTATAAAAACGGTCTCGGTTTATTTGTATTGATTGAAAAGGAAACGGGAATACGAATTGGTCATGCAGGGTTAGTAAAGCAGCAGATAGATGGAAAAGAAGAAATTGAAATTGGTTATTGGTTATTACCTCAGTATTGGGGAAAAGGGTATGCGAAAGAAGCAGCGGCGGCATTTCGAGACTATGGTTTCCAAGCGTTACGAATGAATAAATTAATTTCTCTTATTAATCCGGATCATCCCGCTTCAATCTTTGTTGCTAGAAAAACAGGGCTTAGTTATGAGAAAACAACTTCATTTCATGGGATGGACGTTCTTGTTTATTCCATTAAACGCGTTGGATGAAAAAAGGTAAATTGCATCTTTTGAAGAATGGTATATAAAAATAAAGGGGGGATTACATGTATATTTATCATAATGGCCTTATTATTCGTGAGGGAACGAATGGTGTGCCAGCATATGCAATTAAAACTTTATTCGAAGATGCTGGTTGGAGTAATGATAATATCCCTTCTTGGCAAATTGAAAAATTCACGATAGCATTTGAAAATTCAACATGGGCATTCACAATTTGGGATGAAGAAGAGATGATTGCGATGGTTAGAGTCATTTCTGATGGAATCATGATCGCGAACATAGTAAATTTAGTTGTGAAATGTGAATATAGAGGGAAGGGATTAGGTAAGAAACTTGTCGCTCTTTGTTTGCAAAAGTTGCCACATGGAGACTGGTTTGCACATACATCTGCGAGTAATTTTGATTTTTATAGAAGTTGTGGTTTTGAGGTGAGAGAGTTATCGAGAAATGGAACATGTGCGTACTACGGGTATCAAGTAGCAAAAAAAGATGGGCACCGATAAAAGTAAGATAGTGTAGAAAAAGGATCGCTATTTTAATAATATAAACTGAACTGAGACTCATTTTATGATAAAATAAAAGAAAATTCTGTTTATTAAACGGGGGATAAAAATGAATGTAAAAGTTGGGGATGTATTTAAATACGAAAGAAGATTTACTGAGGAAGAGGTTTTTGAATTTGCAAATATTACAGGAGATAAAGGTAGGCATCATATGGAATATGATGAAAATGGACGTTTAATGGTTCATGGTTTATTAACTGCTAGTATTGGAACGAAAGTAGGAGAAGAATTACATTACATAGCAAGAGAATTAGTAAGTGAGTTTATTAGACCGGTTTTTACAGGAGATACGATCACTTGTGAATTAACTTTAACAAATATTGAACAGATGGAAGGATATAAAAAGGTTTCAATCGAGTCAGTTTATCGCAATCAACATGAAAAGACTGTACTAGTTGGGACAAGTTATGGAGTTATAAGGGGATAAAAAAGAAGCCTGATTTACAGGCTTCTTTTTTTATTTAATAAACACGTTTTCGATTTTCTGCATGACTAGAGATGAGTAATAATGCAGTTTCTTCTCCTATATTACGAACAATATGAGGAACACATGCATTCCAAGAGAAAGAATCACCTTCTTCTACAATTGCAATATCTTCTCCATGTTGAACTTCTAGTTTTCCGCGTAATACAAGGTGACATTCTTCCCCTTCATGGGCATTTGGTATATTTTCTTTCGGAAACCCAGCAGGAATTTCCACAAGATTTAGGCGAAGGCCACCTTGTTCTGCAACATGTTCAATTCTTTGTTCATCTTTTCCGTATACACTGTATTTACGCTCTACCTTTTTGACAACTTTCAGCCGATCTTTTTGTTCTAATAATAAATAGGGAAGGGGAACGTTTAAAAAATTGGAGATTGTTTCTAAAGTTGAGATAGATGGTGATGTTTTATTATTTTCAACCTGACTCATAAATCCTTTAGAAAGACCTGTTCCCTCACAAATTTGTGCAATTGTTATGCCTCTACGTTGACGAATTTCACGTATTGCAGAACCAATATTCATAAAATCAAGCTCCTTTTTGTAAACAACTATTTGTATCATAGCAAAAAAAATATATTTTTTCCCAGTGAAAATGAATTGACGAATAAAAAAAATTAGTGTATGTTTTGTATTGTAAATAAAAGTTTTGTATAAGGAAACTATAAAGGAGAGAATGAAATGAATCAACATATCGGTAACTTAATTATTCGTATCGTGTTAGGGGTAACATTCTTTATGCACGGTTTAACAAAATTCCAATCGGGGATTGACAATATTGCAGGGTGGTTTACAAGCATTGGTTTACCAGGAGGTCTTGCATACGGTGTAGCAACAGCGGAAGTAGTTGGTGGTATATTGTTAATTCTAGGTTTAGGTGTAAGATATATTGGATTATTATTTGCACTTGTAATGGTTGGAGCAATTGTAAAAGTAAAATGGTCAGCTGGTTTATTAGGAGATGGAAAAAATCCTGGCTTCGAATTAGAACTTGCATTGTTAGCAATGGGTGCGTACTTATTTGTTGCGAAAGCAGACGGTTTTGTAGATAATTTCTTAAAAGAGAGAATGTTAAAGAAGAACTAAATTAAACGGGGGGCTAACAAGATGAGTTTTCAACTTCATCCCGACACAACACTTGATGTTGTTCATTTATATGTATCAAATATAAAGAAATCACTAGAGTTTTATACAGAAGTACTAAGTATGAAAGTACTAAAAGAAGATGAAATGGTTGTTACATTTGGGAATGAAAATAACGAACCACTCCTTATCATTGAAGAAAAGAAAGAAGCTCTACCAAAGCAAAGAGGGAGAACGGGGTTATATCATTACGCAATCTTATTACCAAGCAGACAGGATTTAGCGAATATTCTTCGTCATCTTGTAGAAATGGTATATCCACTGCACGGCGGAGCCGACCATTACTTTAGTGAGGCCCTTTATTTAGCTGATCCAGATGGAAACGGGATTGAAATTTATCATGATCGCCAAAAAGAAGTTTGGCGTGATGAGAATGGAGAACTACCATTTGTTAGTAACCCGTTAGCTGGTGAAGAACTATTACAGCAAGGAAGTACATGGAATGGATTTCCGGCGGGTACTGTGATGGGACATATTCATCTCCATGTAGCTGATTTGGAAGAAGCGAAACGTTTCTATGTGGATGGTCTTGGTTTTGAAGTAACAATCCCAGCTCGTAATGGAGCGTTGTTCGTATCGGCGGGTGGCTATCATCACCATATCGGTTTAAATACGTGGCAAGGTGAAGAAATACCGCCGCAAATGCCAAATTCCGTCGGCTTGAAATATTTCACAATTGTACTAGCGGATGAAAAACAAAAAGAGCAAGTATGTGAAAGCTTAAAAAATATTGGCAAAGTCGCTACGTACAAAGATGGAATATTACAAGCCCAGGACCCATTTGGACATTGTATTCATTTCAAAATAAAAGGAGAAGCCTAAAAAAGGCTTCTCTTTTTTTACTTTCTTATAATTGCTTTTTCGTTTTGTAAAAATAGTTCATCAAACTGCTTTGCAAGCTCAAAATCTAGTTTCGTTAAACCTTTTGCATTCCAAGATGACAAAGTAATAATGACTGCTTTATACTGGATAAGGATAAATGGATGGTGATTACGTTCTTCTGATAGTTTGGCGGCTTCAGAGACAAATTCGACTCCTTTTAAGTAGTCGGAAAACATATATTTTCGTTCAATCCATTTTTCATCTTTTACTATCCATTTATCCACCTTGAATAATTCCCCTTGAACTTCTTCTTCAGTTAATCGCAGCATCATTTTTCACATCCTTTACATGCAGTAGTGCAAGACCATTGTTAATAAGGCGTGTTACAGCTTCGTCAGTTGTGAAAGTAGAAAGTTGTTGTAATAATGCTGCTGATGTTTCGTGCCCTTTGTTATGTTCTAGAAGTAATTCTAATATTTCAAGGCGAAGTAGCCATTCTTTCGGATACAATTTATTTAATACCTCTTGAATCGCTACTAATTGTTCGACATGCGCGTCGTGTAAAATACCTTTATTTCGAATGTCACGAACTGTTTGATACATACGATCTAGCTCAGTTAATGTGAGAGGTGCTGGAGTTTCTTCTATTTCTTCATCAACTGGGAAAAACGATGCTGCATCTGCTGCTCCTGGGAATACAGAAGTGATCTCTGAACCAACAGCCATATCAAATGCGCCCCATGAAGCATCAAATAATACGCGGGCGTTATAAGTAACTGTGCAATCGATAAAGGAAATAAGAGCAATTTTCTTATCATTTTTTATAATATCTGTTACTGTTCCTTTTACATGAATACCACTTGCAAAAGTAAACTCAGCAATATTTCCAATCGTAATTCCTAATGATTGTAATTCTTCATCTGTACAATTTTCTAATGCAACATTTTCAGTGAGTAATCCAATTGGTGTTCCAAAGCCGTCACTGTGTACAGCAGTAGAATGATTCGCTAGTTGTTTATTGTGAATTGCTAATGCTGTTGGCGAACTTGTTCGCATGTAAATCAATTCACCTGCATCGTTTTCAATTGTCTCGGTGAATGTACCTGTAATTTGTAATCCACTATTTAGCTCAGCAGTTGCATGATTTTCAGAGCGAATTGCTTTTTCTAAGCCTTCTTTACCACCTGTTTTAAAGGCCATCGTTTCAGCGAATTTCTCAAGTGCTTCTGTTAATTCTTCAAATGATTCACAAACAAATAGTTGTGGTTGCATTTTTGTTACGTCATAAGTTGTTCTTGTACAAGCTTCAATGGAAAAAGGAACTTTTTCTACAGCGTCTGTTAAGCAATGTTTACTTTCACCAACAGAAGAAAGGAGCCCAGCACCGTAGATTTTTGGATCGTCTATATTTCCAATTAAGCCGTATTCTACTGTCCACCAGAAAAGACGTGAAATTTGTTCAGCTTCTGATAAACCAGAAACTAAGTTTTGTTTTTCAATTACATTATTTTCAGCAGCGGCAACTTCGTCAGGAGTAGAAGTAGGGCTTTCTTTTACGATTGTTAATGTACGAACAGCTTCAAAAGCATCATGTTCTTCTTTTGTAGAGAAAGCTTTCGCACCAATTTGTCCAAAGCGTTTCACATAATTCGCATATGTAGGATCCAGTAAAATAGGTGCGTGTCCTGCTGCTTCGTGTACGATATCTGGAGCTGGTGTGTACTCGATATTTTCTACTTTGCGAATATCTGTTGCGATTGGTAGTAAGCCGTGTCCTTGGAAATCAAAGAATGCTACGCCGGGAATAAGTCCATCAATTGTTACAGCTCCCCATCCGCTTGGTGCTAAACAGTCATTCATTTCTTCTACCTTTGGAATTGCATCTATATTTATACCAGATGATTGTAGTCCGTTCACATAGGCTGGATGAGCAACGTCTTTTAAGAAACTATGATTTTGTCTCATAATGTAACGCCAAACAGCGTGATTCACCGGTGTATATTGATCATAATGCTGCGTGGATACGAATGGTTTTAAATGCGATGGAATTTCTGTTTTCTTTGTCATTTAGACATCCTCCTTGTTTTCTATAAAATTGAATATTGGTTGGGTATAGCTGGAACCACCACCTTTCAAAATTGTAAGCGCTTATAAAATTTTATCATAAGATTCGGAATTATTTAACATTTGTTTCTGTGAGAAATAGAAAAAGCCCCTATCGGAAAATCCGATAGGGGCGAAAGAATCGCGGTACCACCCTATTTGTAAGTGAAAACATACTTACATCTCAATTCATGATAACGGAAAAACTCCGTCTTTTCCTTCATGCGTACAAGCACTACGAAAAAGAAGCTCCAGAATTGTAATTCATACTTATATATGTGCTAATTTCCACCGACCATTAGCTCTCTGTAACAGGGATATAAGATATTACTGCGATTCTTTCAACGCGTATATATGAAATTGTGCAAAAGGGAAGGACGCAAAAAAGCCCCTATCGGAAAATCCGATAGGGACAATAAAAATCGCGGTACCACCCTAATTGTAAACAGAAAAATTGTTTACCACTCATTTTAAGATAACGGAAAGATCCGTCTTTCTCTTCATGCATTATGTGCACTACGGGAAAGAAGCTCCAGAATTGTAATTCACGCTTGTATATGTACTGATTCGCACCAACCATCAGTTCTCTGAGACAGGGATATAAGTCGCTACTAGTATTCCTTCAAAGCCGATATATAATTCGTTCAACTAAACTATGTTTTGTATTATAAAACTATTTTTAAAAGGTTGTCAACAATAATTTTATCCCGCTATTTGTGGGCAGTAAAACTCCTACCTCAAAATTTGGCCGGAGCAAAGAAGTTAGATGGAAGCCTTACTGCCCGTAAACGTCCGATTGGTGAGTGCTGATTAAAGTTTCACTTTATTTCACTTCTAAATCAACATTTAAATTAGTCGTATTTCCAGCTGCATCGGTTGCTACAATATGAATAGTATTTTTTCCTTCTTGTAATTGATTACGATCGAAATAAATTTCGTAGTTTTTCTCCCAAGTGTTTAGGAATGCACTCTCCCATACACCATTTCCGTTAATTTCATATTGCATTCTTACTGGAATACCAGGTGCAATCCAACCAGATTCTGTCATCCAATCTAGTAGAATATCATCAACTTTTCCTCTAATTATGAGATTTTCTTGATCAATTTCGTGTGTTAACTTAGGTGCTGTTCGGTCGATAAATACAGCTCCTGTTTGTTTTGTTTCTCCACCAGAGTTAGAAGCAACAGCTTCGATTTGGTATAAGCCATCAGGTAGAGGGGATCCATTAATTTTTGTACCATTCCATTTGAAAGATTTATAACCAGGTGTTTCATTTTTACCTTGATATACCATGCCTTGATATGTCACGCGGTCTTTCGTAATTAAATTAGCATGAAAGGCTATGTCTTCAACTGGTGTAACTAAATAGTAATTGATTAGGTTGTCATCTAGTATTTTGTCATTATTTGGACTGAAAGTAGAATTAACGATTTCAAGGCCATCAATACGTTTGTATTCTTTCGGATCAATGCTAAATGTAAATGGAATACGCATTTCTTCAGTTTTTCCTTGTTCTTTTACATACAGATTTCCTGTATATACGCCTTGCGGTAAGGAGCTATCTACAGTAATAGTAAATGGTTTTTCAATATTACTATTCGGTTTCAAACTAATAGAAGAAGGGAAAGAAGTTTGGATTTTTGTTTTTGTATCTAGTAATTCAATACGAGTTGAAAAGTTTTTCTTTTTGTTAGAAAGATTTTGTAACGTAATATTTTGTGTTAGTTTCACTTTGCCGCTATTCGGTTTAATAAGACCGAAACTTACATTGTTCGGTTTCACTAACGCATCCGTTTGAGCTGCTTTCGGAATGTTAATTAAACCTGATCCTTGTGCCATAACAGGATATGTATTTTCATTGACATCCTTTAATGTTTTTGCAGTGTTGGCAAGAGCAGATTTCAATTGTTCTGTCGTCCAATCAGGATGCATTTGACGTAGTAAGGCAACGGCTCCTGCTACTTGTGGCGCAGCCATACTTGTTCCGTTGTGAGATTCATAGCCACCCCTTGGTACCGTACTAGTAATTTGTACGCCAGGTGCAACAACATCAGGTTTTATGAGCCAACTTCCTTGTGATGGTCCTCTGGAACTAAAGTTACCAATAAGTTCTGTTTTGTTCGGTTGTCCAATTTTTATATTTTTCTTTCTTTTTGTAATTAAATTTTTCAACTCTTCACCATTTTTATTTGATAGTTGCATAACTGGAAGAGCTATCTCTTCACGGCCAAAATATTCAGGCATAATATTAATTTCTTTTTCATTAGAAATTAGTAGCACCCCGATAGCTCCAGCTTGTTTCGCTTGTTCTGCCTTTACTAACGTACTCGAAGTTCCTTGTAAAACAAGGGCGAACTTCCCTTTCACATCTTGTTTAGCGTAATCACTTGAATTACCGTAGCCAACATAGACAAGCTGAGCATCGTTTCCTACTTGGAAATCTGCTTTTGATAACGGTAATCCTTGGTAAGATTTATTAGAACCAGCTACTTGGAATGTTGGGAATGGAATGGAAACAGTCGATGCGCCAACAGAGATGACACTACTTGCGTTACCAGGAGCATCAACAGACCAAGGTTTTGGTCCATCATTTCCATTTGAAACAACTGCAGTAACACCAAGTTTTGCGGCGCGTTCTAACGTCATTGTTACAGGTTGATCAGGGACATTCAAATCTTGACCGAGAGATAAATTTAAAACGTCAGCACCATCTTGAATAGCGCGCTCAATACCTTGAATAATATCATCGGTCGTACCAGTTCCACCATCGTTCATGACACGGTAAGCGAGTATAGAAGCATTCGGAGCAACGCCTTTAATTTTTCCGTTACCAGCAATAATACCAGCTACATGAGTACCGTGTACGTTACCATCCATCGGATCGTTATCCTCATCGACTGTATCGTATCCACCGATATAGTTTGCTTGTAAGTCGGGGTGTGTATAGTCTACGCCAGAATCAATAATAGCGACTTTCATACCTTTTCCATCAAGCGGTTTGCCAGATGGATCTTTTAAATTCCATGCTTCAGGTGCACCGATTGTCGGTCCGCCAATATTTGGCGCTTCTTCTTTAGTAGCGCTTTTTGCTGTTTCATGCAATTTATATGTTAAGTTCGGATAAACAGCTTTTACTTCGGGTAAAGAAGCTAAAGCAGCAACTTGATCTCCTGGGATAGAAATAGAGAATCCAGAAAATAACGTGCTATACGTTTCTTTTATCTTTGCTTTTGGTGCTTTTTCTTTAATTTTCTTTGTTGTATCCTCTTGCGCCTTTTTTAGTTGTGCATGGTATGATTGCACATTTCCATTTTTTAAATCTGGAGCATGCTGAATGTTACTTTGTGAAGCGAGCGGAGCATGATGCAATTCTACAATGACTGAAATTTCTTTTGATGTTTTTGTTTCAACATTTTGCGCGATTTTGTTTTCTCCCCATTGCTCAATATTCGCTTTTAACTGTGGACTAAATTGCTTCTCCTTTTGCAGCGATTCAGCATGCGCGCTTAAAGCTCCAAAACTAGAAAAGACAAGCGCCATACTTAATAGTGCAGATGTAGTTTTTTTCATTGAAACTCCCCCTATTGAAAAGTGCCAATATTCCGAAAAAAAGTTATCTTACATTTTTGTTCTGAAATATAAAATCGAATGTTGGCTAAACTATACTTTCGACATAATTCATACCAATCCTCTTTGAATTAAAAAAATTCGGGAAATTTTTTGGGATTATGTCGAATGGCTCATGCACAGTGGGGGAAGCCCATCCTCCACTGTGCATAAATCCACAACAATTGTGCAGTAACTGCCAATCAATGCGGAGTGAAATTCGCATATAGTAAGTGGAATATGAGGAATGCTATAAGAAAATGGAGGGACGTATGAAAAAAATTATCGTGAGTAGTAGTGTGGTTTTGTTTATTTTTTTATCTTCAATGTTTAGTACTCGTGCGGAACATAATGGGGTGAAGGTTGCTTTTATTCGTCATCATGATCTTTGGGTTAAAATTGATGGAAAAGAAAAACAAATAACAAAAGGCGAGTACATAACAGGGCCGAAATGGTCTCATGATGGAGAATGGATTTCTTATGCTAAAGGAAAGAAGCAAAACACCTTGGAGTTGTACCGACTGGAAGATGGAAAAAAAGTTAGGCCATTGCAATCTGAGGTATCGAATTATCAATGGTCACCGAAAGAGAATATAATTGCATTTGTATTTGCAAATATATTAAATACGTTTGATGTCAAAAATAAGAATACAGATTTTGAAAATGTGTCAGCTGGTGTAGGTGATTATGCATGGTACCCTGATGGAAAGAAGTTTCTTGTATCTTCTGAAGCACACTTACTTCCAACAGGATGGACAGGAGCTCAGCTATATGAAGTGCAAATAGATGCACATATGAATCCTCACAAAATGAAGCATTTGTATGCATTACCAAATGAACATGATGATTTTCTAGCGCTAGTTGCAAGTGGGTTTGAGTGGTCATCGGATCAAAGGTGGATTTCATTTTTAGCGGTACCGACAGCTTCGTGGTCAGCTGATAGTAATACGCTTTGCTTAGTTCGAGCAGATGGCAGTCGCTTTGAAAAGGTAGATCAAATGTTATTAAACACACAATGGTTCAAATGGGCGCCATCCAAGAATATTTTAGCTTATATTGAAGGAAGCGGAAGAGTTGCGTTAGAGAATAAACATTTAAAAGTAAAAGAGCTGCCGGCACTTCAGCAGAACACCTTTACGCCGAAAGGATATGTTGATTGGGATTTTGTATGGAAGAACGATAAAGTAATGATCGTTTCACGAGCAAAAGAGGCAGGGATAGAAACTCCGCCAGAAAAAAGGTCACTGCCATCCTTATATGAGATCGATAGTACAAGCGACGAACAACATCAAATCACAAAGCCACCCCATAAGCAAGGTGACTATCATCCCATCTTTATGAAGAAGAACAATCAATTAATTTGGATACGTTCAGACCGTAAGAAAGCCAATGTATGGCTTTCCAGTAATGATGGAAAACAGGAAAAGAAGTGGATTGAAAATATAGATGTACCAGAATGGTATTATGAGAAATGGAACTGGGAAAATGTCATCTCGGTAAAAGAAGAATAAAAAACCTGCCTAAAAGATAATTTTAGGCAGGTTTTTTATTGTTATTTATGTGTTTTATTTGGTTTTTTTTTCGCGGGGTTTCCGTTTCCCTGACGCTTTCTATTTTGTTCATCTTTTGCTTGTTTTTCATGTAGTGTATCTAAAAAGTCATTCGAGTTACTCATTTTTATATCGCTCCTTTCATTTCGTCCTAATTACTATAACCATTTAGGAGGATAATCATGAGATAAAAGTTAAGCGCTTAATTTTCTTCGATAGTATACGTAAAATATGCCATACGTAATAAATAGCATAAGTAAAACTTGTAACTCTACATTTTCTTTTAAAATAGTTGCGACAGAAGATGGTAAGTAAGGTGATGTATTACTCGTTCCTAAACCTAACCATTTGTTTAAGAGGTTAATGATACAAAACATGAAAACACCAGACCAGCTTGCAATAATTGCTTTCTGTTTAATTTTTGTTTCACGTTCATCATCTGTAATCCAAGGATTAGCGGTTTTATCACTATTAAAAAATCCATTTATGTATCCCCATATGATCATTCCGATAAAGGCGATAATCCATTTCATATTTGTGATTCCCCTCTCTCTTGTAAAAAGTATTTTACATATTATAATTGTAATGTTTTTCAATTAATTGTGTCAAATGTTTTTTACATACCAGTTTTTCATATAGCAGGAATAAAGAATGAGATAGGGAAGAAATATGTAAGAGGATTTCATAGAGAGAGGAGGCTGGATATGAAGCTTGTCTTTGTTCGGCACGGAGAAGGTGAACATACAAAGGATTTGCCGTCAAGTTTACAAGTGCTTCATCCGCCATTAACGGATGAGGGAAAGAATCAGGCTAAATTACTTCAATGCAATGTGCCATTACAAGAAACGGATATATTAATTGTTAGTCCTACACGTAGAACTTTACAAACAGCGGCAATATGGAGTGAGAAAGTAACTTGTCAAAAAATCGTCCACCCATATGTATCCCCACGTATTTTTCCTTATCGAGAAGGAGCGAAAACATTACCATGTGATGACATAGTAGATCAGGGGATAATAACAAATTTATTTCCACATTTTTCGATAGAGAAAAGTACAAATAAGCAGTTATGGACGGAAGGTATAAATACTATTTCAGAGAATAGCTTTCAGCAAATAGTAGATGAATTTCTTCTTTGGTGTTATGAGCTAGGTACGGAAAGAATTTGTATTGTATCTCACGACGGGACAATTACTGCGTATAGGCAATATTTGCAGAAAGTCGTGTTAACTAGATATGATTTTTTGCAAGAAACGGGTATATATGAAATGGAGGTAACCCATAAAAGTCTGATTGATGAAATCTAATGATAGGGTTGAGGGTATATGTTGAATGTTGCACTAGTAGTTGGCTTTAATTCCGATTTAGAGGCGCAATCAATTCGAGCATCGCTTGAATATTTTGGGGCAAAAGTTATAACATACTGGATTGGTAGACCGAAAGAGTTCATCGATATTCTTTCTGGAAAGAGTTTATATAATGATATTAATTATGTTGTCTTTTGCTTTCATGGTGAGGAAGGAAAGTTTGTCATGGAAGAGTTAGGTGAAGATATATATGAACAAGATGAACCGAGGGGATACTTTGGTGCAGCAGAAATTTATAAATATGCAAAATTGCATAATACACATATTGTAAATAGCGGGTGTACGTTAGGGGAGAGAAAACTAGCAGAATCTTTTTTACGTAGTGGGGCGAAATCGTATATTGCATCGATAGATTATGTAGATGGGAATGCAGCACTTATGTTTACAATACGCTTATTTTATGGGCTTATTAACCATGCAAAAACGTTAGAAGATGCTTTTCAAGAGGCAAAATTAATTGATGAGGAGACACGTACATTTCAATTCTATAAATAGTAAAAAACGCCTTTATTCTATATTCGAATAAAGGTGTTTCACATTTAACTCACATTTTTTTTACATTTTCTTCAATGAAAATGATTATCACCTATGGTATGATATGTTCAAGTTTTTACAGGTAAAAAAAGTTACTATATAAACGTTAGTTTTTAATGTTTCATACACATGTCACAAATTATTCGTAATTAACGTTTTATAAATAAGTAACTGATGTTATTATATTATCTGTAACTAACTTAATTACAACTTTAGGAGGAAGATATGGTTATTCAATTTTTAAGAGAAAACAAAGCAGTTTCTTTTGTGTTAGCAGTAATTCGAGTATATCTTGGTTACACATGGTTAATGGCTGGAATCGGTAAACTACAAGGAAAAGGATTCGATGCAACAGGTTATCTACAAGGTGCAATTGAAAAATCTAAAGGAGCACAACCGGCTGTTCAATCTTGGTGGGCATCATTTTTACAAGATTTCGCAATTCCAAACGTTGATCTATTTAATACACTTGTAACGTGGGGAGAAATTTTAGTTGGAATTGGTTTAATTATAGGCTGTTTAACAAAAACAGCGGTCTTTTTCGGTCTTGTAATGAACTTTTCCTATATGTTTAGTGGGTCAATTGGTGTCAATCCTGAAATGGTTATTCTATCAATGTTCGTTCTAGTTTCTGGTATGAATGCTGGTAAATTTGGAATAGATGGTTTCGTTATTCCGAAAGTACTAGGATCAAAAACTCAAAAACGCCAAAAGCAAGCTGCTTAATATATGAAAGCGGGTATCTCAAAATGAGATACCCGCTTATGTTATTTTTCAACTTTTATTGGATTGTTTTTAAAGAATTCTTTTACATAACCTACAAATTCTTGTGGCTCTTGACGAAATGGTGCATGATAACCTTTTTCGATAATATGGAAAGTACTATTTTTTAAGAATTGATGATACGTTTCTCCTTCTTTCCAAGAAACGCTACTATCATTTCTTCCCCATATAATTAAGGTTGGTTGTTTCAGTTCATTTGCATTGATTTGAAGACGTCTAGGCCATAATTTCATTTTATTGTAATGCTCTTCGTCATTACGTTTAAATTTCACTTTACTTTCATCATAATCTGCAACAGCAGAAACGGTATTTAAATCAGTCGACAACTGTGGTTTTGGTGAGCCTTGTTTATTAACGAATGTATGAGGACCACCTGTAGCATCAGTTAAAATAAGGTGGGTAACGGCTTCAGGATATAAATATGTTAAATTAAGAGAAATTTCTCCGCCCATTGAGTGTCCCAGTATTGCAAACGAATCATAACCTAGTTTTTTCATTAATTTATAATACAAATTTGCATGAGTTGGGAAAGAATAATAAAAATCCATCGGCTTAGATGAGCGCCCGAAGCCTAAAGCATCTACAGAGATAATTGTATGATCTTTTGCTAAATCTGAGTAAATCTTTTGAAAACCATCTGACGATCCTCCAAATCCATGGATCATAAGTAAAGGTGGCTTTTCATTACCAATCTTTTTAAAGTAAATGGTTTGCCCATCTATTTCTACCATTTTTTCCTCGGTAGCTAGTTTCGCTGTAAGTGTATTTTTAACTTGTTTTACTTGTTCTACTGGCTTTTCTGCTGCACTACATCCTACTAATAGTGTAAGAGTAAGACAACCTACCATAAAATAGCTAAATCGCTTCAATGAGGTGTCCCCTTTCTAACATAACGCTGTATCTATCATAGCAAATAGCATATTACGATTTCCAGGAAGTTGGCTACCACTTTTTATCATAAGAGGTGAAAGGAGCGTTTCTTGGAAACTTTCTGTTTGAAGAAATTGACGAAATGAAAATTGTGAATGTGGGACATCAATCCTTACTGTGCCATTCCAACATTCACAGATTCTCTTGAATAATTGAATAGCGTCCTGCTCTTGCTTTGCGATAAGTGGATTGACGCATAATATATTTCCTTTTTGTATACATAAGGAAAAAGCTTCTATACAGTTATTTCTCTCAATTTTAAAAGAGTGGCTTGTTCTTGGTAAGAGTAATGAATAAAGTAAAGAACGATTAGCGCCAGTTGTAATTTGATCGAGAGAAATAAGTGAGACAAGATCTTGTTCTTTCACTTGTTGCGTATGAGTAATATGTGTTTTAGTAGTTTGTTTCTCAAAACGATGAATCGTTGTTACTGTTTTAAATCCGCATGATGTATAAAGAGGCTCGCCAGCTTTTGTTGCAAGAAGTGCAATTGGTTGTTTTGGGAGAGTGTGTTCTAAGCAACGATTTAGCAAAATACGCCCGATGCCTCGGCCTTGAAAATTAGGATGAACGATTAACATGCCAATAGTAGAAAAACTATCTTTAAAAGGAAATACTCCTCCAGCTGCAATCAGTTTATTTTCATGCATATAACCAATAAGTGTGCCGAGAGAAAGATACATTTCGAATTGCTTTTTCATAAATGCTTTATCTTGTAACCATCCAATAGCTTTGCAAAGGTCGAGTAAATCAAAAATAAAAGATTCATCTAGCTTTATTGTTTTCATAAATACTCCCCACATTTCTATTAATTTTCATAAAAGTAGATTGAAAATGTTAAATAAGAGATTTACGTTAAATGAAATCCAACTTGTTTATATTTGGATTGTAAAGGCGAAGAATGTTGATACGAACAGACAAACTTATACAAATTATAACTGATATTTACATAAGTTAACAAAAAATTTACATATAACTAATTTTCTCTTAATAGTCTTCTATTAAATTTGATAGTGGGAAATGAATAACCTAATTAGGGGGACAATATAGTGAAAAAGTTTGTAAAAAAAGCATGGCCATTTGCAGTTGTGGCGTCGTTAGCTGTTACTTCGGTAGCAACATGGAATTTTACTCGTTCTAGTGAGGTTAATGCAGATGAGAGCGGAAGCAATGCAAAGATTAAAAATGTCATTGTATTAATTGGGGATGGTATGGGACCTTCATACATGACGGCTCATCGTTATATGAAAGATAATCCAAAAACTTTTGAGATGGAATCTACAGAGTTTGATAAGCATCTTGTAGGAACACAAAAAACATATCCGGAAGATGAACATGAAAATATCACAGACTCTGCATCAGCAGCAACAGCTATGTCAGCGGGAATTAAAACATATAATGCGGCAATTGCAGTTGATAATGATAAAGCAGAAGTGAAAACTGTTCTTGAACAAGCGAAAGAAAAAGGGAAATCAACAGGATTAGTTGCTACTTCTGAAATTACACATGCAACACCAGCTGCTTTCGGTGCGCATGACATTAGTCGTAAAAATATGGATGCAATTGCAAATGATTATTTTGATGAAAAAATTAAAGGGAAGCATAAAGTAGATGTTATGCTTGGCGGCGGCGTAAAAAACTTTGTTAGAAAAGATCGTAATCTTACAGAAGAGTTTAAGAAATCTGGTTATAGCTACGTAACAGATCGAGATCAATTGTTAAATGATAAAAACGATCAAATTTTAGGTTTATTTGCACCAGGCGGTTTAGATAAAATGATTGACCGTAATGAGAAGACACCTTCATTAGAAGAAATGACAAATGCAGCAATTGAGCGTTTGAACAAAAATAAAAATGGTTTCTTCTTAATGGTTGAAGGAAGTCAAATCGACTGGGCTGGACACGATAATGATATCGTAGGTGCAATGAGTGAAATGGAAGACTTTGAAAAAGCATTTAAAGCAGCGATTGAGTTTGCGAAAAAAGATAAAAATACGTTAGTCGTTGCAACGGCAGACCACGCTACTGGCGGATTATCTTTAGGTGCGAATGGTGAGTATAACTTTAAAGTAGATCCAATTAAAGCTGCAAAACGTACACCAGACTTCATGGCAAATGAGATTGCAAAAGGTGCAAATGTAGAAGAGACATTGAAAAAATATATTGATTTACAATTAACACCAGAAGAAATTAAAGCGGTAAATGATATTGCTCCTTCAAAAGATGTAACAAAGATTGATAATGCGATTGAGGATATTTTCAATAAGCGTTCGGTTACAGGATGGACTACAGGTGGGCATACAGGGGAAGATGTAAACGTATATGCATTTGGCCCTGGTAAATACTTGTTCTCTGGCGTTCAAGAGAATACAAATATCGCTAAACGTGTCTTTGATATTGTTGGCGGTGGCGATCCGAATAAAGGAAGACGCTAATTATAAATGAAAGTGAGGCGAAATGCCTCACTTTTCTTTTTAGGAGATGGGAAGATGGGGGCTTTTTTCAGAGGGATAGGATCCCTTCTAATAGGTGTAGTATTGCTAGTTGGATGTCAATCCAAAGAGAATCAGATAGAAAAAAAATCTACTACTACAAAAGCTGAGGAAAAGGTACAAATAACGAAAGAAGAAGAGAAATCGATTCAAGATGTTATGGAGAAGTTTGTACGGACGACAAATGAAAAAAATCTTGCTGAACATATGGAGTTATTTTCAAAGAAGATGCCTAGTGCTGAAGACTTAAAAACACAAAAAGAAGCAGCTTTTCAAAAGGGAAATAAGAAAATCGAATTGGAACATATAGATATGAAAGCTAGTAAAGCAGGGTATGTTGTTGTTGAAACGAAGGAAAAAGAAATAGAGGGGGAGGTCACTCTTCAGAAGAACGTACAGTATGCGCTTGGAAAAGAAGAGGATGGATGGAAAATTGAAGAGGTTCGCATGATAGGGAAGAAATAAAGTGAAACTTTAATTAGGAAGTCTTACTACCCGTAAATAGCGAAATAAAAAAGGTTCTCATTGGAGAGAACCTTTTTTATAGTGGTAACAGAATTTGATTTGAACATGCTTCAATATCATCAATATCTTGGCGAATGGTTGCCATTTTATTATCAAGATCTTCAGCTTTCATTGCTGCATCGTGTAGTTCATCTTTTAAATACTCAGGTATTTTCCCTTCATATTTATAGTAAAGTTTATGTTCTAAACTTGCCCAAAAATCCATAGCAAGTGTACGTAACTGAATTTCTGCAAATACATCTTTTGTACCAGAATTCAGTGATAAAGGATATTTAATAATCATGTGTAAACTTTTATATCCGTTTCCCTTTGGATTAGCGATATAATCTTTTACTTCAATGATTTCCATATCTTCACGCTTTTGAATAACATTTTTTAAATGATAGATATCTTCTACGAAGCAACATGTAATACGAATGCCGATGATATCTTGTAAATGAGTTTGGGCATTTTCAACTGTTGGTAATAAATTTTTACGCTCAAGCTTTTTAATAATACTTTCAGGTTGTTTTAGTCTTGTTTTTATATGTTCAAACGGGTTGTAATCCTCTAAAAATTGAGCTTCCCGGTTCATAATTTCAAATTTAGTTTTTAACTCTTCTAAAGCAAATGTATATGGTAGTACAAAAGCTTTCCAATAGTTAACTGTTGATTGATTATATTCCATTTATATACACACCTTTTCCAATTTACAAGCGAGGTTGTTATTATACTAAATACCAAAGCATATAAGCGCAAGCAGCAAATGATGAGATCATAAAACGATATTTAGTTTTCATACTTTCAACTCCTTTCGAGTAAGATTCTATATAAATAAACGTGATTGTTAATAAGTTCACTATGTATAATTCTTATAGTAATAGATTCGTGTGAATTTCGTATGAACTAATTGTTTCAGCTTTTTGTCTTTTTTTGTGAAGCATCATTATTATCCATAACTTAAAGTGTTTTCATTTGATTTATTTTATTTATTTGATTGTATAAATTAATGTATATTTGAATTTATGGTTATTAAGGGGCTATAAGGTGAACTTTGAAGAATTAGCAATTGCTAGACGTTCTGCAATGAAATTTGTACAAGAAATAGAAATCCTTGATGAGGATTTTAAAAAATATTTGAGCTAACAAAGCTTTCTCCATCTTGTTACAATTTGCAACATACACATTATGTTGTAATTCGTGATCAAGAGCGCAAAGAAAGATTAAAAGAGTTAGCTTTTAGGCAGTATAAAGTATCAAGTGCATCTGCAGTAATACTTGTTTGTGGTGATAAGAGAGCATATCAAAATGTCGAAAATATTTATTTCGGTATGAAGGTTTTAAAGATGATTGATGAATGTGAGTATGAAGATGCAATTAGGCAAACGAAAGGGTTATATGAAGGAAAAGGAGAACGCTTCATGGAAGAGGAAGCGATTAGAAATGCTTCGTTAAGTGCGATGACTTTTATGTACGCAGCTAAATATTATGGCTATCATACGTGTCCAATGATCGGTTTTGATGAAAAAGCAGTACAAAGTGAATTAAATATGCCGGAGCATGTAGTACCTGTTTTAATGATTACGATAGGAAAAAGTGATACTACTAAAACTCGCCCACGAGGATATCGAAAACCGATTAGTGAGTTTGTTACATACGAAACATTTTAATACAAGGTATAGATTACTTAAACAAAAGGGTTCTATTTAGATCCCTTTTGTTTTGCAATTGACAAATAGAATGAAGTTATATAATATATAAATCGTAATCATTACGTTTTAGTTTGCGATCTTTAAAAGAAAGGAGAATTACAAATGCGTGTAAATATTACATTAGCTTGTACCGAGTGCGGTGATCGTAATTATATTTCTAAAAAAAATAAACGAAACAATCCAGAGCGCATCGAACTAAAAAAATATTGTCCACGATTAAAGCGAGTAACGTTACATCGTGAAACGAAGTAGAAGACTAGAGATATCTCTAGTCTTGTTTTGTTTATATTTCTTTGGTTTTGTTTGTTATAATTACCTTAAATTGTAATAAAGGGAGCGGTATGATGAATCAAAAAGATAAAGAAAGAAAAGAGCAAGTGGCTCATATTATTAACATTTCAGATGATTATAGTCTTGTTGTAGATGATCAAGAAGGTGTGGATGACCCATATCATCTATTATGGTGGGAACATAAAGCGGATGAGGAGAGAACAATACAGATTACACTGAATAGACATACCGGTAATTTAATTGACTTTAGGATAGAGGAGGGAAATTCTATTTCGAGCGGCAAGGAAGCGATAGAGGAGAATAAAGCAAGAGAGATTGCAAATGTATTCTTAAAAAAATATATAAAAGAAGGATATGAATTTTATACATATGTAACTGTTAAGGATAATTGGCGCGGTTGGAAAGAAGTAAATTATATGCAAGAAGTGAATAGCTATCCATTGCCGAATACAGGGTGTGTCGTGCGAGTTCATCCTTCAGGTAATGTTGTGCATTTTCGTTATAATGGACAAAAAGCTATCGAGAAAAAACCGTTATGGCCAAGTGAAATTGTTGAGGAGAATGTCGTTTTAGAAAATTTGAAAGCTAGACAAAATATGAGACTTGTATTTGTAGATTTAACACACTCTTCATGTGAGTATGAAAATGGAGAAGAAGTAAAAGGGGACCATCTTGTATATGAACCAGAACCTAGTCATGCATCTATTAATGCAAGTACGGGAGAAGATTTATTTGGATCAGAACATTATAAATTACCGCCGACAGTAGCTGTTGAAAAAACAAAGAAAGGTAGCCGGCAAGGTGACATATTCGAATTATTTGGCTGGGATAAAGAAAGTTTTACAAAAGTAGATGAAACGGAAAATGATGATGAAATAAGGATGAAATTTGTTCTGAAAGAGGAATTACAAAAACAGAAAGAAGAACAGAATCCATATTTAATGAATGAATTCTTTAAGAAGTATTTACCGATGTTAAAATATAATAATTTAATTGGCATTACGGTTGATAAATTAACCAGTGAATTAATTGGTTTTATAAAACTGACAGAAGATAAAGAAGCAAAGCAAATACTGTCTAGAGAGGAATGTTTACAAAAAGCAATTCAATTTTTAGAGCGAGTGATTCCGGATATCACACAATATCTTCGCCTTTGGGAGGAACGTGAAGAAGCAGAAGATGGGATTGAAAGATTTAACTTTTCCGTATATGTGAATGGTATTCCGGCAGAGTATAAGCACTTTATGATCAACATCAATGCAGAAAATGGTGCAGTGATGCACTACTCTGGAGAGTCTAGCAAATTTATAAAAGAATTACTTGCATATGAAACAACACCAAAAGTAACAAAAGAAGAAGCGTTAGAAATATACAGAGAGGCTATCCGAGTTAAATTAGAATGGTCTATAGATCATGACGTAGAGGAAACGGTATATCAATTGCTGTATAAACAAACAACGGATGAAAATTATAAAGAATTCTTCGACTGTAGTCGAGAAATTCGTTATATTGATGCGCATACCGGGGAGAAAATTTGGAGTGAGTATTAGTAAAAGCCAATCGATACGTATCGACTGGCTTTTACTATGTTCTTAGAATCATTTATTAATTGCCGTTAAGTGGTTGAAGAATACCATCTTGAGCTTTTGACCAATCATATAGGTTTCCATCAGATCCCACTGCAAAATTTAGCGCACGTGAGTTCTCAGGAGATTCGCGTCCGTATAATACGTCGTATAGCTTAATACCATTTAATGTGCCAATTAGTTTGTCTTCACTGGAGCTGTAACGAATTTCATTTGAGCGAGCTCCCATTCTTTTTTCTAGAACTTTTATAGCATCTTCACTTGTGAATGTATTAGTATCAGTTTGTTTATTTGGTTGCTTAGCTGGTTGTTGCTCTTTTTGTGTGTTTTTAGATTCTGCTTCAGGTTTCGTATTATTTTCAGTTTTTGCATTGTTTTTAGTTGTTGTGCTGTTCTCAGCTTTTGCACTGTCTTTTGATACGGCAGTATCTTGTTTAGTAGCCTCAGTTTTTGTAGGAGACGTTTGTTGTCCACAGGCTGAAAGTAAGAAAAATGATGATGTGAGTATTACAAGGTTTCTGATTTGTGATGTAGCGTATCGCATGAAAACACCTCTTTCAAAATTTTGGAACTTAACATATTGTAATACATTGGAAAAAATATTCCAGGTATGAAAGACGTATTTCGTTCGACAAAAAGCTAAGGATTCCATATTTATATCGTACAGACACAAATAACCTCACGCCCACATACACATAGTAAAGACCACTATTTTGGCGGAGGTGAAAGGTTTGAGTCTATTCGCCGCAATTGGATATATGGTTCGAGAAGTGTTTGTCTTTGTTTCTTATGTGAAGAATAATGCGTTTCCGCAGCCGTTATCATCAGACGATGAGAGAAAGTACTTAGAGTTAATGGAGCAAGGTGATGCTCAAGCGAGAAATCTGTTAATTGAACATAATTTACGGCTTGTAGCTCATATCGTTAAAAAATTTGAAAACACAGGGGAAGATGCAGAAGATTTAATTTCAATTGGTACAATTGGGCTCATTAAAGCGATCGAGAGCTATTCGGCAGGAAAAGGCACAAAACTTGCGACGTATGCAGCACGATGTATTGAAAATGAAATTTTAATGCATTTACGTGTACTGAAAAAAACGAAAAAAGACGTTTCACTTCATGATCCAATCGGGCAAGATAAAGAGGGGAATGAAATATCGCTTATCGATATATTAAAATCAGAGTCTGAAGATGTAATTGATATGATTCAGCTTAGTATGGAGTTAGAAAAGATTAAAGAGTATATCGATATTTTAGACGAACGAGAGAAAGAAGTAATCGTGAAGCGTTTTGGACTGGGGCTTGATAAGGAGAAAACGCAACGAGAGATTGCGAAGGCACTTGGTATTTCCAGAAGCTACGTATCAAGAATTGAAAAGCGCGCTTTAATGAAAATGTTCCATGAATTTGTAAGAGCTGAGAAAGAGAAAAAAGCGAAAGAATAATGTACATTGCAAGCAGCCATATTTTAAAATGGGCTGCTTTTCTTTTTGTAAATAAGGAAAGAAAAAGAGTTGTGTTCAGAAGAAATCTATGTTCACTGTTGAAAATGACGGATTCTATCTGTAATATTAGAGGGTGCTAAACAATTTAAGAATAATACCATACTTAGTTTTCCGCATGTATAATGAAACAGTTCTATATGATATGTGGGAATAAGAACCAATTTTACATATGATATAGAAGGAAAAGAAGGGGAAGCTAAAGTTATAGACTGATTAGGAGGTTTCGCAATTTGCGACGTACATTATATCGACTTATGATCGAACTTACAAATGGTCGTTTTACTTCTTATATATTACGTAAATTTGCACAATCTCGTTTGAGCTCTATCATTATTCCATCGTATGCGAAAGTTTTTCAAATTAACCAAGATGAGATGGAAAAGGGTTTGAAGGAATATAGAACATTGCATGAATTATTTACGCGTAAGCTAAAAGAAGGAAAGCGTAGTGTTGATACAGATGCATCGAGTATCGTTAGTCCTGTTGATGGTGTTTTTGCTGATCACGGTCCTATTGAGGACACAAAAACATTTGATATTAAAGGTAAGCGTTATTCAATAGTGGATATGCTAGGTAATGAAGAACGTGCAAAGCGATATGCAGGTGGTACATACATGGTTATTTATTTAAGCCCAAGTCATTATCATCGTATTCATAGTCCGCTTTCTGGTTCTGTGACTGAAAGGTTTGTACTTGGTAGAAAGTCATATCCGGTAAATGCAGCTGGTATGGAATATGGGAAAGAGCCATTGTCAAAAAATTATCGCTCTGTTACAGAAGTAAATAGTGACGGTGAACATATGGCACTTGTAAAAGTAGGAGCTATGTTTGTTAATAGTATTGAGCTGTTGCATGAAAGAGACACTGTTCAAAAAGGTGAAGAAATGGCATACTTTACATTTGGCTCAACAGTTGTGTTATTGTTTGAAAAAGATATGATAGAAGTAGTGCAGGAATTGAAGAGTGGACAAGAGCTTCGTCTTGGTGAAAAAATTGCTACTCGTTCGGCTCATAAGTAAAGAAAACATTTTATAACTGTAAGCAAGAGTTATGGACAAAGATGCTTAATGATGAAATTCCCTAGATGGGAGTACTTGTTTATTCGAGAGCCATCGCAGGATGGCTCTTTTTACAAGTTAGCTCATTAAAATTTCACTTTATATGTAATCAAGACGATTTGACAAGCTTGTCCTCTAATGAGCGTCTAATCATTTCTTGTTTTATAAGTAAAATGAAGTCGGGATTTAATTTTAGTTCTTTTGCTTTATAATAAGACTCAGTGAGTAACTCAGTAGACAACTGTTCCATATATTTTGTTTTCAAGGTGAGTCACCTCCTAATAATTTAAGGATTGATTCGTTGTTGCATTTAATGTACCAAAAAAATATGACAGTCACAAACGAGTGGTTATCCACATACCTAGGTGGATAAAATGTGTATAGATTGTTAGTAAATTCCAAATTGGCTGAAAAATTAATGTGGAAAATGTGTACAATTTTATCCACAGGTCATATATCGAAATATGTTGTCGAAAAATTTTTATGAAAACTCCTCAAAGAGGTGAAAGAAATTGAAGCTATTTTTACCAAATGAATATGTGAAAAATGTATATCATGTTCAACCAGAAGATTTGAAAAAACGTGGAATTAAAGGTGTCATTACTGATTTAGATAACACGTTAATTGAATGGGATCGTCCGAATGCAACGCCACAACTTGAAGAATGGTTTTTGAAAATGAAAGAGCAAGGTATTCAAGTAACGGTCGTTTCAAATAATAATGAGCAACGTGTGAAAGACTTTGCTGATCCATTAGGTATTCCATTTATTCATAGTGCGCGTAAACCATTTGTTCGCGCGTTTAAGCGTGCGATACAAGAGATGCACCTGCAACCAGATGAAGTTGTAGTAATTGGAGATCAGTTACTAACGGATGTTTTAGGTGGAAACCGAGTGGGACTTCATACAATTTTAGTTGTACCGGTAGCACAAACGGACGGATTAGTAACGCGCTTTAATCGAAAAATTGAACGAAGAATTATGAGAAATATGAAGAAAAAAGGTTTAATTAACTGGGAGGAATAAAGTTTGACTGAAACAATTAAATGTATTGGTTGCGGTGTAGAAATTCAAACAGAAGATAAAAACGAAGTGGGATATGCTCCTACCTCATCTTTAGAGAAAGAACAAGTAATTTGTCAACGCTGTTTTCGCTTGAAACATTATAACGAAATTCAAGATGTATCATTAACAGATGATGACTTCCTACGTATTCTAAATGGAATTGGAAAATCGGATGCGTTAGTAGTTAAAATTGTAGATATTTTTGATTTTAATGGTAGCTGGTTACCTGGCCTACATCGTTTCGTGGGAAATAATAAAGTATTACTTGTTGGAAATAAAGCTGATTTAATTCCTAAGTCAGTAAAACATGATAAAGTAAAGCATTGGATGCGCTATAGTGCAAAGCAGCTAGGATTAAAGCCAGAAGATGTCTTTTTAATTAGTGCAGCAAAGGGGCAAGGGATTGCTGAGTTGGCAGATGCTATTGAGTATTACCGCGGCGGAAAAGATGTTTACGTTGTTGGATGTACGAATGTAGGAAAATCAACATTTATTAATCGTATGATTAAAGAATTTAGTGATGAGACTGAAAATGTAATTACAACATCTCATTTCCCAGGAACAACACTTGATTTAATTGATATTCCGTTAGACGAAGAATCTTCTTTATATGATACGCCAGGTATTATTAACCACCATCAAATGGCTCATTATGTTGGAAAAGAAAGCTTAAAGCTTATTACACCAACAAAAGAAATTAAGCCAATGGTGTTCCAATTAAATGAAGAACAAACACTATTCTTCAGTGGATTGGCACGTTTTGATTATGTAAGTGGTGGTCGTCGTGCATTTACTTGTCACTTCTCGAATCGTTTAACAATCCATCGTACAAAGCTTGAGAAAGCAGATGAATTGTATAAAAATCATGCTGGGGATTTACTAAGCCCGCCAACACCAGAAGAATTAGAAAATATGCCAGAGTTAGTGAAATACGAATTTAATATTCGTGAACCAAAAACGGATGTTGTATTCTCTGGATTAGGATGGGTTACGGTAAACGAATCGGGAGCAAAAATTGTTGCACACGTACCAAAAGGAGTAAGTGTTTCGCTACGTAAATCTTTAATTTAATATGGAGAGGGATTTATGAAACAATTATATGGTGTAATCGGAAATCCAATTGGACATTCATTATCGCCAGTTATGCATAACGATGCATTTGAACACTTGAATATGGATGCCCATTATCATGCATTTCTTGTTAAAGAGGAAGTGCTAGGGGAAGCAGTAAGAGGTTTAAAAGCATTAGGTATTTCAGGATTTAATGTAACAACGCCGCACAAAGTTGCTATTATGGATTATTTGGATGAGATTGACCCGCTAGCAAAACAAATTGGTGCAGTAAATACAGTGGTTCATAAGGATGGAAAATTGATTGGCTACAATACAGATGGAATTGGTTTTGTCCGAGCGCTGCAGTCAATTAGTAGTGAACCACTTCAGGAGAAACGTATTTTATTGCTTGGCGCAGGTGGTGCTAGTCGAGCTATTTATTTTTCTCTTGCTGATGTAGGTGTGAAAGAGATTGATGTAGCTAATCGTACAGCAGATAAGGCGAAAGAACTTATTGCTGCATGTACGGCTACTGTTAATTCTGTTGCTTTATCGCTAGAAAAAGCAACAGAAGAACAAGGAAATTATGATATTATCATTCAGACGACAACAATAGGTATGCATCCACGCGTCGAATATACGCCATTACAAATTTCTTCGTTAAAAAAAGGGACGATTGTATCAGATATAATTTATAATCCATTTGAAACGAAAATTTTATGTGAGGCAAAAGAGCAAGGTGCAATGATTCAAAATGGTATTGATATGTTTGTTTATCAAGGTGCACTTGCATTTGAAATGTGGACAGGGCGTGTACCGAATATCGATAGAATGAAACAATTAGTTATAAGAAAGCTTGGAGGCTAACATATATGTTAACAGGAAAACAAAAAAGATTTTTACGTGCACAAGCACATCATTTAACACCAATTTTTCAAGTAGGAAAAGGCGGAGTAAATGAAAATATGATTAAACAAATCGCAGATACTTTAGAAGTTCGTGAACTATTTAAAGTAAGTGTGCTACAAAACTGTGAATTCGATCGTCGTGAAGTTGCAGAAGAACTTGCAAAAGGTGCACGTGCTGAAATCGTTCAAGTAATTGGAAGTACAATCGTTTTATACAAAGAATCTAGAGAAAATAAACAAATTAAACTTCCGCGATCAAAAGAATAGCATATGCTATTTTTTATCGTTAGTGCGTAATGATGTAGAGAGCGAAACCAATTGAACTTTTATTAACAGTGAACTCTCTTCGGATAGGAATGAAGAGAGTTACTGTAGGTAAAAGGAAGGGGCGTTTCTTTTGAGAAAAATTGGCATCATTGGCGGTACATTTGATCCGCCACATTATGGGCATTTGCTAATTGCAAATGAAGTATATCACGCTTTGAATTTAGAAGAAGTATGGTTCTTACCGAACCAAATTCCACCGCATAAACAAGGACGGAATATTACAAGTGTAGAAAATCGCTTACAAATGTTAGAGCTTGCGACTGAGGCGGAGGAACATTTTTCTATTTGTTTAGAAGAGCTAAGCAGAAAGGGCCCATCTTATACGTATGACACTATGTTACAATTGACGAAGAAGTATCCGGATGTGCGGTTTCACTTTATTATTGGTGGAGATATGGTTGAGTATTTACCGAAGTGGTATAACATTGAAGCGTTACTCGATCTTGTGACGTTTGTTGGGGTTGCAAGACCTGGTTATACATTGCGTACGCCTTATCCTATCACCACTGTGGAAATTCCGGAGTTTGCAGTTTCTTCATCTTTAGTGCGTGAGAGATATAAAGAGAAGGGAACATGTAAATACTTACTTCCCGAAAAAGTACAGGTGTATATCGAGAGGAATGGGTTGTATGAATCGTGAGAAAGCACTTCATATTGTCAAACAACAAATGCATGAAAAACGTTATATACACACAATAGGTGTAATGGAGACAGCAATTGAACTTGCTAAGTTATACGGTGTGGATGAAAAAAAGGCTGAAGTTGCAGCTATATTCCATGATTATGCGAAGTGTAGAGCGATTTCTGAGATGGAAGAGATTATTAAAAGTGAAGATTTGCCGAAAGATTTACTTTGTTATAACAAAGAGTTATGGCATGCACCTGTTGGGGCATACTTAGTAGAAAAAGAAGTAGGCATTACGGATCCTGAAATCCTGCAAGCTATTACATATCATACAAGTGGTCATGAGAAAATGACGATGTTAGATAAAGTAATTTATGTAGCTGATTACATTGAGCCTGGGCGAAAGTTTCCAGGGGTGGAGGAAGCTCGTAAACTCGCATATACGGATATAAATCAAGCTTTATTATTTGCGTTAAAGCGAACAATTCAATTTTTAATGGAAAAAAATCAAACGATTTATCCATTAACATTCCAAACATACAACGCAGTTATCAAGGAGGAAATTAGTAAATGAAAGATAAAGAGTTATTAGTATTAGCAGCAAAAGCAGCTGATGATAAGAGAGCAGAAGATATGGTTGTCCTAAATATGCAAGGTATTTCACCAATTGCAGATTATTTCATTATTTGTCACGGTAACTCAGATAAGCAAGTGCAAGCAATTGCGCGTGAAATTAAATCAAAAGCACATGAGTTCCAAATCGACGTACAACGTATGGAAGGTTTTGACGAAGCACGCTGGGTACTAGTTGACCTTGGAGATGTAGTTGCTCATGTATTCCATAAAGATGAGCGTAATCACTATAATTTAGAGCGTCTTTGGGGCGATGTGCCACGTGAGGATATTACAGACGAGCTAGACCAATGAAATACGAACAATTTGCTTTGTTGTACGACGAACTAATGAATGATGTTCCTTATGATAAATGGGTGGAATTCACAGAGGAAAGTTTACAGCAAGCGGATATGAAAGAGGCGAAGATTCTTGATGTAGCATGCGGTACTGGTAATGTAACACTTCCGCTTGTACAAAAGGGTTACGATTTAATCGGTGTCGATCTTTCGGAAGAGATGTTAACGGTCGCTCAGCAAAAACTAGGCGGAGAAGGATACTTTATTCCTTTTTACCAACAAGACATGCGAGAGCTTGACGTTCCAGGTGAGTTTGACTGTGTAACGATCTTTTGTGATTCATTAAACTATGTATTGCAAGAAGATGGAGTGCAAGAAACATTTCGAAGAGTGTTTCACCATTTACGTCAAGATGGTTTGTTTTTATTTGATGTACATTCTTTATATAAAATACATCATGTATTTCAAAATGAAACATACACAGTGAATGGAGAAGAAATATCTCTTATTTGGAATTGCTTCCCTGGTGAAGAATCAAATAGTGTAGAACATGATTTAACATTCTTTGTTCAAGACCCAGAAGAAGATGTGTACCATCGTTTTGACGAATGTCACGTGCAACGTGCATATCAGGTCGAAGAGTTAACGAAATGGCTTGAAGAAGCTGGTTTTACTGTGCTTCGCGTCACTGGTGATTTTGAGCGACTTGAAGTTACAGAACAAACAGAGCGTATTTTCTTCATGGCGAAGAAAAACGGATAAAACAAAAGCAACCGAGAAGGTTGCTTTTGTTTTGTAAAGAAGTTGTAATTTTAGTTCTAGCATAATAAGAAGATGATATACGTGAAGTGTGAAAATACTAGTTTAAGTGAAAATGTAATGTAAAAAAGTAAGTATTTATAAAAAGGATTTGGAATGACGATGACGTATTTATTATGTGTGTTTATTGAATTGCTGATCGACGCATTTTAAATCTTCATCAAATTTCTCGTGTGTCCGCTCAATTAATTTATGAAACATATCCCCAACATGTTCTTCTAAAACACGAATGCCTTCTCCTGTAACGCCGCCTTTAACACATACTTTTTCTTGTAAAGTAGGCAATGTGAAAATCTCTTTTTCAAGTAGTTTCCCCATTCCAACGACCATTTCACTTACTAAAGTAGTGGCTTCTTCATGTGTAATATTTGTTTTATCTACAGCAGCGTTAATGAAACATTGTAATAAATAACTAAAGAATGCAGGGCCGCAGCTTGCTATATCAGATGAAACGCGCGTTATATCTTCTTCTATCATAAGAGGAGTAGAAATGTTTTTGAATAGGCGAAATAGCTTTTGTTGCCACTCTTCAGAGCATTTACTTCCAAATGTAAATAGTGATGCGCCAGACAGGGCGCGGTTTGTAATGCTCGGAATGATACGTGCAATGTGGCAAGGTACAAGCGTCTCTAATTGTGACGGAGATATTGGACTTGTGATAGAAACTAAGCACTTTTCATCAGAAAAATGTTCAGCGTATTTTTGTAGGATCGGGTATATATCTATCGGCTTTACGCAAATAAAAATAAGATGTGATCGTTCGATTACCTCATCGATAGTTTTGGCTATATGAACAGAAGGGTGTTTTTCCTTTATATGATATGCTTTGGCGGGCGTTCGATTAATCATTGTAAGGCACGAAGGTTTGACAGCACGGGTTTCTAAAAATGCGTCGATTAGTATATTCCCCATGTTCCCTGTCCCTATAATTCCTATGTTCAATGTTTCATCCCTCCTTCGTAACAGCTTTCTCCTAAACAATATGAATGATGTTATAAATTTATGATTAGAGGTGTAAAATGATGTGGGATTTTCCAAAGAAATGGTTAGGATTAGTAGCTATTATTGGAACTGTACTTTTTCTTCTTTTTTGGAAAACGAACCAGCATACAGAGCGAACGGTCATTGCAACGGATGTTCAAGCGAAAGAGCTAGAGAAGAAAAGTAAACCGAAAATATCGGATACAAAGCAGCAGAAAAAAATAATTGTAATTGATATGAAAGGGGCTGTTGTTAAAGAGGGGGTGTATGAAATGAAAGAAGGGGACCGGGTCAAGGATGCTATTGAAAAGGCAGGTGGTTTTTTACCTGAGGCAGATAGGAAGAAGGTAAATTTAGCACAAATGGTACAAGACCAAATGATCCTTTATGTACCGAATGAAAACGAACAAGTGCAAGAGGTAGCTGCTATTGCAAAGGGGGAGGGGAAAGTTCAAATAAATGCAGCTTCTAAAGAACAACTTGAAAAAATTACAGGCATTGGTTCTCGGAAAGCAGAAAGTATTTTGAAATATCGAGAAGAACATGGTCCTTTTCAGAAAATAGAAGATTTGTTGGAGATTGATGGGATCGGTGTGAAGTCATTGGAAAGAATAAAAGATCAAATTATTATTCCGTAAAAGATTGACGAAGTTTTTCTTCATTCGCTACACTACAAGTAGACAAAAAAGTAGGTGAAAAATATGGAACGAATTTCATGGGATCAATATTTTATGACGCAAAGCCATCTGCTATCTTTACGTAGTACATGTACAAGGCTTGCAGTAGGAGCGACAATCGTTCGTGATAAACGAATTATTGCTGGTGGATATAATGGTTCAATTAAAGGTGGCGTACATTGTATAGATGATGGATGCTACGTTATTGATAATCATTGTGTTCGTACAATTCACGCAGAAATGAATGCTTTATTACAGTGTGCAAAATTCGGTGTGAAAACGGAGGAAGCGGAAATTTATGTTACGCATTTCCCTTGTTTACAATGCTGTAAGGCGATTATTCAAAGTGGTATTACAGCAGTTTATTATGCGCAGGATTATAAAAATCATCCATATGCCGTAGAGTTATTTGAAAAAGCGGATGTAACAGTGAAACACGTTCCGCTAGAATATAATATTGCAGCATTAGAGGATCAAAAGCGTCATATGGAGTTAAAAGAACTATTTGCATCTTTAGAAAAAGAAAACTTATCAATGGAAGAATTACAGCATGTATTCACGAAAGCAAAAATGATGCTATAAGGAGTGAGTATAGTTGTATGGACAATGGGGTTATGTTGCAATCTCATTTATCATAGGGATTGCAATTGCCTTTTCCACTTCAGTTTTATTGCTGACTTGTTGTCTCGTTTTGTATGTTTTCTATTGTTTATACCGTACTTCGCGTAAAACCTTCTTTTTTTGTATGTTAGCGTGTTTTAGTGGCGCTATGTACACTACGTATATTCAAGGGCAAAACAAGCCTCTAGGAGAGTCTTACGAAGTTACAAGGGGGCTAATACAAAATACACCTCTTATTAACGGGGATCGCCTAACATTTCAAGTTGAAGATCAGAATAAAAATATAGTGCAGTTAAGTTACAAAATTAAATCGGCCTTGGAAAAGAAACAACTGCGACAATTACATGCAGGAGTATCATGTGTATTCGAAGGTGAGAGGAAAGAACCACCAATAGCTCGGAACTTTCATGGTTTTAATTATCGTGATTATTTGTATAAGCAAAATATTCATTTCATATTGGAGGCTATACATATTTCTGAATGCCAAAAAACATCGTTGTCACTCGTGCAATGGATTCTTCTTTTGAGACAGCAATCAATCTCGGGCGTTACAGAAATGTTTCCGGAGCAATCAGGTGCTTTTATGAATGCATTAGTATTTGGTGATAGACAACAAATGACATTTGAAGTTGAAGAGCAATATCAGCAATTTGGTCTTGTACATTTGTTGGCGATTTCAGGATCGCATATCGTATTGTTAATGGTAATTGTGTATTTTATTTTGCTAAGAAGTGGTGTGACGAGGGAGATAGCGACAGTATGTCTTATCTTTTGCATTCCTCTATATATGATTTTAGCAGGAGAATCACCGTCTGTTATAAGAGCTTCTATAACAGGAGTTTTGATGTTGATTGCTTTCATATGTTCTATTCGTTTATCTAGCTTAGATGCTTTAAGCGTTACAGCTATATGTATGCTTATATTTGATCCGTATCTTGTCTTTAATATTGGCTTTCAGTTTTCGTTCGTTGGTAGTTTCGCCTTGCTTTTGTCAGCCCCGCTTTTACTAGATAGTAGCAATGGAGTAATCCGAAATTCCATTTATATCTCTTTTATTTCACAACTCGTTAGTACTCCGATTTTGTTATATCACTTCGGTTATTTTTCTCCATATAGTATTTTTCTTAATATCCTATACGTTCCGTTTTTATCTCTTATTGTATTGCCGTGTAGTATTATTGTTTTGGTATGTATACCGATCTTCCCGTTTCTTGCAAAAGGACTTGCGAATGTACTATCAATAGGTTTGAATCTTTCTAATGATTTTCTAAGTTATTGTGAAAATTTACCGTTTATCCGCCTTGTTTTCGGGCAAACACCTATACTTCTTGTAGCTCTATATTACGCGAGTATTGTTAGTATATTGATGGTTTGGGAAAGGCGGGTGTCGAAGAAAATTATGTTCGTAGCTTCGGGTATATTTCTTTTCGTTTGTACATGTCATTATGTATATCCGTATTTTCGAGAAAGTGGGAGTGTTACATTTCTTGATGTTGGACAGGGAGACGCAATTTTAATTCGCCTCCCGTACGATAAAGAGATTTACCTCATTGATACTGGTGGCACAATGCGTGCAAATAAGGAAGAATGGCAACGGAAAAAGCATGAATTTTCTGTTGGAAATGATATTTTAATCCCTTATTTACAAAAGGAAGGGATTAAAACAATTGATAAATTAATCGTAACGCATGGAGATGCGGATCATATAGGTGCTGCGCAAGAGTTATTATCAAATATAAGCGTAAAAGAAGTTGTATTTGGCCGAAAAGAACAAGATGCGGTATTAGAAAAAGTATTAAAGAAACAGGCATTAGAAAAGGAAGTGAAAATAAGTGAAGTGGGGGGAGGAGAGAGTTGGAGCGTAAATGAAGCGGAATTTTTTGTGTTAGCTCCAACAGGAAAAGCAAGAAGTGAAAATAATGCTTCAATCGTAATATGGGCAAAATTAGGAGGGGCAACGTGGCTGTTTACAGGTGATTTAGAAGAAGAAGGAGAGAAATTTTTAATAGCTACGTATCCAGATTTACGGGCGGATGTTTTAAAGGTTGCTCATCATGGGAGTAATACGTCATCTATAGTGCCTTTTTTGAGCGCTGTACAGCCTGATATAGCGATTATTTCTGTCGGTGAGCGTAATAGGTATGGGCATCCTCATAAGGAAGTGATAGAGCGTTTGGAGAAGATGGGGATTGAAATATGGCGTACGGATAAGCAAGGCGCTATTTCCTATGTTTTTAAAGTGGAACACGGAACCTTTCGTAGCAAAATCACATACGATGAAACACATAATAGATAAAAAAGAAGACTGCCAGTAAGCAGCAGTCTTTAAGAACCGATAAATTTAATAACAGTTGCAATGATGAAAAGTGTTGCGAAAAAACCAAATGAGACGATAAATCCTACCCCTGAATCAATAGCGTCATTGCGTTTACTTTGAACGTTCTGTTCAAAATCATTCATTTAGAATCCCTCCCCAACATTCCACTTTAGTATAAAATATTGTCAGAAAAAAATCTACAATTTCCATATGAAGAGAAATCGAGCGTTTTTACTACTTTAGATCGTTAAGGAACGTGAGTGTTTTGTTTCCAAGCATGTTAACAGTTGGCACTTATACTTGAATCTTTATTGTGAATAATAAAGGGAAGGTGATTACCGCACACCAATAAGAAACCCGGGGCTTATTGCGTGGCGTTTAATATAAATAAAGGAACGGGTCATAAAGCCTGTTCCTTTGTACTTGTAAAACGAAAGCTAGGGCAGTAGTATAAATATATATTGCCAAGTTAGGGAGTAGGAAAAAGTATGAGTGATATACATAAAAAGATTAAAAAGAAGCAGTTTGCTCCAGTGTATTTACTGTATGGAACGGAAGCGTTTTTTATAAATGAAACGATAAAGCTTATTACAACAGAAGCGCTTGAAGAGGAAGATCGCGAGTTTAATGTTGTGACATATGATTTAGAAGAAGCGTATTTAGAAGATGTGGTTGAGGATGCACGTACACTTCCTTTTTTCGGGGAACGTAAAGTGATATTAATAAAATCACCACTATTTTTAACTTCACAAAAAGAAAAATTAGAGCAAAATATAAAAATTTTAGAAGAATATATTGGAGAGCCTTCTCCATTTTCTATTCTTGTTTTTGTTGCGCCTTACGAAAAACTTGATGAACGAAAAAAAATTACAAAATTATTAAAGAAAACAGCGGACGTAGTAGAAGCGAATGCGATGCAAGTGCAGGATGTTCAGAAGTGGATTGTTGCTCGTGCAGATGAAGTGCATGTGCATATAGATAATGCAGCTGTTAGTTTGTTGTTAGAGCTTGTGGGAAGTAATGTAACGATGTTGGCGAAGGAAATGGACAAGTTAACGTTATACGTCGGTATGGGCGGAGAGATTACACCGAAACTTGTTGGGGAGCTTGTGCCAAAATCGGTTGAACAAAATGTGTTTGCTTTGACAGAAAAAGTGGTAAAAAAAGATATCGCGGGTGCGATGCAAATTTTGGATGGATTATTTACGCAGCAAGAGGAACCAATTAAACTGCTTGCGTTATTAGTAAGTCAATTCCGCTTGCTCTATCAAGTGAAAGAGTTACAGCAGCGTGGTTATGGACAAAATCAAATTGCGTCTCATATTGGTGTGCATCCATATCGTGTAAAGTTAGCGATGAATCAAACGAAGTTTTTCTCTTTTGAAGAATTAAAAAAAGTGATTATAGAATTAGCGGAAGCTGATTATAGTATGAAGACTGGAAAAATGGATAAGAAACTTGTGCTTGAGTTTTTCTTAATGCGGTTAAATCATATGTGATGAAACAAAAAGTTCACGTGCTTAGCACGTGAACTTTTTGTATATAAAAAAACGATCCAAATGGATCGTTTTTTAAACGCCTTACGCGTTTACTTGTTTCGCTAAGCGAGATTTTTGACGAGCTGCAGCGTTTTGGTGGATAAGACCTTTACGAGCTGCTTTGTCAAGTTTTTTAGAAGCAGTTTTGAAAGCTTCTTTAGCATTTTCAAGATCGTTATTAGTAACTAAAGCTTCTACAGTTTTAACAGCAGAACGCATGTCAGACTTGATAGAAGCGTTATGTGAACGACGCTCTTCGCTAAGTTTAGCGCGTTTGATAGCAGATTTGATGTTTGCCATACTTTTCACCTCCCTGGTGCAATCGAATGACTCGATTCTTAACATAGAACAAGTGATATTCTATCAAACGGTGAAGAGAATTGCAATAGTATATCAATGAAATTTCACGTAAAGGAAAGAATGACCTTATATAACTTTGGGAAATCTAACGATATTTACTATGAATTACGGAGGAGATACGATGAAAGAACCATTAGATTTAAGTAAATATAGTGTTAGAACGGACCTTGCTGTAGAGGCACATGAAATGCTGCAAGAGAGTCAAGAAGAGCAAAAAGGGATACAAGGAGTTATTGTCAAAGAGAGGGAAGAAGAAGGTATTACCATTACAAAAGTAACGATTGATGAAATTGCCTCTGAATCGATGGGTAAAAAACCTGGGAGTTATTTAACGCTTGAAGTACAAGGTATACGTCAACAAGATACGGAACTGCAACAAAAAGTAGAGCGCATTTTTGCAAAAGAATTTTCTTATTTCTTAGAAGAGGTTGGCGTTACGAAAGAAGCGAGTTGTTTAATTGTTGGCCTTGGGAATTGGAATGTAACGCCAGATGCGCTTGGACCAATCGTTGTAGAAAATGTATTGGTAACGAGACATTTGTTTCAATTGCAGCCTGAAAGTGTAGAAGAAGGGTTTAGGCCTGTTAGTGCAATTCGGCCGGGGGTAATGGGAATTACAGGAATCGAAACGAGCGATGTCATTTATGGAATCATTGAGAAGACGAAGCCAGACTTTGTCATTGCAATTGATGCATTAGCTGCCCGCTCTATTGAACGAGTAAATAGTACGATACAAATTTCTGATACGGGAATTCATCCTGGATCGGGTGTTGGGAATAAGCGTAAGGAACTTAGTAAAGAAACATTGGGTATTCCTGTTATCGCGATTGGTGTTCCGACTGTGGTTGATGCAGTTTCGATTACAAGCGATACAATTGATTTTATTTTGAAACATTTTGGACGGGAGATGAAAGAAGGAAACAAACCTTCCCGTTCTTTGTTGCCAGCCGGTTTTACATTTGGAGAAAAGAAAAAATTAACAGAAGAAGATATGCCGGATGAAAAGAGTCGGAATATGTTTTTAGGTGCTGTAGGTACACTGGAAGATGAAGAGAAGAGAAAATTAATTTATGAAGTGTTATCTCCTCTTGGTCATAATTTAATGGTGACTCCGAAAGAAGTGGATGCTTTCATAGAGGATATGGCGAATGTAATAGCGAGTGGTTTAAATGCAGCCTTGCATCATCAAATTGACCAAGATAATACAGGAGCATATACACATTGATGGGAAGAGACGATAATCGTTTAAGCCGTTTTTCGCTTTTATGTATATGTAGTGCGGCCTTATGTTTACTTATGATAATAGCAGGGGTGGCACTTGCTAATCATGGTTTGAAAAGTATGAAAGGTTATCAGCAAATGTCGTATGAACAAATCGCTCATATGACAGGAACAGAGGGGGCGGGTGCTGAATCGGCAATTTTGGGAAGTTCGTTTTCCGTTGCTGAAAAACAAAAACAATTAGAAAGCTTAAAAAGCTTTAATGTTGTAGAAGGAATTGGTATGGCAATAGCAAGTGCTACTTATGAAGTAACAAAGTTCGGAACGGATATAGTTGTTGGGAAAGTGAGAGAGATTTTTAGTTAAGGGTAGCAGGAAGAACGGTTGTCTTACCATTTTGTACGACAGCCGTTTTTAAATTTGAAAAAGGTTTGTCTCTTATGGTTTGTTCGCATAAGATATAAATAGAATGATTTGTATTGTAAGCAGCACGAGTTTTCATTGAATCTTTGCTGCTCTATTGATATAATCAGTGCTAGTGTATATTGGCGAGACTATTAGGAGTTGAGAACATAGATGAACAAAGAAGAAAGAGCAAAAAGACAGTCCAAAATCCGTAATTTCTCTATCATTGCTCATATTGACCACGGAAAATCAACGTTAGCAGACCGTATTTTAGAGAAAACAAACGCGTTAACACAACGTGAAATGAAAGCTCAATTGCTTGACTCTATGGATTTAGAGCGTGAGCGCGGTATTACAATTAAATTAAATGCAGTACAACTAACGTATAAAGCGAAAGACGGTGAAGAGTATATTCTTCACTTAATCGATACTCCAGGACACGTCGACTTTACGTACGAAGTATCTCGTAGTTTAGCGGCTTGTGAAGGTGCGATTCTTGTTGTGGATGCAGCACAAGGGATTGAGGCGCAAACATTAGCGAACGTATATTTAGCGCTTGATAATAATTTAGAAATATTACCAGTTATTAATAAGATCGACTTACCAAGTGCGGACCCAGAACGTGTACGTCAAGAGGTAGAAGATGTAATTGGTTTAGATGCATCGGAAGCTGTACTTGCTTCAGCGAAAGCTGGTATTGGTATTGAAGATATTTTAGAACAAATCGTTGAAAAGGTACCAGCTCCAACAGGTGATTCAGAAGAGCCTTTACAATGTATGATTTTCGATTCTTTATATGACCCGTACCGCGGTGTAATTGCATATATCCGTGTTGTAAATGGAACGGTAAAAGTTGGCGATAAAGTACGTATGATGGCAACTGGAAAAGAATTTGAAGTAACAGAAGTAGGTGTGTTTACACCGAAAACAACGCAACGTGACGAGTTAACAGTAGGTGATGTAGGTTTCTTAGCAGCATCTATTAAAAACGTAGGTGATACACGCGTAGGTGATACGATCACACATGCAAAACGTCCGGCTGCAGAGGCGTTAGCAGGTTATCGTAAATTAAACCCGATGGTATTCTGTGGTTTATATCCAATCGATTCTGCACGTTACAACGACTTACGTGATGCGTTAGAAAAATTAGAGTTAAACGATTCTGCTCTTGAGTTTGAACCAGAAACATCTCAAGCGCTAGGATTTGGTTTCCGTTGTGGTTTCTTAGGACTTCTTCACATGGAAATCATTCAAGAACGTATTGAACGTGAATTTAAAATCGATTTAATTACAACAGCACCAAGCGTTATTTATAAAGTTTATTTAACGAACGGTGAAGATGTTATTGTTGATAATCCATCTAATATGCCAGATCCACAGTCTATTGATCGTGTAGAAGAGCCGTTTGTGAAGGCTTCAATTATGGTTCCGAATGACTATGTTGGAGCTGTAATGGAAATTTGCCAAGGTAAACGTGGAACGTTTATTGATATGCAATATTTAGATGAAACACGTGTTACACTAACATACGAAATCCCGTTATCAGAAATCGTATATGACTTCTTCGATCAGTTGAAATCAAATACGAAAGGATATGCATCGTTTGACTACGAGTTAATTGGTTACAAACCATCGAAACTTGTGAAAATGGATATTCTTTTAAATAACGAACAAGTCGATGCTCTATCATTTATCGTACACCGTGATTCAGCGTATGATCGTGGTAAAGTAATCGTAGAGAAATTAAAAGAATTAATTCCAAGACAACAGTTCGAAGTACCAATTCAGGCGACTATCGGAAACAAGGTTGTAGCACGTTCTACAATTAAGGCAATGCGTAAAAACGTACTTGCAAAATGTTACGGTGGTGACATTTCTCGTAAGCGTAAACTTCTTGATAAGCAAAAAGAAGGTAAAAAACGTATGAAGTCTGTTGGTTCTGTAGAAGTACCGCAAGAAGCATTCATGGCTGTACTGAAAATGGATGACAACTAATAATTGATTGTTATTTCATGCGGATTGAGATAAAAAAGAAGTCGTTTATACGGCTTCTTTTTTATGTATAATTACTTTTTAGACAACGTAGCTTCTCTCATTTACAATAGTGAGGTGGCTATATTTATGAATGATTGATATAGAGTTAGGAGACTATTAATGTCCGAAAATATTCGAAAAGATATTCACGAAAAAATACAAAATGGCAATTTTAATTGTGAAAAGGAATTGACGCTTTCTATTATTAGCGGGAAGTGGAAAGTTGTGATACTGTGGCATCTTGGTGTGGAAGGGCCTCATCGTTTTAGTGAATTACAACGATTATTCCCAAGCATTTCTCATAAAGTTTTGTCGAACCAATTAAAAGAGTTAATGGAAGATGGGATTGTTGACCGAACAGTATACCCAGAAATTCCTCCGCGAGTAGAGTATTATATGACGGAATTAGGCATGTCGCTTTTACCGATCGTTGAAATGATGTATGATTGGGGAAAAATGCGAATGGAACAAATTCGTAATACGTTAGAGAAGTGAAGATTCCTCCGGAGTGCGGAGGTTTTCTTTTTAGAAAGGTAGGAGTTATATTTGGTTCAAGCTGCATATATTCATATTCCATTTTGTCAGCATATTTGTCACTATTGTGATTTTAATAAAGTGTTTATTGAACGCCAACCGGTCGATCAATATTTAGAGTATTTAGAGAAAGAAATAATAAATACAGTTCAAAAAGTACCGTTTGATAGTATGAAAACGATTTTTGTTGGTGGAGGAACTCCGACAGCGTTAAATATGGAACAGACAAAAAAGTTACTAGATATTATAAACCGTCGCTTACGTCCATTTGCTCCAAATTGTGAATTAACATTTGAAGCGAATCCAGGTGATTTACCGAAAGAGAAGTTAAATGTATTGCTAGAAGGTGGAGTGAACCGAATTAGTTTTGGTGTGCAAACATTTCGGGATGAGTTGCTTGAGAAAATTGGGCGTAAGCATACGAGGGAAGATGCATTTGTAGCAATTAGAGAAGCGCAGGAAGTGGGCTTTAAAAATATAAATGTAGATATTATTTATGCTCTGCCAGGGCAGACGATAGAAGATGTAAAAGAAACATTAGACATTGCTTTTACGCTTGGTGTACAACATTTCTCAGCATATTCATTAATTGTGGAACCGAAAACTGTGTTTTATAACTTAATGAATAAAGGGAAATTAAGACTTCCAGGTGAAGATCATGAAGCGAAAATGTATGAAATGGTAATGGATGAAATGGAGAAACACGGCTATAGCCAGTATGAAATTAGCAATTTCTCAAAAGGTGATAATGAAAGTAGACACAATCTCACATACTGGAATAATGAGGAGTATTATGGATTTGGAGCTGGAGCGCATAGTTATGTAAATGGAGAACGTATCCAAAATGTAGGGCCGCTCAAGCAATATTTCAATAAAATCGATGAAACTGGATTTCCATATTTAGATGTTCACGCGGTGACGGAGAAAGAAAGAATGGAAGAAGAGTTGTTCTTAGGACTTCGAAAAACACAAGGTGTATCTAAAATATTGTTTCAAAAGAAATTTAATATGGAGATGAATCAAGTTTTCGCGAAGCAGTTGCAAAAAAATCAAGAACAAGGATTGCTTGAAGAGAAAGATGGATATGTTCGTTTAACGCGAAAAGGAAAATTATTAGGGAATGAAGTATTCCAATCATTTTTGATTGACTAATTAAATGTTCCATAAACGTGAAAAAGTTTCATTATTTCGTGACGTTTCCGTTGACAATTGAATGTCAATTTTGGTAAGTTATTAATAGATTTAGCACTCGAAGACAAAGAGTGCTAACAGAGGTGATGATGAGATGCTTACGGAACGTCAGCTCTTAATTTTACAAACAATTATTGATGACTTTATTGGATCAGCGCAACCTGTTGGGTCGAGGACGTTGGCTAAGAAAGATGAAATTACGTTTAGTTCAGCTACTATTCGAAATGAAATGGCTGATTTAGAGGAACTAGGATTTATTGAGAAAACGCATAGTTCTTCAGGACGTGTTCCTTCTGAAAAAGGATATCGTTTTTATGTAGACCATCTTTTAGCGCCGCAAAACTTACCGAACGATGAAATTGTACAAATTAAAGATTTATTTGCTGAAAGAATTTTTGAAGCGGAAAAGATTGCACAACAATCGGCTCAAATTTTATCAGAGCTTACGAATTATACGGCCATTGTTCTTGGACCGAAGTTAAGCACAAATAAACTTAAAAACGTACAAATTGTACCGCTTGACCATCAAACTGCAGTCGCTATTATTGTAACGGATACAGGGCATGTACAAAGCAAAACGATTACCGTTCCGGAATCTGTTGATTTATCAGATTTAGAAAAAATGGTTAATATTTTAAATGAAAAGCTGTCGGGTGTACCAATGGCAGAACTGCATAACAAAATCTTTAAAGAGATTGTTACAGTTTTACGTGGATATGTTCATAATTACGATAGTGCAATAAAAATGTTAGATGGTACATTTCAAGTTCCTTTATCGGAAAAGATATACTTTGGAGGCAAAGCAAATATGCTTTCGCAACCAGAGTTCCATGACATTCACAAAGTAAGATCCTTGCTGACGATGATTGATAATGAAGCCGAGTTTTATGACATTTTGCGTCATAAACAAGTAGGTATTCAAGTGAACATTGGTAGGGAAAACTCTGCGACGGCCATGGAAGATTGTAGTTTAATTTCTGCAACATATTCGATTGGAGAAGAACAGCTTGGAACAATTGCTATTTTAGGTCCGACAAGAATGCAATACTCTCGGGTAATTAGTTTGTTACAGTTATTTACGAGACAATTTACTGATGGACTTAAAAAGTAAATGAGAGTAATACATTCGCTCAAGTAATGAAATTTTCATTGCTGTGTGTAATATATAATGCTTAAGGAATTGTGTTCAGCATAATACCTAATACCTTTTAAGGAGGTGAATATTGTGGAAGAGCGTAACGAACAAGTGGTAGAAGAAGTAAAAGAAGCGCAAGTTGAAGAAGCTGTCACGACAGAAAACAGTGAAAAAACTGTAGAAGAAAAAAGTGAGGCTGCTCTTTTACAAGAAAAAGTAGATGAGTTACAAGCGAAGCTAACGGAAACGGAAGGTCGCACATTACGTCTACAAGCTGATTTTGAAAATTATAAGCGTCGTGTCCAAATGGATAAACAGGCTGCTGAAAAATATAGAGCACAAAGTCTAGTTTCAGATATTTTGCCAGCTCTTGATAATTTTGAAAGAGCGATGCAAGTGGAAGCAACTGATGAGCAAACGAAATCCTTGTTACAAGGTATGGAAATGGTGCATCGTCAATTGCTAGAAGCGTTGACTAAAGAAGGCGTTGAAGCGATTGAAGCTGTTGGTAAACAGTTTGATCCTAATGAACACCAAGCTATTATGCAAGTGGAAGATAGTGAATTTGAATCAAACGCGGTAGTTGAAGAATTCCAAAAAGGTTATAAACTAAAAGACCGTGTGATTCGCCCATCAATGGTAAAAGTAAATCAATAATTTACATAAAAGTAGGAGGATTCGCCATGAGTAAAATTATCGGTATTGACTTAGGTACAACAAACTCTTGTGTAGCTGTTATGGAAGGTGGAGAACCAAAGGTTATCCCAAATCCAGAAGGAAACCGTACAACACCTTCTGTTGTAGCTTTCAAAAATGAAGAGCGTCAAGTTGGGGAAGTTGCAAAGCGTCAAGCAATTACAAACCCAAATACAATCATGTCTGTTAAACGTCATATGGGTACAGACTACAAAGTAGAAGTTGAAGGTAAAGATTATACACCTCAAGAAATTTCTGCAATCATTTTACAAAACTTAAAAGCTTCTGCTGAAGCATACTTAGGTGAAACAGTAACAAAAGCTGTTATTACAGTACCTGCATACTTCAACGATGCAGAACGTCAAGCAACAAAAGATGCTGGTCGTATCGCTGGTTTAGAAGTTGAGCGTATCATTAACGAACCAACAGCAGCAGCGCTTGCTTACGGTTTAGAAAAACAAGATGAAGAGCAAAAAATCTTAGTATATGACTTAGGTGGCGGTACATTTGACGTATCTATCCTTGAGTTAGCAGATGGAACATTCGAAGTTATTTCAACTGCTGGTGACAACCGTCTTGGTGGAGATGACTTTGACCAAGTTATTATTGACCACTTAGTAGCTGAGTTCAAAAAAGAAAATAACATTGATTTAAGCCAAGATAAAATGGCACTTCAACGTTTGAAAGATGCAGCTGAAAAAGCGAAAAAAGATCTTTCTGGCGTAACACAAACACAAATTTCATTACCATTCATTAGTGCTGGAGCTGCTGGTCCATTACACTTAGAATTAACGTTAACAAGAGCGAAATTCGAAGAGATTTCAGCAGGTCTTGTTGAAAGAACGTTAGAGCCAACTCGTCGTGCATTAAAAGACGCTGGTTTTGCTCCAAGTGAATTAGATAAAGTTATCCTTGTTGGTGGATCTACTCGTATCCCAGCTGTACAAGAAGCTATTAAACGTGAAACTGGTAAAGAACCATATAAAGGTGTAAACCCTGATGAAGTTGTAGCATTAGGTGCTGCAGTTCAAGGTGGCGTACTTACTGGTGATGTAGAAGGCGTACTATTATTAGACGTAACTCCACTTTCTTTAGGTATTGAAACTATGGGTGGTGTGTTCACGAAATTAATCGAGCGTAACACTACAATTCCAACAAGTAAGTCACAAGTATTCTCAACAGCTGCTGATAACCAACCGGCAGTAGATATTCACGTATTACAAGGTGAGCGTCCAATGTCAGCTGACAACAAAACGTTAGGTCGTTTCCAATTAACAGACCTTCCACCAGCACCACGTGGTATTCCACAAATCGAAGTAACATTCGATATTGATGCGAACGGTATCGTTAACGTACGTGCAAAAGACTTAGGAACAAGCAAAGAGCAAACTATTACAATCCAATCTTCTTCAGGTCTTTCTGATGAAGAAGTAGATCGTATGGTACAAGAAGCAGAAGCAAATGCTGACGCTGACCAAAAACGTAAGGAAGAAGTTGAACTTCGTAACGAAGCTGACCAACTTGTATTCCAAACAGATAAAGTTGTAAAAGATTTAGAAGGTAAAGTGGATGCGGCTGAAGTTGCAAAAGCAACAGAAGCGAAAGAAGCATTACAAGCTGCGATTGAGAAGAACGAGCTTGAGGAAATCCGTGCGAAAAAAGACGCTTTACAAGAAATCGTACAACAATTAACGGTTAAATTATACGAGCAAGCTCAAGCAGCTGCAGGGCAAGCAGAAGGTGCACAAGGAGCACAAGATGCTGGCGCGAAGAAAGACAATGTAGTAGACGCTGAGTTCGAAGAAGTAAAAGAAGATAAGTAATATAAATAAGTAGGATGACAAAAAGTCAAAGTCAAGCGTGCCTTGACTTTGGCTTTTTTCACGAATGAAAAGAAAAGTGTGAGGTTCTTAAGTTTTTTACTTTGCATACTGTAAGTGAGGAAACTTTGTTGCAAAGCACTTTCTTTCGGTGTTAAAATTACGTTTATGTGAAAGATTCGGGGGTTGTAAATTTATGAGTAAACGAGACTATTATGAGGTCCTTGGACTTAGCCAGGGTGCTTCAAAAGATGAAATAAAAAAAGCGTATCGTCGTTTGGCTAAAAAATACCATCCAGACGTAAGTAAAGAAGAAAATGCAATTGAAAAGTTTAAAGAAGTACAAGAAGCATACGAAGTATTAAGCGACGATCAAAAGCGCGCGCAATATGATCAATTTGGTCATGCTGGTGCAAATCAAGGTTTCGGTGGCTTTGGCGGCGGAGGAGACTTCGGCGGTGGCTTCGGTTTCGAAGATATCTTTAGTTCGTTCTTTGGCGGCGGTGGCGGTAGACGTCGTGATCCAAATGCTCCGCGTCAAGGTGCTGACTTACAATATCAAGTTACTTTAGAGTTTGAGGAAGCTATTTTTGGTAAAGAATTAAATGTTGAGATTCCAGTAGAAGATCCATGTGATACTTGTAAAGGTAGCGGAGCGAAACCAGGAACTTCAAAAGAAACATGTAAACATTGTTCAGGATCAGGGCAAGTAAGTGTAGAACAAAATACACCATTTGGTCGTATCGTAAACCGTCAAGCTTGTGGTCATTGTTCAGGAACTGGTCAAATGATTAAAGAAAAATGTACGACATGTCACGGTTCTGGTAAAGTACGTAAACGTAAAAAAATCAATGTTAAAATTCCAGCAGGTATTGATAATGGTCAACAAATTCGTGTATCTGGAAAAGGTGAAGCGGGCGTAAATGGCGGACCGGCAGGAGATTTATATGTTGTTGTTCATGTGAGAAATCATGAATTCTTTGAGCGTGAAGGAGATCACATTATTTGTGAAATGCCATTAACATTTGCGCAAATGGCACTTGGTGCTGAAGTGGAAGTTCCTACTGTTCATGGGAAAGTGAAGCTAAAAATTCCAGCAGGAACACAAACAGGAACAGAATTCCGCTTAAAAGGAAAAGGTGCTCCGAACGTACGTGGATACGGTCAAGGAGATCAATATGTAGTCGTTCGTGTTGTTGTACCGACGAAATTAACTTCACATCAAAAAGAGTTATTACGTGAATTTGCGGGACAAGAAGAGCAGGATGATAGTTTATTTGGAAAGCTTAAACGTGCTTTCAAAGGAGAATAATGGAAATAAAAAATGGAGTTGGTAAATTGTGAAATGGTCAGAAGTTAGTATTCATACAACAGAAGAAGCAGTAGAAGCTGTCTCTCATATTTTACATGAAGCTGGTGCTAGTGGAGTTGCGATTGAGGATCCAGCGGAGTTGACGAAAGAGCGCGAGCAACAATATGGTGAAATTTATGCATTGAACCCAGATGAATATCCGGCGGAAGGTGTATTAATAAAAGCATATTTCCCACAAACGGATTCTTTACAGGAAACGATTGCGGGTGTAAAATCATCTATTGATATGCTTCCATCTTACGACATCGAAATTGGTACTGGAAATATTACCGTTAACGAAGTCAATGAAGAAGATTGGGCTACTGCTTGGAAAAAATATTACCATCCAGTACAAATTTCTGATACATTCACAATTGTGCCGACGTGGGAAGAATATACACCAGCTTCTCCGGAAGAAAAAATTATTGAATTAGATCCAGGTATGGCGTTTGGAACAGGAACTCATCCGACAACAACGATGTGTATTCGTGCTTTAGAAAAAACAGTTCAGCCAGGTGATACTGTCATTGATGTAGGAACAGGTTCTGGTGTACTTAGTATTGCAGCGGCAAAATTAGGTGCGTTTTCTGTTCAAGCGTATGATTTAGATCCGGTTGCAGTGGAAAGTGCAGAAATGAATGTACGTTTAAATAAAACAGATGATATCGTGTCTGTTGGGCAAAATAGTCTTTTAGAAGGTATTGAAGGTCCTGTTGATTTAATCGTAGCTAACTTATTAGCAGAAATTATTCTTTTATTCCCTGAGGATGCAGCAAGAGTTGTGAAGTCGGGCGGATTATTTATTACATCGGGCATTATTGCAGCGAAGGAAAAGATAATTTCTGAAGCGCTAGAAAAAGCTGGATTTACAATTGAAGAAGTATTACGAATGGAAGATTGGGTAGCAATTATTGCACGAAATGCGTAATATAGATTTTAGTTTATAATGAAAAGGGGAGTCTCTCACTATAAGGTGAGGGACTTGCCGTTTGTTATATGAAAAAATGATAACGTTTCGTTCTTTTCGTAAGTGTTGACTTACGAAAGGAACGAAACTCTACTAAGGTGATTATATGCAACGTTATTTTGTAGAAGAGAAATATGTAAATGAGACAAGTATTCGCATTGTAGGTGATGACGTACATCATATCGCAAGAGTGATGCGTATGTCAGCTGGTGATCACATTTATTGCTGTGTAAACGGAAAAACAGCAATATGTTCAATTGATGAAATTACCAGTGAATTTATTAATACGGCTATTGTAGAATGGGTAGAGGCGTCAAGTGAACTTCCTGTTTTCGTGACGATTGCAAGTGGACTGCCAAAAGGAGACAAGCTAGAGTTAATTTTTCAAAAAGGAACTGAGCTTGGGGCGGCCGCATTTTTACCATTTCAAGCATCTCGCTCTATTGTAAAATGGGATGCGAAAAAAGCTGATAAAAAAGTTGAGCGTTTAAGAAAAATTGTGAAAGAAGCTGCGGAACAATCGCATAGAAGCGAAATTCCAGAAGTGCATGCTCCGGCATCATTTAAGCAATTGCTTTCAATGAGTAATGAGTATGATGTATGTCTTGTTGCGTACGAAGAGGAAGCAAAACAAGGTGAGAAATCCAATTTTGCTAAAGCTTTAACGACGATGAAACCAGGTCAAAAACTATTGATTGTATTTGGACCAGAAGGTGGTTTAGCGGAGGAAGAGATTACTACGCTTCGTGAACATAAATTTGTACCATGTAGTTTAGGACCAAGAATTTTAAGAACAGAAACGGCGCCGTTATACGCGTTAAGTGCTGCTTCGTATCATTTTGAATTGATGGGGTGATGATCAATGTCAACTGTTGCGTTCCATACGTTAGGTTGTAAAGTAAACCACTATGAAACAGAGGCCATTTGGCAATTGTTTAAACAAGGTGGATATGAAAGAACTGAATATGAAAAGAAAGCTGATGTATATGTTATTAATACATGTACAGTAACGAATACGGGAGATAAGAAAAGCCGTCAAGTTATTAGACGTGCTGTTCGTCAAAATCCGGATGCGGTTATTTGTGTAACGGGATGTTATGCACAAACATCTCCAGCGGAAATTATGGCGATTCCAGGCGTAGATATTGTAGTTGGTACACAGGATCGTGAAAAGATGTTAGGATACATCGAAGAATTCCGCAAAGAGCGTCAACCAATTAATGCTGTCCGCAACATTATGAAAACACGTGTATACGAAGAACTGGATGTACCTTATTTCACGGATCGTACACGTGCATCTTTAAAAATACAAGAGGGTTGTAATAATTTCTGTACATTCTGTATCATTCCTTGGGCACGTGGTTTAATGCGTTCTCGTGATGGAAAAGAAGTTATTAAACAAGCGCAGCAATTAGTAGATGCAGGTTATAAAGAAATCGTATTAACAGGTATTCATACAGGTGGGTACGGTGAAGATATTAAAGATTATAACTTAGCTGGATTACTTCGTGATATGGAAGCGGAAGTAGGCGGATTAAAACGTCTACGCATTTCTTCTATTGAAGCGAGTCAGATTTCAGATGAAGTAATTAAAGTGTTAGATAAGTCTGAAGTAGTTGTACGTCACTTGCACATTCCATTGCAATCTGGATCTAATACTGTATTAAAGCGTATGCGTCGTAAGTATACGATGGAATTTTTCCAAGAGCGTTTAGATCGATTGAAAGAAGCGTTACCAGGCCTTGCGATTACATCGGATGTAATTGTTGGTTTCCCAGGTGAAACAGAAGAAGAATTCATGGAAACATACAATTTCATTAAAGAGAATCGCTTCTCTGAGTTACATGTATTCCCTTACTCAAAGCGTACAGGAACACCTGCAGCGCGTATGGAAGATCAAGTTCCTGAAGATGTGAAGAATGATCGTGTTCATCGTTTAATTGAACTATCTAACCAATTAGCGAAAGAGTATGCATCACAGTTTGAAGGGGAAGTGCTTGAAATCATTCCGGAAGAGCAATTTAAAGAGGGCGACCGTAAAGGGTTATATGTAGGCTATACGGATAACTACTTAAAAATTGTATTTGAAGGATCAGAAGAGTTAATTGGTAAGCTAGTGAAAGTGAAAATTACGAAAGCTGGTTATCCATATAACGAAGCGCAATTTGTTCGTGTTCTTGAAGATGATGTAAAAAAAGAATCAGCAAGCGCATAAAATGAAACTTTAATGAGTGAGGTTTTTGTTCCTTCCCACTAATTATCAGCCGGATTACTACCTAAGTTCTTTGCTTTTGCTGAATTTTGAGGTGGGGGTCTTACTGCCCGGCAAATAGTGGGATAAAAAAAGCATGCAAACGGAAACGATTTGCATGCTTTCTTTTTTTCGTGGAGAAGTTAAGTACTGAAAAGACAGGTACGTCGAATGAGTAGTTGTTTCGTACATTCCTGCATTAAAAAAGATGTAATGATAAAAATATAGTTGTTTTCAGGGGAAAAGGATAATAGCTATCTACATAGCTTTTGAACAGGAAAGGGCATCTATTCTTCTTTTATTCTGCCAAATAGTTGACCTGAAGTGATAAAATGTATTATAATCGTAAAAGACATGCTGAAGAAGGGTTTCTTTTTGCATGCTGAAATTAGTATGTAAGTGTGATGTTTCGGAGGGAGGGAAAGAGAATGTCAAAAACAGTCGTTCGTAAAAACGAGTCTTTGGAGGATGCACTTCGCCGTTTTAAAAGATCGGTTTCTAAAACTGGTACACTTGCTGAAGCAAGAAAGCGCGAGTTTTATGAAAAACCAAGTGTAAAACGTAAGAAGAAATCTGAAGCGGCAAGAAAGCGTAAATTCTAAGAGAGGGTGTAAGTTATGAGTCTTCTCGGTCGTTTAAACGATGATATGAAACAAGCGATGAAGAATAAACAAAAAGAAAAATTAACCGTTATTCGTATGGTTAAGGCTGCTTTACAAAATGAAGGTATTAAACTGCAACATACTCTTACTGAAGAAGAGGAATTAACAGTTTTAGCTCGTGAAGTAAAACAGTATAAGGACTCCCTCCTTGAATTTAAAAAAGCTGGTCGTGAAGACCTTGTTAATAAACTGCAAAGTGAAATTCAGATTTTAAGCGCATATTTGCCGGAGCAATTAACAGAAGAAGAACTAGCGAATGTAATTAAGCAAGTTATTTCTGAAGTTGGTGCAACTTCTAAAGCAGATATGGGTAAGGTGATGACTGCTGTTATGCCGAAAGTAAAAGGTAAAACAGACGGATCACTTGTGAATAAGTTGGTTATCCAGCTATTAGCATAAAAAAACGTCTCATTTCGTATGAGACGTTTTTTTATGCTTTTTTTCAGTTTGGACGTGATATTACAAGCTCTTTTTTCATACATATGGGATGAGAGGGGGTCTTTTGAGATGAAAAAATTAGAACAAATGAAGAATTGGTTAACAAAGCAAATAGACCTGCCAGTGGATGTGCTAATGGATCTACCTCGGATCACGCTTGTTGGGCAAGTGCATATCTATATAGAAAATCATCGGGGTTTATTAGTGTTTTCAGATAAAGAAGTAAGATTGTTATTAAAGCACGGTCAATTATTAATTAAAGGGCAATCCTTTATTATTAAAACAATCCTTCCAGAAGAACTTTTGCTTGAAGGAATAATTGAGCAAGTGACGTTTTTAGAAAACGAAAAAAAAGAGGAGTGAGGGAAACTTCCATATGTGAAGTTTTTCTTCGTTATTTTCGTGATTCGACCTTACTATTCAGTTTATCTCGCTATTTATGGGCGGTAGAACTCTTTATTTCATTTTCGTACGAGCTATTTTGATAATTAAAGTGAAAAAAGTAGTGTGTATACTTTTGGAAAGGTAGTGGAGATAGTAGATGAAAAATAAATGGTTTATAAAGTGGCTTGGATATGTAAAAGTACGAATTGAAGGTAGAGGTGCGGAACGGTTCGTTAACGAATGTGTACGTAGAAGATTATTAGTTTGGGATGTTAAGAAGATTGCTGATGAAACGTTAGTTTTTTGTATGTTATTACGAGATGTGAAGAAAATAAAACCAATTTATAGAAAAAATGAATGTAAACTATATTTTATTGGGCGTTACGGTTTTCCTTTTTTGAATAAGCGTTTAATTAAAAATAGTGGATTCTTAATTGGTTTTTTAATTTTCTTTTTTGGCATGATTGCATTATCCAATATGGTTTGGAAAATTGAAATTACAGGAGCGAAACCTGAAACAGAATATATATTGATGAAAGAATTGGACAAAATGGGTATTAAAAAAGGAAAATTACAATTCCAAATGCCTAATGTAGAAGATGTACAACGTCATTTGACAGACAATATTAATGCGATTACTTGGGCGGGATTAGAAATAAGAGGAACGACGTACCATTTTAAAATTGTTGAAAAAAACGAGCCGAAAAAAGAAAAGGAACAAAGGCCGCAAAATTTAGTTGCAAAAAAAGAAGCGATTGTGACAAAAACATTTGTTGAAGTAGGAAAACCAGTTGTCTTGAAAAATGACCATGTCGAAAAAGGACAGCTTCTCGTATCAGGGATATACGGTAATGAGGAGAGTCCGACGATTGTTTCGGCGAAAGGTATTGTATATGGAGAAACGTGGTACACATCTGAGGTGAGTGTACCACTAAAGACGCAATTTCAAGTATATACTGGCAATGCATATAATGAGCATTACCTTACATTTGGGAGTGCGAAAATAAAAATATGGGGATTTCAACATGATAAGTATAAACGCTCTCGTACTGAAAGTGTAAAACACGATGTGAAACTATTTGGTTTTACACTGCCGATCGCGTATGAAAAAGATATTGTACGAGAAGAGGAAGAAGCGAATCGGGAATATACAGAAAAACAGGCAATGAAAGTAGCGAAAGAGATGGCTGAAAAAGAACTAAAGAAAAAATTGGATGAACATGCTATGATTGTAAGTGATAAAATTTTGAGTAAAGAGGTTGAGGCGGATCAACTAAAAGTCACATTGCATTATACTGTGATCGAAAATATTGCAGAGCCACAACCAATATCCGAATCCGATATTCAAGGAGACTGAGTAATGGCAGAACAATTAGTAGAAATGAACCAACAATTGGAAAATGCTAACGAAGCAATCGCTCTTTTTGGAGTCAATGATGCTCATTTGAAAGTAATTGAACGGGAATTGAATGTATCGATTGTAACTAGAGGTGAAACTGTTCATGCATCTGGAGCAGTTGAAACTGTGACACTCGTAGAAAAAATCTTACAGCAATTACTTGTTGTTATTCGAAAAGGTATATCAATTACAGAAAGAGATGTTGCGTATGCAATTCAGCTCGCACAACAAGGGAAAATTGCTCAATTTGAAGAGTTATATGAAGAAGAAATCTTTAAAACGGCAAAAGGTAAATCCATTCGTGTAAAAACAATGGGGCAAAGAAGATATATTCATGCAATGAAGAAGAATGATATTGTATTTGGAATGGGACCTGCTGGGACTGGGAAAACATACTTAGCTGTAGTAATGGCTGTGAGAGCTTTAAAGCAAGGGTATGTAAAGAAAATTATTTTAACGAGACCGGCTGTAGAAGCTGGAGAAAGTTTAGGTTTTTTACCAGGAGATTTGAAAGAGAAGGTAGATCCGTATTTACGTCCATTGTATGATGCTTTGCACGATATTCTTGGGCAAGAATATACGCAACGTATGATGGAGCGAGGGGTAATTGAAATTGCACCTCTTGCTTATATGAGAGGGCGTACGCTCGATGATTCATTTGTTATTTTAGATGAAGCGCAAAATACAACGGGTGCACAAATAAAAATGTTTTTAACTAGATTAGGTTTTAGTTCTAAAATGGTTATTACGGGGGACCCTTCACAAGTAGACTTACCAAAAGGGGTAAAATCAGGGCTTTCGCTAGCTTCTAACATTTTATCTGGTGTATCAGGTCTTTCATTCATTACATTAGAACAAACGGACGTTGTGAGGCATCCGCTGGTGCAACGTATTATTGAGGCATATGATAAAATGGAATGATCCTATTTGTCAGGATCATTTCTTTTTGTATTAAGGTTGGCGAACTGCATATTTTTTACTATCATAAAAGATAAGAGAAATAAACTATAGGTGCTGGTGTATCAAAATGTTACTTAAAAGTATCGTTGGCTAGAAGAAATGAAAGCTATAAATAGTTTCACTTTATTTCTGGAGAGGAGAAGGTATTGAAATCATGTTAAGATCTGAAGAAGTTTCTAAGTGGTTTCGTAATTTACAACATTCGAAAAAACTAAGTTGGATTTCTTACGTTTTATTAGGAGCAGTGCTGTTTTTTGCACTTATGAATAATGTAAAACCAGAGCAATTAGATGTTGATATGTATTCTATTGCGAAAAAAACAATTCATTCTCCTATTAAAATTGAAGATAAGGTTATAACGGACAGAAAAAAACAAGAGGTCGCTCAAAAAGTTGGGGATCAATATACATATAGAAGTGAATATAAACAAAATAGAGTAGATATTGTAAATGATGTTTTTGCTAAGGTAAATGAAGCAATTCAAGAGATGAAAGCTGCTGGACCTGAAGAGCAAAAAAAGATGACCGATGCAAATAAATTAGAAAAATTGAAGAAGAAGTTGCCATCTAATTTAACAAAGGAATTATCGGATGAGAATTTATTATATTTTATTAATGCAGAACCGGATCAATTAGAATTAGCAAAGAACGCGGCTCTAACGTCTATTAGTGTTATTATGGGTGGAAATATTAAAATGTCCGAAGAAATAGCAGCAAAAGAGCGATTTGTTAATGAAATGAAAAGCCTCAATGTGAATAGTGGATTGAAGGAAGCTGTGAACGCGCTAGGATCATATGCGATTACAGCAAATTATTTTTATGATCCGGCTGTAACGAAAGAGAAGAAGAAAGCGGAAGAAGATTTAATTCCACCTGTTTATATTCTTCAAGGACAAGTTATTGTTAGAGAAGGTGAAACAATTTCAAGTGATATGTATAATCAGTTGAAATTAGTCGGTTTATTAGAGAAAGGTAATAGTTTTCAGCCTTATGTTGGATTAGCAGTGCTCATTGGTGTGTTACTGTACTTTATGCATAAGCAGTTTGAAGTATTTTTACAGCGTAAAAGAGAAGATAGACCGTATATTTTAGCGTATATTACAATTTTATCTATCACGATTGTTTTAATGAAAACGATTAGTTTGTTTCAAAAGCTTGAATATGCAGGAATTGCGTATGTTGTTCCGGTTGCGATGGGAACAATACTTGTAAAACTAATGATTGGCGATCGGTTTGTATTTTTAACAAGTATGATTTTTTCTGTGTGCGGAAGTATTATGTTTAATGAAGGGGTAACAAGTACACTGAATTATAGTGTAGGTATTTATGTGTTGTTAAGTTCATTATCAGTAAGCATTTTCTTAAGAGAAAAAAATCGTCGTACGATGATTTTGCAAGCTGGTATACTCGTTTCTATCTTAAATGTGGTCGTCTTAGCGGCGTTATTATTATTACGTAATGGGAATTTTTCACCTCTTGAAATTGGAACGCAACTATTGATGGCTTCCGTTTCAGGAATTATCTCATCCGTTTTGGCTATGGGGATATTACCGTATTTAGAGAGTGGACTTGGAATTGTATCAAGCATGAAGCTTATGGAACTATCAAGTCCGAATCATCCGCTTTTACGTAGAATTTTGTTAGAAGCGCCAGGAACGTATCACCACAGTGTAATGGTAGCGAATCTTTCTGAGGCAGCGTGTGAAGCGGTTGGAGCAAATGGTGTATTAGCACGTGTAGGGGCGTATTATCATGATGTAGGAAAAACAGTACAACCGCAATTCTTTATTGAAAACCAGATGGGAATTGAAAATCCACATGATAAATTAGATCCTGTGACGAGTAAAGATATTATCATTGCTCATGTAACAGATGGAGTCAGAATGCTCGAAGAATACCATATTCCGCAAGAAATTATCGATATTGCTGGACAACACCATGGTACAACATTACTTAAATATTTTTATTATAAGGCGATTAAAGAAGATAAAGAAAAATATACAGAAGAGATGTTTCGCTATCCGGGATCAAAAGCAACTTCTAAAGAGTCGGCAATTGTTGGTATTGCTGATAGTGTTGAGGCGGCGGTACGTTCTATGAATCACCCAACGCCAGATCAAATTAATAATTTAGTACAAAGTATTATTAAAGATCGCCTGCAAGATGGGCAATTTAGTGAATGTGATTTGACGTTTAAGGAACTACAAATCGTTGGAAAAACGTTATGTGAAACGTTAAATGGTATTTTCCATTCGCGTATTACATATCCGGAACCACCGGAAGAGAAGGAGAAAGAATGAGTTTATTAATTGATTTCATTGATGAAACAGAAGAAGTGAAAGAAGAATATGTGAATTTAATTCGTGAGATATTAGAAAAAGCAGCTCAAATGGAAAAAATAGAGGATGGTGCGGAGTTATCAGTGACATTTGTAGATAACGAACGCATTCGCGAGATTAATCGTGATTACCGAGATAAGGATCAGCCTACTGATGTCATTTCCTTTGCTATGGAAGAAATGGGAGAAGGAGAAATGGAAATTGTAGGTGCAGAGATGCCTCGTATGTTAGGTGACCTTATTATTTCTATTCCGAGAGCGAAAGAACAAGCTGAAGAGTATGGACATTCTTTTGATCGTGAACTTGGCTTTTTAGCGTTACATGGCTTTTTACATTTACTTGGTTATGACCACATGACAGAAGAGGATGAAAAAGAAATGTTTGGAAGACAAAAAGAAATTTTAGAGGCATTTGGATTAGGTCGATGAAAAAAGGAAAACTTATAAATAGTTTTGGATATGCTATAGCAGGTATATTCTTTTGTCTTCGTCATGAACGAAATATGAAAATTCATTATGTAGCCGCAGTCATTGTTATATGCTGTGGCTTTTATTTCCATATTACGAAAGTAGAGTGGATGGTATTACTTATTGTAATAGGAATTGTAATGAGTTTAGAGATGGTAAATACGGCTGTGGAGAAAACAGTAGATTTAGCGACTACCGATATACATCCGTTTGCGAAAATTGCAAAGGATGTCGCAGCCGGATCGGTTTTATTGTTTGCGATAATAGCCGTTATAATTGGTGCTATTATCTTTTTGCCGTATGTGGTATAGTTGCATTCCAAAGCTTTTATGAAGCTTTGAAAGTGCTGTAAAGGCCTTTAATAAGAGAGTGTATCTTATTCACAGCTGTGGACAGGAAGGATGCGGGAATATGAATAGTAAACAATTAATTCAAGAAGCAATCGAAGCGCGTAAACAAGCGTACGTACCATATTCTAAATTTCAAGTAGGTGCAGCATTATTAACACAGGATGGAAAAGTATATCGTGGATGTAATGTTGAAAATGCATCATATGGTTTATGTAACTGTGCAGAAAGAACAGCTTTATTTAAGGCGATTTCTGAAGGAGATAAAGAGTTTGTAGCTATTGCAGTTGTAGCGGATACAAAGCGTCCGGTACCTCCTTGTGGAGCATGCCGACAAGTTATGGTAGAATTATGTAAACAGGATACGAAAGTATACCTATCAAATTTACATGGTGACGTTCAAGAGACTACAGTTGGAGAATTGTTACCAGGAGCATTTTTAGCGGAGGATTTACATGAATAGAAAAGGTTATAAATCAGGTTTTGTCTCTATTATTGGCAGACCGAATGTTGGAAAATCTACATTTTTAAATCGTATTATCGGCCAGAAAATTGCCATTATGAGTGACAAGCCACAAACAACTCGTAATAAAATTCAAGGCGTATATACAGAAAATGATTCACAAGTAATTTTCATTGATACACCAGGAATACATAAACCTAAACATAAATTAGGCGACTTCATGGTGAAGATGGCTCAAACGACATTAAAAGAAGTTGATATTGTTCTGTTTATGGTCAATGCAGTTGAAGGATTTGGTCGTGGTGAGGAATTCATTATTGAGAAATTAAAAGAAACGAAACAACCAGTATTTTTAGTAATTAATAAAATTGACCAACTTCATCCAGAGCAATTATTAGAGTTAATTGATCAATACCGTAAACTATATGAATTTGCAGAGATTGTACCAATTTCTGCATTAGATGGCAATAATGTGGATGCTTTAATTGGAACAATTAAAAAGTATTTACCAGAAGGACCGCAATACTACCCAGATAATCAAGTAACGGATCATCCAGAGCGATTTATTATTTCAGAGCTTATTCGTGAAAAAGTATTACATTTAACACGTGAAGAAGTGCCGCACTCTGTAGCGGTTGTTATTGATGCAATTCAAAAACGTGAGGGCGGAGCGGTTTATATAAACGCAACGATTGTTGTTGAACGTGCATCACAAAAAGGAATTATTATAGGTAAGCAAGGAAAGATGTTAAAAGAAGTCGGTAAGCGAGCTCGTTTTGACATTGAAGCATTACTTGGTTCTAAAGTATTTTTAGAAGTATGGGTAAAAGTGCAAAAAGATTGGCGTAATAAAATGTCTCAGCTTCGTGATCTTGGTTTCCGCGAAGACGAGTACTAAAATAGAGTAAAGCTGTAATCAGCGGATGTTTTGTTCATCCGCTGATTATTGGTTTTTATGAGTTTTGATAAATTAGGAAAAATTTTTCTCACATGAAAATGGACAAAATGGGTCAATTTAATAACAACAAAGGAAATTGGTTTATAGGCTACGCTTATTGAGAAAGGTGGATTCTTATGCTAGATTTTACCTGGAAGTTTTTCTCCAAAACAGGAAGCATTGAAACGTACTTGCTTTTGAAAGAAATGGAAAAAGACGTAAACGATGAGATGGATCAACATGAAGAGGAGCTAGCGCATCTAGACTCTCCAATTTCTTGACCCGTTTTGTTCAAACCTTGGATGGTGACGAACATGTTTCAAAAAGTTGAGGGCATCGTTATCCGTACGACAGATTACGGAGAAACGAACAAGATTGTTACAATATTCTCAAGAGAATTGGGTAAGGTAAGTGCAATGGCAAGAGGAGCGAAAAAACCGAAAAGCCGGTTAGCATCTGTTTCGCAACTTATGACCCATGGTAATTTTCTTATTCAAATGGGATCTGGACTTGGAACTTTGCAACAAGGCGAGATTATTTCAACTATGAAAGAAATTCGCGAGGATATATTTTTAACTGCTTATGCATCATTTATTGTTGAGTTAACTGATAAAGCAACAGAAGATAAAAAACATAATCCATATTTATTTGAAATGTTATATCAAACGTTGCATTATATGTGTGAGGGTGTTGATTCAGAAGTATTATCATTAATTTATCAAACGAAAATGCTTCCGGTATTAGGGATGCGCCCGTACTTTGATACATGTGCGATTTGTCATCAAGAAACAGATTTTGTCGCCTTCTCTGTCCGGGAAGGCGGTTTTCTGTGCTCGCGTCATGCTGAACAAGACCAGTATCGTATACCAGTGGGAGAAGCTGTTCATAAATTATTACGTCTTTTCTACCACTTCGATTTACATAGACTTGGCAATGTATCGGTGAAGGATAGCACAAAAAAACAAATGCGTTTAGTATTGAATACATATTATGATGAATATTGCGGGATTTATTTGAAGTCAAGACGTTTCTTAGAACAACTTGATAAGTTTCAAATATAATTTGGGGCCGTATACGGTCCTTTTTACATCCTATCTTTTTCAAATAGCATATTTAGTATATAATATTTAAGAGATAGTATAACTTTTTTCGTTGTGCATTAAAGGTGGTGATTATCATAGAGCTGAATAAACGGCAAGAACATATCATTCAGATTGTAAAAGATCACGGTCCTATTACAGGGGAGTCAATTGCTGCGCAATTAGGATTAACACGTGCAACGCTAAGACCAGACTTAGCAATTTTAACGATGGCTGGTTATTTAGAAGCGCGTCCACGCGTAGGTTATTTTTATACGGGTAAAACCGGGGGGCAGCTATTATCTGAGGCTGTTAAGAAAATTAAAGTACAAGATTATCAATCTAGACCAGCTGTAATTGATAAAAATGTATCAGTATACGATGCGATTTGTACAATGTTTTTAGAGGACGTAGGTACCTTATTTGTTGTAGATCAGGCGATTCTATTAGTTGGTGTTGTGTCTCGTAAAGATTTATTAAGAGCTAGCCTTGGAAAGCAGGATTTAACCTCTCTTCCGGTTAATATTATCATGACAAGGATGCCAAACATTACGATGTGTCGTAGAGAGGATTCTTTATATGATATTGCGATGGAATTAATAGAAAGACAGATTGATGCGATGCCGGTTGTGAAAGATACGAAGCAAGGTTTAGAAGTGATTGGACGAATTACAAAAACAAATATTACACGTGCGTTTGTAAACTTAGTAAATAACGAATAAGTGTAATTTGTTTAAAGTGAGGTAATATAATGGATAATAAAATCGTATATGTCGTATCTGACTCTGTTGGAGAAACGGCTGATTTGGTTGTTCGAGCAGCGATGGGGCAATTCCCATTTGCTCCTGATATTAGACGTGTACCGTATGTAGAAGATACAGGGACATTAAAAGAAGTGATTTCGATTGCTAAGAGCAATCAAGCGCTTATTTGTTTTACGTTAGTAAAGCCTGACATGCGTCAGTATTTAGTGACAGAGGCTGCGAGAGAAGGCGTAGAGGCATATGATATTATCGGGCCTCTTATCGATCAAATTGAAGAAATTACAGGGCAAGTACCAAGATATGAGCCGGGTGTTGTTCGTAGATTAGATGAAGAATACTTTAAAAAGATTGAAGCGATTGAGTTTGCTGTAAAGTATGATGATGGTAGAGACGCGCGTGGTATTTTAAAAGCAGATATCGTGTTGATTGGGATTTCGCGCACATCAAAAACACCACTTTCTCAATATTTAGCTCATAACAAACGTTTGAAAGTTGCTAATGTACCGCTCGTACCAGAAGTAGATCCGCCTGAAGAGTTATATCAAGTGGCTAAAGAAAAATGCTTCGGTTTGAAAATTACGCCAGAGAAGTTGAATCATATTCGAAAAGAGCGATTGAAATCACTTGGACTAAGTGATGGTGCAACATATGCCAATATTAATCGTATTAAAGAAGAAATTGATCACTTTGAGAATGTAGTTGGTAAAATAAATTGTCAAGTAATTGATGTATCGAATAAAGCGATTGAAGAAACAGCCAACATTATTGTGAATGCAGTGCAAAACCAAAAATTGTTTTAGCACATTTACCAAAGGTGAATGTGCTTTTTTCGCTCGTGAGAAACACAATACCTGTTGATTTCGTAATAGATTATAGCGGAGTGGTTATACTTATATTCTTCTGTCTTTTTATTATGCTAAAGGCAGGGTTTCGTTATCCTGAAATAGAAGATGAAAAAATAAAGGGATATGTAGCGTAGTTGAAGAAAATATATTATAATAAAAAATTGTGATAAAAACCTATATTTTACGTTTAGACTTTAATTTTTCAGAATAAACTAGGGATAGGATTTACGAAAAGACATGTAATTACGTTAAATCGACAAAATCTATACAAGAAAACGCACATTATGGAAGGATTCGCAGAAGGGATGTAGAATACAGAAATATGCAAAACATCAATATCGTATTAGTTGATGCAGATGCATAGCCTGTGAATGCTGAAAACTGTGCAAGTTGGAACGAAAGTTCATGTCGAAATTTTGTTTGTCACATCGTATGCTCATCGTTTAAGGAAGAAGCAAGGGAAATTGGATCTATGTAGATACTGAATAAGCTAAAGTTGATTTTTTATATGTATCAACATGCAAAAAAAACAGATCTCGTGATCACATAGGATATGGTGCTTGCTAGTCTTCTTGTAAAAAAGTGTATATGTATTGTCTCCAGGAGGTACATTTGTAACAGGTGAGCAAATGGATACAATTTTATATAGTAGGTACGTATCTGCGAAATTACGCAGAAAAGGGCCTACAAAATCGTTTGATAACGTGATCGACAACACTTTCTAATAAGTTTAGAAAAAATATTGTCGAATTATAAAGGAATTTTTTAATTTTTATCGAATACAAAATACGACACGGAGATGGATTTATGGGGAACAGAATTCCCGAAGAAGTTGTTGAACAGATTCGGACGTCATCGGATATTGTAGAAGTGATTGGTGAATACGTTCAACTTAGAAAACAGGGGCGTAACTATTTCGGCCTTTGTCCATTTCATGGTGAGAATTCTCCTTCATTCTCTGTTTCATCTGATAAGCAAATTTTTCATTGCTTCGGATGTGGAGAAGGTGGAAATGTATTTTCCTTTCTAATGAAAATGGAAGGATTGGCTTTTACCGAGGCTGTTCAAAAGCTAGGTGAAAGAAATGGAATGGCGGTTGCAGAGTATACATCAGGGCAAGGACAACAAGAAGACATATCTGATGACACTGTCATCATGCAACAGGCTCATGAACTTTTGAAAAAGTATTATCATCATTTATTAGTAAATACAGAAGAAGGAAATGAAGCACTTTCGTATTTGTTAAAACGTGGTATTACGAAAGAGATGATTGAGAAGTTTGAAATTGGTTATGCGTCACCTGCTTGGGATGCAGCAACGAAAATTTTACAAAAAAGAGGTTTATCGCTGTCTAGTATGGAACAAGCTGGTCTTCTCATAAGAAGCGAGAAGGATGGTAGTCATTATGATCGCTTCCGTGGAAGAGTTATGTTTCCAATCTATACGTTACAAGGTAAAGTGATAGCGTTTAGTGGAAGGGCATTAGGAGATGACACTCCGAAATATTTAAATAGCCCTGAAACACCGATTTTTCATAAAAGTAAATTGTTGTATAACTTCCACCAAGCGAGGCCGTTTATTAGAAAACGTGGGCAAGTGGTCCTTTTTGAAGGGTATGCCGACGTAATGGCTGCGGTAAAAAGTGGTGTGGAAGAAGCTGTCGCGACAATGGGAACAGCTTTAACTGAAGAACAAGCAAAACTTCTGCGACGTAACGTTGAAACTGTTGTTCTTTGCTATGATGGTGATAAAGCAGGGCGAGAAGCAACGATGAAAGCAGGGCAATTATTGCTAAAAGTTGGTTGCCAAGTGAAAGTTACATCCTTGCCAGATAAGCTTGATCCTGATGAATATGTGCAACAATATGGGACAACTGCTTTTGAAAATCTTGTGAAATCAAGTATAAGTTTTGTTGGTTTTAAAATAAATTATTTGCGTTTAGGGAAAAATTTGCAAGATGAGTCTGGCAAAGAAGAATATGTGAAAAGTGTTTTAAAAGAGTTATCGTTGCTACAGGATGCGATGCAGGCAGAATCATATTTGAAGTCATTATCGCAAGAATTTTCGTATTCAATGGAAACTCTTTTGAATCAATTGCACCAATATCGCAAAGAACAAAAGGTACAGCAAAAACAAGTAAAGCAGGTTTCTAAGCCGTCTCAAATTGTTCAAACAAAACCGAAGTTAACAGGTTTTGAAAGGGCAGAAAGAGAAATTATTTATCATATGTTGCAAAGTCCAGAAGTGGCTGTTCGTATGGAATCCCACATAGAAGATTTTCATACAGAAGAACATAAAGGGATTTTATATGAACTATACGCATATTATGAAAAGGGAAATGAACCTTCAGTCGGAACATTTTTAAGTTGGCTCTCTGATGAGAAGTTGAAAAATATTATCACTGATATTTCGACGGATGAATTTATTAATCCAGAATACACAGAAGAAGTGTTACAAGGCCATTTAGAGACGCTCAGCCGTCATCAAGAAAAACTTGAAAAGATGGAAATCATCTTTAAGGTAAAACAAATGGAAAAAACAGATCCTGTAGAGGCTGCTAAATATTATGTAGCATATTTACAAAATCAAAAAGCGAGAAAATAGCTTTTTTGATAAATTTTTAGTATAATGAATGTTTGTATCTCGCGTAAGGAGGGGAACAGATGGCTGACAAACCAGCTCGTTCTAAACAAATTGAAACTGAAATGACCCTTGAGCAAGTGAAAGAACAACTCACTGAGCTCGGAAAAAAACGTGGCGTTCTTACATATGAAGAGATTGCAGAACGCATGAATGGATTTGAAATTGAATCCGATCAAATGGATGAATACTATGAATATTTAGGTGAACAAGGGATTGACTTAGTTGGTGACAATGATAACGACGAAGGTCCTAATAATCGCCAAATTACAAAAGCGGAAGAAGAATTCGACCTTAATGATTTAAGTGTACCACCTGGGGTTAAAATCAATGATCCTGTTCGTATGTATTTAAAAGAAATTGGTCGTGTAGATTTACTATCTGCAGAAGAAGAAATTCGACTTGCAACGCGTATTGAAGAAGGCGATGAAGAAGCGAAACGTCGTCTTGCAGAAGCAAACTTACGTCTTGTAGTAAGTATTGCAAAGCGCTACGTAGGCCGTGGTATGCTTTTCTTAGACTTAATCCAAGAAGGGAATATGGGTCTAATTAAAGCGGTTGAAAAGTTCGATTATCGTAAAGGTTTCAAATTTAGTACGTATGCAACTTGGTGGATTCGCCAAGCGATTACACGTGCGATTGCAGACCAAGCACGAACAATTCGTATCCCAGTTCATATGGTTGAAACGATTAATAAGTTAATTCGTGTACAACGTCAATTACTACAAGATTTAGGACGCGAACCATCTCCTGAAGAGATTGGTGAAGAAATGGATCTTGCTCCAGAAAAAGTACGCGAAATTTTAAAAATTGCACAGGAGCCAGTTTCTCTTGAAACACCGATTGGTGAAGAAGATGACTCCCATTTAGGTGATTTTATTGAAGACCAAGAAGCAACATCGCCTGCGGACCATGCAGCGTATGAATTGCTAAAAGAACAATTAGAAGATGTGTTAGATACACTAACAGATCGTGAAGAAAATGTTCTACGTCTTCGTTTTGGTTTAGATGATGGACGAACTCGTACGCTTGAAGAAGTTGGGAAAGTATTCGGCGTAACGAGAGAACGTATCCGTCAAATTGAAGCAAAAGCACTTCGTAAATTAAGACATCCAAGCCGTAGTAAGCGTCTTAAGGATTTCTTAGAATAGGCTACTTTTAAGTTTACTTCACCTTTGTGAAGTAAACTTTTTTATTTTGTTAACTTTTGTTAAACTTTAGCTATCGGCAACGATTACAATTTCTTGTAATTTATTTTACAGAATTGTCTTTTGATTTGCAAATGCTCATTTTTCGATTTTTCGATTAATTTTGTGTATTCTATACAAAAATATATGTAGAAAAGTGAAAAATATGATGAGAAACGTTAATAATTATCGAAATAATAAGCGATATAACAATAAAAAACAATAAACTGAATTTATGGAATATTTTTAACGATTAGTAGTTTACTCTTTTCTGATAGAACGTTTTCAAGTACAATGGAAATGACTGAATCATCTAACTATTTAGGGGTATAGAGGGGGGAGAAGAGATATGAAACGTAATCCGCTGATTCCGTTCGCTCTTATTGCAGCATTAGGTATTATCGTTATGTTTGTATTTTCATTTCAGGGGCTAAATAAATCTAAAGAGTTAGCTGATGCAAAAAATGGTGGGAAGCCAGCACAAACAGCATCAAAGCCAGAGGATATTGTGAAGCAAAGCTGTACGAGCTGCCACGGTGACCAGTTACAAGGGGCAGTAGGACCTAATTTACAAAAAATTGGTGGGAAACTTTCAAAAGATGAAATTAAAGAAATTCTTTCGAAAGGAAAAGGAAATATGCCTGCCAATTTAGTTCCAGCTGATCAAGCCGCTAAAGTAGCTGATTGGTTATCGAAGAAAAAATAAAGTTCCGTATGACAAGTCTTTTGCTTATGCAAAGGGCTTGTTTTTCTATATTTTCTAAAATACGATGAGTGATAGAGAAGTGAATTGTTTTTATAGGCTTGCAACAACTACTATAAATTCATTATCATGGAGACAGACTGACAAGAGAAGGAGTAATGGAAATACATGAATGAAGTAAAGCTTTCAAAACGATTAGAAGAAGTAGTGCGTGAAATACCGGTAGGATCTACAGTAGCTGATATTGGATCGGATCATGCGTATTTACCGTGTTATACAATTATAAATAATATTGCTACAAAAGCAGTTGCTGGAGAGGTTGTAGATGGCCCATTTCGCTCTGCACAAGCAACTGTAGCTGAAAGTGGCTTACAAGATAAAATAGATGTGCGTAAAGGGAATGGATTAGCTGTTATCGCGCCAGGAGAAGTAGATGTAATTACGGTTGCTGGAATGGGCGGAGCGTTAATTCGTGACATTTTAGAAAGTGGTAAAGAAAAATTAGAAGGAGTAACTCGTTTAATTTTACAGCCGAATATTGCAGCGCATCACATTCGTGAATGGTTTATTGAGAATGGATGGGAGCTTATCCATGAAAAAATCGTAAAAGAAGATGGGAAAATTTACGAGATTTTAGTAGGCGAGCGAGGAAACATCGCGGTGCCTTATTCTGAGAATAAACAAGCGGAATTATTTATGGGGCCATTTTTAATAAAAGAAAAAGGTGAAGCTTTCGTTGAAAAATGGGAAGGGGAATTAAAAAACTTCCAAAATATTTTAAAGCAGTTAGAACGTGCGGCTGATTCTGAAGAAACAAAAGCGAAGCGTGCGGAAGTAGAAGCAAAAATGAAAATGATACGGGAGGTTTTATCATGAGTAAAATTCCAAATGGCCATGAAATTATTTCTTTATTTGAAAGTATGTATCCGAAGCATTTGGCGATGGAAGGAGATAAGATTGGCCTGCAAATTGGAGCGCTTAATAAACCCGTACAACACGTATTGATTGCGTTAGATGTAACGGAGGAAGTTGTGGATGAAGCAATTCAATTAGGGGCGAATGTCATTATTGCGCATCACCCTTTAATTTTTAATCCGTTAAAAGCGATTCATACAGATAAAGCGTACGGAAGAATTATTGAAACGTGTATTAAAAATGATATTGCCATTTATGCAGCACATACAAATGTGGATGTTGCTAAGGGCGGGGTAAATGATTTACTTGCTGAGGCGTTAGGATTGCAAAATACAGAAGTTTTGGCACCGACATATGCAGAAGAAATGAAAAAAGTTGTTGTGTTTGTGCCAGTAACTCATGCAGAAGAAGTACGAAAAGCATTAGGAGACGCAGGTGCTGGTCATATCGGCAATTATAGCCACTGTACGTTTAATAGCGAGGGTACAGGCACGTTTGTACCTCAAGAGGGAACAAATCCTTATATCGGGGAAACTGGGCAGTTAGAACGTGTAGAAGAAGTGCGAATCGAAACGATAATTCCAGCTTCACTACAGCGAAAAGTGATTAAAGCAATGGTAACGGCACATCCATATGAAGAAGTAGCATATGATGTGTATCCACTTGATAACAAAGGTGAAACATTAGGGCTTGGAAAAATAGGATATTTACAAGAAGAAATGACACTTGGACAGTTTGCGGAACATGTAAAGCAATCATTAGATGTGAAGGGCGCAAGAGTTGTTGGGAAATTAGATGATAAAGTGCGTAAAGTGGCTGTACTTGGTGGCGATGGTAACAAATACATCAATCAAGCTAAATTTAAAGGAGCGGATGTATATGTAACAGGTGACATGTATTATCATGTTGCTCATGATGCGATGATGCTCGGTTTAAATATAGTTGACCCAGGACATAACGTTGAAAAAGTAATGAAGCAAGGTGTACAAAAGCAATTACAAGAAAAAGTGGATGCAAAGAAATTCAATGTACACATTCATGCTTCGCAATTACATACAGATCCATTTACATTTGTATAAGAAAAATAAAAACCGTTGCTCGTATAGGCAACGGTTTTTATTATTGTTCTTTTTTCACTTTTACACGAGGTAATATTTTTTGTAACGGTACTTTTCGAACTCTCTCCCATGTAGCGGGATTCATTGGATCATATTGATCTAAGAAAGCGATAACTTCTTTTGTAATTGGAGTTGGAGTAGAAGCACCTGCTGTAACAGCTACGTTTTCTACACCTTGTAGCCACTCTAATTTAATCTCACTTACGTCTGCAACGCGGTATGCTTTCGTACCAGCGATTTCTTGTGATACTTGTGCTAAACGGTTTGAGTTGTTACTTTTCGGATCACCGACAACAATTGTTAAGTCTGCAACATCAGCTTGTTTAGCGACAGCTTCTTGGCGAACTTGAGTTGCTAAACAAATTTCCTTATGGAATTCTGCTGTTGGGAATTTTTTCTGAATGTCCTCCATTAAATGTTGAACATCCCATTGGCTCATCGTTGTTTGATTTGTAACTAAAATTTTATCTGTTGGAATTTCTAATGTTTTTAAATCATCAGCTCTTTCGATAAGGTGAACGATGTCAGGTGCAATACCAACTGCGCCTTCTGGTTCTGGATGATTTTTTTTACCGATATAAATGACATGGTAACCTTCAGCTTTCTTTGCTTCAATAAGATCATGTGTTTTTGTAACATCTGGACAAGTGGCATCGATTGTCGTTAAACCTTTTTCTTTTGCACGTTGTTTAACTTCTGGAGAAACACCGTGTGCTGTGAAAATAACAGTACCAGATTCGATTTTATCTAAAATTTCTAATCGACTTGGACCGTCTAACGTAATGATGCCATCTTCTTCGAATGCATCTGTTACATGTTTGTTGTGAACAATCATACCTAAAATATAAATAGGTCTTGGTAATGATGTATCTAATGCGGCGTTACGTGCAATAACCATCGCGTCCACAACACCGTAGCAATAACCACGAGGGGAAATTTTAACAATTTTCATATGAGTAATCCTCTCCTTCTAAACAAGGGATACTTTTGTGCATAGTCTTTTACATTATAAAGGAGGAATGGATAGAAAACAAAGGATTGTTACACATATAGTTTTGGTTTTGTTGCTATTTTATGAACAGGCTCCTCTCGTAATTCTTTTTCTATGACAGGCTCAATCACTAATTTTTTTCTTTTTCTTTTTTTTTGTGGAGGAGGCGGAGTTGCTACCTCAACCTTTTCTGTTATGTCTTCAGTTGGATTTTCAGTTGGATCTTCTTCCGTACTTTTTCCAGAGGTGAGGATTTTAACAATGCTTGGTAGGTTACGCATAATAGGACCGTACTGTTCGACGACAGGGCTTACAGATTGAACGACTTGGGATACTTTTTCAATATTGTTTATCATATTAGTTGGATTCGAAATTAAATTTGCAAAAAAACTGCCGATGCCGCTACTTGATGCTGCTGTAGTTGCTGCACCGCCGCGCGTTTCATTTGATTCATACATTTGAGGGGGGGGCATTTGCTCTGGATATTGCTGCATGTATGGTTGATATTGTTGTGAGTACTGCTGCGGGTATTGCTGTTGGTATTGGTATTGTTGTTGATATGGGGGCGGCGGTTGTTGGTGCATCATTGGCGGCGGTCCATCCATTTGTCGATAAGGTGGAACCATTTGCATGAAAGGCTCGGTTGGATCGTGTTTTTTAAAGAGTTTAGCAAGGAAACCTTTCTTTTTTTGCGCCATCGGTGGTAGCTGTGGAATTGGATATGGTGTATAAGGTTGCTGTCCTTGATTCGGATACATTTGCCTTGTATGGGATTTTGGAAACATGTGAGAAATCCTCCTTTCTTCAGTTAGGTATATACACATACAATATGCAATAAGAGGGAAGAAGGTTAGTTTTTGAAGTAAAAACCTAAACTAAAGATGGATTTTACTTGTAGATTTCGATATAATGTAGACTTGGCTGATTTGTGCGCGCAGTAGAAATTTAGAAAGAAGGTGTAACTTATGACACAACAAACTTTTACACAGTATGATTTTAAACCATTTTTAATAGATGCAGTTCGTGAACTACGCTTTACAGAGCCGACAGGAATTCAAAAGAAAATTTTCCCGGTCGTGAAAAAAGGTGTAAGTGTAATTGGACAATCCCAAACAGGTTCTGGGAAAACACATGCATACTTACTTCCTACATTGAACAGAATTAATGCAAGTCGTGAAGAAGTACAACTTGTTATTACAGCGCCTACTCGTGAGTTAGCACAACAAATTTACGAAGAAATCGTGAAATTAACAAAGTTTTGTGCGGAAGATCAAATGATTACAGCACGTTGTTTAATTGGTGGAACTGATAAACAACGATCAATTGAAAAGTTGAAAAAACAACCTCATATTGTAGTTGGAACACCAGGACGTATTAAAGATTTAGTAGAAGCACAAGCATTATTTGTTCATAAAGCAAATACTATTATTGTCGATGAAGCAGACTTAATGCTTGATATGGGATTCATTCATGATGTAGACAAAATTGCATCACGCATGCCTAGAAACTTGCAAATGCTAGTTTTCTCTGCAACAATTCCTCAAAAACTAAAACCGTTTCTGAAGAAATATATGGAGAATCCAGAGCATATTCATATCAATCCAAAACAAGTTGCGGCTGGGAATATTGAGCATTATTTAGTACCTTCTAAACATCGTAACAAAATCGATTTAGTGAACAAAATGTTGCTACAATTTAAACCGTATTTAGCAGTTGTTTTCACGAATACGAAGAAGATGGCGGATCAGGTTGCTGACGGATTAATGGAACGTGGCTTAAAAGTTGGACGAATTCACGGAGATTTATCACCGCGTGATCGTAAAAAAATGATGAAACAAATTCGTGATCTTGAATTCCAATATATTGTTGCAACTGATTTAGCAGCACGTGGTATTGATATTGAAGGAATTAGTCATGTTATTAACTACGAACTTCCATCAGATTTAGATTTCTTCGTTCACCGCGTTGGAAGAACAGCACGTGCGGGGCATTCAGGTATTGCAGTGACGATTTATGATCCAGCAAACGAAGAAGCGTTAGATAGTTTAGAAAAACAACGTCATATTGAGTTCAAGCATGTAGAGTTACGCGGAGATGAGTGGGCGGATTTAGGTGAACGTCGTCGTCGTAAGAGCCGTAAAAAACCAAATGATGAACTTGATGTTATGGCAACGAAAGTTATTAAAAAGCCGAAAAAAGTAAAACCAAACTATAAACGTAAACTTGCAACAGAACGTGATAAAGTGAAGAAAAAATATAGCAATAAAAAAAGATAAGGGGAGCCCCCTTATCTTTTTTTATCCGGATATTTGCGGGATAATAATCGGTGGGGAATGGAAAAACACTGATTAAAGTTTCGGTGTAGCTAGTTACAATTTGCGTAGTGTTTTAGGAACAAACAATTCGCTACATATTTCTACAAATTATGCTATCATTATATCTATTGTATATTGAAGAGGTGATTGTATGTTAAAGATTGGATCTCATGTTTCTATGAGTGGTAAGAAAATGTTATTAGCAGCAAGTGAAGAGGCTGTTTCATACGGTGCAACGACGTTTATGATTTATACAGGTGCACCGCAAAATACACGAAGAAAACCAATTGAAGAATTGAACATAGAAGCAGGAAGAAAACATATGGAACTAAACGGTATTGAGGAAATTATCGTACATGCGCCATATATTATTAATCTTGGGAATACGACGAAGCCAGAAACATTCCAATTAGGTGTAGACTTCCTTCGCATGGAAATTGAAAGAACATCGGCATTAGGTGTAGCGAAACAAATCGTTCTTCACCCAGGTGCGCACGTTGGGGCAGGAGCAGATGCTGGTATTCAACAAATTATTAAAGGGCTTAATGAAGTATTAACGCCAGAGCAGACGGTTAACATTGCGTTAGAAACGATGGCAGGAAAAGGAACAGAATGCGGTCGTAGCTTTGAAGAAATTGCAAAGATTATTGATGGTGTAAAATATAATGAAAAATTATCAGTATGCTTTGATACGTGTCATACGCACGATGCAGGATATGATATTGTAAATGATTTTGACGGCGTATTAAATGAATTTGATAAGATTGTTGGTATGGATCGTTTGCAAGTACTTCATATTAATGATAGTAAAAATGTATGCGGCGCAGGAAAGGACCGTCATGAAAATATCGGCTTCGGTCATATCGGTTATAAAGCGTTACATCATATTGTGCATCATCCGCAGTTAATGCACGTACCAAAAATCCTTGAAACGCCATATGTAGGTGAAGATAAAAAAGATAAGAAGCCGCCATATAAATTAGAAATCGAAATGCTGAAAAATGGTACTTTTGATGAAGGGATTCTTGAGAAAATTAAAGCGTAATAAGCAATAAGGAGGGGATTTTCCCCTCCTTATTTTAGTAGTTGCTGAAATAAAGTATTTACTTGTTGGGCAGTAGCAGGGGAGGTTACTTTTGCTATTTGTTTTAAGAGCTCTAGCCGTTCGTCATTATCGTAAATGTTAATATTCTTTCCTTTCATAAGTAAAACAATTTGATCCGCTTGTGCAGTCGTAATAGAAACTTCATACTCTTTACTATATTTCAATAACTCTTTTGTAGAAATATGATTTAATTTTTTATTTACAAGTTGTTTAATGAGGTTCATTGAGTTATCCTCCTTCACACGTTCTTCTATCGAAATATATGAGTACGTAGCTTGTACATATTCGTATAGAGTTTCTTTTTTCATGAGAAAAAGAAGCGTATGTTATAATATAAGGACAAAACTATAGAAAAAGAGTATAAGGAGGACTTATGGAACAAAAGCAACACCGAAAAGAAAGTGTTATCCATCTTATTTATCGTTTAGTTATGATTATTTTTGGGGCAGCATGCGCAGCGGTAGCGATTGAACTATTTTTAATGCCAAATAAAATTATTGATGGTGGAATTATTGGTATTTCTCTTATATTAGATTATCTTACTCCTAATATTTGGTGGTTAAGTTTCTCTACTTTAGTCGTTATTCTCAATATCCCATTTATGTATTCAGGTTATAAGCAAATCGGAAAAACGTTCATGTTATCTTCGGCGTTCGGTATTGTAGCTTTAGCGTTTATTGAATCAACGTTACATGCTGTTCCGCCATTTACAACAGAGCCGATTTTAGCAACAGTGTTTGGTGGTCTTATTTTAGGTATTGGTGTAGGGCTCGTTATTCGCCATGGTGGATCAATGGACGGAACAGAAATTATGGGTATTTTATTAACGAAGAAATTACCTTTCTCTGTTGGCGAATTTGTAATGTTTGTGAACTTATTCATTTTTGCATGGGCAGCATTTGTATTTGGTGTTGAACAAGCTATGTATTCTGTTATGACGTACTATATCGCATTCAAAACAATTGATACAGTCATTCAAGGTTTAGATGAAACGAAAGCAGTTTTAATTGTATCAGATCAATATGAGGAAGTATCAAATGCGATTTTGCATCGTCTTGGTCGTGGAACTACAAAGCTTGTAGCGAAAGGCGGTTACACGGATAAAGAAAAAGAAGTTATTTATGCAGTTGTAACGCGTCTGGAAGTGACGAAGTTAAAATCAATTGTGTATGAAATTGATGCGAATGCGTTTGTTACGATTATGAATACACAAGAGACAAATGGTGGCAAGTTTAAATCGGCTATCCACTAGAAAATTTATCCAGTAAAAGCCCTCGCCAATCGTTGGGGGATGGCCTCATCTGATTAAGGTTTCATTTTATAGGAATATTTTTTAAAAGCAGAGAATTTTTCTCTGCTTTTTGTTATAATAGTAAGGTTTCTTGAAAAAATTGATATATTTTAGGCAGATTGGTTTACAACTATAATAAGCTGTACTATAATTCAAATAGATATAAATCGGAATCATTCTGAATTAAAATAGGTGAGATGCTATGAATAATATATTAGAAATAGAAGGATTGTCATTTCGATATGAAGATCGAAATGTGTTAGAAGATATTAATTTGCAAGTTCCGAAGGGAGCTTTTTTAGGTTTAGTTGGGCCAAATGGTTCTGGGAAATCAACTTTGCTAAAATGTTTATTAGGCGTTTTAAAGCCAAAACAGGGAAGTATTCGTTTGTTTGGTGTTGACAGTAAGAAGTTTAAAGAATGGAACAAAGTTGGTTATGTGTCGCAAAAGGCAAATAGCTTTAATTCTGGTTTTCCCGCCACTGTTTTTGAAGTTGTATCAATGGGACTCGTTTCGAAAAAAGGGCTGTTTCGCTTTTTCACGAAAAACGATAAGGAAAAGGTAGAAAAAGCGATTGCTGATGTAGGGATGAGTGCGTTTCAAGGGCGCAATATCGGAGAACTTTCTGGTGGACAACAACAGCGTGTATTTATTGCTCGTGCGCTCGTTAGTGATCCTGAATTACTTATTTTGGACGAGCCTACTGTTGGAATCGATGTGAAGAATGTAGAAAGTTTTTATGAGATATTAGAGGATTTAAACAAAAGGTTAGGAATCACATTAATTCTCGTTACTCATGATATGGGAGCTGTTACTGAGAAGGTAACACATGTTGCATGCTTAAACCAACATCTACATTTCCATGGAAATGTAGAGAAGTTCCGAGAGTTAGAAGATGCAGAAATGTCCGTCTTATATGGACATCATGTTCATCGTTTAGAACACGAGCATGAGCATCACGGGAGGATATAATGATACAAGATTTTTTACAATACGACTTTTTACGGAACTCTTTATATGCAGGGATTTTAATAGGACTTGTTGCGCCGCTTATCGGTGTATTTGTTGTCATTCGCCGAATGTCGCTTATTGCGGATGCTTTAAGTCACGTGACATTATCGGGTATTGCTGCAAGTTTACTACTAGAAAAAACAATTTTCACAGGAGGATTTTTAAATCCGTTATATATGGGAATGATTTTTTCTATTGGTGGGGCGTTACTAATTGAAAAATTACGTACTGTATATAAACATTATCAAGAATTAGCAATTCCGATTATTCTTTCAGCAGGAATGGGGATTGGGGTTATTTTTATATCACTTGCAAATGGATTTAACACTGATTTATTTAGTTATTTATTTGGGAGTGTAAGTGCTGTAACAAGTACGGATTTAATAATCATCGGCATTGTAGCAATTGTTGTTATTGTAACGATTACTTTATTATACAAAGAGTTATTTTTACTATCGTTTGATGAGGAATATGCTGTATCAACCGGTTTGAGTGCAAAGTGGATTCACTTTATTTTCATTATATTGGTTGCTCTTGTTATTGCAGTATCAATGCGTGTAGTAGGGGTTCTTCTCGTATCATCATTAATGACGTTACCAGTTGCAGCAAGTATTCGTATTGCAAATGGATTTAAACAAACAATTTTCTTTTCCATTTTATTTGGTGAAATTGCAGTAATTGGCGGAATGTTTGCTTCATATCAACTTGATCTAGCACCAGGTGGTACAATTGTTATGATAGCAGTTCTTATTTTAATTGGTGCGATTTTATGGAAAAAGAAAAAAACTGCATAAAGTAGGGATAGATATGAATCTAACAGAAGCTTTACGCCTAATGAAAGATAAAGGATACAAACATACTGGGAAAAGGGAAGAAATGCTCAGGTTATTTGCAGCTCACAATCGTTATTTAACGGCGAAAGACGTTTTAGAGCATATGAAGGATGATTATCCAGGTCTTAGCTTTGATACGATTTATCGTAACTTAACGGTGTTTGCTGAAATCGGTGTTTTAGAACAAACGGAATTAAATGGTGAAAAACATTTTCGTTTTACATGTTCTATTATGGAACATCATCATCATTTTATTTGTTTAGATTGCGGGGGGACGAAAGAGATTACTTCCTGCCCGATGGATTTTATGAATAAAGATTTTAACGGTTATGAAGTAACCGGGCATAAGTTTGAAATATACGGCCGTTGTCCAAAATGTGTAAAATAAGAACTCGTCGGTTACATAACTGACGAGCTTTTTTACGTAAAAAAGAAGGTTGCCCACAAATATTGTGGCAACCTTCTTTTTATTGTTCTTGTGTTTCTTTTTCTTTTTCTCGTTCAGCAGCCATTTCAGCAGCAATTACATCGATTTCTTTTTTCAGTTCTTCTACCATTATTTCTTCTGGTACTTTACGAACAACTTGCCCTTTACGGAATAATAATCCTTCTCCACGTGCACCGGCAATACCGATATCAGCTTCACGAGCTTCACCAGGACCGTTTACAGCGCAACCAAGTACTGCAACTTTAATTGGTACTTTTAGTGTAGAGATGTATTCTTCCACCTCGTTAGCGATGCTAATTAAATCAATTTCAATACGACCACAAGTTGGACAAGAAATAAGTGTTGCTGCATTAGATGCAAGACCGAATGACTTTAATAGTTCACGCGCAACTTTTACTTCTTCAACTGGGTCAGCACTTAATGAAATACGTAGTGTATTTCCGATGCCTTTATTTAAGATTGCGCCAAGACCAGCGGCACTTTTTACAGTTCCGGCAAATAATGTTCCGGATTCTGTAATACCTAAATGTAATGGGTAATCAAAAGCACGAGCAGCTTTTTCGTATGCTTCAATTGCTAAGTTAACATCAGAGGCTTTCATAGATACGATAATATCGTGGAAATCTAAGTCCTCTAAAATTTTAATATGATGTAGGGCACTCTCAACCATACCATCTGCAGTTGGGTATCCGTACTTTTCTAAAATGTGACGTTCTAATGAACCTGCGTTTACACCGATACGAATTGGAATACCGCGTTCTTTTGCCGCATTTACAACAGCTTCTACTTTATGGCGACGACCAATGTTACCTGGATTGATACGTACTTTATCAATGCCGCCTTCAATTGCTTTTAAAGCAAGACGATAATCAAAATGAATATCAGCAACAAGTGGAATGTTGATTTGTTTTTTAATATCAGCAATAGCATTTGCTGCGCGTTCGTCTGGAACAGCAACACGGACAACTTGACAGCCAGCTTCTTCTAAACGTTTAATTTCAGCAACTGTTGCTTCAACATCATGTGTTTTTGTTGTTGTCATACTTTGTATAATTAATTCATTATTACCGCCAATTGTTAAATTACCGACTTTAACTGGACGTGTTTTTGTACGATGAGTCATTTCATTCACGAATAGATCGCTCTCCTTATAAAAGAAGTTTCTTATTTAGTCCCTCATATCAATGAAAGTATACGTGATACAGGGCTATAGAAACCGAAGTGCTCGGTTTCACTTTTACTATTGTATCAGCGCCTTTATGTAATTGACAAGGATTAAGTGATTGCTCATTGATATAACGGGAATTTATAAGACTTTCCAATTTGTATTTTTGTAGCAGATGTACTTTTGTTTAGTTGTTTAAAGTCATCAATTACCTTTTCAATGGAAGGGATTTTTTTCTTATTAATTTGTTCGGTAATAGAAAGAACTGTCTCACCTGTTTTGACTTCAATTGTTTTATAAGTTACATCTGTTTCTTTTTCTGCTTTGTTCTCTTTATTTTGTTTTGTATCTGTATTTTCTTGCTTTATCGTTTGGGCCGCGGTTGTTTTTTTATATGAACTTAACATCGGTAAAGTGCCGATTTTTATATCGTAATAAAATATATAACCAAGAACAAGCACGAATAAGAATATACCTAATCTTTTCATATTCTTCACTCCTTTGCTAGGAATATATGCTTGTCCAAAAAAAAAATGCCTATTTAGGCATTTTTTCGTTTTTATTTTTCTTTCGGTTTTGGAACTTCTTTAATCGTTAAGTAAAGAACAATTAAAACAACTGCGATATAAATAAATGTTGAACCAGGTACAACGATTTTGAATAGATCCATAATCATAAAGAAGATTGTTGGGATTGTGTAGCTGTATGCAGTTAACGTCCATACTTGCTTATAAGATAATTTACGTTGACCACTCATAGCAGAACCTATAAACGCAAGTAAAGTAATTCCTAAGAAAGTAATAAACAATTGGAATAGGTATACTAACACGCCGATAACGGCTAGTAAAATTGGATAAATACTATCGAATACAGAAATGAAATCTTGTAAATCTTTCTTCTCAAGAGATGTCCCTAATAAATCATTATAGGAGTATGTTTGTGTTTGACCATTTCCTATAGAAACTACTTTATCTTTTAAAATAAATAAACCAGTTTTGTTTTTATATGTTTCTATATCTGTTGTATTGGGATCAAATACGAAAAGAGCATCTCCTTCTTCCTTTTGAATAGGTTGTTCAATATCTGCTTTTAGTTCACCGTTTTCGATTTTAAAATCAGGTAAATCTTTTTCAATCGCTTGATTTACCATGCTGACACTATCTTGGATAAAGCTGCCGTAAAAGAATGTTCTTGGAATAGTAGTGATTAGACAAAGTAGCATAATATACAAAATGGTTTTTCCGATTTTTTGAAAACGGAATAGCGCCATATCTTTAGGCGAATATACGCTTTTTGCTAATTGGGTAAATATGGACATAGATTCACTTCCTTTATGTATGTATAAAATCATTGTAACGTAGGAATCTAGAGAATCTCAAGATATATTATATTTACATATAGTGGAGATAACTAAATTTCTTTTTATTAATTTTCTTCTTTTATATGAGAAAAATACAATTGACACTTTTCTTTGCCATATGGTAAATTTATCTTACATTTCTTAAAGGATATATCCGATAGGAATTCCTTTATTTGATATGTTGTTACATACATAATTGTGGACCCTTAGCTCAGCTGGTTAGAGCAGACGGCTCATAACCGTCCGGTCGTAGGTTCGAGTCCTACAGGGTCCATATCCATTTCGCATGTTTATTATGTCAGTGGGAAGCTTCCTTGTAGAAGGGAGCTTTTTTTACGGAATATATGAGCATTTTAATTGAAAAGAAGTGGGATTTTTGCTACGTTAATGATAGCAAGACAATGTGATTTATTTGTTTGCACCCTATGGCAATTAGGGTAGAATGAAGTTGTATGTCACTTAAGTGGCAATACATAAACTGGGAGGAATATAACAATGGCAAAACACGAATTACCAAATTTACCTTATGCGTATGATGCTTTAGAGCCTCACTTTGACAAAGAAACAATGAACATCCATCATACAAAACATCATAACACTTACATTACAAACTTAAACGCTGCTTTAGAAGGTCATGCAGAATTAGCTGACAAAAGCGTAGAAGAATTAGTTGCAAACTTAAACGAAGTACCAGAAGCAATCCGTACAGCAGTACGTAACAATGGTGGCGGACATGCTAACCATACATTCTTCTGGACAATCTTATCTCCAAACGGCGGCGGACAACCAGTAGGCGAACTTGCAACTGCAATTGAAGCGAAATTCGGTAGCTTCGATGCATTCAAAGAAGAATTCGCAAAAGCTGGCGCAACTCGTTTCGGTTCTGGTTGGGCTTGGTTAGTAGTAAACAATGGTGAGTTAGAAGTAACAAGCACGCCAAACCAAGATTCTCCTCTAACTGAAGGTAAAACTCCAGTTGTAGGTTTAGATGTTTGGGAACATGCTTACTACCTAAATTACCAAAACCGTCGTCCTGACTACATCGGTGCATTCTGGAACGTTGTAGATTGGAACGCTGCTGAAAAACGTTACCAAGAAGCAAAATAATTGTAATAACGATAGAAAAAGCTAGGAGAATGCTCCTAGCTTTTTTCTATGCTTTCCTTTTACATAATTGGGCTTGTCTTTGGAAGACTAGAACATGAAGTAAAGGAGAGTTGTGTATGAAGTGGAAACATATAATTGGTGACGTTGAAGTGAATCGGGATTTAGTGTTGTTGCTCCTTATTGGAGGTTTATACACGCTCGCAATTTCTTTATCGAATACGTTTGTTAACATTTATTTATGGAAACAAACACAAAATTATGTGAATCTTGGCCTGTATAATTTGGCCAGCGTTGTATTACAGCCTCTCACATTTCTTATAGGTGGGAAATTAGCGAAGCGTATTGATCGCTCAATCTTGTTACGAATAGGCGTAGGCACGTTAGCTATTTTTTTTATCGTTGTTTTAGTAGCGGGAAAAAGCGCTTCTCACTATATTTTATTAATGGGGGCTCTTTTAGGAGTCGGATATGGTTTTTACTGGCTCGCGTTTAACTTATTAACATTTGAGATTACAGAACCAGAAACAAGAGATTTCTTTAATGGGTTTCTTGGACTTCTTACATCCTTCTCTGGCATGATTGGACCGATAGCAGCTGGATACACAATTTCACGTATGGAAAAATGGAGTGGCTATACGGTCATATTCTTTCTTTCGTTAGTGTTATTTGCAATTGCTGTTATTTTAAGCTTTTTTGTATCTAAGAGAGAATGTGAAGGACGGTATGAAATTGTACAAGTATTGAAAGAGCGGCAGATTGATAAAAATTGGGGAAGAATTACACGTGCTCATTTTTTCCAAGGGTTGAGAGAGGGAACTTTTATTTTTGTGATTTCCGTGTACGTGTATTTAGCGACGGATAGCGAACTCGCCTTAGGAAAATATAGCTTAGTAAATTCTGCTGTATCATTTGTATGTTACTACTTAGTCACTCGTATGTTAAAGAAAGAGTGGCGGAAAAAAGCAATTTTGCTTGGAGGCATTATTTTATATGCTGTCGTATTTTTAGTTATATTCAACGTTACATACGCAAAATTACTTATTTATGCAGCGTGTATTGCGGTTGCATACCCTATTTTGCTTGTTCCGTACGGGTCCATGACATATGATGTAATTGGCAGAGCGAAAAATGCGAGAGAGTGGCGTGTAGAGTATGTAGTTGTCCGAGAATTATGGTTAAATGCAGGAAGAATTTGCTCGATTTTAAGTTTTTTATGTGCTGTACTATTCTTTCCGCCCGAAAAAAGTTTACCTTACTTATTATGTATTTTAGGTGCAGGACATTTTCTTATTTATTTTGCAGTTAAAAATGTCAAATATGATGAGGGAAATGCAAGTAAAACAAGTGTTGTAACGCAAGCAAATGCGCAGAATCAAACAGAACCAGAAGGTTAACTTCTCGGTTGTTTTATGCTAGAATAGAAAAAGATGTAAGACAGCAGTGAGGACACCTGTATGAAGGTGTCCCTTTCACATTACATAGCTGTTGGTAGAGGGGGTTTGTATGAGCAAGAAGCAGAAACAACAAAAGAAAAAGACTCACGTTCCTTTTCGGTTAAACGTGCTGTTTTTCTGCGTGTTTTTAATGTTCTCCGCGGTTATTGTAAGGCTAGGATATGTACAAATTGTTCGCGGTGAGGAATATAAGAATGAAGTGGAGAGGAAAGAGAACTCGACGATAAGTAATCCTGTGCCACGTGGGAAAATATTTGACCGTTATGGGCGAGCTGTAGTAGATAATGCAGCTGTACGTACGATTACATTTACAAAAATGAAAGGGTCAACTGCAGAGGCTCGCTTAGAAACAGCGAAAAAGCTGGCAGATTTGATTGAAGTACCGACAGATAAATTAACAGATCGTGATAAAAAAGATTATTGGCTTGCTATTCATAAAGAGGAAGCGAAAGAAAAAATTACGAATAAAGATCGTCAAGAGTTTAAAGATAAAAAAATTGACGATAAAGAATTAGATGAGCGTCAACGAAATCGCGTGACAGAAGAAGAAGTGAATCAATTATCCGCAAAAGATTTAGAAATACTAGCGATTAAAAGCAAAATGGACGGCGGATATGCGATGACGCCACAAGTCATTAAAAAGGATGCTACAGAAGAAGAATATGCGATTATTAGTGAAAATCTAGCAGCATTACCGGGTGTAGATACGAATGTTGATTGGGATCGGAAATATGTTTATGATGATTTATTCCGAAGTGTACTTGGCGGGGTGTCAACGTCTGATGAAGGTTTACCGAGAGAAAGACTAGATTACTATCTTGTTCGTGATTATAATCGAAATGAACGAGTAGGAAAAAGTTATCTTGAACAGCAATATGAAGATAGCCTACATGGTACGAAAGCGGAAGTGAAAAATATTACAGATAAAAATGGTAATATTTTAGAAACGATTAATGTATCAAAAGGGCAAAGTGGTAATGATCTGAATTTAACAATTGATATGGAATTACAAAAGCGTGTAGAAGAAATTATCACTAAAAGTTTATTGAAATATAAAGGTGGGCAACCACTTTTAGATCGTGCATTCGTTGTAATGATGAATCCGAAAAATGGTGAAGTTTTATCTATGGCAGGGAAACAGTTAGTGAATGAAAATGGTGAAACGAAAGTACAAGATTTCGCATTAGGAACAATGACAAGTTCTTATCCGATGGGATCGACTGTAAAAGGCGCTACAATACTTACTGGATATCAAACAGGCGCTATTCAACCAGGTTCGGTTCAACTTGATGAACCAATTGTATTAAAAGGACCGCTAAAAAAATCGTCTTGGAAGACGATGGGATATATTAATGACCTTACAGCGTTAAAAATGTCTTCAAACGTTTATATGTTTAAAACAGCGATGAATATTGCTGGTGTTCCCTATGTACGAGGCGGTACGTTAGATATAAAACAAAAATCATATGATACGATGCGTTACTATTTCGGTCAATTTGGACTTGGTGTAAAAACTGGCATTGATTTACCGAATGAAACGGCTGGACAAAGAGGTAGAACAGATCATATGCCAGGTTTCTTATTGGATTTATCAATTGGACAGTATGATACGTATACACCACTTCAATTAGCACAATATGTTTCAACAATTGCAAATGGTGGTTACCGTATGCAACCGCAAGTTGTAAAAGAAATTCGTCAACCGGCAGTGAAACAAGATGAAGTTGGAAAAGTGGTTCATTCAATGGAACCGAAAGTACTAAACCGTGTAGATATGCCTGAATCACAAATTAAACGTGTTCAAGAAGGATTTAGACAAGTATTTAACGATACTGGTGGTACAGCTACGAAATACTTTACAGGTGCACCATATAAAGCTGCTGGTAAAACAGGTACAGCTCAAACTGTGTATGGCGGAGATAAAGAGATTGGTAGAAATGCAAAAGGTGAGCGCAAAGAGACATATAACTTAACGTTAGTAGGTTATGCGCCATTTGAAGACCCTGAAGTAGCATTTTCTGTTGTTGTACCTTGGGTAGATGATAAATCAGGTATTAATGGATATATTAGCCGTGACATTATGGACGCGTACTTTGATTTGAAAAAGGTAGAAAATGGCGAAGCTACAAAAGATGAAATAGATAAGAAAAATAAAGAGCAAGATGATGAATAAAAAAGTTGTAAAAAAAGCACACTATCTGAAAAGATAGTGTGCTTTTTTTTATGGTTCATGCATACGTTTTAATAAAGTGGACAAGCATATCATATCGGGAAATTAAGGGACCTCGCAAATGATACGTATGCATTTCCCTATGGAGGATAAGGATTTTATGGACCAATCATTAGTGAAGATGAATGGTGGCTACGGATTAGAATTTCACCTAATGTTGATTCTTGTGGAACTTTACAAAACTTTTACAAACAATTAAAACCGAATTAATAGTTTAGCAGTATTCTTATATCTGTAATCCTGTTATTTCCGGTTACTTCTAGGAGGAAGAACACGTGAAATGGATAAGTGCATCGATTAAAGTTTTCATATTGTCGACATGTTTCTTTTATGTTGGCACGTCTACTGCATTTGCTGTGAATGAAATGGGAGAAGTGAGAGTTGATGGATCCTCAACAGTTTTTCCTATTATAGAAGCGGTAGCGGAGGAATATACAAAGGTGCATCCAAACGTGAAAATTTCCATCAGTGTTTCTGGAACAGGAGGAGGATTTAATCGTTTCAGTAAAGGAGAAGTAGATATAAATAATGCTTCGAGAGCAATGAAACAAGTGGAAGAAAATGAGATGAAAAAAAACTCCATTCAGTTTACACCGTTTGAAGTCGCTTACGATGGCCTTACGATCGTTGTGAGTCGCCAAAATACTTGGGTAGACAATATGACGGTAGACGAGTTACGTCTATTATGGAGTGAAGATGGAAGCGAAAAGCGATGGTCACAAATTCATTCATCATGGCCACGTGAACAGGTGAAGTTTTATGCGCCAGGTGTAGACTCTGGTACGTATGATTATTTTCAAAATGTCATCTTACAAAATAGTCGCATTGTAAAAAAAGTCTCTTTGTCTGAAGATGATCAAGTTATTATGCAAGGGGTAATGAATGATAAAAATGCCATTGCTTTTGTAGGATATGCTTATTATATGGCCAATCGAGATAAGGTGAGAGCAATAAAAGTGAATGGTGTACTTCCGACGAAAGATACCATTCAATCAGGTAAGTATAAGCCATTATCTAGGCCGTTATTTGCTTATGTAAATGATGCATCTATCCGAAATAAAATGAATGTAGCAAATTATATTGAGTTTATGATTCAGCATGTAGGTAATCTTGCTGAAGAGGTTGGATATGTAAAATTACCAAAAGAAAAATACAATGAACAGCTGCGGATGTTAACAGAAATAAAAAGGTAATGTCAGGGTGGAAAGGGGTTTTCATCTTTGGCTCATAATGACAAAAGTCAAATTACATTTTCTGTACAACATTTGATTGAAAGAAATACAAAACAAAGAAAAAAAACGCAGCGAATCAATCGAATCGTTCCATTATTACTAAAAATAATTGCTAGCGTGTCTATTGTAACGACACTTGGAATTATTTTTACATTGGCAAATGAAACATTGATGTTTTTTCAAAAAATACCATTACACTCCTTTTTGACGGGAAAAGAATGGTTACCTTTTTTTGAAGATCCTAAATTCGGTATATTACCACTTATATGTGGAACGTTCCTTGTAACAGCAATTGCCATGTTCGTAGCAATTCCTATCGGTTTAGCGTGTGCTGTATTTTTAAGCGAATATGCTTCAAACGGTGCAAGGAAAGTATTAAAACCGATGTTAGAACTATTAGCAGGTATTCCGACAATTGTATATGGTTTTTTTGCATTAACAGTTGTCACACCACTTTTACAACGGATTATACCAGATTTACAGTTTTTTAATGCGATTAGTCCAGGTATTGTTATTGGCTTTATGATGATACCTACAATTGCATCTCTATCTGAAGACGCGATGAGAGCTGTAGCGAAAGGAACGAAAGAAGCTTCGTTAGCACTTGGAGCAACTCGGTTTGAGATGGTAAAACAAGTCGTGTTTCCTTCGGCTTTTACAGGGATTATGGCAGCGATCATATTAGCTGTTTCCAGGGCAATTGGTGAAACGATGATCGTTGTAATTGCAGCGGGATCTACACCGAATGTATCGCTCGATCCGACACACTCTATTCAAACGCTAACAGCCTATATTGTGCAAGTGAGTTTAGGTGATGCTCCGCACGGAACAATTACGTATTACAGCATGTATGCTGTAGGCGCAACTTTATTCTTATTTACTTTTATCATGAACATCATTTCGCAGTCTATTATGCGCCGCTTTAGGAGGGTGACATAATATGCGAATGTTGGATCATAAAAAAATACAAGAGAATATGGCATCACGCTTTTTAAAAGACCGAGTTTACAAATTGTTATTTTATATAGCAATTTTGTTTTCAATAGTAATACTGCTTATTTTACTTTTTCAAATTTTTGAAAAAGGTATAAGTTACCTTTCGTTAGATTTCTTTACAAACTTCGCTTCGCGTAATCCGAAAGAAGCTGGGATTGCTGCAGCTTTGTCAGGAACAATATTATTTATGAGTATTGTTATACCAGTCTCCTTTATATTTGGAGTTGGAACTGCTCTTTATTTGGAGCAATATGCGAAGGAATCTATATTTAAAAAGGTAATAGAAATTAATAATCAAACGTTAGCAGGAGTACCTTCCGTTGTATTTGGATTACTCGGCTTAACTATTTTTGTATATGCTCTTCATTTAGGTGAGAGTATTATTGCGGCGGCACTGACGATGAGTTTACTCGTTTTACCGATAGTTGTTGTAGCGAGTCAAGAAGCGATACGATCTGTACCAAGTTCATTATTAGAAGCCTCTTACGGATTAGGTGCTACGAAGTGGCAAACGATGTATCAAATTGTATTGCCATCTGCTTTCCCAGGAATTATAACGGGTTGTACGTTAGCGATATCAAGGGCGATTGGAGAAGCGGCACCGCTATTAGTTATCGGGGCACTTGCATTTGCAAATTATGTTCCATTTAGTATGTTTGATAGATTTACAGTTTTACCAATTCAAATTTTTAATTGGATGAGTAGACCGCAAGAAGAATTTCAGTATGTAGCAGCTGCTGGGATGATTGTTTTGTTAGGTTTATTACTCTTTATCAATATATTTGTCTTATGGTTACGAAATCGAAAATAAGTTGGAAATGGATGAAAGGGGAATTCAAATGGTAGCAACAGTAGTAAATGTACAGGTGAAAAACGAGGAGAAAATCGAGACTGCACCAAAGAAAGTAGTATTTGATACGAAAAACTTAAATTTATGGTACGGAGAAGACCATGCTTTAAAAGATATTAACTTAAGCATTCATGAGAATGAAGTTACAGCAATTATCGGGCCAAGTGGTTGTGGTAAATCAACGTACTTAAAAACATTAAATCGTATGGTAGAGTTAGTACCAATCGTGCGAACTACAGGTGTAATTGAATACAGAGAGCGCAATATATTTGAAAAATCATACCCAGTTGAAGAATTAAGAACTCATGTGGGAATGGTGTTCCAAAAGCCAAACCCATTTCCGAAATCTATTTATGAAAATGTAGCATATGGCCCGAAAATTCATGGTATTCGTGATAAAAAAACATTGGATGAAATTGTTGAAAAAAGTTTACGTGGAGCAGCGATTTGGGATGAGTTAAAAGATCGTTTGCATGATAATGCATACGGTTTATCTGGTGGACAGCAACAGCGTCTATGTATCGCACGTTGTTTAGCAATTGAACCAGACGTTATTTTAATGGATGAGCCAACATCGGCACTAGATCCAATTTCAACATTAAAAGTAGAAGAATTAATTCAAGAGTTAAAGAAAGACTTTAGTATTGTGATCGTAACGCATAACATGCAACAAGCGGCACGTATTTCAGATAAAACTGCTTTCTTCTTAAGTGGAGAAGTTGTGGAGTATACAGATACAAATAAATTATTTACGACACCTTCAGATAAGCGTACAGAAGATTATATTACAGGCCGATTCGGTTGATATCGTTGCAAGGATAAGAGTAAATACCCTCTTAACAGAGGGTATTTCTTATTTTTACCTCATTTAATTAGAGAAGTAATACTTCTCCTATCTTAAGGCTTATTACAAGTAGGCTAGGTAGGAGATCTATATATAATGGCACATAATATTGAGGGGGAAGAAACGATGGTAAGAGAACAGTTTCAATGTGATTTAAAAATGTTACAGCAAAAGGTGATTGAGCTTGGAGAGCTAGCGAGGGAAGCTTTATTGCTTGCTATGGAAGGTCTTCATAAAAGGGATGTAGAGAAAGCGTTAGAGGTAATAGATGGTGATTATCGTATGGATAATTTAGAAGAGGAAATAAATGACCTTGCGCTTATGCTTATTACGAAGCAGCAACCTGTAGCAAGTGATTTAAGAAGGATTTTCATTTCAATTAAAACAGCGACAGATTTAGAGCGTATTGCAGATCATGCTGTTAATATTGCGAAATCAACAATTCGTCTCGGGGAAAAAGAGGTGGTTGTGAGTTTGCACAATCTTGATGAAATGTTTGCAATTGCAAATAAGATGCTACAGTTAGCGCTAGAAGCATATGAGCAAGAAAATTTAACTTTTGCGAAACAAATTGCCGAAATGGATGATTCAGTTGATGAAATATATGGGAAAGCGATTCGTGAATTTATATCTTCAGTTCCAGAACAACCAGAAGCAATTACACAAATTACACAATTATCCTTTGTGGCGAGATATATCGAGCGTGTAGCAGATCATATTACAAATATTGCTGAAAATATTTTTTATTTAGTAAAAGGAAAGCATTACTTATTAAATGAATAAAGAAAAAGGCAGGTGAAACATCACCTGCTTTTTTTAGTCAAAACATGACAAAAAAAGCTCGTTGTTTCCTTTAGTTTATGATGATAAGATGTATCATAATATAATGGAAAAAATAGGACATATATGTTGTTCACTTATTAAGGGATATTTTACTAAGTTAATGGTAAGCGCTTTCTTTTGTGGTGTTGAAAAGGTACATGTATATAGACAGTTTTACCGCCTGTAAAAGCCCGAGTGGTCAGGGCTAATAATCAGTGGGAGATGCACAAAATCCCTACTAATTAAAGTTTCATTTTATACTGCTAGTTAATGCGGGGTAGATAATATACATATCGTATATGAAGTTACTGATCATTATATAAGTGGAGGCTGAAGTATATGAAGGGGGTTATTTTAGCTGGAGGAAAAGGACGACGCCTTAGACCATTAACATGTAATACTCCAAAGCCGATGTTACCATTATTAGAAAAGCCAGTTTTGGAATACAATATTGAATTATTACGTCAGCATGGTATTCGTGAAATTGCAATTACTGTTCAGTATATGAGTACAGCCATTAAACAATATTTTGGTGACGGTAGCAAATGGGGAGTTAACTTGTACTACTTTGAAGATTCTCCCCCGCTTGGAACCGCAGGGAGTATTAAACAAGCGGAAACATTTTTAGATGAAACGTTTGTTGTGATAAGCGGGGATGCGTTAACTGATTTTCAATTATCAGAAGGAATTATGTTTCATGAACAAAAGAAAAGAATGGTAACTATGTTTGTAAAGGAAGTAGAAAACCCACTCTCATTCGGTTTAGTTGTAATGAACAAAGAACAAGAGGTTACACGATATATAGAAAAACCTAGCTGGAATGAAGTAGTCTCTAATATTGTGAATACAGGTATATATATTATGGAGCCAGAAATTTTTTCTTACATACCGCCCCGAGAGTTTTTTGATTTCAGTCAAGATGTGTTTCCGCTATTGGCAAATAAGAACGCGTTATTTGCATATTTGTCAGAAGGTTATTGGTTAGATATCGGTACATTTGATCAATATCGACAAGCACAATTTGATTTGTTAACGAAAAAATTGCAAGTACCTATTCCTTATACGGAAGTATTGCCGATGGTATGGATGGGGGAAGGTGTGACGATTGGAAAAGGAACGAAAATTCACGGTCCTTCTTTTATTGGAGAAGGAGCAAAGATTGGTGCTGGAGTTGTAATTGAGCCATACTCTATTATCGGGAAAAATAGTGTGGTTTCAAGTTATTCTCATCTTCAAAAAAGTATTGTTTTTGCAAATGCGCACATTGGTCAGTATTGCGAGCTATTAGAAACGACCATAGGAGAGCATACAATGGTGGAAGATGACGTTACACTGTTTCAAAAAAGCATTGTAGCGGATCATTGTCATATAGGGAAAAGTACGGTAATTAAGCAAAAGGGAAAACTATGGCCATATAAGGCGATTGACAGCTATTCAGTAGTAGGATCGGCTGGTGTTCAAGAAAGTGAAAAGAGTGCAGGATGGTTGCAAAAAAGCCGTATTGTAGGAAGAGGTAATGTTGAAATCACTCCTCAATTTATTGTGAAGGTTGCGATGGCGTATGGATCTCTTTTTGCCAAAGGAGAAAGTATATTAATTGGGAGTCAAGAACATATAGAAACGACTTCTTATAAAAATCTCTTTCTTCATGCGATTCATGGTATCGGGATTCATACGATGGAATGCAAAGAAATAAATGAGTCACTTTTTCAGTATAGCATTCAGGATTTACAATGTGCAGGTGGGGTTTTCATTCAAGTGGAAAACGAAAAAGAGGTTGTTATAAAGTTATATGGTAAGGAGGGGGTACAATTAACGTATAAGCAGCAAAAAGCGATAGAACAAGTATATATGTCTGAGTCGTTTTATTACGTATGTGAGAAAGAAATGGGGCGGAATAAGCTAGTCCACGTTTCTTTACATGATTATATAGAGGCTGTATTAGAGCGCGTTGATATTGAGAAAATACAAAAACAAAAGTTTCATCTTCTTATTAATAAGAGGAATGATATGTTACAACATTTACTGATGCTCTTTTTACAAAGGCTCGGATGCACAGTTACATGGATTTATGCGGGCGAACAAAAGGATCATGTGAAAGCTTTGATGAAATCAAGCAAAGCAAATATGGCACTTATGTTTTCAGAGCAAGGAAATTATTTCGAGTTATATGATAATCATAGTAATATTTACCAAGGAACAGATTTTGAAGAGGTAGATATTCCAGATTTATTACTTGAATCAGCAGGAAATATTTACCCGATGTCTTTGAAATTAGGAGAATGTTACCTTCTATTTTATACGCAGGATGAAAAAAAGTCGTTTCAAGCGAGATGGAAGCGAGATATTTTATATCGAATTGGAAAATTATTCGAGTTAATAGCATTGCAGGGGAAAACATTTCTCAGCATAGTAGAGCAATCACCGCCGCTTTATCTACTTTGTGATGAAGTTGTATGTTCATGGAATGAAAAAGGAAAAGTAATGAGGAAATTATTGGCTGATATGGAAAGAAAGGAAGAAGGTATATTTGAAGGAGTACAGTTCAAATATACTGAAAAAGAGTGGTCTTATATCGTTTCTGACACAAAACAACCGAAATTTTTAGTGTATTCGCATGCCAGAAACCCAGTAATAGCAAGGGAAAACATGAAAAATCTTATAGAAAAAATTAGACAATATCAAAAGGTGTAGAATTTTTATTTTAAAAGTGGTATTATAGTATAGTCTGATTTAAGTTATTAGTACTGGAGGGAATAAGAATGCGTGTGAATATTACTCTAGCATGTACAGAATGCGGAGATCGTAACTATATCTCAAAGAAAAACAAACGTAACAACGCTGAGCGTATCGAGCTTAAAAAGTATTGCAAGCGTGACAAGAAGTCTACGTTACACCGTGAAACAAAGTAAGCAGTAGGAATATTTTCCTACTGTTTCTTTTTTTATTCGATTCCTCTGTTAAAAGTGATACACTATCATCGTAGAGCAAAGTATCACTGTGAGGGGGAAAGTGTGTGAGAGAAGAGAAAGTACGTTTACGTAAACAAATAATAGAGCACATGAATTCTTTATCAGAAGAACGGTATACAACTTTATCAGAGCAAATTGCATTTTCGTTGTATGCGCAAAAAGAGTGGGCTGAAGCTAAAACAGTTGGAATCACTCTCTCAATGGAAAATGAAGTGAATACATATGCTATTATCGAAAAAGCTTGGGAAGAAGGAAAGAAAGTTGTTGTTCCAAAGTGTAATAAAGAAACACGAACGATGTCTTTCCGGCAAATTAGTAATTTTGATCAATTAGAAATAGTGTATATGAATTTACGTGAACCAATTCCAGCGCGTACGGAAGAAGTGAATGCAGATGACATTGATCTTCAAATCGTGCCAGGTGTAGCTTATACAGAGCGAGGAGAACGGGTTGGATATGGCGGTGGGTATTATGATCGTTATCTCTTGCATTATAAAGGGAAAACGCTATCATTAGCTTATAGTTTTCAAATAGTAGAACATATTCCAGTAGAGCCGTTTGATAAAAACGTAGAAAAAATTATTACAGAAAAAGGAACAATGGTTAAAAATGGGCTTGTATAGACAAATAAAAATTGACGAGACTTTTTCTTCTTGATTATAATAAAATATGTGAACGTTTTCTTATTATAATTTTTTATAGTAAGTGAGCATAGAGGGTGATAAAATGGTATCTATTTATGATATTCAGCAATTGCTAAAGAAATTTGGTACGATTATTTATACGGGTGATCGAATTGCAGATTTACAATTAATGCAAGATGAATTGCGTGAATTAAATCAATCACAGTTAATCGATCCACAAGACTATCAAACAGCTTTATTTTTATTGAAGCAAGAAATTCAAAAAGAGCTAAATAAGAATTAGATAAAGGTAGGTAAGCAACATGGAAGAGAAATGGTTAGTTGGGGTTGACCTTGGTGGTACAACAATTAAATTAGCATTTATTAATGTGTACGGTGAAATTTTACATAAGTGGGAAATCCCTACGAATACAAATGAGCAAGGAAAACATATTACGCTTGATGTAGCGAAAGCTATTGATAAAAAGTTAGAAGAGTTAGGTGAATTGAAAAGCAAGTTAATCGGTATTGGTATGGGAGCTCCTGGTCCTGTACACGTGGCGTCTGGAATGATTTATGAAGCGGTCAATTTAGGATGGAAAAACTATCCGTTAAAAGATTTATTAGAAGTAGAAACAGGATTACCTGTTGTTATTGATAATGATGCAAACTTAGCAGCGCTTGGTGAAATGTGGAAAGGTGCTGGTGAAGGAGCAAAAGATTTAATCTGTATGACACTTGGCACTGGTGTTGGTGGTGGTGTAATCGCCAATGGTGAGATTGTACACGGCGTAAGCGGAGCTGCTGGTGAGATTGGACATATTACAGTAGTTACAGAGAATGCTTTCCCATGTAATTGCGGGAAGTCTGGTTGCTTAGAAACTGTAGCATCTGCAACGGGTATTGTGCGTGTTGCTATGCAAAAAATACAAGAGACTAATAAAGAGAGTGTTCTACGTTCTATGTTAGCAGAAGAAGGGCGTATTACATCAAAAGATGTGTTTGAAGCACTTGGACAAGGTGACGAGCTAGCAGGCGAAGTAGTAGAAAAAGTAGCTTCTTATTTAGGGTTAGCTGTAGCGAACCTTGCTAGTACGTTGAACCCAGAGAAAATTGTTATTGGCGGGGGCGTGTCTAAAGCTGGAGATGCACTATTAGAGCCAATTCAACGTTATTTCGAGCAATATGCTTTCTCACGTGCTGTAAAGAGCACAAAGTTAGCGATTGCAATACTTGGTAATGATGCAGGTGTTATCGGAGGAGCTTGGCTTGTAAAAAAGCACAAATACGAAGCGAAGATGGTATAAGTTGTGAAATATGAAAAGAGGAAGGGGAAACCCTTCCTCTTTTTGTGTGAAATCTTGATGAAGAATAACATGTAAATGAATTAAGCTGCTGGTGGGTACCCGTTATATAGAACAGTCATGATCGTAAACCATCCGAAAACGAGTACAGTTGCAATTGCAAAGCCGCCCGCGAATAAGTTTTTTTCGCGAAGAGTTCTAAGCGTAGCGAATACAGCTAACAGAGTGACTAGCGCAAAAATAATAACAAGGCCCATACAATATCCTCCTCTGTCTACCCATTCCTCAATATGAGTTTTTAGAATATTAACTCTTTTATATTGTACATGTTTTAAAAATGATTGTCGAGATAGCATCCTTTCTTTTCCTAAGAGAAAAAAATGTTGTATCATTGAAAGTAAGTTTAATAATTGGAGGAGATTTTCATATGAAATGGATACAAATGCCGTTAGGCCCATTACAAACGAATGCTTATATTTTAACGAATGATCAAAATGAGTGTATTATCTTTGATCCTGGTCACGAAGGAGAGAAGCTCGTTACATATTTACAAGAAGAACAATTAAAGCCACTTGCTGTTTTATTAACACATGCTCATTTTGATCATATTGGTGCTGTTGACGCGGTAAGAGACGCTTTTCATATTCCTGTGTACGTACATAAAGAAGAAGCAGATTGGTTAGGCGATGCAACTGTAAATGGCTCTCAAATTTTTATGATGAATCGCAGTATTACAGCAAAACCAGCAGATCATATTATTAATGCAGAAGGTGCATTAGCAATTGGTTCATTTAATTTTGAGATTTTTGAGACGCCAGGACATTCTCCAGGCAGTATTTCTTATTATTGTAAAGAGGCGAATGCTGTATTTTCTGGTGATGTATTGTTCCAAATGAGCATCGGAAGAACAGATTTACCCGGTGGAAGTTTTGCTGAATTGATTGGAAGTATTGAAGAAAAATTATTTGTATTACCAGATGAAACAGCGGTGCTATGTGGACATGGTCCAGAAACAAGCATTGGTTTTGAAAAAGAAAATAATCCATTTTTACAGTAAGGAGCTAGTATAGAGATGGAGCTCATTTTAAAAGAATGGATGGAGAAAGAGAAGGATTATTCAATTTCATATAGTACGTATATGAACCTCGTATTGTACACAGAGGGACATGGCTATTATATGAAGGAACGTGAAAAAATTGGAAGACAAGGGGATTTTTTTACGAGTAGCAACGTATCCTCTGTTTTTGCAAAAACATTTGCTAAGTTTTTTATTCGTCTTGTTGAAAATGGTGAAGTTGCTCCGAATATTTGTGAGATTGGTGGGGGAACAGGAAGGTTTGCCTATGATGTTTTACAAGAGTGGAAGCAAGTATCTCCAAAAACCTTTATTGATTTAAACTATTCAATGATTGAAATGAGCCCTTTTCATAGAAACTTACAGCAGAAAAATCTTTGTTCGTTTTCTAATGTGTCGTATTATACGTCGCATAGTGAAATGGGAGAATCATTCGAAGGGATTCTTTTTTCGAATGAGTTATTTGATGCATTTCCTGTTGAAGTAATTGAGAAGAGAAATGGAATATTGTATGAAGTACGCATTACGTACACAGAGGAAGGGAAACTCGCAGAAGTATGTAGACCACTACAGAAAAATATTGGTCGATACTTATTGAAATATAATATTCATCTTGCTGAAGGTCAGCGTTTTGAAGTGCCACTTGCGATGGAAGAATATATAGTAGAAATTGCGAAATGGTTTCAACGAGGTGTATGTATTACCGTTGATTATGGATACACAAAAGAAGAATGGATGCAGCCTGCACATCAAGAAGGAAGTTTACGAGGATATTACGAGCATAAGTTAATCCGTAATCCTTTAGAGCATCCAGGTGAAATGGATCTTACTACTCATATTCATTGGGACGAACTGAAAGAGATGTTTAGCCTGCAAGGCATGAATATAGTATGGCATAAGAAGCAATCTGAGTTTTTGTTAGCAGCAGGAATATTAGATCAGCTTACGGGTCACCAAGATCGAAATCCTTTTTCTGAAACTCAAAAACAAAATCGTGCAGTTCGTTCTATGATTTTGAGCGGAGGATTAGGGAGTGCATTTGATGTTGTGATACATAAGAAACATATGCAACAGTTACACTTGGATCAGTATTTGAAAATATAAAAAAACAAGACACAGCATATTTCTGTGTCTTGTTTTTTAATACGACTTTTTAATTATGTAGCATCATATATTTCCTCTCATGATATATATTTATATTAAAGATATGAGATAAAAAATATAAAATACGCCCTTTTTCTCTGTTTATGAGCTCTTAACCTAATAATACGCGAACGAGTTGAATAATTGTCTCGTTTTCTACTTTGTAATAAATTTCCAATCCTTTTCTTTCACTTGAAACGATTTTAGCACTTTTTAATTTTGCTAAATGCTGTGAAATTGTAGATTGTGGCATGTTTAAGCCAGTGTACATTGTTGAAACGTTGCTTGGACCACGTTCAATTAATCCTTTTACAATACATAAGCGAACAGGATGAGCAAGTACTTTCAATAATTCTGCATTGCTTTCATATAGTTCTATTTCTTTTTGAAAGGTTTCTAACATGTTCTTTTCCACCTCCGTGTGAGCTGTTATACCATACTATACATACCAAAAAATTAAAGAAAAGGAAACAGTTGTTGCAGAAAAAAAGTCCTAAAGTAAAGAAATTGTAAGAAAAGAGACCCTGATGTAAATAAAGTAGATAAATTTGCATGGTTTTGTAAAATGACATTTTTGGACGAAAATTTCGATGCGTTTTAAAAATTGAAAGATATAGATATATTTGTAACACAATTTTATCATGATTTTCTTATTCTTTCAAATGAATATACAAAATTTTTAAAATAATAAGAAAAAGGAATTATAATGTTATATATAGAATATAAAACAGGTTAAAAGAAAGGAAGCTGAATATAGTCAGCTTCTTTATGGTGATAACAAAATATTTGAGTATAGCTGATAAATTTTAGAATTACCAAGACATTAGTTATATATTCTAGAGTTCATCTTTTATCAGCTTTAAAAATCTGCGGTTCCATATGTTCTCATAAAAATCAATTGTCTCTTTTGCGGACATAAATGGATTATTTAACGTAGAGGTTGCTTTCTGTACCATGAAGTTTTCGTATTCTAGTCCATGGGAAAATTTAATCGTAGCATCCATACAGTACTCTGTTTGGGCACCACAAAATTCAATACGGTGTACAGATAATTGTTCTAAAATCTCTTTCAAGTTTGTTTTATAAAATGAATTGGCATGTGTTTTTCTTACAAAAAAATCTTGTTCCTGAACATCTAGATCAGCATGAATAGCCCAAAGTTCTTTTTCGGGTACTAAATCATCGTCACAATGTTGAATAAAAATGATTGGTTTATTTGATTTTCTGTATGAAGAAATTCTTTTATTTACTTTTGTAAGTAAATTTTGTAAATCGAATAAATGCTCTTCGCTATAACATACTCCATTTTGTAAATCGATAACGATTAAAACATCTGCACAAGTATCCATTATTTTTGCCCCCTTTTTTACTTCTTAATATATCAATTAATTCATTATTTAGAAATAGATGGTGCTCTTTTGTTTTTTTATGGACTATACGAAAAGTAAAAAATATACTTAACGGTATAAAAAAGAAGATATGAAAACTTAATTTCATATCTTCTGTTCGTTCTATGCATTTACAGGTTCTTCTACATAAGAAAGGGCATTTTCAAAATCGGATATTAAATCGTCAACATTTTCAAGGCCGACGGATAACCGAAGTAATGAATTAGAAATCCCTCTTTCATCACGAGCTTCTTGCGACAGTGCTGCATGTGACATTTTAGCTGGGTAGGAAAGAATCGATTCGACAGCTCCTAAACTAACTGCAAAGACAGGTAATTTTACTTTTGATAAAAATTGGCGGAGTGCGTCTTCTGATTGTAAAGTGAAAGATAGGACAGCTCCGGCTGATGTAGCTTGAGATTGTTGAATATCAAATCCAAGATGTGTTTGTAAGCCAGGATAATAGACATTTTTAACTTTAGCGTGCTCTTGTAAATAATGTGCAATTTTATTGGCGTTTGCAGCTGAATGCTCAAGACGTACATGCAATGTTTTTAGACCGCGAAGTACGAGAGAACAATCTTGAGGACCTAAAATAGCGCCGAATGCATTTTGTAAAAATCCAAGTTTTTGAGCGAGTTCGGCATCTTTTACAACCGCTAATCCGGCAGTAACATCACTATGACCGGCAATGAATTTTGTGGCACTATGAAGAACGACATCGGCGCCAAAATCAAGTGGTTTCTGGAATAGTGGTGTCAAAAATGTATTATCAACAAAAGTAAGGGCGTCAATAGATTTTGCAAGTTTAGAAACAGTACGAATATCTGTCACTTTTAAAAGTGGATTAGAGGGTGTTTCCACATAAAAGAGTTTTGTGTTTGGCTTAATGTTTTGCTTTATTTCTTCTACATTTGTCATATCAACAAATGTATGTGACACACCGTAACGGGAGAGCACTTCAGTTATAATTCGGTAAGTTCCTCCGTATACGTCTTCTGAAATGAGTACGTGATCGCCTTGTGAAAGAAGGAGGAATGCAGTAGAAATCGCTGCAATTCCTGATGCGAAGGCAAATCCCTTTGTTCCTCCTTCTAATAAAGCAATGATATCTTCAAGAGCTTCACGAGTTGGGTTACCAGAGCGACTATAGTCATATTTTCCGAACGTATCTACATCAAACTGGTGGAATGTTGATGTATTATAGATAGGAACGTTAACAGCTCCTGTTTGCGAGTCATGTTTATATTGGTTGTGCAGTAAGAGTGTATCTATAGAATAACTCATATTCTTACACCTTCTTTTACAAGTTTAATGGCTTGCTTTAAGTCTTGGATTAAATCGTTACTATTTTCAATGCCAACGGAAAATCGCAGAAGACGATTACATACACCGTTTGCTGTTCTGATTTCTTCAGGAATATCAGCGTGTGTTTGCGTTGCTGGATACGTCATTAAACTTTCAACACCACCAAGACTTTCAGCAAATGTAATTAAGGATAAAGATTGTAAGAATGGATTAATCCATGTTTCATCTTTCAGACGAAATGAGATCATGCCGCCTCTTCCAGGATAAAATACATCTGTCACCCCGTCTTCATCATTTAAATAAGCAACAACTGCTTTTGCATTTTCTTCATGTTGTCTCATGCGAAGCGCTAACGTTTTCATACCACGAATTAATAGCCATGAGTCAAATGGACTTAAGACCGCACCAGAGGCATTATGATAATGAGCGATTTCCTCACAAAGTTCCTTTCCTTTTGCAACGACAAGTCCGCTTAGGACATCGTTATGTCCCCCTAAATATTTCGTTGCGCTATGAAGTACAATGTCGGCACCTTCTGTTAATGGCTGCTGTATATAAGGCGTATAGAATGTGTTGTCTACAATAAGAAGTAGTCCGTGTCTTTTCGCTACAGTTGCGACAGCGGCAATATCAGTAACTTGCATTAACGGATTAGTTGGAGTTTCTATGAAAATAGCTTTCGTTTCAGTTGTGATAGCTTGCTCAATTTGTTTAATAGATTGTGTATTTACGTATCTACATCGAACATTCCACTTTTTTTCGTGCTCAGAAAATAATCGATAAGTGCCCCCGTATAAATCTTCAGATACAATAAGTTCGTCTCCGGAACGGAATAGGGAAAGGACGAGGAGAACAGCTGCCATGCCTGAACTACAGGCATAACCTTGTTCACCGTACTCTAAATCTGCGATTGCCTGCTCTAAAAGACAGCGAGTTGGATTGCCAGTTCGTGAATAGTCAAAGCCAGTAGAGTTACCAATTCCTTCGTGACGATAAGCAGTTGAAAAATAAACAGGTGGGTTAACAGTTCCTGTTGTAGTTTCGCTCCGGTTTCCGATTTGTGCTAGTTTTGTTTCAATAGTTGACATGTGAAAATTCCTCCTTTTTAAATTAACAATTAAGTGAATGTAAAATAAAAAAAGCCTTCTAAAGAAGAAGGCTTTCGGTTTGAATAGAGTCTTCTTCTCATCTGTCAAATCTTTCACAATTTGCTGGAATTAGCACCTTATTAACAAATGTTAATGGTTGCTGAGGCGTCAAAGGGCCAGTCCCTCTACCTCTCTAGATAAGAATGTTCGTATGAAATTTTATTATGTTTTTAACTTTACAACAAAAGATAATTGAATTGCAACTTTATTTTAAATAATTTTTATTTTTCCGCAAGTGTCATTGACTTTTGCATTTGTGCATGCTAAATTTATTAAAAAATTAACAAACATTGTTAAAAGGGGAACGTATTTCCTTTTAGCTACATAAATAAAATAATAAAGACAAACTCTTATTGAGAGCGGTGGAGGGAAAGGCCCTGTGAAACCCGGCAACCTTTAAACGAAATGTTTGAAACGGTGCTAATACCTGCAAAACGAATGTTTTGCATAATAAGAGGAGGAACAATTATGTCCCCCTCTTCAAAGTGAAGAGGGGGTTTTTTATATTGATAGAAATGAGGGAGATTTGTGAAATTACTAGATTTATTATCAAAAGGAATTGTAATAGGTGATGGTGCGGTTGGGACGTTATTACATTCACATGGTTTGCAAAGTAGTTTTGAAGAATTGAATATATCTGATCCAGATTTAATTATATCGATTCATAAACAATATGTAGCTGCTGGGGCAGATGTGATTCAAACAAATACGTACGGAGCAAATGAAGCGAAATTACGTATGTATGGCTTAGAGAATCAAGTTGTTCAAATTAATAAAGCGGCAGTGAAGATTGCGAAAGCATCTGTTACAGATAGAAATGCAATTTTAGGGACAATTGGTGGTATGAAACATATCGGAGCTGTTACGACAACTGATATGGAGCGAGAATTTATGTTACTGGAACAGGCAAGTGCATTACTAGAAGAACAGGTTGATGGACTGCTATTAGAGACTTTCTATGATGAGTTTGAATTACTTCATGCTGTTCAGGTGTTACGAAAACAAACGAATATTCCAATTGTAGCTCAATTAGCGTTACATGAGACAGGTACGACTCAAAATGGAAATGATGTAAATGAAATATTAAAACAGCTTTTAGATTACGGTGCAAATGTCGTTGGATTGAACTGTCAACTAGGGCCACTTCATATGACGGAAGCTTTTAAAATGATATCGATTCCTCAAAATGGCTACTTGTCAGCATATCCAAATGCAGGTCTCCCGAATTATGTGGAGGGACGCTACGTATATGAGGGAAGTCCGGCTTATTTCGAAGCGATGACACCGAAATTTATTGAGCAAGGTATCCGGTTATTGGGTGGTTGTTGTGGCACTACTCCAGAACATATTGAAAGTATGAAACGTGCTACTCTAAATATTACGCCTGTAATAGAAAAGGATACGATTCAAAGACCGAAAGTAGTTCATACACATGAAAAACGTTCGAAAGCTCATGTCACTTTAGCAGAGAAAGCAAAAAAACAAACGACATTAGTAGTGGAATTAGATCCACCGAAAACGTTAGATACGCAGCGATTTTTTGAAGGAGCAAGAGCATTGAAAAGAGCTGGTGCAGATGCTATTACTCTAGCAGATAATTCATTAGCATCGCCTCGCATCTCGAATATGGCAATGGGGGCATTATTAACGAAGCACGATATTCCGGTATTAACGCACTTAACGTGTAGAGACCATAACGTCATCGGACTACAATCTCATTTACTAGGCCTATCAGCATTAGGTATGGAAGAAGTGTTAGCTTTAACTGGGGATCCAGCACGCGTTGGTGATTTTCCAGGTGCCACTTCTGTATATGATTTGTCCTCTATTGAGCTCATTAAAATGATTAAAGAAATGAACGACGGGCGCTCGATTTTAGGGAAATCAATTGGTCCAGCAACAAGGTTTTCAGTGGGAGGTGCGTTTAATCCGCATGTAAGACATTTAAAAGCAGCGGTTAAGCGAATGGAACGGAAAATAGATGCTGGAGCGGAATATTTCTTAACTCAGCCAATTTATGATATTGCGTTAATTGAAGAAGTGTATGAAGCGACAAAGCATTTGGAACAACCTATTTTTATTGGGATTATGCCATTAATAAGTAAAAGGAATGCAGATTTCCTTCATTTTGAGGTACCGGGTATTACACTACCTGAAGAAATAAGGGAGAGAATGGATGGACATGAAACGAAAGAGGCAGCAATTGAGGAAGGAATTCTCATTTCACAAGAATTAATCGATGCGGCGATGAAGTATTTTAACGGCATTTATCTTATTACACCATTTCTAAAATATGAAATTACAGAACATCTTGTTAAATATGTGAGAGAAAAGCAAGAAGTGAAAGAAGGTATTAACTGATGAAATGTATAGAAGAAAAATTACAAAATAACATCTTAATATTAGATGGTGCAATGGGAACAATGATCCAGCAAGAGGACTTAACTGCGGAAGATTTCGGAGGAGAAGAGTACGAAGGCTGTAATGAATATTTAGTAGAAACAAGGCCTGATGTCATTTTAAAGATTCATAAAGCTTATATTGAAGCTGGAGCGGATATTATTGAAACAAATACATTTGGGGCGACGAATATTGTATTAAGTGATTATGAGTTGTCTCATTTAGATGAGGAATTAAATGAGAAGGCAGCACGTTTAGCGAAGCAAGCGGTCAAAGAAAGCGGGAAGGAAGTATATGTTGCGGGAGCAATGGGACCAACAACGAAAGCGATTAGTGTTACAGGTGGTGTGACGTTTGAAGAATTAATTGAAGCCTATACACGGCAGGCTAGAGGCTTATTGAATGGCGACGTAGATGTATTACTCGTTGAGACGAGTCAAGATATGCGTAACGTGAAGGCTGCTTATATTGGAATTCAAGCAGCTTTTGATGAGCTAAATAAAATTGTACCTATTATGATTTCGGGAACGATCGAACCGATGGGAACGACTCTGGCTGGGCAAACAATTGAGGCTTTTTACTTATCAGTAGAACATATGAAGCCATTATCTGTTGGATTAAACTGTGCGACTGTTCCAGAGTTTATGAGAGACCATATTCGTTCACTATCTGATTTGTCGGAGTGTTACATTTCTTGTTATCCAAATGCAGGTCTTCCTGATGAAGATGGACATTATCATGAATCTCCATCTTCTCTCGCTGAAAAAGTGAAGCGATTTGCTGAAGAAGGATGGGTTAATATTATCGGTGGTTGTTGTGGCACAACACCAGAACATATAAAAGCAATGAAATCCGCGTTAGCTTCTCTTAAGCCGCGTGAACACCACGAAAGAGCTGGACACGGGGTTAGTGGATTAGAGGCACTTCAATATGATGACTCTATGAGACCATTATTTGTTGGTGAAAGAACAAACGTTATTGGGTCACGTAAATTTAAACGATTAGTAGCAGAAGGGAAATTTGAAGAGGCTGCTGAAGTCGCAAGAGCGCAAGTGAAGAAAAATGCTCATATTATTGATATTTGTATGGCAGATCCTGATCGCGATGAAATAGAAGATATGGAAAACTTCTTGGCAGAAGTTACGAAAGTGTTAAAAGTACCGATTATGATTGATTCAACAGATGAAAATGTGATGGAGCGAGCTCTTACTTATATTCAAGGAAAAGCTGTTATTAACTCAATTAATTTAGAAGATGGAGAAGAACGATTTAAAAAAGTGACGCCGCTTCTTCAGAAATATGGTGCTGCTATTGTTGTAGGAACAATTGATGAAGATGGTATGGCGGTTAGTGCAGAACGAAAACTCGAAATCGCGAAAAGAAGTTATGAGTTATTGACGACGAAATATGGTATACGCCCGTCAGATATTATTTTTGATGCACTTGTATTTCCTGTAGGTACAGGTGATGAAGAATATATTGGTTCAGCGGCAGCGACGATAGAAGGAATTCGCCTTATTAAAGAAGCCTTACCAGAGTGTTTAACGATTTTAGGTGTAAGTAACATATCTTTTGGTTTACCACCAGCTGGCCGAGAAGTATTAAATTCCGTCTTTTTATATCACGCAACGAAAGCAGGATTAGATTACGCGATTGTGAATACGGAAAAATTAGAACGGTATGCGTCAATTCCAGAGGAAGAAAAACGTCTTGCTGATGCACTACTTTTTGAAACGACGCAAGAGACGTTAGAAGAATTTACAAATTTTTATCGCGCGGCAAAAAAGAAAGATGTCGTTACCCAAGAAAGATTAACTCTTGATGAAAGGCTGGCAAATTACATTGTAGAAGGTACGAAACAAGGGCTACAAGAAGATTTAAGTCTCGCACTTACAGAAGGGAGAAAACCTTTGGATATTATTAATGGCCCACTTATGACAGGAATGGATGAGGTGGGACGATTATTTAATAATAATGAGCTTATCGTTGCCGAAGTATTGCAAAGTGCTGAAAGTATGAAAGCTGCCGTAAGCTATTTAGAGCCACATATGGAATCTAGCGAGAGTGCGAAAAAGGGGAAAGTATTATTAGCAACTGTTAAAGGTGACGTACATGATATTGGGAAAAACCTCGTTGAAATTATTTTATCGAATAACGGATATGAGATTATTAATTTAGGAATCAATGTTCGTTCGGATCGAATTGTTCAAGAAGTACAAGAAAAGAAGCCTGACATTATTGGTCTTTCTGGTTTATTAGTAAAATCAGCGCAACAAATGGTAACGACTGCTGAAGATTTAAAAGCTGCAAATATTGATGTTCCAATCGTTGTAGGCGGGGCAGCGTTAACGAGAAAATTTACAGAAAATCGTATTTCACCATCATATAAAGGGCTCGTATGTTATGCGAGTGATGCGATGACTGGTCTTGATATTATTAATAAGCTTCAAAAAGAAGAAGAGCGTGAGAAGATGAAACAAGATAAAAAAGAGCGTCATCTTCATATCGTAAAAAAAGAGGAGAAGAAAGTAGAAATTCCAGCAGTAATTGAGCCATTAGCGAAGGCAGAGGTTATGATACCTGATTCAACAAAACGAATTGTATTACGTGATATCCCAGCCCTCCATCTCGCTCCATTTTTAAATAGACAAATGCTACTTGGACATCACCTTGGATTAAAAGGAAATGTGAAGAAGCTTTTGCGAGAGGGAGATAAGAGAGCACACGAATTAAATGATTTAATAGATGAATTATTGCAGGAAGGACAATCTTGGTTAAAACCGAAAGCGGTGTATCAATTTTTCCCAGCGCAAAGTGACGGACAAAACATTGTAATATATGATCCAGAAGATCATACGCGTGTTATAGAGCGTTTCACATTCCCAAGACAAGGAAAAGCACCATATCGTACTTTAGGTGATTATTTACGACCAGTTGGAGATGAGATGGACTATGTTGCTTTCCTATCTGTTACGGTTGGGGAAGGCGTTCGGGACATTGCTGAAGAGTGGAAGGCGAAGGGGGATTATTTACGCAGTCATGCCATTCAATCGTTAGCGCTTGAACTAGCAGAAGGTCTTGCTGAAAAAACACATATGCTCATTCGTGATCGCTGGGGTATTCCAGATTCACCAGAACTGACGATGGAAGAACGTTTCCGTACGAAATATAGAGGGATACGAGTATCTTTCGGTTATCCAGCATGTCCAGAACTTGCAGATCAAGAAAAGTTATTTCGCCTTATTCATCCAGAAGAAATAGGTATTTCATTAACAGAAGGATTTATGATGGAGCCAGAAGCATCTGTGACGGCTATGGTATTTTCTCACCCTGAGGCAAGATATTTTAGTGTATTATAGTGTAGAAGGGGGAGACGTATGAAGAAAATAGTCTTTACAGGTGGTGGTTCGGCAGGGCATGTAACACCTAATTTAGCCATCATTCCACATTTACAAGAACGGAATTGGGATATTTCTTATATTGGTTCTCATCAAGGAATTGAGAAAACGATTATAGAACAGGAAGGCATTCCGTACTATAGTATTGCAAGTGGAAAGCTACGTCGTTATTTTGATTTAAAAAATATAAAAGATCCTTTTCTTGTAATGAAGGGTGTTATGGATGCGTATGTAAGGATTCGAAAACTAAAACCGGATGTGATTTTTTCAAAAGGTGGTTTCGTATCTGTACCAGTCGTAATTGGAGGCTGGCTAAATAGAGTCCCTGTTTTATTACATGAATCTGATATGACGCCAGGACTAGCAAACAAAATTGCGCTCCGTTTTGCTTCGAAAATATTTGTTACATTTGAAGAAGCTGCGAAACATTTACCGAAAGAAAAAGTAATCTATACAGGATCTCCTGTACGTGAAGAAGTGCTAAAGGGAAATCGTGAAAAAGGTTTAGCGTTTTTAGGTTTTTTACGTAAAAAGCCAGTTATTACAATTATGGGAGGAAGTTTGGGCGCAAAGAAAATTAATGAAACGGTTCGAGAAGCGTTACCAGAACTTTTGAAAAAATATCAAATTGTTCATCTTTGCGGAAAAGGTAATCTTGATGAAAGCTTACAAAATAAAGAAGGATATAAACAATTTGAATATATACATGGAGAACTGCCAGACATATTAGCGATAACAGATTTTGTTATTTCACGTGCGGGCTCTAATGCCATTTTTGAGTTTTTAACATTGCAAAAGCCGATGGTTTTAATTCCGCTATCGAAATTTGCAAGTCGTGGAGATCAAATACTAAATGCAGAGTCTTTTGAAAGACAAGGATATGCTTCCGTATTGTATGAAGAAGATGTGACTGTGAAATCACTTATAAAGCATGTCGAAGAATTAAATCAAAATAATGAGATGTATAAAACAGCACTAAAAAAATATAATGGAAAAGAAGCAATTCAAACAATCGTTCAACATATTTCAGAGGCATGATGAAACAATCATGTCTTTTTTAGTAGGATGAAAGATTCCAAGGATTGATATTTTTATGTTACAATAACAAATGGATTAGTAGGGAAATTCCAATTAATGAAGCGTGAAAATACGAATGGATTAGGAGTGACTGTGTTGGAGCTAAGTCTCTATGAAAATACTGCACTTATTATATGCTTTGTGTTGTACGTTGGTAGTGTTATTGTTTATATTTCAAGGAAATTTTCGCAAGAAAGAGAGCTTGAAAAATCAGAAATAACAGCTGAACTAGAAATGTTAGCTGATGAAAGTTATAAAAAGAAGAAAATAAAAGAAGAGCATGAAGAATCCCATCATTTAAACGCAAATAAGTTTTAAAGATGGGGATTTTTTTTTTGAAGTCGTTCTTTAGTTCTTTATTATGTTTATAGCAAGTAACGCTAAAAGGAGTTTCCCGTACATAATGAAGGAGTGTATATAAATGAATTTTTATGTCGCCTCAGGATTCCAAAATAAACATCTTGTACGTTCTATAGCAAATGAACTGAAACATGCAGGATGGCACCATACATATGATTGGACAAGAAACGAAAGAGCAGTGAATCAAGATCAATTAAGAGAAATTGGTCAGGCAGAAAAGAATGCTATTAAAGAAGCGGATGTCTTTTTACTTATATTAGATGGCGGAAACGGGAGCCATACAGAGTTTGGAATGGCGATTGCGCTAGAGAAAAAGATATATGTATATCATGAAAGAAACCCGCTTCAAACAACGTTCTATCATTTGCCAGAAATAAATATTTTTGAAGGAGATGCAACTGAATTTGCATCTTATGTTATGAATCATGTGAAATAATAATAACGACCTAAAAGGTTATAAAAGTGATCTTTTGGGAACAGTGATGATAAGAAACGTATATAAAGGAGTATATAATATGAAATTAGAAAATGGATGGGAAACGAGCTTTTTAGAAGTTGTACAAAATAGTGAATTTAAGAAAGGGGCCGTTCTTAGTCAATTGCTTTGTGAGGACAGTGAAGAAGTAGAAGAGCTTGTGGATGATTACGGATATGAAGAGATTATTGAACGCGAACATGATGATGAATTAGCAGAAGTTTTAGGTGAAGAACTTTTCGATGAGATGGAACGACACGTATTCTTATCTTCACAGCCAGAAGAAAAACTTATTTCATTCGTAAATGGATTAGGTTTTCATGTGTTAGATTGGATCGTTCTTCTTGAAACAGAATTTGGCATTGATAGTGTACACTTTACGTCGGACGCCGTGAAAATGTTAGAAAAGCGCTTTAGACAATTTCCATACATAGAGGATAAGACGATATTTGATATGACATTTGGAGAAGCAATGGATGTATTAGAATCCATTACAGGATTACAACTGAAGGAAAAGATGAACGTATAATGTAAAAAAAAGAACGTGATATTCTCACGTTCTTTTTTTTACATTATAATAATTTTGTCATCTAGTTTTGTTTGTCCGCTAAGAAGTGCGTTTAAATATTCCACTTTTCTTATACAGGCCTGTATATGTCTTTCAACCTCTTGTAACTCTGCTTGGTGATGTGTTTCAATCGGATGAATTTGTACGTTGAATTTTTCAAATTGACTACTATATGTTATTTCTGCATAGCCGCTCATAATATCCATTTCGTTATGAAATAAAAATTGTTTCGTTTTGTCACAGAATGATACATTCTGAAAGCCATATACTTTTAATGCGTCAATTACTTTTTTAATCATTTTTGTATTCATTTTTTTAACCCTCTTTGCGAAGTTCTACTTATATATTATAACATAAAAAATTACATAGAAAGCGCTTCCAAGTGTATTTTATTATAAACTTTACGTTTCAATCACAAAAATGAAACAAAGAAAAAATAATTGTAAAGAAGGGAGGACTCTTTTATTGTTTCGTCATATATATAGAGAAATAGTGCAAGGAAAGGAAAATTTCCGAATTTGAGTTCGTATTTCAAATTTAAGCGCAATAAAAGAGGTGAGAGACTTGAACTTTGATATTGTAGGACAAAAAGCATATATAAAAGATGGACCGCATCGGAACCGAATTGGAATTGTAAAGAACAGCGAGACAAAATTAGAATCGCAGTTTGCTATTGTAATTGGAGAACAAATCATTGATGTAGAGCTAAAGGATATCGTGTTAGTTGGAGTAGACGTAGGACAATTTCATAAATGGTGCGAACAAAATGGTTATTTGTGAGAAGGACGGGCTGTGAGATAATGAAGTATATTTGAGAAAAGAGAATATGTTATTGTATTCTCTTTTTCTATGTGTAAGGAGATAGAAATGAAGTATAAAGAACGAGATTTCACATTGGAGTTAAAAGAGCAACTAGAAGAGTTTTTAGTAGAAGTATAAAGCGCGGTTTTTATAAAACCTTACAAAAATGTAATTTTTATAAAAATCAGAAAAGATATATAATTCATTTATAATTATCTATTCTAATATACAGGTGGTGTTTTACCATGGCTGAAGTAATTGGTAGAGCTTTAATTATAGTATTTGAGACAATATGTTATACCTTATGTATAAAAGAAAAAGAGGAAGATGAAAAAAACTAAAAAAGGACGCTAACAGTTTTTGTTAGCGTCCTTTTTATTATGAAGCAATTTCACCAGTTTTTGTATCATCTTGATTGTACGTATCTTGATCTAATTCACCAAGCCATTTACTAGAAATAAGACCTGCTGTCATAGAACCACTTACGTTAAGAGCTGTACGACCCATATCGATTAATGGTTCAACTGAGATAACAAGAGCGACAATACCGATTGGTAAGTTCATTGTAGATAGTACGATTAACGCTGCGAATGTTGCACCACCACCAACACCGGCAACACCGAATGAGCTAATAGCAACGACAGCGATTAAAGTTAAAATAAATTGTGGTTGTAATGGATCGATTCCTACAGTTGGAGCGACCATCATTGCAAGCATTGCTGGATAAATACCTGCGCAACCGTTTTGTCCGATAGATACTCCAAATGATGCTGCGAAGTTTGCAATCCCTTCGGAAATACCAAGCTTTTCTTTTTGCGCTTCAATATTTAATGGCATTGCACCAGCACTAGAGCGAGATGTGAATGCAAATGTTAATACAGGGAACACCTTTTTTAAATATTGAATTGGATTTAAACCAGATAGAGCAATTAATAATAAGTGGATAACGAACATTACGATAAGTGCCACGTAAGACGCTAACACGAAGTTACCAAGTTTTAAAATAGCATTAATGTCGCTACCAGCAACTGTTTTTGCCATAAGAGCTAATACGCCGTATGGAGTAAGACGTAAAATTAATGTTACCATACGCATTACGATTGCATATACAGCATCAAGCATTTTCTTAAATAGTTCTGCTTGTTCTGGATATTTTCGTTTTACACCTATAAAGGCGATACCGATAAAGGCTGCAAATATTACAACAGAAATTGTTGATGTTGGACGAGCTCCTGTTAAATCAAGAAACGGATTTGTAGGTAACAGCTCTAATAATTTATCTGGAATTGTTGTTTTTTCAATAGAAGTAAATCTTTCTTCAACTAGTTTCAGACGAGCAGATTCTGCATCACCTTGTTGCAGGCCTGTTGCAGATACATCAAATCCTGCACTTGCGGCGATACCGACAGCTGCAGCGATTCCTGTAGTAAGAATTAAAATTCCGATAATAAGACCACTAATTTTACCAAGGTTTTTCGTTAACTGTAATTTTGTAAAGGCTGAAATAATAGATACTAAAATAAGTGGCATAACGATCATTTGAAGTAATTTCACATAACCGTTACCGATCAAGCTAAACCAAGTATTTGATTCAATAATTACTTTAGAAGTTGGCTCATAAATAAATTGTAATATAAGACCGAATATAATTCCGACTCCTAAAGCAGTAAATACACGTTTATTAAAAGATACATGCTTACGTTGCATATAATATAATACGCCAACTAAGATGATCATGACTGCAACGTTAATTCCGACAAGCAGTGTATTCATGTTGATTCCCCCTAATTCCAATCTGTTATATAGAATATAAGGTAATAAAACCTATAAGTCAACTAGGAAATTGCGGAATTAAAAAAAGATGGCAAAATGCCATCTTTAATGTCCAGCTCCAGGGACAAGTAAAAACGTCGTGTAGTATGTAAATCCTATGAAGAAAACAGTTAAATATGCTCCGAATACGTATATATACATACGCTCTGTTAAATTTAAATAGCTTAAAAGTACGAAGAAACCCGTTTGTCCTAAAAATAGTAGTGCAGCCTGTTGCATATCCCCTACGTAAAACATAACCGAGAAAATTCCAGTCCAAAAGCCGAGAACGCGAAACATGCGCTCCATGCCATCTCCCTCCTTTTCTAAAAAAAGTAAACCTCACCTCATTATAGTTCATTTTTCTTACTATTGTAAATATTCGTTCATATAAAAAGAAGCCAATTATAATTGGCTTCTTTTTATATGAGAAAATTAAATTGTTAGTTTGTAATTACAAGATTTACATCCATCTAGTAGACTATCATTTCGTGTTAATTCCGTGTTAGGGAATAGGATTTCAAAAATCCCTTTCATCATATCTCCGTGCATGTTACAAATTTCAGTTGGGTGATGAACAGCAACTTCTTTAAATGGACAATTGTGTACATCGTAGAAAATTTTCGTTCCATCTGCACTTAATTCAAATGCAGGTGATAAACCAGCTGTTGAGAAAGCTTCTTTTGCAATTTGGACTTTTTGCTCTACTGTTAAAGCATCTTCGTTCACATGTAAACGCTGCATATGTTGTTGCATTAACTCGGCCCCGAATTGTTTTCCTGTTTCGTATAGCGCTTTTTCACCAGCGGCGCCAAGACTAAGTAAAGAATTAAATGCTATTCTTGCTAACAATTGATAATCGCGGAATGGAAATTGTAATTGAATCACATCTTCAGATAATACATATAATCTGCTTGGTCTTCCGCCTTTTCCAGTTTTCTTTGTTTCCGATTTCAGCATATGAACATCTTCTAATTTAGATAAATGTAAACGCGCTACGTTTGGATGAATGTCGAACTCATCTGCAATTTCTTGTACAGTTACGTAACTATGTTTTTGAGAAATATATTTATAAATGTAATAACGAGTTGGGTCAGATAATACGCCTGTAATTTTTAAAGCTTGTTCCATGAGGATCTCCACCTTTATCACTTTATCCAAGATAATAACATTATAATACAGATAAACTTCCATATAGGTAATTTCAGACAATAATTCGGAAATTGTTCATAATTTCACAAACATATTTTTCCTTTTCTCTCTAGTGAAAATGTAAAAATACCGATTTTTCAGATGGATTTTTTCATGCTATATACATAGTGGGGAGGGAAAAATGATGAATGGAATTGAAAGCTTTGCGAATATGATTTTGAAAGAGGCGTGTAGGGTACAAGCTTCGGATTTACATATTGTGCCCAGGAAGAAGGATGTAGTGGTTCAACTGCGTATAGGAAAAGATTTAATGACGAAACACTGTATCGAGAAGGAATTTGGAGAAAAACTTGTTTCACACTTTAAATTTTTAGCATCCATGGATATAGGGGAGAGACGGAAGCCACAAAATGGTTCACTGTATTTACAAATGGATGGACAAGAAGTGTATTTACGCCTTTCCACGCTTCCAACCGTATACCAAGAAAGTCTCGTTATTCGTCTTCATTTACAAGCATCTATCCAGCCGTTATCTCATCTTTCGTTATTTCCAAGTACAGCGAAAAAACTACTCTCTTTTTTACATTATTCCCATGGATTACTCGTATTTACTGGACCGACTGGTTCTGGAAAGACAACAACAATGTATGCATTATTAGAGGTCATTAGAAAAAAGAAAACACGTCGCATCGTTACACTGGAAGATCCAGTTGAAAAAAGAAATGACGATGTATTACAAATTCAAATAAATGAAAAAGCAGGTATCACATATGAGGCAGGATTAAAGGCTATTTTACGTCATGATCCAGATATTATTTTAGTCGGTGAAATTCGTGATGAAGAAACAGCGAAAATCGCTATAAGAGCAAGTTTGACTGGCCATTTAGTAATGACGACACTGCATACTAATGATGCGAAAGGGGCGATACTCCGATTTATGGATTTCGGTATAACGAGGCAAGAGATTGAACAATCTTTATTGGCTATAGCTGCACAGCGACTTGTCGAATTGAAGTGTCCGTTTTGCAAAAGAAAGTGCTCAACTTTATGTAAATCAATGAGGCAAGTAAGACAAGCGAGTATTTATGAGTTGTTATATGGATATGAGTTAAAACAAGCGATTAAAGAAGCAAACGGGGAATGTGTCACGTACAAGCACGAAACATTAGAATCTTCGATACGAAAAGGATACGCTTTAGGATTTTTAGAAGAGGATGTGTATGTTTAAGAAAATATGGAGTTTAAGTGATCAAGTTGTATTGCTGAAACGACTAGGAGAACTATTAGAAAAAGGATACTCCCTTTTGCAGGCATTAGAATTTTTACGGTTTCAATTACCTTTAGAAAAGAAAGTACAAATGCAGCGCATGATTGATGGATTAAAAAATGGAAAAAGTCTACACGATTCTTTTCATCAATTAAAGTTTCATCAGGAGATGTTAAGTTATTTATTTTATGCCGAGAAACATGGTGATATTTCTTTTGCATTGCAACAAGGGAGCGCACTTCTTTATAAAAAGGATAAGTATAGGAAAGATATGATGAAAATAATGCAGTATCCTATGTTTTTGGCGCTCTTTTTACTAATCATGATTTTGATTTTTAATCGCATTTTATTACCACAGGTTGACATGGTATATAGTTCATTCGGTTCCACAGCACCGTTATTTACAGAACAAATATTAAGTACAATTAAGCTACTACCCTATCTTATTTTTAGCACTATTTTTATCGTTATGATTGGCTGTAGTCTATATATATTGTACTTTCAAAAACTCCCGCATATGAAGCAGGTAAAAATTAAGCTTTGTATCCCCCTCGTAAAAAAATTTCTTATTTTAAAGCATTCACATTATTTCGCCACTCAATTGAGCGGTTTATTACACGGCGGACTATCAGTACTTGAGGCTCTAACAATAATGATGGAGCAACATTATCATCCGTTTTTTCAATATGAAGCGGGCCGAATTGAACGTCAATTAATTGCGGGAGAACCGTTGCAATCTATTATTGCTAAAAGCGGATATTATGAGGAAGAACTTTCTTATATTATTACGCATGGACAAGCAAACGGTAATTTGGCGATTGAATTAGGTGACTATAGCGATCTTATTATGGAAAAAATGGAGCAAAAAGTTAAACGTATGTTAGTGATCATTCAACCAATTTTATTTACGTGTATTGGGGGAATAGTCGTTCTTATGTATTTAGCAATGATTATGCCAATGTTTCAAATGATGAATTCTATTTAGGAGGCATTTACATGCAGAATGAAGAAGGGTTTACCCTTTTAGAAATGTTATTAGTTATGGTCGTCATAACTGTATTATTACTATTAATTATTCCGAATGTAGTTACACAGCGTTCATCCGTCGATGGAAAAGGATGTAAAGCCTATGTGAAATCTATAGAAGCTCAAATACAAGCATACCATTTACAACATAATAAAATTCCCTCGCTAAAAGAGCTAAGGGATGCAAAATATATTACAGCTGATGAGTGTCCGAATGGTGAATCCATTCATATTTCAAATGATGGCACAGTAACAACTGGGAAACTGTGAAACAAAAAGGTTTTACTCTTTTAGAAATGCTACTCGTTCTATTTGCAATTTCTGTACTAAGTATGGTCACGTATTTTAACGTACATTCATTACATGAAAAACAAAAAGTGGAGCAATTTTTAAGACAGTTTTCAAACGATATTTTGTATATGCAACAATTAGCGATAAACCGTCAAAAACACTATACATTACGATGGTATAAAGATAGACATACGTATTATATAGGGGAGCTAAGTGAGAATCTTACTATCATTAAAAGAGAATATGATAGCGATATACAAATTGATTTGAATACTTTTCCAAATCCGATGACATATAATCCGAGTGGAAATATTAATAGAGGTGGCACTATTTTACTTTCGTATCGAAGTTATAAATATGAGATTGTATTTCAGCTTGGGAGAGGGAGATTTACGTATCGTGAAATGTCAAAAAGGGTCAGTGATGGCTGAGATGCTTGTAGCATTAAGTATAGTAATGATGGCAGTATCTTTACTACTTCCGCAAACAGTATTGGTTATGCAAGAACGAAAAAACATACAAATTCGTTATAAAGCATTTGTATTATTAAAAAGGGAAGCAGCTTTATATATGTATGAGAATGGGGCGAAACGACCGCAAGAAAAAGTCGTAAACGGAAATGTATATTACACATATTGGGGAGGAAATGAAGTTTGTGCTATGTGGAAAGATGTGAAAGGAAGAATGATGGAACAATGCTTTTATGCAGGAGAAAAAATAAATTAGAAGTTGGGTTTACATTAATAGAAATGATTGTATGTTTTTTTCTGTTATCACTGTTCTTTTTACTCTTACCACGTTTGAATTTTATTGGAATAGAAAACAACCAATCAAAAGGATTAAATAATTGGGAATGGGATGTGTTTATAGGACAAGTACAGTTAGAGTTTCGTGAAGTATCTTTTGTAGAAAAAATAGTCCCTGAAAATAAAGATAATCTTTTGCGCTTCCGTCTTCGCACTGGAGATGAAGTGACGTATGAAAAATTGAATAATCATCTTATAAGAAAAGTGAATATGCGCGGAAGAGAAGTTATATTACAAAATGTTGAAATGGTTTCGTATGAAGTAACACCTCATTTGCTCTTTATAAATGTGAAAGATATGAGTGGGAAAATATATGAAGGTGTAGCTGTAAGATATAGCGAAATGGAAATAAATACATGAGAAACCAAGCTGGATTTACGATGCCAGGAACAATCATTTTTCTTGTATTATTAACTTCGTTCTTTGTATACGAAACGAATATGTTGCTTATAGATAAAAAATTTTATATTGAAATAGAGCAAAAGTTTGTACTGGAAGAACTACTAAATCGATCTATTACAAATATAAAAAAAGACTTACAGCAAAAAGAAAAGGAAGATACTTTTTTCTTTCAATATGAAAAAGGCGAAGCAAGTGGGAATTACGTCTTTGAAAACGATGTTATACTCGTTTCGTTGCAGTGCAAAATAAAACAAGAAGTTTTCTACAAGGTTAGTTTCCGGTATAGAAAAAAGGATGAGAAAATATTCGATTGGATAGAAGGATAGTATGTGAAATATATGGATAAAACCATAATTTCTTATTTTAAAATAGGTTATTTTTTTATAGGAAATGGATAAATAAAACAATTGAAAGTTTAAATTTTCTCAAAAAAGAGAAAGGTAGAAAGAATATGATATATTCAAGCTATCCAAACATATTTTTTTAGGGAGAATAGGGAAATGACAAATAACAATCAAATAGGTGAAAATAAGGAACAAACTATTTTTGATCATAAAGGAAATGCAATTATGACGGAAGATAGGGAAATACACATTATTTCAAAATTCGAAGAACCTCTTATTGTCGTATTAGGAAATGTATTAAGTGATGAAGAATGCGACGAATTGATTGAATTGTCTAAAAGTAAAATGAAACGTTCTAAAGTTGGTTCATCACGTGATGTAAATGATATTCGAACGAGTAGCGGTGCATTTTTGGAAGACAATGAGCTTACTGTAAAGATTGAAAAACGAATTTCATCTATCATGAATGTTCCTGTAGCACATGGAGAAGGATTGCACATTTTAAATTATGAAGTGGATCAACAATATAAAGCGCACTATGATTATTTTGCGGAACATAGTAGATCAGCTGCTAATAATCGGATCAGTACGCTTATCATGTACTTAAATGATGTAGAAGAAGGCGGAGAAACGTTCTTCCCGAAATTAAATCTTTCTGTGCACCCTAGAAAGGGAATGGCAGTATACTTTGAGTATTTTTATCAAGATCAATCACTAAATGAGCTTACGTTACATGGAGGGGCACCTGTAACGAAAGGTGAGAAATGGATTGCAACGCAGTGGGTGAGAAGAGGCACTTATAAGTAAAAACGTGTATGTGACGTTTTGTTCTTCATTGTACAAGGAGAACAAAACGTTTTTTTATTAAATAATGTAATCTTTCGTTATAATAACAAATAATAACGGATGATTGAGAGGAACGAACATGAAATCTATATACATAACCGGTTATATGGGAGCTGGGAAAACAACAATTGGAAAAGCGTTAAGTAAAGAACTTCATATGGATGTTGTCGATACAGACCAAAAAATTGAAGAGAAGCAGGAGAAGGCGATTCGTAATATTTTTGCTGAAGAAGGCGAAATGGCTTTTCGGGAATATGAAAGTGAAATGTTACGTTCACTCCCCAGTTGTAATGTCATTATTACAACTGGCGGCGGAATCATTGAGCGAGAGGAAAACCGAAAGTGGATGAAGGAGAATGGAACTGTCGTGTATTTATATTGTGATCCACATCTAATTGCAGAAAGGCTTCGCGAAGATACGACACGTCCACTATTTCAGAAGAAAGATATAGAGGCATTTGTGACGAAATTTGAATCGCGCCGAGCTTATTATGAAGAGGCTCATATTCATATCGATACGACGAATAAGTCTGTAAAGCAAATTATGAATGAATTGAAAGAAAAGATTAATGTATAAAAAAGTGGACATACTAATCAAGTAGAGGTGATGATAATATGTCTACTAATGATTATGTTCGCTTTGTGACACAGCAGTTTGTGTCGTATATGGATGCTCCAAAAGAAGATCGTAAACAAAAGAAAGAACAACGCCGTGCTGAAAAAGAGCCATTTATGAATAAGTGGTTTGGTGTTATGCCGCTTAGTGCTGCTTTGTTTTATCGAAACGTAAAAAATAAAAGAAAAAAATCAAGTTAACGATTTCGTAATATGTATAGCAAAATGAAAATCCCCTAGTAGCATCATACTACTAGGGGATTTTTTATTTACTGCACGGATTCCTTTTCTTCTGTAACGGCATGTATTTTATTGTTTACCCAGACAAATCCAATTCCGATACAAATGGAAATGCCCCACCCAACAGCGGTCATAATTGCTCTCATTTCACCATAGCCATCTACACCGAAAACAGAGATGAAATAAATTTTTAAGAAGCTTTTTAATATGAATTGTAGGCCGAAAAATAGCGTTAAGTATTGTAGTGCTGGATAGATGCGACTATCACGATACAGTTCACGACTTTTATCACGGTCATGGCCTTGCAATGCGGCAATATCTGCTGCGAAATATAACATAAGTGGTTTTTTTATAAAAATGGTACATATAACGATAATACCGAGCACGATGTGATAATACGCATCGTTCCATAACATTCGTTCAGCTGATCCAGATAATAGGTCTACCGTTGTATTAGAAATGAGTGTAATTAAAATAAAGAATCCTGTTACGTTAAACTGTTTTTCTTTTTTAAAGGTATACAGTGTATAAATAATCCCCGGAACAGAGGAAAGTAACATCGCGTAATAAGGGTCGATATAAGGTTTTGCGAATTTCCAAATGAGGAATGGGATTACGAGATAAAAGACAAGATCCAATATAGCTTTTTTATTTTGATTCATACATGGCCTCCTTAAGTCATACATATATTTTATAATATAATTTCTGAAAATTATATAAGGTTTAGTGGGAAAAGCAAAAGTATATTCATATTTGAGGTATTGGTAGATTGAAAAATTGCCCCTAGCGTAGTAAGTTTTTTTAGTATATAATAAAGGAAACGCTTTCATTTTTTGGTTTGTTCACAAAATGGACGGAAAATCACATAGTTACTGTCGATATGTTGCTTTATAATGAAACTAATTAAATATACATGCATACAATATTGTGAAATAAATAACATAAATAATCTATATAAATGTAAACGTTATCAAAATAGAGAGGTGGAAACAATGAGTAAATTTTTCTTCAATCATAATCCAGCAACAGTAGAGGATGGAAGGCTTGTTAAGTATGCTGAAATTATTTATGGAGAAGGTGGCCGTTCTGTATTAGAAAATTTAATGGTGAAGGCATCTATCAGATTGCGTGATCGTTATCCGAATAAATCTGACGAACAGATCTCGAACCTCGTAAATAAAGGCATCCATGATATGTTTCGAAAATATGTGAGTGAGTAAGAGTAGCCGATGGCTACTCTTATTTTTTTTGCATAAGGATGGTGCCTCTAGCTGAAAATAAGGGTGTATTTTGAAAGATATAAAAGGAGTGAAACAGATGAGCAATGGAATTGGCCGTTCAAAAGAAAATCTTCCAACTGATGCAAATCATGTGAGTGCAAAGGATCGTGCGTATCAAAAACGTATGGCAAAGCAAAAACAACAAGAGCGTAATGGCGATAGAGGATAACGCAAAGTAAAGCTCCTTCTAAAACAGAAGGAGCTTTTTAAGATAGAAAATGATTCGCGGTAACATAAAAAAGTCCACCGTTAATAATTTGCACTGTAATGCGGGGTTCATACTGTTCTTGCAGTGCTTGTTTTTCAATTTCATAGCTTTCAGGAAGTTCATCACTTTCTTCATAAAAACGATTTAAAAGGTCCAAATCGTGATTCCAGCGCACCCTTGCTTCTTTCGCCCACGTATGGTCATCTTCTGCAATAATGCTTTTTAAAGCATCCTCTATACGTTGTAAACCGCTTTGCGGTTTAATGATAGGCGAGAGCGTAAAACAAAAGTCAGGTATTTTCGGTGTGAGTTTAATTTTAGCTAATGTTTCATGAAAGTTTGCAATCATTGTGCCAGAAATAAGATGAATTCCAATGGAGTGGAGGATATCTTTTTTTCGATCACATTGATAGGAAACTTTAATATTTACACCGAGCCACGGATGGAGCGGTGTATGTGTCGCCCCGCTATGCCGTACTTCCTCATATAAACGTATGTAAGACCCTAATTCTTTTGTCGTTTGAAAAATTTGATGAAGACGTGGTGAACCGTAGTGAATAAGCTCGCCATCGTTTTCTTCATTTTCTGGATTTGTAATAAGGGTAAGGCGCATCGGATTCGGTACGCCTCCTGTTTTCTCAAGATAGTGCCAATAAAAAGGGCGGTTCATTAATAATTTATCCATCTCAATTGTTAACTGCACGTCTAATAATTGAGGAGAACGCTCTAAAATTTCGCAGTTATTCGCCTCGAAAAAATTATATAAGTAATTATGAATTTCATGTTGCTGCATAGCCTTGCACCTCAGCTTCATTTCGTTTCGCGAAGTCGATAATAGATGTTAAGTTTTCCATCTTAATTCGGATTTCTCCTTCGCTTTTTGATTGCGCAAATATTTCTTGAATGTGCGCGTCGATGTTTTTCATATTAATTCTCGTTAAAATTTCATCGAGTTCACCGATAACACGCTCGAATAAATTGATTTTTTCATATAACAGTTTCAAAATATGTTCTTCAACAGTGTGTTTTGTAGCTAAGTTATAAATATGAACATCATTCTTTTGACCAAGACGGTGAATACGTCCGATTCTTTGTTCAAGGCGCATTGGGTTCCATGGTAAGTCGTAATTGATCATATGGCTACAAAACTGTAAGTTAATCCCTTCACCACCAGCTTCAGTTGCAATTAACACTTGCGCACGGTTTTGGAAAAGTTCCTTCATCCAATCTTTCTTCCCGCGTTTAAACCCACCGCGGAATGGTACGGAAGAAATACCGTGTTGTTGTAAAAACCATTGTAAGTACATTTGTGACGCTCTATATTCTGTGAAGATGATGACTTTATCGTCAATTTCTTTTATAAGCTCTAGAGCTTTATTCGCTTTTGAGTTAAAAGGAATATGATTAATTTTGTCCATTAGCACATCAATATGCGGGTCTTTTATGTAATGTTCATTTTCCTTCTGTCGTTTTTCTACATGTTTTTTTAATGAATAGTAAACAGCCTCACGACTACTGCACGCTTCCCGTTTTAAAGTTAACGATGAGAAAGCGGATGTGAAGGCATCTTGTCCTCTCCAATTTTCAATATCATTATATAAAGCTTGCTCTTCTTCATTAAACTCAACAAAAATTGTACGTACATGTCTCTTTGGCCAATCAATTCCGGTATTATGACGCCGATTTCGGACCATTACTTTGTTAATAAGAGCTTTTAAATCTTCATCAGATTCGGCAGAACGATTTTTTGAAGCGTAATATTCTTCAAAGTTGGATTGATTGCCTAAATGTCCTGGTTTTAATAAAGAAACGAGGTTGAAAATTTCATCAATCTTATTTTGAACAGGAGTAGCAGTTAATAATAAACAAAATTTCTTTTTTAATCGTTGTGCAAATTCATAGTTTTTTGTTTTATTATTTTTAAGTTTATGTGCTTCATCGATAATAATAAGGTCATATTCTAAGTTCAAAACGATATCACGATGCGGTGAACGTTTTGCAGTATCAATGGATGATACAATCACATCGGCTTGTTCCCATGAATAGCTTTTCTTTTGGGCTACAGCTGGAATGAAAAACTTTGTATTTAGTTCGTATGCCCATTGTGATACGAGAGAGGCCGGGACGAGTATAAGTACTTTTTTCACAAGGCCACGGACCATATATTCTTTTAAAATAAGTCCAGCTTCAATCGTTTTCCCAAGTCCTACTTCATCTGCTAGAATCGCTTTGCCATTCATTTGTTCAATGACATTTTGAGCCACTTCTAATTGATGAGGAAGCGGTGTGAAATGAGATAAATGTTTCGGTGCTTGTAGTCCATCGAAAGTAGGAACAAGTAACGATTTTTCTGTTTCATAAGCTAAATGGTATAAATCCCAGTTTGTCCAAGGGCCATCTTCGTCAATTCTATTTAAAAAATTGTTTTGCCACGTCCGATCTACGGAAATATCGACATTCATTATGACTCTCCCACCTTTTATAAACTAAAGTAATTATTAAAAAAATCTTTATTATATAAGCCTTGTAATAAGGCTCTATTACACTTGCTGAAAGTTAAAGAATAGGAAAAGATAAAGGGCTAAATTTTGAAAATTGTATTTAATAAGATTAAGAATGAAAAATTCTAAATTATTTTTTATGCTAGAATATTGATGAAATATAGCGAATAATGTTAGGATAATGGTGTGAAATGTGTGGAATCTTTCGTATTTTATCCAAGAAAGTGATTTTTTATTTACGCTTTCATAAAAAAATATAATGAGATTCCGTATATCCTATCTTTTCAGAGTGAAAATGTTTAGATATGGCGAGCAACTTTTATTGATTTGTCAAAGCATAAGGGGGAGAGAGCATGATTACATTACAACGTACACCGTTATTTGATGTATACGCGAAGTATGGTGGAAAAACAATCGACTTCGGTGGTTGGGAATTACCAGTTCAATTTTCAAGCATTAAAGAAGAACATGAAGCTGTACGTACGGCTGCAGGTTTGTTCGATGTGTCTCATATGGGAGAAGTTGAGGTAAAAGGTGTAGATAGTTTAGCATTTTTACAACGTGTTGTTACAAATGACGTTTCTACCTTAAAGGTAGGAGGCGCACAATATACAGCTATGTGCTACGAAAATGGTGGTACAGTAGATGATTTATTAATCTACAAACGTGGTGAAGAAGACTATTTATTAGTAATCAATGCATCAAATATCGAGAAAGATTACGAATGGTTAGCTAGCCATGTAATTGGCGATGCGACAGTAGTCAATGTTTCTAGTGAAGTTGCACAGCTTGCAATTCAAGGTCCAAAAGCAGAAGGCATTTTACAAAAAGTTGTGTCAGAAGATTTGAAAGAAATTAAGTTCTTTAAATTTAAAAACGATATTCTTGTAGATGGAATTCCAGCACTTGTATCTCGTACAGGTTACACAGGTGAAGATGGATTTGAAATTTACTGTAAGAGTGAAGATGCTGCAAAACTTTGGGAGAAACTTCTTGAAGTTGGAGCAGAAGAAGGCTTAAAAGCATGTGGTTTAGGTGCTCGCGATACACTTCGATTCGAAGCAACATTACCACTTTATGGTCAAGAATTATCAAAAGATATTACACCGATTGAAGCTGGCATCGGCTTTGCGGTAAAACCAAATAAAGAAGCAGACTTCTTTGGAAAAGAAACGTTAAAAGAGCAAAAAGAAAACGGTGCGCCTCGTAAATTAGTCGGCATCGAAGTAATCGAACGTGGAATTCCTCGTACACATTACCCTGTATTTATTGGAGAAGAAAAAATCGGGGAAGTAACGAGTGGTACACAATCTCCAACGTTAAAGAAAAGCATTGGTTTAGCACTAATTGATGTAAAATACGCAGCAGTTGATACAGAAGTAGAAATTGAAATTCGTAATAAACGCGTCAAAGCAGTAGTTGTTCCAACACCATTTTATAAACGTTCAAAGTAACGGGGAGAGGGGTAGATTTCATGTTGCATCGTTATCTTCCAATGACAGAAGAAGACAAAAAAGAAATGTTACAAACGATCGGCGTTCAAACGATCGATGAGTTATTCTCTGATATTCCAGAGAGTGTTCGTTTTAAAGGGGATTTAAAAATTAAAGAAGCAAAATCAGAGCCAGAGCTTTTAAAAGAGTTAACTCAAATGGCTAGTAAAAATGCTAACTTAAAAGAATACGCTTCTTTCTTAGGAGCAGGTGTATACGATCATTACGCTCCAGTAATTGTAGATCACGTTATCTCTCGTTCAGAATTTTATACAGCTTACACGCCATACCAACCAGAAATTTCACAAGGGGAATTACAAGCGATCTTTGAATTCCAAACAATGATTTGTGAATTAACAGGAATGGATGTAGCAAACTCTTCTATGTACGACGGAGGTACAGCTTTAGCTGAAGCGGCAATGCTAGCAGCTGGCCATACTCGCAAAAAGAAAATTCTTGTATCTAGTGCAGTTCATCCAGAATCAAGAGCAGTACTTGAAACGTATGCAAAAGGTCAACATCTTGAAGTTGTTGAAATTAATCATAAAGATGGTGTAACAGATTTAGACGTATTACAAAGTGAAGTAGATGATACAGTTGCTTGTGTAATCGTTCAATATCCAAACTTCTTCGGACAAGTTGAAAAATTAGCTGATATTGAAAAAATCGTTCATCAACAAAAATCATTATTTATCGTTTCTTCAAATCCATTATCATTAGGCGCATTAACACCACCAGGAAAATTTGGTGCTGATGTTGTAATCGGTGATGCACAACCATTTGGTATTCCAACGCAGTTTGGTGGACCACACTGTGGTTACTTTGCAACAACGAAAGCATTTATGCGTAAAATTCCAGGACGTCTTGTTGGACAAACTGTAGATTCAGATGGTAAACGTGGATTTGTATTAACGTTACAAGCACGTGAACAGCATATTCGCCGTGATAAAGCGACGTCTAACATTTGTTCAAACCAAGCGTTAAATGCATTAGCAGCATCAGTTGCAATGACGGCACTTGGTAAACAAGGTGTGAAAGAAATGGCACGTCAAAACATTTCTAAAGCACAATATGCAAAACGTCAATTTGAAGCGAAAGGCTTCACTGTAACATTTGCTGGACCATTCTTCAATGAGTTTGTTGTAGATTGCAAGCGTCCAGTGAAGGAAGTAAACGATGCATTATTACAAAAGAATATTATCGGCGGTTACGACCTAGGCCGTGATTATAAAGAGCATGAGAACCATATGCTTGTAGCAGTAACTGAGCTTCGTACAAAAGAGGAAATTGACACACTTGTAAACGAAATGGGGGCTATCCAATGAAGAATCAAGACCAAGCACTTATCTTTGAAGTGAGTAAAGAAGGACGCATAGGATATAGCCTACCAAAATTAGATGTAGAAGAAGTGAAACTAGAAGATGTGTTTGAGAGCGATTATATTCGAGGAGAAGATGCAGAGCTACCAGAAGTATCTGAACTTGACATTATGCGCCACTATACAGCACTTTCAAACCGTAACCACGGTGTAGATTCTGGATTCTATCCACTTGGATCTTGTACGATGAAATATAATCCGAAAATTAATGAGAATGTAGCTCGTTTCGCAGGATTTGCAAATATTCATCCATTACAAGATGAAAAGACAGTACAAGGTGCAATGGAATTAATGTACGACTTACAAGAGCACTTAATTGAGATTACAGGTATGGATACTGTTACATTGCAACCAGCAGCGGGTGCACACGGAGAATGGACAGGCTTAATGTTAATTCGTGCATACCATGAAGCAAATGGTGACTTTAACCGTACGAAAGTAATTGTTCCTGACTCTGCTCACGGAACGAATCCAGCATCTGCAACTGTAGCTGGTTTTGAAACAATTACAGTAAAATCAAATGAACATGGTCTTGTTGACTTAGAAGATTTAAAACGTGTTGTAAACGAAGAAACAGCAGCACTTATGTTAACAAATCCTAATACATTAGGTCTATTCGAAGAAAATATTTTAGAAATGGCAGAAATCGTCCATAACGCAGGCGGTAAATTATACTATGATGGTGCAAACTTAAATGCGGTATTAAGCCAAGCGCGCCCAGGAGATATGGGATTTGACGTTGTGCATTTAAACCTTCATAAAACATTTACAGGTCCTCACGGCGGCGGCGGCCCAGGTTCGGGTCCAGTAGGTGTGAAAGCTGATTTAATTCCGTACTTACCAAAACCAATTTTAGAGAAAACGGAAAATGGCTATCACTTTAACTATGATCGTCCAGAAGCAATTGGACGCGTAAAACCATTCTATGGTAACTTCGGAATTAACGTTCGTGCATACACATACATTCGTTCTATGGGTCCAGATGGACTACGTGCAGTAACGGAGTATGCGGTATTAAATGCGAACTATATGATGAGAAGATTAGCACCATTCTATGATCTTCCGTTCGATAGACATTGTAAGCATGAGTTTGTATTATCAGGTCGTCGCCAAAAGAAACTTGGCGTACGTACATTAGATATCGCAAAACGCCTGCTTGATTTCGGTTACCATCCACCGACAATTTACTTCCCATTAAATGTGGAAGAATGTATTATGATTGAGCCGACAGAAACAGAATCAAAAGAAACATTAGATGGTTTCATTGATAAGATGATTCAAATTGCTAAAGAAGTAGAAGAAAATCCAGAAGTTGTACAAGAAGCGCCACATACAACGGTAATTAAACGTTTGGATGAAACATTGGCCGCTCGTAAACCAGTTTTACGTTATGAAAAGCTAGCTCCTGTACAAGTTTAATTAGAATAACAAAGGAAGAACTCGCTATATGCGGGTTCTTTTTTTTGTATGGAGAATTTGTCCCGCGATTTGTGGGCTGATAATCAATGGGGATGAACAAAAATCCCCCGCTGATTAAAGTTTCACTTTATGCAGAACTAGTGAAGAAAATGTTAAAATTTTATATTTTTTGTTTCATAATGGTGTAAAGAAGTAGTTTCATAGGTGATTTTGTTGAAAAAGTCAGTTTGATAAAAGTATTTATTTTTGTTAGAATTTTATTGAAATTAAGAAGATGCAATGAGATAGGAATGACTCATTTTTATGTATATGTGAAAAAACGAGCAAGTTGGGGGTGAAAATGTGGGATATCGGTGTTATAGAATGATATACCATTTAGAAAACGGAAAAACGATTAAAGATGTAAAAGAATTTTGTTATCGAGATCAAGGAAAAGTATTAGAAAGAGTAGCACATCGTGTAATGGATAATAGAGAAGTGACGGCAATTGATAAGAAAGGAACCATCATTTCAATAGCATGTGAGGACATTGTAAAGGTGGAACTTGATTACATAACAGAAAGTTAACCTTGAGTCATATCGAATTATTCGATACAATATACTGTTGAATGGTGACGAGAGAAGAGAGGAGTTTATTATGGGTAGTACAAGACACTTTTATATGTTTATCTTAGCGTTTGTTCTTGTTGTAGCATTAACGATTTATTTAATTGTTGATAGCACTTGGTACAACACAGTTCATCCGGCTTTCCTTCTGTTTATGTATGTAGGAATTGCGGTAGTGAGTTTTGGAATGAGAGATGAGATGTTAGATCGCTTTGAAAAGTGATACATATACGAAAGACCAACAGGAAAATGTTGGTCTTTTTTTCTTGCCAAAAATAGGATAGTGTGTATATACTGTATATATAAGGTATATACAGTATATACACACACTGGAGGAAAACATGAATATTATTATTTCGAATTCTTCCCAAGACCCTATTTATGTGCAAATAAGAAAACAATTAAGCCAGCTTATTTTAAATGGTGGTTTAAAGGGTGGAGACCAATTACCGTCTATTCGTAGCTTAGCGAAGGAATTACAAGTTAGTGTAATTACAACGAAGCGTGCGTACGAGGAGCTTGAAAAAGAAGGATATATAGAAACTGTTGCTGGGAAGGGGACTTATGTTTCACGTAAAAATAATGAACTACTAAAAGAACAGCGGCTACGTCTATTGGAAAGTAAAGCGGAAGAGGTTGTAAATGAAAGTAAAGCGTTGCAGCTTTCACTTGAAGATTTACAGCAGATGATTGCGTGTTTATATGAGGGGGAATAAGAGATGTTAGAGCTAAAAAACGTTTGTAAAAGTTATCAAGATTTTGCAGTGAAAAATATAAGTTTTACGTTACCACGCGGATATATTATGGGATTTGTCGGACCGAATGGAGCAGGGAAAAGTACGACGATTAAAATGATTATGAATTTAATTAGAAAAGATAGCGGTGATATAAAAATTTTTGGTAAGGACAATAAAAAAGTCGAGAAGGAAATAAAACAAAATATCGGTTTTGTATATGATGAAAATCATTACTACGAAGATTTAACGTGTGAACAAATGAAACGTATTATTGCACCGCTATATAAAAAGTGGGACGAAGAGCAGTATCAATCGTATATGCATAGATTGCAAGTTCCGAAGTATAAAAAAATTAAAGAACTATCAAAAGGGATGAAAATGAAATTTGCGATTGCTATCGCACTTTCGCACCACGCGGAGTTTATCATTATGGACGAACCGACAGCAGGATTAGATCCAGTTGTTCGAAGTGAATTACTTGATATGTTGCAAGAAATTGTAATGGAAGATGAAGTATCTGTATTATTCTCAACGCACATTACAACAGATTTAGAGCGCATCGCAGATTATATTACGTTCATCAATGATGGAGAAATTATATTTACTGGTGAGAAAGATGAACTAATGGAGAACTACGTAATCGTAAAAGGAAGTAATGACTTATTAGACCGAGAAGGAAAAGAATTATTTGTTGGATTACGAAAAAATAAATTTGGTTTCGAAGGTTTAGCAAAGGATAAACAAGCAATTATCGATTGGTTTGGAAATGAGGTTGTACTAGAAAAGCCTACATTAGATGATATTATCGTTTACACCGCAAAAGGGAGAGGTGCCTATGCGTCAGCTCATCTATAAAGATTTGTTCTTTTTTCGGGGGATATGGCCAGTGTATCTTATTATACCCTTTATATTCTTTTTATTTGAAAACGGTGATGGAATGCTGTTTCCTATGAGTTGTTTATTTATAACTCTTTCCGCAGTTATGATATTAGTCGCAATAGATGAACGAAATACAAGTGACATTATTATGAATAGTTTACCGTTAAGCAGAAAGGATATCATAATTGCTAGATATATTTCCTGTGCAATATTTATTGTAGGTGGCATGTTCTCTACGATGTTGGTTGCTTTTCTTATAAGAGGTATCGCTGTTATTGGTGATATAGGTGCATATCATCCTAATTTATACATTGAAATTCCATGGTATGGAGTAGTAAATGGGCTTATTTACGCCGTGTTTTTAGTTGTCACCTTTTACCCTAGTTATTATGGTACAAAATCGAAGATAGTAAGAAGTATAATATCAGCAGCCTCAATAGGAGTGGGTGGGATACTTTGGATATTTATTAGTGATGGACTGAATAAAACAGCACCTTCGTTCATTGAGTGGATTATGAATCCTATGCATGTTGGTATGTTTATAGTTGGAATTATTACATTAGTTAGTATTTACATTGCTTCTATGTTTCTTACAATTAAAATTTATGAAACGCGTGATTTATAGAGAGGAGAATTCAGATGCAACAGTTGATTTTGAAGGAGTTTTTCTTACAGAAGAAGATATTTCCTTTCTATTTTTTAATACCTATGTTATCTATTTTTAAGGATTCCGTTCAACCAATGGGGGTTGCAATAGGATTATTTATAACATGTAGTACAATTATTTATATTTCTTTTTATCATGAGGAGAAAAGTAAAGCAGAAAAAGTATTAGTGAGTTTGCCTATAACGAGACAAGAGATAGTTATAGCTAAGTATATTTCAAGCACAGTATTTATTATGGTTGGTTTGAGTGCAACTTTTATAGTCATAATATTAAAAAATATTTTGTTGGACGGGGATATAGTTATGCCTGGATATGCAGTGTTTTCAGGAATAGTAGCAACTTTGATTTATTGTGTAGTAACGATACCTACTAATTACATTGGAGGATATAAAGCTATTACTGTCTTGAATGTGATTATGATTTTTCCTTTAATGGGTATGATTGGCTTTATGTGCAATATTTTTGGTGATGAAATAATCATGTTAAAAGTACTTCACTCTGAAGATGCTACATTATCAATGAGTGTTCTTGGTATCGGAGTGTTAGTAAGTATAGTCATATCAATGTTGCTCTCAATGAAAATGTTTCAGGAGGCAGAGTTATAGAAGGGGCATTTTCATATTAGGAGGTGTAATACATGATCAAGCAATTAGTTTTAAAAGATATGATGATGCAAAGAAAGTTAGGGTTTGTTTATCTTATATGTTTCTTGTTCCTGCTCATTGTTGATTTTCGTAGTGATAGTTTTTTGATGACGTTTAGCATGTTTGTACCTGCTCTTGGCATGATACTGTCAATGAGTTATGAGGGGAAAAATAAAAGTGAACTGATAGTAAATAGTTTACCGTTTGACCGTAAAGATATTGTCATAGGAAAATACATATTTGTAAGTATTTTAGTTGCTCTAGGTGGATGTTTTTCACTAGTGGTTGGTTTAATACAGCTACAAGATGGGCATATGACTGGATTTATGCTGTGGGGAGAAATTCTCGGAGGTATAACAGGTGGGTTTGTTTGTAGCATAATTGTACTTCCGATTGAATTCTCAGTAGGATATAGCAGTGCAAAACAAATTGCTCCGTTCGCCGGACTTGCGTTGGGGTATTTAAGTGGACTGATTGTAAGTAACGTCTGGTTAGATGTAGAAAATGTTTGGAGCACGAGTCTAGTTGTAAATGTTTGTTTTATAGCAGGACTTATTCTTTTGTATATTATGTCCATGTTGCTTTCAGTTAGCTTGTATAATGAACGTGATTTATGAGGGGAGGAGTAATCGTGAGGCAACTCATAATAAAAGATTTTATTATGCAATGGAAGCATTTAATATGGTGCTTAATATACCCTCTTTTTTTGTATATGACATTAACAGATATTAAAAGCTTTTACGTAATTATGTCAGCTATAATTCCAGTTATAGCAATTTTAAAAACATTTAATGACGATAAAAAATATAATAGTGAAGTAATATTAAATAGTTTACCGATAGCGAGAAAGCAAATTGTGTTAGCTAAATACATAATGGCACTTATTATTTTTATTATAAGTATGGTAGTGTCTAGTCCTGTAGTAATCAATCGATTTGAAGATGGAACTTTTGAATTTATAACGACAACAGTAATTACGATTTCTGGCTTTGTTTTTATATATTTTAGCATTGTTTTACCGATATTGTTTTGGTTTGGCTATAAAAAAGCTTCTTTTATTACGTTTTTCATACTAATAGCACCGACAGCAATTGGTACTATGTTCTTTGAAATCAGCATGGAACAAATTCAACTATACAACAGCGTGTTATTCGTTAGTTCAATATGCATATTCATAGCATCTGTCTTCGTTTCAGTGAAATTGTATGAGAAGAGAGAATTTTAAAAGGTGCCCTATAAAAGGCACCTTCTTCAATAACGACAATATGAAAGTAAGAGTTTATAAACAGAGAGGCTACTCGGTACAACATCTTTTGGAGTATGTAATATAAAGCTGAAAACGATAACGAGAATCAGAAAGAGAAAAAATAAAAATAGGATCTGCTTATGTATAGAATTTTGCATATTATCCACTCCTTTTTTAGGTAGTATGTCCAAAAGAAAGGAGTGTATGAAAAATTTTAGGAGGGGAGAATGATGAACAAAAGAAAATGGTTATATAGAATAGGGGTATTTTTCGTTTCAATCGGTCTCATATTAGCAAATGTTTATTCAGATATACCACCGCTATTTCCTAGTTTGCATAAAGGGATTGGTATGAGCGTTGCTATAATTGGCCTGTTTTGTCTTATCGCATCAAATTTTTATAGAAAATCTAAATAGACGTAAAAAAAGGACAGTTACTCTTTTTCAGAAGTACTGTCCTTTTTAAATAATTTATTCCATAGTTTGGCGATACTCCATATAATGACGATTGCAATGGAGGCAATAATAGACCAAGCAATAGATGCAATTTCAAGTGCCATGCTAGGAAGGAAGGTAAAAATGGATACTACTTTATGAAACAACCATTCTATTATATGAAAACTGATTTGCAATAGAATGACGATCCCGAGTGTAATCCATGCTAACATTTGTTTTCCTTTTTCTTTCCACATGACATTCACCTCACGTTAGCTTAATAGTTTTAAGCCAACAGCGCCGCATAGAATGCAGCTTAAGAAGGCAAGACGACGCCAATCCGCTGATTCACGGAAAATAAGAATACCTAGAAGTGCACTTCCGGCAGTTCCGATTCCAGTCCAAATCGCGTAAGCAGTTCCCATCGGTAACGTGTCCATCGCGAGAGATAAGAAGAAGAAGCTTACGCCGAAGTTAGCGATTAAAATAACTTTTGGTGCCCAGCCTTTCTTTTCAGTGGCTACTTTCATAAAGAGTACACCAATAATTTCACAAATACCAGCTAGAATTAAAAATAACCAAGCCATTTTATGCGGCCTCCTTCGCTTCTTTTTCTTCTGTTACTCGTTTTAGCCCAATTACTCCGAAGAAGATTAAACCGATTAATAAAACTTTTACAATAGAGAAAGGTTCTCCGAAGACGAAAATCTCTGTAAGAACGATCCCACCAGCTCCAATTCCTGTAAAGACTGCGTATACAGTGCCGACAGGTAAATCTTTATAAGCTCTAAATAATAAGACGAAACTAATTGTAATTAATAACGCAACACCAGCCCATTCAAGTGGTGCCTCCGCTTTTTTAAGTCCAATAACCCAAAAGATTTCAATAATACCAGCTATGATTACATAAATCCATGCCATATGTCATTTCTCCTTCCTACCAGTCGTTAGGTAAAGGGCTTAAAAACGACGCATTGCAAAGGAGCAATCCGTCAGTTTGAAAGACCTCGCCAAAATACTTGCCAAGAGGCGTTTAAACGAGTCTCAAAGCGATTTAAACCTGCGAATAGTAGTTCCACCATAAGTCCGTCCAGTAAGCATAGAAAAGCTTCTAGAGCGTCTTTTACTTCAATGTTATGCAGTTCACTTTGCTCGTTTGCCTGTTTAAATATAGGGAATAAAAGTTTTCCGACGTTTTCAATGTGTGCATTCGCTTTTTCGATAATTTGTACGCGGAATGCATCAGGCGGAAAATAAGAAGTTCGTAACCAAAACATTGATTCTTCACTTTCACCAAATCGTTTTGCGTAGCCCTTTAGTAACTGTAAGAGCAATTCTTCAGTAGACGAATTTGAAAATTTTTCGATATCGTCTGTGAAGCTTTGTAAATCTTTTTGAAGAGCAGATTCTAAACATATAAAATATAGCTCTTCTTTTCCTTTAAAGTGTGCGTAAATCGATGGTTTTTTAATCCCAACTTCTTGAGCAATATTTGCCAATGAAGTTCCTTCATAGCCGTAGCGTGCGAAATGAGAAAGTGCTACAGCTTTAATGCGGTTTGCTGTCATTTTCATCCCCTACCTACCGTTCGTTAGGTTCATTATATGAGATGGAAAATATAAAGTCAATAGGTGAAGAGCTGAAAAAGAGCGCTACAGGTAACGCTCTTTTTTTAGACAGTATCTCGCTCAATTAAATGGAATGAAAGCTCTTCTGCCTTCCCGGCAATTTGCTCGCTTTGGATTTGTTTATGGAATAAAGAAAAAGCATGTGAGCCCATTGCGAGACCGGGGTGTTCAATTGTGGAAATTTCTAACGCCTTTGAAATTTCATGATTATCAAATCCAAGGATAGCAAGTTCTTCAGGGACTCGAATGCCATGTTTTCGCGCCTCTGTTAATAAACCAGCTGCAACTTGATCGTTCGCTGTAAAAATAGCGGTTGGGCGATTTTTCATGTTTAAAATGCGATGAAGTATTTTTGCACCATCCTGCATCGTATAGCATTGATGAAAAATCCAATCTGGATGTACCGTTTTACCTTCGTTATGCAGCGTATCAGCAAATGCTTTTTCGCGCTCCATAGAATTTGCACTCGTTTTTCTTGCTAAACAGATTCCGATTTTTTCATGGCCTTTACTGAGTAAATAGGCAGTGCCGAGACGGAAGCCTTCATAGTGATCTACGTAGACGGATGAAATGAGGGGATGCTTTATCTTTTCACATGAAATAATAGGGGCAAATTTCGCGAAAGGTTCAATTTGTTCCCAAGAACTCGTTCGAGAGCAAATAATCATTCCGTCGAATTGTTTCATTTTCATCATTTCAAGAACACGAATCTCTTCGAGGCTATCGTAATTTGTTTGACATAAATTAATGTGATATCCAGCTGTTAACGCTTCGTTTCCGATTCCTTCAATAATTGTACTGAAGTATGGAAGATTAATGAAAGGGAGCATAACCCCGATTGTATATGTTTTTCCCTTTATTAAATGAATAGCATTTATATTTTTTGCATAGTTCAATTCTTCAACAGCATCTAGAACACGCTTACGTTTTTCTTCTTTTACGTAAGGGTGATTATTAAGGACGCGGGAAACAGTTGATATGGATACACCAGCGGTTTTTGCAATTTGTTTTATATTGGCCATATGTATCACCTCTCTCCCTTATTATAAGGGGAAAATAATAAGAATGAAAAAATCTTGACCTGAAAAGCTTTTCACAATCTATGTTATAAACATGACTTCTGTTATTCGCGTAACCTTTTTAGTTGAGCGTGAGAATGATGGGGGTCTTTTTTGCGTCTATAAAAGAGTTTTTGTCAAAATGTGTGAGAATAACGTGGAAAGTTTTCAAAGGGGGAGTTTGTTAATGAAGCGAATATGAATAGCATACAAAGTGAAACTTTAATCAGTCGGGCATCTCCCGCGGGTTATTAGCCCCACCAATCGGGCATTAACGCTTTATTCATAAAGAGAGCGGTATGAAGAAAGGGCGGAAACAAATTGAAAAAAAGAATCATTTGTTTCGTGTTTTCTAGTCTAGTGCTAAGTTCATGTTCGTTTCAGCAAACGATGCAAGAAGAAAAAAACTTTGTGGGAACAACAGGGGGAGCGATGGATCGTGTTACGGATCCTATTCCGCTAAAGGAGCTTCCGAAATATTTTCCAGTGAAATTTAAAGTTCCGGCGTTTTTACCGTATGACATTACGAGTGATGTGAAGGGGGAAGTCAGAACGATTGGGAAAAAGAACGCTGTTTTAATCATTAAATATAAACAGCGGGAGCCAGGTAGAAATGAGTATATTGAGTTAAATGTTGCGAACTTTCCTTATAGTTTTCCGGATCTCGTGGAAGAGAAACGATTTCAAGAACAAATGAAATTGAATAGTGGAGCATTCGCTTATATTAAAAATAAAGATGACTCTGGGCGAGGAGATGAATTCGCTACGCTTATTTGGAAAGAGAAAGGACTTGAATATCAGCTGCTGTATCGTAATGTGCAAGAGAATGATAAAGATGTGATTAAGCAAAATTTATTATACATTGCGAATAATATGGAATGAAAAAACTAGCTGAATGATTCAGCTAGTTTTTGTATGTTATTATTTCTTTTTAATTTTTCCAGTCCACGTTTTAAATCCACCTTGTAACTGGTAGAAATCTTTGTAGCCTTGTTTTTTTAAGTATTGAGCTGCACGACCAGTACGAAATCCGCTTTGGCAGTATAAGTAAACTGGTTGATCTTTGCGAAGTTCTTTATGACGAAGGCGAATTTGTGATAATGGAATGTTACGTGCGCCTAAAATATGTCCTGCAGTATATTCGTCTGCTTCGCGAATATCGATAAGCTGTGCTTTACGGTAGCCAGCGCGAAACTCTTCTTCTGAAAGTGTTTTAATTAATTTTCTCTGATAGAAATACATCCATACAGTGTAGCCGATGAACGCTACGATTACGGCTAATAAAATAATCCAAGTTGTTGACACGGTTCTATCGCTCCCTTTTTTCTTATCCTACTTTCAATATTATAATGCCCGTATGTATTTATGCAACAGATTCATTTGCATATAAGAAGAAATTTCGTATTCTTTCACAAATTTTGTCGAATTTGGTAGACTAGAGAATGTGAAAAATAATTGGTTATATGAGGTGCAGGATGGGAAAAGAAAAATGGTGTTATATTAACTCTGGTCAATGTTCACCGGCATTTAATATGGCGTTAGATGAATGTTTATTAAATTGGCAAAGTGAAAAGAAAATGCCACCAACCATTCGTTTTTATGAATGGGAAGTACCAACATTAACAGTTGGGTATTTCCAGCGTGTTGAAAAAGATATTAACATGGATGTAGTTAACGAAAAGAAATATGGATTCGTTCGTCGTCAAACAGGCGGCAGGGGTGTACTACATGATAAAGAATTAACGTACAGTGTTATTGTGTCTGAAGATCATCCAAATATGCCAAAAACAGTTACAGAAGCGTATCGTATTATTTCGCAAGGTTTATTAGACGGTTTTAAGGCATTAGGATTAGAAGCGTATTATGCAGTTCCAAAAACAGAAGCAGACCGTGAAAATTTAAAAAATCCACGTTCAGGCGTATGCTTTGATGCACCATCTTGGTATGAAATTGTAGTAGAAGGAAGAAAAATCGCAGGTAGTGCTCAAACACGTCAAAAAGGTGTGATTTTACAGCACGGCTCGATTCCGTTAGAAATAGATTTAGATGAATTATACGATCTGTTTTTATTCCCGAGTGAACGTGTAAAAGAGCGTATGAAGAGTATGTTCTCTTCTAAAGCGGTAGCCATTAATGAATTAACAGACCGCACGTTTACAATCGAGCAGTTAATTAAAGCGTTTGAGGTTGGGTTTGAAAAAGGATTAGATGTAGAGCTTGTTCCGTATGAATTAACAGAAGAACAGTTACATGAAGTCCAAACATTAGCAAAAGAGAAGTATGAAAGTAAGGAATGGAATTATAAAAAATAAGAGGTGGCAATTGCCACCTCTTATTTTTTTTATAGTAAATTAAGTACTTTTTCTACTTTGATTCCTTTATCTTGTAAAGAACGAAGGCGATTTACAACGTCCATAATTTCTTTGTCAAATGTAACGCTAATACCTTGGCTTTGTAGTTCTTTTTTTAAGCTTTCAATAGAATCATCTATGTCGATGCCAAGCTCGTAATCTTGACAAACTTCAATTGTCTTTTTCACAAGTTTAACATAATTTTCTTGTAGTTTTGTATTTGTTTCAGTCAAAGCAGGTTGCTTCGGTTTTGCAGGAGCGACCGGTGCTGTCTCTTGCTTTGTAACTGGAGTTGGTGCTGCTTTTTTCACAGGTGCTGGAGTAGATAGTTCCACGGCTGCTTCTACACTTACTGGCTTCGGTGTCGGTACCGGAGTAGGTTTAGATGCTGCAGGTGTTTCTACTCGCGTAACAGGTTTTGGAGCAGGTGTAACTGCTTTTGGAGCTTCTACAACTACTTCTTTTTTCGGAGTAGCTTCTACAACAGTTTCTTCTTGCTCAGCAGCTTCTTTATTTTCTTTGCTCCACATAACGCGTTCAACTTCTAGAGAAACATTATTTTTGTTCATCGCTGTTAATGTAACTTTACCAACTTCAGCGTTCCCAGTGAAATCAACAATTTTATAAATAACACTCTTGTTCCAATCCACGTTTCCGCTCAAAAATAATTCTTCGTTACATTTCGGCGTTAAGCCCTCGATTTTAATTTCTGCGTTTACACCGTTTTCACTATATACCATAATTAGCGAAGCATTTACATCTTCGTCTGCTAACATTAGTTCACGTACCATTTTGCCGGTGCGTACTTGCGTTTTCTTCTTAACTGACATTTAATTTCTCCTCTCAAAAATTCAGTAATAATAAAAAAATCGTATAACGAAAAATAATTGCTCACGAAGATTTATGATACCGATAATAAAAGCATCACGTCAACAATTAACTTTAATTATTTTGCATTTTTCTTATTTTCTTTATGAAATTTTTCAATTTGTAAAATTAGACAGAAGAAAAACAGCCTTTTGAAAGGCTGTTAAAAATTTGATTTTTTGTATAGTAATTTATATAAAACAAAAAATAAGATAGCGATTAAGGCGTTTTGCCAAAAGGTTAGATGATAAATGAGGTAAGGTTGTTTTCTAAAATAAATATTTACGAATATAGCTGAACAAAATGGAGTAGCAAAAGCGAGCCCGAATAGAATTCGTCTTTTCCAATTTATTTTTTGATCAAAGGAGTAACGCTTTAATAAATATAAAATAAGTAGTACTCCTAGTACAATTAGTGAAACAGACAAAGTAGTTCCAGGGATGCTAAAAGGTGGGCTTATTATATCGGTATCTTTTTCAAACAGGAAAATGAAAAGAGAAGCAAGGGCATCCATTCCAAACTGTATAGCAAGAAGTAAGCTAATAACAAAACCGATTAAAGAAGTTTTTTCTAATTTTGTTTGGACAGGCAAAGCTGATATAAGTTCATCGCAATAAGAGCGTAAATCATTTCCAAAAATGTCATAAGCATTTTTATTTTCTGCTTGTGCTTCGATAAGGTGGTCTAATATTTCTAATAAAAGTTCTTCTACTTGATGTTCGGGTACATTAGATAATCGAAGATATACTAGCATATCGCCATAAGCGGTTTCATTTTCGGAAGTTAGAAGCTCACGTTTTTTATTATTCAATTCAATCATGTCTTGTGCATTCATCCCTATCACTCCCCTTGTAATAAATTGTTCACCGTAGTTGAAACCATTCCCCAGCTTTGTTTAAATTCTTCAAGTTGTTCTAATCCTTTAGCGGTTACGTGATAATATTTTCGCTTTGGACCGAGTGAGGAGGCTTTTAATGTTCCTTCAATCAATTTTTCTTTTTGCATACGTAACAATAACGGATATATGCTTCCTTCGCTTACGAATGTAAATCCTTGTTTATTTAATTTTGTACTCAGTTCATATCCGTACACTTCTTCTTGTGAAATGATGTATAGGATGCAACCTTCGAGCACACCTTTTAACATTTGGCTGTGCATGATTTCACCACCTTTCACTCAGGTAACTTGCGTTGCAAGGTAGCTGTTATCCAAATTATAACATTCAGTAACTTGCAACGCAAGTTACTGAAGTGGAAAACTTTAATGAGTGTTAATTTTTCATCGTTTCCCATACTAACGAGAGGAGGGAAGTATATGAAACCATTTATGCCAAAACTCGTTTACTTTGAACCGAAGGCACTCGAATATCCGCTTGGAAAAGAGCTGTATGAGAAGTTTACGAAGATGGGATTAGAAATTCGTGAAACGACATCCCATAATCAAATTAGAAATTTGCCAGGTGAAAATGACTTGCAAAAGTATCGTAATGCAAAGGCAACACTTGTCGTTGGGGTGAGGAAAACATTAAAGTTTGATACGTCAAAACCGTCAGCTGAATATGCAATCCCGCTCGCAACGGGGTGTATGGGACATTGTCATTATTGCTATTTGCAAACGACACTTGGGAGTAAGCCTTACGTTCGCGTGTATGTCAATCTTGATGAAATATTTGAGAAGGCAAAGCAGTATATGTATGAAAGAGCACCAGAAATAACAAGGTTTGAAGCGGCTTGTACATCAGATATTGTTGGAATTGATCATTTAACACATGCATTAAAGCGGGCGATTGAATTCATTGGAGAAAGTGAGCATGGGCGTTTACGTTTCGTTACGAAATATTCGCACGTTGATCATTTATTAGATGCAAAACATAATGGGAAAACTCGTTTTCGATTTAGTATTAATTCACGGTATGTAATCAAAAATTTTGAGCCGGGGACATCACCTTTTGAAGAACGAATTGAAGCAGCTCGTAAAGTAGCAGGTGCGGGTTATCCACTTGGGTTTATAGTTGCGCCACTTTATATGCATGAAGGATGGGAAGAAGGATACCGTGAACTATTTGAGCGACTGTACAATGCGCTAAAAGATTTGTCGATACCGAATTTAACATTTGAATTAATTCAACATCGCTTTACAAAACCAGCAAAAAAAGTCATTCAAGAGCGTTATCCGAATACGAAGCTTGAAATGGATGAAGAGAAGCGCAAATATAAATGGGGACGATATGGCATCGGGAAATACGTATATAAAAAAGATGATGCAGAAGTATTGGAAGAAACGATTAGAGGATATATTCATCACTTTTTTCCTAACGCAGAAATTCAATATTTTACATGAAAAGAACTTGTATTGGAATGCAAGTTCTTTTTTCTTTTAAATATTTAGGCTTGTTTTCAACTTGTCACGTTATTCTTTCTGGTGTATCATTTTATTGATTGCTTCGTACGGAATGAGCAAAATGAAATTGGATGGAGGAAACCGATGCCTACCCCTAGTATGGAAGATTATATTGAACAAATTTATTTGTTGATTGATGAAAAGGGTTATGCCCGCGTATCTGATATTGCTGAAGCGCTGAGTGTACATCCATCCTCTGTAACAAAAATGGTGCAAAAATTAGACAAAGATGAATATCTAATTTATGAAAAATATAGAGGGCTTGTATTAACATCAAAAGGTAAAAAAATCGGAGAGCGTCTCGTATACCGTCATGACTTGCTAGAGCAATTTATGCGTATTATCGGTTTGGATGAAAGTAAAATTTACAATGATGTAGAAGGAATTGAACATCATTTAAGTTGGGAAGCAATTGACCGCATTGGTGATCTAGTGCAATATTTTGAACAAGATGAGATTCGAGTGGAAACACTTCGTGGCGTTCAAAAAGCAAATGAAGAGAAAAGTAATTAAGGGGGAACGTATGTCGTTTCCTTTTTTATTTCAACCGAAAAGGATGGGGAAATTATGAAAGCAATTATTTTTGATTTTGATGGATTAATTGTGGACACAGAAACAATATGGTTCCACTCTTTCAGAGACGCCGTTCGTGAGTACGGTGGGGAGTTACCTTTAGAGGAATTTGCAAAATGTATTGGAACGACAGATGATGTACTATATGCATATTTAAATGAGCAATTAAAAGAGAAGTTTAACAAGGATGCATTAAAAGAAAAAGTGAAAACTTTACATAAAGAGAAAATGAAAATACCAGAAGCTCGTGACGGGGTAAAAGAATATTTAGAGGAAGCGAAAGAAATGGGATTGAAAATCGCATTAGCTTCCAGTTCATCTAGAGAATGGGTTACTTCTTTTTTGGAAGAGCTACAAATTCGAGATTATTTTGAAGTCATTAAAACAAGGGAGGATGTTGAGAAGGTAAAACCGGATCCAGCACTTTATCGAATTGCGATAGAAGATTTAGGGATTGATCCGTCTGAAGCTGTTGTATTTGAAGACTCGTTAAACGGATTAAAAGCAGCGATTGCAGCAGGATTAAAGTGCGTTGTTGTACCTAATGATGTGACACGGAATTTACCATTTGAAAATCATCATCTTCGAATTGAAAGTATGAAAGTTAAAAGTTTGAAAGAAGTACTACAAAATATAAAAAAAGACCGTATTTCCTAAAAGGAAGCACGGTCTTTCTTTTTGTTTTTTTTGCCTTCAATGACAGTTAAATGGGATTGTTTTCTCTTTCGCTTCAAAGTGGAAGGAGCGCCTTTCTTACCTTTGTCATTAGAAGCGTTTGATTTCAAGAAAGAATTGCTTAGGGGTGCTACATTTTGTTTCCCATGTTTGCGGTTCGATTGTTTCGCTGCACGCTTATAAGAGCTTTGCGAATTTGCAGAACCACTAGAATTTGTAAACATCTTGTATAGCAAATAAAAGATACCGACAACAAGTAACATGTACCCGATATTTCTTAATACACCCATTGGATTTGTAATGACAGATGAAACAAGGCCGAATATTGCTAATCCGATAATAAGCATAACTATAGCGAATGTAAACGAACGACCGTTCATAAGGGACACCTCCTAAAAACATATATTAAAATTAGTATATTAACGATGAGGAAAGGAGTTGAACACCAATTTTAAATAATTATTGTTTGTTTTCTAAACGTAATAATTCTTCAAACGATGCAATGGCTACTTCCACTTGATCATCTGTTGGTTCTTTCGTTGTTAATAGTTGCAGCCATAATCCGGGATATCCAAGTATGCGTAATACTGGAATATCGCGTAATCGATTTGTAAATTGTAACACTTCAAAAGAAATGCCGAGAACGACTGGAATTAATAAAATTCGGTTTACGACTCTGGCCCAAAGTGGATCTGTAGGGACAAGGAAATAAACAAACATTCCAATAATGACTGTAAATATAATAAAGCTACTGCCGCAGCGATAATGAAGGCGAGTTTGTTTTTGCACATTTTCTACAGTCATTGGAAGATTATTCTCATAGGCATTAATTACTTTATGCTCCGCACCATGGTACTGAAATACCCGCTTAATAAGTGGGGTTAAAGAAATAAAGTATATATAGCTCAATAATAGCATGAGCTTAATGACACTTTCGACAATGATTTGCCCTGTATGAGAAGGGAAAATTGGTCTCGTTAATTCAGCTAGTAGTGCAGGAACTGCTGTGAAAATGACTTTACCGAATATGAAAGATAAAACGCCAACTGCTGCAACTCCTAATACCATCGTTAATTTCGATTGTTCTTCTTTGTTATTTGCAATTTGTTCGTCTTCTTCTGGGTGGACATCAAATCGTTCTGAAGCAAAGTTTAAATGTTTTGCTCCATTCGCACTTGCATCCACAATAGCGGCAATCCCTCGTAAAAATGGAATTTTTTTCAGGATAGATAATGCTTTATTACGAACGCGTGGTAATCGATAAAATTCAATCGATTTATCTTTACGACGAACCGCTGTAACAGTATATTCTCTACCGCCAAACATAACTCCTTCTATGACTGCTTGCCCGCCATATATTTGTTTTGACTCTTCTGCCATGTTAACACCAACCTGTATTTGTTTCTCTCTTATGTAGAAAAAGAGGCAATTGTCATACTGGGTTCTGTCATTTTGAAATAAGACAATCACCGAGTTTCCTTTATTTTATCGACAAATACAAGTATATGACAAGGAAAAATGTTACGAGAGTCGGACATTTCTTATTCTTTTTATAGACAAATTTCGCAGTATTTAAACATGGTTCAAAATAGTTTCGGGCATACTATTGAGCGGAGGTGTCGATGTGAGTCAAGAACAATTAGGAACAAGGAATTTTGTACAAATTGGTTTATTTGGTGGAATCTTTTGGGGAGGGATATGGTATTTCCTTCATATATTTTCATTTACGGAAGCAGGACCGAACTATTTACTTTTACCATTTGCCTTTGGAAGCTGGAAAGAAGGGGTATGGGGCAATGTGTCAGGAATTGTTTGTATGGGACTACTTTCGATTTTAATTGCCTTTTTGTATAAAGCGTTTTTGGCAAAGTTTGAAGGAATTATTCCAGGGATGATTTATGGGCTATTTTGGTGGGCGTTACTATTTTTCGGAATGGGATTAATAGCGCCTGCCATTAAAAGTGCACTCCATTTACCGAAAGAAACAATTGTGACGACGGTATGTATTTTTATATTGTATGGTGTGTTTATAGCATACTCTGTTTCCTACGCAGTAAATACGAATAAAGCTGAGCGAGAAGGGGAAGAGAAGACAAACTATTCAAATAAGTGACTCCTATGTTAAAATGTTATATAGATATTTAATATTAAGGAGTTTGAAACATATGAAAAAGGTACTCCTCGTAAACGGTCCTAACCTAAATCGCCTCGGTGTCAGGGAGGTAAATGTATATGGAAAGGGCACGCTAGCGACACTTGAAGCAGATATGAAGCAAGAAGCAGAAACAATGGGAGTGGAGTTAGAATGTTTCCAATCGAATCATGAAGGTGCGATTATCGATCGTATTCATGAGGCGGAAGATATATATGAAGGGATCATTTTAAATCCTGGAGCATTTACGCATTATAGCTATGCGATTCGAGATGCAATTGCGAGCATTTCGATTCCTGTTATTGAAGTACATATTTCTAACATTCATCAGCGTGAGTCGTTCCGTCATGAATCTGTGACGGCAGCTGTTTGTGCGGGACAAATTGTTGGATTTGGTTTTTATGGCTATAAGTTAGCGTTATTTGCATTAATGGAGAAATTGAGGGAGGCATAAAGTAATGGAGAAAATCGAAAGAGTAAGAAGTGCATTTGATGAGGCTGGTATTGACGGTATTTTGTTAACAAATGAACATAGTCGTAGATATATGGCTAACTTCACAGGAACAGCTGGTGTTGTACTGATTTCGAAAAATCGTGCTCAATTTATTACAGATTTCCGTTATGTAGAGCAGGCTAGTAAACAAGCGGTTGGATACGAGATTGTACAGCATGCAGGATTAATCATTGATGAAGTTGCAAAGCAAGTGAAGGAACTGGGAATTCAAAAGCTTGGCTTTGAGCAAGATACTCTTACATATAGTTCTTATTCAGCGCATAAAGAAGTAATCGATGCTGAATTTATCCCAACTTCTGGGCTTGTAGAAAAGTTACGCTTGATAAAGACTGATTCAGAGATTAAGATATTAAAGGAAGCTGCACAGATTGCAGATGCTGCCTTTGAACATATTCTATCATTCATTCGCCCGGGAGTATCTGAAATTGAAGTGTCAAATGAACTTGAATTTTTCATGAGAAAACAAGGAGCAACATCTTCTTCGTTTGATATTATCGTTGCTTCAGGTCTTCGTTCGGCATTACCGCACGGCGTGGCATCTGAAAAAGTGATAGAAACAGGAGATTTCGTTACATTAGACTTCGGCGCTTATTACAAAGGATATTGTTCTGATATTACTCGTACGATTGCAGTTGGTGAACCATCTGATAAATTGAAAGAAATTTATAATATCGTTTTAGAAGCACAATTACGTGGTGTGAACGGTATTAAAGCTGGTTTAACAGGCCGTGAAGCGGATGCGTTAACGCGCGATTACATAACGGAAAAAGGATATGGTGAATACTTTGGACACTCTACTGGTCATGGAATTGGTCTTGAAATCCATGAAGCACCAGGTTTAGCGTTCCGTTCTGATACAGTACTTGAACCAGGAATGGCTGTAACAGTAGAACCAGGTATTTATATTCCAGGTATTGGCGGCGTACGTATTGAAGATGATATCATTGTAACAAGTGAAGGTAATGAAGTAATTACGAAATCACCAAAAGAACTTATTATTTTGTAATATACAGGAGGATTTTTTTACATGATTTCAGTAAACGATTTTCGTACAGGTTTAACAATTTCAGTGGACAATGCCCTTTGGCAAGTAATGGATTTCCAACACGTAAAGCCAGGTAAAGGTGCTGCATTCGTTCGCTCTAAACTACGTAACCTTCGCACAGGATCTGTTCAAGAGAAAACATTCCGTGCAGGTGAAAAAGTAGAAAAAGCACACATCGAAAACCGTCGTATGCAATACTTATACGCGAGCGGTGAGTCTCACGTATTTATGGATAACGGAACTTACGAGCAAATCGAACTTGGTGAAAACCAAATCGAGCGCGAACTTAAATTCCTAAAAGAAAACATGGAAGTATCTATTATGACATACCAAGATGAAGTACTTGGTGTTGAACTTCCGAACACAGTTGAATTAAAAGTGTCAGAAACAGAGCCTGGTATTAAAGGCGATACGGCTTCTAACGTAACAAAACCAGCTACATTAGAAACTGGTCTTGTTGTACAAGTACCAATCTTCATTAACGAAGGCGAAATGCTTATCATCAACACTGGTGAAGGTAAATACGTTTCTCGTGCATAGTAGAAAAGCACTCGTGATCATCACGAGTGCTTTTTTTTATAGGAAATAGGGTAGATAGGAAATAGTAGTGATAATAAAACTAACTAAAACAAGTGAAAGAGTACCCGCCATATATGGAGTGAAAACAATTTGAAATGGTTTTATTTCGCCAGTCTCAACGCCAGTCAGTGTTTTACTGATTGCGTGATCCGTAATGTTGTTTCTATGAGTATTCATAATAATTAACCACATAATTGCAAATATCGCTAAACTTCCAAGGAAAAAGGTCTCCATAAATGACCAACCGACCAATTTTGAAAAAAGATAAATAAGAGCTAATTCTACTACGACTGTTAAACTAATTTTTACTATCTTCATATTTTTCCTTCTCCTTTTGTAGGTCTAGCCAATTTAGAAATTTTTCACGTGACACGACATGTAGTACGCAAGAAGATTTTACTTCATTCTCTAAGGCAGAATGTTCACCAGGGAATCTATCTTCCACATGCAATGAAATATAAGGCAGTTTTTCTTGTGCTTTTAACGAGCGGACATTATTCGTTTTAGCTCCAGCAAATACGTAGGAAAGTTGTAAGTCCAAAAAAGCAATTTTAAAGATTTCTTTTTTAGCAGCCTCATTATATCCTTTTCCCCAGTATGGATAGCCGAGCCAACTACCAATGTGAGATTGTTTCTTCTCATAATTAATATGTTTAAGTGTGGTGAGACCAATTATTTCGTTTTCTTCATTTACAATCATTCTTGATAAAGACCTCTTTTGGCGCTCTTCTTCTATTGCGAAAAGAAGAAATGCTTTCGTGTCTTCGATCTTTTCTACTTTTATTCCTAATGCATTTTTTACGTGTGGATCACTTGATAGCTTGAAAATCACATTTGCATAGCGTAAATCGAGTGGTACTAAAGTAACGTGTTGCATCGTCTATCCCCCTTTTAAATTAAATATACCATAAAATAATATGAATATTCAGATTTAATAAAAGTGTTAGAGAAAAGTTATGTTTTTAATTCTGAAATAGACAACCCCTGCATATGGTTGTACAAATATATTCTTTTTCAGCATATAGCATTAGTAACCGTTATGGGAGAAGGTGGGAGAATGAAACAGTGGCTAGCGGCAATGGAAACATCCGTGCTTGTAATGGGGTTACTTCGGTTGTTTTCAGGTAGCGCGGAAATATTCGCCGCTTTGCTTATGCTTTATGTGAATGATGCGAAGAAAGCATTGTTTATAAATGGTATGTTGGCGTTTGTTGGACCGACCGTATTAATTTTAACAATGACAATAGGCATAGCGAGTGTGGCAAGTGAGATTTCTTTCTTGAAACTCTTTTTTCTAGCGCTTGGAATTGGCTGCATTTTTATCGCGTTGTTGAAATAGTAAGTCGAGTATAGTGGGGAGAAGCTGATGAAAGAAGTATTAGAAGTTTTACCGAAAACGATGAAGCGGCTAGTGGAAAGTTGTAAGCAATATGATGCTCTAGAGGAAATTCGTGTTCGAATTGGAAGACCGCTAGAGTGTATTGCTCATGGCGAAGTGTTTTTTTATGACTATATCGTTACAGCAGAGGATGCCATTTACTTATTGAATAAGTTAAGTCAATTCTCAATTTATACGATGGAAGAGGAATTAAAACGTGGGTATGTGACACTTCGAGGAGGACATAGAATCGGCTTAGCTGGAAAAGTCATTACAGAAAAAAGCGCAGTGAAAATGATTCGAGATGTCTCTTCCTTTAATATTCGTATCGCTCGTCAAAAAATAGGAATTGCTGAACCACTTTTGCCGTATTTGTATGAATCACGATGGTTAAACACGATGGTAATTGGCCCACCGCAAACGGGGAAAACAACACTTTTAAGAGATGTAGCACGTTGTATGAGTCAAGGTGTAAGTGCTTCGAAAATTCCTTCTTGTAAAGTGGGGATTGTTGATGAGCGGTCAGAAATTGCAGGTTGTGTGAAAGGTATTCCGCAATATGACTTTGGAGCGCGAGTAGATGTGTTAGACGCATGTCCAAAAGCTGAAGGAATGATGATGATGATTCGTTCTATGAGTCCAGATATTTTGATTGTAGATGAAATTGGGCGTAAAGAAGATAGTGAAGCAATTATGGAGGCGGTGCATGCTGGGGTTCAGCTTTTTATAAGCGCACATGGATTTTCTTATGATGATGTTGTGAAACGTCCATCACTAAAAGCGGTGCTGGAGCTCGGTATATTTGATAGGTTTGTGGAGCTATCAAAAGCAAGAGGGCCAGGAACAGTTATGCAAGTAAAAGATAAATATGGAAAATCGGTATTACCTCATAGAAAGGCGCAAAGCGTATGGTGAAAATATTTGGTGCAGTGTTAATCGTTGCGGTCAGCACCTTTTTCGGATTTTCATACGCTAAAAGATACAGTGAGAGACCAAGGCAACTTAGATTATTAAAAGCGGCACTTCAATCATTAGAGGCAGAAATTATGTATGGGCACACACCTTTGTCTGAAGCTGCCGAGCGATTAGTGAAACAAATGCCTAAGCCGTTAAATTGGATATTTCAAAGTTTCGCTAGAAGGCTAGAAGGCGGAGAACAAACAGTAAGAGAAGCTTGGATAGATAGTTTGAAAGAAAATTGGAAGCTAACAGCATTTCAACAAACTGAGTACGAGATTTTGCAGCAATTTGGTGAAACGCTCGGACAACATGATCGTGAATCACAACAAAAACATATTCGCTTATGCATTACACATTTAGAGAGAGAAGAAGAAGAAGCGAAAGCATTACAACTGCAATACGAAAAAATGATCAAGAGCTTAGGGGTACTAGCGGGGCTACTTATCGTAATTTTACTACTATAGGAGGGAGAAAGGCGATGTCCATTGATGTTGGATTAATATTTCAAATCGCCGGAATCGGCATTGTTTTAGCTTTTATTCATACCGTACTAAAAGAATTAAAGCGAGAGGATATTGCAAATTGGGTTATCCTTGTCGGTTTTGTCGTTATTTTATTTCATGTGGCATTTTTAATTAATACGCTATTCGACAAGATTAAGAGTGTCTTTCTCTTCCAGTAAAGGAGGCGGTTCGAATCGAAATTATACAAATTGTCGGATTAGGCCTCGTTGCTACGTTTTTAGCGGCTGTATTAAATCAGCATAAATCTAGCATTACGTCGTTATTTATTGTGTTCGTAGGTAGCGTGATGTTTCTTATTTTAATTGATCAAATTCACTCTATTTTACAAATGATTGAGAGAGTAGCGAGTGAAGCGAAAGTTAGCAACGTATATGTAGAAACGTTGCTAAAAATTATTGGGATTGCTTATATTGCTGAGTTTGGAGCACAAATTACAAAAGATGCAGGGCAGGGTGCAATCGCTTCAAAAATTGAATTAGCTGGAAAAATCTTAATTTTAGTAATGGCGATTCCTATTTTGACGGTTGTCATTGAAACTATTCTCGGATTTTTACCGACGGGATAAGGGGGAGTGAATGTTGAGGGGGTTTGGAGCTAAGCTGCTATTTGCTTGCTTCCTTTTCTTTTCTTTACCGGTTGTTGTACAAGCTTCTCCTGTAGAAACAAACGTCGTTGATCAACAATTGGATAAGCTCGGAATTGAAGATGTGAAGCAATTTTGGGACGGGCTTGTTACAAAATATGGAGGTTATTTACCAGAGAGTCAAAAAGGTAGTTTTATGGAGTTTGTAAAGGGAGAAAAAGAAATTTCTATAAAAGAGTGGATGCTAGGTTTATTAAAGTATTTATTTCACGAGCTTGTTGCAAATGGGAAGCTACTTGGAACGCTCATTATGCTTACAATTTTTAGTGCATTGTTGCAATCACTGCAATCTGCATTTTCAAAGAGCAGTGTAAGTAAAATTGCCGATGCTGTTGTATATATGGTACTTATTATTTTCGCTTTAAATAGTTTTTATGTCGTCATGACATATGCAAGAGAAACGATACAAACAATGGTAGATTTCATATTAGCGCTATTGCCAATCTTGCTTGCACTTATAGCAACTGGAGGTGGTGTTGTATCTGTATCGTTTTTTCATCCGATTATTATCTTTTTAATGAACACGAGCGGGCTTTTGATGAATTATATCGTTCTACCACTTTTATTACTTGCAACGATATTAAGTATTGTAAGTACGATGAGTGATCAATATAAAGTTACGAAATTGTCCAAGCTTCTGCAAAACGTTAGCGTTGGGATTATCGGTATTTTTTTAACGATTTTTTTAGGGGTATTATCTGTACAAGGAACAGCGACAGCTGTTGCTGATGGAATCGCTGTGAAAACTGCTAAATTTGTAACAGGGAACTTTATTCCCGTAGTAGGAAGAATGTTTACAGAGGCGGCGGATACTGTTATTAGTGCATCGGGATTATTAAAAAACACAGTCGGAATTATCGGGCTCGTCATTCTATGCTTAATTGTTGCTTTTCCAGCGATTCAAATTTTTTGTATTGCGTTTATTTATAAATTCGCAGCAGCAGTATTACAGCCAGTTGGCAGCGGAGCAATTATTCAATGTTTAGATATTATTGGGCGAAGCATCATTTATGTATTTGCTTGCTTAGCTATCGTATCATTTATGTTCTTTTTAAGTATCACAATTATTATCGCTGCGGGGAACATTACACTTATGATGCGGTAGGAGGTGAAGGGTATGCAATTTGTTACAGAGTGGATTAGAAACATTATCGTTTTTTTACTCTTAGCGACAATGCTTCATCTTATTCTTCCAAATTCAAATTTGCAAAAGTACGTTAAATTCGTTGTAAGTCTATTATTAGTTGTTTTAATCTTAACGCCCCTTTTTAAACTACTGCAAACAGATGTGAATGAAGTAATCGCAAATTTTAATGAAGAGAAGTACGTAGCAGAAGGATCTGTAAAAAATTCAATAGATTCGAAGAAAAAAGAAATACAAGCTCTAACACGTGCATATAGTTTAGAAGAGATGGCTACCAAAATGAAAAAAGAAGTAGGAAAAGAATTCGAGAAAAAGTATGGTATGACAGTCTCTGAAATACAAATAGTCGCAGCGGAAAGTACAGCGGAAGTAAAGTCAGCAAAAGATATTCAAACTGTTGTTGTGACGTTGAAAGAAAAAGAACGTAGTAAAAATGATGCAATCGAAACAGTAAAACCAGTTGAAATTAACACGAAGGAACCTCCGAAAAAAGTAGAAGAAACGAATGTAGAAATGAAAGATTTCTTTTCAAGCAGGTGGCAACTAGAGAATAAACAAATCCAAGTTCAAATGGAAGGGAGGACAGGTAGAGTAAATGGACAATAAAGATAAAAATTCGAAGTTCTCATTTTTTCGAAACTTATTGAATGGGGATGAAAAAGAAAGCAATGAGAAGGGAAAAAAGATAACACCTAAGTTTTTACTTGTCCTACTCATTCTTGGGATTTTGCTTATGTTTTCTAGTAGTCTTTTTTCAAGTAAAAAAGAAGAAGTACCTGTATTTAAAGAACAAAAAACGCAAAACCAAGAAAAAGACGTACCAACTTTTGGGCAAAAAAATAATGATAGTATGTCAAATGTAGAAAAGTATGAAAAAGCGTATGAACAAGAATTAAAAGCAGCCTTAGAAGAAATAGCGGGAGTAAAAAATGTAACGATTAAAGTAAATTTAGATTCATCTGAGGAAAAAATATTAGAAAAAAACACAGTGAAACGTTCACAAACAACAGGTGAAACAGATAAGACAGGTGGTAAGAGGGAAGTAGAAGATGAGTCCCTTGATGAAAAGACAGTCATTATACGTGAAGGTGATAAAGAAACTCCCGTTGTTTTACGAACAGAGAAACCGAAAGTACGAGGTGTTCTTGTCGTAGCAAAAGGAGTGGATAATATACAAGTTAAAGCGATGGTAAAAGAAGCTGTAATACGGCTGCTAGATGTACCAGCTCATCGTGTTTCAGTATCACCGAAAAATTGATAGGGAGGAAATAAAGTGTTAAAAAAACAAACGGTTTGGCTATTAACGATGTTAAGTTTAGTTGTTGTACTATCTGTTTATTACGTAACAACTCCTGACAAAATGAATACAGCATCGCCGGCAACAGGTGAAAAGATTGGACAAGAAAAACAAGGTACTGATAAAGCAGTAACAAATGAAGCACCTAAAGAAACGCCAAAAAAAGAAAATACAAGCAAGGAAACATCAAATAAAGAAACAAACAAAGAAACGAACAAAAAAGAGAGTGCTCAAAAAGAAACAAGTAAAAAAGATGCTAACGTAACAGTTCAATCCAGTGATGAAAATTTCACAGCGTTACGTATGCAAATGGAAGATCAGCTAAGTGAACAAAAATCAAGATTACAAGAAGTGATGAATTCAGCAAAATCTTCAGCAACAGAAAAGAGTAAAGCGAAAGATAATTTTGATGCAATTACTACAATGGAAACGAAGCAAGAATTACTTGAGACAGTGATTAAGTCTCAAGGAGGATATAAAGATGCCCTTGTAAGAGCTGATGGAACTGACATTAAAGTAACTGTGAAAGCAGCAAAGCATTCACAAAAAGAAGCGAATAAAATTATACAGCTTGTAAGAAGTGAAGGCGGATCAAAAGATGTAGGTGTGAAATTTGATCCACCAACAAAATAAAAACTAATAATCCGCGAGGGAATCCCTCACGGATTATTAGTTTTTACGAATCGGATTGTTTGAAAATAGTTATAGAAAAAAGCTATCATTTTCGATAGCTTTTTTCTGTTTCGTCTTTGTAGTTGTTTTTATTATGTTCAACTCGGAACGGAGAAATACGTTGTGAGTAAAAGATTAGCGGTTCATGGTAATGATGATTACTTTTTCCAGATTTGACGTGGATGAAGAGAACGAATGCCCAGACCATTACGGCAGGTAAGAAGAGAATGAGCCATATCATATGTCCACACCTCGATACGATATATTTTCTACACTTTGAACATACTATTCTTATATGAAGGAATGATGAACGGTGTGTAAACAAAAAAATAATATTTGGTAAAAATATGTTGTTGACTATAGATGAAGTGAAGAGTGGAGCGGTAATGATCTGTTTATTGTGTAGCATTTTGAAAAAGTAAGGAATGTTTTTTAGGAAGTGGTCTTGCCAATTTTGTGTGAAACTTGGTATTATTACTAGGTAATAAATTTTTATTGAAATAATATTTTTACAGGAGTTTCGATTTATTATAAAGAAATATAAATTGGAATGTTTAAAAAATTTATCGTAAGATGGAAATAGCAATTATTTCTATTAGTAAATGAAATACATTTTCTAATAGAGTACATCGTATTTTTACAGTCAATCTAGTTTTAGTGACGAGAATCTGTAAAAACGAGACAAACAAGAGTATGGGAGTGGATTTTACATGTTTAAAATTCAAGAAGTTCGTGAATTAATTAAATTAATTGATAGCTCTAATATTGATGAATTTGAATACAAAAAAGATGGTACGACAATCAAAATGAAAAAGCGTGGTAATGAAGTTGTTGCGGTGCAAGCACCTGTAGCAAAACAAGTCGTGCAACCAGTAGCACCTGTTGAAGTTGAAACAACAGTAGCGGCAGCACAAGTGGAAGTACCAAAACAAGAAGAGCAAAAAGTGGTTCAAAATGAAAACCTACATAAAATTACATCACCGATGGTAGGTACATTCTATTCTTCATCTTCGCCTGATACACCTGCATATGTAAGTGTAGGAGACAGAGTATCAAAAGATTCTATCGTATGCATTGTTGAGGCTATGAAGTTATTTAACGAAATCGATGCAGATGTAGATGGTGAAATTGTTGAGATTCTTGTTAATAATGGACAGCTTGTTGAGTATGGACAACCGCTATTTCTTGTAAAAGCGTAATAAGGGAGTCTTTGTGATGATAAAAAAAGTATTAATAGCCAATCGTGGGGAAATTGCTGTACGAATTATTCGTGCTTGTAAAGAAATGGATATTGAAACAGTCGCAATTTATTCAGAAGCAGATAAAGAGTCACTTCACGTACAAATTGCTGATGAGGCGTATTGTGTAGGACCAACGATTTCGAAAGAAAGCTATTTAAATTTGACGAACATTATTAGTGTTGCGAAGTTAACAGGCTGCGATGCTATTCATCCAGGATACGGATTTTTAGCAGAGAATGCAGATTTTGCAGAGCTATGCCGTGAATGTAACTTGATTTTTATCGGTCCAAGTCCAGAAGCTATTTCAAAGATGGGCACAAAAGACGTTGCTCGTGATACAATGAAAGAAGCAGGGGTTCCGATTGTACCAGGTTCACAAGGGATTATTAAAAATACCGAAGAAGCGATCGAGCTTGCTAATCAAATTGGATATCCAGTTATTATTAAAGCGACTGCAGGTGGCGGCGGAAAAGGTATTCGTGTTGCACGCCATGAAGAAGAGCTTGTAAAAGGAATTCAAATTACACAGCAAGAAGCTAGTACCGCTTTTGGGAACCCTGGTGTATACTTAGAAAAGTACGTTGAAGATTTCCGCCATGTTGAGATTCAAATAATGGCAGATACACATGGAAATGCCATTCATTTAGGAGAGCGTGATTGTACAATTCAGCGCCGCTTGCAAAAACTACTAGAAGAAAGTCCATCACCTGCACTTGATGAAAATGTTCGCAAGCAGATGGGTGATGCGGCAGTTAAAGCGGCGGTAGCGGTTGATTATACAGGTGCTGGTACGGTTGAGTTTATTTATGAATATAGAACGAAAAGCTTTTATTTCATGGAGATGAATACGAGAATTCAAGTTGAGCATCCAGTTACTGAAATGGTAACAGGGATGGATTTAATTAAAGAACAAATTCGTGTTGCTTCTGGAGAAAAGTTATCGTTACAGCAAGAAGAAGTACAATTTAATGGTTGGGCAATTGAATGCCGAATTAATGCGGAAAACCCTGCCAAAAAATTCATGCCATCCCCAGGTAAAGTAGAAATGTACTTGCCACCAGGCGGATTTGGTATTCGCGTCGATTCAGCTGTATATCCGGGATATTCAATCCCACCTTTCTATGATTCGATGGTTGCTAAATTAATTGTTCACGGAAAAACACGTGAAGAGGCAATTGCAAAAATGAAGCGTGCACTCAGTGAGTTTGTCATTGAAGGCGTACATACAACAATCCCGTTCCATTTGCAATTGCTAGATCATCCTGATTTTGTAAAAGGTGAGTTTAATACGAAGTTTTTGGAAGAGCATGAACTTGTGACGCAGTGATACATTAAAGGAGGTTTTTTTTCATGGCTGAACATATGTTAGATATGGGTCAAGATACAACTCTTGGTAAAGTAGAAATTGCACCAGAAGTAATTGAAGTAATCGCAGGTATTGCAGCTGCTGAAGTAGAAGGTGTAGCGGCAATGCGTGGTAATTTTGCTACAGATGTTGTTGAGAAGTTAGGTAAGAAAAATCATGGTAAAGGTGTAAAGGTTGAATTAGCAAACGAAGATATTATCGTTGACCTTTATGTTGTAATGTATTTTGGCGTAGCAATTCCAGTTGTTGCACAAAAGATTCAAGACAACATTCGCCAGGCACTCTTTACAATGACAGGGCTTGAGCCAAAAGAAGTGAATGTTCACATCGTTGGCGTAACATTCGAAACACAAAAAACAGAAATTGAACCAGTGTAAGAATGAAAAAGGTGCCTAGTAACATAGGCATCTTTTTTATCGTTTCATTTCTTCACAAATTAAAACCCTCTAATTATTATACTATTTCAAAAAATAAGAAATCAAAAAGAAGATGTTTCGTTTTTCCAAAAAACGTACATTGTGATAAGATATGGAACTTGAAGTTAATCTTTTTATTATTTTTCAGCCTTGTAACCCGTGTGTGAAACGATAAATTGTGTTATTATCATTGTATTATAAGGTTGGAAAATCAATGAAAACTGTAAGAGTAAGTGAATTGACGGCTTATAAATTATAATAATATAACAAAGCATAAGGAAAGACTTGAAGCATAAAGGAGAGTTACAATGAAACGTAGGACGGCTAGAGAAAGAGCTATGCAAGCATTATACCAAATGGATATTACAGGTGAATTAGAACCGAAAGTAGCGGTGGAAAACACGCTAGATGAAGGTGAAGAAACAAATGATTTTCTAGAATCACTTGTAGTAGGTTTTGTAGAAAATAAAGAAGTAATTGATGAAGCGATTCGTCAAAACTTAAAAAAATGGAAGCTGGAGCGTATTAGTATTGTTGATCGCAGTATTTTACGTGTAGCTGTGTATGAAATGAAATACATGGAAGAAATTCCACACAACGTAACAATTAACGAAGCGATTGAAATTGCTAAAACATTTGGGGATGAGGAATCTCGTCGTTTTATTAACGGCGTTTTATCTAATATAAAAGATACACTGTAATTTCTTTAAGGGGGAATCTTAAAATGGTAGCAGTAATCATCAAAGGAAATGAAGTTGCGGAGAAAAAACGAGCACAATTAACAGAAGAAGTTGTGAAGTTGAAAGAGCAAGGGATTGTACCAGGATTAGCAGTTATTCTAGTTGGAGAAGATCCAGCATCTCGTTCTTATGTAAAAGGAAAAGAAAAGGGCTGTGAACAAGTAGGAATCTATTCAGAGCTAATTGAACTTCCTGAAACAATTACTGAGGAGCGTTTGCTTGCTGAAATCGATCGCTTAAATGGCGATGACCGTATTAATGGCATTTTAGTGCAATTACCTTTACCAAAACATATTGAAGAAAAAGCTATCATTGAAAGAATTTCACCAGAAAAAGATGTAGATGGATTTCACCCAATCAGCGTGGGACGTATGATGACGGGACAAGATACATTCCTTCCATGTACACCGCACGGTATCGTAGAATTAGTAAAAGAAACAAATCTTGATATCTCAGGAAAACATGTTGTAGTAATTGGAAGAAGTAATATTGTCGGCAAGCCAGTGGGGCAATTGTTCTTAAATGAAAATGCAACTGTAACATATTGTCATTCTAAAACGCAAAATATGAAAGAGTTAACGAAGTTAGCTGATATTTTAATCGTAGCTGTTGGACGACCTAAAATGGTAACAGCTGATTATATTAAAGAAGGAGCGGTTGTAATCGACGTTGGTGTGAACCGTTTAGAAACAGGTAAACTTTGTGGTGATGTTGACTTTGACAACGTGTTAGATGTTGCAGGTTACATTACACCTGTGCCAAAGGGTGTTGGTCCAATGACGATCACAATGCTTCTTCATAATACTGTTGAATCTGCTAAGCGTGCAGGTGTCGTTTGTAAATAATTTGAGTCGGCTATGAGGAGAGAGAAATGGAAAAACAATATTTAACCGTTACAGCGTTAACACGCTATATAAAAACAAAAATAGAATATGATCCGCATTTGCAGTCTGTTTGGTTAAAAGGTGAAATTTCCAACTTTAAAAATCATAGTCGTGGCCACATGTACTTTACATTGAAAGATGAAAATGCAAGAATCGCAGCGGTTATGTTTGCGGGTCATAATCGTAATATTAAATTCAGACCTGAAAATGGGATGAAGGTACTTGTGAAAGGGAAAATTTCCGTTTACGAGGCGAGTGGTTCTTATCAAATTTATATTCAAGACATGCAGCCTGACGGAGTCGGAAACCTGCATTTAGCTTACGAACAATTAAAGGTTCGTTTAGAGGAAGAAGGTTTGTTTTCTCAAGTTTATAAAAAAACAATTCCTCCTTATGCTAAAACAATAGGTGTGATTACGTCGCCAACAGGGGCAGCGATTCGTGATGTTATAACAACGATTAAACGTCGTTATCCAATTGGAAATGTTATTGTGTTTCCGGTACTTGTACAGGGGGAGTCAGCAGCTCCCTCAATTGTACAAGCGATTCGTACAGCGAATGAAATGGGAGAGATAGATGTCCTAATCGTTGGGCGAGGGGGAGGCTCTATTGAAGAGTTATGGGCTTTCAATGAAGAAATGGTAGCAAGGGCAATCTTTAAGAGTGAGATCCCTATTATTTCGGCAGTAGGCCATGAAACGGACTTTACAATTGCGGATTTTGTTGCCGATTTACGTGCGCCAACACCGACTGCAGCAGCTGAGCTGGCAGCGCCTAACATTATAGAGTTACAAGAAAAGGTATTACAAAGAACTCTAAGATTGCAAAGAGCAATGAGAGAGTTAGTACATAAAAAAGAAGAAAAACTACAAGTATTGCAAAAATCTTATGCGTTCCGTTATCCAAGACAAGTATATGAGCAAAAAGAAGAGCAATTAGATAGAGCGTTAGAACAGCTTGTTTTAGCGAAAGAGCGCTATATTGATAAAAAGGTAAATCAGTTAAAACAGCTTTCATTTTATTTAGAGAAGCACCACCCAGCTCAAAAAATTATGCAAACGAAGGTAGCGGTTGAAACATTGCAAAAGCAATTGCAACGTGAAATGCAAACATTACTTCAAACGAAAGAATTTGCCTTTGTAAGAGCTGCTCAAAAACTTGAAGCGTTAAGTCCGCTTAAAGTAATGATGAGAGGGTACGGGCTTGTATATGATGAAGAGAAGCAAGTGTTAAAAAGTGTGAAAGATGTCAGCCTTGGAGATGCTGTTTCAGTTCAATTACAAGATGGAATACTAGATTGTAGCGTATCAGGCATAGAGGAGCGTGAATTGAATAATGGAAAATAAATTAAGCTTTGAAGAGGCAATTTCGCAACTTGAGCACCTCGTTTCTAAGCTAGAGCAAGGTGACGTACCTTTAGAAGAAGCAATTTCTTATTTTAAAGAGGGTATGGAATTATCTAAGCTTTGTGATGAGAAGTTGAAGAACGTACAAGAACAAATGGCAGTTATTCTTGGGGAAGATGGAGAGCTTGAACCGTTTACTGCTTTAGGAGATGAAGCATAGTGACTATTGCTTTTGATACTTTTTTGAAAGAAAGTAAAACTTTCGTAGAAGAGAAGCTTGTAAGCTATGCAAATGAATTACAATGTCCAAATGTACTTCGTGAAGCGATGGCATATTCTTTGGAAGCGGGTGGAAAGCGTCTCCGCCCGTTACTTTTATTTGCGACATTACAAGCGTTTGGTAAAGAAAAAAATCTTGGAATAGGTGCAGCTTGTGCTCTTGAAATGATACATACATACTCGTTAGTTCATGATGATTTACCTTGTATGGATGATGATGATTTAAGAAGAGGTAAGCCCACAAATCATAAAGTATTTGGTGAAGCGATGGCAGTTTTAGCAGGCGATGGTTTGTTGACGTATGCTTTTCAAGTTATTATGGCATATGAACAAAAGGAAATCTCTGCTGAAAAAAAAGTAAGACTTGTACTTGAGCTTGCAAAAGCGGCAGGACCAGAAGGAATGGTTGGCGGACAAGTGGCAGATATGGAAGCTGAAGGGAAACAGCTTACGATTGATGAGTTGGAGTATATTCATAAGCATAAGACTGGGAAACTACTTGAATTCGCTGTACTTGCAGGATCGATACTTTCTGATGCCACAGAAGAACAAGAAGAAAAGTTACTTGCGTTTGCAAAATATATCGGCCTAGCTTTCCAAATTCGAGATGATATTTTAGATGTGGAAGGAACCGAAGAAGAGATTGGAAAACCGATTGGTAGTGATGTTTCCAACGAAAAGAGCACATATACGACGTTATTTACTGTAGATAGAGCAAAGGATATTTTAGAAGAAACAATTGCAAAAGCAAAAGGTGCTATTCGTTCCTTGCAATTACAAGATGAATATTTACTATCTATTTGCGATTTGATTGCAAAACGTAATAACTAATATAACAGCGTTTCCATTTGTTGAGTCATTCATCATTTTATGATATAAATGTAGGAAAAGGTTTTTCTTTTCTTGTTATTGGCAAAAATATATGTAGATTACATTGCCGTTATCACTTCGTGTTAGCGGCTATTTTTTTCATCGCCTAAAGAAATATGGTTTATAATAGGATTAGGGCGCAATAGACTGGTTAATTGCAGGACAAGGTGAAAAAAAAAAAAAAGATAATTTCTTGTTTTGTGTAAATGTTTTTTATAATATTTGACATGTTGACAGATTATGAAATGAAAGTGAGTGATCCATGTGGATCTAACGCAAATTCAAAACCCTAGTTTTTTGAAAGATATGTCTATCGGTGAACTAGAGGGATTGAGTGAGGATATTCGTAAGTTTTTAATTGAAGAGCTCTCTCAAACAGGTGGACATATTGCACCTAATTTAGGTGTAGTAGAACTCACAATTGCTCTGCATAAATTATTTGATAGTCCGAAAGATAAATTTTTATGGGACGTAGGACATCAATCCTATGTACATAAAATTTTAACAGGACGTGCAAAGGAATTCGGTACATTAAGGCAATATCAAGGTCTATGTGGTTTCCCAAAACGTTGCGAGAGTGAGCATGATGTATGGGAAACTGGCCATAGCTCGACATCATTATCTGCTGCAATGGGAATGGCTCTAGCACGTGATTTAAAGAAAACGAAAGAATATGTTATACCAATCATTGGAGATGGTGCTCTAACCGGCGGAATGGCTTTAGAGGCATTGAACCATATTGGACATGAAAAAACGGACATGATTGTTATTTTGAATGATAATGAAATGTCAATTGCACCAAACGTTGGTGCGCTTCATAATGTACTTGGACGTCTACGTACCGCAGGGAAATACCATTGGGTAAAAGATGAACTAGAGTATATATTAAAGAAAATCCCAGCAGTCGGTGGGAAAGTTGCTGCGACAGCAGAGAAAATAAAAGATAGTCTTAAATATTTACTAGTATCCGGTGTCTTTTTCGAAGAATTAGGCTTTACATATTTAGGTCCAGTTGATGGGCACGATTATGAAAAGTTATTCGAAACGTTGCAATATGCAAAGAAAACAAAAGGCCCAGTGCTTGTTCATGTTATTACGAAAAAAGGAAAAGGTTTTAAACCAGCTGAGAGTGATGTTATTGGAACTTGGCATGGAACAGGGCCTTATAAAATTGAATCAGGTGACTTCGTTAAACCGAAAGAAGTTGCACCAGCATGGAGTGCTGTTGTTAGTGATACAGTACTTAAGCTAGCGAGAACGGATGAGCGTATCGTTGCAATTACACCTGCAATGCCTGTTGGATCGAAACTTGAGAAATTCCAAAAAGAATTCCCCGATCGTATGATTGATGTAGGTATTGCAGAACAGCATGCTACAACAATGGCGGCGGGTATGGCAACGCAAGGAATGAAGCCATTCTTAGCGATTTATTCAACATTTTTACAAAGAGCATATGATCAAGTTGTTCATGATATATGCCGCCAAAATTTAAATGTCTTCATCGGAATCGATCGCTCTGGTTTAGTAGGAGCAGATGGTGAAACGCATCAAGGTGTATTTGACATCTCATTCTTACGTCATTTGCCGAACATGGTACTTATGATGCCGAAAGATGAAAATGAAGGGCAACATTTAGTATATACGGCGATGCAATATGAAGATGGACCAATCGCATTACGTTATGCGCGCGGTAATGGACTTGGTGTTCATATGGATGAAGAATTAAAGGCGATTCCAATCGGTACTTGGGAAACGTTAAAAGAAGGTACACAAGCGGCTATTTTAACATTTGGTACGACAATACCAATGGCAATGGAAGCAGCTGAGCGTCTTGAAAAGGCTGGAGTTTCAGTAAAAGTAGTGAACGCTCGCTTTATTAAACCGATGGATGAAGCATATTTACATGATCTCTTAGGGAAAAATATACCGATTTTAACGATTGAAGAAGCTTGTTTAATTGGTGGTTTTGGAACGGGAGTAGTTGAATTTGCATCTGAGAACGGGTACCATAGTGCGTTAATTGAACGAATGGGTATTCCAGACCGTTTCATAGAGCACGGTAGTGTAACAAAATTATTAGAAGAAATTGGTTTAACGACAGATGCTGTTGTAGACCGTATTCATACAATGATTCCATCAAAACAAAAAAGGGCGTAACAAATGAGTGCAAAAAAAGAAAGAGTAGATGTACTATTAGTAGAGCGAGGGCTTATAGAAACACGTGAGAAAGCAAAACGCGCCGTTATGGCCGGACTTGTATATGCGAATGAGATGAGACTTGATAAGCCAGGAGAGAAGATCCCACAAGATACAGAGATTACGGTGAAGGGACAAGTTATGCCGTATGTAAGCCGTGGTGGTTATAAACTTGAAAAGGCATTAGAGACATTTCACCTGGATTTACAAGATAAAGTTATGATAGATATTGGTTCATCAACTGGTGGCTTTACAGATTGTGCGCTTCAAAACGGAGCGAAATTATCTTATGCATTAGATGTAGGATACAATCAACTTGCGTGGAAATTGCGTCAAGATGAGCGTGTTGTCGTAATGGAACGGACAAACTTCCGTTACGTGACACCAGCAGACTTAGACCGTGGTTTACCGCAATTTGCTAGTATCGATGTTTCATTTATATCATTAAAGCTTATACTGCCGGTTTTAAAAACAATGCTTATGCCTAATGGGGATGTAGCAGCGTTAATTAAACCACAGTTTGAAGCTGGAAGAGAGCAAGTTGGGAAAAAAGGTATCGTTCGTGATCGAAAAGTACATGAGGCTGTCGTAGAAATGATTGTCGACTTTGCTATAAAAGAAGGATACGACGTAGAAGGTTTAACATTCTCACCAATTACGGGCGGGGATGGTAATATTGAATTTTTAGTTCATCTGAAATGGCATGGTGAACGTGAGAATGGCGAAAATCATTCTCCAGTTTCTGTTGAGCAAGTAGTTACAGAGGCGCATGATGTCCTAAAACAAAAAGGAAAAGGGGAATAACATATGTTGTTCCTCTTTTTGTTGTAATTGTATAATGATTGTAAAAACAATTGTGTACAAGCAACGAATTATAAGTTAACATAAATAAGTGAAGTATACCAATGTTTAAACTATGGTAAGAGATAGTGTGAGGTGCAAATGTATGAATAAAGGTCAGCGCCATATTAAAATCAGGGAAATTATTGCGAACAAAGAAATTGAAACACAAGATGAATTAGTTGATATTTTACGTAATGAGGGATTTAATGTAACGCAAGCAACAGTATCGCGCGATATTAAAGAACTGCACTTAGTGAAAGTGCCATTACATGATGGGCGCTATAAATATAGCTTGCCAGCAGATCAACGATTTAACCCGTTACAAAAATTAAAACGCAATCTAGTGGATTCATTTGTAAAATTAGACACGGCAGGACATATGCTTGTGCTAAAAACACTGCCTGGTAACGCTCATTCACTTGGAGCACTTATTGATCATTTAGAGTGGGATGAGATCATCGGAACCATTTGTGGTGATGATACTTGCTTAATTATTTGCCGTACACCTGAAGATACAGGTGTTGTCTCTGATCGTTTCTTAAATATGTTGTAAAAAAAATCTTGTTTACTTTCCTCTGTAAAGTGGAAAGTGAACAGGATTTTTTTATTGGTTAAAAATGTGAATTCTTAATTGTAATATAATATTTTCTTTGAATAAAATTAGAAAATAGGTGGATTGACCCGTAAAACGAATGTTTGGTACAATGGAGCGGTTAGAAAAGTAATTTATACATACAAACATATAGTTTGACTATTTGAATGAAGAACTGAGAAAAGCCCTTAATAGGGGATTAGTTTATAACGAGGTGAATGGGGCATTGTTATCGGAATTATCGATTAGAAACTTTGCTATTATTGAGGCATTAAATATTTCTTTTCAAAAAGGGTTAACGGTTTTAAGTGGTGAAACAGGGGCCGGAAAATCGATTATTATTGATGCGATTAGTTTACTTGTAGGTGGCCGTGGTTCAGCGGAATTTGTTCGATACGGAACAGAAAAAGCTGAGATAGAAGGGCTATTTTATGTAGAAGATGATAAGCATCCGTGTATTGAAAAGGCAGAAGAGTTGGATATAGAAATAGAAGACGGCATGATTATTTTGAAGCGTGATATCGCTGCAAACGGAAAAAGTGTATGTCGTGTAAATGGGAAACTGGTCACCCTTAGTATATTAAAGGAAATTGGAAAAACACTTGTTGATATTCATGGGCAGCACGAAACACAAGATTTAATGAATGAAGAGCGTCATCTATTTATGCTTGATCATTTTGATGGAGATCGCATTGTTAAACAATTGGGTATATATCAAAATGTATACGCTGACTATGAGAAATTAAAAAAACAGTTAAAATCGTTAAGTGAGAATGAACAACAAATGGCGCATCGCTTAGATTTAATTCAATTCCAGCATGAAGAAATCAGTAAGGCGGATTTAAAGATGGATGAAGAAATTGAATTAACTGAAGAACGATTGCGAATTTCTAATTTTGAAAAAATTTATAAAGCATTAGGCGATGCATATCGCTCATTAAGCGCTGACGGACAAGGGTTAGATAATGTACGAAGCGCAATGGGACAAATGGAGAGTATTACACATTTAGATGAAGTTTATCAAGAAAATCATGATTCAATTGCAAATAGCTACTACTTATTAGAAGAAGTTGCATATCAACTTAGAGAAAAGCTCGATATGATGGAATATGATCCGAAGCGTTTAGACGAAATTGAAACGCGTTTAAATGAAATTCGTATGCTAAAGAGAAAATATGGAAATAATGTAGAAGAGATTTTAGCGTATGCTGATAAAATTGAACAAGAAATTTTTACGATTGAAAATAAAGACGTTCATATTGAAACGACGAAGAAGCAATTAAAGGAATTAGAAAGTGTTATTCTGCAAGAAGCAACGTCGTTAAGTAATATGCGTCATGAGCTTGCAGAGCATCTTACAAATGCCATTCATCAGGAATTAAAAGAATTATATATGGAGAAAACAAAATTTGAAGTGAGAATCATGAAGAGAGAAGGAAATGCTGAAGAGCCTCTTGTTGAGGGTGCCCCGGTAAGACTTACGGCGGATGGCTACGATCATGTGGAATTTTATATTTCAACAAATCCAGGTGAGCCGCTAAAACCACTTTCAAAGGTCGCTTCTGGCGGAGAGTTATCTCGTATTATTTTAGCTTTAAAAAGCATTTTTTCTAAGCATCAAGGTGTTGCATCTGTTATTTTTGATGAAGTGGATACTGGTGTAAGTGGTCGGGTTGCACAGGCTATTGCGGAAAAAATTTATCGAGTATCAGTAAACTCGCAAGTACTTTGTATTACGCACTTACCTCAAGTAGCTTCAATGGCGGATTCACATTTATTTATTCGAAAACAAGTAGCGAATGATCGGACAATTACATCAGTTACCGTTTTAACTATGGAGGATAAAGTAACAGAAATAGCTCGAATGATTTCTGGTGTGGAAATTACAGATTTAACGACAGAACATGCGAAAGAATTACTTACGCAAGCGCATCATTTTAAACAGACAGCAGAGGCTATCCAGTAATGGATAGCTTTTTTTCTCAAATAATGATTTCTTAATTCTTCCGGTTATAAATAAAGCACTGCAAGGAGAGATTAAAAAGTGAAGCCAAGAGGCTGAATGTGGGGTAGGAGCGAGGAGAGTGAACAAATTGAGATTAGAAAGATTTCGCAAAATAATAGGTCTTTGTCTCCTTGTTTCTTTAGTTTTTATTGGGTGTTTTAAACCGCTTCGGACGTTTATTTCATCCCCGAAGCAACTTGTTGTTTTTGAAGGGCAACAATCAGAAATAGCTTCATTACCAGTTTTTCAAGCTTCATCTACAGATCGTCATGTGTTTACAGTAAGTTCCAATGAACGAAAACAAGGACTTATGGTAAATCCTCATCAAAATGGTGAAGCAGATATGGTGTTTCAGCTTGCTGGTTTTCCAGTGAAAAAAGTAAATGTGAAAGTATTGAAAGATTTTAAAGTTATTCCAGGTGGACAATCAATTGGTGTGAAGTTAAATACAAAAGGGGTACTTGTTGTAGGCCATCATTTAATTCAAACTGAAAAAGGGAAAGTATCTCCTGGTGAAACAGCTGGTGTGCAAATTGGAGATATGATTACTGAAATTAATGGTAAAACAATTGAAAGGATGAGTGATGTAGCACCATTTATTCATAATAGTGGTGAAACAGGTGAACCGCTTAATCTTGTTTTGTTAAGAGATGGAAAACATATTCGCACTAAGTTAACACCACAAAAAGACAGTGGAGAATCGTCTTATCGTATTGGTTTATATATTCGTGATTCGGCAGCTGGAATCGGAACAATGACATTTGTTCATCCTGATTCTATGAAATATGGGGCACTTGGTCATGTCATTTCTGATAACGATACGAAAAAGCCGATTCAAGTCGAAGATGGACAAATTATGCGTTCGACAGTTACATCAATTGAAAGAGGTAGTCATGGGAATCCAGGAGAGAAATTAGCGAGGTTCTCACCAGATCGTGAAGTGATTGGTAATATTACAATAAATAGTCCATTTGGTATATTCGGGAAATTAAATACAAATATACCAAATGGCGTAATGGATAAAGCGATGCCTATTGCACTATCTCATCAAGTAAAAGAGGGACCGGCAAAAATATTAACAGTTATTGATAAAGATAAAGTGGAAGCGTTTGATATTGAAGTTGTAAGTACAGTACCGCAAAAGTTTCCAGCTACAAAAGGCATGGTAATAAAAGTAACAGACAAACGTTTATTAGCGAAAACGGGTGGTATCGTACAAGGCATGAGCGGAAGTCCAATTGTACAAAACGGGAAAGTAATTGGTGCTGTTACACATGTATTTGTAAATGATCCAACATCAGGATATGGTGTTCATATTGAATGGATGTTACATGAGGCTGGAATTAACATTTATGAACAAGAAAGAAAAGCGAGCTAATTATTAATTAGCTCGCTTTTCTGTTGAAAAATTCGTTGAAATTTTGTAAAAGCTCCGCAAGAGGTGTTTTTTGTTGTAAAATAAAAGAAAAGGGTTGAACGTTTCGTTGTATTTCTATGATGGAATGTGTTGCGAAAGGGAATAAATGAACGATAAACATATTTTTTTGTGATTTTATCGGAAAGTAACAAACTTTAAAAGGGAATTTTCACACAATTGTCGAACAATTCATGTAGCCTAGAAGGATACACATGTCGGAGAATCGATTCGGTAAGGGAGGAAAAGCTGTGGAGAAAATTAAAGTCTGTCTTGTGGATGATAATAAAGAATTAGTATCAATGCTAGAGAGTTACGTAGCTGCTCAAGATGATATGGAAGTAATCGGTACTGCTTATAATGGTCAAGAGTGTTTAAATTTATTAAATGATAAGCAGCCGGATGTACTTGTTTTAGACATTATTATGCCACATTTAGATGGTTTAGCTGTACTAGAGAAAATGCGAAATATTGAAAGGCTAAGACAGCCTAGCGTAATTATGTTGACAGCATTTGGACAAGAAGATGTGACGACAAAAGCAGTTGACTTAGGTGCTTCATATTTCATATTAAAACCATTTGATATGGAGAATTTAACGAGTCATATTCGTCAAGTGAGCGGTAAGGCGAACGCTACCATTAAACGTCCACTTCCATCTTTCCGTTCAGCAACTACAATAGATGGAAAACCGAAAAACTTAGACGCGAGCATTACGAGTATCATTCATGAAATCGGTGTACCTGCTCATATTAAAGGGTATATGTACTTAAGGGAAGCAATCTCTATGGTGTACAATGATATCGAATTACTTGGATCTATTACGAAAGTATTGTATCCAGATATCGCGAAGAAATATAATACAACAGCAAGCCGCGTCGAGCGTGCAATCCGTCACGCAATTGAAGTAGCATGGAGTCGTGGGAATATTGATTCTATTTCGTCCTTATTCGGTTATACAGTATCCATGTCAAAAGCAAAACCTACGAATTCCGAGTTCATCGCTATGGTTGCGGATAAGCTTAGACTTGAACATAAGGCTAGCTGAGAGTAAAGATAGTAAGGGATTTAAGTTTTAGTAAAGCTTAATCATTCTTTAAATTTATACTCGATATTAAATGTAAAACCAATGAACTTTTTATTTAATGACCAATGAATTTTAGAATTCGTTGGTCTTTTTATTTTATTGAGAACAAGAGATCATTTGATATCATGGAAGATAAATCCTGTTTTTAGTAATATTACATATAAGTGAGTTTTTTTATAAGATAATTAAATAGGTATTGATAGGGAGAAGGGGAATGAAAAATAAAATATTAACTTGGCTAGGAATAGTAGCAGCTATGGGAGTTCTTGCTGGTGCAGTTACATTTGGAATGTTAGAACTTGCCGATAATCCAGTAGATAAAGAAGTGAATGCTCAAATAGATAAAAAAGAAGATCCAACGATAGTAGGTAGAGAGGTAGATGGAGTCTTTGTTGATGTGTATGTTACTGAAAATTCTACTGAAAGCGAAGTCATTACAGTGATGCATCATATGACTCATCAAAAAGTAGTGGCAGAACGAAAATCAGAATCCATTCTAATGATTCAAAATAATGCTGAAAAATTAAAAAATATCATAAATAAGAGTGGCTTTGCGAAAAAAATGAGCTTTTAGAGATTGCTGATAGATGGGCGAAAAAAGATTTTAGTCAAATTGTAGAAGATCACAATTATTTCTCGGATACCCAAGAAGGTAGCACTTGTAAAGCGACTAGAGCGATGGATGCGGCAGAAGAGCAACATTATATTTTAACTACATTCGGGGAGGAAAAAGCGAAAGAACTGTACGAATCAGGGGATACTCCGCACGTTCAATAAAAAATAATATAAGGGGCTTCTAGTTTTTTTATTATCGTGTCTTAAGGACGCAATGGGACTTATAAATAAATAGTCTGCTTTCTTTATGACGTGTAACAAAAAAGAAAAGATGTAATTCATTATTAAATGATGAAGGAACGGCTAAATCGCATCGTAGTACATCTGTTAAAGGATTTTAGTAGGGAAGTCATCCGTGATATAATAGAAAATAATAAAAAGCCCTGCAAAACAGGACTGTATTATTCTTCGTCTTTATTTTGTTTTTCTAATTCAACTAACTTTTGAATTAGAATGTGCTGCGGCATATGCATAAGTTGTTCAAGTGGAACACCTAATGCTTTTGATAGGCGGACTGCAGTGTCTGGAGAAATTTGTAATGGTCTCATAGAAGTACCTCCTTTTTCGTATAGTATAGCATAAGATTGGGGGAGTGAGGATGACTCTTATATTTGCACATCGTGGTGCAGCGGGAACATACCCAGAAAATACAATGATTTCATTTGAAGCAGCTGAATCTTTTAGAGCAGATGGAATTGAGCTTGATGTTCAATTAACGAAAGATGGAAAAGTTGTCGTCATTCATGATGAAACAGTGGACCGGACAACAAGTGGAAAAGGTGCGGTTCGTAATTATTTATATGAGGATTTATGTAAATTAGATGCGAGCTATAAATTCGGTGATAAAGTAGGCTTTTGTAAAATACCTCTTTTAGAAGAGGTGTTAGAATGGATTGATAAAACAGAGTTGCTACTTAATATTGAACTGAAAAATAATAAAATTCCATACAGAGGTTTAGAGGAAGAAGTTATAACGCTTGTACGGAAATGTAATCTAGAAGATCGTGTTATATTTTCTTCATTTAATCACTACAGTATGAAAAGGTGTCATATGATGGCTCCTGATATTCAAACAGCGATTTTATATCGCGAAGGTTTGCATAGTCCGTGGGCGTATGCGAAAAAAATGGGCGCTACAGCAGTGCACCCTAATTATCGTTATCTTCAAGATGCTGTTGCTGAATTAACGATGGAGAGTGGTGTAGAGGTTCGCCCTTATACAATTAATGAAGAAACGCTTATGCGTAAATATTTTGATATGAATATTTCGGCGATTATTACTGATTATCCTGAAACGGCAAGAATGTTATTGCCAATAAAAAAATGAGACCGCGTGTAACGGTCTCATTTTTTATTTATAAATAGTGGAGCTTTCCTATCTTTTAAAGCGAGCTTGTACTTTATTTCGTTTACGGTCTCGGTGTAAGACGAAGCCTCCGAAGATATAAAACCCGAGCGCGAAGCAGAGAGCGCCAATTAAAAATTGTAACCACAGTATAGAGAGTGGAGGAAATAGAATCCCGAATACAGTATCTCTCATTAACTTAATGCCAAATACAGCTAATGAAATAGGGATGAGTGCTAATGATAGAGCAAGGTAACGCTGCATATAAACGCTCCTTTTCAGATTATTTTGTTTATTTCAATGATGTTATATGAAAAGGGGGTTTGTCAAGAGGGGGCTGAACGAGTAAGATAAGGGTGTGAAAAATTTTGCAGAGATACTTCGAGAGGAAGTGTAATATATGAAACAAAAAGTTTTAATTGTTGGTGCAGGTGAAGGTGGTAGTACACTGCTGAATCTGTTACAAAGTTCAAATATATTTCAAATTATAGGAATTATTGATATAAATCCGATAGCAAAGGGATTACAAATGGCTAAGGAATATGGGGTTACAATTGGAGAGAGTGTAACGCCGTTTCTTTCTATGCATATTGATGTAATGTTTGATATGACGGGTGACGATGATTTACATAAAGATTTAATAAAGAAAAAGCATAAAGATACTCTTCTTATACCAGGTGATATTGCGAAAATTGTTACGAGATTAGCACATGAGAAGGAAGGTTTAATTGGAAAGTTAGAAGAACAGACGCAGCAAGGGGATTTAATTTTAAATTCTACGCATGACGGTATGATTGTGATTGATCGAGAGGGACAAGTCCGCCTATTTAATAAAAGTGCAGAGCGTATTATCGGATATAAAAAAGAAGATGCGGTAGGGAAATATATTTTAGAAGTTATTCCGACTAGTAAGTTGCTTCGTATTATACGTACGAAACAAATAGAAGTAAATTATGAACTGACATTAGAAAATGAAAAGAAAATTATTACAACCCGTATTCCAATATTAAAAGAGGGAGGAGAGGTACAAGGAGCATTTGCGATTTTTAAAGATATAACAGAGGTTGTAGATCTTGCGGAAGAAGTTACAGATTTAAAGGAGATTCAAACGTTACTTGAGGCGATTATCAACTCGTCTGAGGAAGCAATTTCGGTCGTGGATGAAAAGGGAAGAGGATTAGTAATTAACCCTGCCTATACGAAATTAACAGGTTTAACAGAAGAGGACATTATTGGGAAACCGGCTACAACTGATATTGTAGAAGGTGAAAGTATGCATATGAAAGTACTTCGAACGCGTAGGGCGGTACGCGGAATACATATGAAGATTGGACAAAAGAAGCGTGATGTAATTGTAAACGTAGCGCCAGTTATAGTGGATGGGATATTGAAAGGAAGCGTTGGTGTAATTCGTGACGTATCAGAAATTCAAAAGTTAACAAATGAATTGAATAGAGCAAGGCAAATTATTCGAACGTTAGAAGCGAAATATTCATTTGATGACATTGTCGGGAATTCAGATGAAACAACGGCCGCTATTGAACAGGCGAAACTTGGAGCGAATACACCAGCAACAGTATTACTACGCGGAGAATCTGGAACGGGTAAAGAATTGTTTGCACATGCAATTCATAATGGAAGTAATCGAAAATATAATAAATTCGTCCGGGTAAACTGTGCTGCTATTTCCGAGACTTTATTAGAAAGTGAATTATTCGGTTATGAGGAAGGTGCATTCTCAGGAGCAAAAAGAGGCGGAAAACGAGGTTTTTTTGAGGAAGCGAATAACGGTAGTATCTTTTTAGATGAAATAGGAGAATTGTCTGCAAATACGCAAGCGAAACTCCTTCGCGTGTTGCAAGAAAAAGAAATTGTAAAAGTTGGTGGAACGAAAGCGATACCTATAAATGTCCGGGTAATTGCAGCGACACATGTGAATTTAGAAAGGGGCATTCTAGAAGGAGAGTTTAGAGAGGATTTATATTATCGATTAAATAAAATTCCAATTCACATTCCGTCTCTTCGTCAGCGAAAAGGAGATATACCGGCAATTGCAGACAGATTGATTCAAAAAATTAACCAAGATTATGGTCGGAATGTAGAGGGGCTCACTGATTCGGCTATTTCATATTTACAATCATATGAATGGCCAGGAAATGTGAGGGAGCTTGAAAACATTTTAGGACGAGCTATTATCTTTATGAATTATAACGAAATATATATTGATGTCCATCATTTACCACCTTTACATACAGAAGAGCAGACTGAGGTAAAACAAAATAACTTATTACCTGAATTAGAAGAAAAGCCACTTGAACAATTAGTGACAGAGTTTGAAGGGCATATCATTCATGAATGTTTAGAGAGGTTTGATGGAAATAAAACAAAAACCGCAAGAGCATTAGGAATTTCGGTTCGAAATTTATATTACAAGCTAGAAAAGTATGACTGTGCAAAAAATAGCATGCAATAAATTGCGTACCGTGCAATTTATTGCATGGTATACAAAAAGCGACATAACAAGACAGAATGTTTTGTTATTTTCCAAAGTATTGATTTTACTGCATTTTGAATGCGTTTTCATTATTGGTAAGACCACTTTTGAAAGTTGGCACGGTATTTGCTTTATAAATAGACGAGGGACGACGGAAAGGGTTGATTACAAAATATGAAGTTAGAACACTTAATTGATCAAGCAGCAGGACAGCCTAAAAAAACTGTGGCTGTAGCAGTAGCTGAAGATCATGAAGTAATTGAAGCTGTAGCGAAAGCAATTAAATTACAGCTAGCTCAATTTCGTCTATATGGAAATCAAGAAAAAATAATGGGGATGCTACAAGAACATGGTTTACAAACTTCAGAACACATTGAAGTGATTGCAGCAGCGTCAAGTGCTGAGGCTGCAGAACTTTCTGTTAAAGCTGTAAGAAATGGCGAAGCAGATGTGCTTATGAAGGGAAACATCCCAACAGCAAATATTTTGAAAGCTGTATTAAATAAAGAGTGGGGACTTCGTAAAGGTAGCGCACTTTCACACGTTGCAGCATTTGAAGTTCCAAATTACGATCGTCTTATCTTTGTTACGGATGCAGCGATGAACATTGCACCTGATGTAACACAAAAAGCTGCTATTATACAGAATACTGTAGAAGTTGCCCAGGCAATAGGAATAGATTTGCCAAAGGTAGCACCAATTGCAGCAGTAGAGGTTGTGAATCCTGCGATGCAAGCGACAATTGATGCCGCGATGTTAACTCAAATGAATCGCCGCGGACAAATTAAAAATTGTGTCGTTGATGGACCACTTGCTTTAGATAATGCAGTATCACAAATTGCAGCAGAACATAAAGGCATAGTAAGTGATGTAGCAGGTAAAGCAGACATTTTACTCGTCCCAACGATTGAAGCTGGAAATGTGCTATACAAATCACTCGTATACTTTGCGGATGCAAAAGTAGGAGCTATGATTGCTGGCGCAAAAGCACCGATTGTTTTAACATCTCGTGCTGATTCAGCAGAAACAAAAGTATATTCATTAGCATTGGCAGTTACGACTGCTTCAAAATAAACCAAACAGGGTAAAACACTAGGGGGAAACGACAATGACATTAGAAATCTTCGAATACTTAGAAAAATATGATTATGAGCAAGTAGTATTTTGTCAAGATAAAGAATCTGGTTTAAAAGCAATCATCGCAATTCATGATACAACACTTGGACCAGCTCTTGGTGGAACAAGAATGTGGACATATGATTCTGAAGAAGCGGCGATTGAAGATGCATTGCGTCTTGCAAAAGGGATGACATACAAAAACGCAGCAGCCGGCTTAAACTTAGGTGGTGCGAAAACAGTAATTATCGGTGATCCACGTAAAGATAAGAGCGAAGCGATGTTCCGTGCATTAGGACGATACATTCAAGGACTAAACGGACGTTACATTACAGCTGAAGATGTTGGTACAACAGTAGATGATATGGATATTATTCACGAAGAAACTGATTTTGTAACAGGTATTTCACCATCATTCGGTTCTTCTGGTAACCCATCTCCAGTAACTGCATACGGTGTTTATCGTGGTATGAAAGCAGCTGCGAAAGAGGCTTTCGGTACTGATAATTTAGAAGGAAAAGTAATTGCTGTTCAAGGTGTTGGTAACGTAGCGTATCACCTATGCAAACATTTACATGCTGAAGGAGCAAAATTAATCGTTACAGATATTAATAAAGAAGCTGTACAACGCGCGGTAGAAGAATTCGGTGCATCAGCAGTTGAGCCAAATGAAATTTACGGTGTTGAATGTGATATTTACGCACCATGTGCATTAGGCGCAACAGTTAATGACGAAACTATTCCACAACTTAAAGCAAAAGTAATCGCAGGTTCTGCAAATAACCAATTAAAAGAAAATCGTCACGGCGACATGATTCATGAAATGGGTATTGTATACGCACCAGACTATGTTATTAATGCTGGTGGTGTAATTAACGTAGCAGACGAATTATATGGATACAATAGAGAACGTGCACTAAAACGTGTTGAGTCTATTTATGACACAATTGCAAAAGTAATCGAAATTTCAAAACGCGATGGCATTGCAACTTATGTAGCAGCAGATCGTTTAGCTGAAGAGCGCATTGCAAGCTTGAAAAACTCTCGTAGCACATACTTACGCAACGGTCACGACATTATTAGCCGTCGCTAATCATTCATATATTACTTTTACAAAAGGTGTGGTTACCTCTTATGAGGTTTCCACCTCCTTTTGAATTTATTAGTGGAGGTAGCAACAGTGTCTTTAAATCGAATTCTTGTTATTAATCCGGGTAGTACATCCACAAAAATTGGTGTTTTTGATAATGAAAGGCCCGTTTTAGAAGAAACTATTCGTCATGACGAAGAACAAATTGGAAAATATAAGAGAATTATCGATCAATATGAGTTTCGCAAAGAAACGATTTTAGAAGTTCTACATTCTCACGGTATTAACATTTCAAAGTTAAACGCAGTTTGTGGACGTGGGGGATTACTTCGTCCAATCGAAGGCGGAACATACACAGTAAACGATTCGATGTTAGAAGATTTGAAAAATGGGTTTAGCGGTCATCATGCTTCAAACCTTGGAGGCATTTTAGCATATGAAATCGCTTCTGGATTAAATATTCCGGCATTTATAGTAGATCCTGTCGTTGTAGATGAAATGGAGCCGGTTGCTCGTATAAGTGGTATTGCTGGTATGGAACGTAAAAGTATTTTCCATGCATTAAACCAAAAAGCAGTTGCTCGTAAAGTGGCTGAAGAATTAAATCACAAATACGAGGATTTAAATTTATTAGTTACACATATGGGTGGCGGTATTACAGTTGGTGCTCATAAAAAAGGAAAAGTTATTGATGTGAATAACGGTTTAAACGGAGAAGGCCCATTTAGTCCAGAGCGTGCGGGTACAGTACCGGTAGGGCAATTAGTGGAGATGTGTTTCTCTGGTGAGTATTACCGTGACGAAATGGTTAAAAAACTTGTTGGACAAGGTGGACTTGTAAGCCTAATCGGTACAAATGATGCGATCAAAGTAGAACAAATGGTTGAAAAAGGTGATCCGGAAGCAACTCTTATTTATAAAGCAATGGCATATCAAGTTGCAAAAGAGATTGGCGGAGCTAGCGCTGTACTTCACGGGAAAATTGATGCAATCGTTTTAACTGGTGGACTTGCGTACAGTAAAATTCTTGTTGATGAAATAAAAGAACGTGTTGACTGGATTGCAGATGTTATCGTACATCCAGGGGAAGATGAATTACAAGCATTAGCAGAAGGAGCACTTCGTGTATTACGTGAAGAAGAAGCGCCGAAAGAGTATGTTGTACGAGAAAAACAAACAGTAGCTAGGGGTTGAGATAATGGCAAGAGAATATGATTTAGTCATCGTTGGCGGCGGTACTGGTGGATATGTTGCTGCTATTCGAGCATCACAACTAGGTTTAAAAACTGCACTTGTTGAAAAAGAAAATCTTGGTGGTACTTGTTTGCACAAAGGATGTATTCCTAGTAAAGCTCTTTTACGTAGTGCGGAAGTATACGCAACTGCTAAAAAAAGCGAAGAGTTCGGAGTTATTGCAAGTAATGTAGAACTAAACTTTGCGAAAGTGCAAGAGCGTAAAGAGAAGATTGTAACGCAACTTCATAAAGGTGTTCAACACTTAATGAAACAAGGTAAAATTGATGTGTTTGAAGGTATCGGCCGTATTCTTGGCCCATCTATTTTCTCTCCAATGCCAGGGACAATTTCAGTTGAACTTGCAAGTGGAGAAGAGAATGAAATGTTAATTCCAAAAAATGTACTTGTTGCAACAGGTTCTCGTCCGAATTCATTACCAGGTTTAGAATTAGACGGAGAGTATGTAATGTCTTCCGATCATGCCCTAAAAATGGAAACGCTTCCTAGCTCAATTATTATCGTTGGTGGCGGTGTAATCGGTATTGAGTGGGCATCTATGCTTGCTGACTTCGGTGTAGAAGTTACAGTATTAGAGTATGCGAAAACGATATTACCACTAGAAGATCAGGACGTTTCAAAAGAAATGCAACGTCTATTCAAGAAAAAAGGTATTAAAGTGGTAACTGGTGCAAAAGTATTACCAGAAACATTGGTAAAAGATAACGGAGTAACAATTCAAGCTGAACATAACGGTGAGAATAAAGAATTTAAAGCAGAAAAAATGCTTGTATCTGTAGGAAGACAAGCCAATACGCAAAATATTGGTTTAGAGAATACGGATATCGTTGTGGAAAAAGGATACATTCAAACAAATGAGTTTTATCAAACGAAAGAATCTCATATTTACGCAATCGGAGATGTAATCGGCGGCTTACAACTTGCTCACGTTGCTTCTCATGAAGGAATTGTTGCAGTAGAACATATTGCTGGTAAAGAAGTTACACCAATTGATTACTCTATGGTATCAAAATGCGTATATAGCAGTCCAGAAGTTGCTTCTGTCGGTTTAACAGAACAAGAAGCGAAAGAAAAAGGCTATAAGTTAAAAGTAGGTAAGTTCTCATTCCGGGCAATCGGAAAAGCACTTGTATACGGCGAATCAGATGGTTTCGTAAAACTTGTAGTTGATGAAGAAACAAATGACATTCTTGGTGTTCATATGATTGGACCACATGTAACAGATATGATTTCTGAAGCTGGTCTTGCAAGAGTACTTGATGCAACACCGTGGGAAGTAGCACATACAATTCATCCGCATCCATCATTATCTGAGGCGATTGGTGAAGCGGCATTAGCTGTAGATGGAAAAGCGTTACACGCATAAAAATGTGGATTTAGGAGGTTATGAAAAATGGCAGAAGTAAAAGAAAAGCGCCATGAAGAGCTTGGCTTAAGTGATGAGCAAGTATTAGAAATGTTCCGTACGATGTTACTTGCACGTAAAATCGACGAACGTATGTGGTTATTAAACCGTGCGGGTAAAATTCCATTCGTAATTTCTTGTCAAGGACAAGAGGCTGCACAAGTTGGAGCAGCATTCGCTCTTGATAGAGAGAAAGATTATGCATTACCATACTACCGTGATATGGGTGTTGTACTAGCGTTCGGTATGACGGCTAAAGAGCTTATGTTGTCTGCTTTCGCGAAAGCTGGAGATCCAAACTCTGGTGGTCGTCAAATGCCTGGTCACTTCGGTCAAAAGAAAAATCGTATTGTGACAGGATCATCTCCAGTAACAACGCAAGTACCACATGCAGTTGGTATTGCATTAGCTGGAAAAATGGAAAAGAAAGATTTAGTAACGTTCGTTACATTTGGAGAAGGTTCTTCAAACCAAGGTGACTTCCATGAAGGGGCAAACTTTGCTGGTGTACACAAACTACCTGTTATTTTCATGTGTGAAAATAATAAATACGCAATCTCTATTCCAGTTGAAAAACAATTAGCATGTAAAAACGTATCAGACCGTGCAATTGGTTACGGAATGCCTGGATATACAATAGACGGAAACGATCCACTTGCAGTATATAAAGCTGTAAAAGAGGCAGCAGACCGCGGCCGTCGTGGTGAAGGCCCAACTTTAATTGAAACAGTATCATATCGTTTAACAGCACATTCTAGTGACGACGATGATCGTGTTTATCGTGATAAAGAAGAAGTAGAAGAAGCAAAGAAAAAAGATTCAATCATAACATTTGCAGCTTATTTAAAAGAAGCTGGCGTGTTAACTGAGGAATTTGAAAAACAAATGTTAGACGAAATTATGCATATCGTAAATGAAGCAACAGAATATGCAGAAAATGCTCCGTATGCAGCACCTGAAGATGCATTGAAGCACGTATACGCAGAATAGGGGGGAACGTTTCATGGCTGTAATGTCTTATATTGATGCTATTACATTAGCAATGCGCGAAGAAATGGAACGCGATGAGAAAGTATTTGTTTTAGGTGAAGATGTTGGTAAAAAAGGTGGCGTATTTAAAGCGACACACGGATTATATGATCAATTTGGTGAAGATCGTGCGCTTGATGCACCGCTTGCAGAATCTGCAATTGCTGGGGTAGCAATTGGTGCGGCAATGTATGGTATGCGTCCAATCGCTGAAATGCAGTTTGCTGATTTCATCATGCCAGCAGTAAACCAAATTGTTTCTGAGGCAGCAAAAATTCGTTATCGTTCTAATAACGATTGGACTTGTCCAGTTACAATTCGTGCGCCATTTGGCGGCGGTGTTCACGGTGCATTGTATCATTCACAATCTGTGGAAGCGATGTTTGCGAACCAACCAGGTTTAAAAATTGTCATTCCTTCTACACCGTATGATGCAAAAGGTTTATTAAAAGCAGCAATTCGTGATGAAGATCCAGTATTATTCTTTGAGCATAAGCGTGCATATCGCTTAATTAAAGGTGAAGTGCCAGAGGATGATTACGTATTACCAATCGGAAAAGCAGATGTAAAACGCGAAGGTGATGATATTACTGTTATCACGTACGGATTATGTGTTCACTTTGCTCTTCAAGCAGCTGAAAAGTTAGCGCAAGATGGCATCTCTGCACATGTTCTTGATTTACGTACTGTATATCCATTAGATAAAGAAGCAATCATTGAAGCAGCTTCTAAAACAGGTAAAGTTCTTCTTGTAACAGAGGACAATAAAGAAGGAAGTATTATAAGTGAAGTGGCAGCAATTATTGCTGAAAACTGTCTGTTTGATTTAGATGCGCCAATCGCACGTCTTGCGGGTCCAGACGTTCCAGCAATGCCATATGCACCAACAATGGAAAAATTCTTTATGGTAAATCCAGATAAAGTTGAAAAAGCAATGCGTGAACTTGCGGAATTTTAATCGGGGGGACTATACATGGCTGTAGAAAATATCACAATGCCTCAGCTCGGGGAGAGCGTTACAGAGGGTACAATTAGTAAATGGCTCGTTAATGTTGGCGATCATGTAAACAAGTATGATCCACTTGCAGAAGTAATGACTGATAAAGTAAATGCTGAAGTACCATCTTCTTTCACTGGTATTGTGAAAGAATTAATTGCTGGTGAAGGTGAGACGTTAGCTGTAGGTGAAGTAGTTTGTGTTATTCAAGTAGAAGGCGCAGATGAAGTAGCAGCGACAGCTGTTGAGGAAAAAACAAAAGAAGAACCAAAGTCAGAAGTAGCTACGTCTGAAAAAGCACCGAAAGTAAAACAACCAACTGATGGAAAACCACGTTTTTCACCAGCTGTTTTAAAACTTGCAGGTGAGCATAATGTTGATTTAGATTTAGTAGAAGGTACGGGAGCAAATGGCCGTATCACTCGTAAAGATATTTTAAAGCTAGTGGAATCTGGAAATATTCCGCAAGCAGGTGCGAAGAAAGAGGAAGCGGTAGCAGCAGTAGTAGAAGCGCGTCCAGAAGCACCAAAAGCAGAGCCAGTAGCACAAAAAGTAGAAGCTGCAAAACCAGTTTCTGTACCAACAATGCCTGGCGATATCGAAATTCCAGTAACAGGTGTGCGTAAAGCAATTGCAGCGAACATGTTACGTAGTAAACACGAAGCACCACATGCTTGGATGATGATTGAAGTAGATGTGACAAACCTTGTGTCATACCGTAATTCAATTAAAGGTGATTTCAAAAAGCGCGAAGGCTTTAATTTAACGTTCTTTGCTTTCTTCGTAAAAGCAGTAGCGCAAGCGTTAAAAGAGTATCCTCAAATCAATTCAATGTGGGCTGGCGATAAGATCGTTCAGAAGAAAGATATTAACCTTTCTATCGCTGTTGCAACAGAGGACGAACTATTTGTACCAGTAATTAAACACGCGGATGAGAAGACGATTAAAGGTATCGCTCGTGAAATTACAGAGCTTGCAGGAAAAGTACGTACGAAATCGTTAAAAGCGGACGAAATGCAAGGTGGAACATTTACAATTAATAACACAGGATCATTCGGTTCTGTTCAATCTATGGGTATTATTAATTATCCACAAGCGGCTATTTTACAAGTTGAATCAATTGTAAAACGCCCAGTAATTATGGATAATGGTATGTTCGGTGCTCGCGACATGGTTAACTTATGTTTATCACTTGATCACCGTGTACTAGATGGCTTAATTTGTGGTAAGTTCTTAGGACGTGTAAAAGAAATTTTAGAAAATACGTCAGAAAATAATACATCTGTATATTAATAAAAAGCTCGCTTATGCGAGCTTTTTATCATCTTATTTCTTCATCTACATCCTACTATATGTATAATATCTTCCCCAGTAATCTTACAATGAACGATTATGTATTAGGAATTTATGAAAATACATTGCTGATATATGGTATATGGATATAAAATAAGAAAAGAATAATTTTTTTGGCAAATCTTACTGACGAAACTGTAGTATAATATATTGTATTGTATGAAAAAGAGAGTTATTCTATATAAGTGTTTTATAGATAATGTGTAATCAGTCGTCAAAACATGAAGAATGTTGACTCCTGGTTTTTTATTTTGCTGTAACAATGTTTCAGGAGGATGTCATGAAAAGAAGTACCGAGTTTCTAAAAAGTTTAGATGTAAAATTAATATTAATTTTGTTAGCATTATGTGTTACGAGTATAGCTGCTATATATAGCAGTCAGCAAACTGGCCAATATGGAGAGGCAAACTTTGCGATGAAACAGGGTTTGAACTACATAATTGGAGTTGTATTGTTATTGCTTGTTGCAAGCATCGACTTAGATCAATTACAAAAATTGTCTTGGCCACTTTATATCGTCGGATTTGGTTCACTTATTCTTTTGAAAATACTACCGGTTTCCACTTTCACACCTGAAAAATTAGGTGCAAAAAGATGGTTTGTATTTCCGTTAGTTGGACAAATTCAACCATCTGAGTTTTTCAAAATTTCATTGCTTCTCGTAGTAGCAAGTATAGCAGTGAAACATAATGCACAGTATATGGCAAGGACATTCCAAACGGATTTACAATTAGTAGGTAAAATTGTGCTTGTATCCCTTCCGCCTATGGCTGTTGTATATAGCCAACCGGATACAGGGATGGTGTTCTTATATGCTGCTGCAATTGCATGTATTTTATTTATGTCAGGTATTCAGAAGAAATTGATAGCGTTATGTACAGTTATTCCAGTCACCATATTATCTGCGTTAATATTTATTTACGTAAGGTATGAGGATTTCTTCTTTAATAATTTAGTTACTTTACTAAAACCTCACCAACAATCACGTATTTTAGGTTGGTTAGATCCATTTGAACATACAGATCAAGGTTATCAAACACAGCAATCGATTTTAGCTGTAGGTAGTGGCGGTATGGAAGGGAAAGGATTTGGCGAAGGGAACGTCTATATCCCTGAGAAGCATACTGACTTTATTTTCGCTACAATTGCCGAAGAAGGTGGATTTATCGTAGCAGCGTTAGTTGTATTCTTATTCCTATTACTACTATATCGAACAATTATTATCGGTTATTCTGCTGATAATTTATTCGGTACATTATTATGTGCTGGATCAATTGGGATATTAACGGTTCAAATATTCCAAAACATCGGTATGATCGTTGGATTAATGCCTGTAAAAGGGATTGCATTACCGTTCTTATCATATGGGGGGAGTTCCTTGTTCTCGAATATGATTATGATGGGTCTCATATTATCCGTACGAAAAACGTATAAAAAGTATATGTTTTCCGTCAAGTAAGAAAAGCTGATTCGTTTAAAAACGAATCAGCTTTTTTACATATATGCTCTTAAACGTTGCAAACTAAAGCAAAGTAGCAGTTTGAGATGGGTAAGGAGTGCAAAGTGATGCATATGCATATTTTTGAAGGGGCACGGCATCTTTCTAATAGTGAATGGGTTATTCGGGCTATTATAGCATACATATTTTTAATATTAGTTGCGAAAGCGATGGGGCAAAGGTCCATCGCGCAACTTCGTTTTTTAGATGTTGTATTAGTGTTATTGCTTGGTGGGAATATTTCTAACGCATTATCTGATGAAAAAGTGGGATTATTCGGCTCGATGATTACAACGTTCATACTCGTTGTACTTCACATTATAAGCTCAGTCTTAATGTTGAAATGGGATAGATGGAGACGCTTTTTAGAGCCAGCACCTATTATTCTTATACACAATGGTTCCATTGATTTTAGCAATTTGAAAAAAGCGAGAATTACGGTGGAATATTTATTTTCGGAACTTCGCATGCGAAATGTGAGCGATATTCAAACGATTAGATTAGCATTATGGGAAGCGAATGGTGTTGTTTCTATATTTCGGTATCCAGAATATGAAGCAGTTTCGCGGCTTGATCTGAAAGTGGCGGGAAAAAAATCTCCAGTTTCTTTTGTATTAGTAAAGGATGGGAGGATTCAGCAAGATGTTCTAGCTTTAGTAGGAAAAACAGAAGAGTGGGCGAGAGAATTTCTAGAGAAGAGTGCAGAAGTCGAATCCATTATGTTAGCTACAGTAGATGAAGCTCATAAAATAAATATTTTGTTAAAAAAATGAAAAATATACGCATTTTGTCGTTTCATACATATGATACAATAGTGTGGACAACGAAAAAGGAGGGATACGATGGGATATGTAGAGGAGTTACGAAAAGTAGTTGGTCATCGCCCTTTAATTTTAGTTGGTGCTGTTGTACTCGTTATAAATGAAAATGGATATGTATTATTACAGCAAAGAACAGAGCCTTACGGAAAATGGGGGCTACCTGGCGGATTAATGGAGCTTGGCGAATCACCAGAAGAAACAGCTTGCCGTGAAGTATATGAAGAGACAGGAATAAAAGTGAAGAACTTACGATTAATTAATGTATTTTCTGGAGCGAACTATTTTACAAAATTAGCAAATGGTGATGAATTTCAATCCGTAACGACAGCCTATTATACCGAGGAATATGAAGGGGAGTTTGTTATGAATAAAGAAGAAGCGGTTCAGCTTACATTCTTCCCACTAACAGAACTACCTGAATATATTGTAGGATCGCATAAAAAAATGATTGCTGAATATATGAAAATTATGGAAAAAAAGATATAATAATAGTGAAAGAAATACAAAAACACAGTTCTGGTCGGTAGTCCAGACGCATGATTTCATGTCAGTAACCTTCCCCTCCGGGATGTCCCGTATTTCTAATTTTTTTAAAGGAGGGGCTGTCAATGGATTTGACAGTATATTACGATGGCCAATTTTTTGTTGGAATCATTACATGTAAAGAAACAGGGAAATTGTATGGAGCAAGGCATATTTTTGGAACGGAGCCGTCAGACGAAGAAGTACTTATATTTGTGAATGGTCCAATGTTAGCATATTTCCAGCACGTTGCAAAATGCGGTGTGGAAGTGAAAGAAAAACAGCGTCCAAAAAATATAAAACGTATCATACGACAAGCGGCAAAAGAAGTAAATGTAAAACGTTTTACTAAGGCACAAGAGGCAATTAGCTTATCTTATGAACTGCATAAACAAGAAAAGAAAGTGCAGTCTAAAGAGAAGCGAGAAGCTGAAAAACAAAGAAGACGTTTAATTAAAGTACAAAAAGCAAAGCAAAAGCATCGTGGCCATTAAGAAAAGGTGTTAGAGCAAGAGCTCTAACACCTTTTCTATACCCAAATACAAGTAAACTTACTTGTATTTCATAAACATTAACTGGTAAGATACAAATAGATAGTTTTAGAGGAGGGAAAAGATTGATTAATTTTAACTTTTTTATGAATGATGTTGTCCGCCAAGCACGTGAAGAGATTGTCTCTGCTGGATATACAGAATTGACGACGCCGGAAGCAGTAGAAGAAGCGTTTAAAAGAAATGGAACAACACTTGTAATGGTAAACTCTGTATGTGGTTGTGCAGGTGGTATTGCTCGTCCTGCTGCTGCGCATTCCGTACATTATGATAAACGTCCTAACCATCTTGTAACGGTGTTTGCAGGTCAAGATAAAGAAGCAACAGCAAAAGCTCGTGAATATTTCGAAGGATATCCACCTTCTTCTCCATCATTCGCTTTATTAAAAGATGGAAAAATTGTAACGATGGTAGAACGTCATGAAATTGAAGGTCATGAACCAATGCAAGTTATTGCAAAACTACAATCTTATTTCGAAGAGAATTGTGAAGAACTATAAAGTGAAACTTTAATCAGTGGGGGTGGTTTATCCCCACCGATTATCAGCCCTCACCAATCGGGCTTTTACGGGCAGTTGATCCCCATCTAACTTCTTTGTTTTTGCTAAATGTTGAGATGGAGTCTTACTGCCCGTTAAAGCGGGATAAAAATAAGCAAAAAGGCGGTACGTCCACAATCAAGTGGATGTACCGCCTTTTTTATTTAGTATTAAAATTTATGGGACATGCATAGTCATGTTATTTTATGCATTATTTTATACATGTTAAACATTGTTAATAGTGTTTTTAAATCTATTTTTATTTTATATATTGCATAAAAATGAAAGTGCTGATACAATACAAACATCGAATAAATATTCTATTAAACTTTTAAATATACATCATTAGGGGGAAGAAAGATGAAGAAGTTATTATCAATATCGTTTGCACTTATTTTAATTGTAAGTATGTTCAGCGCATGTAGTAATGGGGAAGAAAAAGCTACTGGAAAAAATAAAAAAGTACTGGTTATGGGGACTTCAGCAGATTATAAACCATATGAATACGTAGAAGCTTCAAAAAGTGATGAAATTATCGGCTTTGATGTTGATGTTGCTAAATATATCGGAAAAGAACTTGGTTATGAAGTGAAAGTGAAAGATATGGATTTTGGTGGTTTATTAGCATCTCTTAGCTCAGGAAAAGTTGATTTCGTAATGGCAGGTATGACGCCAACGGCAGAGCGTAAAAATAATGTTGATTTCACAGATATTTATTTTGTTGCAAAAAACATGGTCGTTTCTAAAAAGGATTCTAACATTAAATCTGTAGAGGATTTAAAAGGAAAAAAAGTAGGAGTACAAACAGGATCTATTCAAGAAGAGAAAGCAGCAGAATTTAAAAAACAAGTAGATTTCAAAGTTGAGGGACGTGACCGTATACCAGAAATCGTACAAGAAATTAAAGCTGGTCGTTTTGACGCTGCAATTATAGAAGACACAGTTGCTAAAAATTATTTAGAAAAAATGAAAGAATTACAAGGAATTGAAATTAAAGAAGCACCAGAAGAAGTAGGAGCAGCAATTGCCCTTCCGAAAAACAGTGATAAAACAGCAGAATTTAATAAAGTAATTAAAAAAATGCAAGAAAATGGAGAAATGGATAAATTAGTGAAGAAATGGTTTGGCAGCGAGAAGTAAGCTGCCTTTCACTTTTCTGTGAGGGGAATGAAAAGAATGAACTTAGATTTTTCGGCGATTACGCCTTCGATACCATATATACTAAAAGGCCTAGAAGTTACTTTGAAAATTGTAGCAGTATCAGCGTTAGTTGGGTTTATTTTAGGAACGTTATTAGCACTTTGCAAAATTGCTAGAATACGAGCATTAAATATAGCGGCAGATTTTTATACATCAATTTTCCGTGGTACACCACTTGTATTGCAATTAATGATTATTTATTTCGGTGTCCCGCAAATAATTGGTTATGAAATACCAGCATTCGTAGCAGCTGTATTAGCATTTAGCTTAAATTCAGGTGCATATATGTCAGAGGTAATTCGTGCCGGCATTCAAGCGGTTGATAAAGGACAAACAGAAGCAGCGATGGCTTTAGGGATTCCTTACGGGAAAATGATGCGAAATATCATTTTCCCTCAAGCATTAAAAAATATATTACCAGCGCTTGTGAACGAGTTTGCGACACTTACGAAAGAATCGGCTGTAGTAACAGTAATAGGAGCGACCGATTTAATGCGCCGTGCTTACATTGTAGGCGGTGAGACGTTTAAATATCTTGAACCATTACTTTTTGTTGGACTAATTTATTATATGCTAGTCATTATTCTTACATTAGTCGGGAAGGCAATTGAAGGGAGAATGAAGAGAAGTGATTAAAATTGAAAACCTTCATAAATCATTTGGAAAAAACGAAGTATTAAAAGGGATTACAACAACGATTGAAAAAGGGGAAGTAGTAGCAATTATTGGACCGTCTGGATCAGGGAAATCAACATTTTTACGTTGTATGAATGTGCTAGAAGCACCGACAAATGGTCACATTTGGATTGGAACGGAAGAAGTAACGAATCCGAAAACGAATATTATGCACGTTCGTGAAAATGTCGGGATGGTATTTCAGCATTTTCACCTATTTCCTCATATGACTGTATTAGAAAATATTACGTATGCTCCTATCAATGTAAAAGGAGTAACGAAACAAGAAGCTGACAAGAAAGCCGAGAAACTTTTAGAAAAGGTCGGTTTATTAAATAAAAAAGATACGTATCCCAATCGTCTTTCTGGAGGACAAAAGCAACGTGTAGCAATTGCGAGAGCGTTAGCGATGGAACCAGAAGTTATGTTATTTGATGAACCAACATCAGCACTAGATCCAGAGATGGTAAAAGAAGTGTTAGAAGTTATGAAATCATTAGTTACGACAGGAATGACAATGGTGATTGTTACACATGAAATGGGATTTGCAAAAGAAGTAGCAGATCGTGTTCTCTTTTTAGATGGTGGAAAGCTTGTAGAAGATAGTGCGCCAGCAGAATTTTTTGTAGCACCGAAAAGTGAACGTGCGCAACAATTTTTACAAAAAATATTGTAATATGTAAAGGTTGCGTGAATAATAAGAAGAAAAGGATGACATTGTGTCATCCTTTTTTTATACTAACTGTAAATACGTTTATACATATAGGAGCAGTGCTATGTTCAAAATTGGATACCGTACAGTAAAAACAGCAATAGGGACAGGCGCAGCAGTTTTTATTGCGCAGTTATTAGGATTAGAATTTTATAGTTCAGCGGGCATTTTAGTTATATTATGTGTACAAAATACGAAACGTAAATCACTTCAAGTGTCGTTACATCGTTTTTTAGCTTGTGTATTATCAATGGTATTCGCTTTTTGTATTTTTGAAACAATTGGATATACACCACTTGCAATTAGTATATTATTACTTACATTTATTCCGACTGCAGTTATGCTTAAAATTCAAGAAGGTATTGTCACAAGTTCAGTTATTGTGATGCATCTATATTCATTGAAACAAATTACATGGCTTATTGTTGGGAATGAAATTGCGATATTAACGATAGGAATTAGCGTGGCTTTATTAGTGAATATGTATATGCCAAGTAGTGAAAATAAGCTAAAAGAGTATCAGGATACAATAGAAAGTAATTTTAAAACAATTTTGTTTGAAATGGTCGTGTATTTACGAAACAGAGAAAGTAGCTGGAGCGGGGCAGAACTTATTGAAACTGAAAATATGCTAAATGAAGCAAGGGATTTATCGTTTAAGAAACTTGAGAATGCATTTATGCGAGAAGATGGCTATTATTATCGTTATTTTAATATGCGCATGCAACAATTCGAAATTTTAGAACGGATGATACCATTAGCAGCTTCTTTATCATGGACATATGAACAAGCTGATATGATTGCGGATGTGGTTGAAAACATTGGAAATGCTATTAGCCCTGAGAGTACTGGGGTTATTTCCTTAAGACAGCTTCAAGAAATGAGAGAATTATTTAGAGACATGCCATTGCCCGTTACACGTGAAGAATTTGAGATACGTGCGAAGCTTGTTCAACTTGTGTATGAAATGGAACAATATTTACTCATTAAAAGCCGTTTTAAGGGAAAGGATAATATAAAAGAACTTATATAGAAGGTAGGAATTATTATGCCGTATCTTCTCTCTTTCATATTATGTCTTTCTTTATCGCCTATTTGGCCTCTTGGTGACAATCCACGTGCCGGAGATCCTTTTATTATTGTAAATAAAGCGACGAATAAACTAGCTTATATTGACGATGGAAAGATTCAAAAGGTTTTTCCAGTAGCGACAGGGAAGACAAATGAATTAACTCCAGAGGGAACTTTTGATGTTGTAATGAAAGCGAAGGATCCGTATTATATTGCGAAGGATATTCCAGGTGGGTCACCGAAAAATCCACTTGGGTCAAGGTGGATTGGATTTAATGCAAGAGGAACTGATGGAAGTAAATATGGAATACATGGAACAAACCAACCTAGTTCAATTGGAAAGTATATTTCACAAGGATGTATAAGAATGAAGAAAAACGATGTGGAGTATTTATTTGACCGCATTCCAATTGGAACGAAAGTATGGATTGTGAAGTCGAAAAAATCATTTCAGCAATTGGCAAAACAAAAAGGAGCCATTGCATATGAAAAAGCCAACGAAAAGGTTGGCTTTTTCTACTGTAATAAGTTGTCTTGACATGTGTACATAACCATGAGTTAATGAGAGTATAGAAAGATAAAGTGAAACTTTAATCAGTGGGATGTTTTTTACCCGCGGATTATCAGCCCTCACCAATCGGGATAAAAAATTAGATAAAGGGGTTGCTCATATGTACTTGAATCCAAAAATTTCGTATATGCAATTTTTTATGGGATTTCTATTTGTTATTACATTCATATTGGCAACTTTTAATATATGTTCTTATCTTGTAGCAATTGTATGTATGGCATTACTCAATCTTACTTTTGTTATTGGAGCATTTCAGCAGAAACAATATACAAGTTTTATAACAGCACTTGTAATGTCATTTTCCTTTAGTATTGTAGCGATTGTGCTTTATATAAAATAAACCATCTCGATATCGAGATGGTTTATTTTATTATGTTATGTGTAAAAAGTAAAAAAAGGACGAATACATCGTCCTTTTTACCAAAACATACTTGCGCCAGCAAGTAATGTTGTTACAAGCATAGAAATTAGCATTACATAAATCATAACTTTTTGAGCTTTTTTATGCATCGTTAAACCTCCTTGCAAATCAGTACAATATCATTGTAACGAGAAATGATATTGTGGACAAGGGGAGAGAAGTGACAAAATTCGAGAAGTGCATGTAAAGTATAACAGGAAATTTGTATGTATGTAGAGAATATATAATTAATGATAGAGTATAAGTTTTTTGTTATGCAAGCTGAAGAATGGAGATACGATGATGAAAATATATGAAACAAATCGTTTACATTTAAGGGAAATTGATGAGTCGTATGCTGAAAAAGTTCTTCAATATTACGACAGGAATCGTGAATTTTTAAAAGCTTGGGAAGAGTATAGACCGGATGATTTTTTTACGTTAGATTATCAGAAGAAAAAGTTACAAAAGGATAGAAAAGAGTTTGCAGAAGGTAAAATCATCAGGCTTTGGATTTTTAAAAAGGGTGATGATACGAAAATAATTGGATGTATTTCATTTAATTTAATTGTTCGCGGAATTTATCAATCTTGTGTACTCGGCTATAAATTAGATAAGGCAGAGTTAAACAAAGGTTATACGACAGAAGCGCTTAGAAAAGCGATTCAAGTTGCTTTTGAGGAATTTCAGTTACATCGTATAGAAGCACCGATTATGCCACGAAATTTAGCATCTATACAAGTCGTGACGAAGATAGGCTTTCAATATGAGGGCGTGTCTAGGAAAATGTTAATGGTAAATGGAGTATGGGAAGATCATATGCGCTGGGTATTGTTAAATGAGTAATAGAAAGCAGATGGTTATCTAGACATATAAACCGTCTGTTTTTTGTCTTGTATTTCGAAACTTTTGCGAAATTCTGTTATAATTAATAGTGTTACATACATAATGGTAGTGCAGGAGGCGCAGTCTTATGATTAATCAAGAACGTTTAGTAAATGAATTTATGGAATTAGTACAAGTAGATTCTGAAACGAAATTTGAAGCAGAAATTTGCAAAGTATTAACAAAGAAGTTTACAGATTTAGGTGTAGAAGTATTTGAAGATGACACAATGGCTGTTACTGGGCATGGTGCAGGTAATTTAATTTGTACATTACCAGCAACAAAAGATGGCGTTGATACAATTTACTTTACTTCTCATATGGATACAGTAGTTCCTGGTAATGGAATTAAGCCTTCTATTAAAGATGGATATATCGTATCAGATGGTACTACGATTTTAGGTGCGGATGATAAAGCAGGATTAGCATCCATGTTCGAAGCAATCCGTGTTTTAAAAGAGAAAAATATCCCTCATGGTACAATTGAATTTATTATTACAGTTGGAGAAGAATCTGGTCTTGTTGGTGCAAAAGCATTAGATCGTGAGCGCATTACAGCGAAATACGGTTATGCATTAGATAGCGATGGAAAAGTTGGTGAAATCGTTGTTGCAGCTCCAACACAAGCGAAAGTGAATGCGATTATTCGTGGGAAAACAGCTCATGCTGGTGTAGCACCAGAAAAAGGTGTATCTGCAATTACTATCGCAGCGAAAGCAATTGCGAAGATGCCACTTGGTCGTATTGATTCTGAAACAACTGCAAATATTGGACGTTTTGAAGGTGGTACACAAACAAATATCGTTTGCGATCATGTACAAATCTTTGCAGAAGCGCGTTCTTTAATCAATGAAAAAATGGAAGCACAAGTTGCAAAAATGAAAGAAGCATTTGAAACAACTGCAAAAGAAATGGGTGGTCATGCAGACGTTGAAGTAAACGTTATGTACCCAGGATTTAAATTTGCTGAGGGCGATCACGTTGTAGAAGTTGCAAAACGTGCAGCTGAAAAAATTGGTCGTACACCTTCTCTTCACCAAAGTGGTGGCGGAAGTGATGCAAATGTAATTGCAGGACATGGTATTCCAACAGTTAACTTAGCGGTTGGTTATGAAGAAATTCATACAACAAACGAAAAGATTCCTGTTGAAGAATTAGCAAAAACAGCAGAATTAGTTATAGCAATTATTGAAGAAGTAGCGAAGTAATGTAATAGAAAAAGCGTGTAAATCACAATTGATTTACACGCTTTTTATTTTGATTCGATTACTTTTACAAGCCGGATCAGCCAATACAAGAAAATCCATGGCAATATATAAGTTGTTGCTATATGTACTAGACGAGGGAAGAATCCAAATGTATTAAAGTTGAGAATAGGAAGTAGTAAATAATTAATGGCTATGATTAATATAATCACAAGGAACGTATAGTTGAGTTTATTAGTTGACTTCATCACAATCACCCCTTTTTACAATTATATCTATTTTATGTAAATTATATCGAATATATAAAGGGAAAAGAACAAGTAATTATTATAACTATTATGCAAAATTTGATATAATGAAAGAACGAACGTTCTGATTAGGGAGTGAGTACTATGCGAGAAATGTATCCGAAAAATGGTCGTGTTATTTTGCATGTAGATATGAATTGTTTTTTCGCATCTGTTGAAATTGCTCATGACCCATCATTACAAGGGAAGCCGTTAGCAGTTGCTGGAAATGAAAAAGAAAGAAAAGGAATTATTATAACATGTAGTTATGAGGCAAGAGACTATGGAATACGTACAACGATGCCTCTTTGGGAAGCAAAAAGGTTATGCCCGCAATTAGTTGTAATGCGTCCTAATTTTACATTATATCGTGAAGCTTCATTTCAAATGTTTCAAATCCTTTCCCGTTTTACGGAAAAAATACAACCAGTCTCTATAGATGAGGGGTATTTAGATATTACAGATTGCTACGCACTCGGTTCACCTCTTGAAATAGCAAAGATGATTCAGCAGGTGTTATTAACAGAGTTACAGCTTCCGTGTAGCATCGGAATTGCTCCTAACCTTTTCCTAGCAAAAACAGCTTCTGATATGAAAAAGCCTCTCGGTATTACCGTGCTTCGAAAACGAGATATTCCAGAAATGATTTGGCCACTTCCAGTTGAAGCGATGCATGGAATTGGAGAAAAAACAGCTGAAAAATTAAATGATATTCATATACAAACAATTGAGCAGTTAGCAAAAGGGAACGAACATATCATTCGCGCTAAAATTGGAAAGCATGGTGTTGATTTACAAAGGCGGGCAAAAGGTATGGATGATAGGGAAGTTGACCCGAGTCAAATGGGACAACATAAAAGTGTCGGTAATTCGATGACTTTTTCAAAGGATATGGATGAAGAGAAAGAATTACTTGATATGTTAGAACGGCTATCAAAATCAGTGAGTAAAAGATTACAAAAGCGAACTCTTGTCAGCTATAATATTCAAATTATGATTAAATATCATGATAGGCGGACAGTAACGCGGAGTAAGCAATTGAAAAATGCGATTTGGGAAGAACGAGATATTTTTCAGGCAGCATCTCGTTTATGGAAGCAACATTGGGACGGTGATTCCGTTCGTTTACTAGGTGTTACAGCTACTGAAATAGAGTGGAAGACAGAATCGGTGAAACAATTAGATTTGTTTTCATTTGAAGAAGATGCGAAAGAAGAGCCGCTACTTGCTGTCATCGATCAAATTAATGATAAGTATGGAATGCCGATTTTACAACGAGGTAGTCAATTATTACGTAAGCAAGAAAAGTCTTTTCAGCAAAAATTAGAAAATAAGTTTAGGTAGAAGGTGTCATGACGTAGTAAATATCATGACACCTTTTATTTTTACAATTAACTATGAAATTTTTTACTATAAAGTTTTTATAGAAAATAAATTGTTTCTTTTGCACTACAAGCAAAGGAATTATTAAATAAATTAAGTGAAAGGATAAATTTAGATGAGTTTGATAGAAGTATGTATAAAGATCTTGGGGCGGAATATGACGATTTGCTAAATAAGTATAAATAAAAAAGCACTGTAACCAGTGCTTTTTTATGATAGATTAAGAGATTGTAACATTTTCAAAAATAACAATTTCTGAACTGTTTGTTGTTGAAACGCGTTGTGCGTAATATGTTAAAGCTGAAGAAATATATGTTGGTAATGAATCATTTGTATGTGTTGTTGTATATTCATGGATTAATTCTTTCAAAGTCGTCCATTCTAATTGTGCTGGGTGATCAGACACGAAAGAACTTACCCAGCGATCAAATGAAGATGAAAAATCAGTTTGTAAACGAAATGCTTCTTTCATAATAAAACGCTCCCTTAAAATGTAGTATAATCATTTTAACATAAAACACGAACGATTACTAAGTTTTTTGAGTATAACGTTCGTGATATATAGTTGTCTAGATGATTGGTTATGTAAATTCGATTTGCCATTTGAAATAACATTCCGTAAGATGAAAGGTAGATTATATAAAGAGCTGGAGGAAAGAAAGTGGAATTTGTATTTTTAGGAACTGGTGCAGGTGTTCCTTCGAAAGGAAGGAACGTTTCGGCAATTGCTTTGCAATTGTTAGAAGAACGAGGACAGACTTGGTTATTTGATTGTGGCGAGGCGACGCAACATCAAATATTACATACATCAGTACGCCCACGCCGCATTGAAAAAATATTTATTACGCATTTACATGGTGATCATATTTTTGGCTTGCCTGGTTTATTAGGAAGCCGTTCATTTCAAGGAGGGACTACACCTTTAACAGTGTATGGACCAAAAGGAATTAAACAATTTATTGAAGTGGCATTATCAGTAAGTACGACACATGTAAAATATCCACTTGAAATTGTGGAGATAACAGAAGAAGGTACTGTATTTGAAGATAATGAATTTCACGTGGAAACGAAAAGATTGTCACATGGTATTGAATGTTTTGGGTATCGTATTGTAGAGAAAGATATACAAGGTGCTCTTTTAGTCGATAAATTGCTGGAGATGGGGGTGAAACCTGGCCCGCTCTTTAAACGTTTAAAAGATGGAGAAGTAGTTGAATTAGAAAATGGTACGATACTAAATGGAAAAGACTTTATTGGTCCACCTCAAAAGGGAAGAATTATTACCATTTTAGGTGATACAAGATATTGTGAAGCGAGTAGAGAGCTGGCACAAGACGCTGACGTACTTGTTCATGAAGCCACTTTTGCAGCAGAAGATGAACAACAAGCGTATGATTATTTTCATTCTACATCTAAGCAAGCTGCGAGTATTGCACTTCAGGCAAATGCAAAAAGATTAATATTGACTCATATTAGTTCTCGTTATCAAGGAGATACATATAAGGAATTATGGAAAGAGGCAAGAGAGCTATTTTCTAATACAGAAATAGCTACGGATTTGAAATCATTTCCAGTAGATAGATAATAATGGTGTGAAAAAATGGTGACGAATGGTTGCCATTTTTTTATTTCTAAAAAAATTTAAAATAAAACTGTTATCATTTTATGTTTATATTGGATGAAACAGAAAGTTTTAATGATGTGAAGAGATAGGATAAAAATACATAGTACCGATTGTTTAGAAAAACTGTTATATAAGTCAGATGACATACGAGTGGTACAAATAGCAAAAATGGATCGTTATTCAGAACTTTTAAAATTTATTAAAAGTAAGCGTTTTATTAAAAACAAGCTATAATGAGGGCAGATTATAATTTATTGTAGGCTACATGCGTTTTAGCCATTTGTCGTAACAAGTGGAGTTGACTAAATCGTGAGAGGGAAACATGAGAATTATAAATAAGAAGGATATTACTATTATTTGTACTAAGTCTTTTTTCACTTTTTAGCTTTAAAGCACTAAAAGGTATGAAAGCAATGGGAGTTTCACTTGTTTATCCGACATTAACGGGCAGTAAAACTCCCACCTCAAAATTCGGCTGGGGCAAAGAAGTTAGGTGGGAGATCAACTGCCCGTAAACGTCCGATTGGTTCAACTAATAATCAGTGGGGGATGAACAAAACCCCCACTGATTATAGGTTCACTTTATGCTATGCTTGTAAGGGGTTCTGTGTTAAACTTTGGATTGCCACCAGACTTTATTCTGGATTAGCTTATATTATTTTTAAATGAAGGTAATGCTAAGTTTCTTATTTATTGTGATAATTGGTATTATTTCAGGATATATTGTTTCACTGTTATTCAAAAACTATCCAATTCGTATAGCGTAACAAATTCGTCGTACAACTGGAAAAGCAACCGATTCGGTAGCTTAATAGAATAGTAAAAAATTTTTGCATAGAGGTTTAGGGGGAGTTATGATGAAGTATCGCTCAGTATTTGATATTATTGGTCCAGTTATGATTGGTCCATCAAGTTCACATACAGCAGGCGCAGCAAGAATGGGGCAAGTTGCTCGCCAGCTGTTTCGTCATGAACCAGAAAGAGTAAGCATTTCATTATATGGATCATTTGCAAAGACGTATCGAGGGCATGGTACGGATGTAGCATTGATCGGTGGAATATTAGGGTTTGAAACAGATGACTTACGTATTCCAGAGGCGCTAGACATAGCAAAAGAGCGCAAAATCGAAGTAGAATTCATTGAAGAAGATGCAAATGCACCTCACCCAAATACAGCGAGAATTCGTTTGTATAAAGGTGAAGAAGAAATTGAAGTTGTTGCTTGCTCAATTGGTGGCGGTAAAATTGAAGTTGTAGAATTAAACGGATTTGATCTTCAATTAACAGGCACGAGTCCAGCACTACTTATTGTAAATAACGATCGCTTCGGTGCTATTGCAGCAGTAGCTTCAATCCTTGCGAAACATGAAATTAACATTAGTACAATGAGTGTTTCTCGTAAAGAAAAAGGAAGAAGAGCGCTTATGGTTATCGAAACAGATGAATTATTAGCAGATGAAGTGATTGAAGAAATAAACGCGCAACAAAATATTTGTCAAGTAACTATTATGGAATAATTGCAGGGGGGACACACCATGTTTCGGAACGCAGCGGAACTAGTGGCGCAAGCTAAAGAACAAAATGTAAAAATCGCAGAAATTATGATTCAATGTGAAATGAAAACAAGAAGTATTTCACGTGAAGAAGTAATTGCTGGTATGGAAAAGAACTTAGTCGTGATGGAGCAAGCAGTAGAACGTGGTATTCGCGGAGTGAAATCACCAACTGGTTTAACTGGCGGAGATGCTGTAAAAGTTCAGGCGTATAAGAATAGCGGAAAAGGCTTATCTGGAGATACGATTTTGGACGCGGTGAGTAAAGCTGTTGCAACAAATGAAGTAAACGCAGCGATGGGAATTATTTGTGCAACACCAACAGCAGGGTCTGCTGGAACAGTGCCAGGTGTACTGTTTGCACTGCAAGAAAAATTACAGCCGACACGCGAAGAGATGATCGAATTTTTATTTACAGCAGGAGCTTTCGGTATGGTTGTTGCGAATAATGCTTGTATTTCCGGCGCGGCAGGAGGTTGCCAAGCTGAAGTAGGTTCAGCAAGTGGAATGGCAGCAGCAGCAGCAGTTGAGATGGCTGGTGGAACACAAGATCAAGCAGCTACAGCGATGGCGATTTCATTAAAGAATATGCTTGGTTTAGTATGTGATCCTGTTGCAGGGCTTGTAGAAGTACCTTGTGTAAAACGTAATGCAGCAGGAGCTGCGAATGCGATGATTTCAGCTGATTTAGCATTAGCTGGCGTAACGAGTACAATTCCATGTGATGAAGTGATTGAGGCGATGTTTAGAATCGGACAAACGATGCCAGTAGCACTTCGTGAAACAGCTGAAGGTGGACTTGCAGCAACACCAACTGGTCGCCGTCTGCAAGAAGAGATTTTTGGGAAGACTAATAACTAAACAATATATGTTAATAAAAAAATGGAGCTCAAGTAAGATTGAGCTCCATTTTTTATTTTTCTTTTGTTAGTTGTTCTAATGTTTTCCCAAGATTATGTGATCGTTGTGTAGCCTGTGTAATACAAGAAATAAGTGCTTGTTGAAATTTATGTTCTTGTAATACTTCAATGCCTGCTTCGGTCGTTCCGCCAGGAGAAGTAATTTCCTTTCGCAAAACAGAAGGGTGTTTTTCACTTGCTTTTAGCATTTCAGCAGCACCAATCATCGTCTGAAGAATAAGTGACTTTGCAACATCTTCTTTTAAACCAATTGTTTTTGCGGCTTCTTCCATCGCTTCCACTACGTAATAAATATAAGCAGGCCCACTTCCAGATAATGCAGTGACAGCATGCATATCTTCTTCCTCTACAACAGAGACGAGACCGATTGTTTCAAATAAAGCTATGGCAGTCTGAATATGTTCCGCTGTTGCATGTTTTGAAGGCGAGATAGCAGTAGCTGATTTTAAAATAGCTGCAGATGTATTTGGCATCGCACGAATAATCGGAACATCTTTTTGAAGTAGGTTTCTAATCGAGTGAGTAGAAACACCTGCTAATAAGGAAATAATAAGCAGGTTATTATGTATATATTCTTTAAAAGGAGTAAGCGCTTCTGCAACATCCTTTGGTTTCATTGCTAGAAAAAGAATAGTTGTATCAGTGAGTAGCTCTTTTTTATTATGCGTACCTTTGACGCCATATTTTTTATGTAGCTCCTGCAATCTTGTCTCGTTAGAACGATTACTTACGGTAATTTGTTCGCCTTTCACAACATTTGCATGTAACAAGCCACCAATAATAGCTTCAGCAATAGAGCCTGCACCGAGAAAGGAAATGTTTTGAATAGACATGATGTTCCTCCTTTAAATTTGGTTAGAAATTCTTATAAATGTACATACATTCGTTTTTTTATAGGAAACACCTCTTTTTATCTGAAAATAATGACAAATATATATAGAAGTTGTAAACTGAAGAAGTATTCATTTTTGAACCGGAAAGAGACAGGGGGGCTAAGCATGACGGCGATTCACCGAATGGAGATTCCTGTGCCATTTGCAGTTGAAACTGTGAATGTGTTTTTAGTTGAGGGGGAGACATTAACATTAATTGATACAGGGACGAATACAGAAGAGGCAAGAAGTGCGTTAGAAAGGCAATTGGGTACATTAGGATATGCGATAGAAGATATTAAAACAGTAGTCATTACGCATCATCATGCGGATCATTGTGGGCTTTTAAATATATTTTCTGAGAAAACGAACATTATTGGACATCCTTGGAATGAGCCTTGGATCACGCAAAATCCAGAATTTTTAAAGCGGTATCATGAGTTTTTTAGAGAGACAGCTTTGCAATTTGGTGTTCCAGCGGCATTTTTGAAAGACGAGGCGTTATTGACGACGAAGACACTTAAATATTCTTGTAATAGATCGTTAACGCATACTGTGAGAGAGGGAGATCGTATTGATTCTTTACCTGGGTTTACAGTAATCGAAACACCAGGTCATGCTTCCACTCATATTTCATTATATAGAGAATCTGATGGAATATTAATTGGCGGGGATGCTCTCATTAGCCGTATTTCTTCGAATCCCATATTAGAACCACCATATGAAGGACAAACAGAAAGGGCGCGCCCGTTATTACAATATAATCAAACGTTAAAGCGTTTAAGTGAAATGAATATTTCGCGCATTTTATCAGGACATGGAGAAGATGTTCTAAATGTGAAACAACTTATTGAAACGAGATTACAAAAGCAAGAAACACGTGCGTTTAAAGTGCTTGAGTTATTAAAGGAAAAACCAATGACAGCATTTGAAGTATGTGTAAAACTATTTCCGGTATTATATAAGGAGCAATTGCCGCTTACTATTTCAGAAACTGTTGGACAATTAGACTTTTTAGCATATAATCAACAAGTGATGATTGATGAATCTTCGCAACAATTGATTTATTATGCAAAGTAGGTGACAGCAATGACGGGACGTTTACAAGATAAAGTAATCGTCATTACAGGTGCTTCTAGTGGAATTGGAGAGCAAGTTGCAATGCAAGTTGCAGAGCAGGGGGCGACTCCAGTATTAATGGCTAGAACAGAAGAGAAATTAAAAGTGTTAGCAGAGAAAATTAAAGAAACTTATAATACGCCTTGCTATTATTATGTATTAGACGTAAGTGAAGAGATGGAAGTACAATCTGTTTTTTCAAAGGTATTACAAGAAGTGGGACGTATTGATATATTAGTAAACAATGCGGGATTTGGTATTTTTAAAACATTTGAAGATGCGTCAATGGATGAAGTGAAAGATATGTTCCAAGTAAATGTATTTGGATTAGTAGCTTGTACGAAAGCGGTACTACCCTATATGGTGAAAAGGAACGAAGGACATATTATTAATATTGCTTCACTTGCTGGGAAAATTGCAACTCCAAAATCGAGTGCGTATGCAGCGACGAAACATGCAGTATTAGGATTTACGAATAGTTTACGCATGGAGTTGTCTAGTACAAATATTTTCGTAACAGCGATTAATCCAGGTCCGATAGATACAAACTTTTTTGAAATAGCGGATCAATCCGGTACATATGTGAAAAATATGGGACGGTACATGTTAAAACCAACATATGTAGCAGAGCAAATCGTAAAATCGATGCAAACGAAAAAGCGTGAAGTAAACTTACCGAAGTGGATGGGCATTGGTCCGAAACTTTATGTACTATTCCCAGGTTTATTTGAGCGTATTGCAGGTAAATCATTAAGTAAAAAATAGGAGATTTCCATATGGAAATCTCCTATTTTTTTATTTTCCAGTCACATAATCGTAAACGATATCCTCAACTGCCTCGTATACATCAATTTCAGTATTTGAATGAATTATCGTTTGAATATGTTTAATTAGCATTTCCTGATCCTCATTTGACATAGGATTACATTGATATTGTTGAAAACTTTTTATGATCATTTTCTCAATTAATTTTTCATTCATGTTTTTCCCTGCCTGTATGTACGTATGTATTGTTTTATTGTACTTGAAGTGAAATGAAAAAACTACTATACATTGTTTTTGTATAAAAATTCGGTTATGTATATTGTTTTTCTAGTAAAATTAAGTTTTTTTAAGTTTGTAAAATTTATAAATATTTAATTGACTCTATAAATATACAATATTATAATCATACTTAATTTAAAGAATTGATATGAGGAGGAGCATATGAAAGTCGCGATTATTGGAGCAACTGGGTATGGAGGTATTGAGTTAATTCGGTTATTAGAGCAACATCCATATTTTTCGATAGCATCTCTCCATTCTTTTTCACAAGTTGGCGAGTGTATAACAAATGTATATCCGCATCTTCGAAATATTCTTGTTCATACGTTACAAGAAATTAATGCGGAGGAAATAGAGAAGGAAGCAGAAATTGTATTTTTAGCAACTCCAGCAGGAGTATCAGCAGAGTTAACTCCAAAATTATTAGCAGTAGGTTTAAAAGTAATTGATCTATCTGGAGACTTTCGTATGAAAGATCCTTTCATATATGAACAGTGGTATAAAAGGGCAGCTGCAAAAGAAGAAGTTCTTAGTGAAGCTGTATATGGGTTAAGTGAATGGAAAAAGTCCGAGATTCAAAATGCAAATTTAATTGCAAACCCAGGATGTTTTGCTACAGCTTCGTTATTAGCGATATTGCCGTTAGTACGTAGCGGCATGATTGAAGAAGATTCAATTATTATCGATGCAAAATCAGGAGTATCTGGAGCAGGCAAAACACCAACAACGATGACTCACTTTCCAGAGTTATACGATAACTTGCGTATTTATAAAGTAAATGAGCATCAACACGTTCCTGAGATTGAGCAAATGCTTGCAGAGTGGGATAGGGAAACGAAGCCAATCACGTTTAGTACACATTTAATACCGATATCACGAGGGATTATGGTTACACTGTATGCGAAAGTAAAACGAGAAATGGAAATAGAACAACTTCAAAAGTTATATGAAGAAACGTATGAACAATCGGATTTTATTCGAATTCGCACGCAAGGAGAGTTTCCAAGTCCGAAAGAAGTGAGAGGCTCAAATTATTGTGATATGGGGATAGCTTACGATGAAAGAACAGGAAGAGTGACAGTCGTTTCTGTTATAGACAATATGATGAAAGGTGCGGCTGGGCAAGCGATTCAAAATGCAAATATAGTAGCGGGACTAGAAGAAACAACAGGTTTACAACATATGCCGCTTTATCTATAAGGGGGACATGATGATTAAAGTAGCGTCTATTATAAAAGTAGAAAATGGTTCGATTGTAACTCCGAAAGGTTTCTCGGCAATTGGTACTGCAATTGGTTTGAAAAAGGAGAAAAAGGATTTAGGAGCAATCGTTTGTGATGTACCGGCATCATGTGCTGCTGTTTATACAACTAATCAAATACAAGCAGCCCCCTTGCAAGTAACGAAAGACAGTATAGCAGCTGAGGGGAAATTACAAGCGATTATCGTCAATAGTGGAAATGCAAATGCTTGTACAGGAATGAAAGGATTACAAGATGCCTACGAGATGCGTGCATTAGGGGCGGAATATTTTGGAGTGAAAGAAAATTACGTTGCAGTAGCTTCGACTGGTGTAATTGGTGTTCCTTTACCGATGGATATAATTCGAAAGGGAGTTGTAACTCTTATACCGACGAAGGAAGAAAGTGAAGCGCGTTCTTTTTCTGAAGCGATTTTAACGACGGATCTTATAACGAAAGAAACTTGCTATGAAATGATTATTGATGGGAAAAAAGTGACGATTGCTGGTGTTGCTAAAGGTTCAGGGATGATTCATCCGAATATGGCAACGATGCTGAGCTTTATTACGACAGACGCTCATATAGAGCATGACGTATTGCAAACGGCATTATCCCAAATAACGAATCATACATTTAATCAAATTACGGTGGATGGAGATACCTCTACGAATGATATGGTCATCGTTATGGCAAGTGGATTATCAGAAACGAAACCAATCAATATGGAACATACAGACTGGGAAGCTTTCGTATTTGCTTTACAGAAGGTATGTGAAGATTTAGCAAAAAAAATTGCACAAGATGGTGAAGGTGCTACGAAGTTAATAGAAGTAAATGTGCTAGGCGCGAAAGCGAGTGAAGAGGCAAAGAAAATTGCAAAGCAAATAATTGGTTCAAGTCTTGTAAAAACCGCAATACACGGTGAAGACCCAAATTGGGGGCGAATTATTAGCAGTATTGGACAAAGTGAAGTAGCGATTAATCCAAATACAATTGATATTACTCTTCAATCTATCGTTGTGCTGAAAAATAGTGAACCTCAAATGTTTTCTGAAGAGGAAATGAAAAAGAAATTACAAGAACATGAAATTATGATTGATGTGTATTTACATTTAGGAGAAGAGACCGGATCAGCTTGGGGCTGTGACTTAAGCTATGAATATGTGAAAATAAACGCTTGTTATCGTACATAAGGAGAGGGAAGATGAGCGATTATATTGTAGTGAAATGCGGCGGTAGTATGCTAGAGCAATTAAATGATGTGTTTTTTGATTGTATAAAGAAATTGCAGCAGAAGTATAAGGTAGTGATTGTCCATGGTGGTGGTCCAGAAATTGATACCAACTTAAAAAATTGTAATATCAAAGTAGAAAAAAGAGATGGATTACGAGTGACACCAAAAGAAGTTATGGATATTGTTCAAATGGTGCTATGCGGGAGTACGAATAAAAAGTTTGTAATGAATTTGCAAAGGCATAATTTACTGGCGGTAGGTTGTTCAGGGTGTGACGGCAAATTACTTCAAGTTCAACCTGTCAGCGAGGAGATAGGATATGTGGGAGAAGTAAGCTATGTCGAAACAGCCTTACTAAAAGGATTAATAAATATGAATTATATTCCTGTTATTGCTCCGGTCGGGATTCATGATAATGAGATTTATAACATAAATGCGGATACCGCTGCAGCGGGGATTGCGGCCGCACTATCCGCAAAAGAACTCGTTTTTATTACGGATGTAGATGGGATATTACATGAAGGGAAATTGGTAAAGAAAACGGATGAATTTGAAATTGTTACTTTAATAGAAAAAGGAGTTATTACAGGCGGGATGATTCCGAAAGTACAGGCGGCACTAGTGTCATTAAAAATGGGAGTGCAAAAGATAAGTATTGTGAACGGTACAAAAGATTTTACTGAAGTTACGGGAGATTGTATCGGAACGACGGTAACGAAAGGAGTAAGTATCGTATGACAAGTCATCTTTTTCAAACATATGGGAGAAGAAATATTGAGTTTGTAAAGGGAAGTGGAACGAAAGTTATTGATAAAAATGGTAAGCAATATTTAGATTTTACATCAGGAATTGGCGTATGTAATTTAGGACATTGTCACCCTAATGTTATGAAAGCTGTACAAGAGCAACTTCATGATATATGGCATATATCTAACCTGTTTACAAACAGCTTACAAGAAGAAGTCGCGTCATTATTAACAGAAAATATAGCATTAGATTCTGTTTTTTTCTGTAATAGCGGGGCAGAGGCGAATGAGGCTGCGTTGAAGCTGGCTCGTAAGCATACTGGAAAATCTCTCGTCGTAACATGCCAGCAGTCTTTTCACGGTAGAACATTCGCAACGATGAGTGCGACGGGGCAAAATAAAGTGAAGGAAGGATTTGGTCCACTCCTTCCGTCATTTTTACATATCCCTTTTAACGACGTGAAGGTGTTAGAGGAAGTAATGAATGAAGAAGTCGCGGCGGTAATGGTAGAAGTTGTTCAAGGAGAGGGAGGAGTCATACCTGCTAATCTATCTTTTTTGAAAGCGATTGAAACAGTATGTAATAAGTTCGGTTCTTTATTTATTATAGACGAAGTACAAACAGGGATCGGAAGAACAGGGACACTATTCGCTTACGAACAAATGGGAATAGATCCTCATATCGTTACTACCGCTAAGGCTCTTGGAAATGGCATTCCTGTTGGAGCGATGATTAGCCGAAAAGAACTTGGAACGTCGTTCACTGCAGGATCACACGGTTCAACGTTTGGCGGGAATTATATTGCGATGGCTGCAGCGAAAAAAGTATTGCAAGTAAGTAAGAAACCATCGTTTTTAAAAGAAGTACAGGAAAAGGGCGAGTACGTATTAGAGAAATTGCAAGAGGAATTACAACATGTCGAATGTATTCAAAATATTCGTGGTAAGGGGCTTATGATTGGAATTGAGTGTAAGCATGAAGTTGCAAGTTTTATAGAACAACTAGAAGAAGAGGGACTTCTCGTATTACAAGCAGGGCCTAATGTTATAAGACTGTTACCACCACTTATTGTGACGAATGAAGAGTTAGAACAGGCAGTATATATAATAAAAAAAGTAATTTGTACAAAAAACGTATCAATCATATAAGGGGGAAGTTTCATGTCAACTGTACAAGTACCGAAATTAAATACGAAAGATCTGTTAACACTAGAAGAATTGACGCAAGAAGAAATTATTTCTTTAATTGAGTTCGCTATATATTTAAAAAAGAATAAGCAGGAGCCTTTATTACAAGGAAAAATATTAGGCCTTATCTTTGATAAACATTCAACTCGTACTCGCGTATCTTTTGAAGCAGGAATGGTACAGCTCGGAGGACATGGCATGTTTTTAAGTGGGAAAGAGATGCAAATTGGAAGAGGAGAAACTGTTTCAGATACTGCGAAAGTATTATCTCATTATATTGACGGGATCATGATACGTACATTTTCACATGCGGATGTAGAAGAGCTTGCAAAAGAATCGAGCATTCCTGTTATTAATGGATTAACGGACGATCATCATCCTTGTCAAGCATTGGCAGATTTAATGACGATATACGAAGAAGTGAATACATTTAAAGGAATTAAATTGGCTTACGTAGGCGACGGGAATAATGTATGTCACTCATTATTGTTAGCGAGTGCAAAAGTCGGAATGAATATGACTGTGGCAACGCCTGTAGGATATGAACCGAGTGAGGAAATTGTAAAAAAAGCGTTAGCGATTGCTGAAGAAACAGGAGCTGAAATTAAAATTTTGCATAATCCTGAATTAGCGGTAAATAAAGCAGATTTTATTTATACTGACGTTTGGATGAGCATGGGGCAAGAAGGAGAAGAAGAGAAATACACTTTATTTCAACCTTACCAAATTAATAAAGAACTTGTTAAGCATGCGAAGCAAACATATTGTTTTTTACACTGTTTACCTGCCCATCGTGAAGAGGAAGTAACAGGAGAAATTATAGATGGACCGCAGTCTATCGTATTTGAGCAAGCTGGTAATCGATTACATGCGCAAAAAGCATTATTAGTAAGCTTATTTAAAAATGTAGAAGAGCCTTCCTAAATGATGTGCACCCCAATTGTTAAGCACGAATAACAATTGGGGTGTGCTTTTTATATTGAAATGTCGTATGTATATTTGGTTAACCATTTTGATATCATTTATAATGAAAGAGAAAATGAAATTTGTTTTTCAGAGTGTGTAAGGGCATACTAGGTATAAAATATAGTTAAAGAGATGATGAGGATGAAAACAACTAAGAAAACATATTCGTTTTTCCAGCGGATGTGGAGAATATTAAAGTTTCAATATTATAAGTTGCTTCGATCACCAGAAGGAGCGAAGAAAGTATCATTAGGTTTTGCGATTGGTTTTGGCTTAGAGATGTTGGTCATATATACGGCATCGCTCGTATATATAATATTTTATCCGATCGTTCGATTAGCAAAGGGATCTTTTCCTGCTGCGGTTATTGGCAATATTATTGGGAAAATATCGTTTCTACCGATATTTTTATTTCCATTTGCTTATGCGTTAGGAAAAATGATATATCCATTTCATGTGCAAAAAATACATCATGAACCATTTACGATATCTGACTTGTTTTCGAGTCATATTTTTACAATGTTAAAGAGCTTGTTACAGAGTGAAGTGTATGTATTAATTGGAATGACGATTTCAGGAGTTGTGTTTGGAGGAATTTCATATTTCGTTGTGCATTATTTATATGAAAAGAACCGTAAGCTCCGCTTGAAGAACAGAAAGAAACGAGTAAGAGAACCACTCGTGCAAATATAAAGAGTGTCACATTCATTTTCTCCTTTGAATATGTTTAAGAAAAAGGGGGAGAGAATGAATGTATTATTATTACGTACCGCAAGTATATCCATATGTAAATTATTATCCGGTTTATGATATGAGTAGACAATACGAATTATATCGACAACAACAATTACAGCAATTACCACAAATACCACAACAACAGCCTACGCAAGAACAAAAACCATATTTAACGACATGGCCATATTCAAATGTGTACTATGGTAATTATTACGAATCATAAAGCTGCTTCTATGTAGAAGCAGCTTTATGCGTTTGTTTTCAAAATTAAATTTTGAATGGTTTGAAGAGAGTGAATGAGCTTTTCGCGCTCTTCCTCAGATAATGTTTGGAAATTTTCTTTTAATTTGTCTAAAATGAATTGTTGATACTGATTTACTAACAATTTCCCTTCAACTGTTAGGGAAATTAAAATGACCCGTCGATCTTTTTCGCTATAATGACGCTCTATTAGTTCTTCTTGAATCAGTTTGTTTAATAGAGGTGTCATGTTAGGCCGTGAAATCGCTAGCCGCTTGCCGATTTCGGAAACTGCTAATGTGCCATTTTCATGCAGAAGCAGCAATACTTGTGTATGTGATGGCGGCATATGTCTTTGAGAAGAAAATTCTCCAGGAAGCATAAATTTGCGATAAAAAAGAGGCACTAGCGAAAGAAGATGATCAACAATACGTTCCCACTCGCGTGATTCCATATAAAGGCCCCCTTCCACTATCATTGTAACAAAAAAGACATGTTATAAAAATAGAATTGTTTCATGGAAATTTTAATATTTGTAGGCCAACACTTTTTTTGTAAATGAATCGGCAATAATCGCGTAGCCATCATCATTTGGGTGTACTTGGTCAAAGAGTAAATCTTTTTTATCATTTGATATTAATTTACGAATTGGTAAAACGATAGATGGTTGATTTGCTTTTGAAATGGAATAAACGGATTCATTCCAGCCATCTAAAAACATATCTGCATAACTGGCGATGGAGTCATCGAGTTGTAACGGATTATAGAGTTCTGAGAGAATGAGTAAAGCGTTCGGATTTTGATCTCGAACTGTCTTTACAATATTTTTTATATCCGCTTCAAAATGAGCTTTTTCTTTATTTAACATTTTAATACCATCTATAACACCGACATCACGATTTAAACGGAATAAATTATTTCCTCCAATATTAATTGTAATGATATTTGCAGCTTTAATTTTTTGCTTTACATCTTCTGATTGCACTTTTTTAGCGAGACGATCTGTTGTAAGACCGTTTATCCCAAGGTTTTCTACGGTAATTGGTTTATGAATTTGTGCTTCTATTTGTCTAGAAGCTAATTCAGCAAATCCCCCTTGTGTCGATCCATATCCTTTGGCGAGTGAATCACCTAGTACGAGATGATAAAAGGAATCGTTTGTTTGCTTATCAATCCAACTTGGAGTAGATATTTTTTCTGTGTTTTCTTCGGGTTCATTTTGTTTTGTCTCATCGTTCTTTTCAAAATAAGAATAAGAAATGATTAGAAGGAGGAGACAAACAATTGTTAAGATGACTTTTTTCATATATTCATCCTCCTTGTAATTGGTAATTGTATCATATTCAGCAGTATTAACAATGTAAGGGCATATTATATGTTTATGAAAAGTTTACAACAACTTTACAGAAAATTTGTAGAAGTATGTCAAAAAATATTGACGATATGAAAGTACATTATATATGATAATGTCAGATAAGGTGAAATTTTAATGAGTAGGGCTTTATTTCCCACTAATTAAAGTTTCACTAATCGGGCGTTTAAGGGGACTACTCATTAGCGCAGGATGAAATGAAAATCTTGTCTCTAATAGAAGAAAAAAGGTATGTGGTTAGAGGCAAATAGAGGTTTATTTCATTATTTTTGGTAATTGTATAAGGGGGATTTTTTGTGAAAAAGTCAAAAAAAATGCTAGCTGGAGCAACTCTTGCTATAGGTGTAATAGCGCCGCAAGTGTTGCCAACAACAGCTCATGCGGATGAGAACAACGGGGAGAGTACGGTTAACTTACGAATTCTAGAAACATCAGATATTCACGTTAACTTAATGAATTACGATTATTATCAAACGAAAACAGATAATAAAGTAGGTCTCGTGCAAACAGCAACACTTGTTAATAAAGCACGTGAAGAAGCGAAGAACTCTGTCCTATTTGATGATGGAGATGCATTACAAGGGACACCGCTTGGAGATTATGTAGCGAATAAAATAAATGATCCGAAGAAGCCTGTGGATCCTAGTTATACACATCCATTATATCGTGTAATGAATTTAATGAAGTATGACGTCATCTCTCTTGGGAATCATGAATTTAACTACGGTTTAGACTATTTAAACAAAGTAATTAGTAAAACAGAGTTCCCGGTTATTAACTCGAACGTCTATAAAGATGATAAAGATAATAATGAAGAGAACGACCAAAATTACTTTAAACCATATCATGTTTTTGAAAAAGAAGTAGAAGATGAATCAGGTCAAAAGCAAAAAGTGAAAATTGGCGTAATGGGATTTGTTCCACCTCAAGTTATGAACTGGGATAAAGCGAATTTAGAAGGAAAAGTGAAAGCAAAAGATATAGTTGAAACAGCGAAGAAAATGGTGCCAAAAATGAAAGCAGAAGGTGCAGATGTTATCGTTGCACTAGCGCATTCGGGCGTTGATAAGAGTGGATACAATGTTGGCATGGAAAACGCGTCGTATTATTTAACAGAAGTTCCAGGTGTAGATGCAGTATTAATGGGACATTCACATACTGAAATGAAGGATGTATTTAATGGTGTTCCAGTTGTAATGCCTGGTGTCTTTGGAAGTAACCTAGGTATTATTGATATGCAATTGAAAAAGGTAAACGGAAAATGGGAAATACAAAAAGAGCAATCGAAGCCGCAACTGCGTCCGATTGCTGATAGTAAAGGGAATCCATTAGTAAAATCTGATGAAAAATTAGTTAATGAAATTAAAGATGATCACCAAGCGACAATTGATTATGTCAATACAGCTGTAGGAAAAACGACAGCGCCAATTAATAGTTATTTCTCATTAGTACAAGATGATCCTTCTGTACAACTTGTAACAAATGCACAAAAATGGTATGTAGAAAAGTTATTTGCTGAAAATGGACAGTATAGCAAATATAAAGGAATTCCAGTTTTATCTGCAGGCGCACCATTTAAAGCAGGTGGCCGAAACGGTGCTACATATTATACGGATATTCCAGCTGGAACGTTAGCGATTAAAAACGTTGCAGATTTATATGTATATCCAAATACGTTATATGCTGTAAAAGTAAATGGTGCACAAGTGAAAGAATGGCTTGAAATGTCTGCAGGTCAGTTTAATCAAATTGATCCAAAGAAAACAGAAGAACAGCCGTTAGTAAATATAGGCTATCCTACATATAACTTCGATATTTTAGATGGCTTAAAATACGAAATTGATGTAACACAACCAACGAAATACGATAAAGATGGAAAAGTTGTAAATGCAAATACGAATCGTATTATAAATATGACATATGAAGGTAAGCCAGTAGCTGACAATCAAGAGTTCATCGTCGCTACAAATAACTATCGCGGAAGTAGCCAAACGTTCCCAGGTGTAAGTAAAGGAGAAGTTGTATACCAATCACAAGATGAAACACGTCAAATCATTGTGAAGTATATGCAAGAAACACCAGTTATTGATCCAGCAGCAGATAAAAATTGGACGTTTAAACCGATTGTTGCAGAAAAATTAAATACAACATTCGATTCTTCACCAAATGCACAAAAGTATATAAAGAAAGATGGGAAAATATCATATGTTGGACCATCTGCAAATGAATTTGCTAAATATGCAATTGATATAACGAAGAAGAACGATGATGATAAGGAAACTGGTGGAGGAAATCCAACGACACCGCCAACAGGTGAAGGAAATAATGGAGAGAATCCAACGACACCACCAACAGGTGAAGGAAATAATGGAGGAAATCCAACGACACCACCAACAGGTGAAGGCAGTAATGGAGAAAATCCAACGACACCGCCAGGATCTGGACAAACTACAACGGATAATCAAAACTCAAAAGAAACAACAACAACTGTAAGTGAAAAGAAAGAAGAACGTGATTTACCGAAAACAGGTACAAGTGTTGCTTCTACAATTGGAGCAGGTTTGGCACTTGTTGGAGCAGGATTACTTCTGTTATTTAGAAGAAAGAAAGCAAATAGATAGTCGAGAAATATAAAAAGGATTACCGATTAAGGTAATCCTTTTTATTATATTATGAAATTGTTACTGCTTTTTCTTTCTTCCATGAAAGACCAAATCCAGTAAAGCCGACGATAATCGTTAAGACTGGACAAGCTAAACAGAAGATAGCGTATGGCAGGTAATCAAATGTTGGAACGCTAAGGACGTTTGTTAAGAATACACCACTTACACCCCATGGTACGAGTGGGTTAATAACTGTACCTGCATCTTCTAATACGCGTGATAAATTACGACGCTCTAAACCAACTTCATCGTATTTATTAGCAAATGCTTGTCCTGTTAAAACGATGGATAAGTACTGCTCACCAAGTAAGAAGTTTACACCAATTGCAGTTGAAGCAGTAGAAATAATTAAGCGTGTACTATTTTTTACAAAGCTAGAGATGATATTCATGAGCTGCGTGATAATACCCATTCCTTGTAATAATCCTCCCATACAAAGTGCTAGGAAAATAAGTGCAATCGACATCATCATGCTTTGTAGACCACCGCGAGATAGTAAGCTATCAATATCTTTAATACCAGTTTTAGAAACGTAGCCGTCTTGCATAATTTTCATTAAATCAGCTAAAGAAGTGCTAGGTTTAAAAATAAAGAGAATAATAATTCCTACCACAATTCCTGCAAGCAATGTTGGAACTGCTGGAACTTTTTTAAATGCAAATAGGAACAGTAATAAAATTGGAATAAGTGTAACGATAGAAATCGTTGCATTTTTCTCTAATGTGCTAATAAAGTTTGTGAAGTCAACGTCTCCGCTCGTACCGCTTCCTAAAATGAAAAATGCGATAAAAGCAATGATGAAAGCTGGAACTGTTGTCCAAAGCATGTTACGAATATGCTCAAATAAATCTACACCCGTAACAGCAGGAGCTAAGTTTGTTGTATCAGATAAAGGAGACATTTTATCTCCAAAGAATGCGCCAGAAATAATTGCACCAGCGATTAGAGCCGGATCGTATCCGAGAGCACTACCCATACCCATAAAGGCAAGTCCTACAGTTGCAGCAGTTGTAAAGGCGCTACCGATACTTGTTCCAACAATTGCACAAACTACAAAAACAGTTGGAACGAAAATTTTAGGAGATACAATCTGGAAGCCGTATACCATTAAAGTTGGAATTGTTCCAGCAGCGATCCAAACACTAATTAATACGCCTACCAGTAAGAAAATAAAAATAGATGGAATACCAGCTGAAATACTACTGATCATCCCTTTTTCCATAGTAGACCAAGAGATTTTTTTCATAAATCCAAATGCTAATAAAAGAACGATACCAAATAAAATTGGGATGTGTGGTGAAACTTCTAATTGGATAACACTAAAGCCAATACAGAAAAAGATAAATAATGTTAAAAGAACAGATTCAATTTTTGAAACCATTGTTTTTCCCTCCTAAGTAATCTAAAATAGCTCTTTTTTATATAAAATTCGCCAATATTGTGTATTTCCTTCTAAATTTTAGAATTTTGTGACAAATTACTGGTAATTGTTGATCCTTCAATATGATACGGAAATGATTGGATAAAAAAACGTCCCTGCATATAATTATGCAGGGACGAAGAAATCGCGGTACCACCCTAGCTTGTGAAATGAATGTATCACAAAATAAAGGGTCGTATGATATGCGCTAATAAAATAAAAACGCCCCTGCAATATATGCAGGGACGAAAAATTCGCGGTACCACCCTAAATTGTGAAACAGTTTCGTTTCACCACTCTTTAGATATAACGGTCTATAACCGTCTTTCACTACTCCTTACGTTTCGCAAAAGAAGCTCCAGGGGGTAATTCATAATTCGCTCTGTACTGGTTCGCACCGACCACCAGCTCTCTGAAATCAGAAATCGAAATACTACTAAATCCTATCAATGCCGATTCATATGATGTTAGTTAAATTTTTATCACATTTTCATCTTATATGTCAATAAAAATGTTCAATATTTTTTTAGGGAAATAAAGGTTAAATATTTTTAATGTTCTAAATTTGTGCGTTATAATGAATTTGAAAGGGGAGGAAAAGAGTGAAGAAAAAAATAATTCTTTTTACCACCTTACTAGTCATTGGCGGAAGTGCTGGAATTTACACAGCTTTTGCAGCTGAATCAGAGCAGTCAAAACAAAGTCAAACAAAGCAGTCAGAAGTGAAGAAAGTAAAAGAAATAGAAGAGAAGAAATCGATGGAAAAAGCAGCTGAAAAACTAGGGGTTTCTACTGAAGGGAAAACAAAAGAAGAGGTTAAGAAAGAAGTAAATACTGCAAGATTTGAAAAACGTCACGATCTATTAATTGAACATGCAAAACAACTTGGAATTGATACAGAAGGAAAAAAAGATGAAGAGATTATTTTAGAAATTGGAAAGATACAACACGGAAAGTAGAGCAACTTATCATACGATAAGTTGTTCTTTTTTAAGAACTATTTGATTTAAAAATAATTGACAGTCTTTTGGATTTAATGTTAACTATATTTATAAACAAGTTAACATTAGGGGTGACAATTGTGACTGTTAATAGTAATACGACTGAAAAATCGTCTTATACATATGAAGAGTTATCGGAAAAAAATAAAGCCTATGTATGGCACCCATTTACACAAATGAAGGATTATTTAGAAGAAGATCCTGTCATTATTGAACGCGGAGAGGGAAGAAAGCTATACGATGTAAATGGAAATGAATATTGGGACGGTGTTTCGTCTATTTGGTTAAATGTTCATGGACATCAAGTACCGGAACTAGATGAAGCAATTCGTGAGCAATTAAATAAAATTGCTCATTCTACTATGCTAGGACTTGCTAACGTTCCATCTATTTTATTAGCAGAAAAAATAATTGAAGTTGTGCCAGAAGGTTTGAAGAAAGTATTCTATTCAGACTCTGGTTCTAGCGCCGTTGAAATTGCAATTAAGATGGCCTTTCAATATTGGCAGCATAAAGGAAAACCGAAGAAACAAAGATTTGTTACATTAAAAGAAGCATATCACGGTGATACAATTGGAGCTGTTTCAGTAGGAGCGATAGACTTGTTTCACCAAGTGTATAGTTCACTTTTATTTGAGGCAATTAAAATGCCTTATCCATATACATATCGTTCTCCTTACGGAAATAATAAGGAGGAAATTGTAAAAAAACATTTAGAAGAAATGGAAGAGCTGCTGAAAGATAAACATGAAGAAATTGCAGCAATTATTGTAGAACCTTTAATGCAAGGTGCTGGTGGTATGATTACAATGCCAAAAGGATACTTAAGAGGACTACGTAATTTATGTACAAAATATAATGTTTTATTTATTACAGATGAGGTAGCGACTGGATTTGGGCGTACCGGGAAAATGTTTGCATGTGAACATGAAAATGTAACGCCGGACATTTTAACCGCCGGAAAAGGTTTAACAGGTGGATATTTACCAATTGCAATCACCGTAACGACAGATGAAATTTATAATGCCTTTTTAGGAGGATATGAAGAACAAAAAACATTTTTCCATGGTCATAGTTATACAGGGAACCCGTTAGGGTGTGCGGTAGCAATTGCGAATCTAGAACTATACGAAAAAACAAATTTAATAGAAGAAGTAGCACGTAAGACAGAATATGTGGCGACGCAATTAGAATCGCTCTTTGCATATAAACATGTAGGGGATATTCGTCAGTGCGGGTTAATGGTTGGAATTGAACTTGTGAAGAATAAGGAAACGAAAGAAGCGTTTGAATGGACAGAGAGAGTCGGTGTTCAAGTGTGTAAACGCTCAAGAGAGCTGGGCATGATTTTACGGCCACTCGGCAATACAATTGTATTTATGCCTCCTCTTGCTTCTACAATTGATGAGATTGATGATATGTTACATATTTTGTATAAAGCAATCTCGGATGTTACGGAGGGAGAATAATGAACGGTTTTTTTGTAACAGCAACGGATACTGAAGTGGGGAAAACTGTAGTTGCCGGTGCATTAGCAGGTGTATTTAGAGAATTGGGATATAACATCGGGGTATATAAACCGTTGCAAAGTGGACATGTTGCATCAAATCCAGAGGGAGATGCAGCAAGGTTAAAAGCATTATCAGGTGTACCAACAAAAGAAAATGAAATTTGTCCTTATTCTATTGAAGAGCCTCTTGCTCCGAGACTTGCCATGAAAAGAGCTGGAAGAGTAGTACATTTAAAAGACATTACTGATCATTATAATGAACTATTGAAAGAGTTTAATAGCCTATTTGTAGAAGGAGCAGGTGGACTGGCTGTTCCATATACAGAAGACGCTTTAGTAATTGATTTCGCAAAGGAATTACAGCTTCCTCTTATTATAGTCGCACGCCCTACATTAGGAACAGTAAATCATACAGTTTTAACGATTGCTTATGCAAAGGCACAGGGCTTAACAGTAGCAGGTATAATTTTATCAGGCTGCAAAGAATGTGAAATGGAAAGAGTACAAGAAAATAAAGAAATGATTGAAGAGCTAAGTGGGGTACCGGTTTTAGGTTTATTACCATTCTTTGAAGGTGCGTTTACAAAAGAAGAAGTCTTGGAATCTGCAAAAGAGTATATAATGATTTCAAAATTAGAGGAGTTTATCCGAAATGAATCAAACGTGGCGCACACATCTTCAATCTAAATTGCAACAATTAAATGAGCAAGGGCAGTATCGCAATTTGCATGTAACAGAACAAGCAGAAGAGACATGGCTTATTCGAGATGAAAAAAGGATGTTAAATTTAGCGTCAAATAATTATTTAGGGTTAGCTGGAGATGAGAGGTTAAAAGAAGCTGCTATTGCATGCACAAGAAAATATGGAACTGGGGCGACGGCATCAAGGCTCGTTGTAGGAAATTATTCACTGTATGAAGAGGTTGAGAGAAGTATATGCGATTGGAAAGGCACTGAAAAAGCCTTAGTTGTAAATAGCGGATATACCGCAAATATTGGAGTGATTTCTTCATTAGCCTGTCGTCACGACATTGTGTTTAGTGACAAATTAAATCACGCAAGCATCGTTGATGGAATTATATTAAGCGGAGCAGAGCATAAAAGGTATCGTCATAATGATTTAGAGCATTTAGAGAAGCTGTTGCAAGTAGCACCGCCAAAAAAGAAGAAATTAATCGTAACAGATACTGTTTTTAGTATGGACGGTGATACTGCATATTTAAGAGATTTAGTGCAAATGAAAGAGAAATATGGAGCAATGATTATAGTTGATGAAGCACATGCGAGTGGGATATATGGAATTGATGGAGCAGGATTGTCCCATATAGAAAAAAATATTGCTCAAAATATTGATATACATATGGGGACATTTAGCAAGGCTTTAGGGTGTTATGGTGCGTATTTGACAGGTGATGCAATGTATATAGAGTATTTACAAAATATGATGAGAAGCTTTATTTTTACTACTGCTTTACCACCAGGAATGTTAGGGGCGGTACAAAAAGCAATTGAAATTGTGAGAGAAGATAATGAAAGAAGAGAGAGACTTATAGAGAATGGAGCATATTTTAGGACACATTTGCAAGAAGCTGGTTTTGATATTGGGAATAGCTCAACTCATATTGTACCGATTGTAGTCGGTTCAAATGAAACAGCTTTACGGTTTAGTAAAAGGTTGCAAGAGGTAGGTATTGCAGCAATTGCAATTCGTCCACCAACGGTTCCAGTTAATAGTTCACGGGTCCGTTTTGCGGTTACGTCCCAACATACAATAGCTGATTTGAAATGGGCTATTCAGCATATTATACGCATTGGTAAAGAAGAGGGGTTTTTCGTATGAAAGAGCTAAAGATTATTTTTATTCCTGGGTGGGGAATGGAAGAAGGTGTTTGGACTTTAGTTCTGCCGTATTTTAAAGGATATTCTGTTCAATGTATCAATTGGCGTAATGTGAAAGAACAAAGTGAATTTGCGGGGCGAATAATAGATGTAGCAAAAGATGAAAATGTAATTTTAGTTGGATGGTCACTAGGAGCGTTAGCAGCAGTTCAAGCTCATAAAAAGGTTAAGGCAAAAGGTATCGTACTAATTGGTGGTACTGCCAAATTTACAAATACGAGCGATTATACGAGTGGATGGAATGCTTTGCATGTAGAACGGCTGAAAAAGAATGTAGCGAGAAAGAAAGAAGATACGCTCAAGCGGTTTTATGAAAATATGTTTACAAAAGATGAGCTGAAAGAGAATACAAGGTTTGAAGATATGATAAGACGCTTTAAAGGTGATTCTATTCAGTCTTTGCAATTAGGTTTGGAGTATTTAATAGAAGCAGATATGAGAGAAGAACTGAAAGAAATTAAAGTCCCTATACTACTTATTCACGGAGAGCAGGATGTAATTTGTCCATTGTCTGCAGCACGTAGTATGTCTGAGAATGAGACTGCCACGCTCAAGATAGTAAGTGAGGCTGGACACGCATTATGTGTAACGAATTTCGAATATTGCGGAAATGAGATAATTCAATTTGTAGAGGGGATACGACATGATCAACAAAACGTTACTACAAAAACGGTTTAACGCGGCAGCTGTATCCTACGATCAATATGCAAATGTACAAAAAAAGATGGCACATTCATTACTTTCTACATTGAATCGGCGATATAGTGCAAATTCATCGATACGTATTTTAGAACTTGGATGCGGGACAGGATATGTTACAGAGCAATTATCAAACTTATTTCCGAAAGCACATATTACAGCCATTGATTTTGCTGAAAGTATGATTGCAGTTGCGAAAACTAGACAAAATGTGAAAAATGTAACGTTTTACTGTGAGGATATCGAAAGATTACGACTAGAAGAAACATATGATGTCATTATTTCAAATGCCACATTTCAATGGCTAAATGATTTAAAACAAGTGATAAGAAATTTATTTCATCATTTGTCTATAGATGGGATATTACTCTTTTCAACGTTTGGACATGAAACATTTCAAGAATTGCATGCTTCGTTCCAGCGGGCGAAAGAAGAAAAAAATATACAAAATGAAACATCGATTGGGCAACGTTTTTATTCGAAAAATCAGTTGCGCCATATGTGTGAAATAGAAACAGGGGATGTGCATGTTTCTGAAACATGTTACATAGAGAGATTTACAGAAGTTAGGGAGTTTCTACACTCTATTCGAAAAGTAGGAGCGACCAATAGTAATGAAGAATCATATTGTCAAAGTCCCTCACTCTTTCGTGCGATGCTTCGCATATACGAAAGAGACTTCACGGAAAATGAAGGGATAATGGCGACGTATCATGCTTTATTTATGCATATAACAAAAGAGGGGAAGAGATGAAATGAAACAAGTACAAACAAAAAGGGATTGGAAAAAACTTGCACATGACGTAGTAGAAGAGAAAATGATTACGAAAGAGGATGCGATTGCGATATTAGAAGCTGATGATACAGAAGTGTTAGAAATTATGAATGCAGCTTACATCATTCGCCATCATCACTTTGGTAAGAAAGTAAAATTGAATATGATTATTAATACGAAATCTGGATTATGTCCTGAAGATTGCGGATATTGTTCACAGTCTATTATTTCAGAGGCGCCGATTGATAAATATGCATGGCTAACGCAGGAAAAGATTGTAGAAGGAGCACACGAAGCAATTCGCCGTAAAGCAGGTACATATTGTATTGTGGCATCTGGTCGTCGTCCGACGGATAAAGAGGTGAATCACGTAATTGGAGCAGTTAAGGAGATTCGTGAAACGACAGATTTAAAGATTTGTTGTTGTTTAGGTTTCTTAAACGAAGATCAAGCAGGACGTTTAGCAGACGCGGGTGTACATCGTTATAACCACAACTTAAATACACATGCAAATAATTACGAAAGCATTTGCTCCACTCATACGTATGACGATCGTGTTGATACAGTTCAAAAAGCAAAACAAGCGGGCATTTCACCATGCTCTGGGGCAATTTTTGGAATGGGGGAGACAATAGAAGAACGTGCTGAAATTGCATTTGAATTACAACGTATAGATGCAGATTCAATTCCATGTAATTTCCTTGTTGCTGTAAAGGGTACGCCGCTTGAAGGACAAAAAGAATTAACGCCGGTAGAATGTTTAAAAGTGCTGGCGATGATGCGTTTTGTAAACCCAACGAAAGAAATTCGCATTTCAGGGGGACGTGAAATCAATTTACGTTCTGTACAGCCAATCGGTTTATTTGCAGCAAACTCTATTTTTGTTGGAGATTATTTAACGACAGCTGGACAAGAACCGACTGCAGACTGGGGTATGATTGAAGATTTAGGGTTTGAGATTGAAGAATGTGCATTATAAGATAGATAAAAAGCAAACTTGTAAAAGAGTTTGCTTTTTTTGTAAATAAAATGTAATAAATAGTTGTGAAAGCTTGATACTATTGGTTTTTGAGCAAAAAAAAGAATTTTGGTGGACGAATTTTCCAAGCCCCAATTGTACATAGTAAATATGTAATTTATATTGGGTTGGAGGATTTTACATGCACAAATATATATTAGCGATTATGACTTGTCTAATTTTACTAAAAGCAATAAGTGCTGATCCAGTTAAGGCCGCCGAAAATCCTGAACAAAAAGAGATGCAACAACGAATTGAACAACATTTTCGAACGAAAGCTGAACATTTTGGATTGAAAACAGAAGGAAAAGACTTAAAGGAAGTGCGAAAAGAAATTACTATTATAGAAGAGGCGAAGAAAAGAGAGAATGTATGGAGAACAGCACAAACGCTTCGTATACAAACAGAAGGAAAAACAATGGATGAATTAATAAAAGATGTACGGAAAAAAGTAAAAAAATAAAAAAGAGGCCGCAGCCTCTTTTTTATTTTTTATGCCCATTGTTTTGATAAATGAGCCATTTCAATCGCAGCAACGGCGGATTCATAGCCTTTATTACCAGCTTTCGTGCCCGCGCGTTCAATCGCCTGCTCGATCGTTTCAGTCGTTAATACACCGAAAATAACTGGGATGTCTGTTTGTAGTGATAAAGATGCAACTCCTTTTGCTACTTCATTACAAACGTAATCGTAATGTGTTGTAGCACCACGAATTACAGTACCTAACGTAATAACAGCATCATACTTCCCGCTATTAGCCATCTTTTTAGCGATTAAAGGAATTTCAAATGCGCCAGGAACCCAAGCAACATCGATATCAGTTTCTTCTACACCGTGACGCTTTAATCCATCTAAAGCTCCGCCGAGTAACTTACTTGTAATAAATTCATTAAAACGTCCAACAACAACCCCAACTTTTAATCCTGTACCAACTAAATGACCTTCGAATACCATAATGAATCTCTCCTTTTATTATAAGTTTAGTAAATGTCCTAATTTGTTTACTTTCGTTTGTAAATACGTTTTATTCTCTTCTTTTGTTGGCATTTGCAATGGAACACGCTCGATTACTTCTAAATCGTAACCTTGTAAGCCAGCAATTTTTCGCGGGTTATTCGTTAATAATCGTAACTGTTGTAAACCTAAATCTTTTAAAATTTGAGCGCCAATACCGTAATCACGCAAATCAGCTGGGAATCCAAGTTTTTCGTTTGCTTCTACCGTATCGAATCCTTCTTCTTGTAACTTATAAGCGCGAAGCTTATTAAGAAGGCCGATGCCTCGTCCTTCTTGTCTCATATAAAGAAGAACGCCTTTTCCTTCACGTTCAATTTGAGCAAGTGCAGCATGGAGTTGTGGTCCGCAATCACAGCGGCATGAGCCAAATACATCTCCTGTTAAGCACTCTGAATGAACGCGTACAAGTACAGGCTCTCCTGTTGAAATATCACCTTTTACGAGTGCGATATGCTCTTTCGTATCTAATGAATTAGAATAGCCAATTGCATGGAAAGTACCGAAATCTGTAGGTAATGTAATTTCCACTTCTCGCGTCACTAGTGTTTCATGGTGGCGGCGATAAGCAATTAAATCTTCTATTGTAATCATTTTTATATCAAATTGTTTTGCGCACTGTAGTAAATCAGGTACGCGAGCCATCGTACCGTCCTCATTGATAATCTCACAAATGACTCCAGCTGGTTCTGCTCCGCAAAGCTGTGCTAAATCGACGGCAGCTTCTGTATGACCAGCACGGCGCAAGACACCGCCTTCTTTCGCAATTAATGGAAAGATATGTCCAGGACGATTGAAATCAGCACCTTTTGATGCAGGGTTTAATAATTCTTGTATCGTAGTTGCCCGTTCGTGAGCGCTAATCCCTGTTGTTGTAGAAACATGATCAATACTCACTGTAAATGCAGTATGATGCGAATCTGTATTATGAGCTACCATTGGTTCTAATTGTAGACGTTCTGCGTATTCTTCCGTAATCGGTACACAAACGAGACCACGCCCATGTGTAATCATAAAGTTAATCGTTTCTGGCGTAATATACTCTGCTAAAGCGATAAAGTCGCCTTCATTTTCACGGTTTTCATCATCGCATACGATAACGACTTTTCCTTGTTTTAAATCTTCTAGAGCTTCTTCAATACGATGAAACATAATGCTTCCCCCTTATAGAAATCCGTTTTCTTGTAAAAAGCTTTCGCTCATTGAACCTGTTCGTTTTACAGGTTTAGAAATAAAGCGTTCGATATATTTACCGATCATGTCACACTCAATGTTTACGATGTCACCGGCATTCTTTGCTCCGATAACAGATTCGTTTACTGTGTGTGGGATGAGTGAGATTGTGATGGAAGATTTGTCTATATCAAATATTGTTAAACTCGTTCCATCAACAGCAACGGATCCTTTATGCAAACAATAGCGCAGCAATTCATCAGCAATAGCTATTTTGTAATAGACGGCATTATAGTGTTGTTTTTTGTTTAATATCGTTCCGATGCCATCAATATGTCCTGAAACGAAATGTCCACCGAATCGTCCGTTTGCAGCTATCGCCCGCTCTAAATTTACTTTAGAGTGTTGTTTAAGCATGCGAAGTGATGTTGATTGCATCGTTTCAGGCATTGCGTCCACTGTGAATGAAGTTGTTGTGAAACTCGTTACAGTTAAGCAAATACCGTTAACCGCGATACTATCACCTAAGTGAACATCTGATAAAATATTATTTGCATGGATCGTTAACTTCATCGCTTCTCCGCTTTGATGCATGTTTGCAATCGTTCCTAATTCTTCTACAATTCCTGTAAACATTCCGTCACCTCACTTCGGGCATTCGCAACGATTTTTATATCATCACCAACTTGTTTCATCTCTTGAATTTCCAAGGAAAGTGCATCATGTAATGCTGCGAAACCATTTCCCCCAAATAAAGTAGGGGCATCTTTCCCGCCAATTAATTTGGGGCTTATATAAGTTACAATTTCATTGAGATGCTTTGTTTGTAAGAAGCTTGCGTGAACTGTTTGACCACCTTCAACGAATAGAGAAAGAATTTGCTTCTCTCCAAGAAAGAAAAGGAGGTCCTTGATTTCTATATGTTTTGTTTTCATTTGGAATATAGCTATATTTTCAGATTCATAAGAAGCTATTTTCTCTTTATTTACATCCTTACCGACAATAATCCATGTCGGTGCTAAACCATCTGTTATGACATGAGAAGATGGTGGCGTTCGTAAATGGGTATCTAAAATAACACGAATAGGATTTTTACCCCCGTTAGGAATTCTTGTCGTTAAATGCGGATTATCAGCTATAACTGTATTCACTCCAACGAGAATCGCATCATGTGTATGACGATATTGGTGAACATCAGCTCGTGCTTCTTCACCTGTAATCCACTTACTTTCACCCGTGACAGTTGCTGTTTTTCCATCTAAGCTCATCGCTGTTTTTATTGTTACAAATGGACGCTTCGTTTTCATGTAGTGAAAAAAGAAACGATTTAATAAGGTGGCTTCTGTTTCAAGAACACCGGTAGCTACCTCGATGCCAGCTTCTTCTAATCTCCTTTTTCCAGTACCAGAAACGAGAGGATTGCAATCAAGAGTAGCAATTACAACCCGTTTGACTCCTTTTTTGATGAGCAATTCACAGCAAGGTGGTGTTTTTCCAAAATGGCTACACGGTTCAAGTGTTACATAAACGGTGGCTCCTTTTGCTTTTTCACCAGCCATATGAAGCGCGTGAACTTCTGCGTGTTCTTCACCAGCACGTAAATGAGCACCAATACCGACGATGTTTCCTTCTTTTACAACAACAGCACCAACCATAGGATTTGGACTTGTTTGTCCAGATGTCCCTTCTGCTAACTGCAGGGCAATCCTCATATATTCTTGATCTGTCATTCTCTTCACCTCTCCTGAAAAAATCAAAAAACCCCAAGGATTTTATATCCTTGGGGTTTGGGAGACGTGATTTCTAGAAATATAGTTCGAATACGAAAGTACAGGAAAGAAACCTAACGATGATTGGTATTTTTGCATAAGGAAAAATACTAGCAAAAATATCGGATTTTTCAAACGCTAGTCGTATCTTTTTATTTCAGTATAGAAACATAAGTATACAAAATAAAACATATATAAAGATTCAAAACGAAACTTTAAAAATATGCATACTGAAATAAAAGTGTATTCGCTATATAAAATTACTAGAAAACATATCCTTCTCCCATCCAGACTATACTGTCGGCCCTAGAGTTTCACTAGATCCACCGTTTTCGAGTTGAAAACGGGTCACGGACTTAGAAGTTTGCACTTCATCACCGCCGGTTGGGAATTTCACCCGACCCCGAAGGATGTTGTTTGCTCAAATTATAGCACAAAAAAAATAAAAGGCTAGAAAAAAATATTCGAATGTGAAGAATTGTGTGAAAATATATGTAAGTTGGAATGAGGACAAAAGTACGAGGAATGTTGTAAGGAAAAGGGGGACGAGAGTTAATGAAAAGAAAAAACATGCACAAAAAAATGTGCATGTCACATGTGAAATTATTCTGCCTCTGGTGCTCTAACGACAGACTCGAATTTCCCTTTATGCGAAGCATCGCAATAAGGCATATTTTTTGATAAACCACAACGGCATAAAGAAAATGCCGGTTTTGCTGGGAATACATTCCCTTGTGAATCGACTAATTCCACGTCCCCTGTAACGCGAAAAGAGCCATTATCATTTACTTTAATTTGTACTTTCGCCAACGCCATCCCTCCTTCCCAAACGCTTAATTTCATCATATAATTAAGAGAAGTACTTGACAATATAAAGTGAAACTTCAATTAGTGGGGGAGGTATCCCCCACTAATTATTAGTTGAACCAATCGGGCTTTTAGGGGCAGTTAATTTCCCACCTAACTTCTTTGTTTTAGCTGAGTTTTGAGGTGGGAGTTTTACTGCCCGCAAATAGCGGGGTAAAATGAGCACTTTCTTTGGGAGAGAAGAGAGTGTTATAATGTTTTTTATAACTGACTAGAGTAAGGTGACGAGAGATGGATAAACAATTACATACATTACGAAACATTGCAAATGAGCGCACGTGGGCATCATTTTTGAATGATAATCATCCATATAGTTTGTTACATTGGTCCATTGCAGGTGTAGGGCAAGAGGCAAAGGATGTTTGGTTACTTCAAGATGAAGTAACATTTCAAACGACAGAATTTCCAACGTTAGATGATGCAATGCAATGGATTTCTGTAAATATGGAACAAGTTACAGACGTTTTAGCGCAATAAAAAAACAGGCTTATGCAAGCCTGTTTTTTGTTTCTTTTACATATGAGTTTAAAAATTGATCAACGGCTGCTTCATACTCTTCTTTATTTTCGTTATAAGAGCAAGCGTGTGCACCGCGTTCTGCAATATAAAGTTGTTTATTGTTTTCTTTTGCTTCATATAGTGATTTCGTCATATCAGCTAAAATATAATCATCATCTTTACTATGAATAAAGAGGACGGGATTATTAATATTTTTTATACAATCGATTGGTGAAACTTCGCGAATCGTATAACCGTCACGTACTTTTAAAAAAGCATTTGCTAAAGGTAATAAAGGCCATTTAGGTAAATGGAATTCAACCTTTAAACGGTGTTGTAATTGCCCGTAGAAATCAGAAAAAGGACAATCTGCAATATAGAAATCAGCACCATCTTCTACAAGTCCTGCGTATTGAAGAAGTGTTGCAGCTCCCATAGATTCACCATGAATACCGAGTGTTATATTTGTTCCAAAGCGACTTTTTAGCCAGTCAACTACAGATTTTAAATCATGTTTTTCATAGTATCCATAGCTTGTTGTTTTTCCGCCAGTTTTACCATGACGACGATGATCATAAATAACGACATTATACCCTCTGTTTAAAAATAACCTTGCATATTTTACAGAGTTCATTTTATTTACAGTTACGCCGTGACAAAAAATCATAAACTTATTGGAATGACCAGCAGGAATGTAATATCCGTGAAGATCATATCCGAATTGCGAAGGAATATGAATTTCTTCTTTATGAAGAGCATCAAAATCCTCTAAACGAAAATGTTTTTTCGTTTCTCTTTCGAGTACTTCTTCCTCTGTTTTTTTCTTTAAGTACATCACTTTATTTGTAAAGAAAATCCCAAGGGCAGTTATCGCACCTAGTATAGTAAACAATGCTGCAAAAAAACGTTTCATACTTTACCTCATCCTCCAAATACCGTTACATGTGATACACTTACATTGTATCACAATGATAGAAAAGGGGAGAAAAAGGAAATGGTGTATATACAAAAAATTACGCCAGCGATGAAAGAAACAATCCGAATGTTCATGTGTGAGAACTGGGGGAGTTCATTGATGGTTTCACGTGGTAAGGGGCATCAGTTAGAAGAATTGCCAGGATTTGTTGCGCTCTCGGATGACAGAATAATCGGAATTATAACGTATGAAGTGACCGGAAATATGTGTGAAATTGTATCGTTAGATAGCTTTGAAGAAAGAAAAGGAATAGGGACGAAACTTGTAGATTGTGTATTACAAGTTGCAGAAGAAGAACGGTGCGGGCGGGTTTGGCTCATAACAACAAATGATAATATGAATGCGTTACGTTTTTACCAAAAACGTAATTTTATGATGACTAATTTATATGTGAATGCAGTGGAAGAGGCACGAAAAATAAAGAAAGAAATTCCGCGTATCGGATATGATAACATCCCAATTTTACATGAAATACAGTTGGAGTATCGTTTAATAAACTGATGTAACAATTTTCAGAAATATAAGTTATTAACCTTGACGAATATTGTAATTTAGGTTACCGTAAAATTGTAATCTATTACCATATTAAGGGGTGACGATGTGGCAACTATACGTGATGTTGCAAAATTGGCAGGTGTTTCAGTCGCAACCGTTTCACGAGTTATTAATGAAAAAGGATACGTTCATGAGGACACAGTAAAACAAGTAAAGGAAGCAATTGAGGAATTACGTTATAGGCCAAATAATGCAGCAAAGCCATTATTTAAAGAGAATTCAACGATAATTGCATTACTTGTAGATAATCTATATGACCTATCAAACATCACTTTGCTACATTGTATTGAGGAAATAGCATATAAAGAAGGATATCAAATCATTGTTTGTAATATAGAGAATAAAGATAGATACATATATATGTTGAAGGAAAATAACGTTGCAGGTGTTATTTTAACAAGATCCGTTTTTAAAAGTATAGGAAAAATTCCACTTCCGTTTGTTGTGATTGATGAAAAAAAATCCCATGCAAATTATTATGAAAGTGGACAAAGAACGGTTTCTTTATTAAAAGAAAAAGGCTGTCAATTTCTTGCTTATTTCGATGAGGGAGAAGATAGTGAAGAAATGGAAGAGCACATATCAGGATTTTTAGACGCTGTTTGGGAGGAAGGGATCTCTTATCGAGAAGTATGTGTACAAGGGTATACGAATAAACAGTTTATTACATTCTTACAAACTTACCCGTATATAGATGGAATTGTAACTTCAAGTGAAAAGGTTACTTTTGAGTTAATTCAAGCAGCGAAAAATTTCAATATCCGTATACCGGATAAGTTGAAAATTATCGGACCGAACGGGAGCATAGACAGTGAATGGATAGGCTCGTCACTCATGAAAATTGAAAGTTGCGCCGAAGAAAATGGGAAAATAGCTTTACAACAATTAAAAGAAAAAATAAAAAAGTAAAAGGTGCGTATAAAACGCACCTTTTATAATGTAATTGCGGCAATAAAGCCGAATATAAGTAACGGTATATTATAATGCAGAAAAGTTGGTACACATGTATCCCATATATGATGGTGTTGACCATCAGCATTTAAACCGGATGTTGGCCCAAGTGTACTATCTGATGCTGGAGATCCCGCATCGCCTAGCGCTCCAGCTGTACCGATAATTGCAATTGTGGCCATTGGACTAAATCCAAGCTGCATGCAAAGAGGCACAAAAATTGTTGTTAAAATAGGGATGGTTGAAAAGGATGAACCAATTCCCATCGTAACGAGAAGTCCAATCACAAGCATAAGAAATGCAGCGAGTGGTTTGTTATTTCCAATTATATGTGCACTCGTTTGCACAAGAGATTCAACATGTCCTGTTTTTCGAAGAACAGCGCCAAATCCAGCGGCAGCGATCATAACAAAACCGATAAAGGACATCATGCGCATTCCGCTTGTTAATATCGCATCTGCTTCTTTAAGAGGTAGACTACCACTTACTGATAAGACGATAATCCCCGCTAAAGCACCGAAAATCATTGATTCTGTTGCTAATTGAACAGTTAATGTGGCTATGATAGATAACAATCCGAAAGTAATGCTACGTTTTGTATAGGGAACGATTTCATTTGCGGTAGTATGAACTTGTTCTGTTTCATACGTACGAGGTTTCCGGTACGTAATGAATACCGCTACACATAATCCAATAATCATACCGATTGCTGGAATAGTCATTGCTTTTGGAATAAGTGCGACATCAAATGTAAGCCCACTTTGCGCAGCATTTGTTTGCAATACGTCATGATAAATTTTTCCGAACCCTGCTGGAATCCACATATAAGGAGTAATCAATCCGAATGTAATAATACATGTAACAAGTCGGCGATCCACTTTCAGCTCATTTAATACTTTTAAAAGTGCTGGAATTAAGATGGGGATGAAAGCGATATGAACAGGAATCACATTTTGTGAGAAACAAGCCATCGTTAAAATGATGAATAAAATAAGTATTTTAGAATAAACTTGTTTTTTCGTGTCTTGTTCATTGCCAATCCATTTTAGTGCAGTTTGAATCATGGCATCTGGAAGTCCTGTTTTGGAAAGGGAAATAGCGAAACCGCCAAGCATTGCATAACTTAAAGCGATTGGAGCACTGTTTCCAAGGCCAGTTGTAAAAGTGTTAATAGTTTCTGAAATACCGAGTCCACCGATAATTCCGCCTGTTAAAGCTCCAACAATGATGGCGACAATGACCTGGACACGTAACAAACTAAGCAATAGCATAACTGCTACTGCGACGAGTACAGCATTCATAATAAATGTAATCTCCCTAAAATTTTATTGTGCTAAGGCAAGTAAATATGAAGCACTTTGCTATATTTATACATAGTTGCGACATATTATTATAAATTGTTTTCTATGAAATGTAAAAGAGCCTTTTGTTACTAATGTTGAAAAGCTAGCTCTTGTTTAATTGATTGTAAAGAATTGGCGAATAATTCTGGTTCTTCTAAATCAGGAGAATGTGCTGAATTTGGGAACCAAATCATTTTTTTTATGGGGGCTTCTATCACATCACAATATTCCTGAACGAGAGCATAAGGAGTTTGATAATCATAGCGACCAGAACAAAAATAAACCGGAATAGATAAGCTTGAAATAGAAGAAAAGAAATCGATTGTCAACATTTCTTCCCATAAAACGCCAGATTTTAAATTTCCTGCGAGAAACTTGAACCAATCTAATAGCGTATATTCAGGGGAAAAGAAGCCTTTTCGTATGAAAGAAAAGGAAGATCCGTTTTGGATTGCTCCGCCGAATGTGCCAAGCCACTTTCTTTGAATAATAAGGCGTCTCGTATCTAAAAATGGTGGTTTGCCTAATTTCAAAAGGGACGCTAATGCTTTTTTATGATCATGTTTTTTTGCAGAACGAATTAAATGCTGATATAGCAATTCTTCGTTTTGTTTCATATGTACAATCTGCCCAATACCGATGTAAGCCTCGATATACTGTGGATATTGATGTGCTATGTTAAGCCCAATAATGCTTCCCCAAGAATGACCAGCGAGAAATAGTTTCTGTTTATTGAACTTTTTAAGTACATATTGAATCACTTCTTTTGCATCGGAAACGAATTGTTCGATTGTAAAATTTGCTCCGAAATCTTTCATTGAAAAGGATTTACCTGCCCCGCGCTGATCCCAATTAATAACGATGAAGTGTTTCTCCAATTCTTTTTGAAAATGACGAATAAATCCAATTTGTGCCATGCCAGGTCCGCCATGACAACATAATAAAATTGGCTGCTCTATGTTTTGCCCGCGCATAAGGAGAGTTTGTTTTCGATTATGAATCATAACGCTTTCCATCGTAGCAATACTATTAGGAATGAGTTGTTTATTTTCATTATAAAACTGTGGGGTATAGCTACGAAAAAGCATATGGAAAACCTCCTTTTCTGAAATCGTATGAATCGCACAGGCTATTCGTTTTGCATATACTGTTAGAAAATCATTGTAACATACCATACTAGTGTCATTTCAACACGGGAGGAGGGAAATTGTGACGATTGGAGAAATTATAGATTGCTTAAATAGACGTGAATCCATCGCTATTATAGCAAAACGTCTTGAAATAAGCCCATATACATTATCAAAGAAATTAAGATTGATTGGATACGAATATGATGGAGAACAGAAGAAACGTATTTTTGTAGGAGATGGAGAAGAACCGCGTCACTTACAACTCCAAGAAGCGACAGCCCTTCAATATGCGACAACGGATTATCAATTATTAATTTATGAGCAATTACAAAGTATTTATGAGTTATTAAGAAAGAGAGAAGAAGTAATTGTGCCCATTATGAGTATAAGTACAGAAAAAAAGAAACGTACCTTTTCTATTAATAAAGAAATATTAGCAAAACTAGACGTTATATCAGAAGCGAAAGGAATTCAAAAATCTAAACTTGTAGAAGAGGCGTTACAACAATTTTTACAACAATATGATTTTAACAAAACATCACATTTTGATAACTAAAGAAAAGGATACTATGTTCATTGTAAGAACGAGTATCCTTTTTAGGTTTTACTAATGTTGTGGATTAAGTATAAGTGCGTATCCTTTACAATAAAAATCTGGGTCGCATATTAGGGAAATACTTAATTTATCTTTTGAATTCTTCCATCAATAACTGGCTGAATTGGTTCTTTTAATTGTTTTACATAATCGACTAGCGCTTCAAAGTCGTTTGGACCAGTTTCTGAATTCTTCCCATTTTTAAATGATACGAATCCGTCACCGCCAGAAGCTAAGAAAGCATTCGCAACTACGCTATACGTTTTAGATGGAGATAACTCTTCGCCATTTGTTAAGCGTATATTCGTAACCTTTTCACCGCTTGGTTTATTTGCATCCCACGTATATTGAATACCTGAAATTTGAAGCATTCTTGTCGTTCCTTTTTGCCATTGTTGATTTAAAATGTCGCGAATATCTTGACCTGTTAAATCTACTTTAATCAATTGGTTTCCAAAAGGCTGAATGCCATATAATTCGCCCCAAGTAATATCGCCAGCATCTAAGTCATTACGAATGCCACCAGGATTCATAAGTGCGATTTGAGCTTGTATCGTTTGACGCTGTGCGTCGGCAATTACATTCCCAAGAGTAGATTCACCAGCATCATTTTGTTTACGGTCGATAGGTGCTGTAGATTTTCCTACAACTTCATTTACAAGTGGTGCGATTGTTTCTTTATATTGATCTATTTTTTGTTTTACTTGTTTATCAGGTTCCACACCTTCATGATATGTTGTAATCACTTCAGCTTTTTTCTTTACAATATCTTTTGTTTTACGATCAATTGTTACATCTACGTCTGAGAAAGCTGTTCCATAAGAGTTCGCTTGGACGATTAGTTTATTATTTACAGTACCATTTACATACGTGTGACTATGTCCACCGAAAATAACATCAACTTCCGAGTCTGTTTCATTTGCAATTCGAGTAAGGTCTCCATTTGTCACGCCAGACTCATCAGTTGTTCCGCCGACATGGGCAAGGACGACGATGGATTTAACACCGAGACGCTTTAATTGTTGCGCTGATTTATTAATTGCTTCTACTTCGTCAGTGATCTGTACATTTTTAAGCATAGTAGGCATCACGACATTTGGCGTATCAGTTGTAACAACGCCAATGAATCCTACAGGAACACCATCTACCATTTTTACAGTAAATGGTGGTAAAAATAAGCGACCAGTTGATTTGTTATAGAAGTTAGCAGCGACATAAGGGAAGTTAGCACCTTTGAAATTACCTGTTTTCTCGTGATATCCACCGTAAATGAGGCGTTTCATTTCATCGATACCTTCATCAAATTCATGGTTTCCGATTGTACCAACATCGAATTTTAAGTCATTTAAAAATTCAATCGTTGGTTCATCTTGTAACAACGCTGAAACTGGTGGACTAGCTCCGACAATATCGCCAGCATGTACGAGAAGTGTATTAGGGTTTTGCTTTTTACGTTCTTTTAAATAAGTAGCTAAGTAATCAGCGCCACCAGCTTCTTTGTTATTAATTTTTTTAACAGTATCTAGTTGTCCATGGAAATCATTAATACCAAGCATTTGTACGTCTACGTAGCGGTTTTGTTCAGCTGGAATCTGGGATGGGGGAGCGGCAAATACGCTTGAAAAAGTTATGGTGCTTAAAACGGCAACAGCAGGAATGATTTTTTTCCACATAATTCATTTCTCCTTTTTTTATAATCTGACATCATACGACATAATTTTAATAGATTCATAGGATTATATCTATATAAAAATTTAGTTTTTTCGAAAAATTAACATATTTACAAAAGGTGAATAATAGAGTAAAGAACCTTTTTTATTGTCGAGTTCATTGTGTATCTACTATAATGGAGAAAAAAGTAAAAGGTGAGTAGCATGAAGAAAAAGAAACAAAGACAAATGCAAAGACAATCGCAAGTGAATAGACCAGAGAAAGAGTCGCTTACATTAGGCGATCAATTAAATGATTCACTCATGCAGCAATTAAAGAATAAGAAGAAAGAATTGCAAGTGAGAGAAGAAGAAAAAGAGGCAGCTGAACTGGAAAGAAAGCGCCGAGAACAAAAAGAACGTGAAAAGAATAAATCATTTGAAGAACTGTTAAGTGAAAGTAGCCTTACTTGGAAAGACTTTAAATAATATAAAAAATGATCAGTGCATACCGCTGATCATTTTTTTGACGAGCTTGTAAGAAAAGGGGAGTTTTAATGAGAAAAATTGTAGTCGTTCCGCATGAAAATCATTGGAATGAAAAATTTCAAATAGAGGCCGAACGATTAAAATCGGCGATGCCAGAAATGGTGAAAGTCCATCATATTGGAAGTACATCAGTGCCAGGACTGGCAGCTAAACCAATTATAGATATGATTATGGAAGTAGAGTGTATCGACAGAGTAGATCATTGGAATGAACGTTTTGACGAGCTTGGTTATATCGTAAAAGGGGAAAATGGTATTTCAAGACGTCGTTATTTTATTCATGGAACTGAGGAAAAACGCTCGTATCACTTACACGTTTTTGAAAAAGGAAATCCTGAGATAGTAAGGCATTTAGCGTTTCGTGATTATATGATGGCTCATTGTGAAGAAGCAGAGGCATATGCAACCTTAAAGAAAGAATTAGCCGAAAAATATACATATGATGGCACGTTATATACGGAAGGAAAAAATGAGTTTGTGCGTAGTGTTGATGAAAAAGCGAAAGAATGGAGAGAAGGAAATATGAATAATTGAGTTTGCGTTTTAGTGTATAAAATTATTATGTAAACTGTACATATGTTTTGACTTTTTGGTTGAATCTTGTTGAAATAAAGTGGTGGCTTATAAAAAATGTAAGAATGAAAGGGAGACGACTGTGCACATTCCAACAACTACACTTCATAATGGCGTAAAAATGCCGATGATTGGTCTAGGCGTTTATAAAGCGAAAGAAGGCGATGAAGTAAAACAAGCAGTAAAAACAGCGTTAGAAGTTGGATATCGTTCGATTGATACAGCAACTGTATATGAAAATGAAAGCGGTGTCGGAGAAGCTGTTCGTGAATCAGGGATTCCGAGAGAAGACATATTTATTACAACAAAAGTTTGGAACGACGATCAAGGATACGAGGAAACACTTGAGGCGTTTGAAAAAAGCTTAAAGAAATTACAAATGGACTATGTAGATTTATATTTAATACATTGGCCAATAAGAGGGAAGTATGTTGATACGTACCGAGCGCTAGAAAAACTGTATGAAGAAGGTAAAGTGCGCGCGATTGGTGTTTCAAATTTTCATAAACATCATTTAGAACTGTTATTACCAAATTGTAAAGTGAAGCCGATGGTCAACCAAGTGGAACTTCATCCGATGTTAGCGCAATTTGAATTGCGTAATTTCTGTCAAGGTGAGCAAATTCAAATGGAAGCATGGAGCCCATTAATGAGAGGCGGGGAAGTGTTCGAGAACCCGATTATTCAGGCCATTGCTACGAAATATGAAAAAACACCTGCGCAAGTTATATTAAGATGGGATATTCAGAGCGGGGTAGTGACGATTCCTAAATCTGTTACACCATCTCGCATTAAGGAGAATTTTTCTATCTTTGATTTTTCATTAACGGAAGAAGAGATGACTCAAATTAATACGTTAAATCGTAATTTACATGTAGGAACGAATCCGGATAAATATGATACGCTATAAAAAGACGCTACCAGTATGGTAGCGTCTTTTTAACGATGTAAAGCGTAAGTATCACATTTAGCAATTTGCTGAAGTTGTATATATTGAGCTGTTGTTAACTGTGTTTGTTTACTAGCCTGGGCATTTTCTTTCAATTGTTGGATAGAGCTTGCACCAGGTATAACAGCTGCAACAGTTTCGTTATGTAAGCAATATTGAATAGCTGTTCCTGTTAAAGAGCTTTCTCCGATTATTTCTTTTACATTCACGAGTGTCGCATATAATTCATCGTAAGAATAAGAAAGATAATTCTTTTCTTTTACTCTTTCTATCTTTCTTGCATTATTATCAGTTAAAATTCCTTTTGCAAGTGGCCCACGAGCAATAATGCTAATTTGATGTTCACTTAGAAGTGAGAACCATTCTTCAGGGCGACGATTTAAAAGGCTATATTCCATTAGCACACTAACGATATTGGAACGTTTAGCATATTCACGGATAACATTTGGACGTATAGAAGAAATACCGTAATGACGAATAATACCTTCTTTTTTTAATTCTTCAAAGGCTTCAATTGTTTCATCTATTGGATCTTCAATCGTCCCGCCGTGAAGTTGATAAAGATCAATATAATCAGTTTGAAGTCTACGTAAACTTTCTTTCACTTCAGCCTTTATGTAATTTTTAGAAGGATCCCAAGACCACCCGTTTTTTTCTTCTGTCCATCGATTTCCAACTTTTGTTGTAAGAACAATTTGGTCTCGTTTCCCTTTTAAGGCTTTTCCAACAAATTCTTCGTTTAATCCATAATCATATAAATCCGCTGTATCAAAAAAATTGATTCCTAAATCGATTGCTTCATCGATAATACGCATAGCTTCTGTTTCAGATGTACCGAGAGACATACAGCCAAGTCCCATTTCTGTCACAAACAAATCTGAGTTTCCTAATTGACGTTTTTTCATAGGTCAACCTCCTTACCTTTATTGTACGCAAGGGAAAAGAGGTTGACAAACGTTTACTTTTTATTTGCTGTAATCCACTCTTGTACAGTTGTATACTCTTTTCCATATTGTTTTAGCTTATGGCGAATTTGCCACGCTTTTCCGACTAAAGTGACGCGATTTGGTAAAATATAAACTTTCATTTCTATCACGCTCCTTTCAATGTGGTAAAATGTATGAGGAAAGAATAGGAAATAGAACAGGGAGATGAAGTAGTATGAGTAATCTTGCAGAGAGAACAGTAAAAACTGAACCGATTTTTGATGGTAGAGTTATAAAAGTTCGTGTTGATGATGTAGTATTACCAAATGGAGCAATGAGTAAACGTGAAATTGTAAATCACCCTGGTGCAGTTGCTATTATTGCTATTACTGATGAGGGGAAAATTGTGCTTGTCGAACAGTATCGTAAAGCGCTTGAAAAGGCGATTATAGAAATTCCGGCCGGCAAGTTAGAACCTGGTGAAAAACCTGAGGTGACAGCAGTTCGTGAATTAGAAGAGGAAACAGGATATGTATGTGAAAATATGGAGCTTATTACTTCTTTCTATACATCTCCAGGATTTGCAGATGAAATTTTATATGTATATAAAGCGACAGGTTTGACGAAAAAAGAAAATAAAGCCGAGTTAGATGAAGATGAATTCGTGGAATTGATGGAAGTATCGTTAGAAGAAGCGATTATTCTTATGAAAAATCTTCGTATTCATGATGCGAAGACGATGTTTGCAGTACAATATTTACAACTACAAAAATAAACACTCGCCAAAGGCGAGTGTTTTTTAATTGATTTTTGCGTATACGCGTGCATCACGTAAGCTACCATCTGGTGCTATGAAATCATTTTCCATTGTACCTTCTAGAATAAATTCTAAACGTTCTGCTAGGTTACATGCATTTGCATTTGTTGCATCAGTACGAATTTCAATTCTTCTAGCACTTAGCTTATCAAAGGCAAATTGAATGGCACCTTTAATGGCTTCAGTCATATAGCCTTGTTTTGTATAAGCGCTATGCAGCCAGAAGTGAAGTGAAAACTTTGGAATATCCCAGTTTTCAGGCTTGAGCGTTATAGCTCCGATGAATGTACCAGATACTTTATCGTATAAGTGAAAATCAAGTGTTTCACGAAGTAAAAACTGCCCGTGAGCGTTACGAACGATTTCTTCAGCACTTTCTTCTGTTTCAGCGTTAATTGGCATCCACGGTACTAAGTCTTCTAGAGAAGCTTGGATTGCTTCATACACTTCTGCACCATCACCTGGAAATGGCTTACGAACTTGTAAGCGTTCAGTTTGAAATAATGTTGGAAAATCTAATAATAATGGTTTCAAGAGAAATCCCTCCTATTCTCTACTTTTTAGTTTAGCAAAGTAGAGCGGAATTTCAATGTTAATTCGTCATACTTTTTTCTTTCTTTCATACATTTTTAGTAAGAGTGTGAACGGAGGGAAGAAAAATGTGGAGAAAAACTTGGCAAGACCGTGTAATGTCTCACATACAGGAAAACTCTTCATTATATATATTTAACGCTGTTTTATTATTGATGGGAGTAATATTTGGGGCCATTCTTGTAAATAGTTTACAATTAAATCAAAAACAAGATTTATCATTTTATTTACAACGTTTTTTTGGACAAGTTTCTAAAGGAGAATTTGCTATTGCGAGCGAAATGTTTCGAGAAAGTTACTTTTCGCAATTAAAATACATTGGATTTATTTGGATTTTGGGGATTTCAATTATTGGATTGCCACTTATTTTTATTTTATTATTTGTAAAAGGAGTAGTTGTCGGATTTACAGTAGGTTTTTTAGTCAGTCAGCATGGATGGAATGGATTATTATTAGCATTCGTTTCTGTCTTGCCACAAAACCTCATTATTATTCCAGTATTTCTCGTTATGACAACAATTGCCGCAAGCTTTTCCTTACGCATGATTAGGCATCAATTTATCAGGAAAATAACCGAGCCATTATTACCATTATTAATTCGTTATACATGCTTCTTTCTTGTAATTGGAGCGGTGTTAGCTCTTGCTTCTAGTGTAGAAGCTTATGCATCACCAGTTTTAATGAAAGAAGTCGTTGAGGCTATTAATAAACAATAAATACTTTTTGAGAATAATTATCAATTTGTTTTTATTGTTTTTCTTTTGACAGAAGCCCTTCTTCTGATATAATGGTGTAAGAGTGGCGAGGAGGGAGTAGTACCGAATGGAAGAAAGAATTGAACGAATTAAGAAGCAATTACATGCAGCGAGCTACAAATTAACACCGCAACGTGAAGCAACAGTTCGTGTGCTGCTAGAAAATGAAGAAGATCATTTAAGCGCAGAAGATGTTTACCTCCTTGTAAAAGAAAAGTCGCCAGAGATCGGATTAGCAACCGTCTATCGAACTTTAGAACTATTATCTGAGTTAAAAGTTGTCGATAAGATTAACTTCGGAGACGGTGTTTCACGCTATGACTTACGCCAAGAAGGTGCGCAGCGTTTTCACCATCATTTGATTTGTACACAATGTGGTGCTGTACAAGAAATACAAGAAGATTTACTTGGTGAAGTGGAAAGGAAAGTAGAACGTGACTGGAGCTTTAAGGTGAAAGATCATCGTTTAACATTCCATGGGATTTGTAAAAATTGTCAAGAAAATGAAACGGATGAAAAATAACCTTTTCCTATTTATCTAGGAAGAGGTTTTTTATTTGAATAAGGTATAAATTGGTGAAAGCTTGGCATATGTTGTAATAACTTATATTTTGGAGGAATTTACAATGCGCCGAGCTTTAAAATTAACTTTTGATGGGATAAAAGTATTTTTATTATTTACAAGTTGTACGATTTTGTTTTATTTCGCTATACTATGGATAAATGAAGAATATGAAAGTTATCATCGTTATGAAAAACCAAAAGAAGAGACTGTAGAAAAAGTATCAGGGAATGAAGAGCCGGCAAAGGATGCTTTCGTAAATAGAATGATGTTTTTCTATGAAAATGGGGAGTAGTGTAGATTGGAAGATCAATTAAAAGATTTTATTCATTATATGGTTGTCGAAAAAGGGCTAGCGAAAAATACAGTAGTATCTTATGAACGTGATTTAAAAAGTTATGTAAAGTATTTGCAAAATGTAGAACAGGCGAAAAGCTTTCATGAAGTGACACGCTTGCACATTGTTAATTTTCTGCAGCACTTAAAAGAAAACGGAAAATCTTCGAAAACATTAGCACGTCATATTGCATCGATTCGTTCGTTTCACCAATTCTTACTTCGTGAACGAGCGGTAGAGCACGACCCATCCGTACATATTGAAACGCCGCAAGGAGAACGGAAATTACCGAAAGTGCTATCAATCGATGAAGTAGAGGCGTTACTTCAGACGCCAAAAATGACGAGTGCTTTTGGGGTTCGTGATAAAGCGATGCTAGAGTTACTTTATGCAACAGGACTTCGTGTTTCGGAATTAATTGCCTTAAATTTAGAAGATGTACATTTAACGATGGGGTTTGTTCGTTGCATAGGGAAAGGGAATAAAGAAAGAATTATTCCACTAGGAAGTTTAGCGACGGAAGCGATTCAAAAGTATATTGAAAAGGGAAGAAGAGAATTGATGGGTAAAAAAGTAGTAGATGCACTCTTTTTAAACCATCATGGGAATCGATTATCAAGACAAGGATTTTGGAAAATTTTAAAACGATTGGCGAAAGAAGCAAATATTGAAAAAGAGCTTACACCACATACGTTGCGCCATTCTTTTGCTACGCATTTATTAGAAAATGGAGCAGACTTGCGTGCTGTGCAAGAAATGCTAGGACATGCAGATATTTCAACGACGCAAATTTATACGCATGTTTCAAAAGCTAGATTAAAAGATGTATATAAACAGTTTCATCCGAGAGCATAGTTACTATGCTCTTTTTTTCATAGATTCAAAAGGCTATAGTACTTCACAAAAACTTCACAAACATTTCGTACATTGTTTTCAGCAGAAGACTAGAATATTACAATGTATTTCCTCTATACTAAATAAGGTATGAAGGAGGAAATGATGATGAAAAAACTTATTATGACTTTATTTATCGCGATGCTAGCATTGGCTGGCTGTAATACAAACAAAGAAGAACCGAAAAAAGAACAGAAACTAGAAGCTGTAAAAGTAGCAGTTCAAACAAATCCGAAAGAAATTAAACCTGGTGAAAAAACAGAAGTACAAGCACTTGTTACACAAGGAAAAGAAAAAGTAACAGATGCTGATGATGTAAAGTTTGAAATTTGGAAAGCTGGCGACGAAAAGCACGAGATGTTAGATGGGAAGCATAAAGGAAAAGGTGTTTATGCAGTAGAGAAAACGTTCGAGACGGATGGAGTGTACCATATTATCGCTCACACAAATGCACGTGAAATGCATGTTATGCCAGAAGTAAAAGTGGCTGTAGGAAATGCGAAAGTAGAAGATGCGAAAAAAGAAAATAGTGATCACGGTGCAGGGCATGGCGATCATAAAAGCGATACAATGATCCATCTTATGGCTGGTGATATAAAAGCAAATGCTGAATCAACTATGAAAGTTCATTTAAAACAAAAAGAAGAAGCGTTAACTGGTGCTGAAGTACAACTTGAGATTTGGAAAGATGGTGTTGAAAAACACGAATTTATTCCAGCGAAAGAAGGAAATAAAGGAGAGTATGAAACGAAACATACTTTCAAAGAAAACGGTTCTTACAAAGTGAAAGTTCATGTTAAAAAAGGCGAACTACATGAACATAAAGAAGAAACAGTAGAAGTAAAATAAAAAGTAGCTCTTTAGAGCTGCTTTTTATTTTTATTTTTATTCCGTAAACGTCCAATTGATGAGGGCTAATAATCAGTGGAGAAGAACTAAACTCCTGCTAATCAAAGTTTCACTTTATATGAAGAAATAAATCATAAAATAATTAGCACTTATTTGCATAATGGATTACAATAGAAGTGTGAAGAAAATGAGAAATTCTACGAAAATGTATTAAAAAGAAAGCGTAAACATGTTATGATATCAGTATCAGATGTCTGACATCTGACTTAGAAAAAACTAGAAATGTTTTTGAGTCGTTTCAAAGTAAACGAAATAGGTTAGAGAATCAATTAAAGAAGTACTGTTTGACAATGAGAACGAAAGAGAATTCTTATGGAGAACAGTTTCACTTTATAGCGTTTTGAACATACTACAAGAAGTAGAACTGAACTTATAGGAGGTCGCAGTTATGAATAAATATAAACGTATATTCCTAGTCGTAATGGACTCTGTAGGAATCGGCGAAGCACCGGATGCTGAGCAATTTGGTGATTTAGGTTCTGACACAATTGGTCACATTGCTGAACATATGAATGGATTACAAATGCCAAATATGGTGAAGTTAGGTCTTGGTAACATTCGTGAAATGAAAGGTATCTCTAAAGTAGAAAAACCGCTTGGATATTATACAAAAATGCAAGAGAAATCTACTGGTAAAGATACAATGACAGGACATTGGGAAATCATGGGTCTTTACATTGATACACCATTCCAAGTGTTCCCTGAAGGATTCCCAAAAGAATTACTTGATGAATTAGAAGAAAAAACAGGTCGTAAAATTATCGGTAATAAACCAGCTTCTGGAACTGAGATTCTTGATGAACTTGGTCAAGAACAAATGGAAACAGGTTCTTTAATCGTTTACACTTCTGCTGATAGCGTATTACAAATCGCAGCACACGAAGAAGTAGTGCCACTTGAAGAGTTATATAAAATTTGTAAAATTGCACGTGAATTAACGTTAGATGAAAAGTACATGGTAGGTCGTGTTATCGCTCGTCCATTTGTTGGAGAACCAGGGAAATTCACACGTACACCAAACCGTCATGATTATGCGTTAAAACCATTCGGCCGTACGGTAATGAATGAATTAAAGGATAGTGACTACGATGTTATTGCTATCGGTAAAATCTCTGACATATATGATGGTGAAGGTGTAACTGAATCACTTCGTACGAAGTCTAACATGGATGGAATGGATAAGCTTGTAGATACATTAAACATGGACTTTACAGGTCTTAGCTTCTTAAACTTAGTTGACTTTGATGCATTATTCGGTCACCGCCGTGATCCACAAGGATATGGAGAAGCACTGCAAGACTATGATGCACGTCTTCCAGAAGTATTCGAAAAACTAAAAGAAGATGATTTATTATTAATTACAGCAGACCATGGTAATGATCCAGTACATCCTGGTACTGATCATACACGTGAATATGTACCGTTATTAGCATATAGCCCAAGCATGAAAGAAGGCGGACAAGAATTAGCACTTCGTCAAACATTTGCTGATATTGGTGCAACGGTAGCAGAAAACTTCGGCGTGAAAATGCCAGAACACGGAACAAGCTTCTTAAACGAGCTAAAGAAATAGGGGGATAAACAAATGAATCGTGAACTTATTACAAAATCAGCTTCATACTTAAAAGAGAAATTTCAAGAAACGCCACAAGTAGGACTAATCCTTGGATCTGGACTAGGTGTATTAGCAGATGAAATCGAGAACGCAGTAACAGTACCTTACAGTGAAATCCCTGAATTCCCAGTATCAACTGTAGAAGGTCATGCAGGTCAACTAGTATTCGGTACACTTCAAGGTGTAACAGTAGTAGCAATGCAAGGACGTTTCCACTTCTATGAAGGATACGACATGCAAAAAGTAACATTCCCAGTTCGTGTTATGAAAGAACTAGGTGTAGAAACAGTTGTTGTAACGAATGCAGCTGGTGGTGTAAATACATCATTTGAGCCAGGCGATCTTATGTTAATTTCAGACCACATTAACTTCATGGGTACAAATCCATTAATCGGACCGAATGATTCTGAAATGGGCGTACGTTTCCCTGATATGTCTACATCATATACGACAGAACTTCGTGAAATGGCGAAACAAGTTGCAGCGGACTTAAATATTAAAGTACAAGAAGGTGTATACGTTGGAATGACAGGTCCTGTATATGAAACACCTGCTGAAATTCGTATGCTTCGTACACTTGGCGGAGATGCAGTTGGTATGTCAACAGTACCTGAAGTAATTGTAGCGCGTCATGCTGGTATGAAAGTACTTGGTATTTCTTGTATTTCAAATATGGCAGCTGGTATTTTAGATCAGCCACTTCATCACGATGAAGTAATCGAAACGACAGAACGTGTTAAAGCTAACTTCTTAGCATTAGTAAAAGCAATCGTAAAACAAATGAAGGGGTGACCTCACAATGAGAATGGTGGACCTAATTGCAAAAAAACGTGACGGACATGCATTAACGACAGAAGAAATTAACTTTATTGTTGAAGGATATACGAATGGTGATATTCCTGATTACCAAGTAAGTTCACTTGCAATGGCAATTTTCTTCCAAGATATGAACGATCAAGAACGTGCTGATTTAACTATGGCAATGGTAAATAGCGGTGATACAATCGACTTATCAGCTATTGAAGGGATAAAAGTAGATAAGCACTCAACAGGTGGTGTTGGTGATACAACAACACTTGTGTTAGGTCCATTAGTAGCCGCTTTAGGTGTACCGGTTGCAAAAATGTCTGGACGTGGGTTAGGACATACTGGTGGTACAATTGATAAATTAGAAGCAGTTCCAGGATTCCATGTTGAAATCGAAAATGATGAATTCATGCGACTTGTAAATGAAAACAAAATCGCAGTTATTGGTCAAAGTGGAAACTTAACACCTGCGGATAAAAAGTTATATGCACTTCGTGATGTAACGGCAACAGTAAACTCAATTCCGCTTATTGCAAGTTCGATTATGAGTAAAAAAATTGCTGCTGGTGCAGATGCAATTGTTCTTGATGTAAAAACTGGAGCAGGTGCATTTATGAAAACAGATGAAGATGCAAAACGTTTAGCAGAAGCAATGGTGCGCATTGGTAATAACGTTGGTCGTAATACGATGGCTGTTATTTCTGATATGAGTCAACCACTTGGTGAGGCGATTGGTAACGCACTTGAAGTACAAGAAGCAATTGATACATTACAAGGTAAGGGGCCGAAAGATTTAGAAGAGTTATGTTTAACGCTTGGAAGTCAAATGGTATACCTTGCTGGACAAGCTTCATCTTTAGAAGATGCACGTGAGAAATTAATTGAAGTAATGAACAACGGTAAAGCGCTAGAATCATTTAAAACGTTCTTATCAGCGCAAGGCGGCGATGCTTCTGTTGTTGATGATCCTTCTAAATTACCACAAGCACAGTTTAAAATTGAAGTAGAAGCGAAGGAAGACGGTTATGTATCAGAAATCGTTGCAGACGAAATCGGAACAGCAGCAATGCTTTTAGGAGCAGGACGTGCGACGAAGGAATCTGAAATTGATTTAGCAGTTGGCTTAATGCTTCGCAAAAAAGTAGGGGACAGCGTGAAAAAAGGTGAATCCCTTGTTACAATTTACGCAAACCGTGAAAATGTGGAAGATGTAAAAGCAAAAATTTATGAGAACATGAAGATTGCTAACGAACATGTAGATGCACCAACATTAGTGCACGGCATCGTTACTGAATAATAAAAAAGGGCCAAGGAGTATTTCTCCTTGGCTTTTTTTGCTATTTTTTGTTTATAATAATAATGGGTGAAATTATGATTAGAATTTGTGCAATAACAAAAACAGATGAAGTATTATATGATGTTTCGCTAGAAGAAACAACGAAAGACCATATTGTATGGTATTGGCTAGATTTATATAAGCCAACGAAAGAAGAGTATACATACATTTTGCAAGATCATTTTAAGTTCCATCCCCTTGCAATTGAAGACTGTATAGAATATGTACAGAGGCCAAAAGTTGATTTTTATGATGGATATAACTTTTTAGTTCTTCATGCATTTGGTGAGGATGGATTAGAACCACACGAGATCGATTTATTTATAAGTGATCGTTTTATTGTTTCTTTCCACTTTTCTCATAATAATGCAATCGAAAGAGTATGGAAAACACTTGGAGAAAAGAAGCGTATTAAAAATAGTCCTTTACACGTAGCGCATACCATTATCGACCAAATTGTGGACGACTATTTTGCGCCTGTATATTACATTGAGGATCATTTAAATGCCATTGATGATAATTTAACGGGTGAGACAGCAGGAAGTGTGCTAGAAGAAGTATTTGATATACGTGCAGATTTATCAAAACTAAGGCGTACAATCATTCCGATGCGTGATTTATTGTATCGTATTTTAAATTCGACTCGTTTTTACGGTATAAGTGATCATGAAATTTACTTTAAAGATATACATGATCATTTACTTAAACTGACAGAAATGATTGAGGCAAGCCGGGAGTTAACGGCAGATATTCGAGATAGCTATTTTTCATTAAACTCACATCATATGAATAACATTATGAAAACATTAACTGTATTCTCGACTATTTTCATGCCATTAACATTTATTGCGGGAGTATACGGAATGAACTTTACGCATATGCCAGAGCTTGGTGGACAATATAGTTATTTTATTTGTCTACTTCTAATGGCACTAATTGGCGGTGGCATGATGGCTTGGTTTTATAAAAAAGGATGGTTTAAGTAAAAAAACACCGAGGAAAATTCCTCGGTGTTTTTACTTAACCAATAGCATGTAATACAAACATGGCTAAGAATAAGCATGTAACGATATACATAGACGGTGCGACTTCTTTACGCTTTCCAAGAGCAACTTTTAAGATAGGATAAGCAATAAATCCGAACGCAATGCCATCAGCGATACTATATGTGAGCGGGATCATGACGATAATTAAGAACGCTGGAAATCCTTCTGAAAAATCGTTCAGAGGAATTTGCTGAATGCTTGTAATCATCAGGCCGCCAATAATAATTAAGATTGGTGCAATGGCACTATCAGGAATTAGTTTGACAAACGGAAGTGCAAACAGTGATGCAAAGAATAACAACCCTGTAACGATAGACGTCAGACCTGTCTTTCCGCCTGCAGTAATACCTGCGGCACTCTCTACTGTTGATACGGTAGGGCTTGTGCCAAATAGACCACATGTCATTGCTGAAATTGCATTGGCTTGGTAAGCACGTGGGAATTTACGGTCATCTTCTAATAAACCGTGCAGAAGTCCCATGTTCTCAAAAATAAGCACCATGCTTAAGGAGAATGTTGCAATCCAAAACGGTAAGGAAGAAAGTTTGCCAAATGACATAGCTCCAAACACATCGCCGTAATTAGCGAATGAGAATGAACTATTTCCGATTTGACTTGTATCAACAAGACCAAATAGCCATGCAATACCAGTTCCTATTGCAATCGTCCATAAAAAGCTTCCACGTACGTTACGAATAAATAGTACAAGTGCAACGATAAGAGTAAGCACGGTCGCAAGAACGACAGGGTTACTTAATTTCCCCATTGCAACAGCAGTATTTGGATTCGAAACGACTAAACCACCTTTTTGCAATCCGATAAATGCTAAAAATAATCCGATACCGACAGTAATAGCTTCCTTTAATGATTTTGGAATCGATACTGAAAGCACGCGAGCGATTGGTGTAAACGCAGCAATTGCAAAAATAATACCAGAGATGAAGACAGCTGCTAATGCTTCCTGCCAAGTTAATCCGAGCGTATGCACAGCAGTGTACGTGAAGAATGCATTTACACCCATACCAGGGACAAGAATAGCAGGTGCATTTGCCCAAAATGCCATGAGCAGACATCCGATAAATGAACTGAAAACAGTTGCTAAAATTCCAGCTTCAAGAGGAATGCCAGCATCGGATAAAATGGATGCATTTACAATCATAATATATACGATCGTGAAAAATGACGTAACTCCAGCTAAAACTTCTTGTTTTGGTGATGTTTCGTGTAAACCTAATTTAAATGTTCTTTCAAGTATTCCTTTCATGTTAAACCTTCTTTTTCATATCCCTCTCCCACCCGTGATATCTCTTTCGTAAGAGCTCACCGTCCTTTATTATATCAGAACATCATGTTTTTACAACAAGGAAAATGATAACGTTTACTTATAAATGAAATTATTTATAAATACGTAAAAATCGCTCGTATTGTTGAAATGATTTCTAATTCTCCCGATTGAATGGGCGGAGCTGCTTGTGCATGTAAAGTAGCATAGGACGTCACTTCCCGTGGTAATTGGGCGGATTCTTCAACGAATGAGAGTGGAACAGGATTAATGTTTAAATTGTATGTACTCGCAATAGCACGAGCTTTTTCTACCGCTTGTTGCAGAGCTTGAATGAGAGCTTGCTCATAATATTTATTTGGATGAGATATCCGAAAACGTAAACCTTTTGCTAAGTTTGCTCCATTTGAAACGGCTATATCATATACTTCCCCTGCTTTTTGTACATTTAAAACGGTAATTTCATACAAATGTTCCACACGATATCCTTGTAGTAATGCTTTATCATTTACATACTCGTATTGGGGAGTGATCGTATAAGAAATCGTTTCTATGTCTTTATCAGCAATACCAAGCTGTTTAAGTGCATCAAGCAATTGTTTTGATTGCACTGCATTTTCTTCTTGCGCTTGTTTCACATTTTTACTATCAGTTCGAATGCCAAGTGTTAATATAACAACATTTGGTTTTGCTTTGACAACACCTTCACCTTGTACAGTAATAGTCGCTTCTCTACCAGTATTAGCTGTACGTACGTTGTGTAAATAAGGATTCATTCCACCTTGCATCTTCCATCACCATCCTTATTTATATGTATATGTGTGAACAAAAAAGAAATTTGTATGAAAAAGTTACATAAATGAGAATGTTAAAGAAAGAAAGCATATACAATAAGGGTATTTATAGATTATAATATGTGTAAATATGATAAAAAAGGGACGAGGCTAGTGAACGAAAAAAGAGAAACACTGATTTTAGAGTTATCCGGATCATTTCGAAAGATGATACGTTTATTACAAAATGATATTAATACACGTTTTGCAGAACATATGCCATACAATGAATTTTCTGTATTACGCGCGTTATTTTTAAAGAGTCCACAGATGGCTTCGCAAATTGCGAGTGAAGTAAACGTAACCTCTAGTCATATTACAGCTGTTACTGATCGTCTCGTACGAAAAGGGTTTGTAGAAAGAAAGCGTTCAAATTCAGACCGTCGTATCGTGTACCTAGAAATTACAGAACACGGAAGAGAAGTAACTGAAAAACTTGAAGCTGTGCGTAAAGAATATTATAAAGAGAAATTTAAAGGTTGGAGCGACCAAGAAATCGAAATGGTGTTAGAGCTATTTGGCCGCGTATTATAATAAATGAGGATAGGAAGCGAAAGCTTTCCTATCCTTTTTCTTTTGAATAAAAACATTTTGAAACTCCAATACTTTAATTAAAAAGAATCGGAGTGAAAAATTATGAAACGTATTTGTATGCTTTTCATTATGATTGGAAGTTTTTTCTGCTTTAATCAGTTCGCGGATGCGGCTACGCCTCTTCAAGTCGTTCAGAAAGAATTACAACATATTTCAAATAAGCAACCTGTTTTATATTCAAAACTATGGATTCGTTCTATGCAGAATGCTATTTTATTTCATCATAGTGATAACATTCGGCAGGAAGATACGATAAGCAATGTGACAAAGTCTTCTCTTATAAAAGTAAAACAACTTCCACTTCAGAAAGCATCACAGTACATCCCGAGATTATCGCAATATATTTCTAAGTTTGAAGCTGAGAATGTGCAAGTGTATTATGTTGCAGCTCGTTATGAAGTGAAAAAAGAAAATCCGTATCAGTTAAATGGAATGAATTATTTTATGCAAGTGTTTATTCAACAAGGAGGAGAATGGAGAATTGCTGAAAGCATAGTTGCTCCAACAGATCAAATCGTGGCAAATGGTGATGGATTTGGAACGAAGCAAGAAAAAGAGTATGGGAAAAGAAGAGAGAATGTGAAATAACCTCCTCATGAAGAGGAGGTTATTTTATTTAAAATTCCAAGAGACTTTCCATTTTAATATTTTAGGTAGGAAGAAATACGTAATGAAACTAGTCACTAAAAATCCGATGTAAAAGCTGGACAATGACTGCGCACGACTCAGCATTAAACCTCCAACCATTCCACCAAAGAAAATCGCACAACCCATAACTACTTTTTGTAGTTTCGGATATAATAAGTAGTTACCATTTCGCTCATTGACTGAACGGGCATATAAATATATACCGAGTGGTAATAAAATAATGATATGTGCGATAGGTCCAATCAATGTTTTTGCCGGTGGAATCTTTGTAAAGTTTGGTTCGTTATGACGTACTCCATTTTGATCGGTATAAGCGCTTTGTGGATCATAATTAAAGTTAATAGTAAAATCTTCTGCTGGACTAGAAATACGTATGCTTTTCATCACATCATGTATAAGGCCAGTGTCCTCATGAAATTCAGTGTTTGAGTGAACAGCAATGACTCCTGAGATAAGTGATGGAAGTAAAGCAGGGAAGATTAATATAACTGCAGTGAGAAATCCTTGCGATATAATATTCCCTGCAATTGTACCTACACATAAGGTAAGTGTATAAATAGCGATTAATACAATTAACATGTATATAAAATAACTATGAAAGGGGGAAAATACTTGATATTTATTATGAAAAGTTACCTTTTTCATAATAGCAAATAGCCCCCAGTTTAAAATGACAACAGCGGCAATATTACAGACTCCAAACAACCACTTTGTTATATAGAGGTGTGAACGTTTAAATGGCATAGACCATAACAAGTCGCTAGCGTTATTTTGTCTTTCCCATCCAATTAACGTACAAGCTAGGACGATCAGTACGCTACCTAACAGCATGACAGGATCTAGAAGTGTTAAATCAAAGTGGTAATGATATACATAGTTCCACTTTTTAATGTCATTTAGAAATTGTTGCTCTTGAATAGAAGTCATATAGTATTTATATGAAAAAGTATAGAAGCTGACAAGCCAAAATAACCATACAACATATTTACTTTGCTGATACGTTCTTAGCCACAGTGCTTTTTGAAACATAGGATCTCTCCTTTAAAAAACTTTATAATTTGTTAGGCGTGATAATATAACATAAGTAATGATTCCAGTTAGAAACAAACCGATATAGTAGCTCGGTAAGAAATTAAAATTGTTTATTTTATAGCCGCCTAGTAATGCAAAGTAAATGGTTGTCCCCCATATCCATATTTTTAAATGCTTTTGGAAAATAAATATCTTTTGACCGTTTTCATTTGGCGATCGTGTATATAAATATGTCCCAAGTAGTAAATAAAATATCGTATAGAAAATAGGGACTAGCATTGACTTGGCTGAATAATATATATGAGATGCTGGATCTCTTAAAGCAGTTGGATTGTTCTCGATCTTACGGGATTCCGGATCATAGTAATAATTGATAGAAAAGTGATTAATTGGTGCAACTATATTTGTTTTTTGATTGATTTCATAAAGTTGTCGATATAAGTTTTCATTTTTAATATCTGCAGCGTACAAATGGTTTGTTGTAAAAGTGTATAGTAATGTAATAAATGTAACCCCTGCTAGTAACCACGGAATACAAAAAACAATCTGTGAAACAACACTGCCAGTAAAAGTACCGATGCATAGTGCAGCTGTATAGACTGCGATATAAGAAACAATTGCATAAAGAAAGTATCGGTGAAATGGACTAAATGATTGATAATCAAAATGAATAGTTGTTCTATAAATAACATACATAAGAATCCAATTTACAAGTAACGAGATCACAATACAAAAGGAACCGAAAGTCCATTTAGATAAGAAAACATCTTTTCTTTTAAATGGCATTGTCATAAGTAGTGTATTAGATTGGTTGCTACGTTCCCATCCTATTAATAAGCAGGCTAAAGCAATGATAAGAATAGTTAACCAAAAACTATTACTTTCTCCTGAAGAAAAGGTATAAAAATAATAATAATGTTTCCCCTTTTCTTGTAATTCGTAATACATATCAAGTTGTTGCTGAGCACTTCTATAGTAGCCAAAAGGTAACAAGTAAAGCGAACTAAAGAAGAATAGTAACACAGCATATTTCCCGCGTTTCCAATTCCACATCCACAACGCCTTATGAAACATACCCATCCTCCTCCAGTGTCGTAACGAAGACATCTTCAAGTGACATTGTTAATTCTTCAATGAGTATAGGTTGTTCTTTATAAAACTTCTCCAGTGTTGTAGCCACATTTCCCTCAATTAAGATTGTAAATACTTTTCCTGTTTGATTTAATATTTTAATATTGCTTAAGTTTTCTAGTTTTTGAGGTAATGAACGTTCATAAGCAACTTGTATTTTAGCAAATCGTGATTTTGCATCGTCTAGTGATGTAATAGACGAGATAGTATGGCCTTTTAATATAATAATTGTATCTGCGATTTGTTCCACTTCATCTAAATGGTGCGTTGAGATGAAAATGGTAATCTCTTTATCTGCAACTTCTCCAACGAGAAATTGAAGGATCTGCCGTTTAACGATAGGGTCAAGTCCATTTGTCGGTTCATCTAAAATGATATATTCTGCCTTTGTAGAAACGGCTAAAATGATGGCAAGCAGTGCTTTCATTCCTTTTGAATAACTACGAATTCGTTTGTTTGGTAAGCTAAAACGCTCCAACAGTTCATAGAAATATGCTTCATCAAATGCGTTATAAACTTCTTTATAAAACTTTACAATTTCTTTTACCGTATATCCGTTCAATATGTTAGTAGAATCCGGAACATATACGATTTTTTGCTTTATTTCAGGACACTGATGAATGTTTGTCTCTTCATATGTAACAGTCCCTGCATCAGGGTCTAAAATACCGACCATCGTTCGTAATAAAGTTGTTTTCCCCGCGCCGTTTCTTCCGAGTAATCCAATAATACTTCCTCTTTGTAATGTGAAAGAAACATCATCTAAAATTGTTTGATTATCAATTGTCTTCTTCAAGTTTTTCACTCTCAGCATCCGCATTTCCTCCAATCTCTTTATAGTATGAATCTATCCAATCATGAATTTTATCTTTCGTAACACCAAGATAAGAGGCTTCTAATAGTAATTGATGAAATTGCTTTTGAACCATAGCGATTTTCCTTTCGTCTAATGTTGGGGTAATCGATTGGGATACAAATGTTCCTTTTCCTCGTAATGTTTCAATAATTCCTTGTCGCTCTAACTCTTGATACGCTTTACTTACTGTATTTGGATTTATAACGAGTAAAGAAGCGAGTTCGCGTACAGAAGGAAGTTTATCACTTGGAGCTAACATATTTTTCAATACGAGTTCTTTTATATTTTGAACAATTTGTTCCCATATCGGAGTGTTGCTTCTTGGATCAAGTTGAATATGCAAGAGCAATGTCTCCTTTCTGACTTGTATTAAGTGTACTACTTCATGTAATACACTTAATACAATATAGGTGATGAATATATTTGTCAACTGAAAATATTAGGAAAATATGGTATTAAAAAATAATAAATTGGAAAAAATAGGTTTGATATAGAATGGAGGGTTAGTCATGAAGCGAGTTTTTGGAATACTTGTTTGTTTCATGTTATTGCTTTCTGGTACTTCAGTTAGTTTCGCACAATCTGAGAAGACGAAGCAGGAAAAAACAGAAGAAACAACGCCGAAGTTAGCGGAACAAGCGTCATCAGCAATTGTAATTGAACAAGATACAGGTAAAGTTTTGTTTGATAAAAATCCAAATGAGAAGTTACCACCTGCTAGTATGACGAAGATTATGACAATGCTATTAATTATGGAACAAGTTGAAAAAGGAAAACTAAAACTGACCGATAAAGTTAGAGCAAGTGAGCATGCAGCTTCAATGGGTGGATCACAAATCTTTTTAGAGCCTGGAGAAGAGATGACTGTAAATGAAATGCTAAAAGGTATTGCTATTGCATCTGGAAATGATGCGTCTGTTGCAGTAGCGGAGCATATCGCGGGTTCAGAAGAAGGTTTTGTAAATATGATGAACAAAAAAGCGAAAGATTTAGGACTGAAAAATACTCATTTTCAAAATCCAACAGGTCTTCCGGCTAAAGACCATTATTCCACAGCAAATGATATGGCTATAATGGCGAAAGAATTGATGAAGTACCCACTTATTCGCAAATATACAGGTAAATACGAAGACTATTTACGAGAAGATACGGATAAGAAGTTTTGGCTCGTGAATACGAATAAGTTAGTACGTTTTTATCCTGGAGTAGATGGTGTGAAAACGGGCTTTACGACAGAAGCAAAATATTGTTTAACAGCATCGGCTGAAAAAAATGGCATGCGTGTTATTTCAGTTGTTATGGGAGCACCTACATCGAAAGAACGGAATAATCAAGTAACAAAGCTTCTTGACTATGCATTTGGACAATATATGACAAAGAAATTGTATACACGTGGCGAAAAAATTAAGACTGTACAAGTAGGAAAAGGGAAAAAAGAAAAAGTAGATTTAGTTGCGTCAGACAATGTGTCTCTTCTTATGAAGAAGGGCGAAAATATGGACAAAGTAAAGCAAGAAGTAATTGCTGAAAAGAAAGTGAAAGCGCCGATTAAAAAAGGTGACGCGCTTGGTACACTTGTTATTAAAAAAGATAAAGATGTTTTATTAAAACAAACAATTGTAGCAAAAGAAGATGTTGCTGCAGCGAGCTGGTGGGAGTTATTTAAAAGAAGTTTTGGGATGTTTTCAACATCAAAATAGCGGCAAACATTTTGCCGCTTTTCTATTCGTATGAAAGTAAATAATTGCCGAATGTTTTCACTTTATGGCGAAATAGTTCTTCTTTTGTCAGCAGGAAGGATTCTTATGTTGTATCACGAAAATCTTTATGTATGTAAATGAGTAAAGTTTGAGCATAAGGAGGAAATCGTGTGAGTCTTTCCATGCAATTAGAAGTAAAGCGTGACGTCCTATGTGTGAGACTAGCGGGTGAATTAGATCATCATACTGCTGAAGAGTTGCGAACGAAAGTAACAGATATGATTGAGACACATGGTGTTCATCATATTGTTTTGAGCCTAGAGAACTTATCGTTTATGGATAGTTCTGGTTTAGGTGTTATATTAGGCCGATATAAGCATGTAAAGGGATTAGGTGGAGAAATGGTTGTTTGTGCAATTTCACCGCCTGTTAAGCGTTTATTTGAAATGTCGGGCTTATTTAAAATTGTTCGCTTAGAAGAAAGTGAAGCGCATGCGCTCGCGACGTTGGGGGTGGCATAAATGAGAAATGAAATGAACCTTCAATTTTCAGCATTAAGTCAAAATGAATCATTCGCTCGCGTTACAGTAGCTGCTTTCATTGCGCAACTAGATCCAACGATGGAAGAACTTACGGAGATTAAAACAGTTGTGTCAGAAGCAGTTACGAATGCAATTATTCATGGATACGATGGAAATGCAGAAGGTGTTGTTTATATTTCTGTAATTTTGGAAGAAGCAATGGTGAAACTCACGATTCGAGATGAAGGGATTGGCATCTTTGATTTAGATGAAGCAAGACAACCCCTTTTTACAACTAAACCTGAATTAGAGCGTTCCGGAATGGGATTTACTATCATGGAAAATTTTATGGATGAAGTAGAAGTTATTTCAAACGAATCTTTCGGGACAACAATCCATTTGACAAAATACTTATCAAATAGTAACGCTCTATGCAATTAAGGAGAATAGCCTATGGACATAGAGGTCAAAAATGAGAAGAAGAAACCTCAGTTAAAGGACCACGAGCTAAAAGCGTTAATTCAACAAAGTCAAGATGGAGATCAACAAGCGAGAGATACAATCGTTCAAAGTAATATGCGTCTCGTATGGTCGGTTGTGCAGCGTTTTCTTAATCGAGGATACGAACCAGACGATTTATTTCAAATTGGATGTATTGGGCTCTTAAAATCGGTAGATAAATTTGATTTATCTTTCGACGTGAAATTTTCAACATATGCAGTTCCAATGATTATTGGAGAAATACAACGATTTTTACGTGATGATGGATCAGTGAAAGTAAGTAGATCTTTAAAAGAAACAGGAAATAAAATTCGAAAGATGAGAGACGAGCTTTCGAAAGAATTCGGAAGGGCACCAACGATTAACGAAGTAGCCGAAGCGTTAGAACTAACGCCAGAAGAAGTGGTTCTGGCGCAAGAAGCGAGTCGTGCTCCTTCATCTATACATGAAACGGTGTATGAAAACGATGGAGATCCAATCACTATTTTAGATCAAATTGCTGATCAATCTGAAACGAAATGGTTTGATAAAATTGCTTTAAAAGAAGCAATTAGAGAATTAGATGATCGAGAACGTTTAATTGTATATTTACGCTACTATAAAGACCAAACCCAATCAGAAGTAGCGGAGCGCATAGGTATTTCGCAAGTACAAGTTTCAAGACTTGAAAAGAAAATATTAAAACAGATGAAAGATCGAATAGATGAGTAGGTATCTATTCGATTTTTTTTATGACTTTAATTTAGTAGGGATTGTAAACTTTCGTAAAAATTAACAGAATTTATTGATAATTTAGTAAATTTAAAATATAATCCAAGTATGAACTTGTCACAAAGGGGGAAGGAAATATGGAAACGAGGCAACAATGGGGAACGAGGGCCGGATTCATTTTCGCAGCGGTCGGCTCTGCCGTTGGATTAGGAAACATATGGCGTTTTCCTTATACAGCGTATGAAAATGGGGGAGGCGCATTCTTTTTACCGTACTTATTCGCATTATTAACGACTGGTATTTCATTATTGGCGTTTGAATTTGCTCTTGGGCATCGTCACCGTGGTTCCGCGCCACTTACGTTCTTCCGTATTAGTCCGCGTGCTGAATTTATCGGATGGTGGCAAATGTGTGTAACGTTTATCGTTTCAACATATTATGCAGTAATTATTGCTTGGTCTATTTCGTATACGTACTTTGCAATTACTGGAGCATGGGGGAAAGATACGCAATCATTTTTATTTAAAGAGTATTTGCATGTTGCAGATAAGCCTGGACAGTTTGGGGGGCTCGTACCGGAAGTATTAATTCCATTAGCTCTCGTTTGGATTATTGTGCTTGGTGTTGCATTCAAAGGAGTTAAAAAAGGAATTGAAGTGGTTAACCGCATTTTCATCCCTTTACTAGTTGTTATGTTCCTTATTATCGTAGTTCGTGCAGTGACGATGGAAGGTGCGATGCAAGGATTAGATGCATTCTTCAAACCAGATTGGAGTCGTATTTTTGATGGGAAAGTATGGCTTGCTGCTTATGGTCAAATTTTCTTTAGCTTATCTTTAGCATTTGGAATTATGATTACGTATTCTAGTTATTTACCGAAAAACTCAGATACAACAAATAATGCCTTTATTACTGGGTTTGCAAACTCAGGATTTGAATTATTAGCAGGGATTGGGGTCTTTGCAGCTCTTGGATTTATGGCAAACAATATGGGAGTGCCAGTTGATAAAGTAGCAAGTGCTGGTGTAGGACTTGCATTCGTAGTATTCCCGCAAATTATTAATGAATTACCGATGTCACCGTTATTTGGCGTATTATTTTTCTTATCATTAACGGTTGCCGGAATTACATCTCTCATCTCGCTTGCGGAAGTATGTTTTGCTGCCGTATCTGAAAAGTTCAGCTTAAGCCGCCAAAAAACAATTGGAATTATGGGGACGCTTCTCGTACTAGTTTCTCTTGTTTTTGCAACGCGTGGCGGGCTTATGTTCCTAGATGTTGTTGATTATTTCGCTAATAACTTCGGATTAATTTCAATTGCATTAGCGGAAGTAGTTACGATAGGGCTCATTCTACGACGTTTACCAGTTTATCAAAATCACGCAAACTTCGTATCTGATATTAAATTGGGGACGTTTTGGAGAGTGAGTTTACTCGTTATTACCCCGCTTATGTTAGGGTACATGTTAATTGATGGGACAATCCAAAATATTAAAAAGAACTACGGAGATTATCCAACGGAGTTTGTCGTAACGTATGGTTGGTCAATTGCAGCAGCATTCCTTATCGTTGCACTAATCATTAGTATAAAGAAATGGAATGCACAAATACATTCAGATTCTGCTAAGCTTGAAAAAGAATGGAAAGATCGGGGTGTTTCATAATGAGCGGATCAGCGATTATGATGATGGTGATTGGTATAGTAGTTATTTGGGGAGGACTCGCATTAAGTATTGCAAATTTATTTAAGAAAAAGGCATAAACTAAAAAACATCTGTACCGAAACGGTACAGATGTTTTTTTATGAAAAAATTGTATTAGAAAAAAATTCAATAACCATACTACAACTACGAGGAAGAGTGAAGAGGTGAATGGAAATTGGAACAAACAATTTATATTAAAATGCGTAATCGATTAAAAGTTTCTCCTACGTATGAAGTGAAACTGGGTGATGTTGCTCAACTTGCGGGAGATGCTCTGGTAGTTCAGTCGTTACAAGATGAGGTAGTTTACAAAATAACAGCGCATGATAAGACGCATGTCGTAATTGATGTTATGAAAATAATTGAGATCATTAGGAAAAAAGGGGTTCATATACAAATTAATTTACTCGGTTCTGGACAAACTCTTGTTGAAATTATATATGAAAAAAAGAAATTACATCCGATTTTCTTCGGGCTTGTATGGTTGTTACTTTTTATTGGAGCGGCTCTTGCGATCATTTACTTCCATGAAGATGTAAGCATGCAACAAGTGCACCAGCGGTTATATTACATGATTACGGGAGAATTTAAGGCACAACCACTTCTATTTCAAATTCCTTATTCAGTAGGTCTTGGGTTAGGTATGATCTTATTTTTTAATCATGTATTTCAAAAGCGAATTAATGAAGAGCCGAGTCCGTTAGAAGTGGAGATGTTCCAATATCAGCAGTCACTTGACCAATATGTAATTGTTCATGAAAACAAGGATAATATGAAACAACTTGCCGATGATTGAGTCTGGGCTTGTTATTTTAATTGGTTTAGCCGGAGGAATTGCAGTAGGTAGCGGATATGTCGCATTTTTAGCTGTACTTGGTATAATCCCCCGTCTAGCTCAATTAACGAGAAGTGGAAAGCACATTCAATATTTTGAGTGGGCAGTTATTGCAGGTACGTTAACAGGAGCTTGGTGTAGTTTGAAAAACATTACATTTCAAACGTCGCAATATTGGCTAGTCATATTAGGAATATTTTGTGGCACATTCATTGGAATGCTTGCAGCCGCATTAACAGAAGTGTTAAATGTTTTACCTATTTTAGCGAAACGGGTAGGGGTAGAGGGGAAAATCGTTGTTTTACTCGTTGCTCTTGTACTTGGGAAAGTAATAGGCTCGTTGTTTCACTGGATTTATTTCGTAAAGTAGGAGGCAGTATATAAATGACAGGGCGAAAACTAAAGGATGATTACATAAATAAAGTGAAGGAGTACCATCCAAAACCAAATTATTTCCTAAATTGTGTCAAGGCATTTCTTGTAGGTGGATTCATTTGTACTGTCGGAGAAGTATTGATGAAATTTTATATACATTATTTTCATTTCAGTGAACAAGAGGCAGGAAATCCGACAGTTGCAACGCTTGTATTATTATCGGCGATTTTAACAGGTTGTGGTGTATATGATAAAATCGGTCAATTTGCTGGAGCGGGTTCGGCCGTACCTGTTACGGGATTTGCGAATTCTATGGCGAGCGCTGCGCTAGAACATAAGAGTGAAGGAATTGTGCTTGGGGTTGCTACAAATATGTTTAAGCTAGCGGGAAGTGTTATCGTTTTTGGGGTCGTTGGTGCATACGTTATTGGGTTAATAAGATATACTTTTAACATTTTTATGTCGTAAAGGAGGGGCTAGTATGAGGTTGACTGGAAAACAAACGTGGGTATTTCAAAATGATATTTATGTGAATGCAACCGGTACTGCTGTCGGTCCAAAAGAAGCTGAAGGCCCTCTTGGAAAGGATTTTGATATTTCATACGATGATTTACATTGCGGAGAGGAAAACTGGGAACTTGCTGAACGAAGATTAATGTCAGATTCAATTCAACAAGTCTTGCAAAAAGGAAATGTAAAAACATCACAAATTGATTTCTTTTTAGCGGGTGATTTATTAAATCAAACAGTGACAGCAAATTATGTTGCGCGTAAGTGGGGGATTCCCTTTTTAGGGATGTTTAGCGCTTGTGCAACCTCGATGGAGACTTTAGCGGTTGGGTCAGCCTTTATAGATGGTGGATTCGCAAATCGTATTTTAGCGACAGTAAGTAGTCATAATGCGACGGCTGAAAGACAGTTCCGTTATCCAACAGAGTATGGAGGACAAAAACCAGGAACAGCAAATTCCACTGTTTCAGGTGCGGGATCCATATTAATTAGTAAAGAAAAAAGTGCTATTAAAATTACGGCAGCTACGATTGGGAAAGTGCAAGATTTAGGGATTGCAAATCCTTTAGATATGGGATCGGCGATGGCACCTGCTGCTGCTCACACAATTCAACAACATTTTGAAGATTTGAAGAGAAGTGCAGCAGATTATGATTTGATTGTTACCGGTGATTTATCAGCTATTGGGACACCAATCGCGAAACAACTGTTACTGGAAGAAGGTTATGATCTTGGGCATATATATAATGATTGCGGATTAATGATTTATGATCCCGGTCAAGAAGAAGTATTTGCCGGTGGTAGTGGCTGTGCTTGTTCAGCTGTTGTCACATATGGTCATTTATTAAGCGAGATGCAAAAAGGGAATTTACAACGAATTTTTGTCGTTGCTACTGGTGCGTTATTAAGTCCGATGATGATGCAGCAGAAAGAAACCATTCCAACAATTGCACATGGTGTCGTATTTGAGAGAGTGAAGGGAGAGTGAATTGTGGATTTTATATATGCATTTCTTGTAGGAGGCGCCATTTGTGTAATTGGACAGGTATTGTTAGATTTCGCAAAGTTAACACCAGCCCATTTAATGGCTACCTTTGTAGTTATAGGAGCAGTTTTAGATGGATTCGGATTGTACGATAAGCTTATAAAGTTTGCTGGTGCTGGGGCGACAGTTCCTATTACAAGTTTTGGACATTCACTATTACATGGGGCAATGCATGCGGCAGAAAAACACGGATATATTGGGATTGGTATGGGTATGTTTAGTTTAACGTCTGCAGGCATTTCTGCAGCGATATTATTTTCATTTTTTGTAGCACTTATATGTAAACCGAAAGGATAAATCAAATGAGACGAAGGGTTGTTTTGGTCACAGATGGAGATGAATATGCAAAGCGAACAATTGAGCTTTTAACGAAGGAATTTGGGGGAAGGTGTATTTCAGGATCACAAAGTAATCCAACCAAATTGACAGGGAAGAAAGTTGTTGAGCTTATTATGCAAACGCCATATGACCCTGTATTTGTCATGTTTGATGACAGTGGATTTATTGGAGAAGGATCTGGTGAAAAGGCTTTAAAATATGTAGCCACACATAAACAAATTGATGTACTGGGGATTTTGGCAGTAGCGTCTAATACACATCATTGGGAATGGGCACGTGTAGATGTCAGTGTAGATCGAAACGGGAATTTAACCGAATACGGTGTTGATAAATTTGGACTTCCAGATGGTGAAATTGGCAGAATTAGCGGAGATACAATTTATTGTTTAGATGATCTGAATGTTCCTGTCATTGTGGGAGTTGGTGATATTGGTAAAATGTGTGGAAACGATGAATGGGAGAGAGGATCACCTATTACTAGAAAAGCGATTCAATTAATTTTGGAAAGGAGTGGTTTTTATGACGAAGCCTAAAAAAGTGGATATCCCTATTTCATCTTTCATAAGTGATAATGAAAATTACTTAAAGCAAACAGCTGGACTGGGTGTTACATACGACGTTGGCATTCGTAAATTTCAAATTTTAAATAAAGAAATTGGTGTGTTATTTGTAAACGGACTTTGTGATACAAATTATATTATCCCTATTTTAGAAGAAGCGGTGGATACAAATGAGATAAGGGATGTAGAAGAAGATACAGTGAAGCTTTTAGAGAATCGTTTAATCCATCAACAAGTAAGCAAAGTGAAAACGATGGATGAGGTAATGCTCCAAGTATTATCAGGACTTATCGTTATATTTGTGGAAGGTGAAACGGAAGCGTTCGCAATAGATGTGCGTAGTTATCCGGGCCGGACGCCGACAGAACCAGATACAGAAAAGGTAGTACGTGGTGCAAGGGATGGATTTGTTGAAAATATCGTTGTAAATACAGCGTTAATTCGTAGAAGGATACGTGACCCACGTCTTCGAAATGAAATGATTCGAGTAGGAGATAGATCCCAAACGGATATTTGTATTACATATGTTCAAGATGTTGCAAATCCAGATTTAGTAAAGATTATAAAACAAGAATTAAATAACATTGAAGTAGACGGGATTACGATGGCGGATAAAACGATAGAGGAATTTGTAGTTAAACAAGGCTATAATCCCTTCCCACTTATTCGATACACAGAAAGACCAGATGTAGCAGCAAATCATCTACTAGAAGGACATGTGTTAGTACTCGTTGACACATCACCAAGTGCTATGATTACACCGACAACATATTTTCATCATTTACAGCATGCAGAAGAGTTTAGGCAAAATCCAGCTGTAGGTACATTTTTACGTTGGGTACGTTTTTTAGGTGTTATATTTTCACTGTTCTTATTGCCATTTTGGTTAGTGTTTGTTTTTGATCCAACTCTTTTACCGGAAAGTCTTGCTTTCATTGGACCGAATAAGATGACGCATTTACCAATTTTATTACAAATTTTGATGGCCGAAATCGGACTCGAATTTTTAAGGATGGCTGCCATTCATACACCGACATCATTGTCGTCTGCAGCAGGATTAATTTCTGCCATATTAATTGGTCAAATTGCCATTGATGTAGGTTTGTTTGTACCAGAAGTAATTTTATACGTAGCAGTTTCTATGATCGGAGCATATGCAACACCGAGTTATGAACTAGGGCTTGGGAATAAAGTCGGAAAGCTATTTGTCATTATTTTGACAGGTATATTTCATGAAATGGGATTTGTAGTTGGAATGACGATATTGATTTTATTTTTAACGTCTATAAAAAGTTTACAAACACCGTATTTATGGCCGTTTTTACCATTTGATTGGGGAGCGTTAACAAAAATTCTACTCCGTCCAACGATGTCTAGTTTAAAAGTGCGCCCAAGTATTGTAAAACCTCAAAATGTAAGAAGGCAAAAATAAGCAGGATTAATCTCCTGCTTATTTTTTTATCTAAAATTTATTGTTTTTTAACAAAAATCAAACATTTTTTGTGTACACTTAGAGTAGATATTGTGTATGGAAGGGGAAGAGGACATGATTAAATTATTTGTAAGTGATTTAGATGATACGCTCGTTTACAATGTGAATCATATGCAAAAAGAAGATGAACGTGCACTTTGTTGGTTAGCTGAAAAAGGGACAAATATTTGTTTTGCCTCTGGCCGCTTTACTCATCGAATTGATGAAGTCGTAAATAGGTTTACATTCCCGTATTACACAACTAGTTTAAATGGAGCAACGATGTTACTGCCGGATGGAAAAATATTTCATGAATCAAGTTTTGAAGATGGGATTGCCCAGGAAATATATCGATATATCCATAAAAAGGGACTAGCAGATATTGTTTGTGCAAATGAGCAACGGTATACAAAAAGAAAGAATGAACATCATCATACTTTTGAAACGTATATGGGCGTGCATATTGCTGAGATAGAAGCATTAGAAAAGGAATTTGGTAAGACTGTACATCCTGCGAAATTATTTGTTTTTGGGGAAGAAGAGACAATTGCAGCATTAGATCAAGAGTTACGAGATACATTTCAGAGCGAAGCAGAAGTTTTTATGTCTGGTAAACGCTATGTTGACATTATGCCAAGGGGAGTAAGTAAAGGGAGTGCTTTAAGGCGACTAATGGAACATTTACAAATTGAAGCAAATGAAGTTGCATGCATTGGAGATTCTTTCAATGATATTTCTATGTTTGAAGTAACTCCGCATTCATTTACTCTACATCATGCTCATCCATATGTGAAGGAGAAGGCAAATCATATTGTTCGTTCGGTCGAAGAAGCTGTTATGAAATTGCCATTACTTGTATAAAAAAAGAAGCTCGTCATTGACGAGCTTCTTTTTACTTGAATAACGATTTAACAAAATCAATGATACTTGAGAAGAAATCTTTAACTTTATCTAGGAAACCTTGCCCTTCTTCAGATCCTAAAAAGGCAGAGACGTGTTCTTTTGCTTTATTTAACTGACTGCCAACTTGATTCCAATCGATATTAAGATTTTTCATTTTATCAAATAGCGCAACTAAGTTATCTAACTGTTCATCCGTTAATGTAATACCAAGTTGATCCGCAATTTTTTTAATCAATGAACGTAAATCTTCAGTCGTTTTTGGTTGTTCTTTGGCAATTTCTTCTTTAATTTTTGCAACAAGTTGAACTGCTTTTTCTTCACCAATTTTATCGCCGAGCTGGGCTGTTTGCACCATTTCTTCATTGGCTACTTTTTTTACTTCTTCAGGAATTGCTTTGTTCGATGCTGTTTCATAGGCTTTCATTAAACCGGTTAAAGCAGCAGTTCCTGAAACTTTAAATGGTGCAGTAATTTGAATTTCTGCATCTTTCACACCTGCTGTAATAAGTGCGTTTGTGTACATTGCATCTGTTATCGAATTAATGTTTTTTGAACGTACAATGAGACCAGACCCTGGCTTTGTGTATGTAATCATAGAAGAGGAAATTGCTCTCGTACCAATTTGCGCTTTTGGAACAACCCCTTCTAGAAATTTATGTTCTTCCGCATTAGACACAGTAATGATTGTAGCATCTTTTGGTGCTTTCATTTCTTTTAACAGATCTTGTTTTTGTTGTTCAGACAAGTTTTCTCCTAGTGTAACAATTGATTCTCCTTCGATGATGTCTGCAAACGAAGCTGTTGGCATCATAAATACCGTTACAGCCAATAGCAGAGCTAGTAATTTCGTTTTCACGAAAAATCGCTCCCTTTCTCTTTCTAAAATTTTCGGGCAACACAGTTATTATAGTATATATTTATTATTTGTCACCTAGCTTTTTCCACATTTCGAAAAAGAAGTATCTAGATTGTCGGATTCTTTTTGTTTCTAGTCATGAATGTGGTAATATAGTGCTGAGATAGTTGAAAGGAGACATATACGTATGAAAACTTTAGGATACATATTAATGGAAAATGGTGAAAAAATCGATTTAGAATTTTTCCCAGAAGAGGCACCAAAAACAGTAGAAAACTTTAAAAAACTAGCAGAGCAAGGATTTTATGATGGTGTGACATTCCACCGCGTTATTCCTGGCTTCGTAAGCCAAGGTGGAGATCCAACAGGAACAGGTGCAGGTGGCCCAGGTTACTCTATCCCATGTGAAACTGATGGAAATCCTCATAGACACCTTGTAGGTTCACTTTCTATGGCTCATGCTGGCCGTAATACAGGCGGTAGCCAATTCTTTGTTGTTCATGAGCCACAACCGCATTTAGATGGTGTACATACTGTATTCGGTAAAGCAACAAGCGGTATTGAAACAGTATTAAACATGCGTCAAGGCGATGTAATGAAAGAAGTTAAAGTTTGGGAAGAATAAGTTAATGAGAAAAGAGAGCTATTGCTCTCTTTTTTGTTTTTTTAATAGGAATGGGTATTTCGTTTACAGTACATGATACAAGTAGTACTGTAATTGTAGCGAAAATATGGCGCTTATAAGAACAAAATTTTAACAAATCACATAGAATACATTAGATTACATGTTTCAATAAATATTTTTATTACATTAATTTTGCTAGAATTCATTTGCTCTCGGGTGATGAATATTGCAGTGATAATGAGAGATGGATGTTTCTTTTCGCTTTCATATAACAACGTTTCTCCTTCTATCTACTTAGAAAAAATAGTACTGAAACATATATTTGACTTTCTTCTTTTCGCTTTGTATGATTATCAAGTTGTTTTAAGCCCTTCTCACTCTGTTGAAAATATTGTAAAATGAATGTGATATGAAAAGAGTGGTTGAGGGGATTAATAGTTTGTAACTTTTGTAAGAAGGGATAAGGGTTATGTTAATTCGTTTTAAAAAAAGTTATGAAAAGATTGCAATGGGGCTTCTTTCATTTATGCCAACTGAAAAAGATGTGAAAACATTACAATTGACTATGAAAGATTATGAAGCAAAAGATGATTGGCAATTGTATTTGTGGAAGCAAAACGAAGATTTTGTTGGGATAATGGGGATTGTAAAAAAAGAGAATCAAGTGTTGGAAATTCAGCATTTGAGTGTGAACCCGTCTCACCGTCATATGGGTATTGGGACGAAGATGGTTCAAGAGTTAAAGAGTAAATTTCTTGAGTTTACAATTTGCGGAAATGAGCAAACAGCAAGTTTTTGCAAAAAGTGTAAAGGGCTAGAACAAAATATACATTCGTGAAAGCAGAGATAAGTAGTTTATTATCTCTGCTTTCTTTTTTGTAATTGTTCGTTTCGTTCAGCGATGACCTCTGTTCGATCACGTAATGTGTGCTTATGTATTATATATTCATTAGAAGTAGCATTCACGTCTTTCCATGGAAGGTTTTGTTTCTGACATAATTCCATGCAGTGCTTTTCTAATGCTGTATCCGATAACGGTAAAAATAGCGGTGTAAAACTCTCTTCTTTCTGTATAGATTGCAATCTATCCTGGAGTAAGCATAGAAGTTGTGTCTGATTTATTCCTAAACGTAGTAAAGGTGCACTGTTTTTTTCTAAAATCGTTATGGCGCTTTTCATCATCTTCTCTGCGCCATTCCAGTTAGAGCGTCTTTGATGGTATAAAGAAACTGCAATTTGAATAAGACCGACTAAATAATTATCACGATTTTCTCTCGGTTTTGTTTTCCAATATTCTTCCAGTATTTCGTGGCATTCAAAATAATCATAATCTCCGTGAAAATGAATTAAAAATTGGATGTATTCGGTAGGATACATTTTCTTCACCCCTGTTTAACGGTTATAAATACAAGTGTATCATAGAAATATAAACAATAAACGACTAGGGAATTTTCCCTAGCCGTTATTGTTCATATTAGCAGAAGCAAGCTGCCCCTACAATAATTAGTAAAATAAACAATACAACAAGTAATGCGAACCCACCGCTAAAACCGCAATCAACGTGACCCATAGTTTTTTGACCTCCTACATTGTTCTTACTACACTGTTATCATATGAAGCGGTGGGCATGATGATATAGGCATAGGTCTATTTTTAATTAAATTTCTTAAAAAGGTTGGATAGAACATGAGTATGCTCTATACTTATGTTGTTATAGAAAAAATGTGGTGGGATGCTTTGTGCAGTATAATTTTAAAGTAGAGGCTTTTGAAGGGCCTTTAGATTTATTGTTACATTTAATACATCGTTATGAAATTGACATATATAATATTCCTGTAGCGGAAATTACAGAGCAATATTTATCTTATGTTCATACGATGAAAGAACTACAATTAGATGTTGCAAGTGAGTATTTAGTAATGGCTGCGACTTTATTACAAATTAAAAGTAAAATGTTGTTGCCGAAACATGAAGAAGATGTACTTGATAACGGTGATGACTTTATAGATGATCCTCGTCAAGAATTGATGGAGAGGTTAATTGAATATAAGAAATATAAGCAAGTTGCTACTGAGCTAAAAGAAAGAGAACAAGAAAGAGCACAGCTATATACACGTCCGCCAATTGATTTTACATCGTTACAACAAGAAGAGGAGACAAACTTGCCTCTTGATGTTACGTTATATGATATGCTAGCGGCATTTCAAAAATTAATGCGCCGTAAAAAAGCAAAGAAACCTGTAACAACACGTATTACTCGTCAAGAAATACCAATTGAAAAGCGCATGATTGATATTTTAAAACAGTTAGAAATACAAGGTGGTCGTCAAAGTTTTTATGATTTGTTTGTTGATGATGAACGGGAAATAATGGTTGTAACATTTTTAGCGGTTCTTGAGCTTATGAAAAATCAACAAATCATAATTGAACAAGAACATAATTTTGATGAAATTTTCGTATCAAGCTCTACTAAATCTGCATAGATTTAGTATGGAAAATGGGATGGAAATAATATATCTCATGCTAGGTTTGAATGTATCGTTTGGAACAAGAGAAAAAATATTGAACCGAACGCATTGATTGTGATTCGGTTTTTTGATGTGTATTTTTATGGAGAAAATTGGAGGAAGGAGCTCGTAAAATGGATAGAAAAGAACAGAAATCAATCATTGAAGGGCTTTTATTTGTTTCTGGTGATGAAGGGATTTATCCAGAACAAATAGCGAAAGTGCTTGAAATTGAAGGAAATGAAGTAATCGATATTTTAGAAGAAATGCAAAAAGAATGTGAAGGTGCACACCGCGGTTTGCAAATTGTACAGTATGCAAAAGTATATCGTTTTGCTACAAAGAAAGAACATGCTTCGTACTATCAAAAATTAATAGATATCCCAACAGCTGCTTCACTTTCTCAGGCTGCTTTAGAAACGTTAGCGATTGTGGCATATCGTCAACCTATTACAAGGACTGAAATGGAAGAGATTAGAGGGGTGAAAACCGATAAGGCGTTACAAACGTTAGTTTCACACTTACTTATAAAAGAAATGGGAAGAGCAGAAGGGCCAGGGCGTCCTATTTTATATGGAACAACGAAAGAATTTTTGGATACATTTGGATTGAAAACATTAGATGATTTACCGGTACTTTCTGAAGAGAATGAACAAATGAATGAAGCAGATTTATTCTTTGGTTCTTTACAGGAGATATCGAAATAAAAGCTTAGCATTTTGCTAAGCTTTTTTTGTATATCAATTATATACCGTGCCATACTAATTGAAAAAAGGAGACGAGTTATGAGAAGTATGCGAGGTATTTTATTGTTAGTTTCTGTTTTGTTATGCTTTTCTTTAAATAGTGCATCGGCTAAAAGATATATGATGTCTATTCATACCGCGTCTCCTTTACATATGCAGCGGCAACATTTTGGTAAAATGAAAGTGAGTTTTTTAAAAGTTGGACAAGGTGATGCGACACTTATTACATTGCCAAATGGACAAACGATGTTAATTGACGGGGGACCTTATGAAGCAGGTGAGGTTATCATTCAAAAACTAATCGAAAAAGGGATTAACCATTTAGATGCTATCGTCAGTACGCATCCTGATATGGATCACATTGGAGGACTCATTCCGATTGTAGAGCAAATGCCGGTATCACTTATATTAGATAGTGGAAAAACATATAGTTCTTTTACGTATCACACATACCGGAATCATATTAAAAAAAGAGGAATTCCTTTCGTTTCAGTAAAAGAGGGACAATACATACCGCTAGATCCGCATGTTTCCATACAAGTATTAAACAATGGGAAATCAAAAGATGAAAATAATGAATCTTCAATTGTGTTAAAGGTACGATACGGAAAAGCGGATTTTTTACTAATGGGTGATGCTGATGTGCGGACGGAAACTGAAATATTAAAGCAATTTGATGTACATGCAGATGTGTTAAAGGTGGGACATCATGGCTCCTATACTTCAACAAGTGAAATGTTTATAAAGAAAGTAGAACCACAGTTTGCAATTCTTTCATACGGAAGCAGAAATCCGTATGGACATCCGCATCAAAGTGTAGTGAGACGCTTAAAACAGCATGGTATAATGATGTATGGAACAAATAAACGTACAGTAGAAATGGAAACAGACGGCGAGCATATTACAATAGGCTCTAGTGGATTAATGCCATTACTTAAGTGAGTAATATGATAGGGGATATTCTCCCTTTTTGGAAAACTGAATAACATATATTATAATTGCAAGAGACGTACTAAGTTTCCTCTTTGTTAAACAAAGAGGAAATTTTATTCGAATGTCTAGACAACTACTCGTGCATATATTAAGATGGAATTAGGCGAATAAGGTAATAATAACAAGTAGGTATTTCATGGGAAAGGATCGATGAAAATGAAAACGCAAGTTGTCATCAATGCCAAAATTTATACAGGTCAAGAAGTAGTGGAAAACGGATTTATTCGTTACGCAGAAACAATTAAAGAAATTGGTTTGATGGCTCAATATGTATCACAAGAAAATGAAGCGGTTTTAGATGCAGCAGGGAAGATTGTGATTCCAGGTATGATTGATGTTCATATTCATGGTGGATACGATATTGATGCGATGGATGCAAATAGCGATGGATTAGTAACTCTAGGTAAAGAAATGTTAAAAGAAGGAGTTACAACTTACTTTCCAACAACAATGACACAAGCTCCAGAAGCAATTGAAGCGGCACTACATGCTGCGAAGGAAGCGAAAGAAAAAGGAGCACATTTCGAATATATTCACTTAGAAGGACCGTATGTTTCAAAAAAACGTGCAGGTGCACAACCACTTGAACATATTGTTCCTGCCAATATTGAACAATTTAAACAATGGCAGGAAGCAAGCGGGAATCTAATTAAATTAGTAACATATGCACCTGAAGAAGAAGGTGCGTTAGAGTTTGAACAGTATCTTGCTGAAACTGGTGTTGTTGGCACAATGGGGCATACAGATGCAATTGATGCGCAACTAAAAAATAGAAACATTACACATGCAACGCATTTATACAATCAAATGCGTGGATTACATCACCGAGAACCAGGAGTTGTTGGTCATGTGTTATTAAATCCAGATGTAATGGTTGAAGTAATTACAGATGGTATTCATATTCACCCTGATATGGTGAAATTAGCATATAAATTAAAAGGACCGAAAAAAGTAAGTGTTATTACTGACGCAATGCGTGCAAAAGGTCTTGAAGATGGATTATATGAGCTTGGCGGACAGCCAGTACATGTAAAAGATGGTAGTGCTCGATTAGAAGATGGAACGTTAGCTGGTAGTATTCTAAAAATGGATCAAGCTTTCCGAAATGTAATTGAATTTACAGGTTGTTCAATCGAAGATGCAGTACTGATGACATCAGTTAACCAAGCAGAAGAGTTTGGATTAAATCATAAAGGTGCATTAGCGGTAGGAAAAGATGCAGACTTTGTTGTGATGAATGAAGATTTACATGTATATGATACGGTTCGTTTAGGAATTCATATGAAGGAAGGGAAGTAATTAAATGAATATTCTTGTTGTAAAAACTCCAGAAGAACTAGCAGAAGCAGGTTATAAATTAATTGAAGAAGTTGTAAAAACAAAAGAAAATCCAACATTAGGAATGGCTACAGGAAGCTCTCCATTAGGTATTTATGCAGAAATGCGAAAAAATAAACTTGATACAAGCCGTGTAACCACTGTAAACTTAGATGAGTACGTAAATTTACCACATGAAGATAAAAACAGCTATCACTATTTCATGCAAGAACAGTTGTTTGATCATCTTCCATTTAAACAAACTTATGTACCAAACGGGATGGCAAGTGATTTAGAGGAAGAGTGCAAACGTTACGAGGGCATTCTAGCTGCTAACCCAGTTGACCTACAGATTCTTGGAATCGGTGAAAACGGTCACATCGGATTTAACGAACCAGGAACCCTGTTTAATTCTCCAACAAACATTGTTGAATTAACAGAATCTACACGCCAAGCAAACCTTCGCTTCTTCGAAAAAGAAGAAGATGTGCCAACGCATGCGATTACAATGGGAATTGGAAGCATTATGAAAGCGAAACAAATTCTACTTGTTGCTATGGGTTCTAAAAAGGCAGAAGCTGTGAAAGAATTATTGCAAGGTGAATATAGCGAAGCGTGTCCTGCTACAGTTTTACAACGTCATCCGAATGTAACCGTAATCGCTGATCAAGAAGCTCTATCTTTATGCAGTGAGGCGATTGCTGATGAACATCGACAAGTATTCACCATTTCCGATCTATTATCAGATTCAAGAGTGGGTGAAACAGCTAATTGAGGACGGCGAATGGAAGCCGGGAGATAAAATCCCATCTGAGAATGAACTTTGCGATAAGTTCGAAGTGAGTCGTATGACAATCAGACAGGCGATTAATAATTTAGTGGAACAAGGTTATTTATATCGGAAACGTGGAATCGGTACGTTTGTCCAACTTCCGAAAGTGGAACAAAAATTGCAAGGAATGACGGGATTCACAGAAGATATGATTTCTCGTGGGATGAACCCAAGTAGTCAATTACTTAGTTTCCGCCTAGTTCCAGCTACTGCGAAAATAGCAGACCGGTTGAGAATACAGGAGGGAGAGTCGGTTTATGAAGTGAGGCGTATACGCTTAGCTGATGATGAACCGATTGCTTTTGAGACGACATATTTGTCGCCAGCTCTTGTAAAAGATATTAACGAAGAAATATTGCAACAATCTTTATATGAACATTTAGAGAAAAAACTGGGCTTTAAACTTGTTAGCGCTACTCAATCAATTGAAGCTTCAATTGCAACGGATAATGAAGCTGAACATCTGCATATTCCTAAAAAGGCGCCAGTGCTTGTAATGCGTCAATGGTCATATTCAGAAGGTGAAGTACCGTTAGAGTATGTGAAATGTATTTATCGTGGGGATCGTTATAAGTTTATTACAAACATCGCACGTAACAAATAATATATTTCAGTTCGTGAAGTACAGTTAATGTCAAATTGTTTAACATGTAAAGAAAAAATACGACTCATCCTTACAAGGAGTGAGTCGTATTTTTATTATGAGTAATTACGTGGTTAACAGCATCTTTAACTGTATTTACTACATAGTGAGCGTGTTCTTTTACTGCTTCATCTGCTTGAGACATAGCAAAACTGTGAGGAGTTAAAGAAAACATCGGGATATCATTATAAGAATCCCCTATGCAAGCAACTTCCTCTGGTTGTAGTTGAAACTCTTTTAATAAAACAGAAATAGCAGCCCCTTTACTAATATTAGGTGGCATTACATCTAAACATTGTTCTGCTGAAATGAATGTACTAACTTTTCCGTGGAATTTTTCATCAATTTTTTTCTGAAGGAGTTGTAAGCTTTCCTTTGTTCCACCGACAGAGATTTTATTTGGGAAAATTGTATCATCAATTTTCTGTAATAGATGCGGTTCTTCAACAGAAGTCATCGTTACTTGTTGTTCAAGCTCATGAATGAACGGTGTTTTCTCTTCAATGTAATAATTATGCTCATCACTTACATAACGAAAATAAGGATCTTCATTTGTCATTGCTAACAGATCAGGTAGAATACTCGAATCGAATGTTGCGGATAATAGTTGCTTGTTTTCATGTGTGTACACGAAAACACCATTTACACTAATACGATGGAAATCTGTATTTACAGCTTTCATTAAGTCTGCAATTTCATTATCCAATCGGCCAGAAGCGAAACAAAGAATAACATTTTGCTCAGCAAGACTACGAAGTGCTACAATATCTTGTTCGTCAATTACCCCTCCGTGTTGCATCATTGTACCATCGATATCACTTACAAACATTTTAATCATGTTGTTATCTCCTTTCTATGTACAGTTGCTCTTACATTATACGCATCATATATAAACATGTCTAAAAAATGAATTTTTATGAAATGGTAGATGTTTTACATTGACGACAAAGAAGAATGTTCTGTAACATAAAAGCAGGCTATTTAAGTACGAGGGTGGTGTTATATGAATAATTATCTAGAAATTAAAAAAGTTTTAAATAATAATGTCATCATTGCTAGCCATCCTGAACATGAGGAAGTAGTAGTGATTGGTAAAGGAATTGGATTTGGGAAAAAAGCGAAAGATGTATTGGAGCAAGAACAAATTGAAAAAATGTTTGTTTTAAAAAATGAACGTGATCGTGAACAATACAAACTGTTAGTGCCGCATGTGAGTGAAAAACTAATTGAATTAATGAATGATATTATGTTCTACATTCAAGAAAAAGCAAAATCACCATTGAATGAACATATTCATATCGCTTTAACAGATCATATTTCTTTTGCGATTAAGCGGTTAAAACAAGGACTTACAATTGATAATCCTTTTTTAGTTGAAACGAAAATGCTCTATCCAGAGGAATATGAAATTGCTGAAGGTGTTGTAGACCTTTTAAATTCTCGTTTACAAATTACATTACCAGAAGGAGAAATTGGTTTTATTGCACTCCATATTTACAGTTCGCTTACAAATTCAGATTTATCTTCAGTTAATCAAAACTCCCGTCTCATTGCACAGCTCGTATCTTTAATTGAGACAAACTTACAAATTACATTAGACCAAGAAAGTATCCACTATTTACGCCTTATCCGTCATTTACAATACGCAATTGAACGGGTAAAAAAAGGGGAAAAAGTAGAGGAATCACAAAGTTTTGCTGATTTATTAAAGGCAGAATATCCTGTCTGTTATAATTTAGCTTGGAAGCTAGTTAAGGTCATGCAAAAAGAATTGCAACTTCCTGTGTATGAAGCAGAGAGCATATATTTAACGATGCACCTGCAGCGCTTAGTGAAAGCAGAGCATGTGTAAAAAGACATATATTTTTGTCTAAAATGAAAACGTTAAAAAAAATCATTGAATCGCTTACAATAGTTATGTATAATAACTATTGCAAAGTTATACAAATTTCGACAAACACATTAAGGTAAGTAACGAAAACGTTTGCCTTAATTATAGTGAACTTATACGTAAACCTATTTTTGACACGTGTTACTGATTCGATCAGGCATGAGTGGAGAAAAGCAAGGAATGTAAGCTTGAGAAAGGGATATACTACCCTTTGTATAGCTATCGTTCTATCTTTTTTTCCTCATGTCTTTTTGGCGTTTGTCGGAAGGTATCAATATAGATAAGAGAGGAAGGGTTTCCATGTTTAAGAAGATCTTTGGTGTTCTTCAAAAAGTCGGAAAAGCGTTAATGCTTCCAGTAGCGATTTTACCGGCAGCAGGTATTTTACTTGGATTTGGTAATGCATTTCAAAATCCACAGTTAACAAATGTTATTCCTGCTTTAAAAGCAGATTGGTTCGTAATGGTAGCAAAAATTATGGAACAATCTGGTGATATTATTTTCGCTAACCTTGCATTATTATTCGCAGTTGGGGTAGCGATTGGTTTAGCTGGTGGAGACGGAGTAGCTGGATTAGCAGCGTTCGTCGGCTACTTAATTATGAACAAAACGATGAGTGTGTTCTTAGAAGTAGATAAGCTAGTGAAAGTAACAAGTTCTGGAGCAGACCCAGTAAAAATTGGATTTACAGATCCAGCATATGCAAACGTATTAGGAATTCCAACGCTACAAACGGGAGTGTTTGGTGGTATTATCGTCGGTATAGTAGCGGCATATTGCTACAATAAATACTTCAACATTGAATTACCATCATACTTAGGTTTCTTCGCAGGTAAGCGTTTCGTACCGATCGCAACTGCAACATTCTCTTTAGTAGTAGGTATAATCATGTGTTTCATTTGGCCATACATTCAAGGTGGCTTAAATACGTTCTCACATCAAATGATTGATGCAAATAGAACATTAGCAGCATTCATATTCGGTTTAATTGAACGTTCATTAATTCCATTTGGATTACATCATATTTTCTATTCACCGTTCTGGTTCGAATTCGGTCAGTATACAAATGCAGCTGGCGAATTAATCCGTGGTGACCAAAAAATCTTTATGGCACAGTTAAAAGACGGTGTAGAATTAACAGCAGGTACATTTACAACTGGTAAGTATCCGTTCATGATGTTCGGTCTTCCAGCAGCAGCATTAGCAATGTACCATGAAGCACGTCCAGAAAATAAAAAATTAGCAGCTGGTATTTTAGGTTCTGCTGCATTAACATCTTTCTTAACAGGTATTACAGAACCACTTGAATTTTCATTCTTATTCGTAGCACCAGTACTATTCGGAATTCACGCAGTATTCGCTGGTCTATCATTTATGACAATGCAAATTTTAGGTGTTAAAATTGGTATGACATTCTCTGGTGGTTTAATCGACTTTATGTTATTCGGTGTACTGCCAGGCCGTACAGCATGGTGGTGGGTAATTATTGTTGGTCTTGTACTAGCAGTTATTTACTACTTCGGATTCCGCTTTGCAATCCGTAAATGGGATTTAAAAACACCTGGTCGTGAAGTAGCAAATGCGAATGACGGCGCAGGTAAAACAGAAGCAGGAGAACTTCCACGTGAAGTATTAGTAGCACTTGGTGGTAAAGAAAACATTGCTTCTTTAGACGCTTGTATTACTCGTTTACGTGTTCAAGTTAACGAACAAAAGAATGTAAACAAAGATCGCTTAAAAGAGCTTGGAGCAGCTGGTGTACTTGAAGTTGGAAATAACATTCAAGCTATTTTTGGACCGAAATCTGACACATTAAAATCACAAATTCATGATATTATGTCAGGTCGTACACCTCATGTTGAAAAAGAAGAGCCTGTAAAGGTAGAAGAAACTCCTAAACAAGTTGATGAAAACGAAACAATCGTATCACCAATTGAAGGGAAAATCTTACCGATTACAGAAGTACCTGATCAAGTATTCTCAGGAAAAATGATGGGAGACGGATTTGCAATCGAGCCAACAGAAGGAACAGTAGTTTCTCCAGTTAACGGTGAGATCGTCAACGTATTCCCTACAAAGCATGCGATTGGTATTCAATCTGAAGGCGGAAAAGAAATTTTAATCCACTTCGGTATTGATACTGTAAAATTAAATGGTGAAGGTTTTGAAGCACTTGTAGCACAAGGCGACAAAGTGAAACAAGGACAACCATTATTAAAAGTAGATCTTGCATTTGTAAAAGAAAATGCACCATCTATCATTACACCAATTGTCTTTACGAATTTACAACAAGGACAACAAGTCGAATTGAAAAAAGATGGAAATGTTAAGAAGGGCGAAAACGCTATTATTGACATTCAGTAGGAATTTGACGCAAAATGTTTATAATTATAATAGGCGATGTGGTTGACCGAACATCGCCTATTATATACAATAGATGATGTAGTACTCACGTCTATACAACTAAAAAAATACTGTAATTTAAAGGAGATAAATTATCATGGAAAAAATCTTTAAAGTAACTAGCGACTCAGGAATTCATGCTCGTCCAGCAACTCTACTTGTAAACACTGCAAGCAAATTTGGTTCTGACATTAACTTAGAGTATAACGGAAAAAACGTTAACTTAAAATCAATCATGGGCGTTATGTCTTTAGGCATTCAACAAAACGCAGAAATTAAAATCACTGCAAATGGTGATGATGCAGCTCAAGCACTAGCAGCTATCGAAGAAACTATGAAAAACGAAGGATTAGGAGAATAATGACTCTTAACATTCAAGGGATCGCTGCATCAAGTGGGATTGCTATTGCAAAGGCTTTCAGACTTGAGAATCCTGAATTTAACATCGAAAAGAAATCAATTACAAACGAAGCTGCTGAAATTGCACGCTTAGACGCTGCGCTTGAGAAAGCAAAAACTGAATTAGAAGCAATTAAGGACCATGCTTTTGCTGAGCTGGGTGCTGATAAAGCTGCGATCTTTGAAGCACATTTATTAGTGTTAAATGATCCAGAACTAGTAAACCCAGTAAAAGATAAAGTAAATAGTGAAAAAGTAAATGCTGAATTTGCAATGGATGAAGTTGCATCAATGTTTATTTCTATGTTTGAAAACATGGATAACGAATATATGAAAGAACGTGCTGCGGACATTCGTGACGTAACAAAACGCGTTCTTGCACATTTACTAGGAATTAACTTCTCAAACCCTGGTACAATTTCTGAAGAAGTAATCATCATTGCTGAAGATTTAACACCATCTGATACAGCTCAGTTAAACCGTAAGTATGCAAAAGGTTTTACAACTGATATCGGTGGACGTACATCTCACTCTGCAATTATGGCTCGTTCTATGGAAATTCCTGCAGTTGTTGGTACGAAAGTTGTTATGGAGAAAATCCAAAACGGCGATATCGTAATCATCGACGGTTTAGATGGAGAAGTAATTGTAAATCCATCAGAAGAAACTCTTCGTTCTTTTGAAGAAAAGAAAGCGAAATTTGAAGAGCAAAAAACTGAATGGGCAAAATTAAAAGACCAAGCTACTGTAACAAGTGATGGACATCACGTTGAGCTTGTTGCAAATATCGGAACACCAAATGATGTACAAGGTATTATCGATAATGGCGGAGAAGGCGTTGGTTTATACCGTACAGAATTCTTATACATGGGCCGTGACAATCTTCCAACAGAAGAAGAGCAGTTCGAAGCGTATAAAGCAGTTCTTGAAGGTGTAAAAGAAGGTCAACCTGTTGTTGTTCGTACACTTGACATCGGTGGAGATAAAGAGCTTCCATACTTACATTTACCAAAAGAAATGAACCCATTCTTAGGATACCGTGCAATTCGCTTATGTCTTGATGAGCAAGATGTGTTCCGTACACAACTTCGTGCATTACTTCGTGCTAGCGTATACGGTAACTTAAAAATTATGTTCCCAATGATTGCAACTCTTGATGAGTTCCGTCAAGCGAAAGCAATCTTATTAGAAGAGAAAGCGAAACTTGTAGAAGCGGGTACAACTGTTTCTGATTCTATTGAAGTGGGTATGATGGTTGAAATCCCAGCTTCAGCAGTATTAGCAGATCAATTCGCAAAAGAAGTTGATTTCTTCTCTATCGGAACAAATGACTTAATCCAATACACAATGGCTGCAGACCGTATGAACGAACAAGTAGCTTACTTATACCAACCATATAACCCATCTATTTTACGTCTTGTAAAAATGGTTATCGATGCGGCTCATAAAGAAGGCAAATGGGCTGGTATGTGTGGTGAGATGGCGGGAGATTCACTTGCTATCCCATTATTATTAGGATTAGGTTTAGATGAGTTCAGTATGAGTGCAACATCTATTCTTCCTGCAAGAACACAGCTAAGCAAGTTGTCAAAAGCAGAAATGGAAACATTAGCAGAAAAAGCATTAATGATGTCAACTGCTGAAGAAGTTGTTGAACTAGTTAAAAGCATATAATCAATAAAAAAACCTGAGTCGATTTGAAATCGGTCTCAGGTTTTTTCTATGAGAAAAGTAAATCTTATTTTCTTACTATAGAGGATAAGGAACGGAATTAGATAGCGATAGCAACGATATCAGTTGGGCATACACGTAAAATACCAGTAAAAGTATTTCGATTTTGATTGTTCTTATCGTCTTTATTATTATCTTTATCGTCTTTGTTATTACGAGCTAAAGCAGAGAAAAGAGCAACGCCATTAGCGAAACCTTCAAAAATTACATTGTTGAATGTTCCGTTACCTCTAATGCTTAAAAGAGAAAGTTCTGTTCCAACTGAAATGCTAGCAAGTACGTTACATACAGCTGGTTGTTGTGGTTTTACCTCTCTCTCTTTCTCGCGATGGTCACGATGGTCGCACTCTCTTTCACGATGATGACAGTCTCTAAAGTTATCACAGCATCCAAATGATCCAAACATAATCCTCATCACCCCCTTCACACTTATAATCTATGTAAGTTTGGTAATGAGTGACTGGACAGAGAGTGGAATTTTTTCTGGGGGATTTTCTCATTTTAAAAGACTAGCTGGGTGTTTAGTATGGAATGATGTTTAAAATAGGGGAAATATCACAAAAAAGTGTAAAGACCACCGAAATGAATGAAATAGGTAGGCTTTACACTTTTTTACTTTTATATAAAACGATGATATATACAGGGAGAGCTAAGAGTAGTGGTGCAATGGATCTTGCAGTATGTTTTTCTGCGTCTAATTGGAACGTTTCTTCTTTTGGGAATTGTAACACTGATATGTTTGTAGCATCGCCAATAAAATATAACAGCAGTACAGTTACTATGTAACTTAAAAGTGCGATAAAGCTTCCGTATGAACTCAATGAAAATCCCTCTCTTGTTATCTATTTGTTATCATTGTATCATAATTGTAACAAAAACACACGGTTATATTTCGATACTTTAACAAAAATCGACACGAAACGCCATTTATGTGTATGGGAATAGCATGAAATTTACTATTTTTTTATGTATAGATGTCGAATAATACATTGTAATATTACGGGTGTGTGACAGAAGAAAAAGAAACGAAGGTAATGAAATTACCTTCGTTTCTTTTTTATCCCGTATTAACAGGCAGTAAGCCCCTCACGTTGATTAAAGGTTCACTTTATTATTTTGCCCATTCACTCACTTGTTCTACGCTCATTCGTGGTGCAGGATGACCTTTTAAAGTTGATTCACCAATTGTAATAAGCATAATTGGTACGTAACGAGATGAAACATTGAATTCTTCTGTAAGTGCTTGTGGGTTGAAACCACCAATAGCACAAGTATCCCAGCCAGTTGCTTTAGCCGCAAGCATAAGTTGCATTGCTGCTAAAGAGGCATTTGAAAAGGCTGCATCTCTTGGGAATTGCTCACGAGCATATGCAGACTCAATATTTTTAGCTAAGCGCTCTTTTGCTTCTTCTTTCATAAATCCTTGTTCTACAATTGGACCATAAACTGGTTCAACGTTTTTATAAGCTTCTAAATCACCTAAAATAGCGACTACAGCAGAAGCATCAAGTATTTGTTGCTGGTTATAAGCAATTGGATGCAATCGTTTCTGTACATCTTCACCTTGGAATACAAGGAATTTCCAGTGCTGCAAGTTCCAAGCAGAAGGTGCTTGAGCAGCTCCCTTTAAAATCTCGTGTAACTCTGTAGATGAAATTTCTTTCTCTGGGTTGAATGCACGTGTAGATGTGCGTTCGTATAGAACATTAAAAAAGTTGTCGTTTGTCATTATATATCCTCCAAGTAACATATCAAATTATAAAAAAATACATGTAATAGATTCTACTTACATTTTGTAAGTTGTCGAATTTAAGAATATAATATCTTTATTTTAATTGTCAAGTTTTAAAGAGGAAGCTAGGGCATTCATACAAACGATACAATTCCTATAATCATACACTAAAAAAGGAATTTATAGAGAAAAAGCGAAGAGAGCATTCTCAATTAGCTTGTTAATATGTATCCCTCACTCATTAAAGTATTTAGAGAACAGTCTTTTTATAAAATGTTTGTGAGGAATGCAGTAGAACAAGATATATGAAGTGAGTGAAGACTAGTGATGAACATACTACATTTTTTATTAGAGAATACGGTTTTCCAAAATGTATTACAAGATCTTCAGTTAAATGTCCTTTATATAGAAAATGGATGCACACATCAACAAACGATAGAAAATATTCATCCAAAATGTATGTTTATAGCAAATAGTTTTGAAGAAGGAGAATTATTGTATCAGAGGACTAAACCACATATTGTAATTATGTATGTAACAGATTTTTCTCAAATAAAATATATAAAGAATATGTATAATCCACAGAGTACATTTATTGTCATTTGGGATCAACAGATAACAAGCGAGTTTGCAGAGGTGCTTACGTTAGGAATACGTAATATTGTGATAGCCCCTGTGACCCCACAAATGGTGTTAGAGGAAGTGAATAAGAGTTTGTATCAGCTTTCTTTAGTGCGGCAAGTAAGTTTGCAACAAGAACTACTTCAAACGATGTTTGATTTTCAAAATGATCTATTATTTATAGTAGAAGACGATGAGATTGTTGATTGTAATACAAATTTTTTAGAGTTTTTCGGATATGAAAATTTATTTGCCTATCGTGAGCAACATTTAGTATTTGCTGAACATTTTATTAGAGAAAACGGATACTATTCAACAACTCATGATATAACATGGTTAGATGATACATTATCATATGATAGAAGAATTAAGATGTCCAATTATGAAGGGGAAGTGTCAACTTTTTTATTGCGTGCGACACCACTGCCAGAAGATTTATCAAGATTTATTGTGAAGTGTACAGAGATTACAGAATTAGATGAAATCTATCAAGAACAAGAAAGGCTTGCTATGATAGATTCGTTAACAGAGATTTATAATCGTTTGAAGTTCCAACAAATACTAGAGGCAGAATGGGATAATGCAATGCGTAACGATGAAAAAATAGCACTTATTTTATTTGACATAGATAATTTTAAAACAGTAAATGACACGTATGGCCATGATTTTGGTGACTTAGCATTAATTCAGCTTGCAGAGCTTATGAAATCTAAAGTGGAGCAGCAACATGTATTTGCAAGGTGGGGAGGAGAAGAATTTATTATATTAGTAACTAATACAGTAGAAAAAGAAGCGTTTCAGGTTGCGGAATCATTACGATTTTTCATTGAAACAAAGCATTTCTCCGGAATTTCGAAATTAACAGCGAGTTTTGGAGTCGCGTTATATGAACAAGGCATTACAAGAGAAGAATTAATGCAACGAGCGGATATTGCATTATATGAAGCGAAAAAAAATGGGAAAAATCAAGTGTGTGTATATAGAAAAGAAAAAAAGTGATTTTTCGCAACAAATTGTTGCGATTTTTTTTTATTGTTTGATAATAGAATGTGGGGGGGATTTTGGACGAACAACATGATAAAAAAAATAATGACGATGGCTTCGCTGTCTGCTGTAGTTTGTGGTGGAGTATACTATTTTCTCTGTAATCCCAATATAAAGGAAAGCACTGTATTAACAACTAAGGTGAATCCTACTATTGAATCAGAAGTACAAGAGAATATAGGAGAAAAAGAAGAACAACAAATTGATTATGCTAGTATATCTCAAAAATTAGATCAATATTTAATAGGAAAGCAATTTAATGGAACAGTTTTAGTAACAGATAAAGAGCATGTTATATTGAATAAAGGATATGGATATGCTGATGTTCAATATAAGATAGAAAATACGCCTCAAACAAAATATCGTGTCGGTTCTATTACGAAAACAGTCGTGGCCACATCTATTTTACAGCTGCAGGAACAAGGGAAGTTAAATATTCAAGATAATGTAAATAAATATATTCCCTCTTTTCCGGTAGATAAAAATATCACCTTATATCATTTGTTAACACACACATCAGGTTTACCAGAAAGCGGAAAAGGGAAAGTGAATGCAGCTTCTCGTATAAATTTAGTAAATTGGATTGGAAGTCAAAAATTAGAATTTCCACCAGGCACAGGTTGGAGATATACAGATTATAATTATATGGTGCTTGCCTATATTATAGAAAGCATATCAAAAAAACCTTTAGGAGATTACATAAAAGAAAATATATTTACTAAAGCAGAAATGCATGAATCTGGTATGGGAAATATGGCTCAGGGAGATCAGCATTTTACTAAAGGATATGTAAAGAAAGAGAATGTACTTGAACCTGCACAAAAATTGTTAATGGAGTGGTTATACGGATGCGGTGAGATGTATACGACAGTTGGCGATATGAAGAAGTTAGACGAAGCGATTATAAATGGGAAACTTCTTTCTGAACAAAGTAGACAAGCGATGTTTTCACCTTCAACAGAACGAAAATATGCATATAGTTTTTACATATATCCAGATTATTTTCATAATCATGGTGTACTATCTGGTTGGAACACTTTCAATAATTTTAATAAAGAAAAAGGCACTTTTGTTATATTATTTTCAAATGTGAAAAATAGTATAGATGATGATTTTAATAATGAGTTTCGAAAGATGGTAAGTGATTTATTAGAACAAAGGGGATGAGAAAATGGAACGTAAAAATGTATCAATAGGTTTCATCGGTATTGGTGTAATGGGAAAAAGTATGGTGCGTCATTTAATGCAAGACGGCTATCAAGTATATGTATATAATAGAACGAAAACGAAGACAGACTCTTTAGTGCAAGATGGTGCAAATTGGTGTGATACACCGAAAGAGTTAGTGAAGCAAGTTGATGTTGTAATGACTATGGTTGGATATCCACATGATGTAGAAGAAGTGTACTTTGGGATAGATGGAATTTTGGAGAATGCAAATGAAGGTACGATAGCAATTGATTTCACGACATCTACACCAACATTGGCAAAACGTATTAATGAAACCGGTAAAAGTAAGAATGTATATACGTTAGATGCGCCTGTATCTGGAGGAGACGTTGGTGCGAAAGAAGCAAGGCTCGCAATTATGGTCGGTGGTGAAAAAGAAATATATGAAAAATGTTTACCGTTATTTGAAAAACTAGGAACAAACATTCAGTTGCAAGGACCAGCTGGAAGTGGACAACATACAAAAATGTGCAATCAAATTGCGATTGCTTCTAACATGATTGGAGTATGTGAAGCTGTTGCTTATGCAAAAAAAGCTGGACTAGATCCGGATAAAGTATTAGAGAGTATTTCAACGGGAGCAGCAGGTAGTTGGTCATTGAGTAACTTAGCTCCTCGAATGTTAAAGGGAGATTTTGAACCAGGGTTTTATGTAAAGCACTTTATGAAAGATATGAAGATAGCTTTAGATGAGGCTGAAAAATTGCAATTACCAGTACCAGGTTTAAGTTTGGCGAAGCAATTGTATGAAGAGTTAATAAAAGATGGGGAAGAGAATAGCGGAACACAAGTGTTATATAAAAAATACATAAAGGGGTAAATGAGATGGATCTACAAAGATTTGATGAGATGATTGATACTGTACAACGAGCAACTTGTATACAAATTAGTGAAAAACAAAAAGAAGCTTTTAAACAAAAATATGATTTTGGGCCGGAATTCGAATATGGAAGAGATGAGAAGGGGCATTATGTTATTCGAACTTCAAAAAAGATGTTAGAAGAAATGGAGTTTTATTTGGCATTGAAATATGATCGAGATGGGGTTGATCTTTATATGCAAGCAGAGATTGACGGTATATGTCACGTATCTGTTAGCTATAGTGAAGACGCCTTGCACTTACAAGAATTGTTTCAATTTCTAGAAGAAAATAAATAAAAGTCCTCATTTGAGGACTTTTATTTATTTAGGTATATATAATTTTTATAATTATAAGCTAGAAGCTCTGCGGCATCGTTCGATTGGGAATGGAATAACTTGCGCGATGTGATTAGGACCGAATTGTTTTGCACGAGCATGGCGTACTATATAAAATGCACACAGAATTGAAACAGGAATAGCACCGAATAAGCCGAAAAATAAAGCGCTTACACAAGATGCGACAAAACCTAAAACACCAACTTCTAACTCTTCCATAATAGCTCCTAGAATAACAGGAAGTGCTCCACACGTAACCCCTAGTATAAGTGCGATAAGTAAACTCATGATTATCCCCCTCTGTTTGCGATATTCTTTTCCTTTTTATTTAATTGTAGTATATCATACACAAAACAGAATTTTCAGAAAAAAAATCAAAAAAAGTTCAATAAATGTTCAAAAAGTGTTAAAAAATTTGCTTGAAAAATAGAAGGGGAGATTGTTTTGGAATAGAAGGACTCATATGTTTGAGAAAATAAAAAATCAGGCTTATTTCATTTTTTGAAATAAGCCTGTTCCATAGGAGGATGTATATATGTAGAGTGAATAAAAGGTTGGAAAAGGGGATCCAAGTCCTTTTATTCAACTAACTACCTTAATAAATTGGAACCCAGCCTTCAGTTGTAACAAAAATACGAATAGCTACAACTTGACGATCATCTTGCAAGGTAAAATAATGTCTTGCATTTTCAGGAACAGATATGAGATCGCCTGGCTCAAGTTCAACGTCAAAGAATTTCCCATCTTTTCCTTCAATAGCAAAGATGCCATGACCACTAACAATAAAGCGAACTTCATCATCAGTATGATGGTGTTCTTTTTGGAAATTAATTAATAATTCTTCAAGGTTAGGTGTGCTATTTGAAAGTGAAATTACATCATGTGCTTTATAACCTCGGCGCGCTGAAACATCAGCGATTTCTTTTGAAAACACAGCTAATATTTCAGCCTTGTTTTCATCTGTTAACGAATAATTGTCATTTAAATGAGTAGGAAGCTTAGAAATATTCCATTTCTCATATAAAACGCCTTCCTCTTGTAGAAATTTAGATACTTCCACTTCATTTTCGATGCGAGTATTTACTTCATGAATACGAATTTGCGCCATTAGAAACGCCTCCTTGAATTGATAATAGTTTTATATGAAATTGGAATAAAAACTCATAAGCTTCTAATCTTTTCTTTGCATCAAAGCTATCTCGGCCCCATACGGTAATACCGTGGTTACGGATTAATACTGCTCCCGAATCGCCTTGTATATGCTTTCGGAAGTTTTCTCCAAGCGTTGGGATATGGGCATGGTTTTCGATAATAGGAATGTGAATTGTTGCACCTTCTTCCCAAATATCGAGAGCTTTAATAATTTCTTGATTTTGAAGGGTGACTGCATCACTATATAAATTTGTGATGACGTTATTATCAGTTGTATGAACATGAAGTACGCACCCAGCATTCGTATTGTTATAAATATGTGTATGCAATATTGTTTCTGCTGAAGGGCGTAATTCAGTCTCTAATACGGGAAGCCCTAGATGATCTACTAATAGAAAATCATCTGGAGTAGTTTTTGTTTTATCTTTACCACTTGCTGTAATAAGAAAAGTAAGTGGCTCATGACTAACCTTTATAGAAATATTACCACTCGTTGCTGGAAACCAATTTCGTGTTGTTAATTCTTTTTTTATCTCGCTTAAGTCATACCATTGACGAAAAAGTTGTTTCATGATTTCACCTCCAACAAATGTTTTAATTGGGTTTGAACATCGTGAAATGTTTCAAACGGTGTATAAGCAATATAATTCTCTTCACACTTTGTAATAAGGAAGTCGCGAGCAAATACTTTATCTGCTTGTTTCGCAGCTTGTAAATCAGTAATTGAATCTCCAATCATAATATGGAAGTCATTCGTATCACTTAATTTACGGATTAAAGATGATTTGCATAATCCACAATGATTTTGACAATGATGATCACAAGGATGCGGCCACTTAACTGTAATGAATTCACTTGAAAAGTCTGTTTCATTACAGTAAATTTGCTCTTTTGGAATGATTCCTTGTAAGAGTGGATAGACGAAGAAATCCATTCCACCTGATATAACGTAAAAAGAAATGTTATTTTTATTTACAAATTGTATAAATTCATGAAAACCACTACGGATTTCAGCAGTTTTTATTAAAAATTGAATCATATCATCGTGTAGACTAGTAGGTATTAATTGAAATAATTGAGAAACACCTTCTTGAATAGACAGCTCTTGTGATAAAATTCTATTCTTTACTTCTTCGGCTTCTGGTGGTGCGAATTTTTCCATAATGGACATAATGTTATCATTATTTGTAATCGTGCCATCGAAATCACAAAATACTTGAATACTCATAATTTCACCCCATGAGAGGGATTTCCCCATATTTGTAGTGCGCTATGCAAATTTATGTCATCTACTTCATGGAGTGGTGTATTTTGCAAAGTAGCATTAATTGCAGTACGGAAAGCTTTACCGCCCCCTTGCGCCCCACTCGGATGTCCATGTATCCCGCCGCCAGCATTAATAACAACATCTTTACCGAAATCTCGCAAGATAAAGGGAACGAAACCAGGGTGAATACCAGCAGACGGAACAGAAAAACTCTTCTTGAAAAATGCATCGTCTTCAGTTAAATGTTTTGAGATGGCAAGAGCCTCCTCTTTTTCTAGTGCAACACTTCCGTATGGAGATGGGAATAATGAAAAGTCAGCCCCAGCATAACGTAGTAGCTTTCCTAGTAATAATGGAGAGGAAACTCCATATAACTTGGATGCTGAATAAGCACCACTTACAGCAGGGTGTGCCATAATAGGAACTGGGATTTCATCATCTTCTGCAAGTGATTGTAGTACATCTAGTCCGTAAGCAAATACATTAAATAATAGAATATCTGCCCCAGCTTGCACTGCGCGTTTCGCATTTTCTTTTAAATCAAAAGTTCTTCCTGTTAAATTTACGGCATATAACGTTTTATGTCCGTATGTTTCATATACGGATTCTAAAACTTCTTTTCCAGATACAATGCGTTTCGTAAGTGGTGTTAATGTATTCTCAAATAATATTTCATCATCTTTTACTATATCTACACCACCAATTGCTTGATCGCGTAATTGCGTTTTTAAATACCCAATATTTCGTCCAATCATTCCTTTAAAAATACTCATTAAAAGGGGACGCTCATGCACTTGTAAAAGATTTCGAATACCATCTATCCCGAATTTTGGACCAGGGAAATATTGTTTTAACTCGTCTGAAAATGTTAAGTCGATTAATTTCACTTCGCCATCAAGTGATAGCTTTCCGAATGTAGTTGTTAAAATTGCTGGTAAGTCCGGACTAAAGTTTAATAACGGATATTCAATTTTAATAATCCCGCGTTTAACTTTTTTACGTAAATACGAATTGGTATGTTCTTGTTCAGCTAGTTCCTCAACATGAATGACGTTGCCTTTATGCTGTTTTAATTGTTCTTGCAATAAGTGTGGCAAATGAGTCCAAGAGCCAATTGTTAAACCGAGTGCAATTTGCTCGGCTTTTTTTTCTAAGTTATGTGAATCATCATGGATTAAATACGTTGCTATAATTCCGCTCATTGTTAAAACCTCCTAGTTAAATAAAAAAACCTCTCAGCTAAGGAGAGGTTTTTTTACAACCAGCTCCTTATCTGTCAGCATAATGCTGCGAGAATTAGCACCGTGTCTACAATTGTAGATCGGTTGCCGGGTTTCGTCGGGCTCGTCCCTCCACCTGCTCTTGATAAGAAGTATTTAGAAATGTTTAAATTTTTAAGATAACTGAATTTTGTCAGATATTTTTCATGTTGTCAATTACTTTTTGAAAAAATTTAATTTATCAATTCGATTAATGGCTTCTCGTAATCTATCTTCTGTATGCAAGAGACCAACACGGACATATCCTTCGCCATGTTCACCAAATCCAACACCAGGAGCAACTGCAACGTGTGCTTTTTCTAGTAAAATATCAGAAAATTGCTCAGATGTATATCCTTTCGGAACAGGAAGCCATGCAAAGAATGAGCCTGTTGGAATATCTACATTCCAACCAATTGAGTGACAAGCTGAAACAAGAGCGTTTCTTCGAGATTCGTAACTATTTACAAGGTCTATTACGCAAGACTGTGAACTTAATAGTGCTTCGCGGGCAGCATCTTGAACTGCACCAAAAATACTAACATACATATGATCTTGTAATAAGTTAATTGTCTCAATCACACTTTCATTCCCCACAGCAAAAGCGATGCGCCATCCAGCCATATTGAAAGTTTTCGATAGAGTGTAAATTTCAATACCTGTATTTTTAGCACCGTCTGCTTGCAAGAAACTAACAGGTTTTTGACCATCGAATCCAATAGCACCGTAAGCAAAATCATGAACGACTAATATATTATGTTTATTAGCAAAATGAATGGTTTCATCAAAGAAATCTTTTGATGCAGTAGCACCAGTAGGATTATTTGGATAGTTTAAAAACATCAACTTTGCACGCTTAGCGGTAGTGGCATCAATTTTTGTATAATCTGGTAAAAAATTATTTTCTGCAATAAGCGGCATTGTTACAAATTGTGCTTTTGCTAAAGCAACTCCTGATAAATAATCTGGATAGCCTGGATCTGGAACGAGAATAGTATCACCAGGGTTTGTAAAACAAAGTGGTAATTCTACTAATCCAGCTTTTCCACCAAACAAAATAGCAACTTCTGTTTTTGGATTTACTACTACATCATATTCGCGTTGATAGAATGTTGCCACGGCTTCTTTTAAACTTTCGTATCCGCGAAATGGCGGATATTTATGATGAATGGTCTTTTCAGCAGCATCTTGTAAGGCTTTTACGATATGCTGCGGTGTTGGTTGATCTGGATTACCTTGACCTAGATTAATAACATCGTGACCAGCTGCAACGACTTTGTTAACTTTTGCAACAAGTGAAGCAAAAAATTGTGTAGGCAATGATGTTACTATCTCAGAAGGTTGAAATAATTTCATACTTTCCACCTCTTTTGAAAGTTGTTACAATTCTAGTGACAAATGATATAATCTTTCCAGTATTTTGTAAAGAAAAAATTAAGAATGGGGCTGACAAAATGAAAGTCGCATGTATTCAAATGGATATTGTCTTTGGAGATGTAGAAAAAAATATTGAGAATGCTAAAAATAAAATAAGCGAAGCGATGAAGGAAAGACCAGATGTGATTGTCTTACCAGAACTATGGACAACGGGATATGATTTAACGAGGCTTACTGAAATTGCAGATAGGGATGGATTGCAAACGAAAGAAAAGCTGAAAGAATGGTCGAAGCAATATGGTGTACATATTGTCGGTGGTTCTATAGCGAAGCAAACAGAGCAAGGTGTTACAAATACAATGTATGTGGTAAACAAGGAAGGAGAACTAGTCAATGAATATAGTAAAGTGCACTTATTTCAGCTTATGGATGAACATAAATATTTAATCGCTGGAAATAGTACAGGTGAATTTAGGCTAGATGATGTAGAGTGCGCCGGCACAATTTGTTATGATATTCGTTTTCCAGAGTGGATGCGCGTTCATACTGCTAAAGGTGCAAAAGTTTTATTTGTTGTAGCAGAATGGCCATTGGTTCGTTTAGCGCATTGGCGTTTGTTACTGCAAGCAAGAGCAGTTGAAAATCAGTGTTATGTTGTTGCATGTAATAGGGCAGGAAAGGATCCGAATAATGAGTTTGCCGGTCATTCTTTAATTGTCGATCCTTGGGGCGAAGTTGTTGTAGAAGCGAATGAAGAAGAATCAATTTTATTTGGAGAGCTTCATTTTGAGAAAATTAAAGAAGTACGCAAAGGAATTCCAGTTTTTGCAGATCGTCGTCCAGAATTATACAAATAAAATGTTGACAAGTGATTTTTATTCTTGGTATAGTCTTCAACATAAAGTTAAAAATTCGAAAAATTATACAACTCTTATCAAGAGCAGGTGGAGGGATTTGGCCCGATGAAGCCCAGCAACCGACCGTAATACCATTGTGAAATGGGGCGTTTATTTACGCCAAAAGGCACGGTGCTAATTCCAGCAGAAAGTAAACCTTTCTGGCAGATAAGAGGGGAGAAGATAAACTTCAAACCTCTTTCTTTGTGGAAAGAGGTTTTTCTACGTCAGAAAAACCTCTGAATTAAAAAAGGGGGAGAAGACGATGGGATATTATTCATTAACTGAAACGACAGCTATACAATATGCGAAAGAACATGGTTATTTTGAAAAGAAAGCAAATGTAATTTGTCATGAAATTGGAGATGGAAATTTAAATTACGTGTTCAAATTAGATGATGGAGAGAAGTCTATTATAATCAAACAAGCACTGCCATATGCGAAAGTAGTTGGTGAGAGCTGGCCACTGTCTATAAAAAGAGCGACGATTGAAAGTAAAGCATTACAAATTTTTGCGAAGTATGTGCCGGAATATGTGCCGGTAGTGTACAGTCATGATGAAGAGTTAGCAGTAACGGTCATAGAAGACTTATCAAGGCTAACAATTACAAGAAAAGGATTAATAGATGGAGAGGAGTACCCGCTTTTATCCCAACATATTGGTCGTTTTCTAGCATATGTTTTGTTTTATACTTCAGATTTCGGGTTAGAGTCAGAAGAGAAAAGGGTACTAGAAGGTGCATTTGTAAACCCAGACCTTTGCAAAATTACAGAAGATTTAGTGTTTACAGATCCGTTTAGTCATTATGATACGAATGATTATGAACCAGAGTTACAACTAGCGGTGGATGAACTGTGGAGTGACAAAAATTTAAAATTAAAAGTAGCACAGTATAAATATAAGTTCTTAACAAGAAAAGAAGCGCTTATTCATGGTGATTTACATACTGGTAGTATTTTTTCATCACCTGCTGAAACGAAAGTAATCGATCCCGAATTTGCAACATATGGTCCATTTGGATTTGATCTTGGCCAATTTATTGCAAATTTATTATTAAATGCACTATCCCGTGAAGAGGAAAAAAGAAGTGTGCTATTTTTCCATATTGAGAAAACATGGAGTTATTTTGTAGAAGCTTTTACGAAGTTATGGATTGGAGAAGGTGTAGAAGCATATACGAAAGAGAAACAATGGTTGCCAATTATTTTGCAAAATATTTTTACGGATGCCGTTGGATTTGCCGGATGTGAGCTTATCCGTAGAACAATTGGCTTAGCGCATGTAGCTGATTTAGATGGAATAGCAAATAAAGAAACGAGAATTCAAGCTAAGAAACAAGCGTTATCCTTAGGTAAAGAACTAATAAAATATGAATCTAAGAGTGCTGATATTCAACTGTTCCGAACATTATTTCAACAGACAGTTTTTGGAGGGATAAAAGCATGAGTACAATTGTTACTGTTCCGAGATCTGTCAGTTGGAAAGGTGATGCCATTGCAGTATTAAATCAAACAAAGTTGCCGCATAGTACAGAATACAAAACATTAACGACGATTGAAGAGGTATGGAAAAGTATTGTCATGCTAGAAGTACGAGGAGCACCTGCAATTGGAATTGTAGCTGCATTTGGCTTGGCGCTTGCATCAAAAAAATATAATACTGTACATAAGGAAGAATTTCAAAAGAAGTTTAATAGAGATTGTAATTATTTAGGAACGTCACGCCCGACAGCAGTCAATTTATTTTGGGCAATCGATCGTATGAGAGAATCCATTCGAGAAATTACTACAATAAAAGAAGCACAAAAAAAATTAGAAGAAGAAGCGCTTCTCATTCAGCAAGAAGATGAAGCGGTATGCCGGAGTATTGGAGAACATGCATTAACATGCTTTAAAGACGGTGATAACATTTTAACAATTTGTAACGCTGGAAGTATTGCAACTGCTAGATATGGTACTGCATTAGCACCGTTTTATATTGGGAAAGAAAAAGGTGTACGTTTACATGCGTATGCGTGTGAAACGAGACCGGTTTTACAAGGAGGGCGTTTAACGACCTGGGAATTAAAACAGGCAAATATTGATGTAACACTTATTACAGATAATACGGCAGCGCATGCTATTCAAACGAAAGAAATAAACGCGATTATTGTAGGAGCGGACCGGATTGTCGCAAATGGAGATATAGCAAATAAAATCGGAACAATGAATTTAGCTATATTAGCAAAGTATTTCGATATTCCATTTTACGTTGCAGCTCCGTTATCTACGTTTGATATTACGAAACAAACAGGTACAGAAATTGTTATTGAAGAAAGAGATGAAACCGAAGTTACGAAAATTTTTGGAAAACAAGTGGCGCCAATTGGTACTGATGTTTATAATCCTGCATTTGACGTAACACCGAATGAATTAATTACAGGGATTATTACTGAAAAAGGCATCATACACAGAGATTATAAACGGGAAATTGCATCGTTATTTGAAAGACAAGCTAATACATAATAGCTTGTTTTTTTAATCCCGCATTAACGGGCAGTAAGACCCCCACCTCAAAATTCAGCGGAAGCAAAGAAGTTAGGTGGGGGTCAACTGCCCGTAAAAGCCCGATTGGTTCAACTAATAATCAGTGGGGGATGAAGAAAACCCCCACTGATTAAAGTTTCACTTTATGCCTAAATGTTTTCTTTTCTCTTATTTATATAATGGAAGGAGGCGGAAAAGATGGAAGAGTGGATCAGGATGATAGGTAATGTAGGGTTTCCGATTGTTGTAACATTATATTTACTCCATCGTATTGAAAGTAAATTAGATGGGGTAATTGTTGCAATCGAGAAACTTCCTAAACAATTACTAAAGTAGGAAGGTCCTCGCGATAGAAAGTAAAATAAAGTTTGCTCTTCGTGAGCAAACTTTATTTTTATTGAGCAGTATAGCCACCATCGATAACAACTGCTTGACCAGTTATACCTCTTGCTTTTTCACTCGCTAAAAACATAGCATAATCAGAGATTTCTTGTACTTGTAATAGGCGCTTTTGTGGTACAAGTGGATAAATGACATCCTCTAAAACATTTTCAAGTGGAACATTTCGTGTAGTAGCTAAATCTTGTAGTTGATTACGTACAAGAGGGGTATCGACATAACCAGGACAAAGTGCATTAACGGTAATTCCGTGAGTAGCGCCTTCTAAAGCGGCAACTTTTGTTAATCCAATTACGCCATGTTTGGCGCTATTATAGGCAGATTTCCCAGCAAATCCAACGAGGCCATTAATGGAAGCGACATTAATAATTCGGCCATACTTTTGTTTTTTCATGATCGGGAAGGCATGCTTAATTGCGATAAAAGGAGCGATTTGCATAATTTTAATAAGTAGTTCGAACTTTTCGGTTGGAAAATCTTCAATTGGTGAAACGTGCTGCATTCCTGCGTTGTTAATTAATATATGTAATGAACCGAAATGATTAACTGTTTGAGAAATTGCAGCGGTAATTTCTTCTTCAGATGTAACATCACATTTTAAACCGATAGCTTGATAGCCTTCTTTTTGTAATTGTTCAGCAGCTTCTTTTGCACGTTCTTCAAGACGATCGGTAATCACAACTTTTGCACCTTCTTTTGCAAAAGCGTTTCCCATTTCATAACCAATACCGCTTGCAGCACCTGTTAAAAAGACAACTCGATTTGTAACCATGGTGAAAAACATCCCTTCGTAATAAAGTTCTCATATTGCTCTATTTAGAGAGTTGATAATAAAAATCCTGCAAAGATTTGGAAAAATATTGTTAGCTATCTTGTTTTGCAAAATAGTTCCTGCTATACTATTTTGTAAAGCAAGATACTTACGCTTGTCTATCTTGTAAAACAAGATAGTGGGAGGATTTGAGTTATGTCGACAAGTCAAATGCTGAAAGGGATTTTAGAAGGATGCTTACTTGCTATTATTTCTGAAGGTGAAATATACGGTTATGAAATGAGTGAAAAGCTAGCGAAGTATGGCTTTACAATGGCGAGTGAGGGAAGTATTTATCCGTTATTAATACGAATGCAAAAGGAAGGATTAATAACAAGTGTAATGAAGGAATCTCCATCTGGCCCAAAGCGAAAATATTATACATTAACAGAAAAAGGCGAGGAAGCACTTAATGAATTTATGGATCGCTGGGAAGCGATGCAAAGTAGTGTAGAGCGTCTACTTGAGGGGAAGGGGAGAAAAAAATAATGTTATCAAGTGAAGCACGAAATTTTTTATTAGAAATGAGATTATTTTTAGCGGCAAAGAGTGTGAAAGAAAGCGATATTGAAAATTTTATAGAAGATGCGGAACTCCATTTAATTGAGGGTGAGAGTGATGGGAAAAGTGTAGAAGATATTTTCGGAAGCTCACCGAAAGAATATGCAAATGAACTTGTAAAAGTAATGGAAAAGGATAGACAGGAAACGTGGAGACAAATTGGTTTTACAGTAATGAATATCGTATCGTTTTGGATTATTGCTTCTATCCTAATAGTGAATAACGGATTATTACAGATCTCACTTATTCAGTGCGTTGGGTATAGTTTGTCATTGATTTTAGTTGCTATAGGTCCTAATTTTCTACTTCGTAAAATGACCTTCGTAACAAGTTTTACAAAAACGTGGTTTTCTATGTGGTTTTTAGTTATGATCGCGCCAATGTTTTTAATAGGAGTTGTTACGATATTAGATGTGATATATCCTACAAAAATGCTCACATTCACCGAAATGCAAAGTTATATATTAGCTGGAGGTATTTTTATTATCACAATAGGGATAAATATGTATTTTGAAGGATGGTTTAAAAACTTATATTTAATTATTCCACTTTCGATTATGTTACTGTTTAAAACATTTACATCAGAAGATCTCGTGCCAATGTTATTTCAAATTATATGTTTATACGGAAGTTTGTTTATTTTAATTTTCCTTGAAATTATGATGAAGACGAATAGAAGAGAAACGGTTAAATAAGGGAGGGGTTATCATGCAGATTTCTAAAGAAGGAGAAAAGTTTTTAATCGATACGAAAGTGTATTTAATAACAAAAGGAATGAAAGAAGAAGATGTGGACGCTTTTCTAGAAGATGCAGAACTTCATTTAATAGAAGGCGAGAAAGAGGGAAAGACGGTAACGGATATATTCGGTGATTCACCAAAAGAGTATGCGGAAGAATTGGCGAAAGAGATGGAGAAAGATAAAGGTGGGAGTATAAAGAGTATTCTTGCGATGATAATTGGTATTGGCGGGTATTGGATATTAACTCATATTTTATTTAATAATCCGAATCAGCAATTTACACTAACGAATATACAGTTAATTGGCTATCCTATCGTCTTAATCATTACGATTATTGGAACCATTGTTGCGTTTAGAATGTCTTCTTTTAAAAATAAATTTGTAGAGTTCGGGATTATTTACATAATAGTAATGGTTCCCATTTTATTATTAGTATTATTGATGTTTGTTGATAAATGGTACGGTACACCTATTTTGCAATTATCGACAATGCAAACATATATATTAGCAGCAAGTATCTTTTTATTACTTTTCGTTGGAGAAGTGTATGTCCTTGGTTGGATGGGTGTTTTGGTGCTAATTGTTCCTTTAGGGATTATGTTTATATTTAAAGCATTAGAAGAAAAAAATGTATTTTGGGGAATTGCAAAGATATTACTTATGTATGGAAGTATATATGGGTTAATGAGATGGTCTTTAAAAATTGAAGAGAGAAAAAGTGTAAACTAGTATTTCAAAAAAAGCGGCTGCTCTGGATATACAAAAAATTATTTCCAAAGAAATACTATATTTTGATTTTTAGAGGGATTCGTTTTAGGTGTATAGTGTATCCTTTGCAGCCGGTATATCGTTTATTAATTGGAATAAATTGTTTTAAACAGTAACATGACAGTTACTGTTTTTTTCTTTGTAATAAAGAACTTTGTAAAGAGAGCTCTTTTTGTTCGTTCGTTAATAAGGAATGAATATGGACGTTTTCAGGACGAGGTACGATAGGGTACATAAGATTTGTTGGAGAAGGATGGTGCTCCGAGCCAGTTAGGGAATGAGGATCTGCGTGAGTAAGTTTTCCGTGAACACGTCTTGTAAATAAAATATGACCGACTTCGTGAGCGAGCGTATATATATTTTTCATGGGAGCAGCCGAATTTGTTAAAACGATATAACCAGTAAGTTGCTGTTGTTTGGCTAAAGAGTACGCGCAGGCAATTACGGCTGTTTCTTTGAAATAATCACTGCCAATATAACAAATGTAAAGGTCACATTCAGGAGCTTCATTTACACATGTTTGGAAAAAGGATGCTAATTTTTCCTGACTTTGAATAGAATTTTTATAACTAATTTCACGATCAGAAAAACGAAAAAGTTCATTTAAAATAATTACGTCTTTAATTTGAAATGTAATGGGGTGCCAAATTGATTCTGCAACTGCTAAATCTTTTGCGATACGGTCATCAGAAATATCGGCGCCTGGAGTAATGCAAATACATATATTGACGTATGGATCCATAAGGAACACCTCAACTGAAAAAATTCTTTCTATAATATATGTTGGGAAAAGACCCTATGTATGGATAAAAGCCTTGTTTATTACAAGTCGAAAAAATTTCATAGTTCTACAACATGGTGTGGTCATCTTTTTGATATAGTAAAGAAAAGGGGGAGAATATATGTATACATTAAAAATCGTTTCAGACAGAGAAGCACTTTATCAATTTGCGAGTTATGTAAGAGTTGTACAAGGGGTTGAAGATGTATATGTAGAGGTGGGAGAACCTTTATATGAACATCCATTAATGAAGTTTTATGTACATATTAAGCTGGAGGAAACATATGAGCAACATAAAGCGTTACAAGAAATAGCAAGATTAGTAGAATTAGGGCGTTTTACATACGTTCATTATCGTAATGATGAAATTGAAGAAGCTTTTGAAGCTGTAAAATATGAAAGTTTTAAGAAATAAAATTGGAAAAAAGGAAGCGAAAGCTTCCTTTTTTTTCTTTGAAATTACATCAACAAAAGGAGAAAAATTTTGTTATGATAAGGAAGGGTGAGGAAAGGAGAGTTTACATATTGGGGTATATTGAAGAGTTACGCAAAGTCGTTGGGACAAGACCACTTATTCTTGTTGGATCAGCAATAATTATACTAAATGATAATCAAGAAGTATTGCTTCAATATCGGTCAGATACATATGATTGGGGTGTACCTGGCGGCGCGATGGAACTAGGAGAAACGACGGAAGAAACTGCTCGCCGAGAATTATTCGAGGAGACGGGATTAACTGCAAAAATCATGCAATTTCTAGGTGTCTTATCAGGAAAGGAAGTATATTTCCGTTATCCTAATGGGGATGAAATTTTTAATGTTATTCATCTGTATCAGGGGCATCATGTGAGTGGAGAATTAAGGCTTGATCATGAGGGATTGAAGCTTCAATATTTTCCGGTAGATAAGTTACCAAAATTGAATGAAACGACAGAGAAAATTTTACAAAAATTTCTATATGCATTAACAGAATAGAAGGTTAATTCCTTCTATTTTTATTATATTAAATATTTTGATTTTTTAGTATGTTTATAGTATGATAGATGTAGACATACATCTTATGGAATTTCACCTAAAAACTGACTAGGGTACATAAGAGAGGGGCAAGTGCAAAATGCATAATGTTGTTATTACAGCTGCAGTTCGTTCGCCAATTGGAACTTTTGGAGGAGCGCTAAAAAATGTAACGCCAGTAGAATTAGCGGTTCCTGTACTTCAGGAAGCTGTAAAACGAGGCGGGGTAGAACCACACGAAGTTGATGAAGTAATTTTAGGTCATTGTATTCAAAGAACTGATGAAGCAAATACTGCAAGAACAGCTGCATTAGCGGCAGGATTTCCTGACACAGTTACGGGTTATACAATCCAACGTCAATGTTCTTCAGGTATGCAAGCAATTATGTCAGCTGCAATGCAAATTCAATTAGGTGTAAGTGATGTTGTAATTGCAGGTGGAGTAGAAGCAATGAGCTCAAGCCCTTATGCATTAAAACAGCACCGCTGGGGACAACGTCTACAGCACGGAGAAATTCGTGATACGGTGTGGGAAGTACTAGAAGATCCGATTCACCATATTATGATGGGTGAAACGGCTGAAAATTTAGTTGACCAATATGAAATTACAAGAGAGGAACAAGATGAAGTTGCGCTTCGTAGTCATACATTGGCACTGCAAGCAATCGAGTCTGGATATTTTGACGAGCAAATTGTTCCTATTACGATAAAAGAACGTAGAAAAGAAATAGTATTTTCGAAGGATGAACATCCACGTGCAGATATTACAGCGGAAAAATTAGCAGGATTAAAACCAGCTTTCCGTAAAGATGGATCTGTAACGGCAGGGAATGCATCTGGCCTTAATGATGGAAGTGCGGTTCTAGTATTAATGAGCGAAGAAAAAGCGAAAGAAAAAGGCTTACAACCGTTAGCTAGAATTGTTGGATATTCAGTAGCTGGAGTAGATCCGAAAATTATGGGTATTGGACCAGCACCAGCAATTCGTAAAGGGTTAGAAAAAGTAGATTGGTCATTAGAAGATGCTGATTTACTGGAAATTAATGAAGCTTTCGCGGCTCAATACCTAGCTGTAGAGAAAGAATTAGGTTTAGACCGTGAAAAAGTGAATGTAAACGGTAGCGGTGTAGGACTTGGACATCCAATCGGTTGTACAGGAGCTCGTATTACTGTAAGTTTAATTCATGAATTGAAGAGACGCGGTTTAGAAAAAGGAATTGCCTCTCTATGCGTCGGTGGCGGTATTGGGGTAGCATTATTTATAGAAGCACTATAAAAAAGAAGCAGCAATCGCTGCTTCTTTTTTATTAAGAATCAAATAAATGATGAAATAATCGATCACGATTTTCAAAGAAAAGTTTTGTCGTTTGGTAATGCTCTGTTTCTTCTAATGTGGATTCATGAATCCCTTCTTGTGTTAAAGAATATATAGTGGATTCAGGATAAGCCATTAAAATAGGAGAGTGCGTCGCGATAACAAATTGTGAACCTTGTTCCGCTAGTTCGTGCATTCGAATAAGCATGGAAAGTTGCCTCATTGGTGATAGAGCGGCCTCAGGCTCATCTAAAATGTATAAACCTTGTCCTGAAAAACGGTTCATAAATAAGGAAAAGAATGATTCGCCGTGTGATTGTTTGTGTAGTGAGATACCACCATATGAGTCAATAACTGGATTCCCGCGTGCTTCTAGATCAGCATCCATCTCATCAATATAAGAAGCAACGTTATAAAATGATTCAGCACGAAGAAAGAAACCGTCGTTTGGTGTATTGAAACTTTTAGAAATTCGAAGGTATTCATATAAAGATGAATGTGAATCGTTTGTGCTAAAGCGGAAATTCTTCGTTCCACCTTCTGCATTAAATCCTAAAGCGATTGCAATTGCTTCGAGTAATGTTGATTTTCCCGTTCCGTTTTCTCCAATAATGAATGTTACATTTGGATGGAAGGCAAGTGATTGTAAAGTTCGGATAGCGGGTAGACAGTAAGGATATGCGGAAAAACTAGGGATATTTTCTTTTTTTAATGTGACATTTTTTAAAAAGGGTACGTCAATCAATATATAAACCTCAATTCATAACGGATTTTGATTCTAAAAAAGCAGCAAATACAAGGGTAAGACAGCTTGCAAATAGTATTGTATATTGAAGTGCGCCAAAGCCAAGACCTTCCCAGCCTAAAGTCATTCTCTTCCATATGAAAATAAAAAGAACGCTTATAAAACCAACGAGAGCAGGCATATATTTTATAATTTTTAAGTGCTTCCACAGAAAAAAGCCGATGTATGTAAGTACAAAGAAGATAAGCAGAATGAGAAAAAAGGCAAGTGTTAATGACACGTGAACCTCTCCTTATTTTCTGAATATTTTATGTGGATTATAACATGTAAACTATCATATTCCAATGTGAAAATAAATATTGCATCAAGATCAATTCTCTCGTTATGATAGATGGTATTCTATTGAAGATATGAAAAGGAGTTAAAACATGCCGTTTACATTTGCGCATCCAGCAGCAATTCTTCCTTTTGTGAAAAAGCGTTCTCAATATATTTCAGTAACGGCTCTTATATTAGGCAGTATGGCGCCTGATTTTGAATATTTTTTACACTTTAGACCGTATGGTGTTATTGGGCATACATGGCTTGGATTCTTATATTTGAATTTACCACTTGTATTTCTGTTCGCATATATGTATCATTACATTTTAAAAAAGCCGTTTATAACACATTTACCTAAACCGTTTGCTGGCTATTTTGCATATGCAGTAGATGAGAGGTGGGGGCTTCATACATGGAAGGATTTCTTTGTATTTTGCTATTCTGCTTTATTTGGTATGCTCACGCATGTCGTTTGGGATGCATTTACTCATAATACAGGCTATTTTGTTACGAAGATACCATTGTTACAAAGAGGATTACATAGTATCCCGGTGTATAAATATATGCAACACGGGAGTACATGTGTTGGTTTCTTATTACTATTATACGTACTATGGAAGTATAAAGATGAAACAGGGAAAGATATTATGATAGCTTCAGAAAAAAGGAAGTATTGGGTTTCGGCAATCATTTTCGCAGCTCTAGTATTTATCGTTTACGCATTCGTAGATCCCTATTTTCATATTTTTCAAATAGGGGGTATAATAGTATCTGGACTGACAAGTTCGTTTTGTGGACTTCTCATTGTTTCTATAGTCTACAAAGCAAAGGACTAATTTAGATTAATGAATGATAGTGTTAGGAGAAATTATATGATGAAAGCATGGAAAAATATTTTTGTTTTATGTAGTTTTCTTCTTATGTTAAGTGGTTGCTTCCATCAAGAAGAAAAGAAAGTTGAACCGAAGAAGAAAGAATCTATTCCTGAAACAAAAGAATATGGTGGGCGTGAGCTGAAAAAAGTAGGACAAAAAGTGAAAGAAACAGGGTGGGGTACTTTTAAGTTAGAACAGATTCAATCTGTAAATCAAACATTTGAAGTAGCACCAATGAAATTTCACATACAAGATGTAAAAGTAATCTCTTTATCGCAGATGAGTAAAGATGCAAAAAATGCATTAAAAGTATTTACGGCATTAACTCCTGAAGAAGTAAAGCGTAGATTAGGAGATAAAGTAAGTCAAGAAGATGCGGAGTTATATGCATCGATAAGTGGTACAGAGATTAGTGATACGATTCGTTACGTTGAAATTACATATAAGGTGGAAAATAGCGGGAATAAAAATATGCAATTTTTCTCTATGAATGATGTTACGATTAATGATAAGCAACATTTTAAAGTAGCAACTCAAAACTTTTTATATGATGAAGATACGCTCGTTGGTACAAAAAATGTATCAAGGGAAGACTATAAGCCTGGTGAAACAAGAGATGGTATTATCGGCTTAATACTTGATGATGGAAAAGAAAAGGTAAAGGATATTAAGTTTACAACAGATAATGTAGTCGCAGCAGATACAGAAACGCAAGATGTTGTAAAAGAGGCAGAAACTTTTAATATCTCACTTTCTGAGTAGGGGATTTTTAAAAACAGAAAAGAAAAAACAGTCAGCGTTAAAAATATTATGCTGACTGTTTTTTCTTTTCTTTTATGTATGAATCTACATTTTGAAAAGGTACCTTAATTTTAAATGCATCTTTTTGTTCATTAAATTGCTTTTCATTATAAGGGCCAAAACGTTTATTATGCTTTACGTCAATAATCCAATAATGCTCACTTTTTTTATTTGCAATTGCTCCGTCAGGGTTATTCGGATCTGACTTTTCCTCAATTTGTTTTGCAATAATGTATTTATCATCCCAAGCTATGTCTGTAATTTTTGCAGGAATGTATTGTGTGGCATATACAGCATCTTGCGATGGGAAAAGTTCAAATGCATTTCCAGAAGTACGTATGAGTTCGTATTCATCGTTAATCGTATAAGTTATATGATTTGTATTTCCAGCACAACCGGCTAATAGGAATGCGACGAATAGGATTATCCATTTTTTCAATATGGGAACCTCCTTTACAATGCTGTTGTAACACATTGTACAAGAAAAGTAAGAGAAACGCTAGTTTACAATGTTTTTTAGAAGTGGTACGATGAGACGGGTAAAGAAGGATATGAAGGAGTCGACATAAAATGAAGTTAAAGATGCATCGTCCAGCGCTTGTAATGAATCGCATAGGTGCTTCCCTAATTGACATGTTTTTAATCTCGGTTATGTATGGTGCAGTAGTAGCTATTACGACCGGAAATTATAGTGCTATTTTTAATCGCTTTAATATTAGTTTTGGTGATTATAGATATGATCTCGCAGTAGTTTTTATATTAATGGCGATATATTTTATTTTGGTACCCTTTATTTGGAACGGTGTTACAGTTGGTAAAAAGGTAACGAGAATAAAATTAATTTCATTGAAGAGTGAAAAGTTAACATTACAAACATTAATTATAAGGTTTTTTGTATTGTTATTACCGAACATATTGCTACTTGGAATTCCGATATTATGTAACGTATATATGATGTTATTCCGCAAAGATAATTGTGGTTTTCAAGATTTAATTACAAAAACAAAAGTGATAAGTCTTGTATAATAAAACAGAGACCTTTTTATACATAAAATAAGAAGGTCTTTTTTAATTATATAAATATATTTTAAAGGATATATAATAAGAAAAAGTTAATCCATATCATTTTTGATTTTAATAGATTGAAAATTAAGAAAATGTTATAATGATTAAAATAATATCTTTATATAATAAGGGGGAAATTGAAATGACTGGGGGTAGCGTAATCTTTTGGGGGATTTTAATTTTCATCGGTTTAGTTTTCGATCAGCGTAATAGTAAGAAAAAAGAAGGAGCAAAAAAGTAATCGCTTACAAATTAATAAGCAACTTTTCTTGCTTGCAGACTAATCTCATAAAGGAGTATACTGAATGACGGTAAGACTTATAGAAGGGGTAATGAAAATGAAGCTTGCAGGAAAAGTTGCTATCGTAACTGGCGGTGGCATCGGTATTGGACGTAATACAGCTCTTTTGTTGGCTAAACAAGGCGCAAAAGTAATTGTGACGGACATTGATCAAGAAAGTGGACAAGCAACAGTGGAGGAAATTACGAATCTAGGCGGAGAAGCACTTTTTGTATCCTATGATATGGGAAAGCAAGGAGATTGGCAACGCGTTATCAGTATTACTTTGAATGCATTTAGTCGCATTGATATGCTTTTTCAAAATGCTGGTTTATATAAAATAGATTCTATTTTTTCTCGCCAACAAGAGAACGATTCCAATGTACTTTGTATTAATGACGTTTGGATAGAGATAAAACAATTAACGTCATCTTTTATGAAACAGCAAGAAGAAGTGGTGCTGAGTGACTTACCGATTTTCGGTATTATTGGCACGAAAGGACAATCATTTCATACAGTAGAAGCCCTCGTATAATAATGAAAACCGCCCTCAAAGTATGTGGACGGTTTTTTTGTATGTTATACAGAGGAAAATTATTTTTTAACGAATACGTTGTTCAGTTTGACTATCAAAGAAATGTGCTTTATTCATATCAAATGCTAGTTTAATTTGATCTCCAGGTGAAAATGTATGTCTTGCATCAACACGTGCTGCAAAATCTTGATCTCCAAGTTTCATATATAAAATAGATTCAGCACCTAGTAACTCAGCAACTTCGATTTTTGTTGTGAAGGCAGTAGATTGTGAAGCTTCTAAAAATAATAGTTCATCATGAATGTCTTCAGGACGAATACCTAAAACAATTTCCTTATTTACATAGCCTTGTTCACGTAACATCTTCATTTTTCCTTCAGTTACTTTGACTTTTAATGAATTATCTATAACGAAATCGGTTTCAGTCAATTTACCACGGAAGAAATTCATTGCTGGAGAGCCAATAAATCCACCAACGAAAATATTTTCAGGTGTTTCATATACTTCTTTTGGAGTTCCGATTTGTTGAATCTTTCCGTCTTTCATAACAACGAGACGTGAAGCCATTGTCATTGCTTCTGTTTGATCATGTGTTACGTAAATTGTTGTCGTTCCAAGACGGTGATGTAATTTAGAAATTTCTGAGCGCATTGCAACACGTAATTTAGCGTCTAAGTTGGATAAAGGTTCATCCATTAAGAACACTTTCGCGTCTCGAACAATTGCTCTCCCTAACGCAACACGTTGACGTTGTCCACCAGATAACGCTTTCGGTTTTCTATCTAAATATTGTTCCAGTCCTAAAATTTTTGCTGCATCTTTCACACGACGATCGATTTCATCTTTTGGTATTTTTCTAAGTTTTAATCCAAATGCCATATTATCATACACACTCATATGTGGATATAAAGCATAGTTTTGGAAGACCATTGCGATATCGCGATCTTTTGGAGGGACATCATTCATTAGCTTACCATCAATTGAAAACTCTCCTTTTGAAATATCTTCAAGTCCAGCCACCATTCGTAATGTTGTAGATTTTCCGCATCCAGAAGGACCGACAAATACGATAAACTCTTTATCTTGAATGTGTAAATTAAAATCTGTTACAGCTGTTACATTATTATCATATATTTTATAAATGTTTTCTAATTTCAATTCTGCCATGGTATTGCCCCCTAGAAAAAATTATGCAAACGTTTTCTTTGAGTTCATTATAAACTAATAGATTCAAAAAATAAACAAAAAAATAAAACGTTTTCATTTATTAGAGGAATATTAGTAATTTGCGTATGTTTTCTTAGAAAAATAAGAATAAAAGTTGTAAGCGCTATTTTAAATTAAGATAGAATCTGTTATCATTCATTAATGAAAACGTTTGCGCCTTAAAAAAGAGAAAATCGAATTATTAATGAAATGGGGTAGCATAATGGAAAAACAGTGGTGGAAAGAAAGTGTAGTATATCAAATTTATCCTCGTAGCTTTATGGATAGTAACGGTGATGGTATTGGGGATCTTCGTGGGATTATTTCAAAGCTAGATTACTTAAAAGAATTAGGGATTGATGTCATTTGGTTATCACCGGTCTATGAATCTCCAAATGATGATAATGGTTATGATATAAGTGATTATTGTAAAATTATGAATGAGTTCGGAACAATGGAAGATTGGGATGAGCTATTACATGAAATGCATGAACGTAATATGAAACTTATGATGGACTTAGTTGTTAACCATACTTCTGATGAACATAATTGGTTTATTGAATCACGTAAATCAAAAGATAATAAATATAGAGATTACTATATATGGCGTCCTGGAAAAGAAGGGAAAGAGCCGAACAACTGGGGAGCAGCTTTTAGTGGATCTGCATGGAAGTATGATGAAATGACAGATGAATATTATTTACATCTGTTTTCTAAAAAACAGCCGGATTTAAATTGGGATAATGAAAAGGTAAGACAAGATGTTTATGAAATGATGAAGTTTTGGTTAGAAAAAGGAATTGATGGCTTCCGTATGGATGTTATTAATTTTATTTCTAAAGATGAGGGGTTACCAGCTGTTGAAACCGAAGAAGAGGGGTATGTTTCAGGTCATAAGCATTTTATGAACGGTCCAAACATTCATAAATATTTACATGAAATGAATGAAGAAGTATTGTCTCATTATGATATTATGACGGTTGGTGAAATGCCTGGTGTAACGACAGAAGAAGCGAAAATGTATACTGGGGAAGAACGAAAAGAACTGCAGATGGTATTCCAATTTGAACATATGGATTTAGATTCGGGAGAAGGCGGAAAATGGGATGTAAAACCATGCTCACTTCTTACTTTAAAAGAGAATTTAACGAAGTGGCAAAAAGCATTAGAGCATACAGGGTGGAATAGTCTGTATTGGAATAACCATGATCAGCCACGCGTTGTATCTCGTTTTGGTAATGATGGAATGTATCGCATTGAATCTGCGAAAATGTTAGCGACGGTGCTTCATATGATGAAAGGAACACCGTATATTTATCAAGGAGAAGAAATCGGAATGACGAACGTTCGATTTGAATCGATTGATGAATATCGAGATATTGAAACGTTAAATATGTATAAGGAAAAAGTGATAGAGCACGGTGAAGATATAGATAAAGTAATGCAGTCTATTTATATAAAAGGCCGAGATAATGCTAGAACACCGATGCAGTGGGATGATAAAGATCATGCTGGATTCACAACAGGTGAGCCTTGGATTACGGTAAACCCTAATTACAAAGAAATCAATGTGAAACAAGCGATCCAAAATAAAGATTCAATTTTTTATTACTATAAAAAATTAATTGACCTACGCAAAAATAATGAAATAGTTGTGTACGGATCATATGATTTAATATTAGATAATAATCCTTCTATTTTTGCATACGTAAGAACATATGAAGAAGAAAAACTTCTTGTTATTGCAAACTTTACGGCGGAAGAATGTGTATTTGAATTGCCTAAGGACATTAGTTATAGTGAATCAGAGTTATTAATACACAATTACGACGTAGAGAGTGGATCGATAGATAACATTGTATTACGTCCATATGAAGCGATGGTATTTAAATTAAAATAAGAAAAATCCTTATGCCACACCTTGGCATAAGGATTTTTTATTACCATTTTAAGATTGAGAATCCATATGGAGGAAGTGTAACTTGTAATACACTTGCTTCCGCTGAAAATTCTTCATTTGTATAAATGTTAATGATTTTCTTTCCAGTAACATGGAGAGGGAGTGAAGCTGTAACATCACTATTATTCGGATTTAAAACGAAAAAGATAGTTTCATCTTCATATGTTTTCGTATAAGAAATATAATTATGTTCATCATTTGCTTCGATGAATTGGAAAGTACCATGTCCTCCGAATGCTTTATATTGCTTTCGTAATGAAATTAATGTTTGTATATGTGTAAATAATAGATGATCTTGTTCTTTCGTATCCCAAACCATACATTTGCGACAATCTGGGTCCATACCGCCGTCCATACCAATTTCGTCTCCATAATAAACACAAGGAGAGCCGATGAAGGAAAGATGGAATACATAAAGTAACTGTAACTTATTTTTATCTCCATTACATGTTGTCAATATTCTTGGTGTATCATGACTGTCTAATAAATGAAACGCTGCTTCATTTACATTCATAGAGTAGGAATGTAGAGATTCTGTAATTTGTTTCATAAATTCATTTGCTTTAATGGAATCATTAGCAAAGTAAGACAGTAGAGCGTTTGTAACAGGGTAGCTCATTACAGCATCAAATTGATCTCCTTGTAGCCATGGAAGTGCATCGTGCCAAATTTCTCCTAAAATATATACTTCAGGATTTAATGCCTTTATCTCGCTTCGGAATTCTCTCCAAAAGCTGTGGTCTACTTCATTTGCTACATCAAGGCGCCAACCGTCTATATTGAATTCTCTTACCCAATAACGCCCTACTTCAAGTAAGTATTCTTTTACATCTGGGTGTGCTGTATTTAATTTAGGCATATACGGTGTAAACGCGAAAGTATCATAATTCGGGAGTGGATCCGTTACAATTGGAAATTCATGAATATGGAACCACTCTTTATAAGCAGACTTCTCACCGTTTTCTAGTACGTCTTGGAATTTATCGAAAAAGTATCCACTATGATTAAACACGGCATCGAGCATTACTTTTATACCGTGTGTATGACATGCTTGAACGAGTTCTTTGAACGTTTCTTTCGTCCCGAATTGCGGATCGATTTCCATGTAGTCAATTGTGTCATATTTATGGTTTGAATGTGCTTTGAAAATAGGTGTGAAGTATATTCCCGAAATTCCAAGCTTAACAAGGTAATCGAGGTTTTGAATAATACCAGCAAAATCTCCGCCGAAAAAATTAGTTGGAGTGGGCTCAGCGCTTCCCCAAGGAAGAGTGTTTTCTGGATTTAGTGCACGATCTCCGTTAGCGAACCGTTCTGGGAAAATTTGATACCAAACAGTGTCTTTAATCCAAGAAGGTGCTTGAAACACATCATTTGCATGAATAAATGGCAAACAGAAAAAGTTACCAACGTCATCATTTGGAATACTGGAAAAAAATCCTCGCTCTGCATAAATAAGCGTTTCTGTATCATTTTTTAATTCGAATCCATAACGTAAGCGCTTAAATTTTGGCTCGATGGAAATGGACCAATAATCAAACAATGCAGTAGAACCAGTTTTTTTCATCGGTATACTTGATGTAATCCATTTCCCTTCTTTCCATTCATAAGGATCACCGTAAATAAGAGTGGCGCTTTGAACATCTTCTCTTTTCGTACGTATTCGGATGTGAATCGTTTTTTCATCGTAAGCGTATGCGTAATTATCTTTTGGCCTATGATAAATAGCTTCTTTAAGCATATAGAAAATCCCCCTTTAATATCTCCATGCATATTGTTCCCTTACGTATAATAATAAAGTATATGTTGCAAACGATTGCTTTTTGCATAGCTTTAATATTGCTTATAAGAGTAGTATTCATTTCATATAAAGTCAATGTATAAAGAGTGTAGTAATAATATTTTAAAATTAATATTTGCAAAATGAATAAAAGAATGTATAATGATAGACAAATAGCGCAAACGTTTTCATAGATTGAGATATTGTTTGTGCTTCTATTAAACCATTTAATGCAAACGTTTTCAATTAGTAAGGTACATATACAATTTAGGGAGGTTTTTGGGATGAAGAAAGCATTATCATTATTAACGGTTTCAGCATTATCAATTGGTATGTTATCTGCATGTGGACCGAAAGATTCAGGGAAGAAAGAAGAAAGTAAAGCGAAGAAAGATTACGATCTTCTCGTTTGGGAAGATGATAAAAAAGGTGTTGGTTTAGAACCAGCAGTGAAAAGTTTTGAGGAAAAATATAAAGTAAAAGTAAAAGTCGTTGAAATGCAAATGACAGATCAAGTGAAGAAGTTACGCCTTGATGGACCAGCGGGGACGGGACCAGATGTTGTAACATTGCCACATGATCAAATTGGAAACGCAGTAACAGAAGGTTTACTTTCTGAAGTGAAAGCTGATGATGCTGTGAAGAGTAGATTTACTGAATCATCAATAGAAGCACAGACATATAACGGAAAATTATATGGTTTACCAAAAGCAATTGAGACACCAGTCTTTATTTACAATAAAAAATTAATGCCAAAAGCACCAGAAACGATGGACGAGCTGTTTAACTTCTCAAAAGAATTTACGAAGGATGGCAAGTATGGATTTTTAACACTAGGAGATAACTTCTACTTTGCTAATGCATTCATGGCAGGTATGGGTGGTTATGTGTTTGGTGAAAAAGATGGAAAGCCAAATGCAAGTGATGTTGGATTAAATAATAGTGGGGCAGTACAAGGTGCTGAATATCTTCAAAAATGGTACAAAGAAAAGTTATTCCCGAAAGGTATTATCGGTGAATCTGGTGGACCTGCTGCTGATGGACTATTTAACGAAGGAAAAGCAGCATCTATCATGAATGGTCCATGGGCGTTCCAAGCAATGGAAAAGAACGGAATTGATTATGGCGTTGCTCCAATGCCGAAATTACCAAACGGTCAACCAATGAAAACATTTGTTGGGGTTAAAGGGTGGCATGTAACAAGTTTCTCTAAACAAAATGATTTAGCTACAAAGTTCACTGAATGGGTAACAAATGAAGAGAACGCAAAAATTCGATTTGAGAAAACAAAAGAAATTCCTCCAGTAAAAGCAGTAATGGAAGATCCAATCATTAAAGATAATGAAGCTGCAAAAGCAGTTGCAACACAATCTGAAAATGGAATTCCAATGCCGAACATTCCAGAAATGCAAGAAGTATGGAAACCAGCTGGAGATGCGCTTCAATTAGTTGTTACGGAAAAAGAGGCACCAAAAGCAGCACTTGACAATGCAGTGAAGCAAATTAAAGGTAATATTGAGGCAAATCATAGTAAGAAAAAATAAGGTGAAATTCGTGCCTCTCATATGAGGGGCATGAATTCTCTCCCAGAAAAAAGGGGGAAGGAACATGCAAACATCTATGGAACCAGCAAACGGTTTAAACGGTTCAAAGCATAGGAAAATGGCAACCATGTTATCTATCATTCCAGGCGTGGGCCAAATGTATAATAAGCAATTTGTAAAAGGTCTTATTTTTCTAGTATTAACAGGTTCATTTATTGTAGCCTTTGCTGATTTATTAAATATGGGATTATGGGGAATTGTAACGCTAGGTACAGAAGTTCCACGTGATCATTCTGTCTTTCTATTAGTAGAAGGAATCTTGGCACTCATCGTCATCGTTTTTGGACTCGGAATATATGCATTTAATTTATATGATGCATACCAAAACGGGAAGAAACGTGATATAGGAACACCTTTAAACTCTGTAAAAGAGCAATACCGTAATTTACTAGATCAAGGTTTTCCATATTTAATGGTTTCACCAGGTTTTCTATTACTTATCTTTGTAGTTGTATTTCCAATCATCTTCGTAATTTTAATTGGATTTACGAATTATGATTTATACCACTCTCCTCCAGCTAAATTAGTAGATTGGGTGGGCTTCAAAAACTTTATTGATATCTTTACATTACCGATGTGGAGAGAGACATTTTTAAGCGTATTTTCTTGGACTGTCATTTGGACATTCGTTGCAACGACGTTACAAGTTGCGCTTGGTATTTTCTTAGCGATTATCGTGAATCAGCCTGGTATTAAAGGGAAGGCAATTATTCGAACAATCTTCATTTTACCGTGGGCGGTTCCAGCATTCGTATCTATTCTTGTTTTCTCTGGTATGTTTAATGAGACATTTGGAGCAATTAACAATCAAGTATTAGCTTTATTTGGAATCGAAAAGATTGCTTGGATGACAGATCCATTTTGGGCAAAAATCGCTTTAATTATGATTCAAACATGGCTTGGATTCCCGTTCGTCTTTGCAATGACAACAGGCATACTGCAATCGATTCCAGGGGAGTTATATGAAGCTGCTACAGTAGATGGAGCTACAGCTTGGCAGCAGTTTCGTAAAATTACATTGCCACTTGTTCTATATGCAACAGCACCAATATTAATTACGCAATATACGTTTAACTTTAATAACTTTAGTATCATCTATCTATTTAACGGCGGAGGTCCTGCTGTAGCTGGACAAGACGCAGGTGGAACAGATATTTTAATTTCATGGATTTATAAGTTAACGATGACTTCGGCGCAGTACGGGAAAGCGGCAGCTCTTACAATGATCTTATCGTTAATCGTTATTACAGTTGCGTTATGGCAATTTAAGAGAACAAAATCATTCCAAGAAGAGGATATGATGTAAATGAATATTAAAAGACAAAAGATGTTACGTCTCTCATTAAGTTATCTCGTTATTTTCGTAATGTGTGCCATCATTTTCTATCCATTATTATGGATTATTGGCTCATCGTTTAATCCGGGTGATAGTTTATCTGGATCAAGTATTATTCCGCAAAATGCAACGTTAGATCATTATCGTAAGTTATTAGATTTAGAGAATAGTAATTATTTACTATGGTATAAAAACACATTAAAAGTAAGTGTTATAACGATGATTTTCTCAGTGTTAGCAATTAGTTTTACTGCTTATGCATTTTCAAGATACCGTTTTGTTGGAAGAAAAAATGGTTTATTAACGTTTTTAATTCTGCAAATGATTCCGAACTTTGCGGCGTTAATCGCTCTATACGTATTGGCACAGTTAACAGGGTTAATCGATACGCACCTTGCATTAATTTTAATTTATGTAGGTGGGGCAATTCCAATGAATACATGGCTTATGAAAGGATATTTTGATACGATTCCGAAAGAATTGGATGAGTCAGCTCGTATGGATGGGGCAGGACATTTCCGTATTTTTTGGCAAATCATTATGCCACTTGCAAAGCCAATCGTAGCAGTTGTGGCGTTATTCACTTTCATCGGTCCATTTACAGATTTCATTTTAGCGAGTGTTATTTTGCGCACACCAGAAAATTATACGTTAGCAGTTGGGTTATATGAAATGGTAGCGAAGAAATTTGGTAATGAATTCACAACGTTCGCAGCGGGTTCAGTATTGATTGCAATCCCAATTTCAATTTTATTCCTATCACTACAAAAATACTTTATCTCTGGTTTAACTGCTGGGGGTACGAAAGGATGAAAAATGGGACATTACGTCCCATTTTTCTTTTCATCTCCCTATAAAAAAATTTATAGGGAGATGAAAAGAGATTTGACATCACATATGAAAAGAAGTGAAATAAATAGTATATTATAGTATAGGAAAAAAGGGCTATATCCCTTACAATACATGGAGAGGGAGAATATGATAGGATTTACAAGATAGAATCAATGAAAGTTTATGTCTTCTCCTATTACTTGCAACGGGTGCAAGATTAAAATATATAACAAAATGGCAGAGAAGTGAGAGGAGGGGGATTTTTATGACAGTTACAATTAAAGATGTGGCGAAGAAGGCAAATGTAGCACCATCTACCGTTTCTCGTGTAATTGCTGATAATCCAAGTATAAGTGAAAAAACAAAGCGTCGTGTTCGGAAAGTAATGAGTGAACTAGGGTATCATCCCAATTTAAACGCAAGAAATCTAGCTAACCAAACAACAAAAACACTTGGTCTTGTTATGCCAAGTTCTGCAAGTAAAGCTTTTCAAAATCCGTTTTTCCCAGAAGTTATAAGAGGGATTAGTTCATTTGCACATGTAGAAGGGTATGCGCTTTATATGTCGACAGGTGAAACGGAAGATGAAATTTTTAATGGTGTTGTAAAGATGGTACAGGGGCGCCAAATTGGTGGCATTATTCTTTTATATTCAAGAGAGAATGATCGGATTATTCAATATTTGCATAAACAAAATTTCCCGTTTGTTTTAATTGGGAAACCGTATGATCGAAAAGATGAAATTACATATGTAGATAATGACAATTATACAGCTGCAAGAGAAGTAGCAGAATATTTGATTTCATTAGGTCATAAACAAATCGCGTTCATCGGCGGTGGATCAGATTTACTTGTAACGAGAGATCGTTTGGCTGGTATGAGTGATGCTTTAAAATTAGCGGACATTGTATTACCAAAAGAGTATATTTTACATTTTGATTTTTCGAGGGAAAGTGGTCAACAAGCCGTTGAGGAGTTAATGGGACTACAGCAACCACCGACAGCAATTGTGGCAACGGATGATTTAATTGGACTTGGTGTGTTAAGTGCTCTTTCTAAAAAAGGATTCGTTGTACCAAAGGATGTTTCCATTATAAGCTTTAACAATGCTTTATTATCAGAAATTGCGAGTCCGCCACTTTCGACAGTTGATGTGAATATTTATCAACTAGGATATGAGGCAGCAAAAGCTTTAGTGGATAAAGTAGAGAATGCGGAGTCTACTGCAAAGTGTATTATTATTCCTCATAAATTACTAAAGCGCCAAACTTGCGATCGTTATGCATAAAAAAGCTAAGAGTTTAACTCTTAGCTTTTTGTTGTAGAAAGGCCTCTAATCGATCACAGCCTTCTTTTAAAGTTTCAATACTATACGCATAGGACAAGCGAAGATAGCCTTCACCATATTCAGAAAATGCAGTTCCAGGAACGACAGCTAGTCCAGCTTCTTTGACAAGGTCAAGTGCAAAATCAAATGATGAAGATGTTAAATGACCAACATATGGGAATAAGTAAAATGCACCTGTTGGCTTTTCAACTGTTAAGCCCATTTGAATGAGTCGATTATATACATAATCGCGGCGTTTCTTGTATTGATGACGCATCATTTTTGGTGCATCTTTAGCAGCTGTTAATGCTTCAATTGCAGCATATTGAGCGATTGAAGTAGCACACGTTACGTTGTATTGATGAACTTTTAGTATATGTCCTGCTAAATAGCTTGGTGCGAATAATAGACCGATACGCCAGCCAGTCATAGAATGAGATTTTGATAAACCGTTAATGACGATAGTCTTTTCACGCATTTCTGGGAAATGAGCGATAGATGTATGCTTTTGTTCATATACAAGTTCGCTATAAATTTCATCAGAAAGGACGAAAATATTTTTATCTTTTAAAACAGTTACAATATCCTGTAATTCTTCTTTTGATAAAGTTACACCAGTTGGATTAGAAGGATACGGCAGTACGACGCATCTTGTTTTTTCTGTAATAGCATTTTCTAGCGCTTCGGCTGTTAAACGGAAGCCAGTTTCACGAACATCGATAAAAATAGGTGTAGCACCGCATAGTCGAATAATTGGTTCGTATCCTGGATAAATAGGGGCAGGTAAAATAACTTCTGTTCCTGGCTCTAAAATTGTTCGAAATGCAATATCAATTGCTTCACTGGCACCGATTGTAACGATGGTTTCGTTTTCAGGTGAATACTGTAAATCGTAGTTATCTTTTACAAAGTTACAAGCTGCCTTGCGTAATTCTAGTAAACCAGCGTTATGTGTATAGCTTGTATAATTTTCTGTAATAGCCCGTTTTGCCGCTTCTTTTACGAGAGAAGGTGTAGGGAAATCGGGTTGTCCAATTGTTAAAGAGATAAGATTATCATAGTTTTGAATCATGTTAGAGAATTGACGGATTCCAGAAATTTGGATGTCCTTCACTCTAGGGTTAATGAATTGTTCCATTGTATCTCCCTTTCTTCCGTTTGAAAATTAAGTTCATTTTAACATATTTTCTATGATTTCGCTTGTGTATATGTTATGTAGAAAGAGAGGGATAATAGAAAAAAAGCCGCTGTAAGCGACTTTTTAATATCCGTACTCCCAATCTATTTCATCTTCATTCCAAAGTACAGAGGATACTTTGCCAAGGTGAACAACTGATTCATTCACAGCACATGTGCAATTTTCTTCTCCGGTTTTATGCTGTAATTCTTCATATACTGATTTTTCAACATTTTCTAGAACGACCAAATTTTCTTCTTTTAAAACAAGCGTAGTACCCGCCATATTTATCTTCCTCCTACTAAAATAATGATCACTTATTTGTAAACATAGATAGTATGGATTATATGCTGTATTTTGCTATAGTTGTCCGTCTCATGAAGTATTTTTTATTTTCTTTGTAATCCGTATTCATTGTATACTGTCGGGCAGAAATTTGGTACAGGGTTTACATTCATTTCGAAAATCTGTAACAATTATTATGTGTTGTTAACAAAGAATTAACAAATATGTTAAGAAAAATCAAAATTTTAAAACAAATAAACCCGTAAAATGATATAATCATATCAAAATACATATAGGGGATGAGAGGCTATGGAGCTGATCCGTGATTTAATGATCCAAATTGCCATCATTATTTTGCCACTATTTTTATATGAAGCGATTCGTTTAAATCGTTATCAAGAAATGCCTCCGAAGCCGAACCGCTACTTTATTATGTTTTTATCCAGCATTACACTCATTCTCTCCATGACATACTCTATTTGTTTTGGTGACATTTGTGGGTATAATTTTCACCCAATCCCGATTGTTAGTGGTTTTTTATATGGTGGGATTGTTGGTTTAATCCCGGCCGTTATTTTTGTTGCATATGAATGGGCGCTAAAGGGAATGAGCCTTCTTCCAGTCATAGAAGTAATATTTCTATTGATAGTTCCATTATTTTTATCAAAGAAATGGTCTCTATTTTCAAGGGATAAGAAGCTAATTTTAGCATTTATGATTTCATCACTATACGTACTTGTTTCTTTAGTGATTGGCATGATTAACGTTCTGTTAGAAACGGGGTTTACACCACATATTTCACACTTATATAGCGGATATATATTTGCTTCGCTTACTATGGTTATGACTATGGTATTTCAAGTGTACTTAACAGAATATTTAAATGAAAATGCAATACTACGTACAGAGATGCAAAAGTCAGAAAAGCTTAATATTGTAAGTGAGTTGGCAGCAAGTGTTGCACATGAGGTTCGAAATCCACTCACTGTTGTTCGTGGTTTTATTCAATTGTTAGAAAGTACGGAAGATGTGAAAAATAAGGATTATATGCGTCTCGTATTAGCCGAATTGGATCGGGCAGAACAAATTATTTCAGATTATTTGAATTTAGCAAGGCCACAAATTGAGAAAAAAGAACACATTTGCTTATCCGCTCAATTAATAGAAATGACAACTCTTATGTCATCATTTGCTGCGATGCAAGGTGTATATTTGCAAGTTGAGATTTCTGAAAGTCTTTATACGATCGGTGATAAGACGAAATTGAAGCAAGCTATTATGAATGTTGTTAAAAATGGTATTGAAGCAATCCAAGGAAATAAAGGATATTTAAAAGTAACGGCTATGCAAAAAGATGAAACGATAGTAATAAGAGTTAAAGATAGTGGTGTTGGAATGACGAAAGAACAGTTAGTAAGACTGGGACAACCGTATTATTCTTTAAAAGAAAAAGGGACAGGATTAGGGCTTATGGTAACATTTAGTATTTTACAAGCGCATAATGGTACGCTGGAATATAAAAGCGAAAGTGGGAAAGGAACTGAAGCGATTATTATATTGCCAGCTGTAAGAAATAAGGAATAAAAGTTACCGATGGCAGGTAACTTTTTATTTTATATAGGAAAAAAATATTATTTTATTCAGATGTTTTTTCTTGTTTTGATCGGCTAAATAAACTTCTAAATGATTGAAAAAAACTTTGTTCTTTCGAAGCTGCGACTAATCTTTTTGTTTCTTGAATTTCGCGAATCACTTGCATAAGTTGTGCATCCCGGTTGCTGTCTTTATTATAAATTTGATTTACGAGTTTATTCATTTTTTCCTCTTGCTTGGATTCTCGTTTATACATATGATTCATTAATAAGTCCATCTTTTCTTTTTGCAGGGCATCTGTTTGAGCGGCATGATCTACTAACTCTTGTAGCATTTTTTCTTGAGAGCCTTCTTTTACATAAACTTGTTGCATCAATTCATCTAGCTTTTCATCTTTTAAACGATTTTGGGTAATAAGAGTAGAATTTTGATGAATAATTGCTTCATTTAATTGAGCGAGCATTTCAAGTTTTAACATGAACTCCTCAAAGTTACGCCCATCTTCTTTTTCTTTCGTTTGTATTTCTTGCTTATCTTGTATAGCGGGTACAGGCGGGTCCTCTTTTTCTTTTAAAATAATAGGTATCGTTTCTGAAATATCTTCTTGCAGTTTAGCAGATCTTTCATGTATAGATTTCAATAGTTTTAAATCATCCAGTTTATAAATACGAGCATCAGCTGTTTTTGAAATGATATAACCATGTTCCTCTAACAGTTGGCTATATTTACGGACTATATGTTTTGGGATGCCTGTTTTATTCGTGACATCTTTCGTTTTATAGATAGCTTCCATGTTATTTCCTCCCCAAAAAGTATCGTATATATCATTTCAATCTTTTATGAGGACTTCCTTTAAAAAAGAATGTCGGAAGGTTATTAGTTTTCTACAGCATTAGTGAAAAGATGAAGGAAAATGAGAGTTTTTTGGCGGAATGGCGAAGAAGAGCTAAAATAATGTCTGAAAACATATACAGGAGAAGTTTGTTATAATAACGGAGGAAAAGAAACTGGTAGAATCATGGAGGTATACATGAAGCAATTAAAAGGTATTATCATTTCAATTATTGCAATTCTTTCTATTGTAGTAGCGGTGTATGAAGTACTTGTTCCAGAAGAAACAAGTATCAAAAAAACAAATGCGTATGATCAAGTTCTAGAATTTCCGAAAGAGCGATATCCAGAGACAGGGAAACATATTACCGATGCTATAAAAGAAGGGCATTCAGAAGTTTGTACAATCGACCGTGGTGGCGCTGCGGATAGAAGAAAATTATCGTTAGCTCCATACCCATCAAAAAAAGGGTATGATCGTGATGAATGGCCAATGGCGATGTGTAAAGAAGGCGGAAAAGGAGCACATATTGAATATATAAGTCCAGCCGATAATCGCGGGGCAGGGTCTTGGGTAGGGAATAAGTTAGATAAATACCCAGATGGTACACGTGTGAAATTTGACGTAAAGTAGTAGTTGCATATTTCATAATGAAGGAGAAGTGACCTATGGAGTTAACAATTTCGTATTCGCAATTAATGTTGATGAACTATGACGGTGATCAGCCTTACGTTGACTGGACGGATGAAGATTTTGAAAGAGGTTATGCGAAGGCGGATGGAACTGTTATTTTTGAAGCACTCTCTGATTATACTTGTGAAGTAAAAGTGACTTGCGGGAAGCATATTGAGAAAGAAGAAGTGATTAGAACGGTTACAGTTCCTTTTACAATTGAAAATGAATGTATCGTTGTAACAAGTATTCTTTCAAATAAATTTCAAATCCCTATTCCAAATGGTGAGTATACAGTTGTATTACAAGCAACTCCTCTTGAAGAACCAACGGATGATGAATTATATAAAATACAATACGAATTCTTTTTTGAAAGTAAAGAATAAAAAATGGGTTATCCTCAAAAAGGATAACCCATTTTCGTTATGCGTTTGTTTTTAGTAGGGAACGTGCATCTTTTGCTGCTTGCACCATGTGTTCTAAAGCCGGGATAACTTCTTCCGTTCTTCTCGTTTTTAAACCACAATCAGGATTAATCCAGAAATATTTAGGATCGCATACTTCTAAAGATTGTTCCACGATTTTATACATTTCATCTTTACTCGGTACACGTGGACTATGAATATCATATACACCTAGACCGATGCCTTTTTCATATGTTGTATGTTTTAATGTGTCAATAAATTCACCGTGACTTCTTGATGTTTCGATAGAAATCACATCTGCATCTAATGCGCGAATCGCATCAACAATATCTTCGAAGTTACTGTAACACATATGCGTATGAATTTGTGTTTCATTTGCTACAGAAGAAGTTGCTAAAAGGAAGGATTGTACTGCCCATGTAATATAAGCGTCCCAATCTTTTTCTTTTAGTGGCATTCCTTCACGAAGTGCTGGCTCATCGACTTGGATTACTCGAATTCCGGAAGATTCAAGTAGTTCAATTTCGTGACGAAGAGCTAATGCAATTTGATACGAAACTTCTTTTCTTGGAATGTCATTTCGAACGAAAGACCAATTTAAAATCGTAACAGGTCCAGTTAACATTCCTTTTACAACTTTCTCTGTTAAGCTTTGTGCATAAACCGTTTCCTTAATAGTCATTCCATTAATAAAGGCAACATCACCATAAATAACAGGTGGTTTTACGCAGCGAGAACCGTATGATTGTACCCAACCGTTTTTAGTGAATGAGAAACCAGCAAGGCGCTCACCAAAATATTCGACCATGTCAGTTCTTTCGAATTCACCATGTACAAGGACATCAAGACCAATTTCTTCTTGGTAACGAATCCATTTTTCTGTCTCTTTTTCAATAAATTGCTCATATTGTTCATTTGAAATAACACCGTTACGCCATTCTTTTCGCGTTTGACGAACTTCAGTTGTTTGCGGGAAGCTACCAATAGTCGTTGTTGGTAATAACGGTAACTCTAGGGCAACTTGTTGTAATTCGTATCGTTTTTCAAATGGAAGAGGACGTGAAAAATCTTCTTCTTTTAGTGCTGTTCGTGCTGCTTTGACATCTTCACGGTTACGTACAGCAGATGAACGAATTGTATGATGTACATTTCGATATGTTTCCAGCTCATTACTAATACTTTCTGTACCTTTAGTGAGAGCAGAGTGAATGAGAACTAACTCTTCTAATTTTTGATTTGCAAATGCTAACGCATCGAATAGTTCAGTCGATAAGTGAGTTTCTTCTGTTTTATCGATTGGTGTATGCAATAAGCTACAAGAAGGCTGAACGATGAAGTCTTTCGTTTGGGCTTCTTTTTGTAACGTTGTAAATAACGTAATAACTTCATCAAGGTCAGCTCTCCAAATGTTACGGCCATCTATACAACCGACAGCTAAAATTTTATCAGCTGGGAATCCATATTTTGAAATAGCATGTAGATTACCTTCTTTACCATGAACGAAATCTAATCCAATACCGGATACAGGGAATGTAATAATTTCTTCATAGTTTTCTTCTACACTATCAAAATATGTTTGTAAAAGAAGATTCGCATTTGGAACTTCTTTACGAATAGCTTCATAAATTTCTTTTGCTTGTTGAACTTCTTCTTTCGTTAAAGAAGCGAAAATCGGTTCATCAACTTGAATGACTTGTGCACCAGCTGCATGTAGTTCTGAAAGCAGTTGTACGTATGGTGCAACTAATTGTTTTAAAATCGTAGTAAATTGTTCTTGTGTATAACCTTTAGCTAATTTTAAGAAAGTATATGGTCCTAAAATAACAGGTTTTCCATCTACTCCTAATTCTTGTTTTGCCTCTTCGTATAAGCGAAGTGGACGATTATCTTTTAAAGAGATTTGTAATCCCTCTTCATATTCAGGAACGATATAATGATAGTTTGTGTTAAACCATTTTGTCATTTCAGAAGCTACGTGATCTTTAGAGCCACGCGCCATTGCGAAATATACATCAAGGTAAGATGTAAACTCAGAAAAACGTGATGGGATAAATCCTAGCATATAAGCAGTATCCAAAACGTGATCATAATATGTAAAGTCGCCAATTGGAATGAGTTCAATCCCTTTTTCTTGCTGTACTTTTACGTGTTGAAGGCGAATTTCTTTCATCTTTGTTAAAAATTGTTCTTCATCGATTTTATTGGACCAAAAAGCTTCCAATGTCTTTTTCCACTCTCGTTGTAGTCCGATACGTGGATAACCTAAGTTACTTGTTTGAATTGCCATTTTAAATTCCTCCCTAATTGAAAGTAAGCATTTCCGTTTACTAGGAAATACCTATAACAAAAAGCATAAAGGCATAGAAAATAAGCCTTCCTTTTTGTTTTAACACCTCATCATCATCCGTGAATCTATCAGTGTTGTTAAAACAGGCAGGTCTCCTGACTTATGCTTCATATAATCTCTTTTACCTTCCCGTTTTCACAGTGGCATAGAAAAGAAATCTCAGCATTTACAGTGGCGGGACCGTGTTGGAGTTTCACCAAGCTTCCCTTTTAAACACGAAACGAAATTTTCGTGTACCTATTTTCCTTTTGAAAGGAAGTTAACAAGCGATATGATATTGAAACAAATTCTAACACAATTTTTGGAATTTTGTCTACTGTTTTAAAATAAGAAAATTCTAAAGTTTTTAATTTTAATTATTATGATTTTTCTGAGTTTTTTAAGGCGAAGGGAATTGAAATGAAGAGCGATTAAACATACAAAGAAGTATACACTTGTATAGAGATAAGATACGAGTTATTTTATTTGAAAACTCTTCCGTATTTTGGGAGATGGAAGGAAATTGAATGGTTCATTTTGAAATAGTAACGTATCACAAGAAAGAGTAAGGCTCCTGTATAAAGATAAATATACTAAGTTTATAGAAATGGGGAATTTCAATTGGAACAAAGTACAAAAAATATTTATTCACCACCAAAACATATAGTTTCAGCAGCGACAATTGTAATTAATGAACAAAAAGAAATTCTATTAATTAAGGGACCTAGAAGAGGATGGGAAATGCCAGGTGGACAAGTTGAAGAAGGGGAGTCTTTGAAAGATGCTGCAATAAGGGAGACTAAAGAGGAAACAGGTATTGATATTGAAGTATTAAAATTTTGTGGAGTATTCCAAAATGTGAACCATTCAATCTGTAATACGTTGTTTTTAGCTAGACCAGTTGGAGGTAAATTAACGACTACACCAGAAAGTTTGGAAGTAGGGTTCTATCCTATTGAGCAGGCGTTAGAGATGGTGAATTTTATGAATTTCAGACAAAGAATTGAATACAGTTTGGATGAAAATCAACATCCTTTTTATATAGAATTTTAAGAAATAATCTTCTATTATGGGATACCGGTGATAAATAAATCTTTGTTATATTTTTGAGTGCAGTGAAATAAGTATCTTATAGCGAAAATAAAACAAGCATCCCCCGTCCTAAGTTAGAACGGGGCTATGCTTGTTTTAGGGTGTAAAAAGAAATAACTTTATTGTCTTTTTACAGTTTCTTCTTTATAAGTTTAATTTGTATCTATATCAATTTCTGACAGTCGCCCTGCAACTGCATCTGTAAGGAGGGTGTTTAACCATTGCAATTCAACTGTAATATGTTCAATAACGCTTTGTAAAATATATAGTTGTGCACGTGGAATTTGTCCTTTACTACAATCATATATAGTTTGCATTTTATGTAAATATTGAACGGTATCATTTTTCTTTTTTTCTAAAATAGGAATTAACTCTTGATCATCACCAAAATGAGCGAAAGAGAGTGCTGAATAAATTGGTTTATATATTTGATTTTGTGCCTCGAATTGTTTTAATAGTAACGTGTGAAATAACCGTTTACCTTCTTCTGTTATATGAAAGATTGTTTTATCGGGTCTATTCGTATCTCGAACAATCGTGGTAATACGAATTGCACCCTGCTTTTCTAATTGCTCGAAGGCGTAGTAAAGTGATCCTTTTGCATATTTAATATAACAATCCATTTGTCGTTCTTTCATGATGTGTTGCACTTCATATGGATGTTTATCTCCTTCGAGTAGCAAGCCGAGAATGACTAATTTCATGCTCATGCTGTCTCAACTCCTATAAATAAAAACTTTATACATATTATAAACGGCATATCCGTTTTCATAAAGGGATATGCCGTTTCTTTTCTCTATATTAACTTACTTGCTTTTGTTTTTGTTTCGTTTTTGGACCTGTAAAGAGGCGTTCATTTCCCATAAGTAAAATACAAATAACACTTAGTACAGCCGGGATCAGTGCCCAGAAGAATGTACTGGCAATAGAGGTAGCGAGAGCATCTTTAATACCAGTTAATATTTCAGCTGGAATCTTCTCGGTAGCACCTTGTGATAATAAGAAACTTGTGTCTCCGCCTTTTGGAACTAATTTAGCTAGTTCAGGAGGGAACACAGTGTTTAATTTAGTAGTAAAAATATGGTTTTGAATTGTACCAAAAATCGTTACACCAAGAGTCATACCGAGTGAACGGAAGAATGAGTTTGTTGATGTAGCAGAACCACGGTCTCGCATTTCTAACTTGTGGATAGAAGACATACTTAAAACTGAGAACGAGAAACCAACTCCAAGTCCAGTGAGAACCATAAATAGCGTTACAAGTAGACGAGGTGTATCCATTGTTAAAGTGCTTAGTAAATAAATACCAATTACGAAGAAAATGCCAGATACCATCATGATGTTACGATAGCTTGTTCGAGAAGCTAACTGTCCACCTGTTTGACTTCCAATTACAGAGCCAACCATCATAGGTGTTAAAATTAATCCAGCATTGGAGGCTGAACCACCGAGAACACCTTGAACGAAGATTGGGATATAAACTGTACAGATAATAAAAGCGGCACCATAGAAAAAGGCAACGCCTTGGCTAGCTGCGAATAAAGGTTTTTTAAATAGATGGAAAGAAATGATAGGCTCAGTTGCTTTTCGTTCTACGAAGAAGAAAATAATAAGCATAATAACAACTGTTGTAAATAAACCGATAATTACAGTGGAATTCCATGCGTATTCTTTACCACCAAGTTCTAAGGCAAACATTAAGCAAACGATACTAATAACAAGTGTAATAGCGCCAGCCCAATCAATTTTTTGTTTTCTAAATTCTAGAGATTCACTGTAGTATTTAGTAATGAAGAAGAAGGAGATAATTCCTAATGGAATATTAATATAGAAGACCCAATGCCAACTTATATAGTCTGTAATATAAGCACCTAATAAAGGGCCAAATACACTAGATGTCCCGAAAACCGCACCAAATAGCCCTGTCATTTTCCCACGCTTTTCTGGTGGGAATATATCGTACATAATCGTGAAGGCGATAGGCATAAGAGCACCGCCACCGATCCCTTGAATTGCTCTATAAATACTTAGTTGCTCAATACTAGATGCTGTCCCGCAAAGTGCAGAACCAAATAAGAAAAGAATGAGACCACCAATATAAAAGCGTTTCCGTCCGTACATATCAGAAAGTTTTCCGAAGATAGGCATCCCTGCCATTGTTGCTACCATATATGCAGACGTGACCCAAACGAACTTGTCAAATCCTCCTAGGTCTCCAACAATCGTTGCCATTGCTGTTGCAACGATTGTATTATCCATTGCCGCCATTAAAATACCAAGTAATAAACCTGCAACAACAAATTTTGTATTGTTGGAGTCTTTTTTGGATAATTGAGATTCCAAATATAACCCTCCTTTAATAATAGTAAAATATATGAAGTTTTGAGTGCAGCGCATAAAAATTTGAAATATAGTTTTTTAAATCAATTTACATAAGTGCACTGACAAAGCCATAAAGAATATTATAGTCAAATTTGACTAAAAGGCAAACTTTTTCTTCCGCCAAAATATTCTGTTGTATGGACAGAGAAAGAGTGAGTAATACTTAGTATTGGTGTAAAGTCAATGAAGGAAATTGTAAAAAAATATTTCCGTAAGAATACCTTCTGTTAACAGAGGAAAAATGGTTTTTTCTTTATATTGTCGAATAGGATAAAAGGAAGAGTAATAACTATATATCGTTTGTAACAAGCTTTATTAATATTGTGTGGAGAGGCAGAATAAGGTCGTATGGATATGATGCATCTGAAATGGGGTGAATATTATTATGAAAATATGGAAACGAATTTCAGATCAAGGTAGGCGTTCAATGCCGCTACAACCGGTGTTATGGATTGATGGCTCAAAAAAGGAAAACGAATGTCCTAATGTAGCAGTTACATTGCAAATCCGTAGTATGTATAAAGAAAAATTTTCATATGAACTGACCTATGATGTAAATGACATACTTATTATTCGAATTGAAGTAGAAAATAAAGGAATGGAAATGATTTCACGAGTTGTAGTAAGTCATATGATTCGAGATTATTTTGCATATATCCCAAATTCATTAAAGGCTGATAAGGGGATGAGCGAGTTTTTGTTCCAGCTTGTAAGGTGGCGAATTGATAATTTATTACCGAATGAGAAAGTAGAACTAATTTGTAAAATAAAAGCAAATAAAGATAAAGCAATCAAAAACGCATTATTTCAGGCTACATATACATTTCAATATAAAGGAGTATCATATGGCCCGCTACAAACAAATGAAGTTGTTGTGCGGCAATGATAAAAAGGAACCTGTAAGAAAGGTTCCTTTTTTAATGAAGGTTGTGTTTTTTGAGTACTTTTTTTTGCTCGATTCCTTTTTTTCCTACATAATTATTTTTATAACCAAAATATAAAATGAAAAGAAAGGAAGCAACATTTACAATAGCATCAATTTGATCGTTTGTAATAAAGTTCACTCCGAAAGAATTAAACAGTAATTTTAATGATAATAGAAAACCTGCTAGTAAACGTATAATATCTGATAGATTCTCTTTTTGTAGCATATAAGTCACCTCTTTCTAAAACGATATATAGTATATATATGAAATAGAATAGAAATGGTAGACAAGCTTAAGCGGAAATGTACACTCAATATGTACATTTTTTATTTTGTAGAAAAACATAATTGTTATAGAAACATATATTGGTATAGAAAGGAGGAGAAGTATGAAACATAAAGGGAAAATTAGTGGGTTATTACTTGGGAATACAGTGGCAGTTACAGAATGGATTGCGCTTCAGGATGTAATTACAAAACTGGATTCGCGATCATTTTATACCGTCTTTATTATTTATATATTGCAAATGATACTCAGCTATTATTTTGGACATTGGTATGATAAAAGAGCGAGTGGGCGTATGGATACGGAAGTAGGGGGGATGGCAAGTAATGATTTTGTAGTTGATTTCTTTGAGAAAGTAGCTGCTTTATCAGAACGGGATTCTCATAATATTACAGTGTACATTCTTTCTGTGAAAGAATGGAAAGAACTAAAAGAAACAGTGCAAGAAAAAAAATTGGAGGTGTTAGTACAAAAATTGGAGAGTACGATTGTAAAGACAATTCGTAAAGGAGATGTCGTTACTAGGTGGGATGAAAATAAGTATGTTATTGTGGCGAATGATAACGGACATGAAAAGTCGACAATAACAAATCGATTAATGAAAAATATTGAAAGTGAAATAGAAAATGGTTTGTTAAGTATGACGCTATTATTTGGAGCTGCTAGTTATCCAATAGAAGGAAAAACTTTTGAAGAATTGTTAAGAAAGGCACAAAATCAATTGTACCAGCATAGGGATTTGTAAGAAAATGAGTGAAACCTTGATTTGAAGAAATATGATATGAAGAAGTTTTGAATGTAACATTTTTTTGACTTTTATTACAAAAAGAACTTTTATTGTAATAAAAGTCTTTAAAAATATATGGAATAAGCATATAATTATGATGGATGTGTCAATGCATTTTGCACAATGTGTTTCATTTTAAAAGTGTAGAGGAAAGCATGCTCTACACTTTTCCTTTTTAGGGAATGACAAGAATAATTGTAAGTTGTTGCAAGATAGCATTTATACTGTGTAAAATGAACAAATAGATTATTTGATAGAAAGCCGGAAAGGGAATGATAGAATGATAGACGTGAGAGAACAACGATCATCTTTTATCAGGTGAATTATTATTACTGTTGTTCTTCAAATTATTATGGCTGTGATGAATTCCGTTGTACTTTTATGTAATACATAGTATGAACAGGCTTTAAAAAGTGCTAAGTAAAAGATGGATATGAAACTGCTAATTGGTTCAAAAAAGTAAAATGTAATTTTAAGTAATACAATTTGTACAAGCATTATAAACAATATCAATGATTTTCGTAGAAAAGGTGCGAGTATGGAGTTTATAGAAGGATGTATAATTTTCATAGCTTTTTACACGATGATCGTATATAAGTAGGAGGAAGAAGATGTTGAAATATAGTAAATTAGCAATTGTAACTGCATTATCAATGACTTTATTAGCCGGTTGTTTCGGACCGAAACCAGAAGAGGAATTATATGTTGCATTTGAAAATGCTGCAAAGCAAGAAAAAACAATGTTTGAAGATGCAAAGAAACTTGAAACTTTAGAAAAAGAGGGACAAGAATTATATAACCAGATTGTTCAAGAAGGAAAAGATAATAATCAAACTGTTAAGGGAAAATTGAACCAAGCAGTGAAAAATACAGATGAACGAGACAAAGTGCTTAAAAAAGAAAAAGAATCTTTAAGTAAGGCACAAGAAGAAGTAAAATCAGCAGATAAATATGTGAAGAAAATTGAAGATAAGAAATTGAAAGATCAAGCGGATAAAGTGAAAAGCACATATGAGAAACGACAAGATTCATTTAACAAGATGTATGATAGCTATAATAAATCGTTAAAACAAGAAAAAGAATTATATACAATGTTACAAGATAAAGGTACAAAATTAAAAGATATTAGTGAAAAAGTAAAAGTAGTAAATCAATCTTATAAGGATATTGAATCAGAAAAAGACAAGTTTAATGAATTTACAAAATCTTATAATACAGAAAAAATAGCTTTTTATAAACAAGCAAATATTAAAATTAAAGAAGAGAAAAAATAAAACAGTTTGGCCTACAATTGGCCAAACTGTTTTATTTTTTTGTATAAGTACGACTATACCATGGGACAGGTTCACTTAATTTTTTTTCTTGTTTCAGTGCTTCAGGACCAATATAATCTTGAAGTGTTTTTTTTGCTACTGTTAAAGATAAGGTTGTTTTCGGATTTCGATAGGAGGATTCAAGATGACCAAGATGTGGTAGGATTCGAAAATCTTCTTTGGTAGGAGGAATATGGAAAAAATAATCACCTAAACGTATAAGAACATCAGATTGTTGTTGGCTAAAACGTGGATTTCTAGAAAAATGTAATCCTTCTTTAATAGCTTTTTTTTCAGCAATTAAGCGTTCTAAAGCCGTCTTTTTTAACCAGTATAAATACTTCGGATTAGTTGCAGCTTTAGCATGACGATTCACAACGAAAATAGATTGAGCTAGTCGATTAATAGAATGTTGGTTTTGTAATTGAGATTGTGGTTGTGAAGGTTTCATATTGAATCTCCTTTCAATTTTTCATTATTATAACATAAATAAAAGAGGTTTTTATTATATGCAAAAAGTGATTGTATATATTTTCAATATTAAAGCAATATTGTTACAAAAAACAACTATTTTGTATAATAGTAATAGAATGTGCTTTAGAAATTTGATAATGAAAGAGTGAGAAGTTTGAAAGAAATATTAAAACAGCAATATGCCATTATAGATATTGGATCTAATACAATGCGTTTAGTTATTTATGAAAAGCAAAACGGAGGTTTTTATAAGGAGATTGAAAATACGAAAGTGGTTGCTCGGTTAAGGAATTACTTAATTGATGGTGTGTTGATTGAAGAAGGAATAGAGGTATTGTTACAAACATTATTTCAATTTCAAGAAAGTACGCGATTCCACCAGTTGCATCATGTACTTTGTGTTGCAACAGCAACAATTAGACAGGCTGAGAATCAAGAGGCAATTAAAAAACTGGTTGAAGGACAAACAGACTTTACTCTTAGAGTCTTATCAGAATATGAGGAAGCACGTTACGGCTATTTAGCAGTTATGAATTCAACTTCGTTCTCTGAAGGAATTACAGTAGATATTGGTGGAGGAAGTACAGAAGTTACATACTTTCGAAATAGAGAGATTCTAGAGTACCATAGCTTTCCTTTTGGAGCACTTTCTTTAAAGCAACAATTTATTAAAGAGGATATACCTACTGAAGACGAGTTGGAAAAGATTCAAACGTACTTAGAATATCAATTTCAAACATTACCATGGTTAATTGATAAGAAATTGCCTCTTATTGCAATTGGTGGTAGTGCGAGGAACTTAGTGAAAATCCATCAAAATTTAATTTGTTATCCTATAGCAGGGGTACATTTATATAAAATGAAAGAAGAAGATATTAAAAATGTGAAAGAAGAATTGGAAGCATTGTCGTTCATAGAACTTCAAAAATTGGAAGGATTGGCAAAAGATCGAGCAGATACAATTATTCCAGCAGTCGAAGTTTTTCATATGCTTGTTAATGTTATAGAGGCACCAGCATTTGTGTTAAGTAGAAAAGGGTTACGAGAAGGTGTTTTCTATGAAGAGTTGACAAAAGATTTGGGGATTTCATATTATCCGAACGTAGTCGAAGAAAGTTTGTATTTATTATCACATGAATATGAAATGGATATGGAATTTGTAATGCAGCTTATTAAACATGGAAGACTCATTTGTCAACAACTTGAAGAAACAGGGCTGATTTCTATGTCAGTAAAAGACTGGGAAGTATTCCATCAAGCAGCGAAAGTATTTAATATAGGTAAATATATAGACGAAGAAGCGAGCCGCTTACATACGTTTTATTTATTAGCGAATAAAACAATTGATGGGATGATGCATAAAGAGCGAGTTAGATTAGCGCTTATTGCGTCTTATAAATCAAAAATGTTATTCAAACAACATTTGTCCCCATTTGAAGGATGGTTTGATAAAAATGAACAAAAAAAAATCCGTCTATTAGGGGCTGTTTTACAGTTTTCAGCAGCTCTGAATATAAGACAAAGATCGCTTGTTGAATCGATATCTATAACAGAAAGTAAAGAAGGATTAACATTTAAAATTGTATGTGAGCAATCGGCATTAGCGGAAAAAGTGCAAGCTGAAAAACAAAAAAAGCAGCTGGAAAGAGTGTTGAAAACGACTATTAATTTATCCTTCGAATCAAAACGTTAAGTTGTACGGATGTCTTTACAAAAAATTAACACCTTGGAATATTGTAATTTGCTAAAATAAAAGTAACTAAATTATAGTAAAAAAGTTTCAGGGGAAGTGTGAAGAGGATGGAAATGTTGATGGGGAATATAGTAAATTTAAATGATACAGCTTATTACAATAATCGAGAATTAAGTTGGTTAGCATTTAATGAACGTGTACTACAAGAAGCACAGGATGAAACAAATCCGCTCTTGGAAAGATTAAAGTTTATTAGCATTTTCAGTTCCAATTTAGATGAATTCTTTATGGTACGCGTAGCAGGATTGAAGGATCAAGTGAGTGCTGGGTTTAACCAACCAGAAAATAAGGCTGGCTTAACACCAAAAAAGCAATTAAATAAAATTGCGATAAAGGCCCATGAATTAATGACTGTACAATATGATACGTTTAAAAATTATGTGTTGCCAGCGCTGGAGTTAGAGGGGATTGAACGTTTAACATTCCACGATTTGACGAAAGAACAGAGGGAATTTATAGAAGAGTATTTTGATGAGCAGATTTTTCCAGTCTTAACACCTGTAGCTATTGATGCATATCGTCCATTTCCGATGTTATTAAATAAAAGTTTGAATTTAGCTACTCTTTTATATGATGAGAAACAAGTGGAGGAAGAAAACCGCACGAAGTTAGGAATTGTACAAGTTCCTTCATTACTTGAACGTTTCATATTTTTACCGAGTGAGGGGCAAAAGCATAAATTTATTTTATTAGAAGATGTAATTAGTGGTTTTACTCATAAATTATTTACAGGATATAAAGTATCGTCTGTTACTCGTTTCCGTATTACACGCAATGCGGATTTAACGATTCATGAAGAAGGTGCGAGGGATTTATTAAAGGTAATTGAAAAAGAATTAAAAAAGCGTAAGTGGGGAGCTGCTGTACGTTTAGAAGTTGGCAAAGAGCATATTGATGAAAGAGTATTAGCATTATTATATGAGGTGTTGGAAGTAAAAGATGAAGATGTGTATATAATGGATGGACCATTAGATTTAACATGTCTATTTTCTTTATATAAAAAACTAGCTCCTTTATATGAACATCTAGTATATCCGGCTCTTATTCCGCAACGGCCTCAAGACTTGGGGGATGCGGAAGATGTATTTGAAAAAGCAATTGAGCATGATATTTTATTACATCATCCTTTTGAATCATTTCAGCCAGTAGTTGATTTTGTCCGTGATGCGGCAGACGATCCGAATGTACTTGCAATTAAACAAACATTATATCGAGTAAGTGGGGATTCGCCGATTATTCAGGCGCTAAAGGTAGCAGCTGAAAAAGGGAAGCAAGTTACGGTATTAGTTGAATTGAAGGCAAGATTTGATGAAGAAAATAATGTGCATTGGGCTAAAGAATTAGAAAAGGCAGGCTGTCACGTTATTTACGGTGTAAGCCACTTGAAAACACATAGTAAAATTACGCTAGTTGTAAGAAGAAAAAACGGAAAAATCGAAAGGTTCGTACATCTCGGGACTGGAAATTATAATGACGCAACAGCAAAGTTATATACTGATTTCGGGTATATTACATCACGAAAAGACTTTGGGGTCGATGCAACAAATTTCTTTAATTATTTGAGTGGTTATACAACCAAGCCACATTTTCATCATTTATCGGTTGCACCATTTGATATAAGAGAGCAATTTATGGATTTAATAGATGAAGAAATCCGTTATCATAGGCAATATGGAAATGGATATATTATCGCTAAGATGAATTCATTAACAGATAAACCATTAATCAAAAAAATGTATGAAGCATCACAAGCTGGAGTAAAGGTAGAGCTCATCGTTCGAGGAACGTGTTGTTTAAGGCCTAGTATTCCAAATGTAAGTGAAAATATTCGGGTAGTTAGTGTTGTCGGGAGATATTTAGAACATAGCCGAATTTATTATTTCCATCATAATGGAGAAGAGAAAATATACTTATCTTCAGCTGACTGGATGACGCGGAATATGGAGAAGCGAGTAGAAATATCTTTCCCGATATTAGATATTGAAATGAAGGCGAGAATTAAGGCGATTTTACAACTTATATTAGCTGATAATGTGAAAACACGTGAACAGAATAAATCTGGTGAGTACTACTATGTTATTAATAGTAGTACAGAAGAAATTGATAGCCAAGTGAAGTTGTTTAAGATGGCGTATCAAAACACGGATGCTGAATAATGAGAACAAAGTAAAAAAACCTCTTTTTTTAAGAGGTTTTTTTACTTTGTTCTCTACTTATTATACATTCTCTAAATAGAAGGATGCGTAGAGAGAATAGTTTTTATTATAAGCATGTTAATGGATCAGTTAAGAGAGGGAATAACATTGGTAGAATTGTTGGAGTACATTAATAATAGAATGGTTGTTGACAAGGTCCGCCATAACAAGGATAAGGTGTTGGCGGTGGGAAAGGTGGTGGATATGGTGGGTAATACGGTCTAGGACCGAAAGCTAATGCTCCACCGAGCAGTCCACCAGCAATCCCAGCTAGAAATGGAACACCAAAAAACGGAAAGAAGCGTGAGTCGCCTACTGGACCAATAGGTGCTGAACGGACTGGGATTGGTTGATAATATGGATACATGAACAAACCTCCTTTATTGGACTCATTTTTATCATATGGTAAATGAAACGTGGATGAGCGCGTACAAGAAAGGATATGTAAGAAAATAGGCGAATTATTACGAATGTTGGAGCGTAAAAATTGTAATTTCAGGTTTTGCCATAAATCGGAATGGGACGCGTGTTCTGCCAAGACCTCGATTGACATAGAGAGCTAAATCTTGAATCGTATAGAAACCTTCAACATAGTTTTTAGCAAGCGATGGGGTAATAATAGCACCTAAAAAAGGAATTTGTACTTGTCCGCCATGGCTATGACCAGAAAGTTGTAAGTTAACTGGATATTTAGCGATTTGTGGTGCAATATCTGGCTCGTGAACAAGAACAATGTTATAAGTGTTTTGCCTCGCGTGCTGTAGTGTTTCTTCTATTTTGGGTTTGCCTAGTAGTATATCATCAAGACCGAAAATTGAAATTTCACTATTATCCAGTAGACGAATTCTCTTTTCGCTATTTAGTAGTAGTTCAAATCCAGATTCACGCATGACGTGCTCGTAGTATTCCGTTCCATATCCGCCGTGATCATGGTTACCATAAATAGAAAATTTACCGAAGGGTGCTTGTATATTTTTTAAAATAGATGGAACGAAAGGAGTGTCAGTATATGTTTGATAATTATCAATGAGATCACCAGTGAAAAGAACAATGTCAGGTTTTACAGCATTAATTTTAGAAACGATTTGAGATAAATGTTGGAGAGAGAAATAGTATCCGAGATGTAAATCGCTAAATTGAAGAATCTTCATACCATGAAAACTTTTGGGTATGAGTTGTGATTTAAGTGTATGCTCTGTAAAAGAGAGTAAATGAGGCTCAATATATTTAGCGTAATAGTATCCGATGCTAGTGGTTATAAATGAATATAGACAAGTGCGCATTCCAGCTTTAAAAAAATCTCTTCTTGTAATTTTCTTCATAAAAATATGAGTATACCTATTTAACTTATATCACATGTTTTCGTTACATTTATAGGTTACTCAAATCTCCTTTCAGTTTATTTCAAATATATTTTAAATAATAAAAAAGTAGTATGGATTACGAAAAAAACGAATAAAAAGAAACCTCTTTACGTTAAAATATCAGAAAAGTTTAAAAATATAAAGATTTCTATTAAATAAAATGATAAAATGAATGTGTATTCATTTTTGGGAGGGGATGTATGTGAAAGAAAAGGTAGTTATTATAACAGGTGGATCGAGCGGAATGGGAAAAGGAATGGCGACCCGTTTTGCAAAAGAAGGGGCAAGAGTTGTTATTACAGGACGTACAAAGGAAAAACTAGAGGAAACAAAGTTGGAAATTGAACAATTTCCGGGGCAAGTATTACCCGTACAAATGGATGTAAGAAATACTGATGACATTCAGAAAATGATTGAAGAGATTGATGAGAAGTTTGGTCGAATTGATGTTTTAATAAACAATGCAGCTGGAAACTTTATTTGTCCAGCAGAAGATTTATCCGTGAATGGCTGGAATTCAGTCATTAATATTGTATTAAACGGTACATTTTACTGCAGCCATGCTGTCGGAAAATATTGGATTGAAAAAGGTATAAAAGGGAATATCATTAACATGGTAGCAACATATGCATGGGATGCAGGTCCGGGAGTTATTCATTCGGCTGCAGCGAAGGCTGGAGTATTAGCAATGACGAAGACACTCGCTGTTGAGTGGGGCCGTAAATATGGAATACGAGTTAACGCTATCGCGCCAGGACCAATTGAACGTACGGGCGGTGCTGATAAATTATGGATTTCAGAAGAAATGGCTAAGCGTACGATACAAAGTGTTCCGCTTGGAAGACTGGGCACGCCAGAAGAAATTGCAGGTCTAGCTTATTATTTATGTTCAGATGAAGCTGCGTACATAAATGGAACTTGCATGACAATGGATGGAGGACAACATTTACATCAATATCCATTTTAAAAGGGATAAGAAAATGAATGTTTGATTCATATTCTTACGGTTAAATGTGACGGAATTGTGACATGTGAAAGAAAAGTGTTTACAAGAGGTCATATATACGTTATATTTAAGACCTCTTTTTTCTTCATAGTAGAATTGCTAATTCCCCTTAGCATTTTACCCCTCTAATCCCTTCAGGAAAACTGAAGGGATTTTTTATTATTTTTCCGTAAATATCATGTTATAATTTTTGAAAAGTAAAGGGAGGGAAGCACATTGATAGATGCATTAGATGTAATGAGTAACTTGGATAAAGTCCTTCCTTATTATCAAGCTATTTTTAGTGCTGATGAGCATACTGTAATTGGATATGAAGTAGTAGGACGTATTCAAACAGAAGAGGGCATACAAAGTTTAGCTTCTTTCTTTCATGATGATTCTATTCCGAGTGAGTTTCAACTGGAAGCGGATAACATTATAGTAGAAAAGGCTTTAAATCGTTATTTAGAAAGTGATCAAAAACTATTATTATTTATACATCGGAATGCTAACGTATTAATGAACGATGATGATGAAAGTTTACTTCAACTTTTATTGATGTATGAAGAGCAAGGTTTAAATTTGAAACACATTGTTTTAGAAATTACAGAACATGAATGTAAAGAAGATATAGAGCAATTTAATCATTTGCTTATGTATTATCGTACATATGGTATTCAAATTTCGATTAATAAAGTCGGAACGGGTACAAGTAATTTAGAACGTATTAGCGTGTTAGCACCGGATATTTTAAAAGTAGATTTAACAAACTTAAGGCAAACTGCACTTTTACAATCTTATCAAGATATTTTATATTCTTTATCATTACTTGCTAGAAGAATTGGTGCAACATTGTTATATGAAGAAATAGATGCTTTTTATCAACTACAATATGCTTGGAAAAACGGTGGTAGATATTATCAAGGGAATTATTTGAAAGAGTGCTTACCTGATTTTATTGAAACGAATGTTTTGAAAGAACGACTTGGTAATGAGTGTCATCAATTTATTCAACATGAGAAGAAGAAATTACAAAAAATTTATAATTTAACAGAACTGTTACGTGATCGAATTGGTGATGTTCTAGCCAAACAGAAAAAGAATGAAGATATAAATGATTGGTTATTACAATTTAGCCAAAGTGTATCACAGTGTAGTTTCCGCATATTTATTTGTAACGAAGATGGTTTCCAACAATCAGGAAACGTTATGAAAAAAGATGGGGAATGGATTGTGATGCCTGAGTATTATATGAAGAACTGGAGTTGGCGTCCGTATTTTCTAGAAAATATTATGAAAATGCGTTTTGAGAATAAGGCAAGACTTTCAGATTTATATGCTGATATTGAAACCGGTGAGATGGTACGGACATTTTCCTTCCCAATTGATGATGAAAACTTTTTATTTATAGATTTATCGTATGAATATTTATATGAAGAAGATGTTTTATTTTAATGCACGAAGAGATTCGTGCATTTTTTGTTTGTTTTTATCATAAATTGGTAATAGTGAAAATGGTGATGAAAATGCTGTCTATCGTTGTAAAGATTTTACGAACGAAACCACCCCTGTCTTTGCATAATCATTGTTACAATGAATACTACAAAGACAAGTTTTCTTAAAAGGAAGGTGAAAAAATGAGGAAATATGGAATATGGTTAGTTCTATTTGTATGCGTTGCCTTTCTAGTTGGTTATAGTGTCACAACTGTTTTAGGAAAAGAGGAAGTGAAAGTCGATCGGGAAGAAGTGTTTACAACGATACAAAAGGGCTATGAAACCCAATTTTCAATTCGTGGGAAGCATTTGCCGATGAATAAGATGATAGAAACGTTATCACCATATTTTACAGAGAATTTCCTTCAAGTATTTACAGATGAAAATAGTAGAAGTGATAAACAAAGTGGTGAATATTTACTTCCAGCAAAAGAAGCGCCGTTTTCTTTTCATTCAGAAACGAAAATGTCATATGATGAAGAACATAAAATTTTATATGTATATGAGCGGGCGAAAAGTGGACAATATCAAATTGTAACATTGCAAAGAGATCAAGGAAAATGGAAATTGGCCGGATATCATGAAAGCCAAGAACTTTTAACTGAAATAAAACGATTACAACAATTATAAAGTGAAACTGTAATCGGTGGGGATGTTCATCTCTCACTGATTAATAGCTCGCACCAATAGGGCTATTACTGCCCACAAATAGTGGGATAAAAATAAGAATAGGTCTTTACCTATTCTTATTCAATATTGAGTAGCTGTTGTAATTTTTCAATTTGAAAACCAGCAACAACTTCTCCATCAATTACAACTGTTGGAGTTGAATACGAATCATAGTCGTATAAAAGACGATTGCGTGCAGCAGCGTCTTTTTTCACGTCAAATTCTTCATATACAACGTTATTATGCTTTAAAAATTCTTTCACAATGACACATGGCGGACAATCAGGTTGTGTGTAAACCTCAATTTTTCTCATTGTAATTCCTCCTTTTTTCTGTTTTTTATTATATTCTTCCAGTATAAAAATCGCAATAAAGAAGGGAAAAGATGTTCTTTCTGTTTTTTCCTTCGCATTTCGACAAATTTTTAGTTGAGTTTCTGGCCAATAACCTTTATCCTAGACTGTGGAACATTTTTTCTGTTATGACGGATAGAATGAGTATAGCTGTAAAACCTATTGGTAGGAAGATCAGAGAAAGGAGAGATTTCATGTCTCTACTCCAAGGAATTTTAACTCGACTTGTTAGTCTACAAGAACAAGCTGAAAGCGGTGAAGTAGCACAACGCTATTTTGAAGTGAACGGTGAGCGCAAATGTAGCGTGAAATTTTTCGATAAAAGTGAAATGTATGAGTTAGAAGTGTATCAACAAGGTGAAAAACCTCAAGTGTATCAATTCGATAATATCGATATGGTTGCAATTGAGATTTACGATATCATTTCTTGATACATATAAAAAAGGTGTTGCCATATGGCAACACCTTTTTTAGTTCTATTACTTTTTAGCATATAGGTATAGGGAGTTTTCATTTTTCCTACAATGGTAATAAAGTGAAATTGTAATCAGTGGGGCTTCTTCGTCCTATACTGAATATTAGTCATCACCAATTGGTTGTTTACAGATAGCAAAAGCGAGATAAAAATAACGAGGAGGTGTGTTGTATGGAACGTTTACCAGTTGTGATTTGTCCTAAATGTCATAATTCTGCTGAGATTATTCATGTATTAACAGCTCAATCGAATCAAAATGTAATTTATACGTGCCAAGTTTGCCATTATGTAATTCGAAATATTGAAACGAATAAAGGATAGGAAGTTATAATTTTTATTTTTGTCCCATACAATGAGAATACGAAAAGTCTGTCTAATTGAAAGGACGTGACTATGTGGCCGGTGAACATACATTTTATAATGTTTCAGAGAGACATTTAAATTTTGATATGGTCTTTAGCCGTATTTGTAGTTTCATTGAAAAGGATCCACGAAATTTATATCGCTTATCCATTGGGACAGACTCACAAGCACATCAAAAGGATACGAGGTTTATTACGGCAATTCATATTCATCGCGTTGGAAAAGGTGCCTGGGGGTGTTTACACCATAAGTCAGTGAAAGATAAGCCAGCAACTTTACGTGAGAAAATATATTTAGAAACGCAGTTTAGCCAAGAGATCGCATGCCTATTTACTCCAAATCATATACAAACAATATGGGATTTATTGCATCCATATGCTCAAGATGGGGCTGGATTTATAATGGAAATTCACTTGGATATCGGAAATGATGGTTTAACAAAAGAATTTATTCTAGATATGACAGCGAAAATTCAAGCGATGGGATTAACTGCAAAAATTAAGCCAGATGCTTATGCGGCGTTTAGTTATGCAAATCGATATACGAAATAAAAAACAATTTTTATATATCCTTCACTAAAAACTGAATATTACATCTATTAAATAGGTTGGAAATTATATATAATAAGAGTAACGATGCGAGTATAAGGAGAGGGGTATATGAAAAGGGAATTTGTTTTAACAGAAGAAGAAGAGAGTTTATTACTAGATATTCTATTTCAGCAAAATTATGCGAGTGAAATTTTATCTGTGGAAATTACAGATATTGAGAATGGCTTAAAACAGACAGATGTGACACAATATAAAAAAATCACAAGGTTATTTTACAGATTAAAAAATAAGGGGTATTAAGCGCTACCGGGATGGTAGTCTTTTTTTTGTGTTGTATGCTAAAATAGCTGTGTAATTTTGTTTTTATTGAAATAAAGTAAGGACAAAATAATAACATGAAAACGCTGTCATAAAATGTGAATAGAGTCGATGATTAAAAGTAGGAAAAAGGGAAAATGGGGGATGTAATATGATTAGTATTCCGAAAGACGAGTTTCAACAAATTTTTGTGAAAGATTTAATGATTTCATCAGAAAAAGTAGCACATGTCCAAATGGGGAATGGTTTAGAGCATGCTTTACTCGTTCTTGTGAAATCTGGATATTCGGCGATACCTGTTTTGGACCCGATGTATAAATTGCATGGGTTAATTAGTACTGCTATGATTTTAGATGGTATGTTAGGGTTAGAACGTATTGAGTTTGAAAGACTTGACGAAATGAAAGTAGAACAGGTGATGAAGGAAGACATTCCGGTTCTTAAGTTAGAAGATTCGTTTGCAAAAGCTTTAGAAATGACAATTGATCATCCTTTTATTTGCGCTGTCAATGAAGATGGGTATTTTGAGGGGATTTTAACACGTCGGGCTATTTTAAAATTGTTGAATAAAAAAGTAAGGCAACATAATCGATAATGTGAGAAAAGTGACTTCATAGAAGCGGAGAAGTCACTTTTTTTCGTGCATATCAGTTGTGTATGTATTATATTTAAAAAGATAAAAAATATAAGAGTATATAGTTAAATTAAGGATGAAAAGCTTATTGAGATAAGGTGTATGGAAGCTAAGGAAAGAGGGAGAAAGTTGCAAATTGATGATTTTCAAATGATGGTTGTGTTAGCTCAGGAATCGAATATGAGAAAAGCGGCGGAACGTTTATTTGTTTCACAACCTGCGCTTAGTCAACGATTACAATCTATGGAGAAACAATGGGGAATGAAGTTTTTTATTCGCTCACAAAAAGGATTGACAATTACACCTGAAGGGGAAAAAGTCGCAAATTATGCAAAAGAAATGCTACAAAAGGAAGAGGATATTAAAAGTGAGCTAGCTGTTTTTAGAACAGAAACTCACGGAACGTTAAAAATAGCTGTTGCATCAGTTATTGGTCAATATTGGCTTCCTCCTGTTTTGAAGAAGTTTGTACATAAATACCCTTCTGTGAAAATATCGCTGTTTACTGGCTGGAGTAGTGAAGTGCAAAAGCAATTTTATGAAGGAGACGTTCATGTTGCTATATTGAGAGGAACACAAGAATATAAAGGTCAGAAGCAACAATTATTTGAAGATGAACTTTATTTAGTGGATAAAGAAATAAAAGATATTACGATGTTAAAAGAAACAAATAGACCTTTTATTCAATTTAAAAGTGATTCGACTTATTATGGACAAATACAAAATTGGTGGTATGGTTTATTTTCTAATCCACCTAAGAGAACAATTGTGGTTGATCAAATTGAGACTTGCAAACAACTCGTTTTAAATGGTATAGGTTATGCTCTGCTACCTTCTACCGTTTTAAAAGAAGTACAGGAAAATATGTATAAAACACCTGTTCAATTAACGAGAGAAACATGGTTATTGACGAGTGAATCGGCCAGACAATTGAAGCAAGTAAGGGCATTTTTAGAAATTATAGAAGAAATTCAAATGGAAAAATAGGATTATTATCTTGCTACTCGCTCTATCGTTTGGTAGAGTAACATTATAAATGGATTTAGGAGGCAACAAGAATGAAAATGATGGACGCTAACGAAATTATTTCGTTTATTCAAAAAAGTGAAAAGAAAACTCCTGTAAAGGTATACATAAAAGGGGATTTAAAAGAAGTAACATTCCCTGAAACGGTACAAGCATTTGTAAATAAAAAGTCTGGTGTATTATTTGGAGAATGGTCTGAAATTAAGACAATTCTTGATGAAAATAGCAAGCACATTGTTGATTACGTTGTTGAAAATGACCGTCGTAATTCTGCAATTCCAATGCTTGATTTAAAAGGTATTAAAGCTCGTATTGAGCCAGGCGCGATTATTCGTGATCACGTTGAAATCGGCGACAACGCTGTTATTATGATGAATGCAACAATTAATATCGGTGCTGTAATTGGTGAAGGTACTATGATTGACATGAACGCGGTACTTGGTGGACGTGCAACTGTTGGTAAGAACTGTCACGTAGGTGCAGGTGCAGTACTTGCAGGTGTTATTGAGCCGCCTTCAGCAAAACCAGTTATCGTTGAAGATGATGTTGTAATTGGTGCAAACGTAGTTGTGTTAGAGGGAGTTACAGTAGGTAAGGGTGCAGTTGTAGCAGCAGGAGCTGTTGTAACAGAAGATGTACCTCCATATACAGTTGTTGCCGGTACTCCAGCACGTGTAATTAAAGAGATTGATGAGAAGACAAAAGCAAAAACTGAAATTAAACAAGAGCTTCGTCAATTAAACCCAGAGAAATAAACACAAAAAAGCGTAAGAGCATAACAGGCTCTTGCGCTTTTTATAGATAGAGGTGCAAAAATGGCAGTAAGCAAATTCGTTCAAATTCGTAGAGACTTACACAAAATACCGGAAATTGGATTTAAAGAGTGGAAAACACAACAGTATATTTTAGATTACATAGGAACGCTTTCGAATGAATATGTGGAAGTGAAAGTATGGAAAACGGGTGTCATTGTTAAAGTAAATGGAAAAAATCCAGAAAAAATTATCGGTTATCGCGCAGATATAGACGGTTTACCAATTACCGAAGAAACTGGATATGAGTTTGCTTCTATTCATGAAGGAATGATGCATGCATGTGGACACGATTTGCATACAACAATCGGTTTAGGCCTTCTAACAGCAGCTGTAACAGAAAGAATAGATGATGACCTTGTGTTTCTATTCCAACCAGCTGAAGAAGGGCCAGGAGGGGCTCTTCCTATGTTAGAGAGTGAAGAGTTAAAAGAATGGAAGCCAAATATAATTCTTGGTCTTCATATTGCACCTGAATACGCTGTAGGAACAATTGCGACAAAAGAGGGGCTATTATTTGCAAATACATCAGAGTTATATGTTGATTTGAAAGGGAAAGGTGGACATGCAGCCTACCCGCATACTGCAAATGATATGATTGTAGCAGCAAGTCACCTTGTTACACAACTTCAATCCGTTATTAGTCGTAATGTGAATCCTCTTGATAGTGCAGTGATTACAATCGGAAAAATAACAGGTGGTACAGTTCAAAATATCATAGCAGAAAAGTCTCGGTTAGAAGGAACGATCCGAACGTTATCAGTGGAATCAATGAGGCGTGTTAAAAGTAGGATTGAGGCAATTGTTGCAGGTATAGAAGCTTCCTTCCAATGTGAAGCTATTATTGACTATGGAGCGATGTATCATCAAGTATATAACCATGAAGTATTAACGAGAGAGTTTATGCAGTTTGTAAGTGAACAAACTGATATGAATGTAATTACATGTACTGAGGCAATGACAGGGGAAGATTTTGGTTATATGCTTCAAGAGATTCCTGGATTTATGTTTTGGCTTGGTGTAAATTCAGAATATGGTTTACACCATGCAAAATTAAAACCAGATGAAGAGGTTATTGAGAAAGCTATCGCATTTTTAGATCAATATGTAAAGTGGAAAGGAACTAGAAAGTAAACTCGCTCGCCAACTTTGCAAAAACTTACAGTGGGTACTTATTAGTTCCAAGACGAAAACATCTTTCATATTTGTTTTGGATACACATTGGCATACAAATGGATAAAGTAATGAGCAGCGGTTTTGAGCCGCTGCTCATTATTCATTATCGCTTATTGAGAAGATGATTAGTTAACTAGCTTATATATGTTTACATTTCGTGTAGAAAGTGTGTAAAATCAAGGTGAAACATAGAAAAAAGGGTGGGGAATTACGTGCAAATTAGCAGTGCAATGTTGTGTTTCGTCTTATATGCGTATGTTATTATTGCGGCGGTGTATTTTGGGATAAGTTTTTATGCCTACCGTTTAGTAGATAATCATGAATATGACGAAACTTATAGATGGGTGAAAAGATATTTATCACCTGTATTAGAAATTATGAATGGGTTTGTGCTCTTTTTATTTATTGGATTAATTGCTTTCTCGACGAGTTTAGTAGGGAATAAAACGACATTATTTGTACTAGGTATCATTATTTTTATGTTGTTAGGGATACGGATTGGTAACACAGTGTTTTGGAATGAAAGAAAAGTAGATGGTTGGACTGGAATGTTAATCCCGTGTATGTTAGCGGCTATCGTGACAAACATAGAGCATGAGTATTATCAATTACATTTTTGGCTTATTATCGTTTTAACAATTCTTTCAGTTTTGTACATAAGTACGGTAGTACTCACATACATTGCACATGAAAAAGGTGATGTTAAAGGAACACGCTTCTTTAGAGGGCGAGCATTATTTTGGAGTGTGCCAACGATGGCTGTTATAGGAATTATTGCGATATTAGTAAATGGGTATCAATTTACTAATTGGCAACTGTTTTTAGAAAATTGGTGGATTTTCATCATTTCGTTTATCGCTTTTTTAGGTGCAACACATTATTTATTCCATCAACATCATTATATATTGGCATTGCTATTCGCATTTACACAACTATTATTTGCTTTCTTCGGACAAGAAACGTTATTATTCGTTTTTGAAACATTTAGTTCATTTGGAAATATATTTGTATTTGGTATGTTAATTTTCAGTATCGCATTTTATTTACAACAGTATTTTTATATGCAAAAACAAAAATAAGAATGATATACAGGTTTTTGTAGCAAATCTAAAGTATGTTACAATAAAAATACATAGTATTCGATGTTATTGGAGGAATCCCTGTGGGTGAAAAAGAGAAAGAATTTGCTGTCATTGGGCTTGGACGTTTTGGTGGAAGCATTTGCCGAGAACTCGCTCAATTAGGTATGGAAGTAATGGCAATTGATTCAGATGAGGATAAAATTAATGAGTTTGCAAATATAGCTTCACATGCTGTAATTGCAGATTCAACAGATGAGATGGTATTAAAAAGTCTTGGTATTCGTAATTTTGATCATGTAGTCGTTGCTATTGGAGATAATTTAAATTCAAGTATTTTAACAACATTAATTTTGAAAGAATTAGGTGTAAAAAATATTACTGTAAAAGCTCAAAATGATTACCATGAAAAAGTGTTAAGTAAAATAGGGGCAGACCACATTGTGCATCCTGAGCGTGATATGGGAAAAAGGATTGCTAATAATATTGCATCAAGTAATGTATTAGACTATCTTGAGCTTTCAGATGAGCATAGTATTGTAGAGATTATTGCAAATAAAAAAATTGATGGTCATTCTTTAATCGAATTAGATATTCGTGCGAAGTTTGGATTGAATATTGTAGCGATTAAACGTGGTAAAGAAGTTATTGTATCTCCTCGAGCTACGGAAAATATTCAAGCGGGAGATATATTAATTGTAATTGGTCATGACGATGAAGTAGATCGTTTTAAACACTTTTTAAGATAAGAAAAAAGGACAATACCACGAAGGTATTGTCCTTTTTCTTATATTTCCATAATGATTGGTAAAATCATTGGGCGACGTTTTGTTTTCTCATATAGGAATGGTGCTAATGTATCTGTAATTTCATTTTTAATTTCAGACCATTGTGTTGTTTTACGCTCCATTACTTTTTCTAAATGAGTTGTAATTAATGTTTGAGCATCATTAATTAAATCACTACTTTCGCGCATATACACGAAACCACGTGAGATAATATCAGGTCCTGCTGCAACTTTAAACTCTTTCATATCAATGCTTACAACTACAATAACAAGTCCTTCTTCAGAAAGAATACGACGATCGCGTAATACGATATTACCGATATCTCCAATACCATTTCCGTCAATATAGACAGATCCAGATGGTATTTTACCAGCTACGCTTGCTTCATCAGAACGAAGAGCAAGAACATCTCCATTATCCATGATGAAACAGTTTTCTTCTGGAATACCACAATCGTTTGCTAACTTCATATGCATACGTTGCATGCGATATTCACCATGAATTGGCATGAAATACTTCGGTTTAATTAGACGAAGCATTAGTTTTTGTTCTTCTTGTCCACCGTGTCCACTCGTATGAATGTTTGACAGTTTCCCGTGGATTACATCAGCACCAGCACGATACAACATGTTAATTGTACGGCTTACACTAATTGTATTACCAGGGATTGGTGAAGAAGAGAAAACAACTGTGTCGCCAGGAATGATTTGAATTTGACGATGAGTACCATTAGCAATACGTGAAAGTGCTGCCATTGGCTCACCTTGACTACCTGTACATAAAATAACAACTTTATTAGCCGGTAGGCGGTTTAGTTGAGCTGTATCTATGAATGTATCCTTCGGACAGCGAATATAACCAAGGTTTTGTCCGATTTCAATCGCCGCTTCCATACTGCGACCGAACACAGCCACTTTACGATTGTTTTCAACAGCCGCTTCAACAACTTGTTGTAGACGATGGATATTTGATGCAAAGGTTGCAAAGATAATACGACCTTCTACTTTGCGGAAAATATCTTGAATACTATCACCAACACGGCGCTCAGACATTGTAAAGTTTGGAACTTCACTGTTTGTACTGTCAGATAAGAGACAAAGTACGCCGTCTTTTCCGATTTCAGCCATTTTTGTTAAGTCCGCTGGTTCACCGACTGGTGTGAAATCAAATTTGAAATCGCCAGTATGAACAACTTGTCCTTGAGGTGTTTTCACAACAACTCCGTATGAATCTGGGATACTGTGAGTTGTACGGAAGAAGGAAACAGATGTCTTTTTAAATTTAATAACATCATCTTCTTGAATTTCATAAAGTTTTGCTTTACGAAGTAATCCGTGCTCTTCTAATTTGTTTTTGATTAGTGCAATTGCTAATTTTCCGCCATAAATCGGGATGTTTACTTGACGTAATAAGTAAGGAATTCCACCGATATGATCTTCGTGACCATGTGTAATGAATAATCCTTTAATTTTATCTTCGTTTCGCACAAAATAAGTGTAATCTGGTATTACATAATCGATTCCGAGGAGTTCGTCTTCTGGAAATTTAATTCCAGCATCAATAATAATAATTTCATCTTGAAATTGAACAGCATATGTATTTTTACCGATTTCACCAAGTCCACCTAAAGCAAAAACGGCTGCTTGATCATTCTTTAGAAATTTCATATGACTATACGATTTCCGCTAATGTTAAATCAGCGTTTTCTTTTTCATATTCAAGATGAGCACCAGTAACAGACTGAACGAACTCGATATTATATGCGAACTTATTTAATTTCTTACGAACATCCTTTTCAGACGTAGCCTCTAAATATAAAACTTTTGTATTTTCACGTACTGGAACCTCAGTCAATTTTACTTGATAAAATACTTTAAAAATCATTTGGAAAACCTCTCCTTGTCTATGTTTTGCATTATCTGTTACTTATTATAAAGCAAACAGTCACGATTTTCATGTTTTTTCGAATGAGAATGAAGAAAAAGCCCGAAATGGGCACAATTTAAGCGATTGTCTTTTTACGGACTAGATCTTTTAAATAACGCTTGAGCTTTTTCTTCAGCTTCTTCAGCATGATTACTCCTTCCTTTCCTTATTTTAAACATGCATATTACTAGTGAAAACTCCGTCTCTGATATAAGAAAGAAGACAAAAGTGAATGTTGAATCTTGTCCTTTCTCATACAGGGAAAGTTATTCTATAGTAACGATTAGTAGCCGTTAGTTATAGGTATAGTATGAGAAAGAATAGAAAAGAAAATTCATACGAACAAGTATCCACATTTTTTACTAATATATATATGCAGGTTTCATAAATAAGGTCAGAAAGTGAACGCTTTCTTCACAGATGTTTAATATGTTATACTTTTTTTTAGAATTTGAAAAGTGATAATCAAAATAGGAATATAGAGTAACGGAAAGGATTTTGACAAATGAATGATAAAATTGTCTTTTTTGATATTGATGGAACATTATTAGATCACGATAAGAAGATTCCGCAATCTACACGAGATGCAGTAAGACATTTACAAGAAAAAGGTGTGCATGTAGCAATTGCGACAGGACGTGCGCCATTTATGTTTGAAGATATTCGTGAGGAACTCAATATACATAATTATGTTAGCTTTAATGGACAGTACGTTGTATTTGAAGATGAGGTAATATTTAATAACCCGTTACATCCAGCTGCCTTACATAAGTTTACTCAGTTTGCAAAACAAGAAGGATATCCACTTGTATATCTGGATCATCAAGAAATGAGAGCATCAGTAGAATATCATGATTATGTGAAAGAAGGTTTTGGAAGCTTAAACTTTGAACATCCGGCATATGAACCTGATTTCTATGAGAAACGTAATATTTATCAAACACTTCTTTTCTGTGAAGTGAATGAAGAAGAAAAGTTTATTAATCATTACCCAGACTTTCATTTTATTCGCTGGCATGCATATTCAATGGATATTATTCCGAATGGTGGTTCGAAGGCAAAAGGAATTGAGAAATTTATTGAAAAATTAGGATTTACCCGTGAACAAGTGTATGCATTTGGAGATGGCTTAAATGATTTAGAAATGATCGAAGCAGTTGGGACAGGTATTGTGATGGGGAATGGTCACGAAGACTTGAAAAAACTTGCAAATCATGTGACAAAGGATGTTAGTGAAGACGGCATATATCATGGCTTAAAATGGGCTGGATTGCTATAAGTGAATATGGAACCCATTTCATATAAAATAGGCGGAAGATTAACTCCCGCCTTTTTTATTATCGCTCTAGAGGTTTTGAATCGTCAGGAGCAGCAAATGGATTTTCTTTATTAATGTGGTCATAGAACATAACACCATTTAAATGGTCAATCTCATGCTGAAATACAATTGCTGGTAAACCTTTTAAACGTAATTTTACTTCTTCGCCGTTGATAGATGTTGCTTTCACTGTAATTCTTGTGTAACGAGGGACATAACCAGGTACTTCGCGGTCTACTGATAGACAGCCTTCCCCGCTTTGTAAATATGTACGTTCAACAGAATGACTAATGATTTTGGGGTTGAATAATGCATGACTATATAACGTACCGTCAGTATCAGTTACATGAACCGCAATCATTTTCTTTGAAATACCGATTTGTGGAGCTGCTAATCCGATTCCAGGGCGTAAACTATATTTTTCAGCCATTTCAGGATCTTGGCTATTTATTACAAATTCAATCATTTCTTTAAGGGTAGTTGTATCTTCTTCGCTCGCCGGTATTGATACCTCTTCTGCAACGTTTCGCAAAATAGGATCTCCTTCGCGAATTACATCTTTCATTGTAAGCATATGTAATCTCTCCTTTCTTCTTTAGTCTACCAAAGGAGATGGAAAAAGTCATCGACAAGTAGGGAAGCGCTTTGGAAAGCGTTCTACTATAGAATATTTATGTATGTTATAAAAAGAAAAGACGGCAAAGCCGTCTGTTTCTTCCATAGTTGTTTCATTTTACATTAGCGAATGCAAGCAGCACCAACGATAATTAAAAGAATAAACAACACAACGATTAAGGCGAAGCCGCGTCCAGACCCGCCACAAGAACCGCCATAACCGTAGGAAGGATTTGAACAAGTTGGATAGCAATATGAGTATCCGTACATGAGATGACCTCCTTTATCATTTCCCGCTAACACTGCGGTTACTATAATGTATGGAGGGAAGGATAGAAATGTATGGGTAATTACCTATAAAAGGAAGAAGAGTTTGTATATTTTTGCTAAGAAGAGAGAAAAACTAAAGAGAATTAAATCGTTTACATATTATTCTAAGAGAAAAAATAAGTTGAAAAGGGAATAATATAACAGTAGGTTAATGCTTACTAATACAGATGTGAAAAATAAAAACACGTTTGTGTAGAAGAAACCTGCAGATTATTTATAAAAAAACGTAACCAAAGTAATTGACATCGTAATTAGAATAGTTGTAAACTAAAAAACGTGATCAAGATTGTATTAATATGTTTCTGAAAAAACATTAGTACAGATTGTTAGGTACACAAAATTATTCTCAACCGACAGATAAATTTGTTGGTTTACATTGTTGCGTTTTCAGTCTAGCTAATAGATAGTGAAAGCGTTTCAGAATATGGTTCAAGAGAGGAAGAGGTGAACGGAATGGGTACTAAAACAAAAAAGACCCTATTTAATGTTGATGAGCAAATGAAAGCTATCGCAGCTCAATTTGAGACATTACAAATTTTAAATGAAAAAGGCGAAGTTGTGAATGAAGCAGCTATGCCTGAATTATCTGATGATCAATTAAAAGAATTAATGCGCCGTATGGTGTATACTCGCGTACTAGATCAACGTTCTATTTCTTTAAACCGTCAAGGACGTTTAGGTTTCTACGCACCAACAGCTGGACAAGAGGCTTCTCAATTAGCAAGTCATTTCGCACTTGAAGCAGAAGATTTCATCTTACCAGGATATCGTGATGTGCCACAATTAGTATGGCACGGTTTACCATTATACCAAGCATTCTTATTCTCTCGTGGACATTTCATGGGTAACCAAATGCCTGAGAATGTAAATGCACTTGCTCCACAAATCATTATCGGTGCGCAAATCATCCAAACTGCTGGTGTTGCGTTAGGTATGAAACTACGTGGTAAAAAATCTGTTGCAATTACTTACACTGGTGACGGTGGTGCTTCACAAGGTGACTTCTACGAAGGTATGAACTTTGCGGGTGCATTCAAAGCTCCAGCAATCTTCGTTGTACAAAACAACCGTTATGCAATCTCTACTCCAGTAGAAAAGCAATCTGCAGCTAAAACTGTAGCACAAAAAGCAGTAGCAGCAGGTATTTACGGAATTCAAGTAGACGGTATGGATCCATTAGCTGTATACGCAGCAACTGCTTTCGCTCGTGAGCGTGCAGTAAACGGCGAAGGCCCTACTTTAATCGAGACTTTAACATTCCGTTACGGTCCACATACAATGGCTGGTGATGACCCAACTCGTTACCGTACAAAAGATATCGAGAACGAATGGGAACAAAAAGATCCAATCGTACGCTTCCGTGCATTCTTAGAAAACAAAGGCCTATGGTCTCAAGAAGTTGAAGAGAAAGTAATCGAAGAAGCAAAAGAAGATATCAAACAAGCAATTGCTAAGGCTGACCAAGCTCCAAAACAAAAAGTTACTGATTTAATGGAAATCATGTACGAAAAAATGCCTTACAACTTAGCTGAACAATATGAAATTTACAAAGAAAAGGAGTCGAAGTAAGCCATGGCTCAAATGACAATGATTCAAGCAATCACTGATGCTTTACGCGTTGAAATGAAAAATGACCCTAACGTACTTGTGTTTGGTGAAGACGTTGGTGTAAACGGCGGTGTATTCCGTGCTACTGAAGGTTTACAAGCTGAATTCGGTGAAGATCGTGTAATGGATACTCCACTTGCAGAGTCTGGTATTGGTGGACTTGCAGTTGGACTTGCATTAGAAGGCTTCCGTCCAGTTCCAGAAATCCAATTCTTCGGTTTCATTTATGAAGTAATGGATTCAGTTTCTGGTCAATTAGCTCGTATGCGTTACCGTTCTGGTGGACGTTGGACTGCTCCAGTAACAATTCGTTCTCCATTCGGTGGCGGTGTTCATACTCCTGAACTACATGCTGATAGCTTAGAAGGATTAGTGGCTCAACAACCTGGTCTAAAAGTTGTTATTCCATCTACTCCATACGATGCAAAAGGTCTTTTAATCTCTGCGATTCGTGACAACGATCCAGTTATCTACTTAGAGCATATGAAATTGTACCGTTCATTCCGTCAAGATGTACCAGAAGGCGATTACACAATTGATTTAGGTAAAGCTGATATCAAACGTGAAGGTACAGATGTATCTGTTATCGCTTACGGTGCTATGGTTCATGCTGCATTAAAAGCTGCTGAAGAACTTGAAAAAGAAGGTATCTCTTTAGAGGTAGTTGACTTACGTACAGTTCAACCATTAGATATCGAAACAATCATCGCTTCTGTTGAAAAAACAGGCCGCGTAGTTGTAGTTCAAGAAGCACAAAAACAAGCTGGTATTGCAGCTAACGTTGTAGCGGAAATTAACGACCGTGCAATCTTAAACTTAGAAGCTCCAGTTGTACGTGTTGCAGCTGCTGATACAGTATTCCCATTCTCTCAAGCTGAGAGCGTATGGTTACCAAACCATAAAGATATTGTTGAAGCTGTTAACAAAGTAATGAACTTCTAATTTTTAGCTTTTCATGTGCAAAAGAAATCAGCACATGCTGGTTTCTTTTGTACATATTCCATAATAATGAAATGAATCAGGGGGCTGAATTCCGTGGCATTTGAATTTAAACTACCAGATATCGGTGAAGGTATCCACGAAGGTGAAATCGTAAAATGGTTTATTAAACCAGGCGATGAAGTAAACGAAGACGATGTACTTCTTGAAGTACAAAATGATAAAGCAGTAGTAGAAATCCCTTCTCCTGTTAAAGGTAAAGTACTTGAAGTACTTGTAGAAGAAGGAACAGTTGCAATTGTAGGAGATACATTAATTAAATTTGATGCTCCTGGATACGAAAACCTTAAATTTAAAGGTGACGATCATGATGCAGCTCCAAAAGCTGAAGAAGCAGCAGTAGAAGCTCCAGCAGCGGAAGCTACTCCAGCAGCAACTGCAGAAGTAGTAAATGAGCGCGTAATCGCTATGCCATCTGTTCGTAAATATGCTCGTGAAAACGGCGTAGACATTCATAAAGTAGCTGGTTCTGGTAAGAACGGCCGTATCGTAAAAGCTGACATCGATGCATTTGCAAATGGTGGACAAGCAGCAGCAACTGAGGCTCCAGCAGCAGTAGAAGCTACTCCAGCAGCAGCGAAAGAAGAAGCACCAAAAGCACAACCAATCCCAGCTGGTGAATATCCAGAAACTCGTGAGAAAATGAGTGGTATCCGTAAAGCGATTGCTAAAGCAATGGTTAACTCTAAGCATACAGCTCCTCACGTAACATTAATGGATGAAGTAGATGTAACAGAACTTGTTGCTCACCGTAAGAAGTTCAAAGCTGTTGCAGCTGACAAAGGTATTAAATTAACTTACCTTCCATACGTTGTTAAAGCTTTAACATCTGCATTACGTGAATACCCAATGTTAAACACTTCTTTAGATGATGCTTCTCAAGAAGTAGTTCATAAACATTACTTCAACATCGGTATCGCAGCTGATACAGACAAAGGTCTATTAGTACCAGTTGTTAAAGATACAGATCGTAAGTCTATCTTCACTATTTCTAACGAGATCAATGATCTTGCTGGTAAGGCACGTGACGGTCGTTTAGCTCCGGCTGAAATGAAAGGTGCTTCTTGCACAATTACAAACATTGGTTCTGCAGGTGGACAATGGTTCACTCCAGTTATCAATCACCCAGAAGTAGCAATCCTTGGTATCGGCCGTATCGCTGAGAAGCCAGTTGTGAAAAACGGTGAAATCGTTGCAGCTCCAGTATTAGCATTATCTCTAAGCTTTGACCATCGTTTAATTGACGGCGCAACTGCTCAAAAAGCATTAAACCAAATTAAACGTCTATTGAATGACCCACAATTATTAGTAATGGAGGCGTAATAACAATGGTAGTAGGAGATTTCCCAATTGAATTAGATACAGTCGTTGTTGGTGCAGGTCCTGGTGGATACGTTGCGGCAATTCGTGCAGCACAATTAGGTCAAAAGGTAGCAATTATCGAAAAAGCTAACCTTGGTGGCGTATGCTTAAACGTTGGATGTATTCCTTCAAAAGCGTTAATCAATGCAGGTCATCGTTATGAGAATGCAATGCATTCTGATGACATGGGTATCACTGCAGAGAACGTAAAAGTTGACTTTACAAAAGTTCAAGAATGGAAAAACGGCGTAGTTAAGAAATTAACTGGCGGTGTTGAAGGCCTTCTTAAAGGTAACAAAGTTGAAATCATTCGCGGTGAAGCTTACTTCGTAGATGCTAATACATTACGCGTAATGACTGAAGATGCAGCACAAACGTATACGTTTAAAAATGCTGTTCTTGCAACTGGTTCTACACCAATCGAAATTCCAGGATTCAAATACTCTAAACGTGTTATCAACTCTACAGGTGCTTTAAGCTTACCTGAAATTCCTAAAAAACTTGTTGTAATCGGCGGCGGTTACATCGGTATGGAATTAGGAACTGCATATGCTAACTTCGGTACAGAAGTTACTGTAGTAGAAGCTGGCGACGAAATCTTAGCTGGTTTCGAAAAAGCTATGAGCTCTGTTGTTAAACGTGCTCTTCAAAAGAAAGGTAACGTAAATATCCATACAAAAGCTATGGCTAAAGGCGTTGAAGAAACAGAAACTGGCGTAAAAGTTAGCTTTGAAGTTAAAGGTGAAATCCAAACTGTAGAAGCAGATTACGTATTAGTAACTGTAGGTCGTCGTCCAAACACTCAAGAAATTGGTCTTGAGCAAGTTGGAGTTAAAATGACTGACCGCGGCATCATCGAAATCGATGAGCAATGTCGTACAAACGTATCAAACATCTATGCAATCGGTGATATCGTTCCTGGACCACCATTAGCTCACAAAGCTTCTTACGAAGGTAAAGTAGCTGTTGAAGCAATTAGTGGCCATGCATCAGCAATCGATTACATCGGAATTCCTGCAGTATGCTTCACTGATCCTGAATTAGCATCTGTTGGTTACACTAAGAAACAAGCTGAAGAAGCAGGAATGACAGTAGCTGTATCTAAGTTCCCATTCGCTGCTAACGGTCGTGCATTATCATTAAACAGCACTGACGGTTTCCTACAACTTGTAACACGTAAAGAAGATGGTCTTCTTGTAGGTGCTCAAGTTGCAGGTGCAGGCGCTTCTGATATTATCTCTGAGATTGGTTTAGCTATCGAAGCTGGAATGACAGCAGAAGATATCGCTCAAACAATCCACGCTCACCCAACATTAGGTGAGATCACAATGGAAGCAGCTGAAGTTGCTCTTGGAATGCCAATTCACATTGTAAAATAATTTAAGTAATGAAAATAACCCCTCTCTTATTTAAAGAGAGGGGTTATTTTTATTTTAATAAAATGGCTTGCAAGGTCTTTATGTGTACTTGTCGAATGAATATATAATACTTTAAATGAATCGTTAGAACATATGTTAATTCAAAAGTAGTATATATGCTTTCGTATAATATGTAATTGATTCAAACTTAATCCCATATATTAATAAAATAGAGCATGTCAAAGGAGAAGGTTCCATGAGAATATTACATGTTATATTTTATCATTTTTTATTATGGAGTGGTTTTTCCGTAGTATTATCATTGTCAAATGGTGATAAGTTGCATTACAAAGTAATGCTATTCTTTGTATTTCTTTATTTAGCATATGTGATCGCATATTTTGTATTGCACATCAGAAAGCAGGCATTATTCCTTACGTGTTCAAATTGCATACTTTTTTTAATTGTATATTCTATTTTTTAAATTAACGTTTATAGAAATACATTGTTCTTCCATTAAATAATTGTAATTCTCCTTCTAATTTCTTCGCTAGAAAACGGCAAAATTCATTTGCTTTTCCTTTATCACCAAATGATGCATTAGGTGGTAAAGAAATCTGAATAAAAGATTGTTCCTTTTCTATACCAACACCAACATATATGGAGTCATATCGATCGTGAGTAGCTTGTAGTTTTAATGTTGTTGCTGATGTATCTAAAATTTCATAAGGAAAAGCGGTATTTGTATAAGCGTAATTAATTTGAACACCAGTTTTGGAAGTAACTGTTTTATAGCACTGAAAAAGTTGTTTTATATCATCTGTTGAAACAGTTTGTTGATTGGATTTAGGTACAAGCGTAATAAAGGCATGTTGCATATAAGTTCCTCCTAACTTAGTAGAATACTATCATTCTACATCCTACTGAATTTTTTGACAATTAAAAGGAGTATTCCTTTTTTTGTTTAATATACTAATGAAAGGTGATGTAGAAAGGTGGAAACCGATGTTTGAAAAATTGTATGATGAGCATGAAAGTGTGAAGGTACGATTTTTGGGGTTTATGACACATGATACTCGTTATGATTTTGGTGTTATTTATACAAATATGTTTTTTGGAAAGCCGCTCATTGTTTGTATGCAAACAGGAAGGTCTACTTTACTTGGAAGAGATGATGTAGAGAATGTGCAACATATACAGGAAGTTTTTAAATTAGGGTCAGAAGAGGAAGCAGCAGAGTTAGCTCAGTTTTTTAAATTTTTAGTCCCATCTACTTCTTTGCATGCGGAATATGAAGAATAATTAATGTAAAACAGTCGTACGTATAAATATGGCTGTTTTTTTGTTTGAATATCGCATACTAATTTAAATTAAAAATATTTAATGTGTTATACTAAAAACCTATTGACGTAAAAAGTATAACATATTAAAATAAAGACAGAAAGTTAAGCGGTTACAAAAGTTTTTGGGATTATAAACTTAGGAGGAAATGAAAAATGGGAACGATCGTATGTCAAGATTGTGAAGGTACAATTGCACACTTCGAGGATGAGAAAGTAACGGTACTTTACGGGAAATGTGGATCTTGCGGATGTGATCACACAGAGCATACAAAAGCCCAATAATTGATAGGAAATGGACAGCTAAAAGTTTTTAGGACCATAAACTTAGGGGGAAATGAAAAATGGGAACAATCGTATGCCAAGTATGTGAAGGAACAATCGGACATTTTGAAGATGAAAAAACGACAGTGCTTTACGGAAAATGTGGTACAAATTGTGACTGTGCTAATAGAGACAAGGCGAAAGCTTAATTATAAATAAGTAGATTATTATTAAAACTCAGGGGGAAATGAAAAATGGGAACAATCGTATGCCAAGTATGTGAAGGAACAATCGGACATTTTGAAGATGAAAAATCAACAGTACTATACGGAAAATGTGGATCTCATTGCGAATGTGACCATAAAGAACATACAAAAGCTTAAATAAGAAGAAGCGCCTACATATATATGTAGGCGCTTTTTTAATAAATTGTAGTTGTATGGCCAACTGTTGCAACGATTGCATCATCTCTAATCGGAATAAATCCTATCGATGTCTGTGGAGTGCTAGGAGAGGCGTAGTGGCTCATGAGACGGCTATCAATACGGGTAATAGTATCGGTCAAGAAAGCTGAAATAAAAGCGTAAGGGACTCGTCGTTCATTTAATGAGTATATAATTTCCTCTTTTGTTTTTACACCTACGCCATGTCCGTAAAAAAAGAAATTTCCTAGATAGATTGTATTTTCTCCTTGCCACTCGATCGTAGCTGGATTCACTTGTGGATTTTTAAAATAAACGAGATCACCTGGAACAAGATCGCCACCCGTTTTTGTTATGAGCTTTAAATCTTGATCGTAGTCCCACGTATAAAGTAAAAGGTTTGCAAAGAGACGGTTGAAAGTTTCTTCCTCATATAATGATAGTAAAGCTTTGTAAAAAATAATGATCATAGCGGTGGCGCATTCAGTTCCATATAGTTTTCCGTTTTTGAAAATATCTTGTATGGCAATGGAAGGGGGTATGTTTGGTAGTAGCTCGAACCCTCCAAGTGGTGTTCTTTTCCAATACTGGGGGTTGCAAAAGGATTGTTGAAATGTGCGAAACTGAAATCCACTTTGAAAAAGTTCTAATGCAGAAGTAATAATATTCACCCGCAAATTTAGATCAAAGCTGAGTTCATCAGATGTTCGGAAGGAATAAATTTCTTGATTTCCTGCCATTATCGATAAAATTTGTTGTTTCTCAGCTGCAAATGGCTCATATTCATTTGTGATATAAGGATGTACAATAGAACGGCCTATTACAATCATAATAGTATCCCCACCTATACGTTACATTACTTAATATCGTATGGGAAAAGAGAAAAAGGGTGAAAGAAAAGCCTATCAACTGATAGGCTTGTACTCTTTAATCACACGTAATGTTTGTAATGTCATATCTTCAGGACCTTGTACAGGTAAACCTGCTTCTAAGTTTTTACGAATATACTCTAAGTTATCTTGTGTAATAATTTCCCCCGGAGTAAAGATTGGAATCCCTGGCGGATAAACCATAACGAAATCAGCTATAATACGACCTGCTGCATTTTCAAACGGAATGACTTCTGTTTCCGAATAAAAAGCATCTCGAGGAGAAAGTGCTAGCACTGGAATTTCTGGAATTTCTACTTGTATTTGAACACCTTTATCGGCTTTATTTCTAAATGTTGCTGCTAAATCTTGTAATGCTGCAATAAGTGTATTTGTCTCACTTTCTGTATCCCCAAAAGTGACAAGACATAGTATGTTGTATAAATCTGAGAGTTCTACTTCAATGTTATATTGCTCTCTAAGCCATACTTCAGCCTGATGGCCTGTAATACCTAAATCTTTTACAGATACAATTATCTTTGTAGGATCGTAGTTAAAAGTAGCATCCGTACCTAGCATTTCTTTCCCAGGACAGTAAAGATCCTCAATAGCATTAATAGCATCACGAACTTGTTCCGCTAATTGTATTGTTTGTTCTATGAGTGCTGTTCCTTCTGTAGCAAGACGTTTTCTAGCAACATCTAGGGATGCTAACAAGATGTAAGAAGTTGATGTCGTCGTAAGCATGCTAATAATAGATTGAACATGTTTAACGTTCACAAGGCCTTCCTTCACGTTAAGAATAGAACTTTGCGTTAAAGATCCTCCTAATTTGTGAACACTTGTTGCTGCCATATCTGCACCGGCTTGCATCGCTGACATCGGCAATTCATCGTGAAAATGAATATGAACTCCATGAGCCTCATCAACTAGTACAGGGATATCATAAGAATGCGCTAATTGGACAATCTGTTCTAAGTCCGCAGCAAAGCCAAAGTATGTTGGATTAATAACAAGTAAGCCTTTCGCATCTGAATGCTCTTCAAGTGCCTTTTTGACAGATTGAATTGTGATTCCGTGTGAAATACCAAGTGTTGGATCGATTTCAGGATGCATGAAAATCGGTTTTGCACCTGAGAAAATAATAGCTGACATTACTGATTTATGCACGTTTCGTGGCACTAGGATTTTGTCACCAGGACCGCACACGCTCATCACCATTGTCATTATTGCACCACTTGTACCTTGAATAGAAAAGAAAGTATGATCTGCACCAAATGCAGCGGCTGCTAAATCTTGTGCTTCTTTAATCATACCTTTCGGATGATGTAAATCATCGAGCGGCGCAATATTAATTAAATCAATTGCTAATGCATTATGCCCAATAAATTCGCGAAATGTAGGATCCATGCCCTGTCCTTTTTTGTGACCAGGAATATGGAATTGAATTGGATTTCGCTTACTGTGCTCAACTAAAGCGGTAAACAATGGTGTTTCGTATTGGGACAATCTATACACCCCTTCTTTTTCATAATATTTATTAGAGTTTGTTTTATATAATCTTGTTCTAAAAAAGTTAAGTGCTTTTTAGAATGAGACTTGTTTTTCTGCCAATCACAAAAGCATTTTTGAGATGGTAGGTTCACTTTATTTTCTATAAAACAAAAGCATTATATCACCAATAATTATAGATGTATAGAAAAAAATATTTTTACAGTGAGTATGTTAAATAGTTATTTCCAATTAACTTATAGAGGAAGACAATTCCATCACAATGAATAAATAGTGTATAATGCAAAGTGGCTATAGTGAAGAAGAAAAAATCCCTTTAAGATAGCATATCGAAATAAGAAGAAATGATAAATGAGGTGCGAAATGGAATATCAATATCCGTTAGATTATGATTGGTCAAATGAGGAAATGGTTGTAATTGTGAAGTTTTATGAAGCAATTGAGAAAGCATACGAAAAAGGAATTATAAGAGAAGAATTAATGGGATTATATCGTCGTTTTAAAGAGATTGTTCCATCTAAAGCAGAAGAGAAGAAAATTGATAAAGAGTTTCAAGAAGTAAGTGGATATTCTATATACCGTGCGATTCAAAGGGCGAAAGAAACGGAAGAACAAAAGCTCGTTAAAATGTAAAAATATTTTGAAAAATGAAAACTGAAGTGATATAATGTGATAACAACTAAAAACGGACAATATAAATTGTCCGTTTTCTACTATCGATTACAAAGTGCATATAAAGGAAGGAGTGATTGCATCGTAGATTCAATCTTAGCAAGGAATTGTTCGTTGGTCATTGCTGAAAACTCCTCTGGTGATATATGAATACCAACTAATAATTCTGCTTTTTTTACAGTAGCTAGACGTTCAATCATCTTTTGTAAGTCTTCTGTTTCAAGTGTTTTATGTAATTTTACACTTGGTTTAGTATGGTCAATGGACCAAACGAAGTCATTTGGAATATTTGTTTTTAAATCATTTAAATGTTCTAAGAAGGCGTGAGCCGTCTCCACTTTTTGTGGACACTCATAGATTAAACCAAAGTATATGAAGGCATGAGTACCCCATAATCCAATTTGGAAATGTGGTAGCATTTTATATCCGCGTTTATTTGTTGAAAAAGCAACCCAAGTATCGTTTGGTGGATTGACTTTGCGACGTGCATGTTTTGCTACATGATAAAAAAAGTTCTCATCAGTTTGTTTGGATAAATACGTTGCAAACTGTTCCCCTAAAGCTTCCAGCTTAGGATGAATGTTCGTTTTAATTGCACTCATTCGTTCTTCGAGACCATCAACTGTAAAGACCTCAAAATCAGTTGACTTGAATGTTTGTAGTGTCATGATTGTTCCTCCAACTCCTATTTTGCTTTTATTTTAGCATAGCTTGTACTATTCATAAAAAAAACAGCACAAAAAAAATTTAAATAAAAAAATATAATTTTGTTGCATAGATGATTTATCCAACATAGTATAGTATAAAACAAAAAATCAGAAAATTGAATCAATTCTAGTCCGAGGGCAGACGAATATTGGGAGGAGGCAAATAATATGAGACAGGTGATTAATGCGTTAAAGAGAACAGATGCTGAAAAGAGAATACCGGTGCTACGTTTGGAGCTAGATTATGAATTAGCAACTTTATATGATGCGATGATGGAAAATGATAAACTGAAAAAAGAAGAGTGTGTACAAAAGTTAGAAGTGTTAAGACTTGAAATGATTCGTTTAGAAGCGTAATAATAGTATATGTATAAAAAATTAGTTGGTGCGAACCTTATAAAGGGTTCGTTTTTTCTGTGAACAGTATAGATCGGAGTGTTTAAACATGCAAGAAGTATGGAAAGACATCGATGCACACGCCAAACAGTGGATTCGAGATGCAGGAGAGTTTTTAATGGCATCAATGGAAAAAGCACTTATTATAGAAACGAAATCCAATGCAGCTGATTTAGTAACAAATATGGACCGAGAAATAGAACAGTTTTTAATTGGGAAAATTAAAGAAACATTCCCGAACCATAATATTTTAGGAGAAGAAGGTTATGGAGATGAGGTAACTTCTTCTGAAGGGGTTGTTTGGTTAATTGATCCAATTGATGGCACGATGAACTTTGTTCATCAAAAAAGAAATTTCGCAATTTCAATTGGAATTTATGAGAACGGTATCGGAAAGGTTGGACTCATTTATGATCCAGTTCATGATGAATTATACCATGCGGTAAAGGGAGCTGGAGCATTTTGTAATGAAGTACCAATACCTTTATTGGAAAAAGGAACTGTAGAGCAAGGTATTGTAGCTGTAAATGCGATATGGCTTACCGACAATCCAATGCTTAATAAGGAAAGTATGATGGCACTGGTTAAGAAAGCAAGAGGCACGAGATCATATGGCTGTGCAGCGTTAGAGATGGTATACGTTGCAACAGGAAGAATAGATGCATATGTAACGCCGAGATTATCACCATGGGATTTTGGTGGGGGACAGATAATTGTAGAGGAAGTTGGAGGCAAGGTGACAACTTTTTCTGGATCCCCGCTTTCTATCGTAGAGAAGAGCAGCGTATTAGTTGCAAAACCAGGAGTGTATGAAGAGTTGTTACGATTTATAGCGGAGTAACAAAAAAAGTAAGAGGCTGTATAAGCGCTTCTTACTTTTTGACGTTATTTCGATTTACGCATTTTTCTTTTTGTTACAAAACCGTATCCAACTGTAACAAATGTGCCGATAATGCAAATAATAATACCGATGGGACTATTTTCAGCAACCATAATGCCGATACCAATTAAGAAAATAACACCGATAATTGCAGTTAATAAAAAGCGATATTGAATGTGTTCCATTTCTTCACCCTCCAATCTCATTTTACTTTCACAAAAGTAAGAATACAACTATATTTTCATTCTTGATTTTATTTTGATTGCCATTGTATCCCCTTCGCTCTTATAATAGAGAAGGATTAAAAAGACATTAGGAGTTGGACATGTTGAAAAAACGACAAGATTTACGAAATATAGCAATTATTGCCCACGTTGACCATGGTAAAACAACACTTGTTGACCAGTTATTACGTCAAGCGGGGACGTTCCGTGCGAATGAACATATTGAAGAACGCGCAATGGACTCAAACGATCTAGAAAGAGAACGTGGTATTACAATTTTAGCGAAGAATACTGCGATTCACTATGAAGATAAAAGAATTAACATTTTAGATACACCTGGTCACGCTGACTTCGGTGGAGAAGTAGAGCGTATCATGAAAATGGTTGATGGTGTTCTACTTGTTGTTGATGCATATGAAGGTTGTATGCCACAAACACGATTTGTTTTAAAGAAAGCTCTTGAGCAAAACTTAACTCCAATCGTTGTTGTAAACAAAATTGACCGTGACTTCGCTCGCCCTGATGAAGTAGTTGATGAAGTAGTTGACTTATTCATCGAACTTGGTGCAAACGAAGATCAATTAGAGTTCCCAGTTGTATTTGCATCAGCAATGAACGGAACAGCAAGCTTAGATTCAAATCCAGCAAATCAAGAAGAGAATATGAAATCATTGTTTGACACAATTATTGAACATATTCCAGCACCAGTTGATAACAGCGAAGAGCCACTTCAATTCCAAGTAGCACTTCTTGATTACAATGACTATGTTGGTCGTATCGGAGTTGGACGCGTATTCCGTGGTACAATGAAAGTAGGACAACAAGTTGCATTAATGAAAGTTGATGGAACTGTAAAACAATTCCGTGTAACGAAATTATTTGGTTACATTGGATTAAAACGTCAAGAAATTGAAGAAGCAAAAGCTGGAGATTTAGTAGCTGTTTCAGGTATGGAAGACATTAACGTAGGTGAAACGGTATGTCCGGTTGAGCATGAAGAGGCTTTACCATTATTACGTATTGATGAGCCAACACTACAAATGACATTCCTTGTAAATAACAGCCCATTTGCAGGTCGTGAAGGTAAATTCATTACATCTCGTAAAATTGAAGAGCGTCTTCGTTCACAATTAGAAACAGATGTAAGTTTACGTGTAGATAATACAGATTCTCCTGATGCGTGGATCGTATCTGGACGCGGGGAATTACATTTATCTATCCTAATTGAAAACATGCGTCGTGAAGGTTATGAACTACAAGTATCTAAGCCTGAAGTAATTATTAAAGAAGTTGATGGCGTAAGATGTGAGCCTGTAGAGCGCGTGCAAATCGATGTACCTGAAGAATACACTGGTTCTATTATGGAATCTATGGGTGCACGTAAAGGTGAAATGTTAGATATGGTGAATAACGGAAACGGTCAAGTTCGCCTTACTTTCATGGTTCCAGCACGTGGTTTAATTGGTTACACAACAGAATTCTTAACATTAACTCGTGGTTACGGTATTTTAAACCATACATTCGATTGCTACCAACCAGTACACGCTGGACAAGTTGGTGGACGTCGCCAAGGTGTTCTAGTTTCACTTGAAACAGGAAAAGCATCACAATACGGTATTATGCAAGTTGAAGACCGTGGTGTAATCTTCGTTGAACCAGGTACAGAAGTATATGCTGGTATGATTGTTGGAGAACACACTCGTGAGAATGACTTAACAGTTAACGTTGTAAAAATGAAACAACAAACTAATATTCGTTCTGCGACGAAAGATCAAACTTCAACAATGAAAAAACCACGCTTAATGACTTTAGAAGAGTCATTAGAGTATTTAAACGATGACGAGTTCTGTGAAGTAACTCCAGAATCAATTCGTCTACGTAAAAAGATTCTTGATAAGAGCGAGCGCGAAAGAGCTGCTAAGAAAAAGAAATCTGTAGAAGCGTAAAATAATAGAACAGCTACCTTTGAGGGGTAGCTGTTTTTTTATTGTATTTATTTTTGGAATATTTACTCTTTTTTTGTGGACAGTATTTTTTTTGCGGGTTACTCTTGTATTAAGTACATAAATAAAATTTGTTTCTTGTGAGAAAGGGGGATGAATGATGTTAGAAAGAATGTCGTTTTTTGCGAAATTATGTAAAGTTGATGAAAATCCAGAACTAGGGATGTGGTTGCTATATGGCATCATTATTATATTAAGTGCACTTGTGTATAATTTAGGTTTTGCAAGAAAACTATCAATAATAAAAAATATAGTGATATATATATCGTTAGCGATTGGGTGTACAGTTTTAACTTTCTTTGCAGTTTTTTTACCTGTTGGAGAGGGCCTTGTTGTAGCGGCAATTGTACTTGGGATTTATAGGTTGCGTTTACGTCAAGCGAGACAACAAAAAGCAGGATGAGGGGGGAGTTTTATGCGTTCAGTACAAGATGCATTATATAATTGGTTAACAATTAAAACAGTTGCCGAAGCACGTCCAGATGATCGTGCTGCAAAAGAAACGTATTTGTTATTTCAAAATATGATATATGAGGAACATAAATTAAAGAATGTGGAAGTTAAAAAGAATGAAGAAATGTATTTGATTACATATGAAATGAATGGAGAAAGAAAATCTGCGAGGTTTCCGTTAGAAGCTATTGATTGCTTTTTGGATCAAATGAATCGTGAACCTGAAAAATATAAATAAGTCCTTATCTATATGATTAAGGACTTATTTACATTTTACCAATCGTCTTCGACTTTTTTATCACGATATAATCGGAAATTACCACTTGCATGACGTTCCATCGTACGTTCTGCAATTCGTTCCGAACATTCCATGCACATATATGTATGAATAGGGCGGTTACGTAGTTTTTTTGCCATAGGATTTTCATCATCTAACATATCTTTTTTATCACAAATCATACATTTGACTCTCATTTCGTCACCTCAATACGAATTCTATCAGTATAAGTATATCATGGAAGTGTAATATTTTTGAATAATAGCGGGAAAAAATAATATTTTCGCAATTCGAAAAATAAGTTATGATAAGGATATACTAATTATATTTGGAGGTGGAAATATGGCGAATGTAGTAGATCCTACATTAACAGATGATTTAGTACAAACGTTACGGAAAGAATGTATTGTTATGGTAGCAACAACAGACTTCGAAAAACAAGTTCCTAACGTAAGTGCTATTTCTTGGGTGTATGCAGTGAGTAAAACTAGTATTCGATTTGCAGTAGATCAACGTTCACGTATTGTGGAAAATATACGGCATAGTACTGGGCTAGTATTGACTATAATGGCGAATGAATCCGTATTTTCCATAAGTGGTGCAGGTGAAATTTTGACTGATAGAATGGAAGGCATTCCTCTAAAATTAACTGTAATAGAAGTAAATGTACAAGAAGTACGTGATGTTATGTTTTATGGAGCGAAGCTTGCAACTGAGCCAACCTATGAAAAAACATATGATATTCGCGCAGCGAAAAAGCTGGATAACCAAGTGTTAGTAGGAATAAAAGAATTATAAATGTGATAAATAAGAAAATAAGTTATTAACTTTTGTAATCAGTTATTGTGATTTTATGTTAATAATTATAATTAAAAGTAATATATTGAATAGAAATGAATAAAAAATAAATAAAAGGTTTCATGGCTATGAATTTCGATTCTACCTCGTTTATACGGTACATATAATTATAACAATGGTTCGTCCATATTTTATGGATGAAACCCTTGTTCTACAAATTTAAAAGTGGAGTCAGGGGGTAACAGGTTGGATAAAATTTATGTGTTAGATACGAATGTACTTTTGCAGGATCCTTTATCTATTTTTTCATTTGAAACAAATGAAGTAGTGATTCCAGCAGTTGTATTAGAAGAGGTTGATTCGAAAAAACGTTATATGGATGAAGTAGGACGAAACGCTCGTTATGTATCTAAGCTAATAGACAAATTTCGTGAAATAGGAAAGCTGCATGAAAGTATTCCGTTAGAAAACGGCGGTACATTTCGTATTGAATTAAATCATCGTTCATTTGTTCAACTACAAGATATTTTTGTAGAAAAAACGAATGATAATCGAATTTTAGCTGTAGCAAAAAATCTATCTTTAGAAGAACAAGAAAAAGAGGACGGGAAGTCTGTTATTTTAGTAAGTAAAGACGTGCTCGTAAGGGTAAAAGCTGATGCAATTGGTTTGAAGGCGGAAGATTATTTAAGTGATCGTGTAATTGAAGTAGATAATATATATTCAGGATTTTTAGAAGGGTATATATCAAAAGAGCAATTAGATTATTTTTATGAAAAAGGTGAATTGCCTTTATCCGAAATTGCAAATCACCCTTTTTATCCAAATCAGTTTGTAGTAATGAAAGATGCATTAGGGGGATCTAGTTCAGCACTTGGCATTGTGGATCATTTAGGTAAGAAGGTAAAGAAACTTATTTTTCACAATGAACAAGTATGGGGGATACGACCACGAAATGTGCAACAAATTATGGGATTAGAATTGTTGCTTCGTGAAGATATTCCGCTAGTAACGTTAACGGGGAAAGCTGGTACAGGAAAAACATTACTCGCGTTGGCTTCAGGACTCATGCAAACGGAAGATTTAGGACTATATAAAAAACTACTCGTTGCAAGGCCAATTGTTCCGGTCGGAAAAGATATCGGTTATTTACCAGGAGAAAAAGAAGAAAAGTTAAGACCATGGATGCAACCGATTTTTGATAATCTAGAGTATTTATTTAATACGAAAAAGCCAGGAGAGTTAGATGCTATTTTAGCTGGAATGGGTTCGATTGAAGTAGAGGCCCTTACCTATATACGTGGGAGAAGTATTCCAGATCAGTTCATTATAATTGATGAAGCACAAAATTTAACGAAGCATGAAGTGAAAACGATATTAACAAGGGTAGGAGAAAAAAGTAAAATTGTATTAATGGGAGATCCTCAGCAAATTGATCACCCGTATTTGGATGAATATAATAATGGTTTAACATATGTTGTAGAGAAGTTTAAAGAGCAACGTATTAGTGGTCATGTAAAGTTTGTTAAAGGGGAGCGGTCTAATTTAGCTCAACTTGCAGCAGATTTATTATAAAAGGAGTGAGCTGAGGCTCACTCCTTTTTCTTCCAAGTATACACTTTAAATAATTGTAAATTTACGGATGTTACGGATTGGATTTTGTCTATTAGATCCATCATTGTAATATAGATGAACAGGTCCATCCTCTTTTAATGGCTTTCCTTCTTTTGAAAAACCAAGAATAGCATTTGCTACAGTTTCTAATGGAAGTATTATTGTTTGATCTACTGTTTCAATTTCGACTTGCGTAGCGTCCTCTGAAGTTTCGGCGTTAGCAAGAAATGGATGAAATGGTATACCGAACGTTCCGGTAATTAGTTGTTCTTTTTTATATTTCTTTACACTTTGTTGTATCGGTGGAAACGCAGCACCATCACGGATTTCGCGATCCCAATGCTCTGAAGTGTTTTTTAAATAAGCTTCTAGTTCTGAAGTGTTTTCTCTTGTTTCATCAAAGTAAGTTGTCAAATCTACTTTTCGATCATCAAAGATCCAAACAGTTGGATCGATAGTGATTGGAAAACGAACTTTTCCATTAATAAATAAAATTTCGCTCATTGTTGTTCCCCCATTTGTGTTATACTCCCACTTTTCAGTATAATAGCATTAGACACGGTTGTCACAAAAAATGTTTCTATTGCAATTTACTAAAACTATCGCTAATATTAATAGATAGGAGAGAGTAGGACGGAAACGGAGGGAATCAATTTGGCGTCTGAGACAGTATCAAATCATCAGGAAAAGGCACTAGCCCTTCTACAAGCGGATGCGGAGAAGATTTTAAGACTTATTAAGGTGCAAATGGACAATCTTACAATGCCGCAATGTCCATTATATGAAGAAGTGTTAGACACACAAATGTTTGGACTATCCCGCGAGGTCGATTTTGCAGTTCGCCTTGGTCTTATTGCAGAAGAACAAGGGAAAGCAATGTTAGGAGAGCTTGAACGTGAGTTATCTGCACTTCATGAAGCATTTACGAACAAACAACAATAACGGGTTCAAATAGGGGGGCTCAAACTGAAATAGTTTGGGCTTTTTATTTGTATAATAAAGCAGGAAGAATCAATGTACATATGGAATACAACAATAATTAAATTGAAACAGAAAGAGGAAATGAAATGAAAAGAGTATGGAAATCAATGGATTATTCATTATTACTTCCTCTTGTTATCTTATGTGTGTTGGGAGTTATAATGGTATATAGTTCTAGTTCCATTGTCGCGATTTCGTCGAAATATAACTGGCCAGCAGATCACTTTTTTAAAAAACAATTAGTTGCTCTTGCTATTGGAACAGTAATACTAGTGATTGTCGCTGTAATTCCTTACAAATTTTGGAGGAAAAAAATAGTCCTTACAGCGATGGGGTTAGGGAGTCTGGGCTTACTAGCAGCAGCTTTTCTTTTCGGTAAGGTAATCAATGGTGCAAAAGGATGGATACTAGGTATACAACCAGCTGAGTTTGTAAAAATAGCAGTTATTATTACGCTAGCAAGTTTTTTTGCTAAGAAACAAGAGAGGCAAACCCCTTTTTTTCAAGGGATAATACCTCCTATATTTGTTGTCGGTGGATCGATGGTATTAATTTTATTACAAAATGACTTAGGGACCGACATATTAATAGGTGGAACAGTGTTAATTATGTTCTTCTGTTCAGGAGTTAATGTTAACTTGTGGATTAAAAGATTTTTATTAACATCTGTCGTGTGGATTCCGGCGTTGTATTTTATCGGAAACTATAAATTAAGTCTATACCAAAAAGCTCGATTTTCAGTTTTTCTTGATCCATTTAGTGATCCGCAAAATGATGGATTTCAACTAATAAATTCATTTATTGGAATTGCCTCAGGTGGATTAGGTGGTAGAGGATTAGGGAATAGTATACAAAAGTATGGCTACTTACCAGAGCCGCAAACGGATTTTATTATGGCAATTATATCTGAAGAACTAGGTTTTATAGGTGTAGCTATCATTTTAATCTGTTTACTACTTATTATCATTCGTTCGTTTAGAGTAGCACAAAAGTGTAAAGATCCATTTGGAAGTTTAATTGCAATCGGAATTGCAAGTTTAATTGGGATACAAACTTTTGTTAATGTTGGTGGTATGTCTGGATTAATACCACTTACAGGAGTACCTTTACCGTTTATTAGTTATGGTGGTAGTTCTTTATTGGCTAATCTAATCTCGATGGGTATATTATTAAATATTGCTAGTCATGTAAAACGACAAGAGAAACAACAAAATGAGATAATGAAAGAAAGAGAGCAAGATGGACCGCGTCTTGTTGTAGTAAAATAAAAAACACATTGTGCTTTAGAGCGTGATGTGTTTTTTTATGTTCAAGAAACATTGAATAGGATACATTAATTGATATATATATCAAAAAATATATCACATTTAATTAAATGTGATATACAATTAAGTTGTTAGAAAAGGAAGAGGTATGCTATACTATTTTTGTGAAACAAATTGATCAGAAAACTTATCATTTGTTAAAAAATAAGGTATGATGGATAAAAATAAAGTGAAGCTTTCTAAGTATAATATAATGTAGAAAGTGAAGAACTTCACGCTCTTTATGGTGTGTATATATTTTATCTCTAGAGTGGTAGGAAAGTAGAGGGGGAAAATCATGACAAAGCTGCAACGTATTCAAAAAGTATTGGTAGCTAACCGTGGAGAGATTGCAATTCGTGTGTTTCGAGCTTGTTCGGAACTTGGATTAAAAACAGTTGCAATCTATTCTAAAGAGGATAGCGGTTCTTATCATCGTTATAAAGCCGATGAGTCCTATTTAGTTGGGGAAGGGAAAAAGCCAATTGATGCTTATCTAGATATTGAGGGCATTATTGAGATTGCGAAAAGTAATCATGTAGATGCAATCCACCCTGGATATGGTTTCTTGTCAGAAAATATTCAATTCGCAAAACGTTGTGAAGAAGAAGGGATTATCTTTATTGGTCCAAAGAGTAAGCATTTAGATATGTTTGGAGATAAAGTGAAAGCAAGAACACAAGCGCAGCTAGCACAAATTCCAGTTATTCCTGGTAGTGATGGGCCAGTAAATTCAATAGAAGAAGTCGAAGAATTTGCTGAAAAGTATGATTACCCGATTATTATTAAAGCTTCCCTTGGCGGTGGCGGTCGTGGTATGCGTATTGTACGTACTAGTGAAGAATTAAGAGAATCGTATAATCGAGCGAAGTCAGAAGCGAAAGCAGCCTTTGGTAATGATGAAGTATACGTTGAAAAATTCGTTGAAAAACCTAAACATATAGAAGTTCAAATTTTAGCAGATGAAGAGGGCAATGTTGTACATTTATATGAGCGTGATTGTTCTGTACAACGTCGTCATCAAAAAGTTGTAGAAATTGCACCAAGTGTGTCGCTTTCAGATGATTTACGTCATCGTATTTGTGATGCTGCTGTGAAATTAACGAAAAATGTAAACTATTTAAATGCAGGAACAGTAGAATTTCTTGTAAAAGGTGATGAGTTTTACTTTATTGAAGTAAATCCGCGTGTTCAAGTTGAACATACGATTACAGAGATGATTACAGGAGTCGATATCGTTCAATCGCAAATTTTAATAGCTGATGGACATGCATTACATAGTAAAATAGTAGGTGTTCCGAAGCAAGAGGAAGTAGTTGTGCATGGATTTGCAATCCAATCTCGTGTAACAACTGAGGATCCACTAAATAATTTTATGCCGGATACAGGAAAAATAATGGCGTACCGATCAGGCGGTGGTTTCGGTGTGCGTCTTGATACAGGAAATAGCTTCCAAGGTGCAGTTATTACACCGTACTACGATTCTTTACTTGTAAAAGTTACAACATGGGCGCTTACTTTTGAACAAGCTGCTGCAAAAATGGAACGTAACTTAAAAGAATTCCGTATTCGTGGTATTAAAACAAATATTCCATTCCTAGAGAATGTAGTAAAACATAAAAACTTCTTATCAGGAGAATATGATACTTCGTTTATTGATGTGTCACCTGAACTATTCTTGTTCCCGAAACGTAAAGACCGCGGAACGAAAATGTTAAATTACATTGGTTCAGTAACAGTAAATGGCTTCCCGGGAGTAGGGAAAAAAGAGAAACCAATTTTCCCGGATGCTCGTATACCGAATGTATTACATTCAGAGCCAATCCAAAATGGAACGAAACAAATTTTGGACGAGCGTGGAGCAGATGGATTAGTAAAATGGGTACAAGATCAAAACCGTGTACTTTTAACGGATACAACATTCCGTGATGCGCATCAGTCATTACTTGCAACTCGTATTCGCACAAAAGATTTACATCAAATTGCAGAGCCAACAGCGAGAATGTTACCGAACCTATTCTCAGCGGAAATGTGGGGTGGTGCAACGTTTGATGTTGCATATCGTTTCTTAAAGGAAGATCCATGGGAACGATTACTAGATCTTCGTGAAAAAATGCCAAACGTTTTATTCCAAATGTTACTTCGTTCTTCAAACGCAGTTGGTTACAAAAACTATCCGGATAATTTAATTCAAAAATTTGTGGAATGTTCTGCTCAAGCTGGAATTGATGTCTTCCGTATTTTTGATAGCTTAAACTGGGTAGAAGGTATGAGAGTTGCGATTGATGCTGTACGAGATACTGGTAAAATTGCAGAAGCAACAATGTGCTACACAGGAGATATTCATGATCCGTTACGTAGTAAATATGATTTGAATTATTATAAAAACTTAGCAAAAGAGTTAGAAGCATCAGGAGCACATATATTAGGAATTAAAGATATGGCAGGCTTATTAAAACCTAATGCGGCATATGATTTAGTTTCTGCATTAAAAGAGACGGTATCGATTCCGATTCACTTGCATACACACGATACGAGTGGAAATGGTATATTAACGTATACAAAGGCAATTGAAGCAGGTGTTGACATTGTCGATGTAGCAGTAAGTTCTATGGCTGGTCAAACGTCACAACCAAGTGCGAACACGCTATACTATGCATTAGGTGGAAACGAAAGACAGCCAGACGTTAATATAGATTCATTAGAAAAACTATCTCATTATTGGGAAGATGTACGTAAATACTACGCACCGTTTGAAAGTGGTATGAATGCACCTCATACAGAGGTATATATGCACGAAATGCCAGGCGGACAGTATAGTAATCTACAACAACAAGCGAAAGCGGTTGGTTTAGGAGATCGCTTCGATGAAGTGAAAGTAATGTACCGCCGTGTGAATGACATGTTTGGCGATATTGTTAAAGTAACACCATCATCTAAAGTTGTCGGTGATATGGCATTATTTATGGTTCAAAATCACTTAACAGAACAAGATGTTTTAGAGCGTGGGCATTCTATGGACTTCCCAGGATCTGTTGTTGAAATGTTCTCAGGAGATTTAGGACAACCGTATGGTGGTTTCCCGAAAAAGTTACAAGAAATTATTTTAAAAGGGAAAGAGCCATTAACAGTAAGACCGGGTGAATTATTAGAGCCAGTAGATTTCGACGCGTTAAAAGAAGAGCTATTCCATAAGCTTGGACGCGAAGTGACGATTTTTGATGTTGTTGCATATGCATTATATCCAAAAGTATTTATGGATTACGAAAAAGTTGCTGAGCTTTATGGAAGTGTGTCTGTGCTTGATACACCGACATTCTTCTATGGTATGAGACTTGGTGAAGAAATTAATGTGGAAATCGAACAAGGTAAAACATTGATGGTTAAACTAGTATCAATCGGAGAGCCTCAGCCAGATGGAAATCGTATTCTTTACTTGGAGTTTAACGGTCAACCACGTGAGATTGTTGTGAAAGACGAAAGTGTGAAAGCAACAGTGGCACAACGTGTGAAAGGAAACCGTGAAAATCCAAACCACATTAGTGCAACAATGCCGGGAACGGTTATTAAAGTAGTTGTAAAAGAAGGCGATGAAGTGAAAAAAGGCGATTCTATGGCAATTACAGAAGCGATGAAAATGGAAACGACAGTTCAAGCGCCGTTCAATGGTAAAGTGAAAAAAGTATATGTTAACGATGGAGATGCAATTCAAACGGGTGACTTACTCATTGAATTAGATCACTAAAAAAGAAAAAGAGCTGTGTAAATGCAGCTCTTTTTCTTTATCCCGCTATTCGCCGGACAGTAAGACACCCGCCTCAAAATTCAGCGAAAACAAAGAAGTTAGATGGGGGATCAACTGCCCATAAAAGCCTGATTGGTGCGGGCTAATAAGCAGTGGGGGATGAAGCCCCACTGATTAAAGTTTCACTTTATTGCAAAAAATACCTTGCCAATTCAGCAAGGTATTTTAATTTGAATTTATTTTGTTTGTTTAGAAGTTGATTCAGCTTCTTTTGCATTCACTTTACTTCGTGTACCTAACATAACTAAATAGCATAGTACAGCAAACAAGCAAGAAATGAATAGTGAATGTAATAATGCCATTACTAAATTAGCATTTGTAAATACGACTAAAATTCCTACGATAGCTTGAAGTGTAACAAGGATAAATGAAATGATCCATCCCCAGTATACGACAGGCTGCTGCTTGTAATGGCGAATAGCGAGAATCATCGCGTATAGTATCCAAGCGAAAATTAACATCGCTGCAACTCTATGTCCCATTTGAACCCATTCATGTAGTTGAGTTGGCATAGGTCTATTTTTGCTACATAAAGGAAAGTCTGGACAGGCTAAGCTAGCTCGTTCGTGACGTACTAAAGCACCTGTGTAGACGACAATATAACTGTAAATTGTTACACCATAAATATGAAATTTCATTTTTTTGTCCATAATAAGTGAACGTGCATCAAATTTCTGATCAATTTCAAAGATAAGACACGTTAATAAAATGACAGAAGCAAATGAAATTAAGGAAATACCGAAATGGATAGCAAGTACAGCTGGCATTTGTCCCCAAACAACTGCTGCCGCTCCCATTAATGCTTGCGCAACTAAAAATACGAAGGATAAAATTGCTAACGTTTTTGTTTCGCGCACATGTTTATAATATTTCCAGGACAAAATACAAAGGAGAGTGACAAGAATTCCTGCTGATCCTGATGTAAGGCGGTGACTTAGTTCAATAATAGTTTCCATTGATAAATTAGATGGAACAAATTCACCGTTACAAAGTGGCCATGATTTACCGCACCCTTGGCCAGAACCTGTTTTTGTAACTAAGGCGCCTCCTAGTAAAACTATTAATAAATCAAGACTCGTAATGACTGCTAACCATTTAATAAAGCGTTGCAATCTATTTCACCATCTTTCTGCTATGAAGTTATTGCGAAATATTTTCATTCCATTATGTATAGAATAAAAAGCGCTAGTTCCTATGATATATAAAAAATAATAAAATAGCAAAGAAATGGCGGGGGCAGACAGGGGAGAGAAAATGGGTGTGGAAATAGGATATATAAGGGAATTTTTAGGTGAAAAACAGGCTATTTTGAAAAGATATGGGGAGAATACGTGTTAAATATGACAAAAAAGTTTATTATAGAAGGTAACATCATGTTATGATAAGGACAAGTAAGAATTAAGTTTTTATATTCGACACAAAAAGTTCATGTTTTCTTCACAAAATGTTCGGGAAATATGATTTAATATATTGGAGTATGGGCGTAGATTAGTAGTAGAATGGATTAACAATATTTCTACTGTAATAATATTGCTATATAGAAGCGAAATATTTCATTCGAAATAGGCGCAAAAAGAAAGATGAAAGTTTTAAGAGGGGGTTAAAGTGATGAGCCATGCAACAAGTGAGCTGCATGATGAGTCAGCTGTTACAAGCGTACCGGAAACAACTCGGCTACAAGATTTATCAGCGCTCGTTAAAATGGGGATTGTAAACTCAAATACACTTACTGTATTTACAGGATTTTGGTTGGCATTACATTTTAATGGATTAAGTGTGATGGATAATCTGGATAAGTTATTCTTTACAATCGTTGGTTCTGGATTAATTATGGCAGGGGTATGTTGTTTAAATAACTACATTGATCGAGACATCGACCCGTTAATGGAAAGAACAAAAACCCGTCCAACAGTTACTGGGAAGTATAAACCGGGATTTGCACTTACATTTGGACTAGTTATATTACTTCTTGGATTTGTATTTTTATTATTAACAACACCAATGGCAGTATTAATGGGATTTATTGGTGCTTTCACATATGTTGTCTTATATACGTTATGGACAAAGAGAAAGTATACACTAAATACTGTTGTAGGTAGTATATCTGGAGCAGTTCCACCTTTAATTGGATGGGCAGCAATCGATCCATCTTTAGGCCATCCAATTGCTTGGATGTTATTTTTAATTATGTTTATTTGGCAAATCCCACATTTCCTCGCATTAGCGATGAAACGTGTTGATGAATATCGAAATGCAGGAATTCCAATGCTTCCTGTAGTTCATGGATTTGAAATTACGAAACGCCAAATTATGATTTGGACAGTATGTTTATTACCACTACCATTTTATATGAGTGGACTAGGGATAACATTTATGGTAATTGCAACATTGTTAAACATCGGATGGATCATTTTAGGATTTTATGGCTTCCGTAAGCAAGATGACATCAAATGGTCCGTACAAATGTTTGTTTATTCCCTAAATTATTTAACAATCTTATTTGTATCAATGATTGTAGTTACATTCTTCTAAGACAACGACATAATTGGATTTCTTTACGTTGAGATTTACTTTACTTAACTATAAAGTACAATCTAATTCACAAGGAAAGTGGGGGTTGTTTGTATGAAGAAACAGTGGCGACTGCTTTCGTTCGTTTCACTGCTGGCTTTACTGTTAGGGGGATGCGGTAAAGCCTTTCAATCTACTTTAATTCCGCAAGGAGAAGTAGCAAAAATGCAATATGATTTGCTCTTACTAGCAACTGCGATTATGGTAGGAGTAGTACTAGTAGTTACTATTATTTTCTTATATGTAATTGTGCGTTTCCGACAAAAGAAAGGTCAGGAAGATTATATTCCAGAGCAAGTTGAAGGGAATCACAAACTAGAAATTATTTGGACAGTTATTCCGATTATTCTTTTGTTAATCTTAGCTGTTCCGACGGTTACATATACATTCAAACTTGCTGATGTAAGTGCGATGGAGAAAAAGAATATTGATAAAGATACTATCGTTGTTGATGTAACAGCGAATCTTTATTGGTGGGAATTTTCTTATAAATCAGAAAAAATAGTAACTTCTCAAGATTTAGTCATCCCCACAGGTAAGAAAGTGTATTTGAATTTGAAGGGTGCCGATATTAAACATTCGTTTTGGGTTCCATCTTTAGCTGGGAAAATGGATACAAATACAGACAATGTGAACAAAATGTGGTTAAAGGCAGATAAATCGGGCACTTATAATGGTTTTTGTACAGAATTTTGCGGCCCATCACATTCTTTAATGCAATTCAAAGTGAAAGCTTTAGATGAAAGCGAGTACAAAAAGTGGCTTGCTGATATGAAGAAGATTGATGGGAAGAAAGAAGTAGCTTCAACAAAGGCGCAAGAGGGCCAAGAAATATTTAATAAAAGCTGTATTGGTTGTCACGCAGTTGGATCTAATGATAGTAGACCACCTTCCGCTCGTATCGCACCAAACTTAGCAAACTTTGCGGATCGCGATATGGTTGCCGGTATTGCCGAAAACAATGAAGAAAACTTAAAAAAATGGCTGAAAGATCCTGAAAATATGAAACCAGGAAATAAAATGACTGGTAAATATGGCAACTTAACGGATGATCAAGTTGATGCATTAAATGCATACTTACAAACGTTAAAAGTTGAAAAGTAAAGAGGGATTATTCGCGAAGGGGAGGTTGAAAACGTGAGTTCTGTAGCAAAAAAACAGGGGATGGGTGCTGTCATATGGGATTATTTAACGACAGTAGACCATAAAAAGATTGCCATTCTCTATTTAATTGCAGGTGGATTGTTTTTTATAATAGGCGGAATAGAAGCTCTATTTATTCGCCTTCAATTAGCGATTCCTAACAATGCTTTTCTTGTTGGGGATGCTTATAATCAAGTATTAACGATGCACGGTACAACAATGATTTTCCTCGCAGCTATGCCACTCGTGTTTGCATTTATGAACGCCGCTGTACCACTTCAAATTGGTGCACGTGATGTAGCGTTCCCGTTTTTGAATTCACTCGGATTTTGGTTATTTTTCTTTGGTGGAGTATTTTTAAATTTAAGTTGGTTTTTAGGTGGAGCACCTGATGCAGGCTGGACATCTTATGCATCTTTAGCTTTAGCCTCTAAAGGCCATGGTGTTGATTTTTATGTACTCGGCTTGCAAATCTCCGGTATTGGTACATTAATTGGAGGTATTAACTTCCTTGTAACCATTATTAATATGCGTGCGCCAGGAATGACGTATATGCGTATGCCGATGTTTACATGGACGACATTTGTAACATCTTCTCTAATATTATTCGCTTTTCCGCCGTTAACTGTAGGATTAGGACTTTTAATGTTAGATCGTTTATTTGGAACAAGTTTCTTTAATCCAGCATTGGGCGGGAATACGATTATATGGGAGCATTTATTCTGGATTTTCGGTCATCCAGAAGTATACATTCTTATACTCCCAGCTTTCGGAATATTCTCAGAAATCTTCGCGACATTTTCGAAAAAACGATTATTTGGTTATTCGTCGATGGTGTTCGCGACAGTATTAATTGGATTCTTAGGATTTATGGTATGGGCGCATCATATGTTTACTGTTGGACTTGGTCCAGTTGCAAATGCTATTTTCTCAGTTGCAACAATGGCGATTGCAGTACCGACCGGTATTAAAATATTCAACTGGCTCTTTACGATGTGGGGAGGAAGTATTCGTTTTACGACACCGATGATGTGGGCAGTAGCTTTCATTCCATCATTCGTAATGGGTGGAGTTACAGGGGTTATGCTAGCATCTGCACCAGCGGATTATCAATTTCATGATAACTATTTCGTAGTAGCTCACTTTCATTATGTAATTGTCGGCGGTGTTGTATTTGGTCTACTTGCAGGAGCTCATTATTATTGGCCACTGATGTTTAATAAAGTATTGAATGAAACGTTAGGAAAGATAACATTTTGGCTATTCTTTATCGGTTTCCATTTAACGTTCTTCATACAGCATTTCCTTGGTTTAATTGGTATGCCACGTCGTTACTACACATATCTTGAAGGCCAAGGGTTGGAAATGGGGAATATGATTAGTTCTATTGGAGCGGTATTTATGGCTCTTGGAACGATTGTTCTTCTATTCAATGTAATTAAAACGACAGTTTCAAAAGAAAAGGCTGGTCGTGATCCATGGGATGCACGTACATTAGAATGGACGATGCCAGCACCAACACCAGAATATAACTTTAAACAATTACCATTTGTTCGCGGGTTAGATCCGTTTTGGATTGAAAAACGTGAAGGGAATAAAGAGATGACAGCGGCGGAACCAGTTGGTGATATTCATATGCCAAATCCATCATTTTCACCATTTATCATTTCTTTAGGATTGTTTATAGCGGCATTCGGTGCAATGTATATGCAGGGTGGAAAAGATAAGTTTTGGTTATTAGTAGCAATTATCGGTTTAATCATTACATTTGGCACAATGTTCCTACGTTCAGTAATTGATGATCATGGATATCATATTCATAAGGAAGATTTAGAAGATAAGGGGGGCAAGGCATAATGCATGTAGATGAAAAATTAACGAATGAAACATTTCCAGCAGAGCCTGAAAAAGCAACCCTTGAGGGGAAAAATAAGTTTGTCGGTTTTTGGTTATTTCTTGGAGGCGAAACAGTATTGTTCGCTTCCTTATTTGGCACATATTTGGCGTTAAAGAATTCTACAAATGGTGGACCAACATCTCAAGAGATGTTCCAAATGCCACTCGTTTTCATTATGACGATGCTTTTATTAACGAGTAGTTTAACGAGCGTTTATGCGATGTATCATATGAAAAACTTTAACTTTAAAAAAATGCAACTTTGGCTACTAGTAACAGTGTTGCTAGGTTTAGGGTTTTTAGCATTTGAGATATATGAGTTTTATCATTATACGCATGAATTTAAGCATACTATGAGAAGTAGTGCATTTGGTTCCGCGTTTTATGCTCTTGTTGGTACACATGGTCTCCACGTATTGTTTGGATTATGTTGGATTTTAACATTAATCTTTAGAAATGCGAAGAGAGGTCTAAATTTATACAATGCACCGAAGTTTTATGTTGCATCGATTTATTGGCACTTTATTGACGTAGTTTGGGTGTTTATTTTCACTGTAGTATATTTGATGGGAATGGTGGGATAAACAATGGCGATAAAGCAAACGAATAATCCTAAAGTTGATCTTGTTTATCGGAAGAGAAAAAGTGCGGAGGAAATGAAGCATCAAGTTATTACATTTGCATTAATGATTTTTTTAACATTAGTTGCATTTGCAGCAGTCGCATATCCGAAAACTTTTAGTCCGACTTTCTCAGTACCATTTATTTTACTATTAGCAGTGGTACAAGTAATTTTTCAATTGTATTATTTTATGCATATGAGTCATAAAGGACATGAAGCGGCAAGTTTCTTTCTTTATTCTGGTCTGTTGATCGGGTTAATTACAATTTTAGCTTTTATGACAATTGTGTGGATTTGAAAAGTGAAAAATAAGGGAGCTTGTGTTGGCACAGCTCCCTCTTCTTATTATGTGAAAGGATAACCTTAAGAAGGTAGGTGTAACAATGAGTAACTTGTGGATATTTGGTTTTCAAGCTCTATGGAGTCCAATCTTTTTATTATTTATGCTTTCGATTCTTATTGGGTACTTTTTAATTATTGGGCCATATAGAATGCGATTTGAAAATGCGAGGAAGGTAAGTAAGAAGCAAATTTTTTATTTTACGACCGGGATTGTTCTTTTGTATCTTGTAAAGGGAGGGCCTATTGATTTAATTGGTCATATTATATTTAGTGCACATATGTTTGAAATGGCAGTTATGTATATTGCAGTTCCACCGTTATTGTTGCTTGGTATACCAGATTGGTTATATCGTTATATTACTTCTTTTAAATTCGTTCAAATTATATTAAAGATATTTGCTAAACCACTTATTGCATTGTTTGTATTTAATGGCCTGTTTTCTTTTTATCATTTACCAGTTGTTTTTGATACAGTAAAACAAAGTCAAATTGCTCATCCTATTTGTCTCGCTATATTGTTCTTTACGGCAATCATGATGTGGTGGCCGATGCTAAATCCATTACCAGAATATCAAACATTAAGTGATATAAAGAAACTTGGTTATATGTTTGCTAACGGTATATTATTAACGCCAGCTTGTGCGTTAATCATTTTTGCAACTGCACCGTTATTTGCAACCTATACGGATCCGGCTGCTTGGATGAAGGCGATGGAACTTTGTGTACCCGCGGGAACTTTATCAGATTTAAATATAACGGGACCAGAATTTTTACACTGGATGCCAGTCGTACAAGACCAACAAACAGGTGGCATCATTATGAAAATTGTCCAGGAAATAGTGTATGGCACAATTATAGGCTATGTATTCTTTCGATGGGCGCGTCGAGAGCGTGAAAAGGATAAAGAGCAGTTGCAACAATTGCCGCCGTATTTACAGACTAAGTAAAAAAGTGTATGGGTTTCCATACACTTTTTTAGTTTTAGTAAACTATAAAAAGATTGAATTTTCAATTTATTTATGTTAAGTTAGTGTAGGCATGTACTAAAAGTGGATATAAGATTTACTACTAGCTTTAATACGTAATGATTCCATGTGTAGTGCAAGTTTTTTAGAGAGTTACAAATTTATATTGTTATCTTTAATAAACAAGAACTATTTTAAGGGGGAATTTAAATGGGTAGTAGTGGAAGTATGGTAAAGCCAATTAGTGGTTTTTTAACAGCATTAATACAATATCCAGTACCGGTAGTAGAGTCACGTGCAGACATTGATAAACAAATTAAACAGATCATAAAAACAATTCATTCAACTAAATCAGGGTATCCTGGATTGGAATTGATAGTATTTCCAGAATATAGTACACAAGGGCTTAATACAAAAAAATGGACTACAGAAGAGTTTTTATGTACAGTTCCTGGGCCAGAAACAGACTTGTTTGCTGAGGCATGTAAAGAGTCTGAGGTATATGGTGTTTTTTCTATAATGGAAAGAAACCCTGATGGTGGAGAACCGTATAATACAGCAATAATTATTGATCCACAAGGTGAAATGATTTTGAAGTATCGTAAGCTAAATCCTTGGGTGCCAGTCGAACCTTGGAAAGCTGGAGATTTAGGCTTACCTGTTTGTGATGGACCTGGAGGAAGTAAATTAGCTGTTTGTATTTGTCATGATGGTATGTTTCCTGAAGTAGCTCGTGAAGCAGCTTATAAAGGTGCAAATGTCTTGATTCGTATTTCTGGATATAGCACACAAGTTAGTGAACAATGGATGTTAACTAATCGTTCGAATGCATGGCAAAACTTAATGTATACATTGTCAGTGAACTTAGCGGGTTATGATGGGGTATTTTATTACTTTGGTGAAGGACAAGTATGTAATTTTGATGGGACTACTTTAGTGCAGGGACACCGAAATCCTTGGGAGATTGTTACTGCCGAAGTATATCCAGAGCTAGCAGATCAGGCTAGATTAGGATGGGGTCTCGAAAATAATATATATAATTTAGGTTCAAGGGGATATGTAGCGACTCCTGGAGGGGTGAAAGAAAACCCGTATACGTTTGTAAAAGATTTAGCTGAAGGTAAATATAAGGTTCCTTGGGAAGATGAGATTAAAGTAAAGGATGGAACTATTTATGGGTATCCAGTCAAAAAGACGATTCATTCTTAAGTAAGATAAATAGAAAAAGCGCATCACTATGATGCGCTTTTTCTATTTACTCAATGATTTGGAACTCTTTTAACTCTTTTTCGATATTTTGTAGGAGTTGTTCGCTTTTTTGAAGTACATTCGTTGGGAAAGTTTCACCATCACCATATTCAACGCCGTGAGGATAATAATGTTTTCCTAATAAGGGAGGAAGTAGCTTTATATCAGCGTGTCTGCTACCAACATCACCTTCAACAGCCAAACCTTGTACGCGCAAATAATAAATATCATTTAATATTTCAAATTTATAATCGTATGTAACTCGTTCATAATCCCACTGTCCAGCAAGTACAAAATGGTTCTTTTCCATAATCTCTGTTAATAGTGTTAAATCAACGACTGCCCCATTAAATTTCGTATTTGTAAATTGCATATAATACCTCCTCTATTCATGTTACATCATTATTTTTATAATAGTACGAATAATAAGAAAGCGCAATTCATATTGAGAGAAAAGGTAGAATCCAGACTTTTTTTGCGAAAATATGATATAGTGAAAAGAGTACGGTACACACAAAAAAGGAAAGAAAAGGATTTGTGTATATCTCAATTTTATGTTTTGTGCAGGAGGTATATCGATTGAAGAAATTATTGCGTATCGTAATGATTACATTTTTAATTTTAGCTGTTGATTTATACGGAAAATTACTCGTTTCACAATATATATTAACCCCATCTCAATCAAAGCAAGAAAATAAAATTGTGAAAAAGAAAAAACAAGTAAATGAAGACTCTTCCGATACTGTTTTAAATATGATTGGTGGGGACTCTGAAAATTTATTAGCAAAATGGGGCGAACCATCTCGAATAGAGCCATCTGCTTACGGATATGAATGGTGGGTATATAATCAAGATTTAACTAAGTATGTGCAATTTGGAGTTGCAGAACGAAAAGTTGTAACGGCGTATGTCGCTGGTGAGCAAGTTAAGGTGCCGCCTTATTATATAAATGAAAAGTATGAAGAAGTGTATAAAAAGAGTCCACTCTCGCATGAGATTTCGTTAAAAAGAGGGAAAAATAGTTATCAATTTGAGTTATCTGACACGGAAGTGATGGAACAACCATTAATACCTGTAGAAGATGGCTGGGCACAATTATATTTTGATCATTTTACACATGAGCTTGTTGGTGTTCGTTATATGGATGATGAAACGTTATTACGCCAAAGACCGTATCAGCTTGTTTATTCGGGTGAATTACTAGCTGAACAACCATTGACTCCAGATAAAATGAAACAAATAGAGAATGGGAATATGCAACAAATTTTTGATTTAACAAATATTATTCGAAGTCGCTATAAGTTACCGCTGCTAGCTTGGGATCAACAAACAGCAGAGGTGGCTATAGGGCATAGTAAAGATATGAAGGATAATAATTACTTTTCACACGATTCACCTACACTAGGTACGTTAGGAGATCGTTTACAGCGCGGGAAAGTAGGGTTTCAACTTGCTGGTGAGAACATAGCGGCGCAGCATAGTGATGGAATTGCGGCGGTGCAAGGTTGGCTAAATAGTGAAGGGCATAGAAAGAATGTATTAAATGAACAATTTACAGGATTAGGTGTTGGGGTATACGATAAGTTTTATACACAAAACTTTATTCGAAAATAAAGTGAAATTTTAAGTTGTGTAGGGGACACCTCACGTTTAAGTACTTCGTATTCACTGAAGTGTAGGTCGGAATCTTACCGTATGCAAATAGCAGGATAAAAAGGTGCATGAATCGTCTAAAAATAGGCGAACCATGTGCCTTTTTTTTCTTACTATATAGTAGATATACATGAAGAGGTGAGGATTATGCCAACAACAAAAGGGCCGTTACATCCATCGGTTCAACAGTTTAAAGAGTTTGTAAACCATCACCCTAAAATGGTTCATGAGGTTAGAAGTGGTCACAAAACTTGGCAACAGTTTTATGAAGAATGGTACTTACTTGGTGAAGAAGATCCGATATGGGCAACTTTTAGGCCTGATGGAGCGCCAGCTTTTTCTTCGGTAAAAGAAAATAAACAAGAAAAAGAAAAAGATAATCGAACTGAAGAGGAAAAAACTGCTGATGTGATGGGACAAATGCTTTCTTTCTTTAAAAAGCTAGATGTGGAACAGATGCAACACCATTTAGCTAATGTGACGAGTGCTATTGGTAGTGTACAACAAGTTTTTCAACAATTTCAAGGGAAGCCCGCGCGGCAAGAAGAAAGTACTTCCGAAAATAATCCATTTTTCTTTCAGAAGGATTAGGGGGAAAGCGGATGAGAGCAGAAATTATGGAGTTTATAAAGGCTGATGAGGATTTATCTCGCTATATTAGGGAGCAACCGTACTGGTATAGAAAACTAACGCGAAACCCTGAAGAAAAAGAGGCATTTGAGTTAGCGGCTATGCAGCATTTCAAAAAAACGATACCAGATAAAGTTGAGAAATTTCAAAACCAATTGGCAGTTGCCTCCATTATGATCGATATGTTTCAGTATATGAAGCAGCAAAATACAACATAATTGGAAGGGAAAACTATGTCCGTCATGCAGAACTTTTGATACAATAGAAGCGGATTATTTAAAAAGGAGTTGCAGCATGAGCATGACGGAAATTTGTTTAGTACGACATGGACAAACTGATTGGAATTTTCAAGAGATTATTCAGGGACGTGAAGATATTCCACTTAATGAAGTGGGAAAGAAGCAAGCAAGTCAAAGTGCAGTTGCTTTGCAAGCGGAAGCATGGGATGTAATTATAAGTAGCCCATTAATTAGAGCGCACGAAACAGCTAAGGAAATTGCAGGGGCTGCAGGATTGCAATCGATTTTATTAGATGAGCGATTTGTTGAACGTAATTTTGGTGAAGCTTCTGGGAAGCCGGTTGCGACTGTTAGGGAGCTAATTGCAGAAGGTAAAGTAGAAGGTATGGAGCAAGATGACGAGATTGTAACCCGTTGCTTTGCTGCTATAAAAGATGTTGCAGAAACTCATTCTGGCAAACGTATTATCATTGTAGCTCATTCACATGCGATAAAAGCAATTTTACATGCAATTGCACCGGAAGATATTTCGTTTAAGACACCATTAAAAAATGCATGTATTAGTTATGTGAAAGAAAATAGTGGGAAATGGGATGTTCTGAAATATAATATTGCGGAACATATTAATGTATAAGTATGTGCTGGGATTATACGGAAAATAGTTAGAGTGATATCTTTCTGTTTAGTGAGACACTTCAATTAGTAGTTCTATTCTAAATGTGGTATGATGAATACTCGGAGGTGTCTCTCATGATTGTAGCGACGCTGGAAAGCGTATTGATATTAGATAAGGCAGAGCAGCTTGCAAAAGCGATTATCTGTTCAGATATAGCAGAAGACTATCGTAAGTGTTATAAAGAATTGCATGAAGATATGGAAGTTCAGACGTTAATTCAGCAATTTACAGCGATGAAAGAACGATATGAAGAAGTGCAACGTTTCGGTAAATACCATCCTGATTATACTTTCGTTTCGACGAAAATGAGGGAGTTAAAGCGTTCTGTAGACTTACATGATAAGGTTGCAGCTTTTAAACGAGTAGAAACAGCTTTGCAAAAGTTGTTAGATGAAGTTAGTGTAGCAATCGGTTCTGAGGTGTCTTCTTCCATCAAAGTTCCAACAGGAAATCCATTTTTTGATGCTGGTGGCTGTGGTGGCGGTTGTGGTACCGGCGGAGGTTGTGGCTGTAAAACGGGGTAAATTACCCCGTTTTTTAGAAGATAGAAGAAAACGTATACAGAGTTTGTCCTGTAATGTCATAAATTTCTGATTGGTTTTCATAAAATATAAAATATATGTTTTTAAAAGGAGAAGATGGAGAAGATTATGTTCGGGCAACGACAAAGTATGATTGTTTATTTACATTCATTGAAACATGCCAAGATTTTAAGGAAATATGGTAACATACATTACATATCAAAACGCTTAAAATACGCAGTAGTATATTGTGATATGGAACAAATTGAGCATATGATGCAAAAGTTGAACAAACTTCCTTTTGTGAAGAAGATAGAACAGTCGTACCGCCCGTATTTAAAAACGGAATTTGAAAATTCACGTCCTGATCGGGCAAAAGAATACGATTATAGTTAATAGAAAAAATCCCCTGCTAATTTTAGTAGGGGATTTTTTTACTTGAAATAAAACTTTATTTCATTGGAGGAATGAAATTATTCATTCGTAAAATACCAATTAAATGATTGAAAAACAGTTCTTTTTCTGGGAAAGTTGTGGATGGTTTTACCGTAAAGGTAGTCACTTTTCTTCCTAGTTGTTCTGCCGTTTCTTCAAATAAAATGACGCGTTTACTTTTTTTATTTTCAAGTACAGGAATGCCTTCACGACATATGTATAATGGTTGGAAATCACCAGTAGTAGTTGGTTTTAATATTACAACAAGTGAGCACACTTTTTTTTCATTTTTAATCGTTTCAAATTGTAACATATGTGTTATACGTTCTTGATTTGCTTTGGCAATTTCAAGTAATTCATATAAATCAGAGTAGCCTTCTCCGAGTTCTATAAAGCGTTGAATCATATTTTTTCCTCCTCTTTCTTTTATTTACTGTACCATCTCACTTTTTAAATGAAAAGTAGACAAAGAAAAAAAACCCTGCAAAGCAGGGCCCTTCTTATACTAGCATGTACTAGTAAGAAGGCAAAGGGAGAGGAGAAACCGGAGGAAGAACTTATGGGGAAACGTAAGTCTTCTCCGCGGTTGGCAACAACATCGAAGGTGATGTTGTTATAATTATTTATGTCCAATCTAAATGAAGATATACATCATGAAATTAAATTTTATGTTTGGCTTTTTATTTTTCTTTTTTTTATTTTATGATAGGATAAAAAAGATAAAGTGAAACGAATATACATAATGGGTTCGTGTTAGCGCATAGTGAGATGAATACATAAAAATGCAGAGCGGTTATTTTAAGCCAAAGTTCTCCTATTGTTCGTTGAGAAATGAATGGAAAATTTCATGGAATAGTATAGTTTGGTAGCGGTTACCGAATGGAGAAAGGTTTTCTATAATTGCTCGATAGATTGAAATAAAGGTAGTGACAACAGATGAGAGTAGTTTCAGGAAAATGTAAAGGGCATCCACTAAAAGCGGTGCCAGGTAATACAACACGTCCAACGACAGATAAAGTAAAAGAATCAATCTTTAATATGATAGGTCCTTATTTTGATGGTGGTATCGCTCTTGATTTATTTGGCGGTAGTGGTGGTCTTGGAATCGAGGCTATAAGTAGAGGGATTGATAAAGCAATTTTTGTTGATCGAGATAATAAAGCGATAAAAGTAATCCATCAAAATTTAGAAAGTTGTCGAATACAGGAACAAGCTGAAGTATATCGAAATGATGCAGAACGTGCGGTAAAGGCTCTTATAAAACGTGAAATATCATTCGATCTTATATTAATTGATCCTCCATATAAAGATCAAAAAATTGTATCTTTAATTAGTGTGATGGATCAACATGGATTGCTACATAGAGATGGATTAATTATGTCAGAGCATGGTAATGATGTAGTTTTACCTGATTCTATAGGGAGTCTTGTAAAAGTAAGAGCTGAAAATTATGGGATTACAGCAATATCGATTTATAAGTATGAAGGTGAGGGGACGGAATGACTAGTATAGCTATTTCTTCGGGAAGTTTTGATCCAATTACCCTTGGGCATCTGGATATTATTAAAAGGGGAGCAAAAGTATTTGATGAGGTATACGTAGTAGTTTTAAACAACTCGTCAAAAAAACCGTTCTTTTCAGTTGAAGAGCGCTTAGATTTAATTCGAGAAGCAACAAAGGATATCCCGAATGTAAAAGTAGATTCACATAGTGGACTACTAGTGGAGTATGCGAAAATGCGTAATGCAAACGCGATTTTGCGTGGGTTACGAGCGGTTTCTGATTTTGAATATGAGATGCAAATTACTTCTATGAATCGAAAATTAGATGAAAATATTGAAACCTTTTTTATTATGACAAATAACCAATATTCATTTTTAAGCTCGAGCATTGTAAAAGAAGTTGCGAGATATGGAGGAAGCGTAGTAGATCTTGTACCTCCTGTTGTAGAACGTGCTTTAAAAGAAAAGTTTCAAACCCCGTTAAAATGAACGGGGTTTTTCTTTGTTGCTACGAAAAAATAATAAGATAACATATACATATAAACAAAATAAAGTAAAGATCGGTCCATAGTGTACAAAAGATGTCCAAATTTCTTGCAGTATAGAAGAATGATTCGATAAAAATACGGGGATATCTTTTTGCATAGGTGAAAAAGAGCTTACTTTTTCATAAAATGGTTTCCAAAATATAAAAGTAAAAATAGGAGCCAGAATACTTTGGATAATTCGTGCGAAAAAATAGGGCTTAAATCGGATGTCTGTTTCAGCTAATATGCTAGCAACTTGTGCCTGAATAGAAAGGCCGCTAAACGCTAAAATAAAGCTTGTTACCATAGCTTGCTGCAGGAGGGGTGTTTCATTTATTTGACTAATCATTTGGCTACCGAGTGTCATTTCAAAAATGCCTGATAAGATTGGAATACTAAATTCTGTAGTTAGTTGGAAGAATGATAAAATATGTTGCATAATAAAAGAAAGTGCTGCTGTAATATGAAATACAGTAATCATTTTATTTAAAACAGAGAATAAAATAATAAATCCACCAATCATAAGTAATGTTTGAATAGAAGAAACGATAGCGTCCCCAAGTAATTTTCCTAATGGTCTTTTTTCTTGCATGCGCGTCTCGTGTAGGACTGAAAAAGGGTTTTGAAAAGGACGTTTTTTAGTAGGATGTTGATCCTTCGTGGAAATATTGTTATTGCCGTAAAAACGCATCAATAACCCGACGGCAAAGTTACTTAAATAATGTGCAGCGGCTAATACGATTCCTAATTTTGGATTATTGAAAAAACCGATAGAAACAGCTCCAAAAATAAAAAGTGGATTAGATGAGTTTGTAAAAGATACGAGGCGTTCTGCTTCGATTTGTGTTAGCTGATTACTTTTACGTAGTCTAGCGCTTAATTTGGCGCCAGCAGGGAATCCAGAAGCCATTCCCATTGCCCAAACAAATCCGCCTATCCCTGGAACGCGAAAAAGTGGTCGCATGAGTGGTTCTAATATAACACCTATAAATTTTACAACACCAATACTAATTAGAAGTTCCGCAATGATGAAAAACGGTAAAAGTGAAGGGAATACAACTTCCCACCATATATTTAACCCTCGAATGGAAGCTTGCAAAGCAGCTTGGGGGTGAAGTACAAGAGAAAAGGTTAAAAACAGTGTTGATATGGTAAGAAAAGCCGTTTTCCATTTTTCATACATGTAAGTAAATCCCCCTTTGTCCCAAAAAACGTTCATTTCAGTATACGTGGATACGTAGTGCATTTAGACCATAAGTATGAAAAAGGAATGAAAAAAATTAAAGGGTGAGAAAAATGAAAGAACCGAAAATTGGTTTAGCTCTTGGATCTGGGGGCGCAAAAGGGTTTGCGCATATTGGTGTTATAAAAGTTTTAAGAGAAAATGGTATACCGATTCATATGATTGCAGGAAGTAGTATGGGGGCTTTAGTAGGTACGTTTTATGCAGCTAGCTCAAACGTTGAAAGGTTGTATAAACTGGCAAATGTTTTTAAGAGGAAATATTATTTAGATTTTACAGTTCCGAAAATGGGATTTATTGCTGGAAAACGTGTCAAAGATATGATTAAAATGTTTACATATAATAAAAATTTAGAAGAGTTAGATATCCCGACGGCTGTTGTGGCTACTGACATCTTGAAGGGGGAAAAAGTAGTTTTTACAAGTGGTCCTGTTGCAGAGGCTGTGAGAGCTAGCATATCTGTACCTGGAGTGTTTGTACCAGAAAAAATAGATGGACGATTATTGGTGGATGGCGGAGTGATTGATCGCATTCCAGTATCGGTTGTGAAAGAGTTAGGTGCCGATATTGTTATTGCTGTTGATGTATCGCCGATTAAAGTGAATGGAGAGGTTACGTCTATTTATGATGTAATTATGCAGAGTATTGAAATTATGCAACATGAGCTGGTGATGAATCGACAAATTGCATCGGATTTAATGATGCGACCAGCTGTAGAACAATTTAGTTCACGTGCTTTTACAAACATTGAAGACATTATTCGAGTTGGAGAAGTAGAGGCGGAAAAACATGTTGCAAATATTTATTTATTAATTGAGCAGTGGAAGGAGAAACATAATGTTTAAGCGTTTTCGGTTTATATATGCAATTTTAATAGGGGTTATATTGGCGATGTTACTTGTTTACGTACGTTTACCGTATTATGTAACAAAACCAGGAATGGCGGCCAAATTAGAGCCTTACGTTCAAGTTGAGGGTGGAACGAAAGAATCCGGTGATTTTATGCTTGTTACGGTTTCAATGGGACCAGCAAATGTGGTGAATTTAATAGCGGCACAGTTTAATAAATATACACATATTTCGAAAGCGGAAGAAATATTGCAAAAAGGTGAGAGTGATGAAGAATATCAATTCCGCCAAAATTATGCGATGAAAGATTCGCAAAATGCAGCAATCTATAATGCGTATAAACGTGCAAACCGTACTGTTTCTTTTGAAAATAAAGGTGTATTGGTTGCAGGAGTAGCGAAAGGGATGCCGTCAGAAGGAAAGCTTAAGCTTGGAGATATCATCATAGCTGTCGACGGAAAAACATTTGAAAAGACGGAGCAATTTATTGAATATATGACAGGGAAAAAAGAAGGGGAAGCAGTAAATATTGAGTACAAGAGAAATGGAAAACAGTTAAAAGAAAATTTAAATGTAAAGGCCATTCCGAATGGAAATGGGCGTGTTGGTATAGGGGTTTCTATCGTTACTGAAAGAGAATTAGTGGTAGATCCGAAAGTGAAAATTGATTCTCATGAAATAGGCGGACCATCGGCAGGCCTAATGTTTACATTAGAAATATATAATCAACTTGTGGAAGATGATTTAACAAGAGGGCATGAAATAGCTGGAACAGGGACGATAAATGAAAAGGGAGAAATTGGCCCGATTGGTGGTATTCAGCAAAAAGTGGTTGCTGCAAGTGATGCTGGTGCTGAAGTGTTCTTTGCGCCAAATGAAAAAGGTGCGGAGAAATCGAATTATAAAGATGCGCTTGAGGCTGCGAAAGATATTAAAACAAAAATGAAAGTTGTACCAGTTGATACGCTGGATGATGCATTGCTGTATTTGGAAAAAATGGGCGAGAAAAAATAAACCTCTCTGAAAAAGAGAGGTTTATTTATAGAAATTTTGCAGTTGTTTCATCATAACGAATTGGATGGTGTGTTGCATCTTGTTTTAGTAGTTGTGTTCGTAATGGTTCTTGCATGATGGAGAAATATACAGAATTGGCTTTTCGCTCTATATGTAAAGTAGGATGGTCAAATGTTTTTGTATGGGTAAGGATGGGAAGTTCTATTTTTTTCTTGTTTTTTGAAAGGTAAGTTTGTCCTTTTTGTGACATGCCTAGTAGACGAATGTACGGTGCATGCTGCTCTATATTTGCGCTATGTATTTCTTCTTTTGTTGTATTTGTTAAAATGTGTGTACAAGCTCTTTGTAATCTAGTCCATGTATAACGCTTCGTTTTTAATGCTTCCATGAATGAATGGAAGGAGGAACTGTTTTGTATTTTTGATAAAATACGATGCTCTAAACCTTCTTCTATTTCATATATATGTCGTAAGTCTTCTGGAGACATCGTCATGAGTTTGTATTTAAAAAATGAAAAGTATTGTTCCCAATTATGTAATATCCCGTAGTTTTGTTTGTAACTTGCTAAAAGAGAAGCAGTCGCTTTTGGGATAAAAGGCTCAATTTCTGTAAAAGAACTATTTTCGCTAAAAAGTTGTTTACGAATACTAGTTGCGCTTGCAATATGTTGGTCGCTAAATGTTTCATCATGATAATGAGATGCGAATCTTTTTATCGTTTGTGCTTGCATAGAACTATTTTGTAAGAAAATTGATTTCATGTATTGGAATCCTAATATGTTATTCGGTTGTGACATGTCTATGTTTTTTTCGGATGGTAAAATGTGTAGGAAGGCTTCAGATGTAGCTTTTGCGTAACTGTTACCTGCATTCATAAATTGCTTTACAAGATGATTAAAAGTATCTTCTTCATTTTTTTGCACAGAGATGGTGTTATGAAAATTTTCAATCTGCCCATCTTCACTACCGAAACAAATTTCAGAAACACGCAGGGCGTTTAAAATAGAAATAGCGCCATTTGCAAAGGTTTCAGCCTTTTGTGTTGAGAAGGCGTATGGAAGCTCTACAACAAGGTCTACACCGCATGATAAGGCCATTTTGGTACGATACCATTTGGATATGAGTGCTGGCTCACCACGCTGTAAAAAAGGGCCACTCATAACAGCGATTGTAATATCGGCGTGTGTTAACTTTTTTGTTTGTTGCACATGATAATCATGACCGTTATGAAAAGGGTTATATTCAACAACAATGCCACTGGCTTTTATGGTAATCTCTCCTTTCGATGTAGCATCTTTTTCAAAAACGTGATACTCTATATATTATTTACTATGATGACTTCATTATAGTGTAAAGAAAAAACATTGACAAATATAAAATGGCTAGCTATAATTTTGTTTGTTGCCTTGAGGTGATATGATATGAAATGGTCCATCCATCAATTGAATAAATTGAGAAATAAAGGATTGACATTGGATGAGATGGTAGATGTAAGTGAGCTGCAAGAGGTCGAGAAAGATATTCGTGAAATTAATCCTGCTCATGTAACAGGAAGAGTTGATTTTGGCTCCGGTAAGTTTACGTTCCATCTACATATAACTGGAAGCATGGTTTTACCATGTTCTCGCTCTTTAGTAGATGTGACATTACCATTTGACATTAAAACAACTGAGGTGTTCCAAACTTCACAAGAAGAATTTGAAACTGAAGCTGAAATTCATTGTTTAGAAGGAGAAGTACTTGACTTACTGCCCGTAATCAAGGAAAATATACTTTTGGAGATTCCAATGCAAATTTTCAGTGATGATGTTTCTGGTGGAGCACCGATGCAAGGTCAAGACTGGCAAGTGATTTCGGAAGAAAACAAAGAAAAGACTGTTGATCCACGATTAGCAGGACTTGCAAAGTTTTTTGACAAATAATCGGAAGACTGGTTTAGGCCTTCATATGAAAATAACTATTTCTTTTAAGGAGGTGGGAAGAATGGCTGTACCTTTTAGAAGAACTTCTAAAACAGTAAAAAGAAAGCGTCGTACGCATTTCAAATTATCAGTACCTGGTATGGTAGAGTGCCCAAGCTGTGGTGAAGCGAAATTAGCTCACCGTGTATGTAAAGCATGCGGTACTTACAAAGGTAAAGAAGTAATCAGCAAGTAATTGCGGGAAAATAAACGTAGAAGATATCTTCTGCGTTTATTTTTTTTTTGTCTTATTCTTTATTTGTTGTATTCTATCTTTTCTAGTAACTGCATATGCTTAATAAAAAATGCATAGGGAGGACTAGAGAGATGGCGACAACAAGACAAGATGCTTGGACTGATGATGAAGATTTGCTTCTGGCAGAAGTAGTACTCCGGCATATTCGAGAAGGTGGAACGCAATTATCTGCCTTTAAAGAAGTGGGAAGACATTTATCTCGTACACCAGCAGCATGTGGCTTTAGATGGAATTCTTACGTTAGAAAGCAATACAAAGAACGTATTGAAGAAGCGAAGCAACTACGTAAAGTAGAAAATTATGAAGTAAAAGAGACAAAGGTAGTAGAGCCTACGTCAATTACATTGAATGATGTTATTGATTTCTTGCAAAATTATAAAGATGAAAACTCTTTAATGGTGTTGCAACAGCAAATTGAATCGTTACAAACAGAGAGAGAGAGTCTTTTGGAGCGATTATCAGTATATGAGGAAGAGTATAGAACATTGCTTGATTATATCGATCAAAAAAGAAGTGTAATGGTAGCGGAAAGAAATAGCGCTCGTTCGAATGGGAAATTAGAAAAGTTAAAGAAATAAAAAAACAGCTGCTATGTAGCTGTTTTTTTATTTCTTATGCAGACTCTTCGTTTGTAACCGTATTCAAATTTGTTTCTGGGTTCCAAACATAAAAATCACCATCAGGTACTGATACAGGCTGGAAATTTAATTTATCCCAAAAACCAGCTGAATGGATACGTGCGATCGTTTTAATTGGGAACTGTAGCCCCTTCGCATAATTTACAAGCATTTCTCCGAATCCTTGTTTTTGGAAAGTCGGTAACACTTCAAGTTTATAGAGTTCTAGGTAAGTACCTGTAATTTCGAATGGTTCTCCGCCGTTCCTTTTCATATATAGACTCATGCGTGCAATTAGTGATCCGCCATAATAAATACCGTAAAATGGAGATTCACTATCGTTTTCAATAATGTTTGCCTGTAATTCTTCTAACATGGATAGTTCTTGAGCTCCGCAACCTTTAAATTTTTTAAATTCGTCTAATGTTTTATAATTGATGAGCAAGCGCTCAACTTTTGGGAATCCCATAACATCACATCCTTTTCTTGTCTCGTTGAATGCAGAAAAGTAAAAATATTTATAATAATATTATAACTCATTTTTTTATTTTTATGAAGAAGATAGTATATTTCTTTTATTATTTTTTTGAGGATTTGCTAAACTAAGAGTAGAAGCATATTAATAGGTAGTATATACATATTGAAAGTAGAGGTTGCATTTGTTTGTTAAAGAGCAATGAAATTGTAAACTATGTTCATGGAATTGAGAAAGGTAAAGTGAAACTGTAATCGGTGGGATTTGTTCACCTTTAGTTAATTATGATTCCGCACCAATCAGGCGTTTGCGGGATAAAAAGGGGGAGGGAAAGGGACTTGTGTAACGTATTTATATGAGTTCCTTGTGTGAAAATGAAAATCGGAGTTGTGGGACCAGGAGCTATCGGTCTGTTATATGCATTTTATTTACAAAAAAGTAATCAAGATGTTACGTTGTTTACAAGGACAGCTAAACAGGCTGAGGAATTGAATAGAACGGGTGTAACTTGTATGAGGGAGGAAAAACGTGAAACCGTATTCCCACCTGTTTTACCAATAGAAAGTATGCTAGACCAGAAGCTAGACTATATATTTATTGCTGTTAAGCAATATCATATAACTGACATACTACCTTTTGTGCGAGGGGAATCCTCATTAATCTTTTTGCAAAACGGAATGTCGCACCTTCATGCTATGCAGCAAATAAGGAATAAAAATATTGCGGTTGGGATTGTAGAGCATGGTGCAAAAAAAGAAGAAAGACATATCGTTTATCATACGGGAATAGGTGTAACGAAGTTTGGAATCGTGCACGGCCAGTCTATACATTTTGAAAAAATATTTAATTGCTTTCCATTTCCTCATTTTCCGATTCAAATAGAAGATGATTGGAAGGATGTCATGCACAAAAAATTAGTAGTTAATGTATGTATCAATCCATTGACAGCATTATTACAAGTCCAGAACGGAGAGTTGATTACGAACCCGTTTTTTTATCGATTGATGGAGCAAGTTTTTCAGGAAGTCGTTTTTCTTGTTAAAGAAGAAAAAGAAATGGTATGGAAAATGGTACATCGCGTATGTGAAAGAACGTCTCGTAATACATCATCTATGCTGGCAGATGTAAGGGCAAATAGACAAACGGAAATCGGTGCGATTGTTGGATATGTATTAGAAGAAGCTAAGAAACAGCAACGATCTGTTCCGACACTGCAATTTTTGTTCGATGCAATAAAAGGATTAGAAATAAAAGAATAAGTGTAATTCTTTGCTTTTACGTGCAACATTGACTACAATGTGGATTGGTGAGAGAACAGGATACGAAAGGAAGAATTATATGGAGATAAAAGAAATCTCTGTTCCGCAACAAGGTGTTGTAGCGGACTATATGAACGGTAAAAAAGAGATACAGTCGTGTTTTGACTATATGTTAACAGAAGATGCTTTTAAACAGCGTGTACATGATTTGTGTGAGAGGGAGTTTTTCCGCCAAGACTTAGTAGCGCATTTATTAGAATATAATACAAAATTACAAGCGGGAGAAGCTACGATTCAAAATGTAAAAGCGCTTGGAGATGAAAATACATATGTTGTTATAGCTGGACAACAAGCTGGGTTATTAACTGGACCACTTTATACAATTCATAAAATTATTTCAGTTTTACAGCTTGCGAGGGAAAAGGAAGAAAGTTTAGGTGTTAAAGTCGTTCCTGTTTTCTGGATTGCTGGTGAAGACCATGATATGGATGAAATTAATCATACTTTTGTAACGAAGAATAAAAAAATAAAAAAGACTATTTTTCATGACCGTAATCCGAAAGTGGCGAGTGCTTCAGAGTCCGAGCTTTCTTTGGAAGACTGTAGAAAGTGGATTGAAGAAATTTTCAAAACATACCCTGAAACGAATTTTACAAAGGATGTACTGCAATTTATTGATGATTCTTTGGGGAAATCGAATACGTATGTAGATTTCTTTGCCCATCTTATTATGAAAATGTTCGTTAATTCTGGTTTAATTCTTGTTGATTCGCATCATCCTGAATTAAGAAAATTAGAAGTGCCGTTTTTCAAGCGAATTATAGGTAAGTATAAAGAAGTGCAAGAGGGGCTTCATAACCAACAGGAAGTAATTAAAGAATTAGGATATAAACCAATTATTGAAACAAAGTATAATGCAGTACATATATTCATGGAAATTGATAATGAGCGAGTATTACTTGAAGACGATCAAGGGAAGTTTGTAGGGAAGGATGGAGCGTATTCCTTTTCATATGAGGAATTGATGGAAGAGATGGAAAGAAGTCCGGAACGCTTTAGTAATAATGTTGTAACGCGCCCTCTTATGCAAGAGTATCTATTTCCTACGCTTGCGTTTATTGGAGGACCAGGGGAATTAGCTTACTGGAGTGAATTGCAACAAGTTTTCCATACGATTGGTTTCCAAATGCCGCCTGTCGTTCCGCGTATTACAATCACTTATGTAGAGAGGGATATAGCGACAGATTTATACGATTTGCAATTGCAAGACAGTGATCCGTTTTTAAATAACGTAGATAAGTTGCGTGAAAACTGGTTATCTAATCAAATAGAGGAACCGATAGATGATCGATTTGTAGAGGCGAAAAAAGAAATAATTGATATCCATACGTCATTACAACAGTTTGTGAAGAAAATAGATCCTGGATTAAGTGCGTTTGCAGGGAAAAATGAATTCAAAATTAATGAACAAATTGAACTGTTGGAAAGAATGTTGAAAAGAAATGTTGAGAAAAAACATGAAGTACAGCTAAATAAATTCCGTCGCATACAATTTGCACTTCGTCCATTAGGGGCGCCGCAAGAGCGTGTGTGGAATGTATGTTACTATTTAAATCAGTTCGGTTTGGATTTCGTTGATCGTGTAATGGAAAAACCGTTTTCTTGGGACGGAAAACATCATGTTATAAAACTATAGAATCTTGCTCTTAGGAGCAGGATTTTATTTTTGTCCTGTTGAATTTACTGTGAAGTGAAATTTTTCTGAATTATTAATTTTAAAAAAGTGAATATCGTAATTATGCAGGATACTTAAATATATGACAAAATAGCACAAAATGTAAACGTATTATCATCTTTTTCGACAGTTTTTTATTTAAATTCCCGCAAAAAATGATAAAATTTAGTATATAATAAAAGAAAATAGCGATTTGTATAGTATGCTGCCTTTGTAGGCAAGTTAAATGAGTCGTTCTTTCATAGTATTTCGTTCTCTAATCGTGAAATATGCGTTTGGGGGAGGAGATGCATTCAACATAATTAATTGGAAAAAGAGTAGGTGCAACAATGTTTAAACATGTAACAGTGCTTTTGAAGGAAACAGTAGACGGCTTAGATATAAAGCCAGATGGTACATATGTAGATTGTACACTGGGGGGAGGAGGACATAGTTCTTATTTATTATCCCAATTAACTGAAGGTGGAAGATTAATCGCGTTTGATCAAGATGAGATAGCGATTCAAAATGCGAAAGAAAAATTCTCTTCATACGGTGAGCAGTTCATAACAGTAAAGAGTAATTTCCGTTATTTATCTGAAAAACTACAGGAATTAGGTATAACAGAAGTAGACGGTATTTTATTTGATTTAGGTGTTTCATCCCCACAATTAGATACACCAGAGCGTGGCTTTAGTTATCATCATGATGCACCGTTAGATATGCGGATGGATCAAGATGCCCCATTAACAGCATATGATGTTGTAAATAGCTGGTCATATGAACAACTTGTAAGAATTTTCTTCCAGTATGGTGAAGAGAAATTTTCAAAACAAATAGTAAGGAAAATTGAGGCGTATCGTGAGAATAAAGCTATTGAAACGACAGGAGAATTAGTAGAACTAATTAAAGAGGGTATTCCAGCTCCTGCTCGTAGAACGGGTGGACATCCTGCGAAGCGAGTGTTCCAAGCAATCCGTATTGCTGTAAATGATGAATTGAAAGTATTTGAAGAAGCGTTGGAATCTGCAATTGACATGGTCAAGCCAGGTGGAAGAGTTAGTGTTATAACATTCCATTCTTTAGAAGACCGTATTTGTAAAACGACGTTTAAGCGAAATAGTACAACGCCACAATTGCCACCAGGATTACCGATTATTCCTGATGAATTTAAGCCGAAATTAAAACTTATTACAAGAAAACCGATTTTACCTTCTGATATAGAGTTAGAAGAAAATAATCGAGCGCGTTCTGCGAAATTGAGAATCGCTGAAAAACGATAAAAAGGGGAGAGAGGTATGAGTAACTTAGCTGTAAAGTACAAACAACAAGCGCAAGAAGAGATACAGATTCAAACGCCCCCACAGCAGATGGTTCAGCCAAAAGCTAAAGCGAAGATTACAAGAATCGAAAAACTGTTGTATGTAGCATTTATTGGCTTTTTATTGTATGCCTGTGTAGCGTTTATTGGAAATAAAGCAGGCCTTTATCAAGTTAATGTAGAAGCAGCGACGATAGAACAAAAAATTGTACAGCAGCAAAAAGAAAATCAAGAGTTACAGGCTGAAGTAGAGAAGTTAAGTCGCTATGAACGAATCGCTGAAGTTGCAAAAAAACACGGGCTAGAAATTAATGCGAATAATGTGAAGGGCCTCAAATAAGGCAATAGGTGTGAAGGGAAAATGAAAAGAAATATGACTAAATTTCATACCAATAAGGGAGCAGGGTATTTTATGATTTTATTCCTCCTGCTCTTTTTGCTATTGTTAGCCCGATTTTTTTACATACAAGCAACAGGAACTGTTCATAATCAAGATTTGGATAAACTTGCTCAGCAAAAACATAGTAAAAAAGGAGTTCTAGAAGCAAATCGCGGGACGATTTATGATCAAAACGGTCATGTACTAGCGCAAGATGCAAACTCTTATAAACTTGTAGCGGAATTAAAAGGTGCGAATCATGTTGAAAATAAAGAGGATACTGCAAAGAAAATTGCGGGAGTACTCGGAAAAGATGAAGAGAAGATTTTAGCCACGTTAAATAAAAAAGATAAAAGTCAAGTCGAATTTGGAACACTAGGTAAAGATTTGACGAAAGAACAGAAGGAACAAATAGAAGCATTGAAATTGCCAGGCATATCTTTTATTACTGAAAATGCAAGAGTGTATCCGAACGGTGATTTTGCATCTTACGTTATAGGTCATGCTAAACCGAATGAAGAGGGGACTTCGGTAGGGCAATTTGGTTTAGAAAAAAGTTTAGATAAATATTTAAGTGCTTCTAACGGCAAAGTAGCTTATACAGGCGATCGTAAAGGAGTGTCTCTTGACGGTGGAAAAGTGAACGTAGAGGCACCTAAAAACGGAGATAACGCGTATTTAACGATAGATCAACGTATTCAAAGTTATTTAGAAGATGCGATGAAAGCTGCAAGTAAGCATTACGACCCAGAAAGTTTAATAGGGATTGTTGCGGATCCAAAAACAGGGAAAATATTAGCGATGTCTAGTAAACCTAGTTATGATCCAAATGATCGTCAAATTAAATATTTCTTCAATGATGCAATTGCAAATGCATTTGAACCTGGATCAACAATGAAAATTTTCACGTTAGCAGCAGCTATTAATGAAGGTGTGTATAAAGGACAAGATTATTATCAGTCTGGTACATATCAAGTCGGGAACCGAAAAATAAAAGATCATAACGGTGGCGCTGGATGGGGATCTATCACATTTGATGAAGGGGTAGAGCGTTCTTCCAACGTAGCGTTTGCAATTTTAGGGGATCAAAAACTTGGCCCCGAACGTTTCCGAAAGTATATTCATAGTTTTGGATTAGATGAAAAAACGAACATTGATTTACCTGGTGAAGGTTCAAATGCAATTGTATTTGATCAACAAATACAGCAAGTAACAACAGCTTTTGGACAAGGTTCTACTGTAACGCCAATTCAGCTTGTGCAAGCTGCAACTGCTATTGCAAATGATGGAAAAATGATGAAGCCTTATACAATTGATAAAATTGTAGATCCAATAACAGCCGAAGTAAAATTAGAACATAAGCCAGAGGAAGTGGGAAAACCTGTTACGAAAGAAACAGCAGCGCAAGTAAGACAGTTATTAGAACGTGTTGTTACATCGCCGAAAGGAACAGGAACTGCTTATAAAGTTGATGGGTATTCAGTTGGTGGTAAAACAGGGACAGCGCAAATTCCGGATGGAAAAGGTGGCTATATGACGGGAAGAGAGAATTATATATTCTCATTCTTAGGGATGGCACCTATGGACGATCCACAACTTGTTGTGTATGTAGCTGTAAAACAGCCGAAATTGAAAGATGATGAGAATGGCGCACAGCCTTTAGCTGATATTTTTAAATATGTAACTAAAAATAGTTTAGAGTATTTAAAGATTAAGCCAAATGAAATAAAAGACCCGAAAAAATATGTGAAAGAACAACAAACTGTCGTTCCGGATGTAACAGGGAAAACGATGGAAGAAGCGAAAAAAGCAATTGATAAAGCAAAACTTCGTCCAATCGTATTAGGTGAAGGGAAAGTGCAGCAGCAAGTGCCAAAAGCAACTGAGCAAACATTAAAAGGTGACCGAGTCTTCTTAGTAGGAGATAAACCTACAATGCCAAATATACAAGGCTGGGCACTGCGTGATGTTATGAATTTAGCGAAAACATTAAAGCTTAACCTAAAACCTACTGGTACCGGATATGTAACTGAACAAAGTGTGGCAGAAGGAACATTGTTACAACCTGGTACAGAGTTAGGTGTAACACTTGTACCGCCACTTGAACCACAACAAGAAGCAGAAAAACAGTAATGGTAAAAGAGAAGAAGTTCTAATTAAATAAGTACAAGCATATATTGGAACAAGCTAGGCGTAAGGGAGGCTTGTTCCAATATGCGTGTATCAAATGTAACAGTTAGAAAAAGACTTATTTTTATACTCATATCAGGTATACTTATTTTCACTATCATCGATATTCGTCTTGGATATGTGCAATTTTTTCTTGGGAATATGTTAACGGATCGTGCGAAAGATTCATGGAGTCGTAATATTACTTTTGAACCTGAACGTGGGAAGATTTTAGACCGGAATGGTGTGGAACTTGCTACGAATAAAAGTGCCCCAACTGTCTTTGTTGTACCGAGGCAAATTAAAAAACCAGCAGAGACTGCAGAGAAGTTAGCTGCAGTATTAGGTGTGGAAAAAGATGAGGTTTATAAGCGGATTACAAAAAAAGAATCGATTGTAAGGTTAGATAAAGGTGGAAGAAAAATATCACATGATAAAGCGAAAGAGGTACGAGGATTAAGTTTGAAAGGTGTTTATATCGCAGAGGACTCTATCCGGTACTATCCATTTGGCAACTTTTTATCACACGTATTAGGGTTTGCAGGTAGTGATAACCAAGGTCTTATGGGACTGGAAAAATATTATGATAAAGAGCTAAATGGTGATGAAGGTCATGTGCGTTTTTTTGCAGATGCAAAAGGCCAAAGGATGCCTAATGTTGGCGATGATTTCAAAAAACCAGAAGCTGGTTTGAATTTAGGTTTAACAATTGATGCACGTATTAATAGAATTATGGAAAGAGAAATGAATATTGCAGAGTCGACATATAATCCAGATGGTATGATTGCGATTGCAATGAATCCGAAAAATGGTGAAATTTTAGGTATGTCGAGTCGGCCGAGTTTTGATCCAGCAGATTTTCAAAGTGTTTCTCCAGAAGTGTATAATAGAAATTTACCAGTATGGAGTACGTATGAGCCTGGTTCAACATTTAAGATCATTACGTTAGCAGCAGCCTTGAATGAAAATTTAGTAGACTTAGAGAAAGATACGTTTTATGATGATGGAGCAGCTGAAGTGGGTGGAGCTAGATTGAAATGCTGGAAAGCGGGAGGCCATGGTAGCCAAACGTTTTTAGAAGTAGTTCAAAACTCATGTAACCCAGGATTTATTGAACTTGGTGATCGTCTTGGTAAAGACCGATTGTTTAAATACATTCGTAATTTCGGCTTTGGACAGAAAACCGGAATTGATTTGCAAGGTGAAGGTAGTGGGATTTTATTTAATTTAGATAAAGTCGGTCCAGTTGAGCAAGCAACTACTTCATTTGGTCAAGGAGTTTCTGTAACACCAATTCAACAAGTAGCAGCAGTAGCAGCGGCTGTAAATGGTGGGACATTGTATCAACCGTATATAGCTAAGGAATTTATTGATCCGAAAAATAATCAAGTTGTAAGTAAAAAGACACCTGTGGAAAAAAGAAAAGTTATTTCCAAGGAAACTTCAGAAAAAGTTCGGTATGCATTAGAGAATGTTGTAGCAAAGGGATCTGGTAAAGGTGCTTTCATTGATGGGTATCGTGTAGGTGGAAAAACAGGTACGGCTCAAAAGGTGAAAGATGGTAAATATTTAGAGAATAATTATATAGTATCTTTTATCGGTTTTGCTCCAGCAGATGATCCGGAAATTGTTGTCTATGTTGCTGTTGATAATCCGAAAGGTGTAACGCAATTTGGTGGAGTAGTAGCAGCTCCAATTGTTGGGAATATTCTTCGGGATGCACTTCCTGTTATGGGAGTGAAACCGAGAAAAGAACAAGTTGAGAGAGAATATAAATGGGGCGATACACCAACTGTGGAAGTTCCGAATTTAATTGGTATGAAAAAGAAAGACTTACAGACACAACTCGTCGATTTGAAGCTTGATATAAGTGGAGACGGAGAGAAAGTAATTAAACAATCCCCAGAAGCAGGAGCTAAAGTGAAAGAAGGCTCAAAAATTAGAATTTACTTCGGGAATTAAAGGTAACCTAGTACGTTTTATGGTACAATTGGTGGAAGTGAGTTCTTTATAGAAGAGTTACTTAATTTGAGGCTGTAAGAGCCCCAATTATAAATAAGTCTATTTATTAGACACAGTAGCACTTACCTCCTATTTTACATATTTAGGAGGTAACGTGTTGCTTATTAAAAAAGAGATAAATACACAATGTAGAGAGGGTTTAGTGAAATGAAGTTGCATACACTTTTATCATGTTTGCATGATTTTCCAGTTGTTCCAAAAGAAAATCCAGAAATCACATCTATAGAAGCTGATTCACGTAAAGTGAAAGAGGGAAGCTTATTTGTATGTATGAAAGGATATACGGTTGATAGCCATGATTTTGCTAAGCAAGCAGCGGCACAAGGAGCGGCTGCTATTGTTGCGGAAAGACCAATTGATGTTGACGTTCCAGTTGTACTTGTGAAAAACACTTTTCGTTCGTTAGCGGTTTTAGCTGATTATTTTTATGGTCAACCAACACACAAGTTACATTTAATCGGAATTACAGGTACAAATGGAAAGACAACAACATCGCATATTATGGATGAGATTATGCGCGCACATGGTCATAAAACGGGGCTAATTGGAACGATTAATATGAAAATCGGTGATGAAACATTTGAGGTGAAAAATACAACACCAGATGCACTAACACTTCAACAGACATTTTTAAAAATGGTTGAGCACGGTGTAGATAGTACAGTAATGGAAGTTTCGTCACATGCTTTAGATCTTGGTCGTGTACACGGATGTGATTACGATGTAGCAGTGTTTACAAATTTAACACAAGATCATTTAGACTATCATAAAACGATGGAAGAATATAAACATGCAAAAGGGTTGCTATTTGCACAACTTGGCAATAGTTATAACCATGATCGTGAAAAGTACGCGGTACTGAATAACGATGATGCTGTAACTGCGGAATATATGAGAAGTACTGCGGCAACTGTTGTAACGTATGGAATTGATACAACAAGTGATATTATGGCCAAAGATATCGTTATGACGAGTGGTGGAACTACATTTACGCTTGTAACACCGTATGAAAGTGTAAATGTTACGATGAAATTGATTGGGAAATTTAATGTATATAACGTACTAGCGGCAACAGCGGCAGGACTTGTTTCTGGTGTAAGTTTAGAAACGGTTATTGATGTAATAAAGCAACTAGCTGGAGTTCCAGGACGTTTTGAAGTAGTTGATGGTGGACAAAATTATACAGTTATTGTTGATTATGCACATACACCAGATAGCTTAGAGAATGTATTAAAAACAGCAAAACAGTTTGCAAAAGGCGATGTATATTGCATCGTCGGTTGTGGTGGAGATAGAGATCGAACAAAGAGACCAATTATGGCAAATGTTGCAACAAAATATGCAACTCATGCAATTTACACTTCAGATAATCCAAGAAGTGAAGAGCCAGGGGCTATTTTAGATGATATGGTGCAGGGTGCAAATGGGAATAATTATGAAGTAATTATTGATAGAAAAGAAGCGATATACCATGCAATTGCTAACGCGAAAGCTGAAGATATCATCATTATTGCTGGTAAGGGTCATGAAACGTATCAAATTATTGGTAAAGACGTTCATCATTTTGACGATCGTGAAGTCGCTAAAGAAGCAATTACAGAGCGTTTAAACAACGAAGAGTAACAACGTGAGAGGAGGACTACATGTGCTTGAGCAAGGTTTATTAGTAACGGCTGGGGTAGCATTCTTAATTTCTGTTGCCCTTTCGCCATTGTTTATTCCATTTTTAAGGAAATTAAAGTTCGGACAGAGTATTCGTGATGAGGGACCAAAGTCACATCAAAAAAAATCAGGGACACCTACAATGGGTGGTATTGTCATATATGTATCTATGATGGTAACTTCACTTATTATGGCGATTAAGTTTAATCATTTAGGTGCAGAGGTTTCGTTATTATTATTAGTGACATTTGGCTACGGATTAATTGGATTTTTAGATGACTACATAAAGGTAGTTAAGAAGAGAAATCTTGGTTTAACATCAAAACAAAAATTAGTAGGTCAGCTTGTTATTGCTATTGCGTTCTTTTTAATTGGAAAAGGGCAAGCGTTCCACACATACATCATGATTCCGGGAACAGATGTTAAGTTTGAACTAGGTTGGGCGTATTTTGTACTTGTATTATTTATGCTTATTGGTGGATCAAATGCAGTTAACTTAACTGACGGTTTAGATGGTTTATTATCAGGAACAGCTGCTATTGCATTTGGAGCGTTTAGTATTATTGCAGTAGCGCAAGAGCAATTTGGAGTAGCGATATTCTGTATGGCAGTTGTAGGAGCTGTACTTGGATTTTTAGTATTCAATGCAAATCCAGCGAAAGTGTTTATGGGAGATACAGGTTCCTTAGCTTTAGGTGGAGCCATTGCAGCTGTAGCGATTTTATTAAAACAAGAATTACTACTTGTAATCATTGGTGGAGTATTCGTAATGGAAACTTTATCTGTTATTATTCAGGTCATTTCTTTTAAAACAACAGGAAAACGTGTCTTTAAAATGAGTCCATTACACCATCATTATGAATTATGTGGTTGGTCAGAGTGGCGTGTTGTTGTGACATTTTGGTCTGTAGGCTTTTTATTAGCTGTGTTAGGAATTTATATCGGGGTGTGGATGTAATTGAAAACTGTAACTGAATTTCAAAATAAAAATATTCTTGTATTAGGCATTGCAAAAAGTGGTTATGCAGCAGCTACGCTGTTACAAAAATTAGGGGCAAATGTAATTGTAAATGACGGAAAGCCTTTAGCGGATAATGTACTTGCTGCAGAATTACAAGCAAAAGGAATGGACGTTGTATGCGGTGGTCATCCTTTAGAATTGTTAGAGAGAAATATTTCTCTTGTAGTAAAAAATCCAGGAATCCCGTATTCTAATCCAATATTAGTTGCTGCGAAAGAGAAGCAAATTCCAATTGTTACGGAAGTTGAATTAGCATATCGTATTTCAGAAGCGCCATTTGTTGGGATTACGGGGTCTAACGGTAAAACGACGACGACAATGCTTGCATTTGAAATGCTAAAAGAAGGACAAAAGCATCCTGTAATTGCAGGGAACATAGGAACTGTAGCGTGTGAAGTAGCACAGGATGCAAAAGAAAATGAAGTTGTAGTTACAGAACTTTCATCGTTTCAACTGATGGGAGTAGAATTGTTCCAGCCTAAAATTGCTGCGTTTTTAAATTTATTTGAGGCCCACTTAGATTATCACGGGACGAAGAAGGAATATGGTTTAGCAAAAGCAAATATTTTTAAAAACCAAACAGAAAATGATTATAGTGTAATAAATGCAGATGATGCAGATGTGATGGCTTTATCTGCTTATAGTAAAGGGCAAAAAGTACTATTCTCGACAACGAAAGAAATTGAAGATGGTGCGTGTATAAAAGAGAATGCTCTTTGTTTTAAAGGTGAAAAAGTTGTTGAAGTAGGCGATATCGTTTTACCTGGTCAACATAATTTAGAAAATATTTTAGCAGCGATGAGTATCGCAAAATTATTAGGTGTTTCTAATGAAGCGATTACGGCGGTGTTAAAACGTTTTACAGGTGTAAAACATCGTTTAGAATATGTAACAACTATTAACAATCGTAAGGTTTATAATGATTCAAAAGCAACGAATATGTTAGCGACTGAGAAAGCTTTATCTGCGTTTACACAACCGATTGTGTTATTAGCAGGTGGGCTTGATCGTGGAAATGAATTCGATGATTTAATTCCGTATTTCAAAAATGTAAAAGCAATTGTGACATTTGGACAAACAGCTCCAAAATTAGTAAGAGCTGCAGAAAAAGCGGGATTAGATACAATTGAAAGTGTCGATACTTTAGATGAAGCGGTAGTGAAAGCTTATGCTCATTCTACAGATGGCGATGTAATTCTTCTTTCTCCAGCATGTGCAAGCTGGGATCAATTTAAAACATTTGAAGAAAGAGGAGACATGTTTATACAAGCTGTGCATAAACTTATATAAAGTAAATCAAAACATCAGTAGGCTAATACCTACTGATGTTTTGTTACATAGGGCAAAAGTTTCTGCCTAAAGAGGTGGTGTTTATGGGTAATGAAGAAAACCCCTGATTTTATTCTCATCATCGTTACACTTGCGTTGTTAACAATCGGAATGGTTATGGTGTATAGTGCGAGTGCGGTTTGGGCCTCTTATAAAATGGGGGACTCATTCTTTTTTGCAAAAAGGCAATTGCTATTTGCAAGTATTGGTGTAGTGGCAATGTTTTTAATTATGAAAATTGATTATTGGGTGTGGCGTACGTATTCAAAAGTAATTTTGCTAGTTTGCTTCATTCTTCTTATTCTTGTTCTTGTTCCTGGGGTAGGACTTGTTCGAGGAGGAGCGCGAAGTTGGATTGGAATCGGGGCATTTTCCATTCAACCGTCAGAATTTATGAAGTTTGCGATGATTATTTTTTTAGCAAAATTTTTAGCGGAACGACAAAAATTAATTACCTCTTTTAAACGTGGTTTACTACCAGCTCTTAGTTTTGTATTTCTTGCTTTTGGGATGATTATGTTACAGCCAGATCTTGGCACAGGAACGGTAATGGTTGGGACATGTATTATTATGATATTTATCTCGGGAGCAAGGGTCTTTCACTTTGCAATGTTTGGTTTGCTTGGTGTAGCAGGATTTGTAGGGCTAATTGCATCAGCACCGTATCGAATGAAACGTATTACATCATATTTAGATCCGTGGTCAGATCCGCTTGGAAGTGGATTTCAAATTATTCAATCGTTACTCGCAATTGGACCTGGTGGATTATTCGGGCTTGGACTTGGACAAAGTAGACAAAAGTTTCTTTATTTACCTGAACCGCAAACAGACTTTATATTTGCAATCTTATCCGAGGAATTAGGTTTTATTGGTGGTTCATTTGTGTTATTATTATTTAGTCTATTATTATGGCGTGGGATTCGTATAGCTTTAGGAGCGCCAGATTTATATGGTACGTTTTTAGCAGTAGGTATTGTGGCGATGATTGCGATTCAAGTAATGATTAATGTTGGTGTTGTAACAGGATTGATGCCTGTAACAGGTATTACTTTGCCGTTTTTAAGTTATGGTGGATCAAGTTTGACATTAATGTTAATGGCAGTAGGTGTATTATTAAATATAAGTCGCCATTCTCGCTACTAAACCCTGTTTTATAAGACAGGGTTTTTCGTATGTGCGCGAAGAAACATGATGTATATAGAAATAAATACGACTGAAATAAGAAAAGAGAAGCGGAGGAGTTAGTAGTGCGTGTATTAGTAAGTGGTGGGGGCACTGGAGGTCATATTTATCCGGCTCTTGCTCTAATAAGAGAAATAAAAAAATTAAATCCGGAAGCAAGGTTTTTATATATTGGTACGGAGAGTGGATTAGAGAGCACAATCGTTCCAAAAGCAGGCATACCGTTTCAATCTATTGTTATAAGTGGATTTAAGCGTAAAATATCGTTAGATAACGTGAAAACGGTGATGCGTTTCCTAAAGGGTGTACAAGATAGTAAACGATATATTCGTCGTTTTAATCCGGATATTGTGATTGGAACGGGTGGATATGTATGTGGACCAGTTGTATATGCTGCAGCAAAATTAGGTATTCCAACCATTGTACATGAACAAAATAGTGTACCTGGTGTAACGAATAAATTTTTAAGCCGCTATGTTGATAAAGTTGCGGTTTGTTTTGAAGCGGCTGCAGAACATTTTCCACAGTCAAAAGTGGTGATGACAGGAAATCCAAGAGCATCAGAAGTAATGGATCAGAATGGAATGAAAGGAAAACGTTCAGTAGGTTTATCTCTTCCTAAAAAATCGGTACTTATTTTTGGTGGAAGTCGTGGGGCTAGACCGATTAACGATGCTTTCGTAGAGGCAATTGAACAGTTTGGAAATAAAAGTTACGAAATATTGTATGTAACAGGTGAAGTTCATTATGACAAAGTGATGGAAGCAGTGAAGCAAAAAGGGAATCCGAATAATGTTATTATTAAACCTTTCATTCATAATATGCCAGAGGTACTTACAGGGGTAGATCTTGTTGTTTCAAGAGCGGGGGCAACAACACTTGCAGAATTAACCGCGTTAGGTAAGCCAAGTGTGTTAATACCTAGTCCTTACGTAACAAATAACCATCAGGAAAAGAATGCACGTTCCGTTGTCGATAAAGGAGCAGCAAAAATGTTGCTTGAAAAAGACTTAACAGCAGAAACGCTTATTCGTGATATTGATGAGATTTTATTAGATGCACAAACATTACAAAATATGAAGCTGGCTGCGGGGCAATTAGGTATTCCAGATGCAGCAAATAAGCTGTATGAAGTAATGAATAAGCTTGTAAAAAAATAACGTTAGGTGAACGCCCTGCATACTACTGTAATAAGGATACTTAGTATGGGGGAGATTGTTTATGGAGCAATTAGTAAATGAGCTTATAGAAGCAAATGTTGGTCGCGTGTTAGTGAATGAAGCGTTAGCGCGTTATACCACTATGAAAATAGGTGGACCAGCTGATATTTTAATTGTGCCAAATCATGTTGCCAGTATTGAAAAAACGTTGCAGTTAGTAAAAAAATATAAAACAAAGTGGACTGTAATTGGTCGAGGTTCGAACCTTCTTGTATCTGATCTAGGTATAGAAGGTGTCGTTATTCGTTTAGGAGAAGGATTAGACCACTTAGAAGTCGAAAAACATAGAGTAAGAGTTGGTGGTGGGTATCCCCTTATTAAATTATCAACTTTACTTAGTCGTCAAGGGTTATCCGGTCTGGAATTTGCCAGTGGTATTCCAGGAAGTGTTGGTGGTGCAGTGTATATGAATGCTGGAGCACATAAATCGGATATATCAAACATATTATCAAAAGCTCTTATTTTGTTTGAAAACGGAACAATTGATTGGTTAACACATGAAGAAATGGAGTTTTCCTATCGTACTTCTGTATTGCAAACGAAACGTCCTGGTATTGTTTTGGAAGCTGAGTTTCAATTGCAGGTAGGAGAGCGTGAGGGAATCGTAAGCGTCATGCAAAAGAATAAAGACTACCGTCGTGAAACACAGCCGTGGAATCATCCTTGTGCAGGAAGCATATTTCGGAATCCAATCCCATACTTTGCAGGAGACTTAATAGAAAAGGCGGGGCTTCGTGGTTATCAAATAGGCGGAGCTCAAATTTCTGAAATGCATGGGAATTTTATTATTAACACTGGGGGAGCCAGTGCGCAAGATGTCTTATCTTTAATTGCATTAATAAAACAAACAATCAAGGATAAATTTGGCGTAGAAATGCATACAGAAGTAGAAATCATTGGAAGATAACGGTTATTCGTTCCGCTCATTATCATTTATGTTATAATAAGAAGATAAGAACGGCATGAGGAACATGCCGTTTTTTATGTTACGTAGGGGGATCGTACATGAAAAATAGTAAAGTGATTAAACTACAGGATCGTGTACCAAAGTTAAAAAATCAACAGAAGAAAAACAAGAAAAATGTTAATCATCGGTTGATTTTATACATATCAATTTTATTTTTATTAGTGCTCTTTTTAATTTATTTTCGGTCTCCGCTAAGCAATATCAAAAAGATAAGTGTGTTTGGAAATCATTATATGACAGATGAACAAGTGATGAAGGAATCAGGTGTGACGTATGATACAAGTTATTTCCGAGTGACAGCACATAAAGCAGAAGAAAACCTAACGAAACGAAAAGAAATTAAAGCAGTAAATGTAAAAAAACGTTTTCCAAATAAAATTGATGTTCATATTGAAGAATATTTAACGATTGGTTATATAAACAAAGATGGGAAATTACAACCGTTACTAGAGAACGGGAAAACACTTGATGTACTTCCGAACGGAAAACTTCCTGTTGCAGCACCAATTTTTGAACCTTTTAAAGAGGAAAAAATGAAGGAGTTAATTGCTGAGCTTGAAAAATTAACACCAACTATTTTAAGGTCTATTTCTGAAATTCGTTATTCACCGACGAATGCGAATGAAGATCACCTTACTTTATATATGAACGAAGGGTACGAAGTGAGCACTACGATTCAAAATTTCGCAAAGCGTATGGAAGCTTATCCGCTTATCTTAAAAACAATTGAACCGGGTAAAAAGGTATTAATTGATTTAGAAGTAGGGGCATATACGAAAGAATTAGGAGCGGAAGAAAAAAAAGAATAGAACGATAGTTTTTACTACGTCCCTGTAGAAAAAACGAAACGAACGTTCTATTGAATGCATCTGAATTTACAAGAATGGTTCATTTGATGAAAAAGATGTAAAAATTCTTAGATTCATACTAGGATTGGTACAAGTTTCACTTTTCTATGAGTACATCTTAGTGTAGACTTATACTTGGCGGTAATCTTTACACTTGAAATAGAATTATTTCAAGATAAGCAGTTATTCACAGTTTACTGCGATATTCTTAAATGAATGTTAAATAAAAATAAGAAAAATATAGGGTTAAAAAAGGGAAACGTATAAAGACGTTGAATATTTTTCTTATAAATAGTAAAGTTGCGATTGTTGTTCCATATATTGAGTTGTATGGTATAAATAAAGAAGGAGGTGCCAAAGAATGAACAGCAATGAAATATATGTTAGTCTTGACATCGGTACATCCAATGTTAAAGTCATCATTGGTGAAATGGTTAATGACAGCTTAAACATTATTGGTGTTGGAAATGTAAAATCAAATGGTTTAAAGAAGGGATCGATAGTTGATATAGACGAGACTGTTCGATCAATTAAAAAAGCAATTGAACAAGCTGAGCGCATGGTGGGAATCCACATTGAGCAAGTTGTAGTAGGTGTCAATGCAAACCAGGTACAGCTACTTCCTTGTCACGGAGTAGTCGCTGTTTCAAATGAAGATCGTGAAATCGGGAATGAAGATGTCTTACGCGTTCTAGATGCAGCACAAGTTGTGTCAATTGCTCCAGAGCGTGAGTTTATTGATGTGGTACCTCGACAGTTCATCGTAGACGGTCTTGACGAGATTAACGATCCACGCGGGATGATCGGTGTAAGATTAGAAATGGAAGGTACACTTATAACAGGCTCGAGAACTTTACTACATAACCTACTTCGTTGTGTAGAAAAAGCAGGTCTTGAAATAGTTGATATTTGTCTTCAACCTTTAGCGGCTGCAACAGTTGCTATATCTTCAGATGAGAAACATAGAGGAGTAGCCCTTGTTGATATGGGGGGAGGATCTACAACTTTATCTATTTTTAAAGATGGAGAGTTACAAGCGACGAGCGTATTACCGTTAGGTGGAGACCATATAACGAAGGATATTGCGATTGGGTTGAAAACTTCAACAGACAATGCAGATCAAATAAAGTTGAAATATGGACATGCTTTTTATGATACAGCATCTGAAGAAGAGATGTTTACGGTTCCTATTATGGGAAGCGATCAAACAGAACAATATTCTCAGTTGGAATTATCGGATATAATAGAGGCTCGTGTAGAGGAAATTTTAATGTTTGTTCAAGATGAAGTGCGTAAGTTAGGAGTAAAGCAAGTAGCTTCTGGCTATGTACTAACTGGTGGAATTGCTTCTATGCCGGGTGTTCTTGATCTTGCATATGATATTTTACATGAAAATGTTCGTATAGCGACTCCTGATTATATTGGTGTGCGTGAGCCCCAATATACAAGTGGAGTAGGATTAATTAAACATTCTTATCAAAAAGCTAAATTACGTGGGAAAAATGTGCAGGAAAAGCAAGAACATTTTGAACCAGTACCAGCACCAGCACCAACGCCGGTACAACAGCAACCTGCGAAACAAAAAACTCGTAATCAAAACAATAATAATCAAAATGATGAACGTATGATGTCAAAAGTAAAACGTGTATTCCGTTATTTATGGGATTAAAATTGGACACGAAAAATGAGGTTCTAGGGGGATTTCGACATGTTAGAGTTTGATACTACTCAAGATCAATTAGCGAATATAAAAGTTATCGGTGTCGGCGGTGGCGGAAACAATGCTGTAAACCGTATGATTGAACACGGTGTACAAGGTGTAGACTTTATCGCTGTGAATACTGATGCACAAGCATTAAATCTATCAAAAGCTGAAACAAAAATGCAAATTGGTGGAAAATTAACACGTGGACTTGGTGCAGGTGCAAACCCTGAAGTAGGGAAAAAAGCTGCAGAAGAAAGTAAAGAACAGATCCAAGAAGCACTTCGTGGTGCGGATATGGTCTTCGTAACTGCTGGTATGGGCGGCGGAACTGGAACTGGTGCAGCTCCAGTTGTTGCTCAAGTTGCAAAAGAATTAGGTGCATTAACAGTTGGTGTTGTGACACGTCCATTTACATTTGAAGGACGTAAACGTGCAACGCAAGCAGCATCTGGTATTGCGGCATTTAAAGAAAATGTAGATACGCTTATTGTAATTCCAAACGATCGCTTATTAGAGATTGTTGATAAAAATACGCCGATGTTAGAAGCATTCCGTGAAGCAGATAACGTATTACGTCAAGGTGTTCAAGGTATTTCTGATTTAATTGCAACACCAGGTTTAATTAACTTAGACTTCGCAGACGTAAAGACAATTATGTCTAATAGAGGTTCTGCTTTAATGGGTATTGGTTCTGGTAATGGAGAAAATCGTGCTGCTGAAGCTGCGAAAAAAGCGATTTCTAGTCCATTATTAGAAACATCTATTGATGGAGCTCAAGGTGTTATCATGAACATTACGGGTGGAGCTAACTTAAGCTTATATGAAGTACAAGAAGCGGCAGACATTGTAGCTTCAGCTTCAGATCCAGAAGTAAATATGATCTTCGGTTCTGTTATTAATGAAGGATTAAAAGATGATATCGTTGTAACTGTAATTGCAACTGGTTTTGATGATAGTGCTTCGACGCAGCCACCAAAACCAATTATCCGTCCGACTGCGAATCACACGCAACAACAGCAACAGCAAGTAGCTCAACCTTCAAAACAACGTGAAGTTAAGCGTGAAATGAAACGTGAAGAGCCGGTTGTGCATGAGCGTCATACAGATTCAGATGACATCGATATTCCAGCATTCTTACGTAACCGTCGTAGACGATAAAAGAAAAGGAGTTTTTATGCTCCTTTTTTGTTTTATACAGGGAAAAGATCTGCTAAGCAGGTCTTTTTTTATTTTATATATTTCGATTTATCCCGCTATTTGCTGGGCAGCCTGATTCGTGCGGGGTGATTAAAGTTTCACTTAATATATAAGTAAAAAGATATAGTATTCTATGAAACATATACTTTTATTTTTTACCGACAGATTTTGTCTAGAAAGCACAAAATAACAAAAAAACACCTCCGCAAATTGACACACTTTCCTATTGGATATGCATTATACTAGTCTCAACTTAAAAAAAGAGGTGAATTGTTTGGTTGTTTACGCCGACGTTGTTTGGTTGTTAAACGCCTGCATTGATTTTCTTTTACTTTTATTAACAGCAACCGTGTTAAAAAAGAAGATCAAAAGATGGAGGCTTGTGTTAGGGGCATTTATAGGTTCAACCATTGTTATTTTTGCCTTTACTCCTTTTGCTTCTATGATGACACATCCAATTATGAAACTACTGTACTCGTTACTTATTGTGTATACAGCATTTGGGTTTACAACGTTTAGAAACTATGCACAAACTGTTTTTACTTTTTACTTTGTAACCTTTATGGTTGGCGGAGGGTTAATTGGGACTCATTTCTTTTTGCAAACGAATGAAATGGTAAATGGATTGGTTCAATCTCAATCAATTTCTTACGGTGATCCAATTAGCTGGTTGTTTGTTGTTTTTGGTTTTCCAGTAATTTATTATTTTTCTAAAAAGCGTATTGAAAGCGTAGAGGTTACAAAAATACACTATGACCAAATTGTGAAATTGAAAATTCAATTAGCTGAAGAGGAACTAGAACTCGCAGGTTTAATTGATAGTGGGAACCAACTTTACGACCCGTTAACAAAAACACCCGTTATGATTATGCATATTTCATCATTAGAGCATTGCTTGCCAGCTTGGTTAACAGAACAAATTTATTCCAAAACAGAGATTCCTCAAATACCAGAAAATGATTCTGGCTGGGCGACAAAATTACGCTTAATTCCTTTCAGAGCAGTAGGAGTAGAGAATCAATTTTTATGGGCAATTAAGCCAGACAGTGTGCAAATTTATCATGAAGGTAGTTCTATTGTAGTCAGCAAAGTATTGATTGGATTGAATACACAACAGTTGTCAACCAATGGAGAGTATCAATGTATTGTGCATCCGAAAATGTTAATTTCGCAAAAAATGGTAATTGCTTAATAATGGGAGGCGGGATAATATGATGAAATTAAAATTTTATTTAGTATACCTTTGGTATAAAGTATTGTTGAAATTAGGAATTAAGACCGATGAAATTTATTATATCGGTGGAAGTGAAGCGTTGCCACCACCGTTAACGAAAGAAGAAGAGGAAGTTCTTTTGAATAAATTGCCAAAAGGAGATCAGGCAGCAAGATCGTTACTGATTGAACGCAACTTACGCTTAGTTGTATATATAGCAAGAAAGTTTGAAAATACAGGGATAAATATTGAAGATTTGATTAGTATAGGAACAATCGGCCTTATTAAAGCAGTGAATACATTTAATCCGGAAAAGAAAATAAAATTAGCGACATATGCCTCACGTTGTATAGAAAATGAAATTTTAATGCATTTGCGTCGGAATAATAAAAATCGTTCAGAAGTTTCTTTTGACGAACCGCTTAACATTGATTGGGATGGGAATGAACTTTTGTTATCAGATGTATTAGGTACAGATGATGATATTATTACAAAAGATTTAGAAGCTACTGTAGATCGTCATCTTCTAATGAAAGCATTGCATCAATTAAATGATCGTGAAAAACAAATTATGGAACTTCGGTTTGGGCTTGCTGGAGAAGAGGAAAAGACGCAAAAAGATGTGGCGGATATGCTTGGGATTTCACAGTCATACATTTCGCGTTTAGAAAAAAGAATCATAAAAAGATTACGAAAAGAATTTAATAAAATGGTGTAAAGAATAAGACCAGCCGTTATCTAGGCTGGTCTTATTCTCTTTCGTTGTATGAGAAGAGACAAAGAAAATGAAAAATGAAGAGAAAACCGCATGCATAAAATCCCCTTCAAAGGAAATACTTTACACTGTACAGCAACTCCCGATAGGAGGGAACACTTTGACGAGAAACAAAGTAGAAATTTGCGGTGTTGATACAGCTAAACTTCCCGTACTAAAAAATGATGAAATGCGTAAATTATTTCGTGAAATGCAAAGTGGAGAGATAAGCGCAAGAGAGAAATTAGTGAATGGAAACTTACGTCTTGTACTGAGCGTCATCCAAAGATTTAATAACAGAGGAGAATATGTTGACGATTTATTTCAAGTTGGTTGCATCGGACTTATGAAATCCATTGATAACTTTGATTTAGGCCAAAATGTAAAATTTTCAACGTATGCTGTGCCGATGATTATTGGGGAAATACGCAGATATTTGCGTGATAATAATCCGATTCGCGTATCTCGATCATTACGAGATATTGCGTATAAAGCGTTACAAGTAAGAGAGAAATTGATTGCAGAAAATTCAAAAGAACCAACAGCAATGGATATTGCAAAAGTGCTTGAAGTGACTCATGAAGAAATTGTTTTTGCATTAGATGCGATTCAAGATCCAGTTTCATTATTTGAACCGATTTATAACGATGGGGGAGATCCTATCTTTGTTATGGATCAGTTAAGTGATGAAAAACAAAAGGACGAGCAGTGGGTTGAAGAGTTAGCACTGAAAGAAGGGATGAAGCGTTTAAATGATCGTGAGAAAATGATTATTCGAAAACGTTTCTTTCAAGGAAAGACACAAATGGAAGTTGCAGAAGAAATTGGGATTTCTCAAGCACAAGTGTCACGTTTAGAGAAATCAGCTATTAAACAAATGAATAAGACGATTCAAGGATAAGGTTTCACCATTTATGGTGAAACCTTTTTATATGTAATATAGTTTGTCTTCGCTCATAGTAGGGAAGCTGTGTTCATATAATGAAAATAATATGGGATTAGTAGAGGGTGCTTCCTGTTAATTTGAGAAACAGTGTTTTTTCAATTCGTCATATATAAGGGAGAGGATGAAAATGATAAGAATTTCGGAGTTGCAGATGAAAGAGATAATAAATGTTTCAGATGGAAAAAGGCTTGGGAATATTGGAGATATTGAAATTGATATGAACACAGGGAAGATCGGGTCTATTATTATTTCCAAACAGGCACGTATGTTAGGGATCTTTGGGAAGGATGTAGAAATTGTAATTCCTTGGGAGGAAATTATGAAAATTGGGGAAGATGTCATACTTGTTAGAGTAAATCCTGTTAATTCTGTAACAGAATCAATACAAACACCGACAATTTCATAAAGAATATTACAAATTCCTCTTTTTTTTCTGTTGGCATTATGAAAAAATAAAAGTATGGTAAAATAGACAGGAAGTACCATGCTTTTTTATGTTATTTTAATTAAAAGGAGTCACTTTATGAGACAACCATTTAAATATGTGGACGGTATACTGTATTTACAAGCGTGGAAAGAACTTGGAAACATTACTGCTGGATTTACGACAAAAGATGGTGGGGTAAGTACGGGCTCCTATCATGCGATGAATTTAGGATTACATGTGAATGATATCGTGGAGAACGTTCATGAAAACAGACGCATTTTAGCAAATAAGTTACAAAAACCATTAGAAAACTGGATTTGCTCTGAACAAGTTCATGATCATCATGTTGAAAAAGTAGGACAACAGGAAAAAGGAAGTGGCGTCTATTCATATGAAGACGGCATTTCAAAAACAGATGGCATTTATACGACTAATAATGATGTTCTTCTAACATCATGTTACGCGGATTGTGTTCCACTCTATTTTTATGCACCATCACATGGTATGATAGGACTTGCGCATGCTGGATGGAAAGGGACTGTAAAAGAGATTGCAAAGGAAATGATTCAAAAATGGAATGCAGAAGGGATTTCAAGTGATGAAATTCATGTTGCAATTGGACCAGCAATTGGATCTTGTTGTTACGTTGTTGATGATCGAGTGTTAACAGCAGCAGAGCAAGTAGTAAACGGCTCTGTCCCTTATAAAAAAATTTCTGATGGGCAGTACGCAATTAATTTAAAAGAAATTAATCGTATATTATGTGTACAATCAGGCATAAAAGAAGAGAATATTGTAATGTCATCTCTTTGTACAAGCTGTGAAGAACAACTATTTTTCTCTCATCGTCGTGATCAAGGTAAGACAGGAAGAATGTTGAGTTTCATAGGTTTTAAGGAGGAAGAAAGCAAGTGACAGTACAAAAAAATTTAACAACTGTAAATGAAGCAATTAAACAATCTTGCGTACGAGCGGGACGTTCGTTGCAAGATATTAAACTCGTTGCGGTTACAAAAACGGTAGGAATTGAAAAAACAAACGAAGTAATTGAAGCTGGAATTATCGATTTAGGTGAAAATAGAAATGAAAGTTTCTTACAGAAGTACGAACATTTCGGTTCAAAAGTGAATTGGCATTTTATTGGATCATTACAAACGAGAAAAGTAAAAGAAATCATTAATGAAATTGATTATTTACATTCGTTAGATCGTCTTTCACTTGCAAAAGAAATTCAAAAACGTGCTGATAAGAAAGTGAAATGTTTTATTCAAGTGAAAACATCATCTGAAGAATCAAAGCAAGGATTGGCAATAGAAGAAACCGTTTCTTTTATTCAAAGTTTGCAAGAATTGGATAAGATTGAAGTGGTGGGACTAATGACAATGGCTCCGTTTACAGAAGAAGAGGAAGAAATCAGACGCTGTTTTAAGGAGTTGTGTATGCTACAAACAGAGGTGCAGGAGCTAGAATTATTACATGCGCCATGTAAAGAATTATCAATGGGAATGTCTAATGATTACACGATTGCAATTGAAGAAGGTGCTACATATATTCGTTTGGGGACGATTTTAGTAGGAAAAGCGTAAAAGGAAGGAGAATCTTATTATGAGTTGGTCAAAAGTAAAATACTTCTTTTTTGATACACCGGAAGAAAAAGAAGCAGCTCAATATAGTTATGAAAAGGAGCAAACAGACATGAAGAAGCAGCAAGATCCGCCAGAACAACAAGATGTTGCGTTTCCAAAAGCGCAACCGAAACAAAATGTTGTGAGCATTGAAACGGCAAAGCAATCTTCAAAAGTTGTTTTATTAGAACCACGCACATATTCGGAAGCACAAGGGATTTCGGACCATTTAAAAGGTAGACGAGCTGTTGTGATTAATTTACAACGAATGTCTACTGATCAAGCTGTACGTATCGTTGACTTTTTAAGTGGTACTGTATACGCTATAGGCGGGGACATTCAAAAAATAGGACCGAAAACATTTATGTGTACCCCTGAAAATGTAGATATTGTTGGTGCAATTTCAGAGTTATTCGGTGAAGAAGAAGACACAAATATAAAGAGGTGGTAATACGCCATGGTAACAGTTTTAAACGTTTTAATTACTGCTATCGAGATCTACTCGTGGGCACTTATTATTTACATTCTTCTATCATGGTTCCCTGGTGCAAAAGAATCAACCTTTGGAGAAATTCTTGCGCGTATTTGTGAACCGTATTTAGAACCATTTCGCAGATTTATTCCGCCGCTTGGTATGATTGATATCTCTCCACTCGTTGCGATTTTCACGTTAAAGCTTGCTACGAATGGTTTAATAAGTATATTCAACTATTTCTTATAGTAAGAGGTTAAATACATGAGCATCTATGAACATTTCAGACCCGATGAAGAGGTCTTTGTGGATAAGGTGTTAGAGTGGAAGCGAGCAGCGGAGTACCATCAAGTGAAGTTAACAGACTTCCTTGATCCAAGACAACAACAAATTGTCACTATGGTAATAGGACAAGGGGATGTTGCTGTACAGTTTGATGGTGCAACGCCTCATGCAGAGCGTAAGAGAGCACTCATTTATCCGGACTATCTAGTAGTGAATGAAGAGGAATTTCAAGTAGAAGTATTGGAAATTGACTATCCTTCCAAGTTTTATACGCTAGAACATAGGCAAATATTAGGTACATTTATGTCTCTTGGTTTAACGAGAGAAAAATGTGGTGATATTTTGCTTCAAGAAGATCGTGCCCAAATTGTAGTCGCGAAAGAAGTTGTATCTTATATTGAGATGAACTTACAATCTATAGGGAAAGTGAAAGTCTCCTTATCACCAGTGCAAGGAGAAAAAATTCTACAGATGCAAGAAACGTGGGGAGAGAAATCTGGAACGGTTTCTTCACTTCGTTTAGATGTTATGTTAGCTGAAATGTTACATATATCCAGACAAAAAGTACAACCTTTCATAAAAAATGGTTTAGTAAAAGTTAATTGGAAAACAGTGGAGCAAACTTCTTATGAATGTTATCCAGGAGATGTTTTTTCAGTGAGAGGATATGGACGAAGTAAATTGTTTTCTGTAGAAGGTAGAACAAAGCGCGACAAATGGAGAATTTTGTATGGTATACTAAAATGATTGGTTTTTTAGAAGGAAATCCTCCTATTTTGTCGAAGAAAAGATATAATTGAAATAGGAAATTTAGATAACTACTTGGAGGTGGCGTTGTGCCGTTAACACCATTAGATATTCATAACAAAGAATTTGGTCGCGGATTCCGTGGCTATGATGAAGATCAAGTAAATGAGTTTCTTGATCAAATTATCAAAGATTATGAATTAGTCATTCGTGAGAAAAAAGCTTTAGAAGAAAAAGTTGCGCAATTAGAAGGGAAGTTAGATCATTTCTCTAATATTGAAGATACGTTAAACAAATCTATCATCGTTGCACAAGAAGCAGCGGAAGAAGTAAAACGTAACGCGCAAAAAGAAGCAAAATTAATCGTACGTGAAGCTGAAAAGAATGCAGACCGTATTATTAACGAAGCGTTAGTAAAATCAAGAAAAGTTGCCTTTGATATTGAAGAGCTAAAGAAACAAGCGAAAGTATTCCGCACTCGTTTCCGTATGTTATTAGAAACACAGCTTGAAATGTTAAACAACGATGATTGGGATAAACTAATTGAGTTAGAAGACGAAGTAGATGAACTGTTGAAAAAAGAAGAAACAGTGTAAGCTTGACGTTTTTCTCATTATTACATATAATTTTAAACAACATATTTATTAAGAAAAACGAAGATAGGGATAAGTACCTTTTTCATACCTTATATAGCGAACTGAGGATGGTGTAAGCTCAGGATAAGGAGATAATGGGAATATCACCCTGGAGTTCCGCGCTGAACAAATAGAGTAAGCGTAGGCGTATATTCGCGTTAAGAATATAAAGAGGATTGTATACATACGTATAGGATCTACTAGGGTGGTACCGCGGGAGACTTTCTCGTCCCTTTTTGGGATGAGAAGGTCTCTTTTTTATTCCGTTTTTTAAGTGTTTCTTTTATACATGTAAGGAGGAATTGAGCATGGAGTACAAAAATACATTACTAATGCCAAAAACAGAGTTCCCAATGCGTGGGAATTTACCAAAACGTGAGCCTGCAATGCAAGAACAGTGGGCTGAAATGAATATTTATGAAAAGGTACAAGAACATACGAAAGGTCGTCCTTTATTTGTACTGCATGATGGACCTCCATATGCGAATGGTGACATTCATATGGGACATGCATTAAATAAAGTGCTAAAAGACTTTATTGTTCGTTATAAATCAATGACAGGTTACTGCGCACCATATGTACCGGGTTGGGATACACACGGTTTACCAATTGAGCAAGCTTTAACAAATAAAGGTGTAAAGCGTAAAGAAATGACAGTTGCTGAGTTCCGTAAGTTATGTGCAGAGTATGCATATGAACAAGTAGAACGTCAACGTGAACAATTTAAGCGTTTAGGTGTACGTGCAGATTGGGATAACCCATATATTACTTTAGAGCCGGCTTATGAAGCGCAACAAATTAAAGTGTTCGGTGATATGGCGAAAAAAGGTTATATTTATAAAGGACAAAAACCAGTTTACTGGTCTCCAACGAGTGAATCAGCTTTAGCAGAAGCTGAAATTGAATACCAAGATAAAAAATCAGCATCTATTTACGTAGCATTCCCTGTAAAAGACGGAAAGAACGTATTAGAAGGTGATGAGAAATTTATTATCTGGACAACAACACCTTGGACGTTACCTGCAAACTTAGGTATTTCTGTTCACCCAGAACTTGAATACGCTATTGTAAAAGTAAATGATGAAAAATATATTATTGCTTCTGAACTATTTGAGACAGTTGCAAAAACGTTAGAGTGGGAAAATGCTGAAGTTGTGAAAACGGTAAAAGGTAGCGAACTTGAGTATACAGTTGCAAAACATCCATTCTACGATCGTGATTCATTAGTTATGCTAGGAGATCACGTAACAACAGATGCAGGTACAGGTTGTGTTCATACAGCACCAGGACACGGGGAAGATGACTTCGTTGTTGGTAAAAAGTATGGATTAGAAGTACTTTGCCCAGTTGATGATAAAGGTGTATTAACAAATGAAGCACCTGGATTTGAAGGCTTATTCTATGATAAAGCTAACAAGCCAATTACAGAAAAATTAGAAGAAGTAGGCGCGTTACTGAAACTAACGTTCATTACGCATTCATACCCGCATGATTGGAGAACGAAAAAACCAATTATTTTCCGTGCAACAGCACAGTGGTTTGCATCTATTGAAGCGTTCCGTAAAGAATTATTAGAAGCTGTTGCGGAAACAAAATGGGTACCAGCATGGGGAGAAACTCGTCTTCATAATATGGTTCGTGACCGTGGTGACTGGTGTATTTCTCGTCAGCGTGCATGGGGTGTGCCAATCCCTGTATTCTATGCAGAGAATGGTGATCCAATTATTACAGATGAAACAATTAACCATGTAGCAGATTTATTCCGTGAGCACGGTTCTAACGTATGGTTTGAGCGTGAAGCGAAAGATCTATTACCAGAAGGATTTACACATACAGGTAGCCCAAATGGTGAATTCCGTAAAGAAACAGACATCATGGATGTATGGTTCGATTCAGGTTCTTCTCACCAAGCAGTATTAGAAGAGCGCGAAGACTTACAACGTCCAGCTGATTTATATTTAGAAGGATCTGACCAGTATCGTGGTTGGTTTAACTCTTCATTATCAACAGCAGTTGCTGTAACAGGTAAAGCTCCATATAAAGGCGTACTAAGCCATGGTTTCGTATTAGATGGTGAAGGACGTAAAATGAGTAAGTCGATTGGAAACATCGTCGTACCGAAGAAAATTATGGATCAATTAGGTGGAGATATTTTACGCTTATGGGTATCTTCTGTTGACTATCAATCTGATGTACGTATTTCAGATGATATTTTAAAACAAGTAGCAGAAGTGTATCGTAAAATCCGTAACACATTCCGTTTCTTATTAGGAAACTTAGATGACTTTAAGCCAAGTGAAAATACAGTAGCTGTAGCTGAACTTCGTGAAGTAGATCGTTACATGTTAGTGAAATTAAATGACTTAATTACAAAAGTAAAAGAAGCATATGAAACATACGACTTCGCTGCTGTGTATCATGCAATTCATAACTTCTGTACAATTGATTTAAGTTCATTCTACTTAGACTTTGCGAAAGACATTTTATACATTGAAGGTGCAAACCATGAAGATCGTCGTGCAATTCAAACTGTATTATATGATGTTCTTGTTGCATTGACGAAACTTGTAACACCAATCTTACCGCATACAGCTGATGAAGTATGGCCATACATTCCGGGTGTAACAGAAGAAAGTGTACAATTAACTAATATGCCAGAAGCTGTACAATTAGATGGTGCGGAAGCATTAAAAACAAAATGGGATGCATTTATGACGCTGCGTGATGACGTATTAAAAGCGTTAGAAGTAGCTCGTAATGAGAAAGTAATCGGTAAGTCATTAAATGCAAGTATTACGCTATATCCGACTGTAGAAATGAAAACTATGTTAGAGTCTATTAGCGAAGACTTAAAGCAATTATTCATCGTTTCTGAGTATAAACTTGGTGGTATGATGGAAGAAGCGCCAGCAGATGCGCCGAAGTATGAGCATACAGCGGTTGTTGTTGCTCAAGCAACTGGTGAAACATGTGAACGTTGTTGGGTAGTTTCAGAAACAATTGGTAAAGACGCTGAACATGAAACATTATGTGAGCGTTGTGCAACAGTTGTTAAAGAAAACTATGTAAAATAATAAAAAAACTGACTGTGCGTAAGTACAGTCAGTTTTTTTGTTGATGATATATTAAAATAACTTTCACTCTCTTTCCTATGAAGGAAAAATGTGTGTGAGGTAAGCATAGAAATTTCGGACACACTAATCGTACATTGCAGCTAGGAGGAATGTACACGTGAATGAAATGTATATGGAAATCAAAGAAGAATTGCAATTGATGCGAAAAGAGTTACAAGAGAGGCTAGCTAAAGAGGTCATGCACAAATATGATACAGAGTTTAGCGAAGAGCTTGGATATGAAATTAAGGAAGAGATAAAGAAAAAACTCCTATTACATGATATAAAAGAGGACTTAAAAGATGTAGAACGTGCATTATTTAAAATGGAAATAGATATGTATGGTATTTGTGAAGAAACGGGGAGAGCAATTTCGGTAAAACAAATGAAGACGATGCCGACTGCCCGTACCATTCATGAATTTTTCTATGAAAAAGTAAATGTATGAATGCGCACAACGATATTATATTACCTTTTTTTAATTTATTTTATTCTTCTATAAAGGTTCATTGTGAAAAGGTTGCAGCTATGCTAAAATTTTGAGGTACACTGTCTTTGTGGGGGAAATGAAAATGATATATTATGTAATAGCGTTATTTGTCATTGCCATCGATCAAATATCGAAATGGCTAATTGTAAAGAACATGGAATTGGGTACGAGCATTCCGATTATCGATAATGTATTATACATAACATCACATCGAAATAGAGGAGCTGCCTGGGGGATTTTAGAAAATAAAATGTGGTTTTTCTACATTATTACAGTCGTTTTTGTAGTATTTATCGTAATTTATATGCAAAAATATGCGAAAACAGACAAACTTCTAGGGATTTCATTAGGTCTAATACTAGGCGGAGCAATTGGTAATTTCATTGATCGTGTATTTAGACAAGAAGTAGTGGATTTCATTCACGTGTATATTTTCTCGTACAACTATCCAGTATTCAATATAGCTGATTCAGCATTATGTATTGGTGTTGTATTAATTATTATTCAAACATTATTAGAAGGCAAGAAAACGAAGGAGTAATTGAATGAGTGAAGTAGTACAAGTAACAGTTGCAGAAGAACAAAAAAGTGAGCGAATTGATAAATTCGTTGCAGAAATAAACAGTGAATGGTCACGTTCACAAGTACAACAATGGATTAAAGATGATGTCGTTACAGTTAATGGAAAATCGGTAAAAGTGAATTATAAAGTTAAAGAAAACGATGAAATTACAGTAACGATTCCTGATCCAGAAGAGTTAGATATCCAAGCAGAAGATATGGGCTTAGAAATTTATTATGAAGATGCAGATGTACTCGTTGTAAATAAGCCACGTGGTATGGTTGTACATCCAGCTCCAGGGCATACAAGCGGTACGCTTGTAAACGGACTTATGCACCATTGTACAGACCTGTCAGGTATTAACGGTGTAATGCGTCCTGGTATCGTGCATCGTATTGATAAAGATACATCTGGACTATTAATGGTTGCTAAAAATGATGTGGCGCATGAGTCACTTGTAAATCAACTTGTAGCAAAAACAGTAACAAGACGTTACAAAGCGATTGTACACGGTGTGATTCCGCATGATAAAGGAACGATCGATGCGCCAATTGGTCGCGATAAGAAAGAACGTCAAAGCATGACAGTTGATGAAAATGGTAAGAATGCTGTTACACACTTCCAGGTGTTAGAACGCTTTAAAGATTTTACACTTGTAGAATGTCGCTTAGAAACGGGACGTACGCACCAAATTCGTGTTCATATGAAATACATTGGCTATCCACTTGCAGGAGATCCGAAGTATGGTCCGAAGAAAACATTAGACATGAATGGACAAGCACTTCACGCAGGTATTTTAGGGTTTGACCATCCTCGTACTGGTGAATATATTCAGTTTGAGGCACCGATTCCAGAAGTGTTTGAAGACGCATTAAATATTTTACGGAAATAGTATTGACAAATCATAAGAAAACTGAGATACTGACAACAGTTAAATAATGATCCTTTAACACAGCCCCGTGAGGTTGAGAAGGTAACGGTTTGAAATACATAGGGTATGCTGTACCCTTTTTTCAAAAGTTCTCTCGCACACGCTGAGAGGACTTTTTTTATACCATTACTCTCACGCAAGAAAAAAGCTTGGAGGTGTAGAGCATGCAAGAGAAAGCTGTCGTTTTAGATGACCAAATGATTCGCCGCGCTTTAACACGAATTAGTCATGAAATCGTGGAACGAAATAAAGGTGTCGATAATTGTGTTCTTGTCGGAATTAAAACTCGTGGAATTTTTATTGCACAACGTTTGGCAGAACGAATTGGTCAAATTGAAGGAAAAGAAATGGAAGTTGGAGAGCTAGATATTACGTTATATCGTGATGATCTAACACTACAATCGAAAAATGAAGAACCACTTGTAAAAGGTTCTGATATCCCTGTAGATATTACGAAGAAAAAAGTTATCCTTGTGGATGATGTATTATATACAGGAAGAACAGTTCGAGCGGCAATGGATGCTCTTATGGATTTAGGTAGACCATCACAAATCCAACTGGCGGTTCTTGTTGATAGAGGTCATCGTGAACTACCAATTCGCGCTGATTATGTAGGAAAGAACATTCCAACATCAAGTGAAGAGCGTATCGAAGTTGATTTGCAAGAGACAGATCAACAAGATCGAGTAAGCATATACGATAAGTAAAGCCCTTTTAAATGTAGTCCTGTGAGGCTGCCAAAGGGTCTTGGCTTTCATATGTCAAATTTGGCATACGAAAGTGTAGGACTCTTTGTGCACAGGCACAAAGAGTTTTTTTATTGCAAAGATTTAAACTGAAGGAGGATGTAACAATGGAACAAAAGCCAGTGTTAGACGTTAATGAAGTACCGAAACCGGGAAAATGGTTATTTTTAAGTATACAACATTTGTTCGCGATGTTTGGATCAACAGTGCTTGTTCCGTTTTTAACAGGATTGAATCCGTCAGTAGCATTAATATCAAGTGGATTAGGAACGCTAGCGTTTCTTCTTATAACGAAAGGTCAAGTACCTGCCTATCTAGGATCATCATTCGCCTTTATCGCACCGATTATAACAGCGAAAACAGCAGGTGGACCTGGAGCAGCAATGCTCGGTGGTTTGTTTGCAGGACTTGTGTACATCTTAATCTCACTCGGAATTAAGAAGTCAGGATCAGAGTGGATTATGAAATTACTTCCGCCAATCGTAGTTGGTCCAGTCGTAATGGTAATCGGTCTAGCTTTAGCACATACAGCAGTTAACATGGCGATGAACGGTGCGGATGGCAAATATAGCTTTACACACTTTTCAGTAGCATTAGTAACATTAGCAATTACAATTATCTGCTCTATATTCGGAAGAGGGTTTTTCAGTATCATACCAGTGTTACTGGGCATTATCGGCGGATATATCTTCGCTTACTTCCAAGGGCTAGTAAACTTAAAGCCGGTAGCTGAGGCAAAATGGTTTGTTGTACCAGATTTCACAGTACCATTTGTAACATATACTCCGGAGTTTTCGTGGAAGATTGTACTCTTGATGGTACCAGTTGCACTAGTAACAATTTCAGAACATATCGGACATCAAATTGTACTTGGAAACGTTATTAAAAGAGATTTAATTGAAAAACCAGGTTTACATCGCTCAATCTTCGGTGATGGAATAGCAACATTGATTGCATCACTAATAGGTGGACCACCGAATACAACGTATGGTGAAAATATCGGTGTGCTAGCAATTACGAGAGCTTACAGCGTATACTTATTCATCGGATCAGCAGTATTCGCAATCATGTTTGGTTTTATCGGTAAGATTTCCGCGCTGATTCACTCCATACCAACACCGGTTATGGGTGGAGTATCAATCTTACTATTCGGTGTAATCGCATCAAGTGGATTACGCATGATGGTAGATGATAAAACAGACCTAAGTGACAAACGAAACTTAATGATTGCATCAGTAATACTAGTAATCGGTATTGGTGGAGCGGTACTTCATGTAGGAGAATCGTTCCAAGTAGAAGGAATGGCACTAGCAGCAATTGTAGGTGTACTGTTAAATCTACTACTACCGGAAACGAAACAAATAAAACAATCTAAGCAGATTGCTTCATAATAACAACCTTTTAATTCAGTCCTGTGAGACCGGAAAGGGTGGCTTCTTCCTTGCACCCTAGTCTCACATGACTAGGGTATTTTTATACGAAAGTTGTTATAAAAATACAAAAGTGGTAACATAAAAATCAGAAAGATGAGGGATGACGATGAGCCATTTGTTAACGATGAGTGAATTATCGGAAGTAGAAATTTCAGAAATCCTAAAAGACGCAGAAGATTTCGCGAATGGAAAAGAGAGCAAAACGACAGAGCAAACTTTTGTTGCGAACTTGTTCTTTGAGAATAGTACGAGAACGAGATTTAGCTTTGAAGTTGCTGAGAAGAGATTAGGACTTGAAGTTTTAAACTTTTCAGCGGATGCATCTAGCGTACAAAAAGGAGAAACTTTATACGATACGGTAAGAACACTAGAATCAATCGGAACAAAAGCGGTGATCGTCCGCCATGAGCAAGATCGCTACTTCGATGAACTAAAAGAACAGGTAAATATCCCAATCTTAAACGCTGGAGATGGATGTGGAAACCATCCAACGCAGTGCCTACTCGATCTTCTTACAATTAAACAAGAGTTTGGAAGATTTGAAGGATTAAAGATTGCGATAGTAGGAGATGTTCGTCATAGCCGAGTAGCACGTTCTAATGCAGAAGCATTAACGAAACTGGGTGCAACAATTTACTTTGCAAGTCCAGAAGAGTGGAAAGATGAAGACAGCACGTTTGGAACATACAAACCATTAGATGAACTTGTTCCAGAAGTGGATGTAATGATGTTACTTCGTGTACAACATGAGCGTCATGATCATTATGAAACAGACATTATGAAAGAGTATCATGAGAAACACGGATTAACAGTGGAAAGAGAAAAGCGTATGAAAGAAGGAAGCATTATTATGCATCCAGCTCCTGTAAACCGTGATGTTGAAATTGCAAGTGAACTTGTTGAGTGTGAGCGTTCACGCATATTTAAACAAATGGAAAATGGAGTTTACGTAAGAATGGCTGTACTAAAACGCGCCTTACCAAATGTATTAGGAGGAATGAAACATGAATTACTTGTTTAAAAATGGTCGTTATATGAATGAAGAAGGAAAAATCGTAGCAACAGATCTTCTCGTACAAGACGGTAAAATCGCTAAGGTAGCAGAAAATATTACGGCAGATAATGCTGAAGTAATCGATGTGAACGGAAAGTTAATCGCACCTGGATTAGTAGATGTACACGTACATCTTCGTGAACCAGGTGGTGAACATAAAGAAACAATTGAAACAGGTACACTAGCAGCGGCAAAAGGTGGGTTCACTACAATTTGTGCAATGCCAAATACACGCCCAGTACCAGATTGCAGAGAACATATGGAAGACTTGCAAAATCGTATTAAAGAAAAAGCGCATGTCAACGTACTACCATACGGAGCAATTACAGTACGCCAAGCTGGTTCTGAAATGACAGATTTCGAAACATTAAAAGAACTTGGAGCATTTGCTTTCACTGATGACGGTGTAGGCGTACAAGATGCTAGCATGATGTTAGCTGCTATGAAGCGTGCAGCGAAATTAAATATGGCAGTAGTTGCACATTGTGAAGAGAATACTCTTATTAATAAAGGTTGTGTACATGAAGGGAAGTTTTCTGAGAAACACGGATTAAACGGTATCCCATCAGTATGTGAATCTGTACATATTGCAAGGGATATACTGCTTGCTGAAGCGGCAAATTGTCACTATCACGTATGTCACGTAAGTACGAAAGGTTCTGTACGCGTAATTCGAGATGCGAAACGCGCTGGAATTAAAGTAACAGCAGAAGTAACACCTCATCACTTAGTGTTATGTGAAGATGATATCCCATCAGCTGATCCTAACTTTAAAATGAACCCACCGCTTCGTGGGAAAGAAGATCACGCAGCACTAATTGAAGGATTACTAGATGGAACGATCGATATGATCGCAACTGACCATGCACCGCATACAGCGGAAGAGAAAGCGCAAGGAATTGAAAGAGCACCATTCGGAATTACTGGTTTTGAAACAGCATTCCCACTTCTATACACAAACCTTGTGAAAAAGGGAATTATTACATTAGAGCAGTTAATTCAATTCTTAACAGAAAAACCAGCTGATACATTCGGCTTAGAAGCAGGTCGCCTGAAAGAAGGTAGAACAGCTGATATTACAATCATTGATTTAGAACAAGAAGAAGAGATTGACCCAACAACATTCTTATCAAAAGGAAAAAATACACCATTCGCAGGTTGGAAATGCCAAGGATGGCCGGTAATGACAATCGTTGGTGGTAAGATCGCATGGCAAAAGGAGAGTGCATTAGTATGAAAAGACAACTTATCTTAGAAGATGGAACAGTATTAATTGGAAAAGGTTTCGGAGGAGAAATCGAAAAGTCAGGTGAGGTTGTATTTACAACAGGAATGACTGGATATCAAGAAACATTATCTGATCCATCATATTGCGGTCAAATTGTAACATTCACGTACCCATTAATCGGAAACTACGGCATCAACCGTGACGATTTTGAATCGATTCACCCATCTGTAAATGGTTTAATCGTAAACGAAATTTGTGATCATCCATCAAACTTCCGTAATGAAATTTCGTTAAATGATTACTTAAAAGAAAGAAATATCCCAGGGTTAGCAGGAATTGATACAAGAAAATTAACGAGAAAAATTCGTCAATACGGTACATTACGTGGACGTCTATGTAACATGGATGCAGATGTAGAATACATCGTGAGCCAATTAAAAGCGACAGTATTTACAGATCACGTGAAACGCGTATCAACGAAAGATCCATACCCAAGCCCAGGCCGTGGACACCGAGTTGTACTTGTAGACTTCGGAATGAAACATGGTATTTTACGAGAATTAAATAAACGTGACTGTGATGTAATTGTAGTACCTTACAATACAACAGCAGAAGAAATTTTACGTCTTAGCCCAGATGGAATTATGTTAAGTAACGGACCTGGAGATCCAAAAGATGTACCAGAAGCAATTGAAATGTTAAAAGACATTATCGGTAAAGTTCCTTTATTCGGAATTTGCTTAGGACATCAACTATTCGCTCTAGCATCTGGTGCGAATACAAGTAAGTTAAAATTCGGTCACCGTGGTTTAAACCATCCGGTAAAACATCTTGCAACTGGAAAAGTAGCAATTACATCTCAAAATCATGGTTACGCAGTAGAAGAAGAATCAGTTAAAAATACAGAACTTGAAATTACACATGTTGCTTTAAATGATGGAACAGTAGAAGGTCTTCGTCATACGAAGTTCCCAGCATTTACAGTACAATACCATCCAGAAGCTTCTGCAGGACCAGAAGATGCAAACGATTTGTTCGAAGATTTCTTAGCAATGATTGAAAACTTCAAGAAAGAAGGGGAAGAGTTATGCCAAAACGCCTAGACATTAACACAATTTTAGTAATCGGATCAGGACCAATTGTAATTGGGCAAGCAGCAGAGTTTGACTACTCTGGTACACAAGCTTGTCAATCTCTTAGAGAAGAAGGTTACAAAGTAATCCTTGTTAACTCTAACCCAGCAACAATTATGACAGATACTGCAACGGCAGATAAAGTATATATAGAACCATTAACACTAGAATTCGTAAGCCGTATCATTCGTAAAGAACGTCCAGATGCAATCTTACCAACATTAGGTGGTCAAACAGGCCTGAATATGGCTGTTGAACTTGCGAAATCAGGCATACTTGAAGAGTGCGGAGTTGAAATTTTAGGAACAAAATTATCAGCAATCGAGCAAGCGGAGGATCGTGATCTATTCCGTACCTTAATGCAGGAATTAAATGAACCAATTCCATCTAGTACTATTATTCATACGCTAGAAGAAGCACATGAATTTGTAAAAGAAATTGGATATCCAGTTATTGTTCGCCCGGCATTTACGATGGGGGGAACAGGTGGCGGAATCTGTAGTAATGAAGAAGAACTAATTGAAATCGTATCAGGTGGATTAAAACATAGTCCGGTAACACAATGTTTATTAGAAAAGAGCATTGCTGGTTGTAAGGAAATTGAATATGAAGTAATGCGTGATTCAAATGATAACGCGATTGTAGTATGTAATATGGAAAATATCGATCCAGTTGGGGTTCATACAGGTGATTCTATCGTTGTAGCACCGAGCCAAACATTAAGTGACCGTGAATATCAAATGTTACGAAACACTTCATTACGAATTATTCGTGCATTAGGAATTGAAGGTGGATGTAACGTTCAGCTTGCACTTGATCCACATAGCTTCCAATACTATGTAATCGAAGTAAACCCGCGTGTAAGTCGTTCATCTGCACTAGCATCTAAAGCAACTGGATATCCAATTGCGAAGCTAGCGGCAAAAATTGCAGTCGGTTTAACATTAGATGAAATTATAAACCCAGTAACACAAAAAACATACGCTTGTTTCGAACCAGCATTAGACTATGTTGTTTCAAAAATTCCGCGCTGGCCATTTGATAAGTTTGAATCAGCAAACAGAACACTGGGTACACAAATGAAGGCAACTGGTGAAGTTATGTCAATCGGACGTAATTTAGAGCAATCATTATTAAAAGCGATTCGTTCTTTAGAACTTGGTGTTTATCACTTAGAGTTAGAGCATTTAAAAGAGCTTGATAAAGAGACAATGAAAAAACGCATTATAAAAGCTGATGATGAGCGACTGTTTATTGTAGCGGAAGCAATTCGTCAAGGTGTAACGAAAGAAGAAATCAACGATTGGTGTGAAATGGACTTCTTCTTCTTACAAAAAGTTGAAAATATCGTAAACATGGAACGCGAAGTAAAAGCAAATGTAGGAAATATGGAAGTATTACAATCAGCGAAAGAAATGGGATTCAGTGACCATTACATCGCCAATGCTTGGAACAAAACAGAGCGTGAAATTTACGACATGCGTAAAGAAAGCAATATAACTCCTGTTTATAAAATGGTAGATACTTGTGCTGCAGAGTTTGAATCTGCAACACCATACTACTACAGCACATATGGTGATGAGAATGAATCGGTTAGAACAGATCGTAAGAGTGTAGTAGTTCTAGGATCTGGTCCAATCCGTATCGGTCAAGGTGTTGAGTTTGACTATGCAACAGTTCACTCTGTATGGGCAATTAAAGAAGCTGGATATGAGGCAATTATTGTTAATAACAATCCAGAAACAGTTTCAACAGACTTCAGTATTTCTGACAAATTATACTTTGAACCATTAACAATCGAAGATGTAATGCACATTATCGATTTAGAAAAACCAGAAGGTGTTATCGTCCAATTCGGTGGACAAACGGCAATTAACTTAGCTGCTAAATTAGAGGCTCACGGTGTGAAAATCTTAGGAACATCACTTGAAGATTTAGACCGTGCAGAAGATCGTGATAAGTTTGAAGCAGCTCTAACACAGCTTGGTATCCCGCAACCAGTTGGTAAAACAGCAACGACTGTAGAGCAAGCAGTAGCAATCGCTGACAAAATTGGTTACCCAGTATTAGTAAGACCATCTTACGTACTAGGTGGACGCGCGATGGAAATCGTATATCGTCAAGAAGAACTGCTGCACTACATGAAAAATGCGGTTAAAGTTCACGCAGATCACCCAGTATTAATCGATCGTTACATGGTTGGTAAAGAAATTGAAGTAGATGCAATTTCAGACGGTGAGAATGTATTCATTCCAGGTATTATGGAACATATTGAACGCGCTGGAGTTCACTCTGGTGACTCAATCGGAGTATATCCACCGCAAAGCTTATCTGCAAAACTGAAAGAACAAATTATTGAACATACAATTGCACTTGGAAAAGGTTTAAACATTGTTGGATTACTAAACATTCAGTTTGTAGTATTCAAAGATGAAGTGTATGTAATTGAAGTAAATCCACGTGCGAGCCGTACAGTACCATTCTTAAGTAAAATTACAGGTGTACCGATGGCGAATGTTGCAACGAAAGTTATTTTAGGGCAAGACCTAGTAGAGCAAGGATATGGAACGGGTTATCACCCAGAAGAGAAAGAAGTATATGTAAAAGCTCCGGTATTCTCATTTGCGAAACTACGTTCAGTTGATACAACATTAGGACCTGAAATGAAATCAACAGGGGAAGTAATGGGTAAAGACTTAACACTTGAAAAAGCATTATACAAAGGGTTAGTTGCTTCAGGAATTAACATCCCAACGCACGGATCAGTAATCATCACTGTAGCGGATAAAGATAAAGAAGAAGCAATGGAAATTGCAAAACGTTTCCACGAAATCGGCTATAACTTATTAGCAACAGCTGGAACAGCACAGTCGTTAGCAGAGCAAAACATTCCAGTGCAAGTTGTAAATAAAATTGATTCTGAAGAATACAACTTACTTGATATTATCCGTCAAGGAAAAGCACAGTTTGTAATCAATACATTAACAAAAGGCAAACAACCAGCGCGTGATGGTTTCCGCATTCGCCGTGAATCAGTAGAAAATGGTGTGGCTTGCTTAACATCACTTGATACAACGAGAGCAATCTTACGAGTACTAGAATCTATGACATTCTCAGCTCATTCAATGAAAGAAATTACGCAAACGAAGCGTCACGAGGTGGTACATGCATGATGCAAAAGCAAAATATGATCGTCGTTAACCAAAAAGAAATCGCAAAAAACATTTACGAATTAGTGCTTCAAGGGGATCTAGTGCAGCAAATGAACGATCCAGGGCAGTTTGTACACATTAAGGTAGCAGAGGGCATTACGCCCCTTCTGCGCCGCCCAATTAGTATTTGTAATGTCGATCAAGAGAAGAACGAATTTACAATGCTATATCGTGCGGAAGGACAAGGAACAAAAACATTAGCGAAAAGAAAACAAGGCGAACTTGTAGATGTGTTAGGACCACTTGGACATGGTTTTCCTGTAGAAGAAGCGGAAGCTGGACAAACGGCTCTATTAGTTGGAGGGGGAATTGGTGTACCACCACTATATGAATTGTCACAGCGTCTTGTAGCAAAGGGAGTACGCGTTATTCACATCTTAGGTTTCCAAACGAAAGATGTTGTCTTCTATGAAGAGAAATTCGCAGAGCTTGGTGATACGTATGTTGCAACAGTTGATGGTACGCATGGTACAGAAGGCTTTGTAACAGATGTAATTGATAGCTATGGAATCGACTTTGACATTCTATACTCATGTGGACCTTTAGCGATGCTTCGTGCATTAGAAGGACGCTATAAAGAGAGAAAAGCCTACATTTCATTAGAAGAGCGTATGGGCTGTGGCATTGGAGCATGTTTCGCATGTGTATGCCATTTACAAGCAGATCCGAGTGGACATTCTTACAAGAAGGTGTGTAGCGACGGACCAGTATTTCCAATCGGGGAGGTTGTACTATGAACAGATTGCAAGTTGAATTACCAGGGTTATCATTAAAAAATCCAATCATCCCAGCATCTGGTTGCTTCGGATTTGGTCGTGAGTATGCACAGTTCTATGATTTAAGTGTACTTGGATCAATTATGATTAAAGCGACAACAGAACAGCCTCGTTACGGAAACCCAACGCCTCGTGTTGCGGAAACACCAGGCGGAATGCTAAATGCAATCGGGCTTCAAAATCCTGGATTAGAAAAGGTAATGAATTCTGAATTACCTTTTCTCGAGCAATTTGATCTTCCGATTATTGCAAATGTTGCTGGCTCACAAGCTGAGGATTATGTAGCAGTTGCGAAGGAAATTTCAAAGGCACCTAATGTTCATGCGCTAGAATTAAATATTTCTTGTCCAAACGTAAAAACGGGTGGTATCGCTTTTGGTACGAATCCTGAAATTGCTGCTGATTTAACGAAGCGAGTAAAAGAGGTTTCTGAAGTACCGGTATATGTGAAATTGTCACCGAACGTGGCAAACATTGTGGAGATTGCAAAAGCAATTGAAAATGCGGGTGCGGACGGTTTAACGATGATTAATACATTGCTTGGTATGCGTCTAGATTTAAAAACAGCTAAACCAATTTTAGCAAACCGTACAGGCGGATTATCAGGTCCTGCGATTAAGCCAGTAGCAATTCGTATGGTACATGAAGTAAGCCAAGCGGTTAACATTCCGATTATCGGAATGGGTGGTATTGAAACTGCGGAAGATGTAATTGAATTCTTCTATGCTGGCGCAAGCGCGGTTGCAGTTGGAACAGCGAACTTTATCGATCCATTCGTATGTCCGACAATTATTGAAGAATTACCAGCATTACTAGATGAATTAGGATTTGATCACATTTCGGAATGTCAAGGAAGGAGCTGGAAGCAAACATGTCACAGTCGTTAATCGTTGCACTAGATTTTCCAGGGAAACAAGATGTAGAACAATTCTTACACCACTTTGAAGGGGAAGAGTTATTTGTCAAAGTTGGTATGGAGTTATTCTACAAAGAAGGACCTGCGATTATTACGTACTTAAAAGAAAAAGGGCATAAGATCTTCCTAGATTTAAAACTTCATGATATTCCGAATACAGTAAAAAGCGCTATGCGTAGCCTAGCTAGTCTAGATGTTGATATGGTAAATGTTCATGCTGCTGGGGGAAGCAGTATGATGAAAGCTGCGATTGAGGGATTAGAGGAAGGTAAGCAAGAAGGAAAAGAGAGACCGATTTGTATTGCAGTTACACAACTAACAAGCACTTCGGAAGCTATGATGAAAAAAGAGATTGGCATTGAGAAAACGTTAGAAGAAGCGGTTGCTCATTATGCAAAACTAACGAAAGAAAGTGGACTTGATGGTGTTGTTTGTTCAACACTTGAAGTTCCGAAATTACGTGAAGTATGCGGAAATGAATTTGTAACAGTAACACCGGGGATTCGTCTTGCAAGCGATGATGTAAATGACCAGGTGCGCGTAGCAACACCGAAACGTGCGAGGGAACTTGGCTCAAGCTACATCGTAGTTGGACGTAGTATTACAAAAGCGGAAAATCCGCTTGAAGCGTATAAAACAGTAAAACAACAGTGGGAAGGTGTATCAGTATGAAAAAAGAAATCGCATCGCATTTATTAGAAATTGGAGCAGTATTTTTACAACCGAATGATCCATTCACTTGGTCTTCAGGTATGAAATCACCAATTTATTGTGATAATCGTTTAACTTTATCTTATCCAAAAGTACGTCAAGCGATTGCAGCTGGATTAGAAGAGTTAATTAAAGAGCACTTCCCAACTGTAGAAGTTATTGCAGGAACAGCAACGGCTGGTATTGCGCACGCTGCATGGGTAAGCGATCGTATGGATTTACCAATGTGCTACGTACGTAGTAAAGCAAAAGGTCACGGTAAAGGGAACCAAATTGAAGGAAAAGCTGAAAAAGGTCAAAAAGTAGTAGTAGTAGAAGACTTAATTTCAACTGGCGGTAGTGCAATTACATGTGTAGAAGCACTTCGCGAAGCTGGATGTGAAGTATTAGGAATCGTATCAATCTTCACATACGAGCTAGAAGCAGGAAAAGAAAAACTAGAAGCAGCTAACGTAGCATCATACTCTTTAAGCGACTACAGTGCATTAACTGAAGTAGCAGCAGAAAAAGGTATGATCGGACAAGCTGAAACGAAAAAATTACAAGAGTGGCGTAAAAATCCAGCAAACGAAGATTGGATCACAGCGTAACACGAAAAAAACGACCGCGGGGGAACGCGGTCGTTTTTTATATTATTGTTAAAACTTCATGTAAAGAACAGATAGTAGGAATATCGTACTTGAGTTGTGAGTTATCCCGATTTAACCATATCCCTTGCATCCCAGCTGCTGTACTACTAATTGCATCAGTCTCTAATCGATCGCCAATATAATAGCAATCTTTCATTTCAAGATTCGATTGTAATACGGTTCTGTGAAAAATTTCAGGATCTGGTTTCGATATACCAAGTTCACTAGAAGTAAATATATATTTGAAATGTTTTAAAATGTTTAGGGCAGTTAATTTTTCGACTTGTTGTTCATAGTCACCATTACTAATGATACCTAATGAGTGCTCTTCTTGCTTTAAGGTCTGTAATGTATAGTGTACATCTTCAAACGCGGCCCAGTTGTTCTTATAAAGTTCTATATATTGATTGAATCTGTGCTGAGATTCCTCGGGTGATAAGTTTAATCCATATGTTTTAAATAAATGATACATTCGCATCCTTTGTTGTTCTTGAAAAGATAATTCCTTGGATAAAAATTTGTTGAAATATTCTTCGGATAATTCATGCCAGACTTTTGTGGCCTCTAATTCATTACCTGAAAAAATAGTACTATATACTTGAAAGAAATCTATAATACCATTTCTTTCAGCCGCCTCATAATCAAATAAAGTTCCGTCGACATCAAAGAAAATCATATGACAAACTCCTCGTTAATAACTATTTAGCGTTTTCCGCAACTTCATACCCTCTCACAAACAATAGTGTCATATAAGAAACAATAAACGAGAAGATGCTGTACATGCCAACCCAAAAGAAAAATTTTGGAGTAAAGGCGATAACACCTATTATTAAAAAACTAGCAAACGTTACAATCGGCATTACGTAATACGTTTTCGTCTTGCGCGTTCCAATAACAGAAACGATAAAGATAAGTAATGGACAAATTAATAAGACGAAAATCAATTCATTCATAGTTATGTCCCCTTTTCGAATTGCAGTAATCTGTTTCTCGTAAACGTTTTGAAATAATTACTCTCCTAATATAATTTCGCTAAGTAATAACGAATCCCTCTTGAAAACGAGTAATTCATGATGAATTTCACAAGAAAAAAACGTAAGCAAGAGAACACTTGCTTACGTTATAAAATAAACATCGCAACGATTGTGGTGACAATTAAGCCAATCACAACCGGTAAAAAGTTTCGGCGTGCAAGTTCAAATGGATCCACCTTACAAATGGCAGCAGCAGGAATAAGCGCCCAAGGAATTAACGTCCCGCCCCCGGTCCATATAGCTGCAATTTGTCCGAGAGCTGTTAATGTAGCGGTCCCATGCCCAAGCGCTGTTCCGAAAAGATTGGCAATTGAACCAGCAAGTGAAATGCCGGAAAATCCAGATCCATCTAATCCTGTTATGGCACCAACGATAGTTAATGTTCCAGCTGATACATATTGGTTTAAAGGAACAGTTTGTGATAAAGCGATTCCTAAGTCGTTAATGATTCCGTGTGAACCTTTCGGTAAATAGTCTCCGATGATTTTCACAAAGCCGCTATCTCCTAAATAAAAAAGTGCAGCAATTGGAATGACTGGTCCGAAAATTTTAAATCCAAATTGAAGCCCTTCTATAAAATAATCGGTCGTTTTATTTAGTCCATGTCCTTTGTAGGTGATGAGAGAAATGATGATAATCATAATAACAGTCGTCCCGCCGATAAGTGCAGTTGCGTCGCTTCCTTGTAGTTTATATTGAATCATGCAAAGGATGTCAATGATATATACGATAGGGATACATATAGCGAGCCATTTCTTTATGCGAGGAGATAATAAAATGGTAGTTTTAGATGGTTCAGTTGATGAAGAGGTGTCTTGCAATGATAGTCCTGTATGAAACTCTTTTCGTAAGAAGAAAAAAGCGACAGAAGTTGTAACAACGCCCATAACGATAACGAGTGGAACACTTGCAGATACAACGCTGGAAACAGGGAGACCAGCAGCGTCTGCGGTTAATTTTGGTGCGCCTTGTATAACGAAGTCGCCGGATAAAGCAATCCCATGACCGAATAAGTTCATAGCAATTGCAACTCCAATTGGCGGAAGACCGACGCGTACAGCGACTGGTAATAAAATAGCTCCCATTAAAGCGACAGCTGGAGAAGGCCAAAAGAAGAAAGAAATTGTCATCATTAAAAGACCGATAATCCAGTAGGCGAGTGTAGGTGTACGAATCATCTTTGTAAATGGTGAAATCATCGTATCATTTATGCCGGTATGAACGAGTAAATTGCTCATGGATACGATAATGGAGATGATTAATATAGTTGGTAATAGTTCAGTAATGGCGTAAATGAAACTTTGAAAAATGCCGCTAACGGCAAGAGGGATAGAGTGTGTTGCGGTTAATGCTAGTAAAAAGATAAAAACGATACAAATGATCGTCGTATCTTTTCGGAGAATAAAAAAGGTAATAATAGTGAGTAAACAAAGAACATAGAGAGCGTGTAATAGCGTTAATTCAACTCCCATAACATTCACATCCTTTAGGCATTCGTGTAGTTTATTGTATGAAAGCAGTGAAAGTATGTGAGTATAGGAAAAAGAAAAAAGTGAAATTTCATGTACTGTAATGGTGAGTTTTTGAAATGGATGTTACAATACAATTAATCCTAAAAATGGAATTAAAGGAGGGGTTATGTGCAAAAAATTGGATTTTGGGGATTCATCATATCTTGTATTCTAGTAATCATTTTAAATCTATTTACAAATACCGAATGGATAGGTATCATACCTGTTTTCGGGTTTGTTTTTATACTGTTATACCGCTGGGATGACATGACACAATATAGTAAGAAAAGTATCAGAATTATAATAGGTATCACTGTTGTTTGCTCATTTTTCGTAGGGTTTATTTTAATAGAGGGGCAGAAACAAATGGAAAAAATGTCTATTTTTCAAGAATGGATGTCGTCTGCAAAAGGTCTTTATATTGTAATTGTAGTAGTTGTTTTTCTGAAAATTGTTATAAGCATAGCAAGCTACATATTAAAGGGGGGGAGTATGAATGAGAGAGAGAATAGGTTATTATGGTGTGCTCGTTTGTTTACTATTATCAGTTATTTCAGGACAATTTCTTAAAAGTGAATGGATACCGATTATATTATGTATAGGAGTATTGATTTTTGCTCCCATGTATCGCTGGGATGAATGGAAAGCATATAGTCGAAAAAAGAAAATTGTTTTCAGTATTGAGTTTGTCATTATAATTAGTACAATTCCGTTTTTGTTATTGAAAGGAAATGAGATAATAGGTGAAATTGTAATGTTTCAAGGGTGGTTATTTATCGCGAAATTGCTATATTTAATTTGCATTCTAATAGCGATAGTAGTGATTGCTAAAAAAGTAAATGAAATAATATTTGCTAATGAATAGAAGAAAGTGCCACCGAATAAGGTGGCACTTTCTTACTTTACTGAATGGGCTTTTTGCATTTTCTTAATTAAACGAATTTGTCCGCGATGATTGATTTCATCTTCAAATACGTGAAACCATTTAAAGTAGTTATTTGCTGGTTTATCATACCAAAAGTCTGTCGTTTTAAATAACCATTCATCAGGTAACGATTGAAAAGTCTCGATCGTTTTGGAACGTACTTCTTGCAATGTACGTATGTAAAATTCGATAGAGTTGCCTTTTATTTTCTCGCGTCCAAGATCTCCTAACTCAATAGCAGGTAACCACCGTTCTAACTCAGCCTCCGTTGGTTCACGGTCTTCAAAAGTATGAATCTGGTAGTAAAATTCAATAGCGGCCATATGGTACAATAACATGCCGACTGAATTTGCTTCTTCATCATACAAATAATCAAGTTCTTCAATTGTTAAACCTTCCACCGCTTGCATTGTTGTATAGCGAGCGTAATTCATCATGGAAACAAGTTTGGAAAATTCAAGCTGTAAACCATCTATTTTATCAATTACAAAGTTCAATTTAAATTCCCCCTCTTTAAGCGATGACTCCAGAGAAAGAATTCTATGTGCAGCGAAAAACTCCTTTTAAAAAGCCCATGATTTTAACAAGGAATAATAATTAGTTCCCGATTTGATTTTGTAATAACTTCATATCCGTCTTTTGTAATGACAATATCATCTTCAATTCTGCAACCGCCCCAGTCTGGTATATAAATGCCTGGTTCCACTGTAACAACCATACCTTCTTCTAAAGTAGCTTTACTTTCTTGGGATAAGCGGAGAGGTTCATGAATTTCTAACCCAAGACCATGACCAGTAGAGTGTCCAAAATATTGGCCGTATCCATGTTCAGTAATGTAATCTCTCGTTATATCATCGATACTTTTCGCAGTTTCCCCAGGTTTAATTGCTTCCGTCCCACGTTTTAACGCTTCTCGTACAACATTGTATATCTTTTTGAATTCTTCTGATGGTTCCCCAATTGCTACAGTACGTGTAATATCGGAACAATATCCGTCGTAAAGTGCGCCGAAATCTAATGTAACGATGTCACCTCGTTCGATTATTTTATTTGATGCAACTCCATGAGGAAGTGAAGAACGGACGCCAGAAGCTACAATAATTTGGAAGGAAGAGGATGTAGCTCCTTTTTTCCGCATGAAAAATTCTAACTCATCTCGTACATCATTTTCACTTATTCCTGGTTTTAGAAACGTAAGGATGTGGTGAAATGCTTCATCAGCAATATTAGCTGCGATTTTCATTGTTTCTATTTCAGGCGTGTCTTTAATAATACGAATATTTTCAATGATTTCGCACACTTGAACCATTTCCGCATGTACGTATTTTTGTAAGTTTTTATATTGTTGCAATGTCATGTTGTTTTCTTCAATTCCAAGTTTTTGAATGTTTAATTTCGATACTTGATGTGCAATTTCTTTTTCTAAATTTCCTGTATGCATAATAATTTCAGCATCTTTTATTTGTGATTTCGCTTGATCTACATAGCGAAAATCAGTGATAAAAACAGCTTTATCCGCAGAGATTAAGACGACGCCAGCACTACCTGTAAAGCCTGTTGCATATTGGCGATTTTCTTTTTTTGTAATTAGTAATCCGTCAATTTCATAGTTTTGTAGTTGATTTTGGATTTTATTAATTTTTAAAGTCATGTTAATTCCCCCTATTCACAGTATTGAATAAAGCAAATAGCGTGCCACAAAAATATTTTTCGAGAGAAGTTAGCAGAAATTGCATATCTTTTAGGTAGGAAATTTAGCCCGCTATTTGTGGGTGGTGGGCTGCTCGTGAAATACAGATTATTTCAATTGTCAGTGGGAGAATGAGAAAAATATCGACCACAATTTCACTTTCTTTACAATTTGTCAAAAAATTTATACAAATTCGAAAGAGCACTGTCAATTTTTTTGACAATATGGAAGAAAAGGATAAGAGGTTTTTTAGTATATATATTTTGAAAGTATGTTCTTTGTTTTGTTCTGATGTAAAATTTAATATATAAATAAATAATTGTTATTGATATAATAGGTAATTGTTGGATTTCTCTCGAAGATAGGGAAACGTAACGAATATGAAGGAATAAGGGTTGTGAATACATGAAGAAATTAAGTAAAGTAATGTCATTTTGCTTGGTGGCTAGTATGTTAGTTGTAACAGGTTGTGAAAAAAGTGAAAACAAAGTTCAAGTAAATGAAACGATTGAACAGCTTAATGAAGCGCCAGAAGTGACAGAAAAAGAAGCGAAAAAGATTGTAAGAAAGAATGTAGATGCAATAGCAAATGCATTTAATGAGATGGAAAAAGAAAATGGATGGAGCCGAAATAATCCTGGAGATTTAGGAACAGCTAAAAAAGGCGTTAAGGGGTTAGTTTCAGATAAGTTTGTGGAGAAGGAGCTTCCAGGATTGCTTGATACATTTAATAGATCAAGAGAAACTGATATGTTACCATTTCCGATTCATATTGAGCCGGACGTGAGGATAACTTATTCACAGAAAAATGATGTTTTAAAGGTTGAGACGCTTACTCTTGCAAATGATATGGGGAATGAAGCGGAGATGTGGGAATTTGTTTTAGTGTATACCGATGGAAATTGGTTAATGGATAAATGGTCATCAAATACGCCAGTAGATTTAAATTTAACTAAAGAAGAAGCTAAAGAACTTCTTAGAGTACAGGGTTTCAAGAATGTCTCTTTTGTTAGAGAAGAGAATAGTGGAAATAAAAAATATATTTTTAAAGAAAGTAACGGAGTAGTTGCTGTTGACGCCAAAAACTCGGTTATTACTCACAATGTAGATGATGAAGAGCAAGTAAAGGTAACGAAAAAGGATTTTATTCAAGAGCAAGAAACAGTTAAGGGGAATGATTCTAGTACGTATACTAGTTCAAAAAAAGAAACTTCGTTAGCGGTAGGTAAAACTAAAGTTTTAAATGAGTTAGCAGCTCTAGAAAACCAAGAAAAACATATAAATGCTATATCAACAAATGACATAGTAAATGAAATAGAAGGAAATTATGAACTGTGGGATAATAAGCTAAATGAAATTTACAGTACATTAAAAAATACGATGTCCCCTGATGCATTCCAGTCATTAAAAACGAAACAAATTGCGTGGGTTAAAGAAAAGGAAAGTAAGGTTAAAGCAATTGGTACTGATACAAATAACGGAACGATGAGACGTATAGAAGCTTCAGAAGAGAAATACAACATGACAAAAGAAAGATGTTATGAATTAGTGAATGGGTATATGAACTAGTTTGAACGAATATAAAAATGCGTTGCTTATGAGCAACGCATTTTTATATTTAAGCTTTTAATTTCATTACAGTATCAGCATCAGGTGTTACATATACGGTTTGCTGATTGTCGTACGTAACAAAACCAAGTTTTGCACCACTCGGTTTTTTGACATGGCGTATTTTGGTGAAATCTACAGGAACAGAACTAGAATCTTTTGCTTTACTGAAATAGGCAGCGATTTTAGCAGCTTCTAACACGGTTTCTTCGGTAGGTTCAAGAGAACGAATGACAACATGAGACCCAGGGATATCTTTCGTATGTAACCAAATTTCATCACGACGGGCAAACTTCGTTGTTAAATAATCGTTTTGCTTGTTGTTTTTACCGACGAAAATTTCTGTTCCGTCACTAGCTAAATATTTGTCTAATACCGGTTTAGTTGGTTTCTTCTTAGCATTTTTTGCTTTACGATTGCGCATATAACCTTCTTCAGCTAATTCCTCGCGAATTTCTTCAATATCTTTTGAAGAAGCAGCTTCCATTTGTTGAAGTAAGCTATCAAAATAAAGAATTTCTTCATTTGTTTTTTCGATTTGTTCTTCTACAACAACAACTGAATTTTTCGCTTTTTGGTACTTTTGGAAATAGCGTTGCGCATTGTCAGATGGTGTTTTTAAAGGATCTAATGTAATTTTTACAGTTCCGCCATTTTCGTCGTAATAGTTAACGACTTCAATATCTTTATCACCTTTTTTCAAAGCGTACATATTGGCTGTAAGTAGTTCTCCAAATAGTTGATATTTATCTGCTTTTCCGGCATCTTGTAATGTTTTTTCTAGTTTAATGAGTTTCTTCTCATTTTTATTTTTTTCGTTTTGCATAAAGCGCTCTAAATCATAAGCTTGTTGTTTTACACGGTCGCGCTCTGCTTTTCCGAAAAAGAAACGGTCTAGCAATTCACTAACAGATGAGAATGTCTTGTCTTCTCCTTGCAAGTGTGCAAGAGGGAAAAGATAAAAGAATTCTTTCCCATTTGAAGTAGTCATTGTTGGTGAATATGTATGAGTTAGTAATGGTTTTTGTATGGAGAAAAATGCGTCCGCTAATGCTTTTTCATTTACCATACCTGCTTTTTTCACTACTTCTTTTGCGAATAACGGCGAAATTCCCGTAAAGGTGCCGACAAGCTGTTTATCCATGTTTCCAGATAGAAAGTCTAGCGGTCTAATAAATTCATCATTTGTTTCAATCTGGAGTGGGTTAATTTTATGTTGTGCTGGTGGTGCAATGTACTCCGCTCCAGCATATACAGTTCGATGTCGGTTTACCGCTAAAGAAACGTGTTTTAAGCTATCTAAAATATTGTTTGTTTTTGTATCTACTAAAATGATGTTACTATGTCGTCCCATTATTTCAATTACTAATGTTTTTAGCGATTCGTCACCAATTTCATTTCTGCTACGAACTGTAATTTGAATAATGCGCTCTAAATCAATTTGTTCAATTTTTTCAATGAACCCACCTTCTAAATGCTTACGAAGAAGCATACAAAACATTGGCGGAAGTGCAGGTGAATCGTAATTTTGATTTGTTAAGTGTAAACGTGCATATGTCGGATGAGCGGAAAGAATTAGTTTTTGATTTTTTCCGTTTGCTCGAATATGTAATAAAATCTCGTATTTTGAAGGTTGATATATTTTGGAAATTCTTCCTGTGTAAAGAGAATTTGCAATTTCATGTGTAATTGCTCTTGTAAATAATCCATCGAATGCCATAAATGAACACTCCTTTCTAACTAAAAGTTAATTATAGCATTTTTTTGGACGAGGCTGAATAAGCTTTCAATAGAGTATGTCTGGAATCAGGAGGTCGATAGCGGGATGAACTGGTATGGAATGCGCGCACACGAAGTGGAAGAAAGAACGAATACGAATGTGAAGGTTGGGCTTACAGAGAAGGAAGCAGAAGGGCGAATAAAAAAATTTGGTACAAATGAATTAGATGAAGCCAAAAGGCCTTCTGCACTGATGGTATTTTTGGCGCAGTTTAAAGATTTTATGGTACTTGTTTTATTTGGTGCAACAATAGTTTCAGCTTTTTTAGGTGAATACATTGATTCTATTGCGATTGTTGCGATTGTTATTATCAACGGTATTCTTGGCTTTTTTCAAGAAAGAAAGGCTGAAAAGTCACTGGAAGCTTTAAAAGAGCTAGCCGCCCCGCAAGTTACTGTAATGCGGAATGGAAATTGGGTAAAAGCACCGTCTAAAGCACTTGTTTTAGGTGATATCATTAAATTTTCTAGTGGTGATCGTATTGGGGCGGATGTACGTCTTGTTGAGGCATCAAGTTTATATATCGAAGAATCAGCTTTGACAGGAGAGTCAGTACCGGTGCAGAAGAAGGTAGAAGCCCTGCAGGGGAAAGATGTTTCAATTGGTGATCAAAAAAATATGGCTTTTATGGGTACGATGATTACACGAGGAGCTGGAACAGGGGTCGTTGTAGCAACTGGTATGAATACAGCGATGGGCCAAATTGCAAATATGTTACAAAATGCAGAGCAAATGGAAACACCACTGCAAAGAAGATTAGAGCAACTCGGGAAAATATTAATTATTGTAGCTCTTATTTTGACAGCGCTTGTTGTATTAGCCGGTGTGTATCAAGGGAATGAAGTGTATCATATGTTTTTAGCAGGCGTGTCGCTAGCTGTTGCTGCTATTCCTGAAGGATTACCAGCAATTGTTACAGTAGCTTTATCGCTTGGTGTACAGCGTATGATTAAAAAGAGAGCAATTGTAAGGAAGTTACCAGCGGTAGAAACGTTAGGATGCGCTTCTGTTATATGCTCTGATAAAACAGGAACAATGACGCAAAACAAAATGATGGTAACACATATGTGGTCAGGTGGGGAATTATGGAAAGTTACGGGTCAAGGATATGAACCTAATGGCTCTTTTTTGAAAGGTGAAAAAGAATGCGATCCAGCTAAAACAAAAGCACTGTATCAACTACTAACATTTGGTTCACTTTGTAATAACGCAAATATTATTCAAAAGAAAAAGGCGTATGTATTAGATGGAGATCCAACTGAGGGAGCACTTGTAGCTGCAGCAATGAAAGCGGGGATAACGCGTGAGGCACTGAAAGGGAAATTTGAAATTATTCGTGAATTTCCATTCGATTCAACTCGAAAAATGATGAGTGTTATTGTGCGAGATAGAGAGGGGAAAAAGTTTCTTGTTACGAAGGGAGCACCAGATGTCCTCCTGCAAATGAGTCAAACGATTTTATGGGGGGATAAGCAACAACCGTTAAGTGAGTTGTATAGAAAAGAAGTACAGGCGGCTATTCATAGTTTAGGTAGTCAAGCGCTCCGAACAATTGCAGTTGCATTTAAGCCATTAAAAGTAACAGATTCTATTGAACATGAAAGAGACGTTGAAAAAGATTTTATGTTGGTCGGGATACAGGGAATGATTGATCCGCCAAGACCAGAGGTAGAACAGGCTGTAAAAGAGTGCAGAGAAGCTGGTATTCGAACAGTGATGATTACAGGAGATCATAAAGTGACAGCAATGGCAATTGCGGAACAATTAGGGGTTTTACCACCTGGTGGGCGTGTTGTTGAAGGAGTAGAACTCGCGAATATGGATGTAGAGGAACTAGAAAGTGTTGTAGAAGATACGTATGTATTTGCTCGGGTATCACCTGAACATAAATTGAAGATTGTTAAGGCGTTGCAAAATAAAGGGCATATAGTAGCGATGACAGGTGATGGAGTAAACGATGCTCCGGCTATAAAAACAGCGGATATTGGGATAGCGATGGGAATTACAGGGACAGACGTTGCGAAAGAAGCTTCTTCTCTTGTTTTGCTAGATGATAATTTTGCTACGATTAAATCAGCAATTAAAGAAGGTAGAAATATATACGAGAATATACGTAAGTTTATTCGTTATTTATTAGCATCGAACGTAGGAGAAATTTTAGTCATGTTATTTGCAATGTTACTTGCATTACCGCTGCCGATGGTTCCCATTCAAATTTTATGGGTGAACTTAGTGACTGACGGATTACCGGCGATGGCATTAGGATTGGATAAGGCGGAAGGAGACGTTATGAAGAGAACGCCGCGTCATCCGAAAGAAGGGGTATTTGCTAGAGGGCTTGCCTGGAAAATTATAAGCCGTGGCTTTCTAATTGGAGCAGTGACGTTAGTGGCGTTTATTATTGCATATAATCAGCATCCAAATGAACTGAAATATGCACAAACTGTGGCGTTTGCGACGTTGGTACTTGCACAACTTATTCATGTATTTGATTGCCGAAGTGAACATTCTATCTTCCACCGTAATCCGTTTGGGAACGTGTATTTAGTAGGAGCGGTTATTATTTCTTTACTGTTAATGTTAGTGGTTATATATTACCCACCGCTACAACCGATCTTTAGTACAATGCCAATACAAGCGAGAGATTGGTTGTTAATTGGAGGTTTGTCATCAATTCCGACCTTCTTATTAGTAGGTTCTTTATTAACAGGGAAAAAGGGGAAGAAGGAAAAGTCAGTATTATATAAGAAGGGATTAAACTTGAAATAGTCAATGATATGAAAATGTGATATAATTTACAGAAGGTAGTAGAGCCTTGTCTCTATTACCTTTTTCATTGAGTTATTTCATGGCTTGGATGTGATAAAAATGATTTGTAGTATGACAGGATTTGGAAGATCGGAAGTGGAAAATGATACTTTTCAAATTACAGTAGAAATGAAATCGGTGAACCACCGTTTCCTAGAGATGAGTATTCGACTTCCGAAGCAAATGATGATATTTGAAGAAAAAATTCGTAAAATAATTGCAGAACAAGTTCGGCGTGGACGCATTGAAGTGTCTATTAGTATAACGGGTGAAGGGCTTGTTGAAAGAAAATTAAGTGTGAATTGGTCGCTTCTTGAGCAGTACCAATCGATTATGGAAGATATAAAAGAAAAATTTCAATTACAAGATTCTATTACACTTCAGCAATTAATGGAAATGCCAGAAGTAACAGCGATTGAAGAAGTAGAAAATGTAAATGAACAATTTGAGAACGGTTTATATGAGGCTGTTCGCCAAGCTGCTCATATGTTAAAAACGATGAGAGATGGCGAAGGAGAACGATTACATAAAGATATAGCGTATCGTTTACAAGAGATTCACAATTGTGTAAATGCAATTATTCCGCATGTACCGATTGTTACACAAAAATATCGTGAACGATTAGAAAATCGCTTAAAAGAATTACATAATCAAGATCTAGATGAACAAAGATTGTTAACAGAAGTCGCAATCTTTGCAGAGCGTTGTGATATTCACGAAGAGTTAGTTCGTTTGCAAAGTCATTTAGAGCAATTTCGTGAAACACTGCAGATTGAAGAGCCTGTTGGAAGGAAAATGGATTTCATCGTGCAAGAGATGCATAGAGAAATTAATACGATTGGTTCTAAGGCAAATGACTTAACAATTTCAAAATATGTTGTAGAAATGAAAAATAACCTTGAAAAAATTCGTGAACAAGTACAAAATATTGAGTAGCTTTCAAAAAATATATAAAGTTATACGTGGTGGAGAAATCGGATAGACTTACTAGGAGGCGCAAACTATGGCCATGCGGTTTTTAAATATTGGATACGGAAATATTGTATCTGCTCATCGAATTATTGCTATTGTAAGTCCGGAGTCAGCTCCTATTAAACGAACAGTACAGGAAGCACGCGAACATAATGCTTTGCTTGATGCTACGTATGGGAGAAAAACAAGGGCGGTTATTGTTATGGATGATGGGCATGTGGTATTAAGTCCAATTCAGCCAGAGACGATTGCACATCGTTTGAATAATAAAGAAGATTTAAGTGAGGAAGGGTAGGTTTTACATATTTATGAGAAGTAGAAGAGGATTGCTCATCGTTCTTTCAGGACCTTCTGGGGTTGGTAAAGGAACGGTTCGAAAAGAGCTGTTTAGTCATGAGGATACACGTTTTCAGTACTCCATTTCAGTAACAACACGTAAGCCACGTGAAGGTGAAGTAGATGGTGTGGATTATTTCTTTAAAGAGAGAGAAGAATTTGAGGAAATGATTCGTAATGAAAAATTACTGGAGTGGGCTGAGTTCGTAGGTAATTATTACGGAACACCGATTGACTATGTTGAAAAAACATTACAAGAAGGAAAAGATGTATTCTTAGAAATTGAAGTGCAAGGAGCAATTCAAGTTAAGAAAGCTTTCCCAGAAGGTGTATTTATTTTCTTAGCACCTCCAAGTTTATCTGAACTAAAGAACCGTATTGTCGGCCGTGGTACAGAAACTGAAGATGTTATTGAAAATCGTTTAACGGTAGCGAAAGAAGAAATCGAAATGATGGACGCTTACGACTATGTTGTAGAAAACGATCAAGTTGAATTAGCTTGTGAAAGAATTAAAGCAATTGTGGTTGGTGAACATTGCCGCCGCGAAAGAGTAGCAAAATATTATAAAGAAATGACGGAGGGTCTATAATTATGTTAAATCCATCAATTGATTCATTATTAACAAAAATCGATTCTAAATATACACTTGTAACAGTAGCTGCAAAACGTGCGCGTGAAATGCAACTTGCTGATAACTGTGTTATCGAGCAACCTGTTTCTCATAAATGTGTAGGTAAATCATTAGAAGAAATCGATGCAGAAGTATTAAAATATGTACCAAGCGAAGGCAAAATCATCGATTAAGACATTCTTTTCGACAAATTAAAACATAGACTTTATAATTTTCTATGTAACGGTAACAACCTATTTACAAGTAGGTTGTTATTTTTTTACGATAGGGAAGAAATATTGGTACTGATGAGCTGGGAATTCTGTTTCAGTATTATAAGTTTGAAAAAGAAAGAGGACGAGCCATATGCTAAAAGGGAAAAAGATACTTCTATGTGTAACAGGAGGCATTGCGGTCTTTAAAGCGGCTGCGTTAACTAGTAAATTGACACAAGCTGGTGCTATTGTAAAAGTAATGATGAGTGAGTCGGCAATGAAGTTTGTTACGCCTCTTACATTTCAAGCACTTTCTCGCCATGACGTATATACAGATACATTCGATGAGAAAGACTCGGCTGTTATTGCACATATCGATTTAGCAGATTGGGCAGATGTAGTACTTGTTGCACCTGCTACTGCCAATTGTATTGGGAAGTTAGCTGGTGGTATTGCAGACGATATGATTACAACTACTTTGTTAGCTACTACAGCCCCAGTGTGGATTGCACCTGCTATGAATGTGCATATGTATGAAAACAAAATTGTACAAAAAAATATGATGACGTTGAAAACGTTAGGATATACATTTATTGAGCCTGGAGAAGGTTTTTTAGCGTGTGGTTATGTTGCGAAGGGAAGACTAGAAGAACCGGAAGCAATTATTGCACGGTTAGAAGAGGCTTTTTCCGAACAAAAACCGTTGCAAGGAAAAAAAATATTAATAACTGCTGGCCCAACTCGTGAAAAGATTGATCCAGTGCGTTTTATGACCAATTTTTCTTCTGGGAAAATGGGATATGCAATTGCGGAAGTGGCAGCGAACTTAGGTGCTGATGTCATACTTGTTTCGGGACCGACAGCATTAAACCCACCATTACATGTAAATACGGTACAAGTGGAATCTGCACAAGATATGTTAGAAGTAGTTCTGCAACAGTATCAAAACGTAGATGTTGTCATTAAAACAGCAGCAGTTGCAGATTATCGCCCGAAATATGTTCATGATAATAAAATGAAAAAGAAAAATGGTGATGCTGTAATCGAACTTGAGAGAACAGTAGATATTTTAAAAACGTTAGGTGAGATGAAGGATAAACAGTTACTTGTCGGTTTTGCGGCTGAAACGACAAAGGTAGAGGAATACGCAACAAAAAAATTACGTGAGAAAAATGCGAATATGATTGTTGCGAACGATGTAAAGGCACAAGGAGCTGGATTTGGTACAGATACAAACATTGTAACAATGTATAGAAAAGATGGAGAAGTTATCGAGTTACCACTTTTAACGAAGAAAGAGGTTGCTCGTGAAATATTAAAGCAAATTGAAATGATGTTAGAAGATGATCGTCTATGAAATTTGCAAGTGTAATTGTTGATGTACCTGCACGTCAGACAGATCGACCATTTGATTATATTATCCCTAAAAAGTGGGAAGATATTGTTCAGACAGGCATGCGTGTAGTAGTTCCATTTGGCCCAAGGAAATTGCAAGGCTTTATTATTGGGATCAAAGATTCGGCTGAAGTAGAAAGTAAGAAGCTAAAGACAATCCATGAAATATTAGATGTAACACCAGTTTTAAACGAGGAATTATTAAAGCTTGGATATTGGCTTACAAGCGAAACGTTATGTTATATGATTTCAGCCTTTCAAGTCATGCTTCCAACGGCAATAAAAGCCACGTATAAAAAGCGTCTACAACTTCGTAAACAAGAAGAAGTAGCACCTGAACTACTGTTTTTATTTCAGGACAAAGAAGCGATAGATTGGGAAGCGATTGAGACGCAGCCGCATCTATACCGCACGATTCAACAAGAAATTAAAAATGGCACGATTGAAGTTGTTTATCAGGTAAAAGATAAAGTGCAAAAGAAGAAACAAAGAGTCGTTCAACCGGAGTTGTCAGAAGATAAATTGGAATTAGCAGCATTTGAACTGAAAAGTAAAAAACAACAAGATGTACTCTATTATTTTGTGGAAAATTATAAAAGTGTGCCGTTGAAAGTGATAACAGAAGAGTTGCAAATAACAGACGCTCCGATTAAAGCACTTGTTAAAAAGGGGCTAATTTCAGAAAAGTATGTGGAAGTGTACCGAAATCCGTATGACGATGATGATTTTGAACAAACGAAACCATTCCCACTTACGGAGGAACAAAAGCAAGTTATTGCACCGATTTTATCATCAATTACAAATGAAACTTACAATCCATTTTTACTATATGGTGTTACAGGAAGCGGAAAAACAGAAGTATATTTACAATCTATAGCAGCGGTGCTCGCGAAAGGGAAAGAAGCTATTGTACTTGTTCCTGAAATTGCACTAACGCCTCAAATGGTAGATCGTTTTAAAGGCAGATTTGGCTCGCAAGTTGCGGTTCTTCATAGTGCGCTGTCTGTTGGAGAAAAATATGATGAATGGCGTAAGATTTTAAGAAAAGAAGTGAAAGTTGTAGTTGGTGCACGTTCAGCTGTATTTGCTCCTTTTGAAAATTTAGGGATTATTATTATTGATGAGGAGCATGAATCGAGCTATAAGCAAGAAGATAATCCGAGGTATCATGCAAGGGATGTAGCTGTCTGGAGGGGGCAATATCATAAATGTCCTATCGTTCTTGGTAGTGCAACACCGACACTTGAATCGTTTGCAAGAGCGAAAAAAGGTGTGTATGAATTACTAACGATGGAAAAACGTATGAATAAACAAGCGTTACCAACAGTAGAGATTGTTGATATGCGTGAGGAACTTCGTGACGGGAATCGTTCCATGTTTTCGAAGGCATTGCATGAAAAAATAGCAGATCGATTAGAAAAGAAAGAACAGATGGTGCTCTTTTTAAATAGAAGAGGTCATTCTACATTTGTTATGTGCCGTGATTGTGGGTATGTTGTACAATGTCCGCATTGTGATATCTCGCTGACATATCATAAAATGAACCATCGTTTAAAATGTCATTACTGCAGTCACGAAGAGAATATGCCGACTGCGTGTCCTGCTTGTCAAAGTACATATATTCGTTTCTTTGGTACAGGTACACAAAAGGTAGAAGAAGAAATTACAAAACTATTTCCAGAGGCACGAGTCATTCGAATGGATGTAGATACGACAAGTCGCAAAGGAATGCATGAAAAATTATTAAAGGCGTTCGGGGAAGAAAAAGCAGATATACTACTTGGAACACAAATGATTGCGAAAGGATTAGATTTTCCTAAAGTAACTCTTGTCGGGGTTTTAACTGCAGATACGATGCTTCACTTGCCTGATTTTCGAGCGAGTGAAAAGACGTATCAGTTATTGACGCAAGTAAGTGGACGAGCAGGCAGACATGAATTGCCAGGGGAAGTTATAATTCAAACGTATACGCCAGAACATTACAGTATAGAGTTAGCAAAGAACCAACAATATGATGTGTTTTTTGACCAAGAAATGCAAATGAGACGAACAAGACAATATCCACCTTATTACTATGTTGTACTTGTAACAGTATCTCATCCAGAATTATTAAAGGCAGTGCAAGTGACGGAAAAAATTGTCGGTCATTTACGGGCGCACTGCACAGAGCAAACGATGGTGTTAGGACCGGTTGCTTCAGCAATTCCAAGGATAAAAGATAGATATCGTTATCAATGCATGATAAAATACAAACGGGAACCAAACTTAAAGAACGTGCTCAAAATGGTAAATGAACATTATCAAGCAGAAATGCAAAAAGAGCTACAAATCTCAATTGATTTTAATCCAACAATGTTAATGTAGCGGAGGGAAATATGGCAGTTTTAGAAATAGTAAAGCATCCAAATGAAGTGTTAGAAACACCATGCGAAAGAGTAATTAACTTTGATAAAAAGTTAGTGAAATTGTTGAAAGATATGCATGAAACAATGTTAATTGCGGACGGAGTCGGTTTAGCTGCGCCTCAAGTAGGTGTAAGCTTGCAAGTTGCGGTAGTTGATATTGGTGATGATACGGGGAAAATCGAGTTAATCAATCCATCGATACTAGAAAAACGTGGTGAACAAGTAGGTCCCGAAGGCTGTCTAAGCTTCCCGGGACTTTATGGTGAAGTGGAACGTGCGGATTATATTAAAGTACGTGCTCAAAATCGCCGAGGTAAAGTATTTTTACTAGAAGCAGAAGGATTTTTAGCACGTGCCATTCAACATGAAATCGATCATTTACACGGTGTGTTATTTACATCGAAAGTGACAAGATATTATGAGGAAAACGAATTAGAATAGGTATTAAAAGGAGCGGTTTTTGAATGATAAAAGTAGTATTTATGGGAACACCGGACTTTTCAGTGCCGGTGCTTCGTCGTCTTATCGAAGATGGCTATGATGTAATAGGTGTTGTGACGCAGCCTGATCGTCCGGTAGGTAGAAAAAAAGTATTAACACCTACACCTGTTAAAGTTGAAGCAGAAAAACATGGTATTCCGGTGTTACAACCGTTAAGAATTCGTGAAAAAGACGAATATGAACAAGTCTTGGCATTAGAGCCAGATTTAATTGTAACAGCTGCTTTCGGTCAGATTGTACCAAATGAAATTTTAGAAGCACCGAAGTATGGATGTATTAACGTCCACGCGTCTTTACTACCTGAACTTCGTGGTGGTGCACCAATCCATTATGCAATTATGGAAGGTAAAGAAAAAACGGGTATTACAATTATGTATATGGTAGAGAAATTGGATGCTGGTGATATCTTAACGCAAGTAGAAGTCGAGATTGAAGAGCGTGAAACGACAGGCTCTTTATTCGATAAGTTAAGTGAAGCAGGGGCACACCTTCTATCTAAAACAGTACCTTTATTAATTCAAGGTAAGTTAGAACCAATTAAACAAAACGAAGAAGAAGTAACGTTTGCATATAATATAAAACGTGAGCAAGAGAAAATTGATTGGACAAAAACAGGTGAAGAAGTATACAATCACATTCGCGGATTGAATCCATGGCCAGTCGCTTATACGACTTTGGCAGGACAAGTTATTAAAGTATGGTGGGGAGAGAAGGTCTCTATTACAGAGAAAGCTGAACCAGGTACAATAGTAGCTCTTGAAGAAGATGGATTTGTTGTTGCAACAGGGAATGAGACAGGTGTTAAAATCACTGAATTGCAACCTTCTGGTAAAAAACGTATGAGTTGTTCGCAATTTTTACGTGGCACAAAACCTGAAATTGGAACGAAGTTAGGAGAAAATGCATGAGACAAAATGTTCGTGAGTTAGCTCTTGATGGCTTAATTCAAGTAGAAAAAAGTGGTGCATACAGTAACTTACTTTTAAATAATCTAATTGAAAAAAATGCAATTGATAGAAAAGATATTGGTTTGTTAACTGAAATTGTATATGGAACGATTCAACGTCGTGACACATTAGATTATTATTTACAGCCTTTTTTAAAAAAGAAGGTTGAGGCGTGGGTAAGAGTATTACTTCGCTTATCTTTATATCAAATGATTTATTTAGACCGAGTGCCAGAAAGAGCGGCTATTCATGAAGCAGTTGAAATTGCAAAGCGTCGCGGGCATAAAGGGATTGCTGGTATGGTAAACGGGGTATTACGTTCGATTCAGAGAGAAGGGGTACCTTCTGTAGATGAAATCAAGGATCCAATAGAACGTTTGGCAATTGCAACAAGTCATCCAATGTGGCTTGTGCAAGACTGGGCTTCTGAATATGGTTTAGAGACAGCAGAGAAAATGTGTGAAGTGAACATGCTACCCCCGGTACCAACAGCGCGTGTAAATGTTGATAAAATAACAGTAGAAGAAGCAATTGAGTTGTTGGCTGGTGAAGGTATAGAAGCGAAGCGCGGCGATTTATCAGAGGATGCAATTCAAATTGAAAGAGGGAATGTAGCGCATACAGATGCGTTCAAAAAAGGTTTTCTTTCTATTCAAGATGAAAGTTCTATGCTTGTAGCACGCGCTTTAGAACCAAATGAGGGAGATGAAGTTCTTGATAGTTGTGCTGCTCCGGGCGGAAAGACAACGCACATTGCAGAGCGATTAAAAGGAACAGGTCAAGTTATGTCTCTTGATTTACATGCACACAAAGTACGTTTAATTAAACAACAAGCGGAGAGACTTGGTTTAGAAAATGTCGAAACAAAAGCACTAGATGCTAGAAAAGTACAAGAACACTTCGCGAATGAAACATTTGATAAAATATTAGTAGATGCACCATGTTCTGGATTTGGTGTGATTAGACGTAAACCTGATATTAAGTTAGGTAAAAATAAAGGCGATAGTGAAAGATTATCGACGATTCAACTTGCAATACTAGAAAAAATAGCACCGTTATTAAAACAAGGTGGTCGCCTTGTTTATAGTACGTGCACAATAGAAAAAATAGAAAATGAACAAGTAATAAAGCAATTTTTACAAGAGCATCCTGAATTTGAATGGGATACTACGATAAAAGATCGCATGCCAGAAAAATTAAATCCGTATATTGATGAAGGTCAAGTGCGAATTTTACCGCATTATTTTGCAACGGATGGCTTTTATATTGCTTGTTTAAGGAAGAAGGTGTAGCATCGTGGAAACGACTGTGAGAAAACAAAAGAAAAATCTAGAAACGAAGAAACCATCAATTTATTCTTTACAACTTCATGAAATGCAAGATTGGTTAAAGGAACAAGGAGAACCTAAATTCCGTGCAGGACAAATCTTTGATTGGCTATATAAAAAACGTGTAAAAAATTATGACGACATGTCGAATCTTTCTAAAGGATTACGCGATAAATTGTCGAATTCCTTTGATATTACTACTTTAAATACATTAGTAAAACAAACATCTTCTGATGGAACAATTAAATTTTTATTCCAATTATATGATGGCTATTCTATTGAAACAGTGTTAATGCGACACGAATATGGAAATTCTATTTGTGTAACAACACAGGTTGGATGCCGTATTGGTTGTACGTTCTGTGCATCTACACTTGGTGGGTTAAAACGAAACTTAGAGGCTGGAGAGATTGTAGCGCAAGTAGTAGAAGTGCAACGTGCACTTGATGAAACAGAAGAACGTGTAAGTTCGCTTGTTGTTATGGGAATTGGAGAGCCGTTTGATAATTACGACAACTTAATGTCATTCTTACGCATTGTAAACCATGAAAAAGGAATTCATATTGGTGCAAGACATATGACAGTTTCAACAAGTGGAATTGTTCCAAAAATTTATAAGTTCGCTGAAGAAGATATGCAAATTAATTTTGCGATTTCATTGCATTCTGCAAATACAGAGTTACGTTCAAAATTAATGCCGATTAACCGTGCTTATAAGCTACCAGACTTAATGGAAGCTGTTAAATACTATGTAAATAGAACAGGGCGTCGTATTACGTTTGAATATGGCTTATTTGGAGGAGAAAATGACCAAGTTGAGCAAGCTGAAGAACTTGCTGCGCTTTTAAAAGGTGTAAAATGTCATGTAAACTTAATTCCGGTAAACTACGTACCTGAACGTGATTATGTACGTACGCCACGTGAACAAATTTTCTTATTTGAAAAAACGTTAAAAGATCGTGGAGTGAATGTAACAATTCGCCGTGAACAAGGTCATGATATTGATGCAGCCTGCGGTCAGTTACGTGCGAAGGAGCGTAAAGAAGAGACGAGGTGACGAGATGAAAGCCGTGTTTCTATCAGATAAAGGAAAAGTTCGTCAACATAATGAAGATAGTGCGGGAGTTTTTCACAATTTAGATGGAAATATTTTAGCGGTAGTAGCAGATGGAATGGGAGGTCATCGAGCTGGTGATGTAGCTAGCTCGATGACCATTCAATTATTCCATGATTATTGGAAGCAAACGCATAATATGAATGAACCAAAAAAAGTAGAAGAGTGGTTACATACGAGTGTTGGGATTATTAATGAGCGTATATATGAGTACTCTAAGCAACATGTAGAATGTAATGGTATGGGAACAACACTTATAATAGCGATTTGTACGCCAAACTTTGTGACAATAGGTCATATAGGAGATAGTCGTTGTTATATGGTATCAGAGGGAGAAATCTCGCTTGTAACGGAAGATCACTCACTTGTAAATGAACTTGTAAGACATGGTGAAATTTCAAAAGAAGACGCAGAATATCACCCGAAAAAGAATGTTTTGTTAAGGGCATTAGGAACAGAAGAAAAAGTCGGATTAGATGTTAAAACATTGGTGCTTGAGGAAGATGATCAGTTACTTCTTTGCTCGGATGGGTTATCTAACAAAGTTTCTATTGCTGATATGCAACAAATTTTACAGTTAAATGAACAGCTTGAAACTAAGGGACAACGTCTCATTCAATTGGCGAATGATCGTGGCGGGGAAGATAATATCACCCTTGTTCTTATTGATTATGCGGGTTCGACAAACGAAAGTAGGTGAAGTGCAACGTGCTGATTGGAAAACGCTTAAATGACCGTTATAAGCTGCTGAAAATGATTGGTGGTGGTGGAATGGCCAATGTGTATTTAGCTCATGATGATATACTTGGCCGAGATGTAGCGGTAAAAATATTAAGACTCGACTATTCAAATAATGAAGAGTTTATTAAACGTTTCCATCGAGAAGCGCAGTCTGTTACAACGTTGTCGCATCCAAATATTGTGAATATGTATGATGTCGGAGAAGAAGATGGTATATATTATCTTGTAATGGAGTATGTACCAGGACAAACATTGAAGCAATACATAATTGAGCGAGGGATGTTACCTATAGGAGAAGCTCTTGATATTATGGAGCAGTTAACATCCGCCATGGCACACGCCCATCATTTTGAAATTGTGCACCGTGATATTAAACCGCACAATATTTTAATTCGAGCTGATGGAGTAATAAAAGTAACAGATTTTGGAATTGCGACAGCTACAAGTGCAACAACAATTACACATACAAATTCGGTACTCGGTTCGGTGCATTACTTATCACCAGAACAAGCACGCGGCGGGATAGCAAATAAACAATCAGATATTTATTCCCTAGGAATCGTTATGTTTGAGTTGTTAACAGGAAGACAGCCGTTTTCTGGCGAATCTGCTGTTGCTATAGCTTTAAAACATTTACAAAGTGAAATTCCGTCTCCAAAGAGATGGAATGAAAATATTCCGCAAAGTGTCGAAAATATTATATTAAAGGCAACTGCGAAAGATCCGTTTCACCGATATCAATCTGCCAATGCGATGAAACGAGATATTGAAACTGCGCTATATCCAGAGAGGATAAATGAGCAGCCATTTTACATACCGGAAGATATGGAAGCGACAAAAGCGATTCCGATTATTCAACAAGAACAATTATTCGAAAATGTAACTGATGAAACAATTGTTTTAAAAGGAAGTAAAGTGGATGAACAGAAAAGAAAAGAAGAAACGGAATTAAATAAGAAGAAAAAACGAAGTAATAAATGGATCAAAGTTTTAATTACGACATTTTTACTTTTAGCAATTGGAATAACGTTAGCGCTTACTGTTATTCCGGGATTCTTTATTCCAAAAGATGTAAAAGTCCCTGATGTGGCTGGTATGAAGTATACGACAGCAGTAAATAAATTAGTTGAAAAGGGTTTTGAGGTTACGGAACCTAATATTGTATATACAGATGATGTTGAAACCGGTGATGTGATAAAAACAGACCCTGTGGCTGGTAGAGTCGTGAAAGAAAACTCTAAAATTACTATCTATCAATCAGGTGGAAAAAAGAAAAGTAAGATGAGTGATCTCACAGGAAAAGATTTTGAGAGTATAAGGAATGAATTAGAAGAAAAATATAAGCAAGTTACAATAAATTATATTGAAAATGATAGGCCAAAAGGTGAAATCGTAGAGCAAATTCCGACGCCTGATCAAATGGTAGTAGAGGCGGAACAAGAACTGAAAATTTGGGTAAGTAAAGGTCCTTATCAAATTAGACCAGGTGATTTTTCAGGATGGACTGAAAATAGCGTAAACGGTTATTTGAATGAGAGAAAACTAACTCCAGATATAAAACGAGAGTATTCCGATACTGTTGATAAAGGACTTGTAATTTCGCAATTTCCAAAACCAGGAACGCCGTTAAAAGAAGGAGATAAAGTGACGATTATCATCTCAGAGGGGCCTAAGCCGAAAGTAACGAAAACAGTGAAAGTGGATAATATTTCTATTCCGTATGAGTCTTCTATAATTGGTGAGAAAAAACCGCAAACAATAGAAATTTATAAAGAAGATATGCAACAAAAAATGGATAGACCAATTGAAACTAGAACAATTTCAGAGTCGGCAACTATTTCTTTAGAATTTGTAATTCAAGAAGGTACAAAAGGACACTATAAAATTGTACGAGATGGTGTAACGATTATCGACAAAGAAGTACCATACCCAACTCAATAACAATGACTTCCATTTTCTTTCTAGAGGGGATGGAATGTATTACTCTTGCCTGTTATGCTGTCTACATATAGTGGACTGTATAACAGGCAAAAATATATGATTCAAAAAGCTATAAAAGTGATACTGTTATAAATAATATTTTAAATTTGATGGTAGATTAAATATATTAACTTGTATATATGACGGGTTTTGAAATAAGTATTTAAAGAATTTTAAACCATTTAATATTAATGACAGCTTCACTTTATACAAAATAAAGGAGAATTATATGCCAGAAGGAAAAATTGTAAAAGCTCTAAGTGGATTTTATTATGTGCAGCATGAAGAAGGGATTACACAATGCCGTGGGCGTGGTGTGTTCAGAAAAAATAAAATTACGCCACTGGTAGGAGACCAAGTTGTCTTTCAAGCAGATAATCCAACTGAAGGATATGTGCTTGAAGTATTTGATCGGAAAAATGAACTTGTTAGGCCTCCTATTGCTAATGTTGATCAAGCAATTCTCGTTTTCTCTGCAGTAGAACCAGATTTTAATCCGGGACTATTAGATCGATTTTTAGTGCTGATTGAATATCATAACATTAAGCCGATTATTTGCATTAGTAAGATGGATTTAGTGGATGAAAAAATGAGAGAGACTGTTGAATCTTATGCAAATGACTATCGTGAGATGGGATATGATGTATTATTTACTTCTATAAATACATCGGAAAGTATTGATATTTTAAAACCATTCTTAGAAGGTTGTATTTCTGTCGTTGCAGGGCAATCTGGTGTTGGAAAATCTTCTATGCTTAACGTTTTACGTCCAGAGTTAGAACTGAAAACGAATGATATTTCCTCGCATTTAGGACGCGGGAAACATACGACAAGACACGTGGAATTAATTGCGGTTGGAAGCGGACTAGTTGCAGATACACCTGGTTTTAGTTCACTTGATTTCATAGATATAGAGGTAGAAGATCTTACATATTGTTTTCCAGAGTTGAAAGAAGCGAGCCAATACTGTAAATTTAGAGGGTGTACACATCTTTCTGAACCGAAATGTGCTGTGAAGACAGCAGTTGAAGAAGGGAAGATTACAGAATATCGTTATAAAAATTACAAACAATTCGTAGAAGAAATTAGAGAGAGAAAGCCGAGGTATTAGTTATGATTAAAATTGCACCATCGATCTTATCAGCAGATTTTTCAAAATTAGGGGAAGAAATTAAAGATGTAGAAAAAGGTGGAGCGGATTACATTCACGTCGATGTAATGGATGGACATTTCGTACCAAATATTACGATTGGACCATTAATTGTAGAAGCTATCCGTCCAATTACATCTTTACCATTAGATGTACATTTAATGATTGAAAATCCTGATAACTATATCCCGACTTTCGCAAAAGCGGGAGCGGATATTATTACTGTTCATGTAGAGGCGTGCCCTCATTTGCATCGTACAATTCAGCTAATTAAGTCTCATGGCATTAAAGCGGGAGTTGTATTAAATCCGCATACGCCAGTTTCGACGATTGAGCATGTATTAGAAGATATCGATATGGTATTACTTATGACAGTAAACCCTGGATTTGGTGGACAGAAATTCATCCATTCTGTATTACCGAAAATTAAACAAGTGGCAGAAATGGTTAAAGAGCGCAATCTAGAAGTAGAAATTGAAGTTGATGGTGGTGTAAACACTGAAACAGCACGACTTTGTGTTGAAGCAGGAGCAAATGTACTTGTAGCTGGATCAGCAGTATACAATCAAAAAGACCGTGGTGAAGCAATTCGTGTCATTCGTGGATAATGAATGAACGAGTCTTTATCCTAGTGAAACTGCTAGTGTAGTAAGTTTTCACTATTTATAAAGGATAGAGAAAAAATATGTAAAAAGGCAATCTACCGAATGGCAGATTGCCTTTTTACAATAGAAGGGGAAGGAAACATGATTATTCATATTTTAGCGGGTGGACCTGCGGAATATTGTGCAGATTTTTCTCGATATGAAAATGAGAAAGTAGTGTGGGCGGCAGTTGATAGAGGAGTATATCGTCTATTAAAAGGAGGGATTACTCCAGCTGTTGCATTTGGAGATTACGATTCAGTTACTGAAGAGGAATTAGTATGGATGGGCCAGCAAACAAATGACTTACATATTGTTCCTCGTGAAAAAGATCAAACAGATTTAGAAATTGCGATTAACTGGGCGTTAGAAGAAAATCCGACATTGATTCGTATTTTTGGTGCCACCGGTGGAAGGCTGGATCACGGTTTAGCAAATATACAGATGCTTTTAAGAGGGTTAGAAGTAGGGATAGAAATGTGTATTGTAGATAATAAAAATGAAATAAGCGTGAAAAAAGTGGGTACACATATAATTGAAGAAAATAAAAATTTCCCTTATGTATCTTTTGTGCCGGTTACTGAAATAGTAGAAGGGATTACATTACTTGGTTTTAAGTATCCTCTAACTAATAAAACAATAGAATGGGGATCAACACTTTGTATTAGTAATGAACTCGTTGAGGAAAAAGGTACTTTTTCATTTACTTCTGGCATATTAATGGTGATAAGAAGCACTGATTAAAGAAACAATTTTGCTCCTTACATCATATAGTGAACAAGTGGAGTAATGGGGATTAGGAGGGAAACCATGAGATTTTATACAATTAAGTTACCTAAATTTCTTGGTGGAATTGTTCGTGCCATGTTAAATACCTTCAAAAAAGATTAAAAAAAGCACCTATTACCGGTGCTTTTTCCATTGTCATAGTAAAAAAAGAGCCTATCGGCTCTTTTTTTTATTATTAAACACGTTCGATTTTGCCAGATTTTAATGCTCTAGCAGAAACGTAAACACGTTGAACTTTTCCGTCGATGCGTACGCGAACTTTTTGAAGGTTAGCGCCCCATTTACGTTTTGTAGCGTTCATTGCGTGAGAACGAGAGTTACCAGAACGAGCTTTTCTTCCAGTGATAGCACAAACACGAGCCATTTATATTTCCCTCCCTTGATACCTTACCATACGTAATTTTTCAATGTTAGTCTTTTTTGCGATGCTAAAAACACTACTATAATTTAACACAACTAAAAAGAGAATGCAACACCGTAGAAAAAAGAAATCAAGAAAAATTACTTGACACCATATGTCGATGATGAAAAGTTGAAATCAAGAAAAATTGCTTGACATATTATAGTGGTACATGTTGTATAATAACAATGGACTATTTTGCTCATCATAAAAAATGTGATTTAAAACATAAAATATGAGAGTGAAAAGAAAGAACGATGGAATTTTCTTTAAAAAGATTATATGATAGTAACTAAAGTAGTCTAGCTCACTTTCACCATTTATGAAGGGGGAAACGAGATGTCAATTGAAATTAAAACGAAGTATGGTCAAATTGATATTAGTACAGATGTAATTGCAACAATTGCTGGAGGTGCCGCAGTAGATTGCTACGGTATCGTAGGTATGGCATCAAAAAATCAGTTAAAAGATGGTTTAACAGACATTTTACGAAAAGAAAACTTCACTAGAGGTGTTATTGTTCGTAAAGATGAAGATGAAGTACATATTGATATGTATATTATTGTGAGCTATGGTACGAAAATTTCAGAAGTAGCACATAACGTGCAGACGAAAGTGAAATATACATTAGATCAAACTGTAGGACTAGCAGTAGATTCTGTAAACATCTACGTACAAGGAGTTAAAGTAATAAACTTGTAATGTGCATTAAGGAGGAAAATCTGTGTCAATTCAAAAAATTGATGGGAAACGTTTATCACAAATGATCATGCAAGGAGCGAATAATTTAACAAATAATGTTCAGCTTGTTGATGCATTAAACGTATTTCCGGTTCCAGATGGCGATACCGGTACAAACATGAACTTATCAATGACTTCAGGCGCACGTGAAGTGAAAGCAAATCCTTCACAGCATGCTGGTAAAGTCGGCGTAAGTTTAGCCAAAGGATTATTAATGGGAGCACGTGGTAACTCTGGAGTTATTTTATCTCAGTTGTTCCGCGGTTTCTCTAAATCCATTGAACAAAAAGAAGAATTAACAACAGTTGATTTTGCTGCAGCTTTAGATGCTGGGGTAGAAGCGGCTTACAAAGCGGTTATGAAACCGATTGAAGGAACGATTTTAACGGTTGCAAGAGAAACGGGTAAATATGCAGTGACAGTTGCGAAAAAACAGCGCGACTTTGTTTTGTTTATGGAAGACGTTGTGAAAGAAGCGAATGCATCGTTAAATCGTACGCCGGATTTATTACCTGTATTAAAACAAGTTGGCGTTGTAGATAGCGGTGGTAAAGGTCTTGTTGTTGTATACGAAGGATTTTTAGCTGACTTAAAAGGAGAAACGATTTCTTCTAATGTGTCTGCCCAACCATCTATGAATGACATGGTACGCGCAGAACATCACCGTAGTGTACAAAGCCAATTGAGTACAGAAGATATTAAGTATGGATATTGTACGGAATTCATGGTGAAATTAGAGCCTGAAAAAATGAAAGAACATAATTTCTCTGAACAAAAATTCCGTGAAGATATTAGTGTGTACGGAGATTCACTACTTGTTGTATCAGATGATGAGGTTGTTAAGGTTCATATTCATGCGGAACATCCTGGAGATCCTATGAATTATGGACAACGCTATGGTAGTTTAATTAAGATTAAAGTAGAAAATATGCGTGAACAGCATACTGCTTTATTAGATGAGCCTACTATGATGCCTGAGCCAACTAGCCAGTCTAAAGAGAAACAACCGTACGGTATCGTAACTGTTGCTATGGGATCTGGTATCAAAACTTTATTTGAGAGCATTGGCGCGACGAAAGTTATCGAAGGTGGCCAAACGATGAATCCAAGTACGGAGGATATTGTGAAGGCGATTGAAGAAGCGAATGCTGAAAAAATCATTATTTTACCGAACAACGGAAATATCGTGATGGCAGCAGAACAAGCAGCGTCAGTTGTGGATCAAGAAGTGATTGTAATTCGTTCAAAAACAGTTCCTCAAGGTATGGCTGCAATGTTAGCATTTAATCCAGTTGGAACGTTAGAAGAGAACGAAGAAAACATGAAAGAAGCTTTATCTCATGTGAAAACCGGTCAAATTACGTATGCTGTACGTGATACGGAAATTGATGGTGTAGCGATTCAAAAAGATGATTTCATGTGTATTGCAGATGGAAAAATTGTATCAACAAACGCTGCAAAAGTAGGAGCTGCAAAGCAATTACTAGAAGCACTTATTGATGAAGATTCTGAAATTGTAACGATTCTTCAAGGTGAAGATGCAACTGACGAAGAAGTAGCTGAGTTAGTTGCATTTGTAGAAGAGAATTTTGAAGATGCAGAAGTAGAAGTACATGCTGGAAACCAACCGGTGTATTCGTTCATCTTCTCTGTAGAATAAGAGAAAATTCGTTTTGGAAATAAATGGATTACTCACTTGCTAATGGATAAGAAGTAGTAATATGAAGTTTATTACTAGTTTTTATTCAAAAGGCTAGCATATTGAAGATAAAAAAGAGCCTTGCTGCTAATAGTGAGGCTCTTTTCTTTCGTATTGTTTATGAGGGATTTGAGTAGTTTCTCTAAGAATGCCTATGATAGAATATATAGGGTGAAAGAGAGCGATTACAGATGTCAATAGTATGAATGAATCAAAGAAAATAATGTGACGGAGCGTGAGAATCTTGAATGAAGTTGTACAAGTTCCTGTTACGGATGTAAAGGGAATCGGAGGAGAAACATCTGAATTACTAAACGATATGGGGATTTATACAGTTTCTCATCTATTAGAACATTTTCCGTACCGTTATGAAGATTATGCGATGAAAGATCTTGCTGAAGTAAAGCATGATGAACGTGTAACAGTTGAGGGAAAGGTTCATAGTGCTCCTTTACTGCAATATTATGGGAAGAAGAAGTCGCGTCTTACGGTTCGTGTCCTCGTCGGTCGTTATTTAATTACAGCTGTATGCTTTAATAGGCCGTACTATAAGCAGAAGTTAAATTTAAATGAAACAGTAACGATTACTGGTAAATGGGATCAGCACCGTCAAACAATTGCGGTATCAGAGCTTCATTTTGGACCAGTTGTACGTCAACAAGAAGTAGAGCCTGTATACTCAGTGAAAGGGAAACTTACAGTAAAACAGATGCGCCGTTTTATTGCCCAAGCATTCAAGGAGTATGGAGAATCTATAGTTGAAGTGTTACCTGATGGATTGCTAAGTCGATATAAATTATTGCCGCGTTATGAAGCGCTTCGGTCGTTGCATTTTCCAGCAGGACAGGAAGATTTAAAACAAGCACGTCGCCGTTTTGTATATGAGGAGTTTTTCTTATTTCAGCTAAAAATGCAAACATTACGGAAAATGGAGAGGGAAAATTCGAAAGGGACGAAAAAAGAAATTCCTTCAGCAGAATTGCAAGAGTTTATTGATGCACTTCCGTTTCCATTAACTGGTGCGCAGCGTCGGGTAGTAGATGAAATTATGAAAGATATGACATCTCCTTATCGGATGAATCGTCTGTTGCAAGGTGATGTAGGTTCTGGGAAAACAGTCGTTGCAGCGATTGGCCTTTATGCAGCGAAGTTAGCACATTATCAAGGTGCTTTAATGGTTCCTACAGAAATTTTAGCAGAGCAACATTATCAATCGCTTGCAGAGACGTTCTCGCACTTTGGTATGAATGTTGAATTGTTAACCAGTTCTGTTAAAGGTGTAAGGCGTCGAGAGATTTTGGCAAAATTAGAACAAGGAGAAATAGATATCCTTGTTGGAACACATGCTTTAATTCAAGATGAAGTTATCTTTCATAGGTTAGGTCTCGTTATTACTGATGAACAACATCGATTTGGTGTAGCGCAGCGACGAGTTTTAAGGGAGAAAGGTGAAAGTCCGGATGTTTTATTTATGACGGCGACGCCAATTCCGCGTACGTTAGCAATTACTGCATTTGGAGAGATGGATGTTTCTATAATCGATGAGATGCCAGCTGGTAGAAAGGTAATTGAAACATACTGGGCAAAACATGATATGTTAGATCGAGTTCTCGGTTTTGTGGAGAAGGAGATAAAAAAAGGAAGACAAGCATATGTTATTTGTCCCCTTATTGAAGAATCTGAGAAACTTGATGTACAAAATGCGATTGACTTACATAGTATGCTGACTCATCATTATCAAGGGAAATGTCAAGTCGGATTAATGCATGGCAGACTCTCATCTCAAGAAAAAGAAGAGATAATGGGACAATTTAGTGAAAATAAAGTGCAAATTCTTGTGTCGACAACAGTTGTTGAAGTAGGTGTGAACGTACCGAATGCGACTGTAATGGTTATTTATGATGCAGAGCGTTTCGGTTTATCGCAGCTCCATCAGCTCAGGGGACGCGTTGGGCGTGGTAGTGAACAATCATATTGTTTATTAATCGCGGATCCAAAATCGGAAACGGGAAAAGAGCGAATGCGTATTATGACCGAAACGAATGATGGATTTGTATTGTCAGAAAAAGATTTAGAGTTAAGAGGTCCTGGAGATTTCTTTGGAAGTAAGCAAAGTGGTTTACCAGAATTCAAGGTTGCTGATATGGTACATGATTATCGAGCGTTAGAAACAGCTAGACAAGATGCGGCGTTACTAGTAGAATCAGAAGCGTTTTGGCATAATGATCAGTATGCTTCGCTGCGTACTTATCTTGACGGGACAGGTGTGTTCCAAGGAGAGAAGCTCGATTAAAGGGAGGCAACGAAAGTTTTTGTTGCATTCTACTTTTAATGATTATATACTACTGTTAGTACCTAGTCATAAAAATGGATGGTGCGGTATGAAAAAAAGAAGAAGTAAAAAAGAAAGACAAGAATTATTACAACAAACAATAGAAACGAATCCTTTTATTACGGATGAAGATTTAGCAGAAAAATTTCAAGTGAGTATACAAACCGTACGTCTTGACCGTATGGAATTATCTATTCCTGAATTAAGAGAAAGAATTAAACATGTAGCTACAAAGCAACATGAAGAAGATGTGAAATCTTTACCGTTAGAAGAGGTTGTCGGAGAAATTATCGATATAGAATTAGATAGACATGCGATTTCTATCTTTGAAGTGAAGGTAGAACACGTATTTAAAAGAAATCAGATTGCCCGTGGGCATCATTTGTTTGCACAAGCAAACTCACTAGCTGTTGCGGTTATTGATGAAGAATTAGCTTTAACTGCAAAGTCTACCATTCGATACATCCGTCCTGTAAAATTAGGAGAGCGTGTTGTTGCAAAAGCGCGCGTTGAAGATGTAGAGAATGATAAAGGACGGACCGTTGTCAAAGTGCGTAGCTTTGTTGGAGAAGAACTTGTTTTTACAGGCACTTTTGAAATGTATCGATCTAGTAATTATAGTGAGGAAGGTAACAACTTATGAAAATCGCAATAGATGCAATGGGCGGCGATCATGCTCCAAAGGCTGTCGTATTAGGAGCAATGAAAGCTATTAAGGAATATTCTGATTTACATATTACGTTAGTAGGGAAAGAAGAGGAAATTCGTCAATATTTAACGAGTGAAGAACGAATTACTATACTTCATACAGATGAAAAAATCGAATCGACAGATGAACCAGTAAGAGCGGTTCGTCGAAAAAAACAAGCCTCAATGGTACTAGCAGCGCAGCAAGTGAAAGACGGCGTAGCGGATGCTTGTATATCAGCTGGTAGTACAGGAGCTTTAATGGCGGCTGGATTGTTCGTTGTAGGTCGTATGGAAGGGATTGAGCGACCAGCTTTATCCCCTACAATGCCAACGGTTGATGGAGAAGGTTTTGTTATGTTAGATGTTGGAGCGAACGTTGATGCAAAACCAATTCATTTATATCAATATGCAGTAATGGGATCTGTATACGCTGAGAAAGTAAGAGGAATTAAAAATCCTCGTGTTGGACTTTTGAACGTTGGAACAGAGGATGGCAAAGGGAACGAGCTTTCAAAACAAGTCTTTGCAATGCTTAAGGATGCCCCAATTAATTTCGTTGGGAACGTTGAATCAAGAGATTTATTGCAAGGTGTAGCAGATGTTGTTGTATGTGATGGTTTTACAGGGAATGTAGCGCTAAAATCATTAGAAGGAACAGCACTTGCGTTATTTTCTATGTTAAAAGAGCAGTTAATGAGTTCGTTTACGAGCAAATTAGCAGCAGCGGTATTAAAGCCAAAACTTATGGTATTAAAAGATAAAATGGATTATTCGGAGTATGGAGGAGCGGCATTATTTGGATTGAAAGCTCCAGTCATTAAGGCTCACGGTTCTTCCAATGACCAATCAATATTTAGTGCGATTCGTCAAACGAGAGAAATGGTAGCGAAAGAAGTTATTCCTACTATTTCAAGCGTAATGGAGAAAGAGCCACTCCAATAAGAGGAGGATTTGAAATGGGAAAACTAGCATTTCTTTTTCCGGGCCAAGGTTCACAGGCAGTTGGAATGGGTAAACAGTTAGCGGAGAATAATAAAGAGGTTGCAAATGTGTTTGCGAAAGCAGATGAGGTGTTGCAAGATTCACTTTCAGAAGTGATTTTTGAAGGGCCGCAGGAAAAGCTTACGTTAACGACAAATGCGCAGCCGGCCTTATTAACAACGAGTTTTGCTATTTTGACAGCTTTGAAAGAGTATGATATTACACCAGACTTTGTTGCAGGGCATAGTTTAGGTGAATATAGCGCTCTTGTAGCAGCGGGTGCAATAACTTTTGAAGACGCTGTATATGCTGTAAGAAAACGTGGGGAATATATGGAAGAAGCTGTTCCTGGTGGAGAAGGTGCAATGGCGGCTATTTTAGGTGCTGATCCACATATGCTGAAACAAGTTACAGAAGAAGTAACAAGTGAAGGATATGCAGTGCAAATCGCTAATATGAATAGTACGAAGCAAATTGTGATTTCTGGAACAAAGCAAGGAGTTGAGATTGCTTCTCAAAGAGCGAAAGAAAATGGTGCAAAGAGAGCAATTCCGCTTAAGGTAAGTGGACCGTTCCACTCTTCGCTTATGAAGCCAGCAGCGGAGAAGTTCCAAAGTGTCTTAAAAGAAATTACAATTCAAGATACGAATATTCCTGTTATCGCAAATGTAACAGCAGACGTTATTACAAATGGTGCACTTATTCAAGAAAAGCTAATTGAACAGCTCTATTCGCCTGTCTTATGGTACCCGTCCATTGAAAACATGGTGAATCAAGGGGCAGATACATTTATTGAGATTGGACCTGGGAAAGTACTTGCTGGACTTATGAAGTCAATTGATTCATCAGTGAAAGCATATGCGATATACGATGAAGAGACATTAAAAGATACCATTTCAAATTTGAGAGGAGAAAACTGATGTTAAAAGGGAAAGTAGCATTAGTAACTGGCGCTTCACGTGGAATTGGTCGTGCGATTGCGATTGATTTAGCGAAACAAGGGGCAAATGTTGTAGTAAATTATGCTGGTAATGAGCAAAAGGCGAATGAAGTAGTTGATGAGATAAAGAAATTAGGTTCGGATGCAATTGCAGTAAGAGCAGATGTTGCAAATGCTGAAGACGTTACAAATATGGTGAAACAAACTGTAGATACATTTGGACAAGTTGATATTCTTGTAAATAATGCAGGTGTAACAAAAGATAATTTATTAATGCGTATGAAAGAAGAAGAATGGGATACAGTTATTAATACAAACCTAAAAGGTGTATTCTTATGTACGAAGGCAGTATCTCGATACATGATGCGCCAGCGTCATGGACGTATTATTAATATCGCTTCTGTTGTTGGAGTGACAGGTAATCCAGGACAAGCAAACTATGTTGCTGCTAAAGCGGGTGTAATTGGATTAACAAAAACATCAGCAAAAGAATTAGCGAGCCGTAATATTACTGTAAATGCAATTGCTCCAGGTTTTATTGCGACTGATATGACGGATATATTAGATGAAAATATAAAAGCCGAAATGTTAAAGTTAATTCCTGCAGCTCAGTTTGGTGAAGCGCAAGATATCGCAAATACTGTAACGTTTTTTGCTTCTGATCAAAGCAAATATATTACAGGGCAAACGTTAAATGTTGATGGCGGAATGGTAATGTAATAAAAGAATTGATTTCAACTAGTTTTTTTGGCCAATATTTAATATAATATTTGAGGGGAGGTGAATGGAATGGCAGATGTTTTAGAGCGTGTAACAAAAATCATCGTTGATCGTTTAGGTGTAGAAGAAACTGAAGTAGTACCAGCTGCGAGCTTTAAAGAAGATTTAGGCGCAGACTCCCTAGATGTAGTAGAACTTGTAATGCAATTGGAAGATGAATTCGAAATGGAAATTTCTGATGAAGATGCTGAAAAGATTGCTACTGTTGGCGATGCTGTGACTTACATAGAGAGTCATCTATAATGCTTAAGTGAAGTCCCGTTTTTTAGCGGGGCTTCTCGGCTTATATCTGGAGGGACCTATGCCGTACCGAAAACATAGAGAAAAAAAATACGAAACAAAATATCGTGAAGCGTTTAAAGTATTTCAAGAAGAGATAGGTATTACGTTTTCAGATGAAAAATTATTGATTCAAGCATTTACGCATTCATCGTATGTGAATGAGCATCGAAAAAAACCGCATGAAGATAATGAGCGTCTCGAATTCCTTGGAGATGCAGTATTGGAACTTACTGTGTCACAGTATCTGTTTCAAAAATATCCGACAATGAGCGAAGGAGAGTTAACGAAACTACGTGCAGCTATTGTATGTGAACCATCTCTTGTTCGTTTTGCAAACGAGTTGTCATTTGGTAGCCTTGTTTTATTAGGAAAAGGTGAGGAAATGACAGGTGGACGTGAACGACCAGCTTTATTAGCGGATGTCTTTGAAGCGTTTATTGGTGCCCTTTATCTTGATCAAGGGTTAGAAACAGTATGGGGCTTCTTAAAAGAAATTGTATACCCTAAAATTAATGAAGGTGCTTTTTCTCATGTGATGGATTATAAGAGTCAATTACAAGAGTTGATTCAGCGTGATGGTAGTGGCAATATTGAGTATCAAATTTTGCAGGAAAAAGGACCGGCCCACAATCGAGAATTTGTGTCACGTGTTACGTTAAATAACGTGGCTTTAGGTCTTGGTAGTGGCAAGTCGAAAAAAGAAGCAGAGCAACAAGCTGCTGCAGAAGCATTGAAAAAATTAAAAGAACAACTATAAGGAATCCCCCTTTGAATGAGGGGGATTCCTTATGCATAGAATGAAACTTTCTTTTTGTTTGTGAATAAAGGGAAGGGAAATCCGTATAATAGCTTGTGTTTGTATAGACAACAGTTATAACAACGGAGAATAGGAGGAAGGCCTTTCGTGTTTTTAAAAAGATTAGAAATAGCAGGGTTTAAGTCTTTTGCTGAGCGTGTATCTGTTGATTTTGTCCCAGGTGTAACTTCCGTAGTAGGACCTAATGGAAGTGGGAAAAGTAATATTACTGATGCGATTCGCTGGGTACTTGGTGAACAATCTGCAAAATCATTACGTGGTGCAAAGATGGAGGATATTATTTTTGCAGGCAGTGATACGAGAAGAGCAGTTAATGTTGCTGAAGTAACAATAACTTTAAATAATGAAGATCAACGTTTACCGATTGAATATAATGAGGTGTGTGTAACGCGTCGTGTATCTCGTTCTGGTGATAGTGATTTTTATATTAATAAACAATCATGTAGATTGAAAGATATTATCGATTTATTTATGGACTCTGGTATGGGAAGAGAAGCTTTTTCGATTATTAGCCAGGGGAAAGTTGAAGAGATTTTAAGTAGTAAATCAGAAGAACGTCGTGGTGTATTTGAAGAAGCTGCGGGAGTGCTGAAATACAAACTTCGTAAAAAGAAAGCTGAAGTGAAATTAGCAGACACACAAGAAAACTTAAATCGTGTACAAGATATCATTCACGAATTAAGTAGTCAAGTAGAACCTTTAGAAAGACAAGCTTCTATTGCGAAAGATTATCTCGAGAAAAAAGAAGAATTAGAGAAAGTAGAAGCGGCGCTTATTGTACATGAAATTGAAGAATTACATGAGAAATGGGAAGCGCTTCGAAATCAGTTTGGGCATAATAAAAACGAAGAAGCTAAAATGTCAACGCATTTACAAAAAGGTGAAGAAGAGCTTGAGGAATTACGAGGACAATTACAAGCAGTAGATGAGTCTGTAGATTCCTTACAAGAAGTGCTGCTTCTTTCTAGTAAAGAGCTAGAAAAGTTAGAAGGACAGCGTGAGTTATTAAAAGAGAGAAAACAAAATGCAACGACGCATTGTGCACAACTCGAACAGTTAATTGTTGAATTAACAGAGAAAGCTACAAGTTATGATGGTGAAATTGAATCCAGTACAGAAGTGTTGATGCAATTTGTAAATCAAGTAAAAGAGTTGGAGACAAAATTGCATGATAATGAGCTACTGCTTGCAACTTTTGCTGACAATTTAGAGGAACAAATTGAGAATTTAAAAGGTGACTATATTGAACTTTTAAATCAACAAGCTAGTCATCGTAATGAGTTATCTATGATTGAAGAACAATCTAAACAACAAAACTCAAAAAATGAACGCCTCGATGAAGAAAATGCGAAATATGTAGAAATACGCATGGAAATTACAGCGAAAAAGACGAAACTTGTGGAAAGTTATGAACAAGTGAAAGAAAAAGTAGCTGGTATCCTTTCGAATATACAAAAGACAGAAGTGGCACTTGGGAAATGCAAGACGCAGTATAGTGAAAATGAAACAAAACTGTATCAAGCGTATCAATTTGTACAACAGGCACGTTCTCGAAAAGAAATGCTAGAAGAGATGCAAGAGGATTACTCTGGTTTCTATCAAGGGGTACGTGAAGTGTTAAAAGCTAGAGAAGATAGGTTGCAAGGTATCGAGGGTGCTGTTGCAGAACTGCTAACGGTACCGAAAGAATATGAAATTGCAATGGAAATTGCTCTAGGTGCAGCGATGCAGCATATTGTCGTACAAAAAGAAGAACATGCTCGTAATGCAATTACATTTTTAAAACAAAATAAACATGGACGAGCAACGTTTTTACCGCAAGCTGTTATTAAAAGTAGATCGTTATCATTTGAACAATTACGTATTGTAAATCAACACCCATCGTTTGTAGGTGTGGCGGCAGAACTTGTGCAATATAACAATAAATATGAAAATGTAGTTTCAAATTTATTAGGTACTGTTATTGTTGCGAAAGATTTACGCGGGGCGAATGAGTTGGCGAAACAACTGCAATACCGTTATCGCATTGTAACAATCGAAGGTGATGTAGTGAACCCTGGCGGTTCTATGACTGGTGGAGCGGTAAAACAGGCGAAATCTTCTTTATTAGGACGTCAACGTGAGCTAGAAGAGTGGACGAGCAAGTTAACTGATATGGAAGAAAAAACAACGAAGTTAGAAAACTTTGTTAAAGCAGTAAAGCAAGAGATTCAAGAAAAAGAAGTGAAAATACGCGAACTAAGGCAAGGTGTAGAAGCAGAGCGTGTAGATGAACAGAAATTAAGAGAAGAAATTAGTCGCTTAGAATTAGAAGAACATCGTATTAATGATCGTTTATCTATTTACGATTTAGAGATTGAAGGTTTTTTACAAGATCAAGTGAAGATACAAGGGCGTAAAGAAGAGCTAGAAAAGATTTTAGCAACGCTTCAAGCGGAGATTACGGAATTAGATAGCAAAATTGTCGCTTTAACAAAACAAAAAAGTGAGCAGTATTCTTCGAAAGAAAAAGTGCAAAAAGAAATGACTGAGTTAAAAGTGTTGGCGGCTGAAAAGCAACAACGCTTATCTAATCAAAAAGAAAAAGTTGAACGATTGACGAAGGAAAAAGAAGAAACGGATGCAACGCTTGTCAAAACGAAAGAGGATTTAGCATTCTTAAAACAAGAAATGACATCTAATTCAAGTGGTGAAGAACAGATTACGAATATGATTGAGAAGAAAGCATATGATCGTAATCAAACTTCAGAGTTAATTCGCTCTCGTCGTGAACAACGCGTATCGTTACAAGAGAGAGTAGAACATTTAGAACGTAATCTGAAAGAAACAACAGGTAAACATAAATACATTCTTGAGATGCTGAAAAATCAAGAAGTAAAAATAAACCGACTTGATGTAGAGTTAGAAAATAGATTACAACATTTACGTGAAACATATACGATTTCATTTGAAGCAGCAAAACTGAAGTATACAATGATGATGCCTGCAGAGGATGCACGTAAAAAGGTGAAACTAATTAAATTATCCATCGAAGAGCTAGGCACAGTGAACTTAGGGGCAATTGAAGAGTATGAGCGTGTAGCAGAGCGTCATACATTCTTACTAGAGCAAAAAGATGACCTAGAAGAAGCGAAAGCGACATTGCACCAACTTATTACCGAAATGGATGAAGAAATGAAAAAACGTTTTTCTACTACGTTTGAAGGAATTCGAATGGAGTTTCAATCGGTATTCTCTGAATTATTTGGTGGCGGTAGAGCGGATTTAGTCATGACGAATCCAGAGGACTTATTAAATACTGGTATTGATATTGTAGCGCAACCGCCAGGGAAGAAACTGCAAAACTTAGGTTTACTTTCTGGTGGGGAGCGTGCTTTAACAGCAATTGCGCTGTTATTCGGTATTTTAAAAGTGCGCCCAGTCCCATTCTGTGTATTAGATGAGGTAGAGGCGGCTCTTGATGAGGCGAATGTTGCCCGTTTTGCGCAGTATTTAAAGAGATTTAGTGATGAGACACAGTTTATTGTCATTACACATAGAAAAGGTACAATGGAAGAGTCTGACGTATTGTACGGTGTAACAATGCAAGAGTCAGGGGTATCTAAACTTGTTTCGGTTCGTTTAGATGATGGAGAAGAACTAGTTGCAAGTAATTAGGAAGGATGGGACAGTATGAGTTTTTTTAAAAAATTAAAAGAAAGAATTTCAAAACAAACAGATACGGTAACAGAGAAATTTAAACATGGATTAGAAAAAACGAGAAATTCGTTTGCAGATAAAGTAAATGATTTAGTTTATCGTTATCGTAAAGTAGATGAAGATTTCTTTGAGGAATTAGAAGAAATTTTAATTGGTGCAGATGTCGGAGTTTCGACGGTAATGGAATTAATTGATCAATTGAAAGAAGAAGTGCAACGTCGTAACATCCAAGATCCAAAAGAAGTACAAGCTGTTATTTCAGAAAAGTTAGTAGGAATTTACAAAGGTGACAGTGAGTTTAGTAACGAAATTAATATGCAAGAGGATCAACTAACAGTTGTTTTATTTGTCGGTGTTAACGGCGTAGGGAAAACGACGACGATTGGTAAACTAGCACATAAATTCAAATCAGAAGGTAAGTCTGTCCTATTGGCGGCAGGAGATACATTCCGCGCAGGAGCGATTGAACAATTAGAAGTATGGGGCGATCGAGTTGGTGTAGAAGTGATTAAACAAGGGTCAGGATCTGATCCAGCGGCAGTTATGTATGACGCTGTACAAGCCGCGAAAGCACGTAAAGTAGACGTATTACTATGTGACACAGCAGGACGCTTACAAAATAAAGTAAACTTAATGAAAGAGTTAGAGAAAGTGAAGCGTGTAATTGAGCGTGAAGTACCGGGGGCTCCTCACGAAGTATTACTTGTTATTGATGCAACAACAGGACAAAACGGTTTAAGTCAAGCGAAGACATTCCGTGAAGCAACGAACGTTACTGGTATTGTTTTAACGAAGTTAGATGGAACTGCTAAAGGTGGTATTGTATTAGCGATTCGTAACGAAATGGATGTACCGGTGAAATTCGTTGGATTAGGAGAGCAAATGGATGACTTGCAGCAGTTTGATCCAGAACAATATGTGTATGGTTTATTTGCGAACTTAGTAGAAACAGAAGAAGTGTAAGTGAAAGAAGCGGCATTTTCCGCTTCTTTTTCTATAAAAATATGTGATGTTAAGAAAAAAACTTGACACTCTTTTGTACTCCATGTAAACTAATTCATGTAAAGGGAAATCACTTAACAAAGGATGATCCAACATGCTCGAGAAAACAACGAGAATGAACTATTTATTTGATTTTTATCAATCGTTGTTAACGCAAAAACAAAGAAGTTATATGTCGCTTTATTATCTAGATGATTTATCTCTTGGTGAAATTGCGGAAGAATTTGATGTAAGTCGCCAAGCCGTGTATGATAACATTAAACGGACTGAAGCGATGCTTGAAGAATATGAAGATAAATTAGTATTACTTCAAAAGTTTCAAGAGCGACAGCGACTTGTTGCAAAGCTAAAACAGCTAATCAGCGAAGAAGAGCATGTGAATGAAGAAATGAAACAAGTTGTTGAAGCTATCGAAAAATTAGATTAGGAGGGCGGCAATATGGCATTTGAAGGATTAGCCGACCGACTTCAACAGACAATGCAAAAAATCCGCGGCAAAGGAAAAGTTTCTGAAGCCGATGTGAAAGAAATGATGAGAGAAGTTCGTCTAGCTCTTTTAGAAGCGGACGTTAACTTTAAAGTAGTAAAAGATTTTGTAAAGCGTGTGTCTGAACGTGCTGTCGGACAAGATGTAATGACAAGTTTGACACCTGGACAACAAGTAATTAAAGTCGTACAGGAAGAACTTACAGAACTTATGGGCGGAGAGCAAAGTAAAATTGCTGTTGCTAATAGGCCACCGACTGTTATAATGATGGTTGGTCTGCAAGGTGCGGGTAAAACAACGACGACAGGTAAGCTTGCGAATTTGCTTCGTAAAAAGCATAATCGTAAACCAATGCTTGTTGCAGCGGATATTTACCGTCCAGCAGCGATTAAACAGCTTGAAACATTAGGGAAGCAATTGGACATGCCTGTATTCTCTTTAGGAGATCAAGTAAGTCCTGTTGAAATTGCGAAACAAGCGATTGCAAAAGCAAAAGAAGATCATCACGATTATGTTTTAATTGATACAGCAGGTCGCCTGCATATTGATGAAGAACTAATGGATGAATTAGCGAAAGTGAAAGAAGTTGCGAAACCGGATGAAATTTTCCTTGTTGTCGATGCGATGACGGGACAAGACGCGGTAAATGTTGCGCAAAGTTTCCATGAACAGTTAGGTTTAACAGGTGTTGTATTAACGAAATTAGATGGTGATACGCGCGGTGGTGCGGCATTATCTATTAAGGCGGTAACAAATACACCGATTAAATTTGCTGGTATGGGTGAAAAACTAGATGCGATTGAAGCGTTCCATCCAGAGCGTATGGCATCCCGTATTTTAGGGATGGGAGACGTCTTAACATTAATTGAAAAAGCGCAAGCTACAGTTGATGAAGAGAAAGCAAAAGAACTTGAGCAAAAAATGCGTACGCTTTCGTTTACGCTTGACGATTTCCTAGAACAACTTGGACAAGTGCGTCAACTTGGACCGCTTGATGAATTGTTAGGAATGCTTCCTGGTGCAAATAAAATTAAAGGGCTGAAAAATGCGCAAGTTGATGAAAAACAAATTGGGCATATTGAGGCAATTATTCGTTCTATGACTAAATTAGAGCGAGAACAACCGGAAATAATCAATGCTAGTCGCAAAAAGCGCATTGCCAAAGGTAGCGGTACAACGGTACAAGAAATCAATCGTTTAATCAAGCAATTTGATGATATGAAAAAGATGATGAAAACGATGACGGGAATGCAAAAAGGTAAGAAAAAAGGACTAGGTGGATTGAAGTTTCCATTCATGTAAGGAAAAAAGATGGCTCTGTTAAGAAAAAATACTTTACAAAGCAATAGTCTTTTTGCTAATATAATTATCTGTGTGAAATAAATTCGGAGGTGCTTTATAAATGGCAGTTAAAATTCGTTTAAAACGTATGGGAGCTAAAAAAACTCCTTTCTATCGTGTAGTTGTTGCAGATTCTCGTTCTCCTCGTGACGGACGTTTCATTGAGGAAATCGGTACTTACAATCCGGTTGCTCAACCAGCTGAAGTTAAGATCAACGAAGAAGCAGCATTAAAATGGTTAGGAAATGGTGCTAAACCATCTGATACAGTTCGTAACTTATTCTCTAACCAAGGTATCATGGAGAAATTCCACTTATCTAAACAAGGTAAGTAATTGAGGCAATGACTATGAAGAAGTTAGTCGAGACGATTGTCAAGCCTCTTGTCGATCATCCTGAAGATGTAAAAGTTACACAGGAACTTTACAACGGAGAGATAAAGTATCGATTAACTGTACATCCTGAGGATGTTGGAAAAGTCATTGGAAAGCAAGGGAAAGTTGCGAAAGCAATTCGAATGCTCTTGTATTCAGTGGGACATCATAATGATGAAAAAGTAACACTGGAAATTCAATAAACGTAAAAAGGGCGAGGAGTTATTTCCTCTCCCTTTTTTAACATTTAAAGAGAAGTTGCATGTTCCATATGTGAAATGGAGATGCTTAATTTATATAGAAACCAGGGGTGACATACTATTTATGACAAAATGGTTTAACGTAGGGAAAATTGTAAATACTCATGGCGTAAGAGGAGAAATTCGTGTTATTTCTCGTACTGATTTTCCAGAAGAGCGATATAAAGTAGGAAACACGTTATACATAAGTAATGAGAAAAGTACAGACTACCTTCCAGTGAAAGTAACTTCTCATCGTCAACATAAGACATTTGATTTATTAACATTTGAAGGATACAACAATGTAGATGAAGCAGAGAAGTTTAAAGGTTCTTTAATAAAAGTACCAGAAGAGCAGTTAGGTGAACTAGCTGAAGGCGAATACTACTACCATGAAATTATTGGTTGCAGTGTTGTAACGGAAGAAGGAGAAGCGTTAGGAACAATAAAAGAAATTTTATCTCCTGGTGCAAATGATGTTTGGGTAATTAAACGTCCAAAAGGTCAAGATCTATTAATTCCTTATATTGATGATGTTGTACTTCAAGTTAACATTGAGAATAAATTAGTAACCATTCATGTAATGGAAGGGCTATTATAATGAAAATTGACATTTTAACATTGTTTCCAGATATGTTTACGGGTGTGTTTGGATCTTCAATTTTAAAGAAAGCACAAGAAAAAGAAGCGGTAGAGCTTCGTGTTGTCAATTTCCGCGATTATACAACGAGTAAGCATAATAGCGTAGATGATTATCCGTATGGTGGTGGCGCTGGGATGGTATTAACCCCCCAGCCTATCTTTGATGCAGTGGAAGAGTTAACGAAGGAAACAGACCGTAAACCGAGAGTTGTCCTAATGTGTCCACAAGGAGAGCGTTTTACGCAGAAGAAGGCAGAAGAACTTGCTGAAGAAGAGCATGTTATTTTTGTGTGTGGTCATTATGAAGGGTACGATGAACGAATTCGTGAGCATCTCGTAACGGATGAAATTTCTATCGGTGACTACGTATTAACCGGCGGAGAGTTAGCCTCTATGGTTATTACGGATAGTGTCGTGCGTCTCCTCCCGGGAGTGCTAGGAAATCATGCTTCACAAGTCGAGGATTCGTTTAGTACAGGTTTATTAGAACATCCTCATTATACACGTCCAGCTGATTTTCGTGGTATGAAGGTACCGGATGTACTAATGTCAGGAAATCATAAAAATATTGATGAATGGCGACACAAAGAATCTCTACGTCGTACGTACACGCGTAGACCGGATTTACTGGAAGAACGAGAATTATCTAAGCAAGAAGCGAAATGGCTAGAACAAATTAAAGAAGACAAGTAAGGGCTTGATATATTTTCTATTGCAACAGTCCTAGCAATATGCTATTATAACACTTGTGCTACTGAAATCAGTGGCCGTATTAACGATGTTCCGCTGTAATTTATTAAGACTTTATAAGAGCATCTGTTTAAAGGAGAGAATTTAATATGCAACAATTAATCGCAGAAATTACTCAAGGCCAATTAAAAACTGACCTTCCTTCATTCCGTCCTGGAGACACTTTACGTGTACACGTAAAAGTAGTTGAGGGAACTCGTGAAAGAATTCAGCTTTTCGAAGGTGTTGTAATTAAACGTCGTGGTGGCGGAATCAGTGAAACATTCACAGTTCGTAAGATTTCTTACGGTGTAGGTGTTGAGCGTACATTCCCAGTTCACACGCCAAGAATCGCGAAACTTGAAGTACTTCGTCGTGGTAAAGTACGTCGTGCTAAGTTATACTACTTACGTAACCTTCGCGGTAAAAAAGCACGTATTAAAGAAATTCGATAAGACATGTATGGGAGCTTGTAAATACACAAGCTCCCTTTTTCCAATCTATATAAAATTTTGATATAATACGAGCAGCTTACATAATTGTGGAGGGGAAATGCATGAAGAAAGAAAAGAGTTCACTTTGGGAATGGATCAAAGCAATTTTGATTGCTGTTGTATTAGCGGGTGTTATTAGACAGTTTTTCTTTGCTCCAATTCTCGTAGATGGAGTATCGATGGCGTCTACTTTACATGATCGCGATCGAATGATTGTCAATAAAATCGGTTATCACATAGGAGATCCGAAACGATTTGATATTATCGTATTCCAAGCGACGGAAGATAAAGATTATATTAAGCGCATTATCGGCCTGCCAGGCGATGAAATAGAGTATCGTAATGATAAACTATATGTTAACGGAAAGGCTTATGAGGAGCCGTATTTAGACAAGCAAAAAAAACAAATTGCTGACGGACCGCTTACATATGATTTTACTCTTGAAGAAATGACAGGGAAGAAAACTGTTCCAGAAGGTCAATTATTTGTTTTAGGCGATAATCGTCGTTTTAGTAAAGATAGCCGTTCGATTGGTACAATTTCAATGGACCAAGTGATTGGAAAAGCAAATATACTATATTGGCCGTTAAAAGATGCTCGTATTGTGAAATAAAAGAAAAAGAAGGTGGCAACATGGTAATTCAATGGTTCCCGGGACATATGGCAAAGGCTAGACGCCAAGTAACAGAAAAATTAAAGTTAATTGATGTTGTAATTGAGCTTGTAGATGCTCGATTACCTTTATCTTCTCGAAATCCAATGATCGATGAGATTATTACACATAAGCCGAGGCTTGTTGTTTTAAATAAAGCGGATATGGCAGATGATCGTTTAACAAAGCAATGGATCGCATATTTTAAAGAAAAAGGTCAGATGGCAATTTCAATTAACGCACAAGCTGGACAAGGTATGAAAGAAATTGCAGCGGCTTGTAAAGTGTTAGTGAAAGAAAAATTTGATAAAATGGTTGCAAAAGGTATTAGACCGAGAGCAATTCGTGCATTAATTGTAGGTATACCGAATGTTGGTAAATCTACGTTAATTAATAAGTTGGCGAAGAAAAATATTGCTAAAACAGGAGATCGTCCTGGTGTGACAACAGCTCAACAATGGATTAAAGTTGGGAAGGAAATGGAACTGTTAGATACACCCGGTATTTTATGGCCTAAATTTGAAGATCAATTAGTGGGTCTTCGTTTAGCGACAACGGGCGCAATTAAAGATTCAATTTTAAATTTACAAGATGTTGCTGTTTACGCTTTACGTTTTATGGAAAAACATTATCCAGAACGTTTGAAAGATCGATATAATTTAAATGAAATTCCAGAAGATATTGTGGAGTTATTCGATGCAATTGGAAAAAATAGAGGCTGTTTAATGGGCGGCGGAATGATTGATTATGATAAAACATCTGAGCTTATACTTCGTGAGCTTCGTGGTGGAAAACTTGGGAAAATGACGTTTGAAACACCAGAAGAGTTTGCGGAGCAGACAGAAGATGCAGAAAAAGTAGAAGAAGTATAAGACGTGCGTTTGTACGTCTTTTCTTTTTTGTATATAAAGGGAGTGGCATGAATGCAAAAAGTGACTATTCAAGAAGCGGAACGTTTACTGCATGAAATAATGAGTGAGGAGGACGACTGCTTCCAAATATTAATGAAAGACGAGCGAAAAGGAATACAAAAGCTTATTTTGAAGTGGCATAAACAAAAAGAGTTAGCGCAGAAAGAAAAAGAAAAGTTTTTCGAAATGTCCAAGTACGAGATTGCATTACGTGAAAAAGGGCTCACACTTATCGCCGGTATAGATGAAGTAGGGCGTGGGCCGCTAGCTGGGCCTGTCGTGACGGCAGCTGTTGTCCTTCCAGAAAATTTTTATATTCCAGGGTTAAATGACTCGAAAAAGCTGAGTGAGGCGAAGCGAGAGCGTTTTTATGATGAAATTAAAGCACAAGCAATTGCAATTGGAGTTGGAATTGTATCACCACAAGTTATTGATGAGATAAATATTTATCAAGCGACGAAACAAGCGATGTTAGATGCTGTTGCGAATTTATCTTGTGCACCAGAACATTTATTAATTGATGCGATGAAACTTCCTACACCAATTCCGCAAACGTCCATTATTAAAGGGGATGCGAAAAGTATTTCTATTTCAGCTGCATCCATTATTGCGAAAGTAACGAGAGATCGTATGATGAAAGAGCTTGGAGAAAAGTATCCTGCATATGGATTTGAACAACATATGGGATATGGCACAAAACAACATTTAGAAGCGATTGAAGCACATGGAGTATTAGAAGAACATCGGAAATCTTTTGCACCAATTAAAGATACGATTCAAAAATAAGCTGTGAATATGCAGCTTATTTTTTTATTTTGGTATATGAACATTATTATTTTCAAAAAAGAATAAAGCGATTTCAGTTTTCTGACACTTTATTGTAGACAGCGTGCCAATCATCTTATACAATGGCAATGTAATGTTTTTTAAACATTAAAAAACTTTTCGAGTAAAACAGGAAAACAGGGGAGGATGGGACCATGAATATCCATGAGTACCAAGGTAAGGCAGTCCTTAAAAGCTATGGGGTTAGCGTTCCAAACGGGAAGGTTGCATTTACAGTAGAAGAAGCTGTAGAAGCAGCGAAAGAATTAGGAACGGATGTATGTGTAGTAAAAGCACAAATTCACGCTGGTGGACGCGGCAAAGCTGGCGGAGTAAAAGTTGCAAAAAATTTAGATGAAGTTCGTACATATGCAGAGAGCATTTTAGGAACTACACTTGTGACACATCAAACAGGTCCTGAAGGTAAGGAAGTAAAACGCTTACTTATCGAAGAAGGTTGCGATATTAAAAAAGAATATTATGTTGGTTTAGTTTTAGATCGTGCAACTTCTCAAGTTGTTTTAATGGCATCTGAAGAAGGTGGAACAGAAATTGAAGAGGTAGCAGAGCAAACACCTGAAAAGATCTTTAAAGAATATATTGATCCAGCAGTAGGCTTACAAGGCTTCCAAGCGCGCCGAATCGCGTTTAACATCAATATTCCAAAAGAGCTTGTAGGACAAGCTGTGAAGTTTATGATGGGCTTATACCGTGCGTTTATCGAAAAAGATTGCTCAATCGCGGAGATCAATCCACTTGTTACAACAGGTGACGGTAAAGTTATGGCATTAGATGCGAAATTAAACTTTGATTCTAATGCTTTATATCGCAATAAAGACATTTTAGAACTTCGTGATCTTGATGAAGAAGATTCAAAAGAAATTGAAGCTTCTAAATACGACTTAAACTACATTCCTTTAGATGGAAATATCGGTTGTATGGTTAATGGTGCAGGTTTAGCGATGGCTACAATGGATATCATTAAACATTACCATGGCGATCCAGCTAACTTCTTAGATGTTGGTGGCGGTGCAACAGCTGAAAAAGTTACAGAAGCATTCAAAATTATCCTTTCTGACAAAAATGTAAAAGGTATCTTCGTTAACATTTTTGGTGGCATTATGAAGTGTGATGTTATCGCAGAAGGTGTTATTGAAGCGACGAAACAAGTAGGTCTTGAATTGCCTTTAGTTGTGCGTCTTGAAGGTACAAACGTCGAGTTAGGTAAGAAAATTTTAAATGAGTCTGGCTTAAATATTGTTGCAGCAGAATCTATGGCAGACGGTGCACAAAAAATTGTTTCACTAGTGGGCTAATAGAAAGCGGGGGAGAAAAATGAGCGTATTAGTTAATAAAGATACAAAAGTTATTGTTCAAGGTATTACAGGTTCTCAAGGTTTATTCCACACAAAACAAATGATTGAATACGGTACGAAAATTGTCGGTGGTGTAACGCCAGGTAAAGGTGGCACTGATATTGAAGGTGTACCAGTATTTGATACTGTAGAAGATGCAGTGAAGGCAACAGGCGCAAATGCTTCGGTTGTATACGTTCCACCCGCTTTTGCGGCTGATGCAATTATGGAAGCAGTTGATGCAGAAATCGATTTAGTAGTATGTATTACTGAAGGAATTCCTGTATTAGATATGGTAAATGTAAAGAGATATATGGCGGGTAAACATACACGTTTACTTGGACCAAACTGTCCTGGTGTTATTACGCCTGATGAATGCAAAATTGGTATTATGCCAGGGTACATTCATAAAAAAGGCCATGTAGGTATCGTATCTCGCTCTGGTACATTAACGTATGAGGCTGTACATCAGTTAACACAAGAAGGTATTGGCCAATCTACTGCTGTAGGTATCGGTGGGGACCCAGTTAACGGTACGGACTTTATTGATGCGTTAAAAGCATTTAATGAAGATGAAGAAACGCATGCTGTAATTATGATTGGTGAAATCGGTGGTACAGCAGAAGAAGAGGCAGCTGAATGGGTGAAAGCTAATATGACAAAACCTGTTGTAGGCTTCATTGGTGGCCAAACAGCGCCTGCTGGCAAACGTATGGGCCATGCTGGTGCAATCATTTCTGGTGGTAAAGGAACTGCTGCAGAAAAGATTAAAACGATGGAAGCTTGCGGTATTAAAGTAGCGGAAACTCCAGCGGTTATGGGTGAAACACTAATCTCTGTCTTAAAAGAAAAAGGTCTATTTGAGACTTGTAAAAACTACTAATCTGTTGAAAGACACCTTCTCGCTTGAAGGTGTCTTTTTACGCAATTTTTGTTTACATAATAAAAATTATGGGTAAGGGGAATTAAGATGAAAAGAGAACGATTATTACATCTTCATTATTTTTTAGCAGATCATTGGAAGGCGATGAAAAGACTACTATATGTCGATCCTGAATTGAAGGGAATATACACTTTTAATACAAAACAAATGGAATACTACACTGGAATATCCTCGAAAAAATCTTCAGAATTAGTAAATTTTCTTCAAAGTTCAAATCTCCCGCAATATATATCTTATTTAGAGAAAAATCGAATCTTTTATATGACTATATGGGATGAAGATTATCCACAATTATTACGTGAAATACAAGATCCCCCCTTTGTGTTATATGGAAAAGGAGAGAAGGATTTTCTCAATAAAGCGAATAAATTAGCGGTTATTGGCACGAGAGAACCGACTTTATATGGACATGAGAGTTTAAAATTTATTTTACACCCATTATTAGAAAGGGAATGGCTTATTGTCAGTGGGTTTGCAAGAGGTATAGATACAATGTCTCATGAAATTACAGTAAGACGGCATTGCCCGACTATTGCAATACTAGGACACGGATTATCGTATATGTATCCAAAAGAGAATAGACATTTATATGAAACGTGGAATGAATATATATTGTTATTAACAGAGTATCCGCCGCACTATGCACCGAAAAAATGGTATTTTCCAAAAAGGAACCGGATTATTAGTGGTATAAGTAAGGGTGTTTTAGTTGTAGAAGCGAAATCAAGAAGTGGAACACTTATTACTGCGGACCTTGCTTTAGAGCAAAATAGAGAGGTATTTGCACTTCCTGGGCCTATATTTATAGATAGTGCATCAGGAACGAATCATCTGATTCAACAAGGAGCAAAACTAGTAAGAAATGCAGAAGATATCTTGGAAGAGGTTTTAAATTAACCTTATATTTTTATGTTTTTATTAAACAATTATTGACAAATGGTAGATAGGCACTGTATGGTATATTCATTCTTGATTGACAAAAACAAGAGAAATCAATAAGATTGATGAAGACTTGAATCCACCTCTTAAGGAGGCACTAGCATGTCAGATTACCTCGTAATCGTGGAGTCGCCTTCTAAGGCGAAGACCATTGAGAAATATTTAGGGAAAAAATACAAAGTTGTCGCGTCTATGGGACACGTTCGCGATTTACCTAAAAGCCAAATGGGGATAGAAGTAAAGAACAACTTCACCCCGAAGTATATTACCATTCGTGGTAAAGGTCCCGTCTTAAAAGATTTAAAATCAGCGGCCAAAAAAGCAAAGAAAGTCTATCTCGCGGCCGATCCAGACCGCGAAGGGGAAGCAATTGCTTGGCATTTAGCCAATACGTTAAATGTGGACGTTGAATCAGATTGTCGAGTTGTGTTTAATGAGATTACAAAAGATGCAATAAAAGAATCGTTTAAACATCCTCGTGCGATTAATATGGATTTAGTAGATGCACAACAAGCAAGGCGTATACTAGATCGTCTTGTTGGTTACAATATTAGTCCTTTATTATGGAAGAAAGTAAAAAAAGGATTAAGTGCAGGGCGCGTACAATCTGTAGCAGTTCGTTTAATTATCGAACGTGAAAAAGAAATTCAAATCTTTGAGCCTGAAGAATTCTGGACAATTAAGACAGAATTTGTGAAGGGGAAAGACACATTTGAAGCAAGCTTTTACGGTGTAGATGGTGAAAAAGTTCAATTAACGAATGAAACGCAAGTGAATGAAATAATTGAACAGATGAAAGATAATGCGTTTTCAGTTGAAAATGTAACGCGAAAAGAGCGAAAACGTAATCCTGCATTACCGTTTACAACATCTTCCTTGCAACAAGAGGCAGCGCGTAAGTTAAACATGCGAGCAAAGAAAACAATGATGCTCGCGCAGCAATTGTATGAAGGTATAGATCTTGGAAAGCAAGGGACTGTAGGTCTTATTACGTATATGAGAACTGACTCAACACGTATCTCAGAAACAGCTCAAACAGAGGCGCGTACTTACATTACTGAGGCGTTTGGTGCGGAATACATAGGGACAGAAAAGAAGAAAGAAACGAAAAAGTCGAACGCGCAAGATGCGCATGAGGCAATTCGTCCTACTTCGGTAATGAGAAGGCCAGAGGAACTAAAGAGTTTCTTAAGTCGTGATCAACTTCGGTTGTATAAACTGATTTGGGAGCGATTTGTTGCAAGTCAAATGGCGTCTGCTATAATGGATACTGTGACAGCTAGACTCATTAATAACAATGTTCAGTTCCGTGCAAGTGGATCGGTTGTAAAGTTTCCAGGATTTATGAAAGTGTATGTAGAGTCGAAAGATGACGGGGCTGAAGAAAAGGATAAAATGTTGCCACCTTTAGAAGTAGGGGAAACGGTATTTTCGAAGGATTTAGAACCGAAGCAACACTTTACACAACCTCCGCCGCGCTATACAGAGGCTCGTCTAGTAAGAACACTTGAAGAGCTTGGAATTGGAAGACCGTCGACTTACGTACCGACACTTGAAACGATTCAAAAACGTGGATACGTAGGTTTGGATAATAAACGCTTCGTTCCAACTGAACTTGGTGAAATAGTAATTGAACTTATTTTAGAGTTTTTCCCAGAAATTATTAACATTGAATTTACTGCTAACATGGAGCAAAGTCTTGATGAAGTAGAAGAAGGAAATGCGAATTGGGTAAAAATTGTTGATGATTTCTACGTAGGCTTTGAACCGCGTTTAGAAAAAGCGGAAAAAGAAATGCGTGAAGTGGAAATTAAAGATGAACCAGCTGGGGAAGACTGTGAATTGTGTGATCACCCAATGGTCTTTAAAATGGGTAAATACGGGAAATTTATGGCTTGTTCGAATTTCCCAGATTGTCGTAATACAAAACCGATTGTGAAAGAAATCGGTGTTACTTGTCCGAAGTGTGATAAAGGTCAAATTATTGAACGCCGTAGTAATAAAAAGAAACGTCTTTTCTATGGATGCGGTACGTATCCAGAGTGTGACTTTGTATCTTGGGATAAACCAATTGGTCGTAAATGTCCGAAGTGCGAAGGTATGCTTGTAGAGAAGAAGTTGAAAAAAGGCGTGCAAGTACAATGTATTTCGTGTGATTATGAAGAAGAACAACAAATGTGAGCGTAACTGCTCACATTTTTTTCGGGAAGAAAAGGAAAGGTGATAAATATGACAACACAAGTAGTAAACGTCATTGGCGCAGGTCTTGCAGGAAGTGAAGCAGCTTACCAAATTGCAAAACGTGGTGTCCAAGTAAAATTATATGAAATGAGACCAGTAAGGCAAACGCCAGCTCATCACACAGATAAATTTGCAGAGTTAGTATGCAGTAACTCACTTCGCGCAAACACATTAACAAACGCTGTTGGTGTTATTAAAGAAGAAATGCGTTTAATGGACTCTGTTATTATTCGTGCAGCTGATGAGTGCTCTGTACCAGCAGGAGGGGCTTTAGCTGTAGATCGTCATGAATTTGCGGCAAAGGTAACGGAGTATGTGAAAAACCATCCGAACGTAACTGTGATGAATGAAGAAATTACTGAAATTCCAGAAGGACCTACTGTTATCGCGACAGGTCCACTTACGTCTCCTGATCTTGCTGCGCAATTAAAAGAATTAACAGGTGAAGATTATTTTTATTTCTATGATGCTGCAGCACCGATTGTTGAGAAAGACAGCATTGATATGAATAAAGTATATTTAAAGTCTCGTTACGATAAAGGTGAAGCTGCATATTTAAACTGCCCAATGACGGAAGAGGAATTTGACCGTTTTTACGAGGCTTTAATTGCTGCTGAAACAGTACCTTTAAAAGAATTTGAAAAAGAAATTTTCTTTGAAGGTTGTATGCCGGTAGAAGTTATGGCAAGTAGAGGAAGACAGACGCTAGTATTTGGACCGATGAAACCTGTTGGATTAGAAGATCCGAAAACAGGGAAAACGCCATATGCCGTTGTTCAGTTACGCCAAGATGATGCAGCGGGAACGTTATACAATATCGTAGGTTTCCAAACGCATTTAAAGTGGGGGCCACAAAAAGAAGTGTTACAGTTGATTCCGGGACTGGAAAACGCAGAGATTGTACGTTATGGTGTAATGCATCGTAATACGTTTATTAATTCACCTAACTTGCTTCGTCCAACATATCAATACAAACAACGTGATGATTTATTCTTCGCTGGCCAAATGACTGGAGTAGAGGGATATGTTGAATCGGCGGCATCAGGATTACTAGCTGGTATTAACGCTGCTCGACTTGTGAAAGGTGAAGAGCCGGTTGTATTACCGCCTGTAACTGCAATGGGGAGTATGGCGAATTATATTACTGCGACAAACGCGAAAAACTTCCAGCCAATGAATGCAAACTTCGGTTTGTTTGCACCGTTAGAGAAGAAAGTTAAGAGGAAAGCAGAACGAAATGAAGCATATGCAACACGCGCTTTAGAAACAATTCAAAATTTTGTAAATATTTAGTTAAATTTCTTGCAAAGGCTACTAAGTTGTGATACGATTTAGTAGCCTTTATTGAGGTGAATTGTGTGAATGTGAAGAAATTGTTACAATTATTCGTTGGATATTTACAAATTGAAAGAAATTATTCAAAATATACAATTGCAAGTTATCAAAATGATTTAGAACATTTTGTGCAATTTATGGAGCGAGAAGGCATATCCTCTTTTTTAGATGTTACATACGCGGATGTTCGTTTGTACTTAACGACGTTGCACGATGAAAAGTTAGCCCGTAAATCTGTCGCAAGAAAAGTATCAAGCTTACGAAGTTTATATCGTTTTTTGATGCGTGAAGGTTATCGGAAAGATAATCCGTTTGCACTTGCGTCACTCCCCAAAAAAGAATTGTCAATCCCAAAGTTTTTATATGCTGAAGAATTAGAGGAATTATTTGAAGTTGCTGATACGGAAACGCCGTTAGGTCAAAGGAATCAAGCTTTATTAGAGTTGATGTATGCGACTGGAATCCGTGTGAGTGAATGTGTCAATTTACAACTTACCGATATTGACTTCGCGGTGGGAACAATTTTAGTAATGGGAAAAGGAAAAAAACAAAGGTATATTCCGTTCGGAAGCTATGCGCAAGATGCTTTAATTACTTATATAGAGAACGGGAGAAAACAGTTAGCTCACAAAACTGAAGAGCACTCTCATATGGTATTTTTAAATGCGAAAGGCACGCCGCTAACAAGTCGAGGGGTACGTTATGTATTAAACGAACTCATTAAGAAGGCTTCACTGACAATGCGGATAAGTCCCCATATGTTAAGGCATACATTTGCTACACACATGTTAGATGAAGGGGCAGATTTACGTACTGTACAGGAGCTACTTGGTCATGAGAATTTGTCGACGACACAAATTTATACGCATGTCTCTAAAGAAAGATTGCGTTCGGTCTACATGAAGCATCACCCGCGGGCATAAATTGCTTTTAAAGCTATAAAAACATATAAAGGAGTTTTTTTCTATGGGAAATTTCCACGCTACAACGATATTTGCAGTTCATCATAATGGAGAATGTGCAATGGCTGGAGATGGTCAGGTGACAATGGGAAATGCAGTTGTAATGAAACATACAGCTCGTAAAGTCCGTAAACTTTTCCAAGGGAAAGTTTTAGCTGGCTTTGCAGGTTCCGTTGCTGACGCATTTACTCTTTTTGAAATGTTTGAAGGGAAATTAGAAGAGTACAATGGGAACTTGCAGCGTGCTGCAGTTGAGATGGCAAAACAATGGCGTGGCGACAAAATGTTACGTCAGCTAGAAGCGATGCTCATTGTCATGGATAAAACAACTATGCTTCTTGTTTCAGGTACAGGAGAAGTGATTGAACCGGATGATGGTATTTTAGCGATTGGATCTGGTGGGAATTATGCGCTTTCTGCAGGTCGTGCTTTAAAGCAATATGCAAGTGAACATTTAACAGCGAAGCAAATTGCGAAAGCGAGTTTAGACATTGCTGGCGATATTTGTGTTTATACAAACCACAATATAATTGTGGAAGAATTGTAGAATCGTAAGGGAGGCATTTTATATGCATTTACATTTTACTCCGCGTCAAATTGTGGAAAAATTAGATCAATACATTATCGGTCAAAAAGATGCGAAGAAAGCGGTTGCTGTAGCTTTAAGAAATCGATATCGTCGAAGTAAATTAGCTGAAAATCTACGTGATGAAATTGCACCTAAAAATATTTTAATGATTGGACCGACAGGTGTTGGTAAAACAGAGGTAGCACGACGAATGGCGAAACTCGTTGGAGCACCTTTTATTAAGGTTGAAGCTACCAAATTTACAGAAGTTGGATATGTAGGTAGAGATGTAGAATCGATGGTACGTGACCTTGTGGAAACGTCAGTTCGTATCGTGAAAGAAGAAATGGTAATTAAAGTACAAGACAAAGCAGAAGAACAAGCGAACCAACGTCTTGTTGAAATTTTAGTGCCGAGTCCGGAGAAACAATCTGGATTTAAAAACCCATTAGAAATGCTATTTGGCGGTGCTCAAAATTCGAATCAAACATCTGATGCACAGGAAGATGTTGAAATCGAAAAGAAACGTCAAGACGTGGAAAGAAAGCTTGCTGCAGGACTTCTTGAAGATGAAATTGTATCGATTGAAGTGACTGAGCAACAGTCTTCCATGTTCGATATGTTACAAGGAACTGGTATGGAACAAATGGGAATGAATTTCCAAGATGCATTAGGAAGTTTTATGCCGAAAAAAACAAAAAAACGTAAACTTTCTGTGAAAGAAGCAAGAAAACTCTTGACAAATGAGGAAGCACAGCGCTTAATTGATATGGATGAAGTTACACAAGAGGCTGTTTATCGTGCTGAACAGCTCGGGATTATTTTTATCGATGAAATTGACAAAATTGCTGGTAAGCAGTCGAATAGCGTAGATGTATCACGTGAAGGTGTGCAACGTGACATTTTACCAATTGTAGAAGGATCGAATGTTGCGACAAAATACGGATCAGTAAAAACGGATTATATTTTATTCGTTGCAGCTGGAGCGTTTCATATGTCTAAACCGTCGGATTTAATTCCGGAACTGCAAGGGAGATTTCCGATTCGAGTAGAATTAACAAAATTATCGACAGATGATTTCGTTAAAATATTAATCGAGCCTGACAATGCGTTAATTAAACAATATATGGCTTTATTAGCGACTGAAGGTATAGAAATTGAATTTTCAGACGAAGCTATTCGTAAGATTGCTGAGATTGCTTATCAAGTTAATCAGGATACAGATAATATTGGAGCAAGAAGACTTCATACGATTATGGAGAAACTCCTTGAAGATTTATCGTTTGAAGCATCTGAAATTACGTTAGAGAAAATAACGATAACACCTCAATACGTTGAGGAGAAATTAGCAACGATTGCTAAAAATAAAGATGTGAGCCAGTTTATTTTGTAATAGTGTCATCAGGTGACTCGCCCTAGTTTCCAAGTGATGAAAAAATATGTAAGTAACATGTAGGAGGAACTTTTGAAATGGAATTATTAGCAAAAACAAGAAAATTAAATGCGTTATTACAGAGCGCAGCAGGAAAGCCTGTAAACTTTAGAGAAATGTCTGACACAATGTGTGAAGTAATCGAAGCGAACGTATTCGTAGTAAGCCGTCGTGGTAAATTACTAGGTTATGCAATTCACCAACAAATTGAGAATGAGCGTATGAAACAAATGCTTGCAGAGCGTCAATTCCCGGAAGAATACACGCAAAGCTTATTCAACATTACAGAAACATCTTCAAACTTAGATGTAAACAGTGCTTACACAGCATTCCCAGTAGAAAATAGAGAATTATTTGGTCAAGGTTTAACTACAATCGTACCAATCGTTGGTGGCGGTGAGCGTCTAGGCACATTAGTGTTAGCTCGTCTTGGTCAAGAGTTCTTAGACGATGATTTAATCCTTGCTGAATACAGTTCAACTGTAGTAGGTATGGAAATCTTACGTGAAAAAGCAGAAGAAATCGAAGAGGAAGCACGTAGTAAAGCTGTTGTTCAAATGGCGATTAGCTCATTATCTTACAGTGAGTTAGAAGCAATCGAGCATATCTTCGAAGAATTAAATGGAACAGAAGGTTTACTTGTTGCAAGTAAAATTGCTGATCGCGTAGGAATTACTCGTTCTGTAATCGTAAATGCACTTCGTAAATTAGAGAGTGCTGGTGTTATTGAGTCTCGCTCTTTAGGTATGAAAGGAACATACATTAAAGTGCTAAACGACAAGTTTCTACAGGAACTTGCTAAATTAAAAACAAACTAATTTATAAAACTCTCCTCATTTTTTGAGGAGAGTTTTTTTGTGTATAAAAGATTGATGTTGTTTGTAAATAGCGTCATAATCGTGTTTTTCGGAAAAGCTATGAGTTGAATTTTATTTTTTTGCTTAAAGGAAATACAGGTTGGTAATACTAGAATTCGAGCGTGAACAAAGAAAGTTTTACATTGTTCGCATTTTCGACTTGATTGTAATATTTCAGTATGATATAGTAAGCAGTGGTGTCAGTACAAAGTACACACGTTTACTGATTTAAGTGTTGGTGCTACGTTTGTAGTTTCGCTTAGAGATGAAGTAAACGGAGGATATCAAAAACCATTTAGGAGGAACTATATTATGTCAGTAATTTCTATGAAGCAATTGCTTGAAGCTGGTGTTCATTTCGGACATCAAACTCGTCGTTGGAACCCAAAAATGAAGCGTTACATTTTCACAGAGCGTAACGGTATCTACATCATCGACTTACAAAAAACTGTGAAAAAAGTTGAGGAAGCTTACAGAACGATGCGTGACATCGCTGCTGAAGGCGGAGACATCTTATTCGTAGGTACTAAAAAACAAGCACAAGAAGCTATTAAAGAAGAAGCAACTCGTGCTGGTATGTACTTCGTTAACCAACGTTGGTTAGGTGGAACTTTAACAAACTTCCAAACAATCCAAAAGCGTATCAAGCGCCTTAAAGACATCGAAAAAATGCAAGAAGATGGTACTTTCGAAGTACTTCCTAAGAAAGAAGTTGTTCAACTTAAAAAAGAGTTAGAGCGTCTTGAGAAATTCTTAGGCGGTATTAAAGATATGAAAGGTCTTCCAAGTGCATTATTCGTAGTAGACCCTCGTAAAGAGCGTATTGCAGTTGCTGAAGCACGCAAATTACACATTCCAATCATCGGTATCGTTGATACAAACTGTGATCCAGACGAAATCGATCACGTTATCCCAGCAAACGATGATGCAATTCGTGCTGTAAAACTTCTTACATCTAAAATGGCAGACGCGATCCTTGAAGCAAAACAAGGTGAAGAAACTGTTACTGCGTAACAAATTTGGAAAGGTGATAAGGGGTTCGGCCTTTTATCACCTTTTTTAAGGTATAAACACCTTTATAAAAGGTATAAATACATATTTTAGGAGGATGAAAAATATGGCAATCACTGCACAAATGGTAAAAGAACTTCGTGAAAAAACAGGCGCAGGTATGATGGACTGCAAAAAAGCTTTAACTGAGACTAATGGCGACATGGAGAAAGCAATTGACTTCTTACGTGAAAAAGGTATTGCAAAAGCTGCTAAAAAAGCAGACCGCATCGCTGCTGAAGGTTTAACTTTCATCGAAACAAACGGTAACGAAGGTTTAATCTTAGAATTAAACTCTGAAACTGATTTCGTTGCGAAAAACGAAGGTTTCCAAGCATTAATTAAAGAATTAGCTGCTCACTTATTAGCTAACAAACCAGCTAACATTGAAGAAGCTATGGCTCAAACAATCGAAGGCGGCAAAACAGTAGAAGAGCACATCAACGAAGCAATCGCTAAAATTGGTGAAAAACTTACACTTCGTCGTTTCGAAATCGTAACAAAAACTGATGCTGATGCATTCGGCGCTTACCTACACATGGGTGGACGTATTGGTGTATTAACAGTTCTTGAAGGTTCTACTGACGAAGCTGCTGCTAAAGATGTAGCAATGCACATCGCAGCAGTTAACCCTAAATACATCGACCGCGATGCTGTAACAGCTGAAGAAGTTGAGCATGAGCGTCAAGTATTAACACAACAAGCGTTAAACGAAGGCAAGCCTGAAAAAATCGTTGCAAAAATGGTTGAAGGCCGTCTTGGCAAATTCTTCGAAGAAATTTGCTTACTTGACCAAGCATTCGTTAAAAACCCTGATATGAAAGTTCGTCAGTTCGTTGAGTCTAAAGGCGGAACATTAAAAGGATTCGTTCGCTACGCTGTTGGTGAAGGTATCGAAAAACGCGAAGACAACTTTGCTGAAGAAGTAATGAACCAAGTAAAAGGTAGTAACTAATACAGATTAGGGAGCACATTGTGTTCCCTTTTTTAAAATAAAGATGTAAGCAATTGGAGGTTCATTATGAGTAAACCGAAATATAATCGTGTCGTATTAAAGCTAAGCGGAGAAGCGTTAGCTGGCGAACAAGGATTTGGAATTAACCCATCTGTTATTAAATCAGTTGCGGAACAAGTGAAAGAAATTGCAGAACTTGATGTAGAAGTTGCTGTTGTTGTTGGTGGCGGAAACATTTGGCGTGGAAAAATCGGAAGTGAAATGGGAATGGATCGTGCTGGAGCGGATTACATGGGTATGTTAGCAACAGTTATGAACTCATTAGCTCTTCAAGATAGCCTGGAGAACATTGGAATTCAAACTCGTGTTCAAACTTCAATCGAAATGCGTCAAGTAGCAGAGCCTTACATTCGTCGTAAAGCAGTTCGTCATCTAGAGAAAAAACGTGTTGTGATCTTTGCAGCAGGTACAGGTAACCCATATTTCTCTACAGATACAACAGCAGCCCTACGTGCAGCGGAAATCGAAGCAGACGTTATCTTAATGGCGAAAAACAATGTAGATGGCGTATATAATGCAGATCCATCTCTTGACCCAACAGCTACGAAATACGAAACACTTACTTACTTAGATGTATTAAAAGAAGGTTTAGGTGTAATGGATTCAACAGCTTCTTCTTTATGTATGGACAATGATATTCCATTAATTGTATTCTCAGTTATGGAAAAAGGTAACATTAAACGTGCCGTTTTAGGCGAAAATATCGGAACAGTTGTAAGGGGGAAATAAATATGGGACAACAAGTATTGAAGTCTTCAAATGAAAAAATGGAAAAAGCAGTTGCTGCTTACTCTCGTGAATTGGCAACAGTTCGCGCAGGTCGTGCAAGCTCGTCTGTATTAGATAAGGTACAAGTTGATTACTATGGTGCACCAACACCTGTTGTGCAATTAGCGAACATTACAGTTCCAGAAGCACGTTTACTTGTAATTCAACCTTATGATAAAACTTCTATCGGTGATATTGAAAAAGCAATCTTAAAAGCAGATTTAGGCTTAAATCCTTCTAATGATGGAACTGTAATTCGTATTGCATTCCCTGCATTAACAGAAGAGCGTCGTCGCGATCTTGTAAAAGTTGTGAAAAAATATGCTGAAGAAGCAAAAGTTGCTGTTCGTAACGTACGTCGTGACAGTAACGATGATCTTAAGAAGCTTGAAAAAGCTGGCGATATTACAGAAGATGATTTAAGAGGATATACTGAAGATATCCAAAAAGAAACAGATAAATATATTGCAAAAGTTGACGAAATCGCAAAAAACAAAGAAAAAGAAATCATGGAAGTGTAATAGCGATACCTTCGCAAATATGACCCTCTTCTTAAGGGGGTCTTTTTACACTTTTAGGCATACGTCTGCTTGCTGGAGGGTATGAATGATGTTTAAAAACTTTCCTTTTTTTAAAAGTAAAAAGGTCGCATCGTTTGATCATCTCGTTGAAAAAGTGAAAAAAGGATACATCCCAGAACATATTGCCATCATTATGGATGGTAATGGAAGATGGGCAAAGAGGAGAGCGATGCCTCGTATTGCGGGACATCATGAAGGCATGCAAGTTGTAAAGAAAATCACAAAATTTGCAAGCAAACTTAATGTGAAAGTATTAACTCTTTATGCTTTTTCAACTGAGAACTGGAAAAGACCGAAAAAGGAAGTTGACTATTTAATGAGGCTTCCAGAAGAATTTCTAGGTACATTTTTACCAGAATTGATTGAAGAGAACGTACAAGTCCGAGTAATAGGACAACAAGATCGTCTTCCTACGCATACACGCAGAGCGATGGAAAAGGCCATGGAAGATACGAAAGAGAATACGGGATTAATTCTTAATTTCGCGTTAAACTATGGAAGTCGAGACGAGATCGTTTCTGCTGTGCAACATATGGTGAAAGATAGTGAGGAAGGAAAAATTCGTGTTGAAGATGTAAGTGAAGAAATGCTTTCTTCTTATTTAATGACGAGTTCTTTACCTGACCCAGAGTTGTTAATCCGTACGAGCGGAGAGCTACGTATTAGTAATTTCATGTTATGGCAAATTGCATATTCGGAATTTTGGTTTACAGATGTGTATTGGCCAGATTTTACCGAGGAACATTTGCTAAATGCGATTACAGACTTTCAGCATAGAGGGCGCAGATTCGGAGGCGTGTAGAAAGAGAGGGTTTGGTAGTGAAACAGAGAATTATTACTGGAGTGGTTGCTGCCGCGCTATTCATTCCCATCGTAATTTACGGTGGCGTGCCTTTTACGGTTTTAGTGTATGCACTTGCTTCTATAGGTTTATATGAATTAATTCGTATGAGTAAGCTTACGCTTATGTCAATACCAACAGTTTTAGCTGCAGTATTATTATGGATTATTTTAATTCCAAGTAGTGCATCAGAACTGTTTACGCAGATTGGATTAGGTAAATTAGAAATCACATTTGTGATTGTTTTATTACTTTTATCATATACAGTCCTTTCTAAGAATACATTTACTTTTGACCATGCTTCCTTTTTACTAATGGCAACAACATATGTTGCAATGGGATTCTTATATTTGAATGAAACGAGAATTTTAGGAATTAAATATGTGTTTTGCGCATTATTTGTTATATGGGCTACCGATTCAGGCGCATATTTCGTAGGGAAAGCATTAGGAAAAAGAAAATTATGGCCAGAAATTAGTCCGAATAAAACGATTGAAGGTTCATTAGGCGGCATCGTTTGTGGGATTGTTGTGGCACTTGTTTACAATATGTTCTTCCCAGTTGAGGCTAATGTAGGGATTTTAATTGTGTTGACAATTATCATTTCTATTTTTGGACAAATTGGTGATTTAGTACAATCTGCATTTAAACGTCATTATGGCGTAAAAGATTCAGGTACAATTTTACCTGGACATGGTGGTATATTAGATCGAACAGATAGTTGGTTATTCGTTTTACCAATTCTCTACTTCTTATTACAATACAATTAATAAATGAACGAGGGGTTGGAGTCATGAAAAACATTAGTTTATTAGGTGCAAGCGGATCAATTGGTACACAAACTTTAGATGTATTACGCTCGCACCCAGACCAATTCCGTCTCGTTGCTTTTTCTGTAGGGAAAAATATTGACTACGCAGTAAAGGTAATTCAAGAATTTTCTCCGCAAATTGTCTCTGTGCAAAGAGAGGAAGATGTTTTAAAATTACAAGCTGTCTCTGGTAATACAAAAATTGTATATGGTAGTGAAGGGCTTTTAGAAGTAGCATTACATCCAGATGCAGAGATTGTAGTAAATGCTGTTGTAGGTAGCGTAGGGTTGTTACCAACACTTCGTGCAATTGAGGCGAAAAAAACAATCGGAATTGCAAACAAAGAAACGTTAGTAACCGCAGGGCATCTTGTAATGGAAGCAGCACGAAAACATAATGTTTCGTTACTTCCAGTAGACAGTGAACATTCAGCTATTTTTCAATGCTTGAATGGTGAAAATGAAAAAAGAATTTCTCGACTGATTATTACAGCTTCTGGAGGAAGTTTCCGTGATAAAACGAGAGATGAATTGCATCATGTGACGGTAGAAGATGCGCTTCGACATCCAAACTGGTCAATGGGTTCGAAAATTACAATTGATTCTGCTACAATGATGAATAAGGGGCTAGAAGTAATTGAAGCACATTGGCTTTTTGGTATCCCTTATGAGCAAATCGATGTTGTTTTACATAAAGAAAGTATTATTCATTCTATGGTTGAATTTGAAGATCGTAGTGTGATGGCACAGCTTGGCTCACCGGATATGCGAGTACCAATTCAATACGCACTTACATATCCTGATCGATTACCTCTTTCAGACACAAAGCAGTTAAATTTATGGGAAATGGGAACATTGCATTTTGAGAAAATGAACCAAGAACGTTTCCGTTGTTTGCGTTTTGCGTATGAAGCTGGAAAAACAGGTGGAAGTATGCCAGCTGTAATGAATGCAGCGAATGAAGTAGCTGTTGAAGCTTTTTTACAAAAGAGAATTGGTTTCTTAACAGTGGAAGACCTCATTGAAAAAGCAATGAACCATCACAATGTCATTGCACGTCCGAGCTTAGAGGAAATTCTGGAAATTGATGCAACCACAAGACGGTTTGTGATGGAACAAATTTAGCAAAGGTGGTATGGAATTGAATACAGCGATTGCCTTTATATTAATTTTCGGTGCACTCGTATTTTTCCATGAGCTAGGGCATCTATATTTCGCAAAAAGAGCAGGTATTTTATGCCGTGAGTTTGCGATTGGTTTTGGTCCGAAAATATTCTCATTTGAAAAGAATGAAACGGTGTATACGATTCGATTACTGCCCCTTGGTGGCTATGTAAGAATGGCTGGCGAGGATGCAGACACAGTTGAGTTAAAGCCTGGAAAAAAGGTTGGCCTTGTATTAAATGAAAAAGACGAAGTTGCGAAATTAGTTTTTGATGGATACGAAAAGTATCCAAATGTTCGTGTCATTGAAGTCGAACAAGCTGATTTAGAGCATAATTTAGCAATTTCGGGCTATGAAGAGTACGAGGAAGAGCTTCAAACATTCCGAGTGAATGAAAAGGCTCGTATTATTACTGCTGGTGAAGAAATACAAATTGCTCCGTATAATAGGCAGTTCGGCTCCAAGAAATTGGGTCAACGTGCTTTAACAATCTTTGCAGGTCCTGCAATGAACTTCATTTTAGCATTTGTTATTTTTGTGATTCTTGGATTTGTACAAGGTGTTCCTGTTGACAAGCCAATGGTCGGAAAAATAATGGAAAATAGTGCAGCCGAGCAAGCTGGATTAAAAGAAAATGATACAATTCAAGCAATCGATGGGAAAAACACAAGTACATGGAAAGATGTTGTTACCATTGTACGTGAAAACCCAAATAAAGAAATTACGTTACAAGTAAAGCGTGATAGTGAACAGTTTAATGTAAAAGTAACGCCAACGCTCGATAAAGAAGGAAAAGACGAAGTAGGTAGAATTGGTGTTTACTCTCCAGTAGAGAAAACAGTAATGGGTTCTATTAAATCAGGATTTGAACAAACATACCAATGGACAAAACTAATTTTTGATTCACTTGTGAAATTAGTAACTGGTCAATTCTCTATTAATGAGTTGTCAGGTCCAGTAGGAATTTATAATCTAACAGATCAAGTTGTAGATTATGGATTTACGCGTGTATTAAGTTTAGCAGCAGTTTTAAGTATTAACCTTGGTTTATTTAATTTACTACCAGTCCCTGCTTTAGACGGTGGACGTTTGTTCTTCTTCTTAATTGAAGCGTTACGAGGGAAACCAATTGACCGCCAAAAAGAAGGAATGGTTCACTTTATTGGTTTTGCATTATTAATGTTACTTATGTTAGTTGTAACTTGGAATGACATTCGTAAGTTTTTCTTGTAAAATAAGGTGAAACTTATAATGAAATAGAGCTCGTAGAATAAAATCCCTCACCTAACTCGAGGTGAGGGGTTTTACTGCGTGTAAGAGTAAAATGAAGAGGTGCGAATAAATGAAACAAAGTATGGTATTCAGTCCTACATTACGTGAAGTTCCAGCTGATGCGGAGATTAAGAGTCATCAGTTATTACTTCGTGCAGGTTTTATGCGTCAAAATGCTTCTGGTATTTATAGTTTTCTACCATTTGGATTAAAAGTACTACACAAAGTAGAACGTATCGTTCGAGAAGAAATGGAGCGCGCAGGAGCTGTAGAATTATTAATGCCAGCGATGCAAGCTGCAGAATTATGGCAAGAATCAGGCCGTTGGTATTCTTACGGATCTGAATTAATGCGTATGAAAGATCGTAACGCTCGTGAATTCGCATTAGGAGCGACACATGAAGAAGTAATTACGGATCTTGTACGTGATGAAGTGAAATCATATAAAAAATTACCGTTAACATTGTACCAAATTCAAACAAAATTCCGTGATGAACAAAGACCGCGTTTCGGTTTATTACGTGGAAGAGAGTTTCTAATGAAAGATGCATACTCTTTCCATGCTACACAAGAGAGCTTAGATGAAGTATACGATCGCTTATACAAAGCATACTCTAACATTTTTGCTCGTTGTGGCTTGAATTTCCGTGCAGTTATTGCTGACTCTGGAGCAATGGGCGGAAAAGATACGCATGAATTTATGGTATTATCTGAAGTTGGTGAAGATACAATTGCATACTCTGATACATCTAATTATGCAGCAAACATCGAAATGGCTCCTGTGGTAGCTACGTATACGAAGAGTGATGAAGCAGAAAAGGCACTTGAAAAAGTAGCAACACCAGATCAAAAAGCAATTGAAGAAGTATCTGCATTCTTAAACATTGAAGCTGACAAGTGCATTAAGTCTATGGTATTTAAAGTAGATGAGAAATTAGTAGTTGTACTTGTTCGTGGTGATCATGAAGTAAACGATGTAAAAGTGAAAAACGTATACGGCGCTTCAGTTGTTGAGCTTGCTTCTCATGAAGAAGTGAAAGAATTATTAAACTGTGAAGTTGGTTCTTTAGGACCGATTGGTGTAACAGGTGATATAGAAATTATCGCTGACCATGCTGTAGCATCAATTGTTAACGGATGTTCAGGAGCAAACGAAGAAGGATTCCATTATGTAAATGTAAATCCAAAACGCGACTTTAAAGTAAGTCAATATACAGATTTACGCTTCATTCAAGAAGGAGACCAATCTCCAGACGGAAATGGAACAATTCTTTTCGCACGCGGAATTGAAGTTGGTCATGTATTCAAATTAGGAACACGTTATAGTGAAGCAATGAACGCAACATTCCTAGATGAAAACGGAAAAACACAACCACTTATTATGGGTTGTTACGGTATCGGTGTATCTCGTACAGTGGCAGCAATCGCAGAGCAGTTTAATGATGAGAACGGTTTAGTTTGGCCAAAAGCTGTAGCACCATTCCATGTGCATGTAATTCCAGTAAATATGAAATCTGATGCGCAACGTGAAATGGGTGAAAACATCTACAACTCATTACAAGAGCAAGGGTACGAAGTATTACTAGATGATCGTGCAGAACGTGCAGGTGTTAAATTTGCAGATGCAGATTTATTTGGCCTTCCAGTTCGCGTGACAGTTGGTAAAAAAGCAGACGAAGGTATTGTAGAAGTGAAAGTACGTGCTACAGGCGAGTCTGAAGAAGTGAAAGTAGAAGAACTTCAAACATATATTGCAAATATTTTAAAATAAGAAGAGGTACCTCGTAATGAGGTACCTTCTCTTTCTTTGTAAACGTATTTTTGTAAAAGAAGAAGGGAGAAATCTTTCTTTGTAGTACGTTTCAATTTATAATAGCAAATGGAAGGAGAGTGCTTATGTCTTTAACAAATGAACAACAAGAGCGATTTCAAATTTTGCTCCAGCAGTTGCAAATACCAGACGACCTTATAAATCAATATTTACAAGGTGGTGGTATTGAAAGGCTCGTTATTGATAAATCGAATAAAAGTTGGCATTTTGATTTACAAGTGCCACGTATTTTGCCTACAGAATTATATGAATTGCTAGAAACAAAGCTTAAGCAATCATTTTCTCATATTGCAAGAACAACATTTGCATTAGAAACAGAGAATAAACAATTTACAGAAGAAGAAGTGAGGGCGTATTGGCCGCTTTGTACGGAACGAATTACATTTTCACCTATGTTTGCTTACTTAAAGAAGCAGCTTCCGCAGGTGAATGGAGTGAAGTTGCTAATAAATGTGAATAATGAGCTGGAATCTACTGCTTTAAAGAAAAACGTTGCGAAACCAGTAGGGGATCAATACGAAACTTTTGGATTCCCGCGTTTTCAGTTAGACACACATATACAGCAAAATACAGAAGAAATGCAAAAGTTTCGTGAGCAAACGCAGCAAGAAGATCGTGAACGTGTTATACAAGCTATGGAAGAAATGGCGAAGAAGCAAGCTGAAGAAAGTAGCGTTGTGCATGAAGGACCGGTTGTACTCGGATATCTTATTAAGCCGGATGAAGAGATTACACCGATGCGAGAAATTCAAGATGAAGAAAGAAGAAAAACAGTTCAAGGGTACGTCTTCCATGTAGAAACGAAAGAGCTGCGTAGTGGCCGTACGTTATTAACGTTAAAAATAACAGACTATACGGATTCAATTATGATCAAAATGTTCTCGCGTGACAAAGAAGATATTCCAATGCTGCAATCCTTGAAAAAAGGAATGTGGGTGAAAGCGCGTGGTTCTGTTCAAAATGATACATTCGTTCGAGATTTAGTAATGATTGCAAATGATATAAATGAAATAACAGGACCGTCTCGTAAAGATAAAGCGCCAGAAGGTGAAAAACGTGTAGAGCTGCATCTTCACACACCGATGAGCCAAATGGACGCTGTTACTCCTGTTTCTAGACTTGTTGCCCAAGCAGGTAAATGGGGACATGAGGCAATCGCTGTTACAGACCATGCTGTTGCACAGTCTTTCCCAGAGGCATATTCTGCGGGTAAAAAGGCTGGGGTTAAAGTTATATATGGTGTAGAAGCGAATCTAGTTAATGATGGTGTACCAATTGCATATAACGAAGCGCATCGTTTACTTGCAGAGGAAACGTATGTTGTTTTCGACGTTGAGACGACAGGTTTATCAGCTGTATATGATACTGTTATCGAGTTAGCGGCTGTAAAAGTAAAAGGTGGCGAAATTATTGACCGCTTTGAATCTTTCGCAAATCCACATCAACCATTATCTGCGACGATTATTGAATTAACAGGTATTACAGATGATATGTTAACGGATGCACCAGAAGTGGACGAAGTGTTTAAAAAGTTTGAAGAATGGATGGGCGACCATACACTTGTTGCTCATAACGCAAGTTTTGATATGGGCTTTATTAACGTAGGTTTTAAAAAGGCTGGACTAGAAAAAACGAATAACCCTGTTATTGATACGTTAGAACTTGCAAGATTCTTATTCCCAGAAATGAAAAACCATCGATTAAATACGATGTGTAAAAAGCTTGATATTGAATTAACGCAACATCACCGTGCGATTTATGATACAGAAGCAACGGGATACTTACTTGTGAAAATGTTAAAAGATGTGATTGAAAAGGGATTTGAATATCACGATCAATTAAATGATAGCATGGGGCAAGGGGATGCGTATAAGCGTGGACGTCCAAGTCATATGACGTTACTTGCCACATCAGATGTAGGGTTGAAAAATTTATATAAACTTGTTTCCTATTCTCACCTAAATTACTTTTATCGTGTACCACGAGTACCAAGGTCACTATTAAAAAAATATCGTGAAGGAATTTTAGTAGGAACGGCTTGTGATAAAGGTGAAGTGTTTGAGGCGATGATGCAAAAAGCTCCTGAAGAGGTAGAAGAAATTGCGCAGTTCTATGATTATATTGAAGTAATGCCTCCAGAGGTGTTACGTCATTTAGTAGAACGTGAACTTGTTCGAGATGAGGGACAATTAAAAACAATTATTTCTAACTTAGTAAAACTAGGTGAGACGTTAGATAAACCAGTTGTTGCTACAGGAAACGTGCATTATATAGATCCAGAGGATGCGATGTATCGCAAAATTTTAGTCAGTTCGCAGGGCGGAGCCAATCCGTTAAACCGACATTCTTTACCACCTGTACATTTCCGTACAACGGATGAAATGTTAGAGTGTTTTTCATTCTTAGGTGAAGACGTAGCGAAAGAAATTGTTGTAACGAATACACAGAAGATTGCATCATTAATTGGTGATGTTCATCCAGTGAAAGATGATCTATATACACCGAAAATTGAAGGTGCAGATGATGAGACGCGTGACATGAGTTATAAAATGGCGCGTAGCATTTATGGTGAAGAGTTACCTGAAATTGTAGAAGCGCGTTTAGAAAAAGAATTAAAAAGTATTATTGGGCATGGATTCGCCGTAATTTATTTAATTTCACATAAGCTCGTAAAAAAATCATTAGTAGACGGATATTTAGTAGGTTCGCGTGGATCGGTAGGTTCATCATTCGTTGCAACGATGATGGAAATTACAGAAGTAAACCCATTACCACCACACTATGTATGTCCGAAGTGTAAGCAATCAGAATTCTTTAATGATGGTTCTGTAGGTTCTGGTTTTGACTTGCCGGATAAAGAATGTCCTGCATGTAATGTTCCATACGTGAAAGATGGACATGATATTCCGTTCGAAACGTTCCTTGGATTTAAAGGAGATAAGGTACCCGATATCGATCTGAACTTCTCCGGGGAATACCAACCACGTGCCCATAACTATACGAAAGTACTGTTCGGTGAAGATTATGTATACCGTGCGGGTACAATAGGTACAGTTGCGGAAAAAACGGCTTATGGATATGTAAAAGGTTATGCAAATGATCATAATTTAACGATTCGAAATGCAGAGATTGACCGCTTAGTAGCAGGATGTACGGGCGTAAAACGTACAACAGGACAGCATCCAGGTGGTATTATCGTTGTGCCAGATTACATGGATATCTTTGATTTCTCACCAATTCAGTTTCCGGCAGATTCAATAGGGGCTGAGTGGAGAACGACACACTTTGATTTCCACTCCATTCATGATAATTTATTGAAACTTGATATACTAGGACACGATGATCCTACTGTTATTCGTATGTTACAAGATTTAAGTGGTATTGATCCGAAAACAATCCCAACAGACGATCCGGAAGTAATGAAAATTTTCTCAGGCCCGGAATCGTTAGGGGTAACGGAAGAACAAATTAACTGTAAAACAGGTACACTTGGTATACCAGAGTTTGGTACGAAATTCGTAAGGCAGATGTTAGAAGAGACGAAACCTACGACATTCTCTGAGTTAGTCCAAATCTCTGGACTATCACATGGTACAGACGTATGGCTTGGTAATGCAAACGAGTTAATTTATAACGGTACATGTACGCTGAGTGAAGTTATCGGTTGTCGTGATGACATCATGGTATATTTAATCTATCAAGGTTTAGACCCATCATTAGCCTTCAAAATCATGGAGTCAGTTCGTAAAGGTAAAGGTGTACCGGAAGAATGGGAAGATGACATGAAAAGTAATAATGTACCAGGTTGGTATATTGATTCATGTAAGAAAATAAAGTACATGTTCCCTAAAGCCCATGCGGCTGCTTACGTACTTATGGCTGTACGTATTGCATACTTTAAAGTACATTTCGCGCTTCTATTCTATGCGGCATACTTTACAGTTCGTGCAGATGACTTTGATATAGAGGCGATGGCGAAAGGTTCAGCATCTATACGTGTAAGAATTGATGAAATTGCGCAAAAAGGTTTGGATGCAGCGCCGAAAGAGAAAAGTTTATTAACAGTACTAGAAATGACACTTGAAATGTGTGAGCGTGGATACTCATTCCAAAAGGTTGATTTATACCGTTCGCATGCAACAGAATTTATTATTGATGGGGATACTTTAATTCCTCCATTTAATGCAGTGCCTGGACTTGGTACAAACGCAGCTTTAAGTATTGTAGAAGCACGCAAAAATGGAGATTTCTTATCAAAAGAAGATTTACAGCAGCGCAGTAAGGTTTCGAAAACAATTATTGAGTATTTAGATAGTCAAGGTTGCTTAGGCGATCTACCTGATCAAAACCAGTTATCACTGTTCTAATAGATAGGAAAATTCTTTGCAAATCAACATTTGCTATGGTATACTATTAACCGAGATAACCATGTCATGTATATTGTGTAAAAAAAAGAGTGGGGAAACCCACTCTTTCGTGTTACTATCTACGTTTTATTGATGTGGAGAGGTAAGAAATTTCTGTCGTATATACATATTTTGTTACAAGTTTTACTTCTTAAATTTGGTAATACTAAGACAGATATTCCCTGCTTAACGGCAGGGGCTTTTGTTAGCTAACGAGAAAGAATAAGATGGACCGTTTTTATGGACGGGGTCTTTTCTTGTAAATGGTACATGGCGGCAGGAAGGAGGCTGTTTATGGATAAGAAAGTCACAGAAGTTGTAGAAGCATTTGCGCAGCCAATCGTTGAAGAGTTAAATCTTGAACTTGTAGATGTAGAGTATGTGCAAGAAGGACAAGACTGGTTCTTACGCGTATTCATCGATTCTGAAAAGGGAGTCGACATTGAAGAATGCGGTGCGGTAAGTGAACGTTTAAGCGAAGCTTTAGATAAAGAGGATCCAATTCCTCATCTTTACTTTTTGGATGTATCATCTCCTGGAGCGGAACGCCCATTAAAGAAAGAGAAAGACTTCCAGCAAGCGGTAGGAAAACAAGTGGCAATTAAAACATATGAGCCGATTGATGGTGAAAAAATGTTTGAAGGAAAGCTACTTTCCTACGATGGTACTACAATTACATTATTATTAACAATTAAAACACGTAAAAAAGAAATCCAAATTCCAATGGATAAAGTTGCAAATGCGCGACTTGCTGTTACGTTTTAGTTAGAAGGGGGATCTTCATGAGCACTGAGTTGTTAGATGCCTTGCTCGTATTAGAGTCAGAAAAAGGAATCAGCAAAGATATTATTATTGATGCGATTGAAGCAGCGTTAATCTCTGCTTATAAACGCAATTTTAATCAAGCACAAAACGTTCGTGTGAGCTTTAACCCAGAAGTGGGAACAATTCAAGTTTTAGCACGTAAAGACGTTGTAGATAATGTGTTTGATCCACGTCTTGAAATTTCTGTTGAAGAAGCAAGACAAATTAATCCAAACTATCAAGATGGTGACGTACTAGAGATTGAAGTAACACCAAAAGATTTCGGTCGTATTGCAGCACAAACTGCAAAACAGGTTGTAACACAACGAGTGCGCGAAGCAGAGCGTGGTGTTATTTACTCTGAGTTTAGTGACCGTGAAGAAGATATCATGGTGGGTATCGTACAACGTCAAGATGCTCGTTTTATCTATGTAAGCTTAGGGAAAGTAGAAGCTTTATTACCTGTAAGTGAGCAAATGCCAAACGAACAGTACAAACCACATGATCGTATTCGCGTATTTATTACGAAAGTAGAAAAAACAACAAAAGGACCACAAATTTACGTATCACGTACACATCCTGGTCTTTTAAAACGTTTATTCGAAATGGAAGTTCCTGAAATTTATGATGGAACTGTTGAAATTCGTTCTGTAGCACGTGAAGCTGGCGATCGTTCTAAAATTTCTGTACATGCAGAGAACATTGATGTTGATCCAGTAGGTTCTTGTGTAGGACCGAAAGGACAACGTGTACAACGCATCGTAGACGAATTAAAAGGCGAAAAGATTGACATCGTTCGCTGGTCAAATGATCCAGTAGAATATGTTGCAAATGCTTTAAGCCCATCACAAGTTGTTAAAGTTCTTGTAGATGAAGAAGAAAAAGCAACAACAGTTGTTGTTCCAGACCACCAACTGTCATTAGCTATTGGTAAGCGTGGACAAAATGCACGTCTTGCAGCTAAATTAACAGGTTGGAAAATTGATATTAAGAGTGAGTCTGATGCGAAACAACTTGGTATTGTAACAGAAGAAGATAGCGTAATCGCATTCGGATTCGATTCAGTTGAAGACGAAATCGAATAGAGGTGATGAGTATGAGCAATCGAAAAGTTCCGTTACGAAAATGTGTTGCAACGCAAGAAATGAAATCAAAACGAGAGCTCGTTCGCATTGTTCGTTCCAAAGAGGGAGAAGTGTCCATTGATTTAACTGGAAAGAAATCAGGACGAGGTGCTTATTTATCAAAAGATAAAGAAAGTATTCTTCAAGCCCAAAAGAAAAATGTTTTGGAACATCATCTAAAAGCGAAAATCGACGGTTCTCTATACGAAGAGCTTCTTGAGCTTGTTGAGAAGGAGTCGAAATAAGTGTCCGATTGGAAATCGTTTTTAGGACTAGCAAACCGGGCTCGGAAAATTATTTCGGGTGAAGAACTTGTTTTAAAAGAAGTACGAAGTGGCAAAGCAAAACTTGTATTGCTATCTGAAGATGCGTCAGCAAATACTACAAAACGCATCACGGATAAAGCGACGTATTACAACGTACCAATGAGAAAGGTCGAAAATCGACAACAATTAGGGCATGCGATTGGGAGAGACGAGCGAGTCGTTGTAGCTGTGTTAGATGAGGGCTTTGCGAAAAAGCTGCGTAGCATGCTCGATACAAATTACCGGGGGTGAAGGTATGAGTAAAATTCGAGTGCATGAATATGCAAAACAACATAATATCTCAAGTAAAGATCTTATGACAAAACTAAAAGAAATGAATATCGAGGTTTCGAATCATATGACAATGTTAGAAGATGAAGTAGTAAATAAATTAGATAATGCGTATCAAACTGAAAAACCTTCTGTTGCAGATGAGTTTGAAGTAGAAGAAAAAGTTGTTCGTAGTAAAAAGAACAGCAATAAGAAAAAGAAAAAAGGCAAGGGAAATGAAGACAAACGTCAAGATAACTTTGCTGGAAGACAACAAACACAAACTGTAGAAACACCAGATAAAGTTACTTTCTCTGGAAGTCTTACAGTAGGTGAGCTTGCTAAAAAATTAAGCAAAGAGCCGTCTGAAATTATTAAGAAGCTCTTTATGCTTGGAATTATGGCAACAATTAACCAAGACTTAGATAAAGATACAATTGAGTTAATTGCTACTGATTATGGTATTGAAGTAGAAGAAGAAGTAGTTGTAAGTGAAACTGAATTTGAAACATTCATCGATGAGCAAGATGATGAAGAGAACTTAAAAGAGCGTCCAGCTGTAGTTACAATTATGGGGCACGTTGACCATGGTAAAACAACTTTACTTGACTCTATCCGTAATTCAAAAGTAACTGCAGGCGAAGCAGGTGGAATTACTCAGCATATTGGTGCATACCAAGTTGAAGTAAATGACAAGAAGATTACATTCTTAGATACGCCTGGTCACGCGGCATTTACAACGATGCGTGCTCGTGGTGCGCAAGTAACGGATATTACAATCCTTGTTGTTGCAGCTGATGACGGTGTTATGCCACAAACAGTTGAAGCAATTAGCCATGCGAAAGCAGCTGGAGTACCAATTATTGTAGCTGTGAATAAAATGGATAAACCAGCGGCAAATCCTGATCGTGTAATGCAAGAATTAACAGAATATGAATTAGTTCCAGAAGCTTGGGGCGGAGATACAATTTTCGTACCAATTTCTGCAATTCAAGGTGAAGGAATTGACAACTTATTAGAAATGATTCTTCTTGTAAGTGAAGTAGAAGAATATAAAGCAAATCCAAACCGCTATGCAACTGGTACTGTAATCGAAGCACAGCTTGATAAAGGTAAAGGAACTATCGCGACATTACTTGTTCAAAACGGTACACTTCGAGTTGGAGATCCAATCGTTGTTGGTACTTCATTCGGACGTGTTCGTGCAATGGTAAGTGATATTGGTCGTCGTGTAAAAGTTGCTGGTCCATCAACTCCTGTTGAAATTACAGGTTTAAACGAAGTACCACAAGCGGGAGATCGTTTCATGGCATTCGCTGATGAGAAGAAAGCTCGTCAAATCGGTGAATCACGTGCACAAGAAGCGTTACTTGCTCAGCGTGGTGAAAAATCTAAATTAAGCCTTGAAGATTTATTCCAACAAATCCAAGAAGGCGATGTAAAAGAAATTAACTTAATTGTGAAAGCAGACGTACAAGGTTCTGTAGAAGCAATGGCAGCGTCACTTCGTAAAATTGATGTTGAAGGTGTTAAAGTTAAAATTATCCATACAGGCGTAGGTGCGATTACAGAATCTGATGTTATTTTAGCTTCTGCATCTAATGCAATTGTAATTGGATTTAACGTACGCCCTGATGTGAATGCGAAGCGTACAGCTGAATTAGAGAATGTTGATGTTCGTTTACACCGTATTATCTATAAAGTAATCGAAGAAATCGAATCAGCAATGCAAGGTATGCTGGATCCAGAATTCGAAGAAAAAGTAATCGGTCAAGCGGAAGTACGCCAAACATTCAAAGTAACAAAAGTTGGAACAATCGCAGGTTGTTACGTAATTGACGGTAAAATTACACGTGATAGTGGCGTGCGTATTATCCGTGATGGCGTAGTAATTTTCGAAGGACAACTTGATACGTTAAAACGTTTCAAAGATGACGTAAAAGAAGTTGCACAAAACTATGAGTGTGGTATTACAATTGAGAGATATAATGATCTTAAAGAAGGGGACATCATTGAAGCGTACATTATGGAAGAAGTGAAGCGATGATTATCGCTTCACTCTCATTCGAGTGTATGATTTACGATGTGCATTCTTTAAAAGAGAAACGAGCAATTTTGCAACGGGTGCTAACTCGTGTGAAGCAGCGTTATAATGTAGCTGTTTCAGAAGTAGGGCATCAAGATGTATGGCAACGTACAGAAATTGCAATTGTTTCTGTATCCTCTAATCGTGTTATTTGTGAAAAAGAAATGAATCGTGTACTCGAGTACATCGATTCATTTCCTGAAATTGAACGTACAATAACACAATTGGAATGGTATTGAATGAGGTGAAGAGTTATGAAATTACGTGCAAACCGTGTAGGCGAGCAAATGAAAAAAGAATTAGGCGACATCATCAGTCGTAAAATTAAAGATCCACGTGTTGGATTTGTTACAGTAACAGATGTACAAGTGAGTGGAGATTTACAAATTGCTACAGTATATATTTCTGTTTTAGGTGATGAGGAACAGAAAGAAAGTACATTAAAAGGTTTAGCGAAGGCAAAAGGTTTCATTCGTTCAGAAATTGGCCAGCGCATTCGTCTTCGTAAAACACCGGAAATTTCCTTTGAGTTTGATGAGTCTATCGGATATGGTCATCGAATTGATACACTTTTACATCAAATTAATAAAGACGGTAAACGTGAAGAATAATGGATAGACATTTGTCTATCCATTTTTTCAATGCAAAATTAATTTTGGATAATTACTATGAAAGAATTATGATGAGGTGAACATATATGGAAGGTGTAGTATTATTACATAAGCCAAAAGGCATGACATCACATGATTGTGTATTTAAATTAAGAAAGGTATTGCGTGAGAAACGAATTGGTCATACAGGAACATTAGATCCAGATGTAACAGGAGTATTACCTATTTGTGTAGGACGAGCAACGAAGATTGCACAATTTTTAACAAGTGAGACGAAAACATATGAAGGTGAAGTAACACTTGGATTTTCAACGACAACTGAAGATGCTTCTGGTGAAGTTGTTGAAAGGAAAAATGTAGATCGTGTTATTACTCGTAAGGAAGTAGAAGGGGCTCTTGCTGCATTAACAGGTACGATTGAACAAATGCCTCCTATGTTTTCAGCTGTAAAAGTTAACGGAAAAAAATTATATGAATATGCAAGAGCAGGACAAGAAGTTGAACGTCCAGTTCGTACAATTACAATTCATGAATTTGTATTACTAGATGACCGTGAAGTGTTTGAGGGGGAAAATATTTCATTCCGTTTCCGTGTAACGTGTAGTAAAGGGACATATGTAAGAACGTTAGCAGTAATGATTGGTGAAAAACTTGGTTTCCCATCACATATGTCTCACCTTGTAAGAACAGCTTCTGGTGAATTTTTATTAGAAGATTGCATATCATTTGAAGAAATTGAAGAAAACGTGCAAAATGGAACAGTAGAGTCTATCTTCATTTCAATTGATGAAGCATTAAGTAAGTTTCCGAAAATGGTTGTAGATGAAAAGCAAGCAGAGAAAATAAAGAATGGTATGTTCTTAAAAAATGAATTGCAAATAACGGCGCCATTTATAACAGTGTTTGATACAAATAATCGCTGCCTTGCAATTTATGAGCACCATCCAAAACACCCTGGTATGCTAAAGCCGATGAAAGTACTTGTGAATAATCAAGAACTAAAGCTATAATGAATTATTGGAAGGATTATTACAGAAAAAGGTGAATTCAAGCGTGAAACTTATTCATTTAACTCATCCACATGAACAAAATAAATTAGAATTACCACCTACTGTAATGGCATTAGGATTTTTTGATGGCATTCATTTAGGACATCAATGTGTGATTCGAACTGCGAAACAAATAGCTGATGAACGAGGATATAAAAGTGCAGTTATGACATTTTATCCGCACCCATCTGTTGTTTTAGGAAAAAAGGAAGCGCATGCGGAGTATATTACACCAATGTGTGATAAAGAAAAAATAGTCGAAAACTTAGGGATCGATATATTATATGTTATTAAATTTGATGAATCGTTTGCAGGCTTATTGCCACAACAATTTGTAGATGATTATATTATTGGTTTGAATGTAAAGCATGTAGTAGCAGGGTTTGATTATTCATATGGACGTTTAGGAAAAGGAAAGATGGAGACTTTACCATTTCATGCAAGAGGGGAGTTTACACAGACTGTGATTGAAAAAGTTGAATTTCAAGAAGAGAAAGTAAGTTCTACAGCATTACGAAAGTTAATTCGAAATGGCGAAATGGAACAAATTCCATCTATTTTAGGTAGAGCATATACAGTAGGGGGAACGGTTGTACACGGTGATAAGCGTGGACGTCAAATTGGTTTTCCCACAGCTAATATAGGTTTAAGTGATGAGTATCTATTACCACCTGTAGGTGTTTATGCAGTGAGATTAAAAGTTCACGATGAATGGTACGATGGTGTATGTAATATTGGATATAAACCAACATTTAAAGAAGATGAGCGTCAATTATCTATTGAAGTGCACTTATTTGAATTTAACAAAGACATATATGATCAAAATGTTACAGTAGAGTGGCATATGCGTATAAGAGAAGAAAAGAAATTCAATGGCATCGATGAGTTAGTTGAACAAATTGCAAAAGATAAGAAAACAGCACAAGAATATTTTGCGAACGAAAAGAATATACTTGCTTTTTCAAATGAAAAGTAGTATTCTATGTTATGTACTTTATGACAACCATTGCTTGGCATTGCGACTCACCGACGCTTGCTAGGTAATTGGGGGTTTAATTAATAGGAGGTGAAATAGGATGGCTTTAACACAAGAGCGTAAAAATGAAATCATTGCACAATTTAGAACTCATGAGACTGATACTGGTTCTCCAGAGGTTCAAATTGCTGTCCTAACGGAGCAAATTAACACTCTAAACGAGCACTTACGTACTCACAAGAAAGATCATCATTCACGTCGTGGTCTATTAAAGATGGTTGGTAAACGTCGTAACTTACTAACTTACCTTCGTAATAGCGATATCACACGTTACCGTGAATTAATCACAAAGCTTGGCTTACGTCGATAGTCAAAGAAGCGGGAATATTCCCGCTTTTTTGTTAGGTAAAAATATATCTTCTATCCTTTATAGCTTACTTCATTTTCGGTAATACTAGAGGTAGAATATTGTGATATACTATCCATTTACATAGAAGAATTGAATACTTTAAATTGAGAGGGGTACTTAAATGAGTCAAGAAAAGCAAGTCTTCTCGATAGATTTAGCTGGTCGCCAGCTAACAGTTGAAACAAGTCAGCTTGCGAAGCAAGCGAACGGAGCAGTATTAGTAAGATATGGCGATACAGCGGTTCTATCTACAGCAACTGCATCAAAAGAACCAAAAAATGTAGATTTCTTCCCACTTACAGTAAACTATGAAGAGCGTTTATATGCAGTCGGAAAAATTCCTGGCGGTTTCATTAAACGTGAAGGTCGTCCGAGTGAAAAAGCAATTTTGGCAAGTCGTTTAATCGACCGTCCAATTCGTCCGCTTTTCGCAGATGGTTTCCGTAACGAAGTACAAGTTGTGAGCATTGTAATGAGTGTTGATCAAGATTGTTCTTCTGAAATGGCAGCTATGCTAGGTTCTTCATTAGCGTTATCGATTTCAGATATTCCATTTGAAGGTCCAATCGCGGGCGCAACAGTTGGTCGTATTAACGGCGAATTCGTTATTAATCCAACAGTAGAACAGCAAGAACAAAGTGATATTCACCTTGTTGTAGCTGGTACGAAAGATGCAATTAACATGGTTGAAGCAGGAGCAGATCAAGTGCCTGAAGAAACAATGTTAGAAGCAATTATGTTTGGACATGACGAAATTAAACGTCTAATTGCATTCCAAGAAGAGATTGTACAAGCTGTAGGTAAAGAGAAAACAGAAGTGAAACTTTATGAAGTTGACGCTGATCTTAATCAAGCTGTACGTGAAATGTCTGAAAAGGATATGCATTCTGCAATTCAAGTACATGAGAAACATGCACGTGAAGATGCAATTAACGAAGTGAAAAAGCGTGTAATTGAGCATTACGAAGCGCAGGAAGCTGACGCTGATACATTAGGACAAGTAAGTGAGATTTTATATAAAATTGTAAAAGAAGAAGTACGTCGTCTTATTACAGTTGAAAAAATCCGCCCAGATGGCCGTAAAGGTGACGAAATCCGTCCATTAGCATCAGAGGTTGGTATTTTATCTCGTACACACGGTTCTGGTTTATTCACACGTGGACAAACACAAGCATTAAGTATTTGTACATTAGGTGCATTAGGCGATGTACAAATTTTAGATGGTCTTGGTGTAGAAGAATCAAAACGCTTTATGCACCATTACAATTTCCCATCATTTAGTGTTGGTGAAACAAGACCGATGCGTGGACCAGGTCGTCGTGAAATTGGTCACGGTGCACTAGGAGAACGTGCTCTTGAGCCTGTAATTCCATCTGAAAAAGATTTCCCATATACAGTACGTCTTGTATCTGAAGTTTTAGAATCAAATGGTTCTACTTCACAAGCAAGTATTTGTGGTAGTACTTTAGCAATGATGGATGCTGGTGTTCCACTTAAAGCTCCAGTTGCGGGTATTGCAATGGGTCTAGTTAAAACTGGTGAGCATTACACAATTTTATCTGATATTCAAGGTATGGAAGATCATTTAGGTGATATGGACTTTAAAGTAGCAGGTACAGCAAAAGGTGTAACTGCACTGCAAATGGACATTAAAATCGATGGTCTATCTCGTGAAATTTTAGAAGAGGCATTACAACAAGCGAAAGTTGGTCGTGTGCACATTCTAAATCATATGTTATCTGTTATTGCAGAGCCACGTACTGAATTATCAGCTTACGCTCCAAAGATTATTACAATGACAATTAACCCAGATAAAATCCGTGACGTTATTGGGCCGAGCGGTAAACAAATCAATAAAATTATTGAAGAAACTGGCGTTAAAATTGACATCGAGCAAGATGGTACAGTATTCATTTCTTCAATAAATCAAGAAATGAATGACAAAGCTAAGAAAATTATCGAAGATATCGTTCGCGAAGTACAAGTAGGTGAAATCTACGAAGGAAAAGTGAAACGTGTTGAGAAATTCGGTGCTTTCGTTGAATTATTCAGCGGTAAAGATGGATTAGTTCACATTTCAGAACTTGCACTTGAGCGTGTAGGTAAAGTAGAAGACGTTGTGAAGATCGGTGATGTAATTACAGTTAAAGTTATCGAGATTGACAAGCAAGGTCGTGTGAATCTATCTAGAAAAGTATTGCTAAAAGAAGAGCAAGAAAAAGAAGCTGCTAAAGAAGAAAACAAACAAGAGCAGCAATAAGTAAAAGCCAGTTAAACTGGCTTTTTTTGTTATGTAAAAAATATGATTTATATATATTTTTATGTCAGTATAGGTATAGTTTTCATTATAACGCTCAAATTAACAAAGATAAGAAGAAAAAAGGTTTTTATATAGTTAATGGGAGGGTTTATATGAAAGCTCGTATATTGGCATACATATGTATATTCTTTTTATATGTCAGTGTAGGCTCTTATTCCGTTTTTGCACAGGATAATTTGTATGAAGAAATTCAAAAACATGCAAAACAATATGAGATTGCACCTCAAAATGCGATGGTTGATAAAATATGGAAAGCAACACCAGGATATAATGGAAGAAAAGTTGATATCGAAGCATCTTATAATAATATGAGGAAACTAAAGAAATTTGATCAAAAATATCTGGAATTCAAGGAAGTATCACCGAGTGTCCACTTAGAAGGTTTATCACCAGCTCCAATTTATAGGGGACATCCAAATAAAAAGATGGTGGGATTAACAATAAATGTGGCGTGGGGAAACGAGTATTTGCCTCGTATATTAGAAATATTGAAAAAACATGATGTGAAAGCGACTTTCTTTTTAGAAGGACGTTGGGTGAAGGAAAATTTGCGATTTGCAAAAATGATTGTTGATGCAAATCAAGAAGTCGGAAATCATTCTTACACACACCCTAATATGAAAACGCTATCTTCTGATGAAATCCGAGATCAGTTACAAAAAACAAATCGAATGATCGAAGCAGCTACGAATCAAAAGGTAAGATGGTTTGCTCCGCCGAGTGGAAGTTTTCGGGATGAAGTCGTGAAAATTGCAGATGATTTCCAAATGGGAACGATTATGTGGACTGTAGATACAATTGATTGGAAGCGACCTGAACCAGAGGTACTATTGCAGAGAGTGATGACAAAAATACATCCAGGTGCTATCGTATTAATGCATCCAACTTCATCTACAGCAGAAGCATTAGATACAATGATTACAAAATTGAAGGAACAAGGATATAAAGTAGGGAATATAACAGAATTACTGGATGAAAAACGTGTGGATTAAATACATTTGCATGACATTCATCCTTAAACTTGTTATCATTAAATAATAGCAATTAATTAGAGAAACTGGCAGTAGGAGGAAAGTTTTTGATTAAAAAATATACTTGTAAAAATGGTGTAAGAATCGTTATGGAGAATATACCAACAGTAAGATCGGTTGCAATTGGTATTTGGATTCATGCGGGATCAAGAAATGAAAATGAAAAAAATAACGGGGTTTCCCACTTTTTAGAGCATATGTTCTTTAAAGGAACGGAAACACGTAGTGCACGCGAAATTGCAGAATCATTTGATAGCATTGGTGGGCAAGTGAATGCTTTTACTTCAAAAGAATACACTTGTTACTATGCAAAAGTGCTAGATGAGCATGCTAAATATGCTTTAGATGTATTAGCAGATATGTTCTTTAATTCAACATTTGATGAGGAAGAACTGAAAAAAGAGAAGAATGTCGTATGTGAAGAAATTAAAATGTACGAAGATGCTCCAGATGATATTGTGCATGATATGTTAACGAAAGCAACATATGAAACGCATCCACTTGGATATCCTATTTTAGGAACAGAAGAAACGCTTGATACGTTTACAGGTGATACGCTACGCCAATATATCAAGGATCATTACACACCTGAAAATGTCGTTGTTTCAGTTGCAGGAAATATTGATGAAGCCTTCTTGCAAACGGTAGAGCAATATTTCGGTAGTTATGAAGGAACAACAAACCGTGAACAAGTACATAGCCCAATTTTCCATTTTAATAAGGTAGCACGTAAAAAGGAAACAGAACAAGCTCATTTATGTTTAGGATATAAAGGCTTACAAATGGGACACGAAGATATTTATAACTTAATTGTATTAAATAACGTTTTAGGCGGTAGTATGAGTAGCCGTTTATTCCAAGAAGTACGTGAGCAACGTGGGTTAGCCTATTCAGTATTTTCTTACCATTCTTCTTATGAAGATACAGGTATGTTAACGCTGTATGGTGGAACAGGTAGCCAACAATTAGATACACTGTATGAAACAATGCAAGAAACATTAGAAACATTGAAAAATACAGGTATTACAGAAAAAGAGCTTATTAATAGTAAAGAGCAATTAAAAGGAAACTTAATGTTAAGTTTAGAAAGTACGAATAGCCGTATGAGCCGTAATGGTAAAAATGAGTTGCTACTTCGTAAGCATCGTTCACTTGATGAGATTATTGAAAGTGTAAACACAGTAACAAAAGAAAATGTTGATGAGTTAATTCGTAACATGTTTACAGATGAATTCTCTGCAGCATTAATTAGTCCAGATGGAAAACTTCCAAAAGGAATAAAACTATAATTGCTTTATATGAAGTATGTAAAAATAACCGTATCTCTTTTAAAAGAGATACGGTTATTTTTTTTTTGATATACAGAATAGGTACTAATTATGGATAACTTAAATTCATAATTCGGTAGGGGGAGATTGTATGCGATTAAGTGAATTAAGTGGCAAAGAGATTGTAAATTTAGAAAGAGCAGAAAAAATGGGAGTTTTAGGTTATGTGGATTTAGAGATTGATGAGAAGGATGGCCAAATACAGGCTCTTATCATACCGGCTGGGAAATGGGGAGGTTTTAAAAAGGAACCACAAGAAGTAAGAGTCACGTGGAGCCAAATTAAGAAAGTAGGGCACGATATGATCCTTTGTGATATTACGGATCATTCAAATTCGAAGTGAAAGGTGGCCATTTTGGTCATCTTTTTTTTGTTCATTCTCTTCTGAGTAAAAGCTCACATGAATCGAGCGTTTACCGGAAATCAATTTCCCGTATAATGTCCTCTCATATGTCGAATGTTGAGATGGAGGTCTAACTGCATACAAATAGCGGGATAAATCATACATGCTTTCGTTTTTCAATCACCTAAAACTCGTACATTACATATGATGTGGAGGAAAAAGAAAAAGTAGGCACTTTTCTTATAAATGACAGAAAAAGAAGGTGAATTAGGGAATGTTGACTGAGATGCATATTGCTGTCATAGGAGGAGATGCAAGACAGCTAGAAGTAATTCGCAAGCTAGTTGAATTGGATGCGAAACTTTCATTGATAGGGTTTGATCAGTTAGATCATGGCTTCACAGGGGCAGCAAAAGAAAGTATACAAAATTTAGATTTCACTTCTGTAGATGCAATTATTTTGCCAGTTGCAGGTACAAATGCCAAGGGAGAAGTAGATACTATTTTTTCAAACGAAAAAGTTTCTATAACGAAAGAACAAATTGAAAATACACCAGAACATTTTACTATATATTCAGGTATTGGTACGCCTTACTTGGAAAATCTCGTATCTACTACAAACCGCAAACTTGTTAAATTATTTGATCGTGATGATGTGGCAATCTACAATTCTATTCCAACTGTAGAAGGTACATTAATGATGGTAATTCAACATACCGACTATACAATTCATGGTTCCAATGTAATGGTTTTAGGATTTGGTAGAACAGGGATGAGTGTTGCCAGAGCATTTCAATCATTAGGAGCCCATGTCAAAGTTGGAGCAAGACGATCGGAACATATTGCACGTATTACAGAAATGATGTTTTCTCCTTTTCATATGCAAAATATTGAGAAAGAAGTAGGAAATATCGATATTGTCATTAATACAATTCCGCATCTCGTCGTGACAGCGAATGTTATTTCGAAAATGCCGGCTCATACGTTAGTAATTGATTTAGCTTCTAAACCAGGCGGTACCGACTTTAGATATGCGGAAAAAAGAGGAGTCAAAGCGCTGTTAGCACCTGGATTACCAGGTATTGTTGCTCCAAAAACAGCAGGACAAATTTTAGCGAACGTTCTTTCTCAGTTACTAGCAGAAGACGTAATAGCAAGAAAGGAGAATGGGGAATGAATTTAAAAGGGAAAAGAATAGGGTTTGGTTTTACTGGTTCACATTGTACGTACGAAGAAGTAATGCCTCATTTAGAAAAATTAATTGCTGAGGGAGCAGAAGTACGCCCCGTTGTTTCTTACACTGTTCAATCAACAAATACGAGATTTGGAGAAGGAGCAGAGTGGATTAAAAAGATTGAAGAAGTAACAGGATTTAAAGCGATTAATTCAATCGTTGGCGCAGAACCACTAGGACCTAAAATTCCACTAGATTGTATGGTAATTGCACCACTAACAGGAAATTCTATGAGTAAATTTGCAAATGCAATGACAGACTCTCCAGTACTAATGGCAGCGAAAGCGACGTTAAGAAATGGCAAGCCTGTCGTATTGGCTGTTTCGACGAATGATGCTTTAGGGCTGAATGGAGTAAATCTAATTACACCAACAAGGTGACGACAAAGCATAAACGCTTATATGTCGCCATCTTGAGGGAGTTTAGGGTAAAGCACAAGTTCGAAATCATCGAGCCTTTGCCACTTTTCCTTTTTATAAACAGCCTTTTCTAAAACTGACTTTAGGAGGCTGTTTTTCTTTTTGGGATCATCTGTTTTAAAGTACAGATCAAGAACATGCTCCACTTGAGGTATTGTATCTTTCTTCACTTTTTCCTTCTTAATTTCAGTTTTAATTTCTTTCTTTAAGTTTTCCATCGTGGAAGTAATTTCAGTAATGCGATCAGAAATTACATTCGAACGTTCTAAAAACATATCGACTGTGTAAATACCACGCTCTAATAAATCATGTAAATTATTTTTTTGTTTTTGGACATCCACTAATTCTTTTTCAAGCTTACGTAACGCAGCTTCATTCATTTGAATAACTTGTGTTTCTTTTAATTTGTCATCTTGCTTATGTTTTTCAAAATCAGCTTTATAATTGATGTACCATTCTTTTAATGCCTCGAGTAAACGCTTCTCAATTAATTCCGTATAGCTTGATTTGTTTTCGCAACCGCGATGCTTACAATCCATCGTTTCTTTTCGGTTCTTCGGATAACGTTGGACCATACTATAACCACATTTACTACATTTAATAATACCAGCTAGTGGATTTTTAATTCCATTCGTATTGTAAGGAACGTGATACCTTGAATTTAATTTTTCTTGCACTTGCTCAAATAAGCTTTCAGGTATGATAGGCTCATGTTTACCATCAGCAATAATCCAATCTGATTTATCTTGACGAGCACAACTTCTTTTTACGGCATCAGGTTGTTTTACCTCTTTTCGTTTTTGCCACGTTACTTTTCCTATGTATACATTATTTTTTAATATATCCAAGATGCTGTAAGGGTTCCATTCATTACCTAGCTTACTTTTGTAGCCAAGATCATTTAACTTGCTTCGGATTGCGTTAGCGCCCATATCTTCATTTGCATACCAATCAAATATCATTCTTACAACTGAAGCTTCTTCTGGATTAATCGTTAAAGTACGTTCTCGCTTATTTAAGCGATGGATATCATATCCGAATGGTGCATGTGTACCGAGATAATTCCCAGCCTCTACACTGGCTACACGACCTCGTTGCATACGTCGTGTAATAATCTTTAACTCCTTACGAGCCATAAACGCTTCAAATTCGCTGTATTCTTCATCCCACTCATCATTAAGGTCATAAGTCTTCCTAGGTGTCATAATCTTCGTATTCGAGCGTTTAAACGTCTCTAAAATGATTCCTTGTTCTTTCATACCACCACGACCTAAACGGTCCATATCCATACAAAGAACAACATCATATTTGTTATCTTCAATTTCTTCAAGCAATGCTAACATCTCAGGTCGTTTCACTAAACTCTCACCAGAAACGATTTCCTCACGGACAGCTAAAACATTTAAGTTCATTTCCTTCGCTATTTTCAGCAGGGTAGTGCGGTGCTTTGCTAACGTTTCACCTTCGCCTCGTGCCTCGGCTTCGAGATCGGCGCGGGATTTTCTTAGGTAGATTGCGGTTTTCATGATTAGACCTCCTTATATAGTTAATTCATATACGAGAAATGTATATATAAGAAGTAGAAATGGCTATTTGAAGTAGCGAAAGTAATGACATGTTTGATTTAAGAAAGCATTTAAGATTCTTCGTCGTTTTCCGATACTTTAATATTTCGATGATTGTTCTGCTTTGAAATGGTTAGCAACTAATATGGCAGTACTAACAAATCAGCAGCATACAAATATAGAAAGCACTTCAAGAGGTGACACCATGAGCCAACAAGAAAAATATGCCGCGTCTTATAAATTTGGGAAAACGAAAGTTTATATTGTGGCTCCAGAGCCGAAAACCAAAAAGGATATTGATAAAATCCTTCGAGCATATTACAAGGCTAGTTGGGCCATCATTGATGAATTGCAAACGAAAGAAAATATTGAGGAGTAATTCCTCTTTTTTTGTATAGAAAATAGACAGGTTATGTGTACTAATAATTTTGACGTTTATTTAATTTGATGTGGAGAAGAAAGATACAGTAATAAAGAAATATTGTGATTAGTTTATTATAGGAAAGTGTTTTGTTTCTAGAGTGGACAATCTGCATTTCTATGAATCTCCATCTTGGCATGATAAAGATGTGGCTGGTTCTGTGGGGGAGTATTAGGATTTACGATTGATGCGAAGATAAGTGTAAATGGTTCGTATCAATGTAAAGTGCATAATAGTTATTAGCGAGTGTTCTATATTACGGCTAGTGATGCGTATGTGAATGTGCGGTCTTTTTCGTGCTGTATGTAACATTATTTACTTGTTATTTTTTTCGGTTGTCAATTTTGTGTGCTCATTTATTCAAATGTGTATTAGATTTCGTAATGTAATAGTTTCTATTTCAAGAGAGATTTCATCTTCATCATAATTATTAACTATGAAAGTTTTATATTTTTGAATATCTGCCCAAAAATATTCGAACTTATTTTTTTTGTTTTTCTTTTTCTTTAACCCATACTAAAATTAATTCTTGTAGTTCATCGGTTTCGATGTTGCAAGAGTAGTTTTCATCTTCTATATATCGATGGATAATTTTTGTGAAGTCATTACGTATTTCTAAATCACAACTATTTCCACCTAATTCTAGAGAATCAACTTCGCAGTTCAATACTTTATTTATACGAGATAGCCAAAACACACCGTCACTATTTTGAATATCATTTTCTAAAAATTCCCCTACCAACGATATATTTTCAGGAAGTTTAATCATCAAAAGATTAAAAGGTCCTTGATAAAATTCATATGTGTATTTCATATATTAAAGATCATCCTTTCAATGGTTAACGTAATGGAAAGGCCGAAATAACGCGATTCCTTGAATCAATGAACATCATAATTTCTATACCATGTGGCGTTCTACCAATGTATCTATTACCTCGTCCCGTATATTCCTTATTAGTAAAATGATATTCCGTCGTGTAAATTACCTTGTCATTAATACCCCCTATTAAAGCAAGGCTGTTTTCAATGCTTCCTCAAGCATTGTATTGAAATCATTATATGTTTCCATCACTGTACCAGATGGTTTATCAAGTTCTA
>NZ_LOBC01000016.1 GCF_001583695.1 Bacillus wiedmannii | reverse complement strand
CAGGGCGTTCAAGGTAACACAGGCGCTACTGGTGCCACTGGACCTCAAGGTGTTCAAGGTAACACGGGCGCTACTGGACCTCAAGGTGTTCAAGGACCAACAGGTGCTACCGGCGCCACTGGTATAGGAGCTACTGGACCTACTGGACCTTCTGGTGGACCTACTGGACCTACCGGGCCTACTGGACCTAGCTTCCCTGTAGCAACAATTGTTGTAACAAACAACATTCAACAAACAGTACTACAATTTAATAACTTTATTTTCAGTACTGCAATTAACGTAAACAATATTATCTTTAATGGCACAGATACAGTTACAGTTATCAACGGTGGTATTTATGTCATTAGCGTATCCATCTCTACAACTGCACCAGGATGCGCTCCTCTTGGAGTAGGCATTTCAATAAATGGAGCAGTCGCAACTGATAACTTCTCTTCAAATTTAATAGGCGACTCACTTTCATTCACTACAATCGAAACGTTAAGAGCTGGCGCAAACATTTCTGTCCAATCTACTCTTAACGAGATTACGATCCCTGCAACAGGAAACACTAACATTCGCCTTACTGTATTTAGAATTGCTTAAATTTCACTATGTATTGTTTATAGCAAATAAAAAAAGAGCGAGAAACTCGCTCTTTTTTTGTTATGTACAATAATTCATTACTACTCTAATTCAATTGAAACATTTTTTTGTGGTACAAATGTAGAAATTGCATGTTTATAAATAAGCTGTTGCTTACCCTCTGTTTCCAGTAGGACTGTAAAATTATCAAATCCTTTAATTAATCCACGAAGCTGGAAACCATTTAATAAGTACAGCGTAACAAACGTATTTTCTTTACGGAGTTGATTTAAAAACTGATCTTGAATATTGATTGATTGCTTCATGTCGAATCCTCCTCTTTTTCTCTACTTACTATTATTCGACTTTAGTTGTAACTTTCCTTCTATGTATCGTAAAATTTCTGACGTTTTTTCACCGCCTGTAACATCAAACCACGTGACATCCATCTTATTACGGAACCACGTTAATTGACGCTTTGCATAACGACGTGAATTCGTCTTTAATTGTGATACCGCTTCTTCTAAAGAGACACGATCCTCAAAATAATCATATATCTCTTTATACCCAATCGCTTGAATAGATTGACAATCTCGTATCCCTCTATTATACAATCCTTCTACTTCTTCTAATAACCCTTGGTCCATCATTATATCAACTCGTAAGTTAATGCGATCGTATAGCATTTCTCGATCCATTGTCAAGCCAATCAAGGAAACATCGTATAATAACTCGTTTTCTTGTTTTTCAAGTTGATCACTCATTTTTTCACCCGTCGTGTGGAAAATTTCTAACGCTCTAATGACACGACGTACATTATTTGCATGAATACGCTCAGCACTTTCTGGGTCTACTTCTTGTAATTTCTTATGTACATATTCCACACCACGTTCTAATGCTAACTTTTCCATTTGTTCTCGGTATATAGTATCGCCAGCATCATCCGTAAACTGATAATCGAATAAAACAGATTGTATATACAGACCAGTTCCACCAACGATAATTGGCAATTTACCACGCTCTGTAATCTCTCGAATATGCTTACGAACACGTTCTTGAAATTCGGCAACAGAAAATGATTCTTCTGGATTTTTTATATCGACCATATAATGCGGAATTCCATCCATTTCTTCTTTTGTCACCTTTGCAGTTCCAATATTCATCGTACGATAAATCTGCATGGAATCTCCACTTATAATTTCACCATTCAACGCTTTGGCAAGATCAATACTTAACTTCGTCTTTCCAACAGCAGTTGGTCCAATGATGACAGCAACTTTTTCACGTTGCACTTCTCCCATATCATTCAACTCTCTTTATGTAATGTACTCCATCTATTGATTATATCCAATCTTACCAATTTTAACGGCATGATTGCAAGTTCTTTCATTCCGGTACATGAAATTACAAATAAAAAAGAACATAGTTTGTCCAATTCCGCATATACATGATTAAAAATACCTTCGAGAGGATGAGTTGACTATGAAACAATCCACCATCAATTTTTCATCTTTAACAAAAGACCTTATTTTAGCTACTGCTACAAAAGAACAAAATTGTTCACAAGAAGAATTATATTTCGCCTTAAATTGTTTGCTACGTTCTTTTCATTCTACTCTCCAAGAAACAACATTACATCCAGAAAATAAAAATACAGAGTATATACAAAATCAATTTTGCAGTGCCTATAAAATTATTACAGGTAAAACTATTTATCCTTTTCAATAACCCATAAAAGGCGGTTGCTTACATACTTTCAAGCAACCGCCTTTTATATTAATACATATACACTATTTGATCACTTTCACTTTTACAGATTTGCGCCCCCAGCTATCGGCACTACCATCTGAACCGACTAATACATCAATACGATTTCCTTTAATCGCACCACCAGTATCTCCAGCAATTGCTTCTCCATATCCTTCTACCCATACTTTTGATCCAAGCGGAATTACTTTAGGATCAACAGCAATTACTTTCATATTCGGATTTGCTGTTAAATCATGCCCCATTGCAGTTAATACACGACCACCATACGTACCATTCTCACTTGGATGCGCTGTATACGCTGTCGCTTCTACTGTTATTTCACGTCCACCAGCAGGTGCACTTGTTTCAGTAGATTTCGTAACTTGTTTCGTAGTTGACTGCTGTTTTGCCACAGGTTTACTTGATTCTACATTTTTAACAGACTCTTTGTTCTTAACTACTTTATTATTTTTAACCGGCGTATTTACTCTTACTGGCGCCTCTTCTTGCGTTACAACTTCTTTCTTTTCAATTACAGGTACCGTCCCTGTTAAAAATGGCATGTGAACATATCCCGTTTTTCCATTATAGTCAAATTGTAACCATTCATTTTGAACTTGATTTGTCGTTTCAATTACATCATCTTTATTCAGTTTACCAAGAATTTCAGAGTCAGTATTCGCTCCAGCACGAACATTTAACACGCCCGCCGTTACATAATATGTACTTTTTGTAAATTCAGCACTTACAAACGCTTCTTTACCATTTAATTTAATTTTTGCCCATCCGTTTTCTGTATTTATAACATCTAATTTATTTCCACTTAACATTTTACCTACAAGCTTTGACTCTACAGTTGGGTTTTCTCTAACATTTAATACGTCTGTTGTTACAATCGTTTCTGCTTTCGCAGAACCTGCAAAAATCCCAAGACCAAAAACTGCCGCCGTTGCTATACCTAATAATTTTTTCATGAATAGCCTCCATTTGCTTTGTTTTCGTATTTTCATTATAGCAACAGATTTTTAGGATTTTTAGAAATCACACAATTACAAACCATTCGTAATACACGATTAATGAGTTGTAACATAAATTTCCATATTAATGAATTCCATTTCTAATAGAATCCCCAATAGTTTTCATATATTTTCCACATACTAGCCCAAAATTTTTTCCAGAAAAAATTACAGTATTACTTTTTTGTTACAAAAAAAACATATTTCATTACATCTTTTACCAAAATTCATCATTCTCCAATTATTAATCTCCTTTTTTGTAATAAAAAAGAGCAGCTAATAAAAGCTACTCCTTTTTCATGTGTTATTTAACTTTCTTTTTCCAAATCCCCATCATAAGAGCTGAAATAACTGTCCCTATGAATATCGAGAAAATATATAACACCGGTTTATTTACTAATGCGATAACAAACAATCCACCATGCGGTGCTGGTAACGTAATTTGGAATAACATAGATAATGCACCCGCAACACTTGAACCAACAACACAACTTACTATTACTCGAATCGGATCTGCAGCTGCAAATGGAATCGCACCTTCTGTAATAAACGATGCTCCCATAATATAATTTGTTAAACCAGATTTACGTTCTGCTTCAGTAAATTTTGATTTAAAGAAAGTAGTTGCGAATGCAATCGCTAATGGTGGTACCATACCACCGGCCATAACAGCAGAGTGCACGCCAAAGTTCTGCGCTTCTATTGCAGCAATACCAAATGTAAATGCAGCTTTATTAATTGGACCACCCATATCAATTGCCATCATACCACCTAATATAAGACCTAGTAATATAGCATTTGTACCGTTCAAACCATTTAACCATCCTGTTAACATTTCATTCAATGCTACTACAGGCGGAATTACTACTTTTTGCATAACAACTCCTGTAATCAACAATCCAAAGACCGGATATAACAATACAGGTTTAATTCCTTCTAACTGTGCTGGTAATCCTGAAAACAATTTTTTCAATCCTAAAACAACATACCCAGCTAAGAAACCAGCAATTAATCCCCCTAAAAATCCAGCATTCGCATGTGCAGCTAAAAATCCACCTACAACACCAGGCATGAAACCAGGGCGATCAGCAATAGAACTTGCAATAAATCCAGCTAAAATTGGTACGAGGAATAAAAACGCACCTGTTTTGCCTCCACCAATAGACATTAACAATTCAGCCAATGGTCCTTCTGCTTTTATGCCACCAATCCAAAATGCTAGTGCAATTAAAATTCCTCCACCAACAACGAATGGAAGCATATTACTTACACCGTTCATTAAGTGCTTATAAATTCCTAACCCTTTTTCTTTCTCTGTACTTTCTGTCTTCCCATCTTCCTTTATTCCTTTAAAGATTGGCGCGTCTTGTTTTACAGCTCGATTAAGAAGCGCTTCCGTTTTTCTAATCCCATCAGCGACTGGCACTTGAATGACATGTTTCCCAGCAAAACGGTTCATTTCTACTTGTTTATCTGCGGCAACGATAATAGCTGTTGCTCGTTCAATGTCCTCTTTCGTTAAAGCGTTTTTTATACCTGTTGATCCATTCGTTTCAACTTTAATCGCTATTCCTAGCTCTGCTGCTTTTGCTTTCAAGCTATCCGCAGCCATATAAGTGTGAGCGATTCCAGTTGGACAAGCCGTAACTGCTAATACGTACGGTTCATTTCCTTCTGGTTTTGCAACCTCAATGTCTTCTTCTTCTTTTTCATTCTCTTTTTCATCAAATAAACGAAGAAGTTCCTCTTCATCCTTTGCTTCTAACAATTGCTTACGAAATCCTTCATCCATTAATAATGTAGATAGGCGCGATAACGTTTCTAAATGAGTATTATTCGCCCCTTCGCTCGCAGCAATCATAAAGAATAAATGTGCAGGCTGCCCATCAAGCGATTCATAGTTGATACCGCTTACACTTCTACCAAAACAAATCGCTGGTTGCTTAACAGCTTTTGTTTTCGCATGAGGTATTGCAATCCCTTCCCCTATTCCAGTCGTACTTTGTGACTCCCGCTTTAAAATAGCTTCTTTAAATTCCGCTTTGCTATTTAAACGATTTGCGCCGTCTAATTTCTCAATTAATTCATCTATGACAGCTTCTTTATTTGAAGCTGTCAAATTCATAATAACTGTATCCCTTTTTAATAGTTCTGTAATTTTCATATGTTGTTTCCCCCTATCGCTTAGTTACAATTACTTGCGACAATAATTCTTCTACTTTTTCCTTTTCACATAAATCAGCTGAAAATGCCGTTGCACTCCCTGTTGCAACGCCATATTGAAATGCCTTTTCAATATCTTTTGTCTGTTCATATTTCCCTACAAATCCTGCAACGAGTGAATCTCCGGCCCCAACCGAATTAATTACAACACCTTTTGGAACAGTTGCTTCATATATACCTTCTGCCGTAAATAATAAAGCCCCATCTCCAGCCATTGATACGATAACATGCTCTACACCTTGTTCAACTAATTTTCTTCCATACGGTAAAATATCTTCTACTGTTGAAATCTCTACTCCGAATAACTCACCAAGTTCATGATGATTAGGCTTTATTAAAAATGGCTTATTTTTAATTACATGATGCAGTGCACTACCACTTGCATCGACTACTACGCGAATGCCTTTTTCAGCTCCGAACGCTGCGATTGATTCATAAAAAGTAGTTGGGATAGACGCCGGTAAACTTCCAGCTAGTACAACACAATCTCCCTGCCTCATACTTTCAATTTGTTTCATTAATTGTTCAAATTGCCCATTTGTCACACTAGGACCTTGTCCATTTAATTCTGTCTCTTCTTGCCCTTTTATTTTCACATTAATTCGAGAATCTCCATCTACTTGAACAAAGTTTGTTGTTACACCTTCCGCCTGTAATACATCTTTAATAAATCGACCGATAAATCCACCAGTAAATCCAAGCGCTACATTTTCAACACCTAAACGATGAAGAACGCGAGAAACGTTAATGCCTTTCCCTCCAGGAAATTTCATATCTTTCTCTGCTCGATTTACTGCGCCTAAATCGAAGGAATTAACTTGTACTACATAATCAATAGATGGGTTTAAAGTAACTGTATAGATCATTATTTATCAGCCTCAATTACATTGGTTTGTCTTTTATATTTTTCTAAATCAATTTCTAAATGGTTTGTAATAATATTTGCTTCTTCAACATTGGCAATTTTCGCAAACGCAACTTCTGAAAACTTACTTTCATCAATTAAGAAATATCCTTCGTTCGCAAATGTTAATGCCATTTGTTTTAAAAGTGCCTCTTCTGGATCTGGAGTTGTAAAACCAAGCTGTTCATGCACACCATTTGCTCCTAAAAAACATTTATCAAAACGGTACTTCTGCATGCTTTCCTGTGCCATAGCACCAATTAAAGCTTTCGTCCTACTTTTCATCATTCCGCCTAGTAAATACGCACGAATATTATTTTCAACTAAAGCTTCAATATGCATAAGTCCATTCGTAACGACAGTAACATCTTTATTTATTAAAAATGGGATCATTTCAAATGTTGTACTTCCTGCATCTAAATAAATGCAATCACCTTGTTCAACAATGCTAGCCGCATAGTTAGCAATTTGTTGTTTTATTTGAATGTTTTTGGATGATTTTTCAACCATCGTTGGCTCTTGTCCTTTTCCTGTTAAAACAGCAGCACCACCATGAACTCTTTTTAATAACCTTTGCTTTTCCAATTGCGCTAAATCACGACGAATTGTTGATTCAGAGCTTTCTGTTCTTTCCACTAATTGCTGTAATTTAACAACCTTCTGCTCTTTTACAAGTTGCAATATCATTTGATGACGTTCAGGAGTTAACATTTTATTCACCTCTTCTTTGATTACAGTATAATGAAAACGATCACAAAAATCAACCATAAACATTCAAAAATAACCAAAACCAGTCAAAAACAGTTATAAACAACAAAAAGAAACCCATTTGATTGTTATATCAAATGGGTTTCTTTGCTTGATTCACTTATAAAGAAGCTTTATATATGCTTAAAACATCGTCTTTATTTAATTTTTTAAAGTTACCAAATTCGCCATAAGCCATTGCTTTATCCGCCATTAAATAAATTTCATTTTCCCCAATAGCGTAATCAGCTAATGTTACCGGCGCCTCAATTGAAGTCCAAAATTGACGTAACGCCTCAATTCCTTCTAACGCAACTTCTCGATCAGTTTTCCCATCTGTTTCTACATGGAATACACGAATAGCGAACTGTTTAAAACGACTTACATTTTCATCTAGAACATGCTTCATCCAGTTCGGGAATAAAATCGCAAGGCCACCCCCGTGTGGTATATCATGAACCGCAGAAACTGCGTGCTCAATATTGTGAGTTGCCCAGTCTCCTTTTACTCCCATCGCTAAAATGCCGTTTAACGCCATAGTACCGCAATATAAAATGGTTTCTCTATGCTCATAATTTTCTAAATCACTTAAAAGCTTAGGAGCGGTTTCAATTACTGTTTTTAATACAGATTCACAATAACGATCTTGTAGTTCTGTATTTGTTCCGTGGTGGAAATACTGCTCTAATACGTGCGACATAATATCTACCATACCGTAAATTGTTTGGTCTTTCGGTACAGACGCAGTATGGACTGGATCTAAAATTGAAAACTGCGGGAAAGTAACTGGGCTACCCCAGCCATATTTTTCATTCGTTTCCCAGTTTGTAATGACAGAACCAGCATTCATTTCAGAGCCTGTCGCTGCAAGAGTAAGCACCGTACCAAATGGTAACGCCTCACTAGCAAATGCTTTTTTCGTTACAATATCCCATACATCTCCATCATATTTGCTACCAGCAGCAATTGCCTTCGTACAGTCGATCACACTTCCTCCGCCAACTGCTAAAATAAATTCAACACCATTATCTTTACAAATTTGAATTCCTTTCCTTACAGTTGATACACGAGGATTCGGTTCAACGCCTGTCAATTCAAATACTTCTGCATTTATATCTTTTAAAATAGAAATTACATTATCATAAATACCGTTTCTTTTAATACTGCCTCCCCCGTATACGAGAAGAACTTTTTTACCGAACTGTGGAATTTCAGTTTTCAACTGTTCTAACTGCCCTTTACCGAAAATAAGTTTCGTTGGATTACGAAATACAAAATTTTGCATATTCCTTTACCATCCCTTCTATATGAAAAGCAACTATACTTTTGTATACCATATTTTTTTCATTTCACAAAAATATTTGCCTAACAAAAAAATCCCAGCCTACAGGCTGAGATTTTTTATTGGTAATAAGGTGAGATCATTAAGTAAACAATAACACCAGATAAACTTACATATAACCAAATCGGCATCGTCCAACGTACAATTTTACGATGACGTGTTAATTGATTTGTAAAACCAAATACAAGTGCAAACAATGCAAGTGGTACAATAATTGCTGCAAGGATAATATGTGTAATTAAAATAATGAAGTACACATATTTAATGAATCCTTCTCCACCAAAATGTGTTGCCGGCGCCAAGTAATGATACGATAAATAAGAAACACAAAATAGCAACGTCGTTGTAAATGCTGCCAGGATAAAACCGCGGTGCATTTTCACATTTTTCTTAATAATAGAGTATAAAGCTGCTAATAAGAATACGAACGTAAAGCTATTAAAAATTGCATTTAACATTGGTAAAATTGTTACATCAAAATGTACTTCTCCTTCATAGCCAACAGGTCCAAAGAACAAAAATAAAATAATCGCATTTACAATTACAGAAAGCGTTATCACAATAGGAGCATAGCTTTTCTGATTAGTTGATTGATCCACCAAAATGGTCACTCCTCTTCCTTCAAATATGTATACGTAACCTCACTATTTTAACATATTATTCACAGTGTAAATGTGACAATAGTTTGACACAGTAAGACAGAGCATAGAAAAAAATCCTTCTTAATAAAACTTCTTAAGAAGGATTTTATCGCTTTATTATTTAAATAGCAATGTAATTAGTTTTTGTTAAAAAACGTATTGCTATATGCTTGATAAATTTCAGACACTTGATATCCCATTAAAGAAATTGCTGTTAATGAAAAGAAACCAATCATAAGAAATCGAAACCACATATAAATCTCCTCCTTGTATTTAGCTTAAAAAGCAGTCGCTATATTACAAGTTGAATGGCACTCTTCATCGTCACTTTCCTTTTTCTTTACAATTGCTGTTATAAATTGAATCATAAAGAAAATCACAAAAGGAAATTGTTCGTAATTTACCTTGGCATAGTTTGGCAACGGCTCGCGCTGCACATCGAACGGAGATGAGAAGGAATAGAACATACCTTGCTCTTCCATATATACAATTACAATTTTCATACAAAACATTATTCCTAGAAATGAAACAATATCTTGCCATTCTGTCGTATATAACAAGTTATACAGCTCTAGTACGTACTCTTCCATCGTCATCCCCCCTTCCTTTTTTACCATTTTGCTCGCCTTCATATAAAAAGTCAAGAAAAAAGTTTATATTCACTATGACAATAGTAATTACTTGTTTCTATGATTATATATGATTCTTTTATAGCAATGATTGGGTGTAACTCTCTTCTAAAACAAGAAATTAGAATCGAACAGATTCCTCATTCTTGCTTTTAGGATTCAATAATGTACTATTTTTATTTCTATTAAAAATAAAATAAGAAATTATTATAAGAACAGTAACAAGCATTGTTAAAAGCGCTTGTGAACGTAAAGATTCAATTGCGAGCATGGCAACTAAAACTGCTATAATCGCAGTAATTGTAACATATGTTACATATGGAAAAAGCCACATTTTGACTTTCAAATTTTGTTGTTCCGCTTTCCCCATTTTTTTACGTATCTTGAAATGTGAAACCGCTATAACGAGATAAACGAGTAACGCAATCCCGCCAGATGCATTCACTAAAAATAAAAATACTTTATCTGGAGATATGTAACTAAAAACAACTCCAATGTAAGCAAAGAAAGTTCCAAATAAAACCGCCCGAACTGGAACACCACTACTATTCAATTTCAAAAATGCCTTTGGCGCGTCTCCTCTTTCTGCCATTGAAAAAAGCATTCTTGAGTTCGTATATAAACCCGAATTTAAACAAGAAAGTACAGCTGTTAAAACGATAAAGTTCATAATTTGTGCTGCCGCTGGTATCCCTATATGTTCCAGCACCGCCACAAACGGGCTTTTTAGTATGTTCGCTGAATTCCACGGAAGGAGTGTAACAACTACAGCGATCGATCCAATAAAAAATACGAGAATACGCCAAATTACACTATTTGTTGCTGTTTTTACTGCTTTTACAGGTTCGACAGACTCTCCAGCGGCTACTGCGACAATCTCTGATCCCATAAATGAAAATATAACGACGGTAATTCCAAGTAGCACCGAACTTATACCATTTGGCATAAATCCTCCTTGCCCTACTAAATTCGAAGTGCCAGGTGCTTCCGTTCCTGGTACAAATCCTAAAATAACAGCGAGTCCAAGACAAAGGAACAAAACAATACTTATTACTTTAATAAATGAAAACCAATATTCAAACTCTCCAAATGATTTCACCGAAAAAACATTCGTCAATGTTAATAAAATCGTTAATATTAAGCTTAATAACCAGAGCGGGATTTCTGGAATCCAATATTGAATAATACCAGCACCTGCTGTAGCTTCTATCGCAATAACAATTACCCAGAAAAACCAATATAGCCACCCAATTGTATAACCGGCCCATGGACCAATTGCTTCTCTTGCATATGTTGCAAATGAACCACTTGTCGGGTTAATAGCTGCCATTTCCCCTAGCATTCTCATAACGAAAATGACTAGAAGTCCTGCTAATGCATATGAAACGATAGAACCTGGTCCGGCTGAATGCACAACCGCACCGCTTCCAACAAACAAACCAGCTCCTATTACGCCACCAATGGAAATCATTGTAATGTGGCGTATTTTGAGGTCTTTCTTAAGATTTTTATCCAACTCTTGTACATCCCCTTCCAAACTTAATTTTGAAATTTACCCCGCATTAACGGGCAGTAAGACCCCCACCTCAAAATTCAGCGGAAGCAAAGAAGTTAGGTGGGAATCTACTGCCCGTAAAAGCCCGATTGGTGAGGGCTGATAATCAGCGGGGATGAACAAAGCCCCACTGATTAAAGTTTCACTTTATGTAAGAGTATTATGCGAAAAATCTTGTCCTATACTTTAAAATATATCAAAATATTCTGAATTTAACAATCGTAATTCGATCTCCTCCAAAAATTATTACATTAGGTTTAATAATTTTCCATACACAATTGTTGAGAAAATTATAGTCACCTTACAAAAGATCGAATTTTCAGATATCATAAAATAAACAAGATTATACATCTAGACAACTTTTCGTATAGGAGTGTTGATATGTTAAACAAGTTCAAATTTATTTGTTGTACGTTAGTAATTTTCTTACTGCTACCGCTAGCTCCCTTCCAAGCACAAGCTGCAAACAATTTAGGATCAAAATTACTCGTTGGATACTGGCATAACTTCGACAACGGTACTGGCATTATTAAATTAAGAGACGTTTCACCAAAATGGGATGTAATCAATGTATCTTTCGGTGAAACTGGTGGTGATCGTTCCACTGTTGAATTTTCTCCTGTGTATGGTACAGATGCAGAGTTTAAATCAGATATTTCTTATTTAAAAAGTAAAGGTAAGAAAATAGTTCTTTCAATAGGTGGACAAAATGGGGTCGTTTTACTTCCTGACAATGCGGCTAAGCAACGTTTTATTAATTCCCTACAATCTCTGATCGATAAATATGGTTTTGATGGAATAGATATTGACCTTGAATCAGGTATTTACTTAAACGGAAATGACACTAATTTTAAAAACCCAACTACTCCTCAAATCGTAAATCTTATCTCAGCTATTCGAACAATCTCAGATCATTACGGTCCAGATTTTTTATTAAGCATGGCTCCTGAAACAGCTTATGTTCAAGGTGGTTATAGCGCATACGGAAGCATCTGGGGTGCTTATTTACCGATTATTTTCGGAGTAAAAGACAAACTAACATACATTCACGTTCAACACTACAACGCTGGTAGCGGGATTGGAATGGACGGTAATAACTACAATCAAGGTACTGCAGACTACGAAGTCGCTATGGCAGATATGCTCTTACATGGTTTTCCTGTAGGTGGTAATACAAATAACATTTTCCCAGCTCTTCGTTCGGATCAAGTCATGATTGGACTTCCTGCAGCACCAGCGGCCGCTCCAAGTGGCGGATATATTTCTCCAACTGAAATGAAAAAAGCTTTAGATTATATCATTAAAGGAATTCCTTTCGGAGGAAAGTATAAACTTTCAAATCAGAGTGGCTACCCTGCATTCCGCGGCCTAATGTCTTGGTCTATTAATTGGGATGCAAAAAACAACTTTGAATTCTCTAATAACTATAGAACATATTTTGATGCTATTCCCTTGCAAAAATAATAAAAAACAACAATAGGTTACATAACCTATTGTTGTTTTTTATTTATGTAAATTACTTTTTCACTTCTACATGATGAAAAGATTCTTTTCCATCTCTACATAACTATTTACAATACTTAAAAGTAATTTGCCACGAAACCATTTCGTTATATAAACTTTCCAATTCTTTATGCCATGTTTCTACCATAGAAATTCCCCTTTCCTTTTTAACACTTTAAATAAAAATCACATAACATTCTGTATTTACCCAATAAAAAAAGAGAACTTTCTCTGAAAGTCCTGTTACTACTCTAAAATAGTTTAGTTGCTATTTTGCTTTAACACAAATACTGAAAGTTCAGGTACACTCCAAAATCTAACAGGCATTCGTGTTGTCCCAATACCACGATTTACGTATAAATGTAACGGCTTATTCTTCCCTTCTAATTCATACATACCTTCAACATGACTCTCAGCTAATTTTGTAGTAATTAATGGACCTATAAAAGGAATTTGAACTTGTCCTCCGTGACTATGTCCTGACATTTGAAAATCAACTGGGTAACGAGCTACTTTGTCTACAATATCCGGCTCATGTACTAAGAGCATATTAAAATCTTGTTGCCTTACTTGTTTTAAAGTCGCGTCTATTTTCGGATTCCCTAATAAAAAATCATCCAAACCTGATATTGTAATATATTTGCCATTTTCTGCATTAATTTTATGCACTTCATTTACTAACACAGAGAAACCAGCTTCCTCCATATACTTTTTATAAAATAAACTACCTCCCCCGCCCCTATCATGATTCCCAAACACTGCATATTTCCCTAAGGGCGCATGTATTTTCTGTAAAATACTTTTCGCTTCTTCTCTTTCCGCCTTATACGATCCAAACTTATCTATTAAATCCCCTGTAAAAACTACTACATCTGGATGTAATGCATTCATCTTCTCTACCAAATTTTCTAGTTGTTTCAATGTAAATTCTGGCCCTAAATGCACATCTGAGAATTGTAATATCTTTTTGTTATTAAACTCTTTAGGAATTGTAGAAGCTTCTATTTCATTCCACGTAACTGTTACTAGTTTTCGTTCTATTTCTGTCGCATAGAAATACAAACTTATTGAAATCACTACTATACTTATGAAACTGATTATACATATCTTGACGATTGATTTTTTTTGTTCTTTTTTTACATGATTCGTATTCATGTTCTCACCTCTAGAAGTACTTTAAAGCCTTATTGTTACATTAATGTGACAACATGAACAATGTTAGCTATATCCAATTCTATCCTCATTCACTTTGACAAATTTATACAGAAGTCATAACATATTTTTATAATACATAGATTCTTAAAAATGTTCCTTCTATTCATTCTATCATTTTATTAAGGAGAGATTATTCATGTCTGTATTTACACCAGAAGAAATTACGGAACTTGCTGCGAATTCCGGTAGAAAAAAAGCTCATTTATCATTACTCCCTATGCTAATTCTCGGTTTTTTTGGTGGTGCTTTCATAGCATTAGGGTATTTACTCGATATTCATGTTATTGGAACAATGCCAAAATCTTGGGGATCATTTACTAGTTTTCTAGGTGCCGCTGTATTTCCTATCGGTCTTATACTCGTTATTCTTGCAGGCGGTGAGTTAGTAACTGGCAATATGATGACCGTTTCAATGGCGTGGCTTCACAAAAAAATCGACTTATTTCACTTCATTCGAAATTTAGTTATTGTTACGTTTAGCAACTTCATAGGTGCTGTATTCGTTGCTTATTTTTTCGGTCATATCGTCGGATTAACAGAAGGCGCTTTTTTAGCGAAAACAGTTTCTATTGCGCAAGCTAAACTTCAAGATACACCACTACAAGCCTTCATTTCTGCAATCGGATGTAATTGGCTCGTTTGTTTAGCTGTTTGGCTTAGTATGGGAAGTAAAGAATTTATCGGAAAGATTATCGGCATTTGGTTCCCAGTTATGACTTTTGTTGCGATTGGATTTCAACACGTTGTAGCCAATATGTTTGTTATCCCAGCTGCAATTTTTGCCGGTCATTTAACTTGGATTGAATATTTTCCAAACTTCATTTTTGTTTTCTTTGGAAACTTAGTAGGAGGTATGTTATTTGTAGCATTACCTTATTTCATATCCTATAATAAGAAACTCCCTTCCAATAAAGAGCAAACTGCATTAAAGAAAAAATCTGTATCCGCTTAAATTGAATGTCTATAAAGTGGCTCTCAAAAATATTACAAATTTCATTTTTTTTACGAATATATGTGCGTACACTTGTTCTCGAATGTTTTATACGTTATAATAACAACTTAAATAGCATTATTTACATATGAGGTGAAAAACATGAACAAAACAGAATTAATCAAAAACGTAGCACAAAATGCTGAGATTTCTCAAAAAGAAGCTACTGTAGTTTTACAAACTGTAGTAGAATCAATCACTAACACTTTAGCTGCTGGTGAGAAAGTACAACTTATCGGATTCGGTACATTCGAAGTTCGCGAAAGAGCTGCTCGTACAGGCCGTAACCCACAAACTGGTGAAGAAATGCAAATCGCAGCTTCTAAAGTACCTGCTTTCAAAGCTGGTAAAGAACTAAAAGAAGCTGTAAAATAATGAAAAATAGCCTTCTCGTTTATGAGAAGGCTATTTTTTTCATTACATAATTAATAAAAATCTGACCATTATGCTGTTTCTTTTGTTCCTTTATGCAAATAAAACCGTTACTTTCAAAGAAAGGTTTTGCTGTAATACTCGCCTCTGTATATATCTCCCTATGACCCAAGCTTACTGCTTCTTTTTCTAACTTCTGTAGTATGTAGGAAGCTATCCCTTTTCCTTGATAATCTTTATGCGTAAATAAGCGATCCACGTAATGATCATCATTATAATCCCCAAATCCCACGATCACACCGTTATGATCCGCTACATAACTAATATTCTTTTCTAAAGACTTTAACCAGCTTTCTCTATCTAGTCGATCTGGTGCCCATGCCTGTAGCTGTAACACGTTATAATCTTTTGCATTAATTGTATGAACTGTTTCATAGAACAACTGTAATACTTGTTCTAAATCCTCCTTATGGAATGTTCTAATGATCGTATCTTTTAACATATATGAACCTCCTTACTAAACTATCATTTAACTTGTCTACCATCTAGTATTCAATATTTCTGCTTTATTATATCTTTTTTCTTTCTATATAAACAAAAAACAATACTTATTTCAAAGTATTGTTTTTCGTTTAAAAGCATATGCAATTACTCTCTAGATTTTTATTTTTTTAATTTCACTCTTTGTAATCGTAATGCATTTAATACAACGGATACAGAACTAAATGCCATAGCCGCTCCTGCAACCCAAGGTGCTAAGAAACCGAACGCCGCAATCGGGATTCCTAATCCGTTATAAGCTAGTGCCCAGAATAAATTTTGCTTAATATTTTTTATCGTCATCTTACTCATAAAGATTGCATCAGCAATACTATTTAAATCCCCACGGATTAACGTAATATCTGCCGCTTCCATCGCTACATCCGTTCCTGTTCCAATTGCCATACCGATATCCGCCGTAGCAAGAGCAGGAGCATCATTTATTCCATCTCCAACCATTGCTACTTTCTTACCTTGTGCTTGGAGTTTTTTCACTTCTTCTGCTTTTCCTTCTGGTAATACTTCTGCAATTACGTGATCAATACCAACTTGCTTAGCGATTGCCTGAGCAGTTTGTGTGTTATCTCCTGTGATCATAACAACGTCTAGACCCATTTTCTTAAGTCTTGCGATAGCTGCTTTTGAAGTATCTTTTACAGTATCTGCAACGGCCACTATACCAGCATATTCTTTATTGATCGCAATAAGCATTGCTGTTTTTCCTTCTCGTTCTAGCTCTTCCATAGATTTAGAAACTTCTTCAATATCAATATCGAATTTCTTCATTAATCGACGTGTACCAATTAATAATTGTTTCCCTTCTACAACTGATTCGATACCGAATCCTGGAATCGCTTCAAACTTTTCTGAACTTGGGATTTCAATTTTCTTTTCTTTAATTCCTTCTACAATCGCTTCTGCAAGTGGATGTTCAGAATTTTTTTCTGCCGCACCTACTAAACGTAGTATTTCTTCTTCGTGGAATCCATCTGCTACAATTACATCTGTTAGCACCGGCTTCCCGTTTGTCACTGTACCTGTTTTATCTAAAATAACTGTATCTAATCGGTGCGTTGCTTCTAAATGCTCCCCGCCTTTAAATAAAATACCATACTCTGCTGATCTTCCTGATCCCGCCATAATAGATGTAGGTGTCGCAAGACCTAATGCACATGGACAAGCGATAACAAGTACGGCTATCATTTTCTCAAGTGCTCCGCCAAAATCACCAGGTGTAACAAATAGCATCCACACTGCAAATGTGATAATAGCAATCACAACTACAACCGGTACGAAAATACCTGAAATTTGATCAGCTACCCTTTGAATAGGAGCTTTTGAACCTTGCGCCTCTTCTACTACTTTAATAATTTGAGCTAATGCAGTATCTCTTCCTACCTTAGTTGCTTTCACTTTTAAAAATCCGTTTTTATTTATTGTAGAACCGATTACTACATCCCCAATTGTTTTATCAACTGGAATACTCTCACCTGTTAACATCGATTCATCTATTGCTGACTTTCCTTCTACAATTTCCCCATCTACCGGGATTTTTTCACCAGGTTTTACATAAACGATATCACCAGCTACCACTTCTTCGATTAAAATTTTTATTTCTGTTCCATCTCGTAAAACAGTAGCGGTTTTCGCCTGTAATCCCATTAATTTTTTAATTGCTTCTGACGAGCGTCCCTTTGCTTTCGCCTCAAATAATTTACCTAAAATAATTAATGTAATAAGTACTGCACTCGTTTCAAAATACAAGTCTGTCATATGTTCAGAAGAACCAATCGACCTAATACTTAAATACACACTATAGAAATACGCTGCAGACGTTCCAAGTGCAACGAGAACATCCATATTGGCACTTTTATTTCGTAACGCTTTATAAGCTCCAACATAAAACTGCCCACCAATGATAAACTGAACCGGAGTTGCAAGAGCTAGCTGCACCCAAGGGTTCATAAGCATATCAGGTAAATAAATAAACGATGTAAATGAGAAATGACTTACCATTGCCCACAGTAACGGGAATGATAAAATAAACGAAATAATAAATTTCTTCTTTTGTCGCTCAATTTCTTGTAAGCGATGATCAGTTGATCCATTTTGCTCATCTGATTTCACTTCCAATTTATAGCCTAATTTCGTAATTGCACTCTTCATTTCATTTACATGAATTTCATCAGGATTAAAATCTACTGTAGCCGATTCCAAAGCGAAATTTACTGTCGCTCCGTTCACACCTTCTAATTTATTTAAGCGCTTTTCTACTCTATTCGCACATGCCGCGCATGTCATCCCTGAAACAGTAAACTCAGCTTTATCACTTACAATTCCATACCCTAGCGATTCAACTTTTTGCTTAAATTGTTGCGGATTTGTTTTTTGGGGATCATACATTATTTTTGTTTTTTCAAGTGCAAAATTTACATTTGCATCATGAACACCTTCTACTTTTTTCAAGCCTTTTTCAATTCTATTCGCACATGCCGCACATGTCATTCCTGATATTTGAAGATTGGCCTCTTTTTGTTCATTCATGTCTCTCACCTCTATATACCCTTATGAGGTATAATTATTAGCAAAATAAATCGTACTTCCTATAAAGTACGATTTATTTCCATATCTAAAAATAATTATTGAACATCGTATCCTTGATCTTCAATTACAGCAACAATATCTTTTAACGTTACAACTGATGAGTCGATCGTAACTTCAACAGTTCCTTCTGCTAATTGAACTTTCACTTGTTCAACACCGTTTAGTTCTTTCACACTGCTTTCAATAGAATTTACACAATGTCCACAAGACATACCTTCAACTTGTAATGTTAACTGTTCCATTTAAAATCCTCCTCTTGTTTCTTCATTGTTTGTTAATCACAATTACATCTTACCATACCCCCCTAAGGTAATCAATGGTTTTGTATCATGATTTTTCAATTATTTTCTAAAAGTTTATTTTACACATCAATACCTCGAAATCCTATATAGAGGTAAACAAAAAACAAGCCAGTTACATACTAGCTTGTTTTTACGCTTTTGAAAAACGTTCAAATACTGTCATTAATTCTTCAATTGCTTCGTCACCATTGCCATCTTTAATAGCACCTGAAACACAATGACTTGTATGGTTTTTTAATACACCCATTCCTACTTTTTTCATTGCTGCATTAATCGCTGAAATTTGCACTAAAATATCCACGCAATAACGATCATTTTCAATCATATTTTGAATACCGCGGACTTGTCCTTCAATTCTCTTTAATCTATTTATAATTTGTTCTTTTTCTTTTTCTGATCTATGTGTTACCGCTTCATGATCTTTATGATCCATATTATCACCTTCTTAAAGTTTCTCTTCATCCAATAAAACAATTGCTTTTACGAGTATACCAATTATAGCATTAAATATCTACGTATGATACCCCATATGAGTATATTTCTGCTCTATGCTTATTCTTAACAACTTATTAGCTTCTCAGACTCAATTATTATGATACCCTTGCCTTTTTTTCAAAAAACAATAATAAGCAGGGATTATCCATCCCCGCTTATTATTCATCCACAAATATAAAAGTCTCAATTTTCACACGTGTAAATTGAGACTTTTTTCTTCCTATATATAATTATTGCTGATCACATACTTTTGTATCATTCACTACTGAAGTTCCTTCAACGGTTACCGTATGAAAACAGTCATTTACACGAACTGTCACGACTTTATCTTGACGATCAATGATATGATATTCATTAAAATTTTTATTCAGAGCACTGCGAATTTGTTCTCCTTCATAAATTGGAATGCCATGTGATAAAACCCAAATAAGCCCAGCGATAGCAAGAATAGTTTTCATACGATCTACCTCCTTGAAAATATAGTGAACTTTTAATCCATGCTTTTTCAGCTCTACTAATCATGAATGGAATGAATCAAGCCTTTTTGGAAATAAGTTCATTTCGTCTATTTTATGTTTATGCTAATTGTGACCGAATTGTGACAACTTTTTGTCTCTTTAGACGAAAAGTTGAAACAAAACTTTCAAAAAGGACAATTCTACTTGCACAAACAAAAGGCTATGGAGAATTTCCCATAGCCTTTTGTTTGCATTTTATTAGATATTCATTTCAATTTATACGTGACTAATAAATCTTAACCCTTTACTTAAAGAGGTCGGCACAACTGATGCATGATTCTCCCCTTCAGCTTCATAAAACGTAAATCGAAACTGATCGTGTTTCACTCGGAGAAGGCGCTCTGATAATTCATTTGCACCTACAACCATATGCTCTCGTTCTAGTGAACCAACTGTAAGAAATACTCCTGTTTCAACTTTTGCATTGTTTAACTCATTTATTAGATTCTCTTCTTTTTCAAGCACGGATTGGTTATTCCACCAAATAGATGGACTACTAATAAAATAACTTTGAAAGGCATTTACGTTTGTAAATAGTATATGTAAAGCAAATAAACCACCTAGTGAATGCCCAAATAATGTTTGCTTCCCTTTATCAATCTCATAATTATTTTCAATTTGAGGTTTTAATTCTTCTTCAATAAAAGTAAAGAAATTATGTGCTCCTCCTGTTTTAGGCCACGGTTTACCGTCTGGTTTTAAAGGGGCATCTTTTGAAATTACACTAGGCGTAAAATCATAGCATCTTTCCTCACCTGAAAATGCCCCTTCAATTGGATAACCAATACCTACTATAATGGCTGGTGAAACACCTGTTTTCTCTGCTCTAACTGATTGTATTTTAACCGCTTCATGGAATGTTTGAAAAAAGGCATTGCCATCTAATACGTATATAACAGGATATCCTGACTCTGGTGCTGGCTGCCTCGGCTTTGAAATATGAATTTGATATTCTTTACCTTCTAATTTTGAATACATTTTCCACTGTTCTGTATTAGATGTAATAATCTGCTTTTTTTCAATAGTAGTATTCATCTTATATTCCCCCCTTCTTAACTCGTTACATATATCTCTACTTTCTCTTCTTGAGATACAACGCTATCGTAACCGAAACAAACAGGAGACCCATTATACGGATCAATCATGACACGCGCATCAATATGAAATACTTCTTTTAACACTTCATTTGTAATGATTTCTTCTGGGCTACCAGTTGTAACGATTTCCCCTTCCTTCATCGCAATAATTTCATCTGAAAACCTTGCTGCATGGTTAATATCATGCAGTACCATAACAACCGTACAATTATGTTCTTTATTTAACTTCTCCACAATTTGTAATACATCTAATTGATGAGACATATCAAGATATGTAGTTGGTTCATCTAGTAGTAATACTTCTGTCTCTTGTGCTAAAGCCATCGCTAGCCATACCTTTTGTCGTTGACCACCTGATAAATTTGCAATTTGTCTCGTTCGAAATTCAGAAGTTTTCGTTATATCTAATGCCCAATCAATCATCTCTTTATCTTTTGAAGTTAACTTATTTACATTATTTCGATGTGGATAGCGTCCATAGGAAATTAATTCTTCCACTTTAAGTTCTCCTGGTGCAATTGGAGTTTGCGGGAGTAAAGCTAACTGCTTCGCAATTTCTTTCGTTGGAATCGTATTTAAATCCTGTCCTTGCAAATATACTTTACCGCTCTTTTGCTTTAAAATTCTTCCCATTGTTTTTAACAGTGTTGATTTACCGCACCCGTTTGGCCCTATAATTGTCGTTACTTTTCCTTCTTGTATTTCCACATTTAAATCGCGAAACACTGTAAGCTTTTCATAACTCGTTTCTAAATTTTTTGCACTTAAAATACTCACTTTTATTCCTCCTCTTACGCTTTCGCCTTATAAAGTAAATATAAGAAATACGGTACACCGACAATAGAAATAACGATCCCAACAGGTAACTCTACAGGGTTGAAAACTGTTTTTGCAATAAAGTCTGAAGCTATTACAAGGAACATTCCGATTACTCCACACGTAGGAATGATATGCTTATGCTGAATACCGACAAGCCTTTTCGCTATATGCGGTGCCATTAAACCAATGAAACCAATACTTCCTGAAACTGCAACACATGCACTTACAAGTCCGATACTACTTAGTAGTAAAATAGATTTCTCTCTTTCTACTGGAACACCTAAACTTGTAATACTCGTTTCTTCCAATTGAAATAAATCTAATAAATAAGCTTTCTTTTGTATAAGCGGAATTAATATGATAAGCCACGGCAACATAGCAATAATATACTTCCAGTTTGCACTATATATACTTCCTGACACCCAAACTGCAGCCATCTCGAAATCAGTTGACTTCATTTTGAGTGATAAATACATGGAAAATGCTCCAAATCCTGATCCAATCGCAATCCCTGTTAATAAAAGACGCTGCGAATCTAACTTACCGTTTTTCCACGAAAACAGATAAATAATGATAGCAGCTCCTAACCCGCCAACTAAACCAAACATCGGCATCATCATAATAGAAACCCAGTCTGTGCTCTTTAATTGCCCTTGAAAGAAAAACATAAAAATGACGATTGCTGTTCCTGCTCCGGCATTTACTCCTAAAATTCCCGGGTCTGCCAGGCCGTTTCTCGTAATCCCTTGAATTACAGCACCTGCAACGCCTAGGCCTAATCCTACTAATCCAGCAATTACGATGCGCGGAAGACGAAACTCAAAAATAACTAAATCATGGTCTGGTACTGGATCTATTCTAAAGAGTGTTTTAAATACATCTTTAATCGTAATATCAAACGTACCATTCGTTAAACTAATATAAATAGCACATAGTATTAAAAATATAATAATCCCCATCGTCATTCCAAAACGTTGACTTGAACTTTTAAGCATGTCTCTCTCCTCCTCTTGTACGAATTAAATAAAGGAAGAAAGGAATTCCAATTAAGGAGGTAACGACCCCAATAGGTGTTTCAAATGGATAGTTTACAAATCTACTTAAAACATCACATAACGCTAAGAAAACTCCACCAATAACGCCTGCACATGGCAAAATCCACTTATAATCTACCCCAATTATAAAGCGAGTAATGTGCGGAATAATTAAACCTACAAAACCAACTTTTCCTACTAAAGCAACTGCTGTTCCTGTTAAAAAGATAACTGATAAAATCGCCATCGCTTTAACTAGTTTTGTACGCTGCCCTAGATTAATAGAAATCTCTTCGCCTAAAGAAAGAATAGTAATAGATTTTGATATTAACAATGCTAAAATTATTCCAATTATCCCAAACGGTATCGTGATTTTAATGATATTAGGGTCCACTTGGTCTAACTTTGCATTAAACCAAAAACTAACATTTTGAGAGATTTGGAAATATGATGCCATCGCGGCCGATACACTACTTAAAAATGTTCCAATAACTGTTCCGATAATCGCTAACCTAACTGGTGATAAGCCATTTTGAAGGAGCGAACCAAAACCAAATACGATACCGGCTCCTAGTGCAGAACCAATCATTGAACATAAAACCATACCAATTGATGACATTCCCGGAAGAAAAATCATACAAAGTGTAATAACAAAGGCTGCCCCATCCGTCACACCCATAATAGAAGGGGATGCAAGATAGTTTCTTGTCATCCCCTGCATAAGTGCTCCTGATATGGCTAGAAACGCTCCAACTAAAAGAGCTGCAACTACCCTTGGTAAACGTGAAGTAATAATAATATTATGATTTACATCGCTTGAATCAAAATGAAATAATGCGTTCCACACTATTTCAGCATCAATACTCTTCGCCCCATACAAAATAGAAAGTATAACTGTAAATAAGATGAGTATGGGTGCTATACATAATATAGTCACTGGTACTGCATTTGTTTTCTGCATATCATTCAACGCACCTTACTTATTGTATTATTTAGATAAATTTTTCACTGTTTCTTTTAAGAATGCTGTTTTACTCCAAGCAGTACCACCTTGTGCCATTGGGTCTACAACGTTTACAAACACTTTCTTTTCCTTCGCAGCATTCATACTTTGCCAAATTGGATTACTTTCAATTTCTTCTAGCACTTTCGGGTTTTTATTTTCAGTTGTCTCATATTGTAAGAAAATATAATCTGGGTTAAGTTCGGCAAGTTTTTCAAATGAAATTTTCTCTTGTGCTTTTACAGTTTTCAATTGTTCTGGAGCAGTTAATCCAAGATCTTTATAAATGACAGGGTTGAAGTATACTCCTTCTGGATATAGGAATAATTCGTTTGCTCTTAGTCTAATGACAAGTACTTTTTTGTCTTTTAACTTATCTCCTAGTTTTGCTTTTGCCTTTTCAGCGTCTGAATTGTAATCTTTAATAATTTTTTCTGCTTTATCTTTTTTACCAGTTAATTCTCCCATTAACTTTAAGTTATCTTCCCAATTTGTTGAAACGTGTGATACCGGGAATGTAGGCGCTACTTTCGTAAACTTTTCAGCTGTTTCTGCTGGGAATTTTGTACTTGATGTAATAACGTCTGGCTTTAATTGTAGTAATGTTTCAAAATTTGGTTGCATTTTCTCGCCAACAGATTTCGCACCCTCTAAATCTTTCTCAAGATACTTCGGTAATTTACCACCAACAGTAATGGCACCTACCGGCTTAATACCAAGTACCGCTGCATCTTCCATTGACTCTAAACTAGCTGTCGCAATTTTATCTACTTTTGCTGGTACTGTATATTCTTTACCTAAATATGTAATTTTTCTTTTTTCGTCTTTTTTCGTTTCCGTAGCTTTTGTCTGTTGCTTTTGTTCTCCTGAAGTTTTATCCGTACTATTGCATGCTGCTAGTCCTATACTTAAAACTGTAACCATCCCTAAAGTAAATAACTTCTTGTTCATCTTTATATAACTCCTCTCGAATTTTCAAACTATATTCTCAATAAAATTTAACTATATGTAACTTATCTCACATATATATTTCATTAGATCAATAATTCTATCCAGAACTCATTCTCGTTCACTTCCCCTAAACTATAATTCTTTTACACCTCATCCATTGACAATATTTCCGTTGATAATGATTATCGTTACTAATTATATATTTAATATGCAATTATTTCAAGAAAGATTTGAAAAATTTTAACAAACTGAATAAAAAAAGAAGTATCCGCCTAATCCTAGGAAGATACTTCTTTTTTTAGAAATTTATATGTAATTCAACTGGACAATGATCTGATCCCATTACTTCACTATTAATTTTCGCCTCTGTTATTTTGTCTTTCATTCTTTCCGAAACAACAAAATAATCTAAACGCCATCCAATATTTTTTGCTCTCGCTCCCATACGATACGACCACCACGAATATGCACCTTCCTGATCAGGATACAGATAACGATACGTATCAATAAATCCTTCTTCTAAAATACGTGTGAATTTCTCCCTTTCCTCATCAGAGAATCCAGGATTTTTACGATTACTTTTTGGATTTTTTAAATCGATTTCTTTATGAGCAACATTTAAATCTCCGCAAAAAACAACGGGCTTTTTTTTATCTAATTGCTTAATATAAGCCCGGAAATCATCTTCCCATTTCATTCTGTAATCTAATCGTTCTAATCCACGTTTTGAATTTGGTGTATATAACGTGATTATGTAAAAATCTTCGAATTCTAAAGTAATAACTCGTCCTTCTTGATCATGCTCTTCAATTCCTAAACCGTATGTTACAGATAGCGGTTCTTTTTTCGTGAAAATAGCTGTTCCTGAATAGCCTTTTTTCACAGCATAATTCCAGTATGTATAATATCCCTCTGGATTTAAATCAATTTGCCCATCTTGTAATTTAATCTCTTGTAAACAAAATATATCAGCATTTGATTCCTCAAGATATTCTAAAAATCCACCTTTTGCGATAACTGCTCGCAAACCATTTACATTCCACGAAATTAACTTCACCTATAGTCCTCCTCTTGATGTTCACTTTCAAATTTCATGCTATCACAAAATAGAAAAACAATCATATTTTCACCTTTGTAATCTTGCTCTTACATTTGTGAATACATACATACGCACTTTATTCAGGTTATACTAATTGCAGAGGTGATGTTCTTTGCACAATGAAGGGATTACGTTAACAAATGAGCATTGGCAAGCAATTATTCATAATGATCCTTCCTATGATAGTAAATTCTTTTATGCTGTGAAATCAACCGGAATCTTTTGCCGACCGTCATGCAAATCAAGAATACCGAATAGAAACAATGTACGCATTTTTCATCATGCAGAGCAAGCATTAAGCGAAAAATTTCGCCCTTGCAAACGTTGTAAACCAAATGGGCTCACTTTACCTAATGAAGAGTGGGTAGAACAAATTAAAGATTATATCAAAAAGCATTTCGACGAATTATTAACTCTCGACATACTTGCTGAAATGTGTCATGGTAGCCCATTTCATTTACAACGCACTTTCAAAAAAATGACTGGAATAAGTCCAATAGAATATATACAGCAGTTTAGGATTGTTAAAGCGGCAGAACACCTTTTACACACAAATCAATCCATTAAAGAAATTAGTACTGCTGTCGGGATAGAAAACCCAGAGTATTTCGCAACTTTATTTAAAAAGAATACCGGATTTACTCCTACTGAATATCGAAAAAAGAACGAAATGAAAGAAGGATACAATAATGAATTCCTCCAAAAATAAATTTATATATTGGACGCTACTTACACATGAAAATTGGCAGTTTCATATTGCGGCAACTGAAAATGGACTATGCTTCATTGGATCACAAGATGAAAAATTTGAAGAACTAAATATATGGGCTAGAAAAAAATTGCCACAACATATATTGACCTGTAATCCAGATTACCTGCAATCATATACGAAAGAAGTTATCGAGTATTTAGAAAGTAAGCGAGAAACTTTTACATTCCCTATCGATGCTTACGGAACTAATTTTCAATTATCTGTTTGGAATACGGTACGTGAAATTCCTTATGGAAAGACATACTCTTATTCAGAAATTGCCGAAAGAATGCACAAACCTACTGCTGTGCGTGCCGTTGCTACTGCTATTGCTGCCAACCCTCTTCTCATTACAATTCCTTGCCATCGTGTTATTGGAAAGAATGGTAAACTAACCGGTTTTAGGGGCGGATTAGAAATGAAGAAAGTGTTGCTTACATTAGAAAAGTCTCAGGTAGAATGCATATGACAGCAAAATATACTAGCGCATTAACTTTAGCAGTTCCAACAGAATTTAGTTTCCAAGAAAATTTACGCTATCTATCACGTTCTAACAATGAATGTATGTTCTACATTGAAGATAACAAAATTTATAAAGTGATCCCTGTTCAGGATGTACATCCTTTAGTGGAAATTAGTATGAACTCGGATGATAATATTCAAATACATTTTTTAGAAGAATCATATACATCTGAAGAATCGATATGCGAAGCTGTAGCTCACTATGTAAAAGAGTGGTTTGATTTAACTACTGATTTAGCTCCCTTTTATACATTAGCTAAACATGATGTACTCCTTCAAAGACCAATTGAACAATATTATGGGCTTCGTACTTTAGGCATTCCAGACTTATTTGAAGCACTTTCCTGGGGAATTATCGGTCAGCAAATTAATCTCACATATGCTTATACACTAAAAAGAAGATTAGTCGAACACTTTGGAAATTATGTAGAATGGAACGGTAGAAAACATTGGATATTCCCTTCTCCTGAAACGATTGCCAATTTACATGTAGAGGATCTCAAAAACTTAAAAATGACGACTAGAAAATGTGAATATGTAATCGGTATTGCAAAGCTTATTACAGAAGGAAAACTATCAAAAGAATCTTTATTGCAAATACAAGATGTGAAACAAGCTGAAAAACAATTAACTGCTATACACGGTATAGGACCGTGGACTGCCAACTATGTTTTAATGCGTTGTTTACGATTTCCTTCCGCTTTTCCAATTGACGATGTTGGCTTGCACAATGCAATTAAATATATAACAGGTTCTGAAAGTAAACCGACTAAACATGAAATAAAAGATTTTGCGGCAAATTGGACCAACTGGGAGTCTTACGCAACTTTTTATTTGTGGCGAGTATTATACTAAAGAACCAAGTAGCGCATCCGCACTACTTGGTTCTTTTTTAAGCTTGTTCCTCGAATCGTCTTGCGATTTCCACAATAACTTGAACAGCTTTTTCCATCGTATCCACCGAAACATATTCAAATTTACCGTGATAGTTTTCACCACCTGTGAAAATATTCGGCGTTGGTAATCCCATATACGATAATTGTGATCCATCTGTTCCACCACGAATCGGATGAATGTTTGGTTCGATATTTAAACTTTTCATCGCTTCATATGCAATATCAACAATTTCTCTCACTGGTTCGATTTTTTCAAGCATGTTATAGTATTGATCATTCATTTCTAAAACGACTGCATTTTGTCCATACTTCTCTTGCATTTGCTTCACAATATTTTCAACGTTATGTTTACGCGCCTCAAAATTTTCACGATCAAAATCTCGAATAATATAATACGCTTTACTTTGCTCAACATCACCATTTAATGAAAGTAAATGATAGAATCCTTCATAGCCTTCTGTATATTCTGGTGCCTCTTCTACTGGTAAGTGCCCATTAAACTCCATAGCAAGTTTAGTTGCGTTACGCATTTTATTTTTCGCTGTTCCAGGATGTGTATTCGTTCCGTTAAACGTTAACTTAGCACCTGCAGCATTAAAGCTTTCATACTCTAAACCACCTAATGGACCTCCATCCATCGTATAAGCACATGATGCACCAAACGCTTCTACATCAAAATGCGCTGGCCCACGACCAATTTCTTCATCCGGCGTAAATGCTACTCTTATTTTCCCATGTTTAATTTGCGGATTATGTATTAAATAGTTCATTGCAACCATAATTTCAGTCAGACCAGCTTTATCATCTGCTCCTAGAAGTGTCGTACCATCCGTTGTAATAATCGTATGTCCTTTATATGATGGTAATTCTGGAAACTGTTCTGGCGTTAACACAACATTTAGCTCTTCATTTAACGTAATCGCATTGCCATCAAAATTTTCATGAATTTGTGGTTTTACGTTTTTACCTGTAAAGTCTGTTGCCGTATCTAAATGTGCTAAAAAGCCGATTACTGGCACATCCTTATCCGTATTAGCAGGAAGTGTTGCCATTACATACCCATTATCATCCATTGTTACTTCTGTTAAGCCAATCTCTTTTAACTCTTCCACTAATAACTTACCAAACTCAATTTGTCCAGGTGTTGTTGGTACTGTATGACTTTCTTCATTTGATTGTGTATCAATCTTTACATATCTCGTAAATCTTTCAATAAGTTCTTGTTTCAAACTCATTCACTCCCTTTTATGTTTCTCGTTCTATTATAATCCTTAAAACGAAATATTTTAACTTTTTTGACTGCGAATATATATTTCATTTGTATTTTAGCAATTTTAAATAGCAGCTAAAAAGTCGTAATATTTGTACATCAAAACTCTTACATGTAATATACATAATTATACAATATAGGAGGTTTTAAAGATGAGGCTAACTCTCTTTCGCTATTTTCTTTTTTTCTTAGGATTAATTTTTTTCGGCCTTGGAAACGCCCTTGCAGTCAAAGTTAAATTTCTCGGTTTACATCCTTGGGAAGTTTTAAATATGGCTCTCTACCAAAGATTTGGATGGACCATTGGTACGTGGAGTGTCATATGTGGATTATGTCTCGTTCTCATTTCTTTATTAGTAAATCGAAAATATATAAATGTGGGTACATTTTTAAATGCACTACTTATCGGTCCCATTATGGACTTTTTCTTACAATCAAACATTCTTCCAAACGCTAGTGATTATTTATGGATAAACTTACTCATTTTATTTGCTGGTATTGCAATTACAGGTATTGGGGGAGGGATGTATGTTGCGGCTGGGATTGGTGCTGGCCCTCGCGATGGATTCATGCTTACTATTTCCGACAAAACAGGACTGTCTATTAGCCGTGCTAGAATTATAGTAGAATGTGTTGTACTAGTTATTGGATTTATGCTAGGAGGTCCTGTTTTCATCGTAACTTTTCTTTACACCTTTATTCAAAGTCCAATCTTTCAGCAATCATTTAAGATGTTTCAAACACTCTTACATACTTTACATAACAAAGAGAAAGTTAGTGAACATATTTAAAGTACAGCTTAATACAAATAAATTCACCCTATTTACGATTCTCACCGCAAATAGGGTGTTTCTTTTTTCATCTCACAATTTCAGAATATATACTACTCATTCACAATAAAAGTATATACATCGTCATAAATACAGCCATTTACTTTAATTACATACTTCCCTGGTTTACTAAAACGAATTGTGTATTTATTTAACTGAATTGCTTCTTTATCTCCAGAAAGAATATCAATACTTCTACCACTCAATACATAAAATTCACTTTGATTCATCGTTACATCAATTGCATTGGAATTTCCTTCTTTCACCTGCTGGGTTTCCGCAGCGCTTACACTTGGTTCTAAAAACAGTAGTCCACTTAATCCAATCGTCCCCGCTAAAGCAACTCCCGCAAACTTTTTAATCTTTTTCATCACAATGTCCTCCTTATAAATTTTGTGTAAAGATGATGTTCCCCTTTACACCACAAAGCCTATATGTAATGAAATGAAAAGTAAACGGGGACCGTAAGACAAAATTCTACATCTTTTTCTCTGTTTGAATATAAATCCAACGTTTGGAGTTTCGTCAAACTTAAAATTGTTTCCTTAAACCAACTTCCATTTATATTATTCAGAAATTGAATAATTACTTATTAATTTAACATTCTAAAAATAGTTGATAAAAATGCTTTCTATAAAAAAGTATATTTTATAAGTACGAATTAAAACACACTCCATATATTCAGTTTCATTCTCCTATCCATAATTTTTCTACATTCAATAATTGTTCATCATTAAATTCCAGCTTATATATGTCAGGCTTTGATGTATGTATTAGAAATTTAAACCCGTATTGCTTATCAAAATAATTCATCATGAGTGTCATTACAAGCCCATGTGTGCCAATTACAATTTTTTGTCCTTGAAAATCCATTAATATTTCCTTTAACACTTTCACTACCCGTCTCTGACAATCCTTATATGACTCTCCTTCCATGAGTGCAAAGTCAGGATTAGAGAACATCTTCTTTACAAGCGGATACACCTCTTTATCTGATATAACTTGATCCCCACTGGAAAACATACACTCTTTAAGTTTTTCATATATTAATATTTCTTTTTCATAGAAATTGGCTGTTTTTTCTATCGTTAACACAGCCCTCTTATATGGACTTGAAATGAAAGTATCAATTCCCTCTGTTTTTAATATGTCTGTTACTCTATGAGCGTCTAAACTTCCCTTTTCAGTTAAACCACGTGTTCTTTCACTCCCTTCTAATTTTGATGATTCACCGTGCCTAACCATATAGATATATGTATTCATACTTCCTCCTTGAAAATATTCATTTGTTTTTTATAAATTTTGTTGTTTTGTTCGTGTAATCCATTCTCCTACTAAACTCTCGAATAGTTCAGGCTGTTCAATTTGCAAATTATGTCCCGCCATATCAAGAACCGCTAATGTTGCTCTTGGATAATCTTCAATAATTTCTATAATATCTCGATAACCTACCGATATATCTTGTCTTCCTGCTAATAAAAGAACGGGTTTCTCATATTTCTTTCGGTGAAACTCCATAGTAAGAGAATAATTTTTTTGCAACCTTTCAATAAATTCATAATTAGCAACATCTAACCCCGGCTTAATTTCTTCTTTAAATCGCTTATATGTATATTCATTTGCTACCACTGCTAACTCCCTAAATTCATTTCTTTCGGTAGAAGTTAACGTATTTAAAAACTCCTTATCTTGTACAATTATCTGTTTATCCGGCAAACGTCTTTCTTTTTGCAGCGCAACAACCACAGGACATATTAATAATAATCCATTGACTCTCTCAAACATTTTTGAAAGTATCCCTCTAGCTAAATATCCGCCGAAAGACTCTCCTACTAGTAAAAAATCTTTCTTTGGAATGATTTCTTCAATAAATATATTTAACACTTCTAATATATGATCTGAACTATTTATCCAATCTGGAGCGTTCGACTTTCCCATTCCAGGTAAATCAATATATATTCGTTGATAGCCTTCATATTTTTGAAATACTGATTCCATACATTTCATCATTAACCTATGATCCGGCGCACAGCCATGTATAATAATGACTGGTTTACCCTCACCCACAATTTCATAGTATACTTCTGCACCTTTCATTCGAAATAACATAAAAAGTCCTCCCTATTTAGTGAAAATACTATCCACTCTGTAAGAATACACGTTCTTATTTTATATCCTTTTGTAACATTTTTACAAATGTTAATTTTCAGATTAAAAATAAAAACCTTGCTTAAAATAGCCTATAACAATCAAAAGATCAGATAGAAAGAGGATTCTCATCATTTTATATGCATTTGTGCATCTCCACTTACAAATTACTAAAAAACCTTTACAATTCAAAGGATGACTAAATATACAATTTCCATTTAAAATCTTGATGAAGTACATATTATCAAACTCATTTTTTTAATTTTAAGAAGTATTAAACTCTTCAATACTTTCCTTATAAACAAGATTTTTACAAGGAAATCTGATACAATTCTTAAATAATATTATTATGTATAGATATTACGAATATAGTGCATAATTAAAGAAGGTGATTTTATTGAAATTAAATAAAAATTTACAACTATGTATATTAATCGGAACATTAATATGCTATTCAATCTATTTTATATTTTTTTATCTGTTCCCTACTCATTTTTCAAATTCGGATGTACGCTTCGCTTCACTTATCGTTGAAGCCATTACATTTGTATCACTAATTTATTCTATATATTCTAAAAAAGTCAGTTCAAATCCATTTTGGGTATGTATCACAATAGCAATTGGGAGTTTTTTATTAGGAAAAATAGTATATACATATCAAGATAGCTTCTTCAAAATTCCAATACATCGTTTTACTATTTCTGATGTATTTTACATGTTTTTTCTACTCTTTTGTCTTATCGCTTTCAGTTATAAAATTTTAAAAGAATGCGATAAATGGGAAAAAGCGTTCTTTATTTGTGATATCTGTATAGTACTTACTTCCATATTCACATTAGAGTGGTATTTATTTAATCAACCAAATTTAAATATATTCTCTCTTTCACTAGGAGATGTTTTCCTTTCATTTCTATATCCAATTGCAGATTTATTATTTCTTCTACTAGGCGTTAGTCTCTTTTTCCGTCCGACAATTTTTAATTCTAAACGGAAGATTTATATCTTTATTTTTGTATTAATAAGTTCTGCAACTTTTAACTATATTTATTTCTACTTAAATAACCATTTATCAACTGAAACGATAACATTATTACGTCTTTTATATAGAATACCTATATTATTTATTGCAATAGCTGGATCTATTTCAGCAGATCGTAATAGCCATAAAAATCATTTCATTGTTAACCCTATAATAGGAAAAAAGGCTTTAGTTGTATTTCCCTATCTTGCTGTTGCAATACTAATTGGGTTTACATTAAAAGAACAAACATCATCTTCAACTCTCATTACAGGAAATTGTATTACTTTTATTTTCGTACTCATTCGTCATTCTATTGTACGTATGCAAAACAATTCCCTAACAAAACGTTTACAGGCATTTAATGCGCAACTAGAAGAAAAAGTGACTTTACGGACTTCTGATTTAGTTCATAAATCAGAGGCTCTATCTCAAAAACAACAAAAGTTTAAATCGTTATATGAATATCACCCTGATCCTATTTTTACAATTGATTTACATGGCGTATTCTTAAATGTAAATCAAGCCGGAAGTATACTACTTGGAGCACCAACAGATGAGTTACTCGGTGAAACATGTTTTTCAATTATTTTAGATGAAGACAAACATAAACTAACATCTGCATTAGAAAAGGTGAAACAACAAGAATCGGCATACTTACAACTAAGTTCTAAATATAAAGATGGTTTTACTTATTTTTTATACGTTACCATCGTCCCTATTATAATAGACGGACAAATTTCAGGAAGCTATATTATGGTAAAAGATATTACCGCACTAAAAAAGCAACAAGAAGAAATAAAGTATTTAGCATTCTATGATACGGTAACGAAAATTGGGAACCGTGCCTTTTTCCATAAGAAATTAAAAAGAGTTATAAAAAATGCTAAAACAACAGACAGTGAGTTCGCATTATTATACTTAGATTTAGATCGCTTTAAAGCAATTAACGATACACTTGGACATTCGGCAGGAGATCACATATTAGAAGAAGTAGCAAAGCGATTCCAATCATGTCTTCCATCACATGCTCATCTGTCAAGAATCGGTGGCGATGAATTTACAATCTTAATTGAAAACTATACTGACGAAGATTCCTTATTCGAGTTATGCAGCCAATTATTTGAAAGCATAGAAAAGCCGTTTGTCTCACATGAGCATACATTAACTTTATCACTTAGTATCGGTATCGCTATTTATCCACATTCCGGAATCGATATCACTACACTTTTGAAAAATGCTAATGTTGCCATGTATGATGCGAAAGCAAAAGAACTTAACTCTGTCTCTATTTATGACGATGTAATTGCTAAAAAAATTGAAAGACGATTACGATTAGAAAAAGATTTACCAAACGCAATACAAAATAAAGAATTGTTCATTTTATATCAACCTCAAGTTGATAGCGAATCTAGCAAAATTATCGGTGCTGAAGCTTTAATCAGGTGGAACCATCCCGAATTAGGCGTTATTTCTCCATATGAATTTATTCCGATTGCTGAAGAAACACTACAAATTATTCCAATAGGAAAGTGGACATTACAGCAAGCCTGTGAGCAAATGAAACGTTGGCACGCACTCGGATATTCACATTTAAAAATAGGTGTAAACTTATCTGCTAAAGAATTTGAACAAGAGGATTTTGTAAAGTCTATTTCTTCTACTTTAGCAAATACAGGTTTACCAGCAAGTTCTCTCGATCTTGAGTTAACAGAGCGCATTGCAATGATGGATGAGCGAGAAACATTAATAAAACTGCGCACACTAAAGAGTTTAGGCGTTCACATTTCAATCGACGATTTTGGTACAGGTTATTCTTCACTAGCGTATTTACCTTTATATCCAATCGATACGTTAAAAATCCCAAGAGAATTTATTACAATGTCTGAAACATGTGACGATGGAATGGAAATTATTAAAACGATTATCACATTAGCACATACATTAGAAATGTCAGTTATTGCTGAAGGTGTAGAAACGAAAGAACACGTGAATTTCCTTCAAAAAAATAATTGTCAATTTATTCAAGGTTACTATTACAGCAAGCCTATTCATGCTGATTCATTTTCTACTCTTCTCAAAAAAGGCGTTCATCACCTTTAACGCAAATACACACAAAAAAGGAAAGAAGAGCCCGTCTCATCTTTCCTTTTTCTATGCTTTGCAACTTTTCATTTCCTTCACATATCATTTATGTAAGTAGTTACTAATACATTTATGATAACAGACTTGAATAGGAGGGATTTACATGCACCGCGACAATCCAAATCATAAACTTTACAAAAACATTCCTCTATCCCTCTTCTCAATAAAAAATGAGCTAAAACAAAAATGTACCAATGCAAATAGCTTTCTTTCTCCCCTTTCGAAAGAAGAAGAAATATTAATACATACAATTAAAGAAAGAACAAAATTATTAAATCAAAATAATGTTACAAGAACTCGTGCTTACTATCAATTTTACAAAAGATATCCTGAAATACATTGGGCATTACTTGGACATATGGTATCGCGTAACGGCGGTTGGAACATGACAGATTTAAAGGGGGATTTATATACGAAGTTGTTATCTGGGAAAGATCAATTTACTTTCTTTTCTTTTTTAGAACGGGGAAATTGGCTTATCTTTCAAGATGTGTATCCACAATTTTTGTTATATGAACAGAGTGTAAAAAACTCCAAAAATCTTTTTCATCTCCTCCCTCATCTCAATGTGTCAACATTTATGGAAACGATGTGGAACTTTTTTTGGAAAACTGGAAACAAACAACTATTAGCAATTGCCACTATTATTAATGAGCAAAATTACTTAGAAAAAAGAGTGATTCAAAATAAACACTTCAAGAAAAATGTTCTAAATAGTATTGGATTCAAACTTTTTGATTTCTTTCAATTTAATCATATCCTCTTTCCTTTCTGTGAAGAAAAGCCTATACAAAAAACAATATTAATTGGTGATACAATGAAACACTTCACTTCCTTACACGAACGAATTTTGCTCGGAAAAAGATTATATGCATCATTATTTCATGATGATCATGTTTTAGCTCGTATACTACAATGGGTTGATACTCATCCACACACTGGATCAAGAAAAGATTATTGGCCACATTTATTTTCAAGCGTAAATGAATCCTTTTCAAGAGAGTTTTATAAACGAAGAATAAAAAAATGCCAGTTAAAAAGTGATGCCTACCGTATATATAGCCCCGCACTTATGTATGCATGGAAAAATATGAAACATGAAGAAACAGAATATGAAGATTGGTTTAACGACTGGCAAGTCATACATTATTTAACTGATAAGGAGGAAAAGATACATGGACAAATTACAGAAGACTACTGTAAAACACTCGAAAGAATTGAACTCGCCATTCTTGCAAAGAAAAACGTCCTCCTTCGAGAAGAAGAGTGATTTTCTAGCATTAGCAGTTACAATCTTACTCTCTTCTATTATCGGAACTTGCTTAGATGCTTTCTTTATTGCGAAACAAATATATTCCTTTCCGGTTAGACCATTCTCCTCCATATTTTCAGTTAACATTGGCTTTACTTTGTTTGTACTACCGATTTTAATAATAATTTTCATTCAAATTTCAAAAACATTATCTCCAGTTTCTAGAATTCTATTTATTATTTCAATAGGCATTTTTGCCAGCATTTTTGAACAGGTTGCTGAAAGATTCGGTTTCTTTATTCATAGCTTGGATTGGAATCATACATATTCTTTATTTGGCTATATGATTTTCTTTTCTTTTATTTGGAAAGTATATCATTTCATACAAAAATAAAGAGACCATAATCGATCTCTTCTTAAGCATAATCTTCAGTTATTGCTAATGATATAGGGTTTTGAAGACTTTTTGAACGTAAACGATAGGCAACGATTTTCTTCTTATATTGCTTGATTACATCCACATGTTCCTCATGACTATATAGAGAAAAACGAATCTCTTTATTCCCTTTCTTCGTGTTAATAACGATTGGTGTTCCTTCCCCGTGCGGCGGAAAATAATGTTTATCTAAAAATAAAGCCTCATTAAATTCATGAATAACTTGTAGCTTCATTTCTCCCTCTATATTCTTTCCATCTATCGATATAGAGGTATTCTCTTCCTCAAGTTTTTGATGCAATTCAAATCTACTAATAATTGATTCTACAACAGAAGTTGGCATACTAGAAACTAGTACTTTAAGAGCGCCAAAAATAAATAATGTCACTATAAACCATGTTGTCATTTTCTTCATCTCCATTACATTTTAAAATATAAATTTCGTTCCATAAGGTATAAATATACTAATAAGTATTCCAGTTACAATCATCGTCACCGAACCGATCGTCGCCTCTTTCTCGCCTTCCTTCACGAGACGGCTCACACCGATAATATGTGATGCGCATCCCATCCCCACTCCTTTTCCAATCGTACTTGTTATTCGGAAAAACTTAAGTACTGTTGGTCCGATAATAGCACCTGTTATTCCTGCAACAACTACAAAACTAGAAGTCATAGATGGAATACCACCAATTTGATCCGCTAATGAAATGGCGATAGGCATCGTCGCTAATTGCGGCAGTGTTGTTAATATGAGTTCCTTATCTATATTTAACATTCCGCCAATCACTACATTCATACTCGTTAAAGCCACTATACCTACCGCTACGCCGATAAGTATCGACAAAAAGTTTTTCATAAGTATTTTTCGCTCTTTAAATAAAGGTATCGCTAACGCTACAATTGCAGGACTCAGTAAGCCGGAAAGAATGTCTTCCCCATTTGCTCTATACTCATGATGAGAAATACCAAAAATCAGAAATAAGCAAATCATACTTGCTGTAACTGTTAACACCGGTAACGTAAAAGGAAACGGAATTTTTTTATATAACTTTGTCGCCAATACATACATTACTACAGTAATAATAATTAAGACCATTTGCATCGTGCACCTTGTCGATTTTATTTTTTTGATGTTACTAATAATTGACTTATATACCCTGAAACAACCAAAGTTACTACCGTGCTCACAACTACTAAAAGGAATGTAACACTCCCCTTACTGAAAAGAAAAGACCCGTATTCCATCAGCCCTGTTGTCGAAGGAATTAGAAATAACGGTAAAAATACGATTAACTTTTCCGCACCTTCCTCAAACCACTTTAATGGTAAAATACGAGTAGAAAGGATCAGAAACAGCATTAACATCCCTATTAAACTTCCTGGCATTGATAAATGGAATGCTCCTTGAATCCACGTTCCAACTAAACTAAATACATATAGCACGCCTACTTGAAGTAAAAGCGTCACGTACTTCATTTCTTTCCCTCATTTCAATATTACGCATCTCTATTATGAAATCTCATTTAACGTTTCAGCAAACCTCGTCATTCCCAGCTGAATTTGTTCGGCACTTACTCTCCCAAAAGTAAAACGAATATATTCACTTTTAGTACCTAAAACACTTCCTGGGACAAACGCTACACCATTTCGTATAGATTCACCTAGTAAATGATATTCATCAAACGTTCCTTGCACTTTGCACCATAAATGTATTCCACCCTCTGGAACAAAAAATTCAACCTGGTCCCCTAATATTTCTTCAAGCTTTCTAATTAACACATCTCTTCTGTCTTTCAATTGCTCACGAAGCATTGAAATATGTGCATGAAAATCTGCTGATTCTAAAAATTGATTTGCAACCCATTGCGTAAATACACTATGGCCAAAATCAACTTGCTGCTTCGCATCTGCTAAACGTTCTATTACACGCGTAGGGCCAATTACCCAGCCAATACGTAATCCTGATGCAACAATTTTTGATAATGAACTTATATAAAGAACATTCCCGTTTTGATCCATTGATTTTAATGTTGGATTCACTTCTCCATTAAATGAAGTTAAACTATACGGATCATCTTCTACAATCGGTATCCCAAATTCAGAAGACAGTTCTAAAATCTTTTTACGTCTCGCTAATGAAAGCACAGTTCCCGTTGGATTTTGATAATCTGGATTCAAAAATACCATACGAATACGATGCTTTTTATGCAAATCAATTAAATCATCTGGATTCATTCCATGCTGATCAACAGGTAAATGGAATATTTTTAAGCCAGCGGATTTAAACATCGGTAATGAGAAACAATACGACGGATCTTCAATTGCAATCGCATCGCCAGGTTTTAATAAGCATTGAACGATAAGATTAAGTGCCTGTTGTGCGCCAGATGTAATAAGAATAGAATTCGAATCTGCTTCAATTTGTTTATATTGCTGAACATGTGCTGCAATTGTTTTTCTCAACATTTCATTTCCAAGTGGATGGTCATAACCGAGGTTTTCCATAAATGTTTTCTCCGACAAAATCGTTCGGAATCTATCACTCGGAATCAATTCTGGTGACAATTCACCACTCGCTAAATTAATTAAGTCGTCTTTTTGTGTTTCCGTTCGAATTTGTTGAACGAGTGGTACATTAGGTAAGAACGATCCATCCTCAACGTACCTACCCCAGTTCGGTATTCGTTTATGTGAAACACCCCATATGTCTGTATTTACCCGTGTCCCACTTCCTTTTTGCCGTTCTACTACTCCAAGTGATTTTAATTCTTCATATGCAGCTACTATCGTACTTCGGTTCACTTGTAATTCTTTCGCTAACGTACGCTCAGAAGGTAACTTGCTGTCAGAAGGAAACTCACCTGAAGAAATACCCCTTTCCATATAATCCGCTATTTGTTTATATACAGGCGTCTTATCTGCACGATTTGGTTTCCATTCCACCTTATTGCCCCTCTCAAAACGAAATATACTTGATTTCCTAATAACAGTATTGACTGTAATAATAGTATTAATTAAGTGCATGATTTAAAAATCTTTCTACCGTCATATTAAAGCTAGTCGGCTGTTCTAAATAAGGTAAGTGTCCACTATTTTTAAACTCAATAAAAGTTGTATTTTTCAAACGTCTTTCAAACTCTCTTACATATTTCTCGGGAACGAAATCATCATTTTCCCCTCTTATAATTAAAGTAGGACATGAAATATTTGAAAGAAACGGTCTTTGATCATAATCTACTAATTCAGTAAATAATCTTTGAATATGCACCGAATTAATAGACTGTAAAGATTGATAAAATCCCCTAACAATTACTTCATTATTTGCTACTCCCATCGCCTTCAATAATGTATCCGCCCATGTTTTTCCATTATCGTGTAAGCTAAGTAAATCATATACTTCAATTCGTTCTTTTCGATCTTCAGGCTCCAAATAGGGAAATGCATTTACAACAATTAAACTGGAAACAAAGCCTGGATATTGAATAGCAAAATCGATACCGACTCTAGCTCCTTTTGAAAGACCACACATAACTACTTTTTGTAGCTTTAAATAACTGCATAACTCATACAAAACATTTGCATATTCTTTAAAAGGAATTTCCAGCCCTTCAGATTTCCCATGCCCCGGTAAATCAAGAGTAATCACCGTCCAATTCTCTTTGAAATATTGCCTTTGATATAGCCAATTGTTTGCGTTCCCACCAAGACCGTGTAATAACAATATAACAGGGCCCGATCCTTCTATATTGTAAGAAATTTTCCGATTCTTATATTCAAAATACATATTCATCACCTTCAGCTATAACGTCACTTACTCTTATCTTTGAATGAATATATCCAAAATGGTTCCTTTTCTAACCACTCTACTGTTTCCGGTACACCTTCTTTATACTCTCTTTTTAGTTCCGTTACTTTCGTCGCAAATTGTGATGCATGTGCTTGCAATGCCTCTAACTTTTTGGGAACATATTCTTTCACTTCATTTTTAAAATGTGGAGGACCTATTTCCGCTTCATGATTCTTCGAAAAAGCTACCGCATAAAATGTTGGCCTTTTATATTCCGGAATATTAGCTAACGCCTCTGCTACCGCTTCTCCTGTTGCGTCATGATCTGGATGAACCGCATATCCCGGATAAAAAGAAATGACTAACGAAGGATTCACTTCTTCTACACATTTTTGTATTACACGTCTTAACTCTCCGGGAGTTTCAAATTCAAGAGTTTTATCACGATATCCCATCATACGTAAATCTTTAATCCCTAAAATATTTGTAGCCCTCTTTAGTTCCTTCTCTCTTATAACATTTAATGATTCACGTGTTGCAAAAGGAGGATTCCCCATCGTTCTCCCCATTTCACCTAACGTTAAGCAAACATAAGTAAGAGGAACATTTCGCTGCGCATAAGCTAAAATTGTACCTGCCACGCAATATGACTCATCATCTGGATGCGGAAAAACAATTAATACGTGGCGTTCATTTTTTATCAAAATCATACTCCTCCATCATATACAATATTAACCTTTTTCTTTCAAAACTATTAAATCACTACCGCATACCACGTTACCCCAACAAGTAGTACAAAAAGAAGGAGAATATAAATAGTTGATAAGTTTTTCACATTTCTCTTTGTAGACTTGCCGTAATTCTCCTCCACATTTCGTGCAACTAGCACGGTCCCAAACAGCGATACAATTACAATAATAACCACTAGTGAAATTGCAAAACTCATTGTATCTTCACCTCTCTAAAGACAATCTATTTTAATAAAGAACTTCCTCTTTAAAACGTTAATAACATACTACCTTTCTTCTCTTATCATAATGTATGTTTGCCAAAAACGGACCAACCACTTTTGTGTTTTTTTGCTCATCCACTTTGAAAAATAAAAAGCAACTGATCACTTTGGACTCAGTTGCTTTTCACAAGATAAATTATTTTCTTTTTTTATTTGAAATTAATTCGATTTAAAAGTTTAGTCTTTTCATAATGAAACATCGATTGAGATAACTCGAAAATTGTCCCGTTTACAAGACATACTGTATTTTCAATAAGAAGCGCCGGATCACCTTCATTTAATTCTAACAGCTGCGCGCTTTCTTTATTTACTTTTTCACAACTAATAACTTTATCGGCAAAGCCAATATTTAATCGTAAATCTTCAATGAAATAACTGTATACAGAGCTTAATGCTATTTCTTTATTCAAATATGGAATAATATCCTTTTTGAAATAACTTACTTCAATAGAGAACGGTTTACCATCTACAATTCTTAAACGCTTCAAAAAATATATCCTAGTTTCAGCTTCGCATTGCATCCGCTTTGCTATATCTTCGTCCGCATCTATTACTTCAAGCTCTAACACTTTCGTTTCAATATTTTGCGAAACGAGATTTTTCGTTAATCCACGTAAACTTCCTAAATTAATGTAATCTGTTACAGAAGTTTCGCGTAAAAACATACCACTACCTTGCACTTGAAAAATATAACCTCTATTTACAAGCTGACTAATTACTTTACGTATCGTATTACGGCTTACTTCAAACCGATTCATCAAAGCTTCTTCTGTAGGTAGTTTTTTCGTTTCATTAAAAAGCCCATCTCGAATGTTTTGCTCTAACACATCTGCAATTTGTTTATACTTTGCACTCATACACTTTCTCCTAAAATACTCTTTTATCTGTTATAACTCTTCTCCTCTCGTTTCGATCACATGTTTATACCAATGAAACGAAAGTTTTTTCTTACGTTTTAAGTTATCATTATGATCGACAAAAATAAAGCCATATTGCTTTTTATACCCATTTAACCAACTTAATAAATCAATCACTGACCATGCATAATAACCTTTTAAATTGATTCCCTCTTCAATTGCACGCTTTATTACTTTTAAATGCTCTTCAATAAATTTAATTCTCGGAACATCTACAACTTCTCCTTCAATGATTGGATCTTCATCACCAAGTCCATTTTCCGTTACATACATCTTTATGTCACCGTAACGCTCTTTCAACATATGCAATCCATCTAAGAAACCTTCGGGAGATATTTCCCATCCCCATTTTGTATATGTTTTATCATCCATTTTTACTGTGCGATAAAAACCATCAAAAGAAGGATTACCTGGAGCAAGTGTTGAGTTTTCTCGAGAATGCTCATCGCTCTTTATATCCATATCGTATCTTTCTACTCGTATTGGTTGATAATAATTCAAGCCAATAAAATCATTCTTTTCGGCATTTTGTTTAATGATTTCTAATTCTTCAACCGTCCAATTAGGAGTCCACCCTTTTTCCTTTAATTGTTGAACAACATAAGGTGGATACTCACCTTTTAAAACTGGATCATAATACCAATACGTTTCATATTCATTCGCATGATTTGCTGCTAGTATATTTTCTTTTTCATCATCCACACTATAAGCAGGTAAGAAAACATGTGTAATCCCAATCTCCCCATATTGTTTCAGCTGCTTGTACACCGCAACTGTTTTCGCATGCGCATAAAATACATAATGAGTCGCTTGAAAATACTTTGGAACATCATTTTGTATTCCTGGTGGATGTGCACCTTTTAAATAGCCTAATCCACAAAACATTACTGTTTCATTAAAAGTAATCCAATGTTTCACTCTATCACCAAATGCCTTAAAGCAAATTTCGGCATACTTTACAAAAGCATCTGCTGTTCGTTTATTCGTCCACCCACCATCCTTTTCTAACGGTAATGGTAGATCCCAATGATATAAAGTGACAAACGGTACAATCCCGTACTTTAAACATTCATCAATTAAATTGTTATAAAATTTAATGCCTTTTTCATTTACCTCTCCATCTCCAGTCGGCAATATTCTCGCCCAAGAAATCGAAAAACGATACGATTCCAATCCCATCTCAGCCATTAAACGAACATCTTCCTTATATCGATGATAATGCTCAACCGCTACATCACCATTTGTTCCATTGTATGTTTTGCCAGGAATTTTTGAAAACTCATCCCAATTCGTAACACCTTTTCCATCCTCATTCCATGCACCTTCTACTTGATAAGAAGCTGAAGCAGCTCCGAATAAAAAATCATGTGGAAACTTCATAGTATATACCTCCATTTCATTAGAATAAATCAAATTCATTATTACATATTAAATTTATAGGTACAAATTTAAATGATTATTAAGTTTCTGTTTTTCACTATAATAGAACATAGCATTCACACCATTTACAAAAAAAGAACCTATAAAGGTCCTTTTTCAAATTGTGCAACGCAGACTATATTGATTATCTTAAAGTTTATACTAATGATAAATGTTAACAAACTTATTCTTCAATAATGAATTGTGAAATTAGCATTTCTAAATTTTCGACTTTCTTTTTCATTTCATTAGATTTCGTCGTTATTTCTTGAATCAATGTGGCTTGTGCTTGAATTGATTGTACCGTTCGATTCGTTTCTTGTGCGACTTGTGTTGCAGTTTCAGAAACTATTGATAAAGAGGCATTCACTTCTTCTGTCCCAGCAGACATTTCTTCTGTGGCAGCAGACACTTCTTGAATTTGGGACGTTATTCTATTAATATCTTGCATAATAGATGAAAATGCGAGTTCTGCCTTATATGCTGCTTCTTTACCACCACTAACCTGTTGATGACCTTTTTTCATTACATGAACTGTATCCTGTGTATCTTGATGTATAAAACGTAATAAATTATTTATATCATTTACAGACGTTTTAGATTTCTCAGCCAGACCTCTTACTTCAGCTGCAACTACTGCAAATCCTTTTCCATTTTCTCCGGCGCGTGCTGCCTCAATTGCAGCATTTAAGGCCAGTAAATTCGTTTGTTCTGCAATATTAGTAATAATATCTAGCGCTTCTTCAATTTGTTGTGTACGTGTAACAAGTCTATCAATGACCTTAGAAGTTTCTTCGACAACTTCATTCACACTATTCATTTGACGAATAGATTGTTTTATAACTTCACTACCAGCATTTGCTTGGTCTATTGTTGCAACAGCAACTTCAGCAACCATCGCTGAAGATTCAGCTACTGTTTGAACTCCAGTTGCAATTTCTTCCATCGCAGTTGAACTTTCTTGAATACTAGTCACTTGTCCCTCTATTTCTTTATTTATTTCAGAAGTAGTTCGAACAACCTCGTTTGATATATTTGCTGCCGTTTTTGTCTCTTGTAACATATTTTCAGTTGAAATAATCACTTCTTTTGCTGTAACCTTCACCTGACCGACTAATTGTTGCAAGTTATCTAACATACTATTAAAAGATTGTACAATATGGCCTAATTCGTTCTCGGATTTATAAGAAGTTCGAATTGTTAAATCTCCAGCAGATACTCGTTCCATATCTTTTTGTAATAATACAATTGGTTTTTTTATAACATTTTTTATTATAAAACCAATAAAAATAATTATTATGATTCCAACACATGAAATAATTACAAATGTTATTATTGTATTTTTCACACTATTCACATTCTCTTTTTGTAGTTGTTCAGCCGCGGTATTATTATATAAAATAAGTTCACGAATAGACTGAATTGTTTTTCCCATATTAGGCTCAATTTCTTTTAAATAATAGCTATACGCTTCTTCATTATTAGTCAGTCCCAAGTCCTGTGCTTTCTTCATTTGTATTCTTAAATCTTTGAATTGACTTTGAAATGCATTATACAAGCCCTTTTCTTTATGAGAACTAATTCTAGTTTCAAATTGTTTTAATAACTCATCATTTTCTTTCCTAGTCTTATCCATTTCTGTTATTAGTTCTTTCATTCTTTTTTCATCTTTCGATATCATAATCTCCATAAAATTCATATTAACATGGTAAAAATTTGATTCTACAGTTCCTATCCATTCAATTGGTAATAGCCTTTCGTCATACATACTAGAAGATGTATTTTCACCTTTTTGAAGCCCTAAAAACCCCAGTGAAGATAACATGATACAAGCAAAACTCGATATAATGACTAACACATTTAATTTCGTTCCTATTTTACTATTTTTAATAAAAGACAACAAATCCACCTCATCTGTATATTATATTTATGTGTTTTATATTACAATAATAATCGACATTTATCGACATTTTTTTCGTATCGATCTTATAACTGCATTAAATTATTATATAAACCTATTCAAAGAACTTTGATTCTCATAATATCAAATACTAAAAAGTCTTATGGGAATTCCACAAGACTTTTAATAGCGTTACATTGTTTCTATGAAATTATGGTGAAAATTAAAGCGACTTATTAGTTCTTATAACTTCTTGATAGAGAATCGGTGACCACTTATCACTAACATAATCTTGGATAATCCAACCAACTCTTTTTGGATCCTCTTGTTTAATATATGCCGCAATTTCAGGATTTATATAAGAGGCATAGTAATATGGACTATTCCATGCTGTACCACCAGAAGACAAGCTTGTAAAATTAACATATAGATGATTTAAATCCTGACTATTGTTCATCGTTTCATTGATCGTATCTTTAATAGATTTTACTTTCACATCATAACTCACTTTATATTTATCTTGTACTGTTACATTTACATTTTGATTTACAGTTGTCGTAAACGTCTCATTATCTGGCCAATAAAAATTATTATATCCTCCAGATTCATTACTACCACTATATCTTTTTAGTAGTACAATTTTCCCTCGAGCATCTCCAAGTTTTATATTTCCTTCTGTTTTTAAAAAGATAGGATCAACAAAATATTTTTTTTCAAACGTATTACTAAAGGAACCTTCTGCCCCTTTCATATCCTCATACTCTTTTTTTAAAGACATAATAATTGTTTCACTTGGGTTATCTTTTAAAAATTGTTTCGCTTCGTTTATGAATTCATGCAGTGTTACATAAAGGTATAATGGCCCATGATGAAGAACTATCGTATTATCATCTGTTAAACGGCCTCTTATATCAAAAATGCGAGCTCCATGATCCATTTGATAACGAAAATCATACTCTTGCGTCATTCCCCATACTTGCTTTATTGGATTTTGTAATTTGAACGTACCACTATCATGTGTTCCTGGAATTGAAATTCGTGCTAACGGGATATTATCAGGTATAGGTTGCATCCATTTTGACCAATTTTCAAGTTCAATAACAGAGCTAGCTGCAACGACTTGCTTATCATGTAAAGCAAATACAGATGTGATAAATATCATACTACATATGAATAATTTCAAAATAAACTTCTTATTGCTCATTATTCTTCCTCCTTTTTCCCTTTTATATCAAACTTATTGAATATAATATAATCTGGTGAGTAAAAAATAAATAACATTTCATCAATATGAAATATTGCATAGAAGTAAAGTTAAAAAATCATTCACATATACTGAATTAGAAAAATTTAAAGGAACTTCATCTGAAGTTCCTTTCGTTTATTTTATATTCAATATATATGAACCATCTTTATTCTCATACTTATAAACATATAAATAATATTTACCTGGCTTTGCATTATAAGTTCCTTTAACTACATTCCCTTCATTTTCACCATATGCTACATAGTTGTTTAAATCTGATTCATGATGAAGTACCCATGTCATTCCAATGTTTTGTTCATTTAGTAGAGAAATATTAATATTTTCTGGTGAGTCAATTTGGAAAGTAAATACATCTACATTATCCCTATTATGTAGCGTTCCTTTCACCGGTGTATGAATGTTAACTTTATTTGCCTGTCTAGGCTCATTATTTGGTTCATTTTCTGTTACTTGTAACTCATTCCCACCGTTTGGTTTTCTTTGTCCATACCCTAAGATTACTAGTATAGACTTCAAATCTGGTAAAACACCAATTTTATCTAAATATGGATCTTTAGATTTTGTTCCTGTGTTGTGGTTGCTTAATATTGCTCTTAGTTCACTTGGTCTATATGGTTGTCCTAAATTTTCTTTAGCAATGCTTTGTACTAAAGTCGCTGCTCCGGCAATAATAGGCGAAGCACTCGATGTGCCACTAAAGCTAGATGTATAAAGATTTATAGCACTTCGACTTTGCTCAGCTGTAGTTGTATCTACGTTTTCTCCCCAGCCATACACATCAATACGGCTTCCATAATTCGAAAACCACATGCGCTCGTGAGGGAAAGATGAAGAGCCCGCTCCTACCATAATTGCACCTGAATCTTTAAAATCTTTACTATTGCGATTTAAAATTTGTTTACCATTTCTATCTTTAAATTGATCTAAATCATTCCAACCATTTGCTCCAGCCTCTATAATGACAACACCTTTATCTGTACCAGCACGAATTGCATCAAAGATATCTGGTTGTACTTCAACAGGTAAATATTTATCACCATATCCATCAAAGGAAGCTTGTGCCTCTAATAATAAAACATCCCCAGCTTCTAAATGATTTACAGCACTTAATATTGCATCAGCTGTATTATACTGTCCGTTATCTCTTATTTGAGAAATCACCTTTGCTTTCGCTTTTGGCGCAATCCCAATATTCCCAACTTCATTGTCCTCAGAGGATACAATTCCTAGTACAGACGTCCCATGGCCGACATGTTGATCTATATTTATTCCAGACATTAATTCAATATTTTGATGTACTAAATCCTCATGATTTAATAACCAACCATATTCCATATCAACAAAAGTTATACCATTTCCATTTCCACCTTGAACTCCCCAGGCAAAAGACGCATTAATACCGTATGGGGCTGCTTCAAGATATCCTTGTTTTTTAAATCTAGGATTATTATTAGGATTAAGAGATACATTTGATGGTTGTACTTCTGGTGGCGTTATTTTTTCTTGTTTCTTCATATACACATCTTCTATTAAAGAAGATGCCTTTAGCTTATCTACTAGTTCTTCTTCATGCCCACTATTTTGATTTCGAAGAATATAGTAGTTTAATAAACTTGTAGATACATTATTAGGTGCTTTCACTTCAAGGTCTTGTATTTCTTCTGGACTTACAGATGTAAATAAACGAGTAAATGTTGCATCTGGATATTCTACCAAAAGATCTTCTAGTACTTTGTCACTTGCTTGATCTTGTATCTGTTTTTCAATACCATCTTCATATGGCAATTTCAAATCTGCTCTAAATTTTACAATGATTTGCTTACCTGCTTCTTGCTCTATTCCTAATTTACCCTGCTGTTCTATAGAATCAGCATTTACAATATTGACAATACCTCCTATTCCTAAACATATTGAAATGATTACAACTGAAACAGATATTCTTTTAAATATATTCATTACATCACTCCTCCAATTGACAAACTATTAAATCATTATATTAATCTATAATGATTTAATTTCTATAACATATAAAGTTATCCTTCTACTAAATAGATTATAGTAATCAGCAATATGAACTTCAATGTATTTTCATATGCAATATTTCATATTCGGACTCTAAACTAACTAAATAAGAAACTTATAATGATTATTTATTTCATATGTGCTAATATACTTACATTAAAATATTATAAATAGACATTCTGAACTACATTACTTAACCGTTTCGCCTTAATTTTTCTTAGGAGGATTTGCAATGAAATTATTAAAAATAAAACATATAATCCCTATATCTGCAGCTGCAATTACATTCGTATGTCATCAAAGTACAGCTGAAGCATCTACCATTCATACAGTAAAAAAGAATGATACACTTTGGGGCATTAGTAAACAATACGGGGTTTCAATACAATCCATTAAACAGGCTAATAATAAAGGAAACGATCAAACCTTTATTGGTGAACAGTTAAATATTCCAGGGTCCACGAAATCAAATGAAATCACCGTTCGTCAAAACGTCAAACCTGCGAACATTTCTGGACAAATTATTTATCAAGTACAACCGGGAGATTCATTAGAAACGATAGCAAAGCGTTACAATGTTACCGTTCAATCTATAAAACAAATTAACAATACAGCCGGAAACAAACTTTATACAGGACAACATTTAAAAATCAACTCAAACATTTCAGAAAAAGAAAAAGACTTAATGGCACGCTTAGTTACTGCTGAAGCAGGTGGAGAGTCATATAAAGGAAAAGTGGCTGTAGCAAAAGTTATACTAAATCGTGTAAACGCAAAAGGTTTTCCAAATACAATAACAGGCGTTATTTATGAACCTATTAAATATGGATATGCCTTTACTCCTGTTACAGATGGAAGAATTAATCAGCCTGCAAGCCCAGAAGCAAAAATGGCAGTAGAAGAAGCTATCTCCACAAATGGCATACATTCTGATTGGCTTTATTTCTATAATCCAAAAACATCAACAGACAAATGGATTACGACACGTCAAACAGTAGCAGTAATTGGTAACCATCTGTTTGCTAAATAACATTTGAAATCATTAACAGACCTCTTCACTTGAAAGGTCTGTTTTTTTATATGTTAGATTTTATTAATCATATGACATAGTGATCATTTAAAACTATTTCTTCTTTCAAATAAAAACATTTGTATTTATCCCACCACTCCGAGAAATTAAAAAAGCATCAAGTTCAAAAACTCCCTCTTTATTAATAAAAGCTATTTCTTAACTTCATAAAATTGTTATACACTAGAAAAATAAAAACAAACTATTCGTTAGCAGGTGAAAAAATATGTATGATGTTACAATTATCGGTGCTGGAGTAAGTAGCATTTTTATGGCTTATTCACTGGCTAAAAGTAACAAAAAGGTTTTAATTCTTGATAAAGGTAAAACGCTAGAAAATCGCCATTGTCCTTTAGACGAAGGAAAAGTGTGTAATTGTACTACATGTGATAAATATTTCGGATTTGGTGGTTTAGGAAAATCTGAAGGGAAATTTAATTATACAAACGGATTTGGCGGAGAACTTGAGCAAAAAGTCGGTAAAGAAAGCTTTATTCAACTCATGGCTGAAGTAGATGAAATTCTATGTCAGTTCGGAGGAAGTTCTGTTTCAAAATACTCTACAGAAAATCCAAATCTCAATAAGAGAGCAGAAACGTGTGGTTTACAAATGCTAACAACAGAAGTACGACATCTTGGTACTACCCTTTCAAGTGACATTTTTCAACAGCTCTATAAATTTTTACTTACGAAAATAAATATTCAATTTCATATAGATGTACAACATATTATGAAACAGAAAGATCATTTTACAATAGAGACAAATGAAGGAACAGTTCAATCTAAGCAACTAGTATTTGCAACTGGGCGTTCTGGAGCGGATTGGTTAAAAAAAATGTGCACTTCTCTCAATATTTCTCAGGAGCAAACTCGTGTAGATTTAGGGATTAGAGTAGAGATGAACGAACACCAATTACGTTCTATATTAAAAGATACATTTGAGACAAAACTTTCTTATGAGCATGAACACTTCACCGCAACTACGTACTGTATGAATCCAAAAGGACGCATCATTAGAAAGTACGAAGAAGGTTTAGTTATGCCTGACGGTCAAAATTTTCGAGAGGAAGGAACTGGCACACCTAACTTAAATTTCACTTTATTTATCCCGCGCTATTTTTCAACTCTCAAAGAAGCAAATGTATACGCAAGTTCAATTATTAAAAGCATTAACCAAGGACAAGATCGAATTGTTATACAGCGCTTAGAGGACTTACTAAATAAACAACCTACAACAGAGAACGGCATGAAACATAACCGTATACAGCCTACACTACAAGGAGATTATGGAGATTTGAATACAGAAATTCCTCGATTATATATTGAAGGGCTTAAAGAATTTTTATTACGTTTAAAACAATTTATCCAAGAACCAATCGATAAAGATACTTTATTATATGGAATTGACGGAAAGTTCTATGCTCCTACGATAAAAACCAATAACCATTTTGAAACAAGTGTGCATGGGCTATTTTTAGTTGGAGATTGTTCAGGCGTCACTCATTCATTATCTCAAGCTGCTGCAAGTGGGTTGTATGTTGGAAAATATTTATCTCATATTTAATTTCTTTCATTAAGATAGCAATCAAATATTTTAACTTCTATAACACTTTGTTTATGTACCTTGTCCTTCCCCTGCTAATGATTATCCCGCCAAGAATCGGGATTTTACGAAATACATATGTAACATAACTATGTATGGTAAAACTATCGACATTCAATTCTAACAAATTGAATGTCAACAGTTTTAAAAGCCTCTATTCATTTCCACTTTCATTTGTTCGATATTTTGTAACATCATCATAGTGTTTAATATGTTAGGATGTCTATAAGTATTTTTTACTACAACTATGACTTTTTCTGTTCTGTTTCAAAAAATAGATTTGCGCTTTAAAATTCCCCATTGTACGTATATGAATACTTCATATTATTACCTTTAGAAACCATTAAATGGTCCATTACACTCTAATAGTTATGAAAATATAATATATAACACAAGTTAAATAAATTGTATAAAGAAGGTGTAAAAATGAAAAATAAAATCAATCTACAAATGCAAAATATAAGCTTTGTTTTAATAATTGCTTTAGCAGTATGGTTAAAAACATATCTTATTACAAGATTCAGTTTCGATTTAAAAATTGAGTCTTCTACACAAGAGCTTATTTTGTTTATTAGCCCTCTCGCTGCATCATTAGCTTTTGTCGGATTAGCATTATTTGCAACTGGGGAAAAGAGAAATTATATCGCGCTATGTATTAATCTCTTATTAACAATCGTACTTGTTGGGAATGTCATGTTCTATGATTTTTATAGTGATTTCGTTACGTTACCAGTACTCGGGCAAACATCAAACTTTGGTCAATTAGGCGGCAGTATTATAGAAATATTGAACTACAAAATTATTCTGGCATTCGTAGACATTATTTTCTTCTTTATTTTATTAAAGAAGAAAGCACTAGTCTTCCAAACAGGACGTGTAACTCATCCGGCACGCTTGTTATATTTTCTCTTAACGTTTGGTGTATTTTTTGCGAATCTACACCTTGCAGAAAAAGAACGACCTGAACTATTAACGAGATCATTCGACCGAGTCATGCTTGTTAAAAATTTGGGACTATACACTCATCAAGTATATGATTTAACACTACAAGTAAAAGCAGGATCACAAAAAGCACTTGCTGATAGTAGTAAATTACAAGAAACTGCAAACTACGTAAAGGCAAACCAAAGTGAGCCAAACCCTAACATGTTTGGTGCAGCGAAAGGAAAAAACGTAATTGTCGTTACTCTTGAATCCCTGCAAACCTTTTTAATAGGCGCATCAGTTAACGGTCAAGAAGTTACACCATTCTTGAATGAATTCATAAATGAAAGCTATTACTTTGATAACTTTTTCCACCAAACTGGGCAAGGAAAAACGTCCGATTCTGAATTTCTAATCGATACGTCGTTGTATCCATTAAATCGAGGAGCTGTATTTTTCACGCACGGTAACAATGATTATACTGCGACTCCAGAAATTTTACGTCAGCAAGGTTATTTCACTTCTGTATTCCATGCGAATAACGCAACATTTTGGAATCGTAACATTATGTACTCTGCTCTCGGTTATGATCGTTACTATAATGAACTTGATTACAAAATTACGCCAGAAACAAATTTAAATTGGGGATTAAAAGATATCGAATACTTTGATCAATCAGTAGATATATTAAAAACTGTTGATCAACCATTTTACGCTCGTTTCCTTACTTTAACGAACCATTATCCATTTACGTATGATGAAGATACAAAATTTATTGAACCATACAACTCTGGTAATGGCGTATTTGATCGTTATATCGTAACAGCACGTTACTTAGACGAGTCAATTAAAAAATTTATTGAGCGTTTAAAAGCCGAAGGAATGTATGATGATTCTATTATTGTGTTGTATGGTGATCATTATGGCATTTCTGAAAAACATAATCGTGCAATGGCACAGTTTTTAGAAAAAGATCAAATAACAGAATTCGATACTTTAAATTTACAACGCACACCTTTATATATTCATATGCCTGGCCAAACAGAAGGTCAAACAATTTCAAAACCTACGGGACAAATCGATATGAAACCTACTATTCTAAATTTATTAGGGATTGATACTACGAACGATATTCGGTTTGGTCGTGATATGTTTTCAGATGAATATACCGGTTTTGTTGTTTTACGTGATGGTAGCTTTATTACAGACAAGTATGCATACACAAACAACACTTTCTATGACCGCATAACGGGTGAAATTGTAGATTTACCAAAAAAAGAAGCACAAGCACTCATTAATCGTGCACAAAATGAATTACGAATGTCTGACAAAATTATTGAAGGCGATTTATTACGGTTCTCAGAGAGTAATAAAGTTAAAACTGGCGAAGTACAAACTAAAATTAAAGAGACTGAAAAATAATCTAAATATGAAAAGGGAGCAACTCATTACAGTTGCTCCCTTTTACTCTCTTATAAAAAATCTGATATGTTTTACTTTTATTCTACGCTTGTTTCTAAACTTACATCTGTATAGGTATGATCATCACCTATATTTAAAATTACTTCACATTGACGTAATCTCAATTCAAAGAGCATGATAGAATCATGATAAACTTCAGGTTGTGATTTCATCTTATGTAACATCTCTTGTTTTTCTTGTATTTCTAAATGAGTGTTTTCTACAGCATGTTTCAAGGAGTTAAATGGATCCCTAAAGAATATGTTAATATCCCGCTCTTGCGTGTTTTCAAATAGCTCAAATTGCAAGAAAAAATTCTTCATAATAGAAGCCGTTACCTCGGTATAATCTTCATTTTCTACATACTGTTTGTATTTGTTATATAGCATACCTTTGTTTTTAGGAAGAACTCCAAATAATTTACCGGCACTTTTCAGTAAAAATTGTGCTGGCGTAAAGCGACGTAAAATATTTACTTCATCCATTTGTATTCTAGTCGTCATTCTGTCAGTATCTCTGCGCCAGTCATCAAGCACTTTAAAATCACATTCTAACTGTATTCGATTTTCTCCAAATAAAGAATTAAGTCCTTCACTAAGTTCTTCTAGGTACGATTGACTTTGAAGGAGCTCATTATTAGAAATCGCAATCCAATTTTGCATAGAAAGAGCAAAATTAGGTAATACAGTTTGTTCTAAATATTTATGTACTCTTTCATTCATCGCTTTATTTAGTTCCGTATCAATGTGCCCGAAATCGCTTTCTTCACTAATTAAATCCGAACAACTCTGTAATATCTTCGGAATATTTTCAGTAAGATCATTCGTAATTTCCGTTTTCATTGTGCGATATGATTTTGTAATGAAATGAATTTTTTCCTTCTCAAAAGTAGTAAGATTATTAATGCTACCATTTAGTTTCACTAGCATATCTTCATTCCAATGAATAGAATCCACTAAATTGTTTTCTTTCTCAACGCGTTTATCCAATAGATATGTAATTGTTTTTCGAATGAAAAACAATAGGTTTTCCGTACGTGCTGCATCGACATTTTTATGATTAAAGTTAAAATGAATAAACTCAGTTAAATCATTTAATTGTTGACTACTTGTATATAACGAAGAGTAAGGGAAAATTCTCGCATGCGGGAAATATGTGTTTATTCTCGCTTGCGTATCATGTAATACTCTTTTCACTTCTGCATCACTGTAAATGTTATCGATCTTATTTAATAAGAAATGAATTTGTAAATTTGGTGTATGTTCTTGAATGCTTAATAGAATATCACGTTCTTTGTCAGTAAAAGGCGAATCCGCATTCAATACGAATAGTAATTCGTCTACAGTATTCAAATATTCGAATACTTCATATCTAGTATCGTTATTCCTATTAAATCCAGGTGTAACTACAAATGTAAGTTTATTTTCACTTAAAAATCTGCATGGTAATTTAAATTCAACACATGCTCTATCTCTATATGTTTGATGGTGCTGAGACATCATATTATGATAATCCGAGACATCTTCAGTTGTTGTAATTGCTAAGTCTGTTATGGCGTTAATTTCTGTATGCGCATCATTTTTTAAAACTACTACATTTGAAATTGATTTTTCTAATATATTTTCTCCTATTATAGAGTTAATAAATGTAGTTTTTCCGTTTCCTGAAGTTCCCGTTACTAAAATGCGATTTGTGCTTAAATCTGCGAGCTCGCCAACTAACCATCTAAATCGGTGACCCATTTCTATATTATGCTTTTGTGCCCACTCTGTAATAGATTCAAAAAGATGCAAACTATACTCTAAGCCGTTCACATGATTAATAGAATATAACAACAGGTTTTCAGCATGTTTTATATTTGCTGAATCTATTTCGGAAGGGAAAATCTCATCCCATGCCAATACAGCTGCAGATGGAAATACAGCATAAGATGGATTGACAACCTTTAACCAATTTGTTAACAAGTTTGGAATGATATCGTGCAATTGTTTAAGGATATATTGACCTTGAATTAATTCAAAGTACGTTCCTTCGTAAAGAGAAGAAATTTTGTCCCATATATCGGACGAATGTATTTCAATATGTAAGAAAAATTCATTTATTGTGTTAAGCCATGATAAGTAATTTTGTTCATTTTTATAACTATTCCAAAGTGATGAAACCATTTGCGTAAATTGTACTTGATCTACATTATTTAACGTAACTAATACTTCATAAAAATAATCTGGTGAAATATGTTTAGTAAATCTTTTATCGATATATCCTTTTAAAACCTCAAACCACGGATAAGATTCTGTTCGAATTAACTCATTCACAGCAAGCTCTACTGCACTATCAAAATCTTGCTGCTCCTCATAAAAGGAACGGGCAATTTTTGTGACATTTGGATAATCCGGATTTAAAGAAACTGCTTCTTTAATAACAGCGAAAGCAGAGTCAAAATTATTTTGCTCTATGTAAAGAGAAAGTAATTGTAATCTAATCTCCGTCATCAATATTATATTATCAGTAGTAATGGAAGTATAAACATTTTCAGAAACTGGTAATTGATTAAGCTCGAAATAAGCATCGGCAATATTTTTTTGTGCCCATGGTGCTAATTCATTACTAACTTTCTCCCATTTAAAAATAGCTGCTTCAAAATCTTGATGGTGATAATAAAATTCACCTTGTGCAAAACGAATGTAAGATCCATCAGAAATCTCATTTCTTTCTTCGTTTACATAAACTTCTCCAAGTACATCAATAGGTGGTTTTGTTTCATTCTCCATTAGGAATGTTTCATAATACATCTTTTTTATTAATTGTTTTTCTACTCTCATCTTTTCCCCCACTATATCTTGAAAATACATTTTTAAGATATGTCAATACTTTTTGTATGTATGCTTTTTATCTTAACAAAGAATATCTTTTGGAAAATTTCATTTTCCTTTCATTTTTCAAGTTAGATTGAATTTTTATGAGAAAAGTTTCAGTTTTTTTTCATTTTCCTTTCAGTTGTGAAACAGCATTAAATGTTCCTAATAACCTAATAACACTATAATCTCCCGCATTATATTATCAGGAAAAGTCTATATAAACCATATTATAAAAACAATTTATAACGAATATATATGCAATATTTCCTTCCCTAATAAATAAAAGAAGCATTATCATATATTTCTCACATTGTTTTCCTTTGAAATATTTCAGTAGTTACGTAATTTAATTCCATTAACCTATATAAATAACTAGTCCAAAAAAAATCTATATGCATATCATGTTATAGTAAAGAATTCAGGAAATCCTAAAAGGAGGCATTTTCATGTTTGAAGATAAATCTAAAATAAACTACCCATATGAATTTACTGAAACTACAACAATCCCACTAAAAAATCCCATCAATAAAACTTTCAAAAACGGCTCAGGTACACATACTTTCCCAATTAAAAAACACTATAAAGAACAGGTGTTATATACGGAAAAAATTAATAATAATAATAATAATAATAATAAAAATAAATAACCTTATAGACTCTTATAACAATTAATCAAATAAGAATCTATATTAGACCTTGCATAGTTATTATATAAATCTTTCTTATACAACCCACGTATTTTTAAAAAGTGCTGATATACGGCGCTTTTTTATACATAGATAATGGAAGAACAAAAAAGGTATGGATATTTTCCATACCTTTTTGTTCTTTACTATTTATAAATAAAGTACTTCCATGTTTACTTTACCTAATAGTACTTTAATGGACCTTCTAAAAGAAATAAAAGCTAGTTTAATAAAAAATAAGTTTCTTAGCTAATGCTCCTACCAGCAGAATTTTACTGGTTGGAGTCATTGGCTTGAATTTATATAACACCTTGAATATTTTACGTCTATTTTCTCTTAAGGGATATTTATTCAGGTTACTTATTAGATTATCAATTATATCCCTTCCGATCCCTAATTTTTATAGACATTATTGCTCTATTATATATATTTTAAAATTTACCAAACGCAGTTTCAAAGCAACTTAGTTTTCATAAAATATTTTTTGTTTCCGCTGGAACGAATAGGCTTTAATCTCATCTGTATCTAAATTTTCATGAAATAAATGAATGGCTATAATTTGTCTACAATCGTAGGTATGATAATAATATGTTCCAGATTCCATACACATTACGCTTGTATATATGGTATTATCTAATGCACCTTCTTCTGTTATTACTCCGCCTTTAGGAACCTCGCAATTTGATAAAATATGAAATAGGGCCGATACTCCCTCTTCTTCACTATCTATACCTTGAATGTTTTGTTTGCCATATGCTGCACGCACAAACCTTGATGGCGGGGTGAAATCCCCTGGAAGTCCCATTGAACCTGAGCCCTGACCAAAAGCACTTAATGGTAAGTTACTCCACTCAGTTGGCGCGAATGGCTGCGATTTAAGGCCTATATATTGTCTTAAATTTTGCAAATGCCAATTAAACTCCGGACTATTCGTCATCACTCCTAGTGGGTTGTCATACATTTTTAATCCTTCATTTGTCGGCTCCAGTACAATACAATCTCCCCATTTATCCGCTAAAATCCAATGTAGTGGTGGCGTAAGTCCTAAATCCGGTAATGGTATATCCAAAAAGGTAAGGCTATCTACAGATTTCTTTAACTCTTTGACAGAATTGAATTGTGTGAGACTCCAAGTCACAAAATCAAATGGAGCCAAATTCGTTTTGTTGTCATCTATGCTTTGACTATAAGTAGCGAATCCTGGAAAATAGAGTGTTGCACATGTCATACCTGCTTCATTTACTCCGTCCGCCATAATGATCCTTCCTTGATGATTAATTCCCATTCCGACCGTAGCATGTTCCGTATTAATGATTTCACCAGTTATATTATTCCACTGGTAATGTCGAGGAATGACTATTACTTCTTGATTCAAATCTAATGTGAAGTCCATCGTTCTTGCAAAAAGATGCTGACCGTTTTTTGTCTGTAATGTCAAACTAGTACACATAAAGAACACCCCGTTTTATGGTTTTATCTACACTTTACATAATTCTGATAAATCTGTAAATTAAAAACCTCTTTCCTTACAAAAAATTGATAAAGCACATATAAAGTACAAATAGGTTGAGGTTATCTCTAGTTTATAAATGAATTTTTAAAATATAGTTGCAAAAGAATTATATTAAAAAGGAGCGACTTGTTACTATCGCTCCTTTTTATTTCTCTCTATATTTTATTAAAATAACAAGGAACCATTTTTCTCTATGAACAGTATCCCTACATAACCCTCTTAAACATCTTCTCCAACTCATAAGTAGAATGATGCACAAGAATTGGTCTTCCGTGCGGGCATGTGTATGGGTTTGTTGTTGTACGTAGTTCTTCCAGTAAAGCAAATATTTGATCGTTGGTTAAATATTGATTTGCTTTAATGGATGCTTTACAGCTCATCATGATGGCTGCTTCTTCACGTAGTTTTTTAATGTCAACTTTTTTTAGTTTAACGACTTGTTCCATCATTTCGTCGATAATTTCTGTTTCTTGTCCTTTTGGGAACCACGTTGGATGCGAGCGGACGATAAAGGATTGATGACCGAATTGCTCCAAGAATAATCCAACTTTTTTCAGTTCTTCTAGTTGCTCTTCGACACGTAAAAATTCAGTAAGAGATAGGTCAATACGGTATGGTACAAGTAGTTCTTGTACTTCTTGCGCTACTCTTCCTACTTTATCACGGAAGTATTCATAATTAATACGTTCCTGCGCGGCATGTTGGTCAATCATATATAAGCCTTTATCATTTTGAGCGAAAATATATGTTCCGTGCATTTGTCCAATTGGATAAAGCGGTGGTAAATCATTACCGTTCATTTCAATCTCTTCTATTTCCTGAACTTCTTCTTCCAATTCCTCTAATTCAAAGTCTTCATCGTTACTGTTCCACGATTTCTCTTCTCGAATCGGTTCTTCTATTATCGGTTTAGTAGATGGTTGCCAACTTTGTTCTTCTCTTACGAGCGACTGTGGTGGCTGCCATTCTTGCTTCGGCGGTTGCCACAGTTGTGCTGGCTGTTTCACTGCCAGTGGTTCTTCTCGTTTTTCATCCATGCCCGTCGGTAAAATGATGTCTGGCATAGATGGCTCTTTCGGCTTTGCATGCTCAAATTGGAACTGCTCTTGCACACTTTCATCTTTTTCTTTTTTCTTCGTTGTTACACCTGCATCTGGAATGAGCTGTATTTTTTTAAATGCTGCTTGCAATGTTTCTTCGATAAGCTTTAGCAACTCTTGTTCTTTACTAAAACGAACTTCTAATTTCGCTGGATGTACGTTAACGTCAACAAGCATCGGATCCATTTCAATCGATAAGAAGCCGATTGGATATCGTCCGACTGGCAATAATGTATGGTATCCTTGCTGAATGGCTTTCATTAATACGAAATTTCGAACGTAACGGCCATTTACGATCGTTGACATATAATTTCGAGATGCTCTCGTTACTTCTGGTAATGTTACATAACCTTTAATTGTGAAATCTAAAGATTCAGCTTCAATTGGAATAAGCTTCTTCGCAACTTGAATACTGTAAATTGATGCAAGTACTTGTCTTACATCACCATTTCCTGATGTATGAAGCAATTTCTTTTCATTATGAAACAGCTTTAACGATACTTCTGGGTGTGACATTGCGATACGATACACGATATCTGTAATATTCCCAAGCTCTGTATGAATGGTCTTCATATATTTAAGTCGCGCTGGTGTATTAAAGAATAAGTTTTGTACTGTAATATCTGTTCCTTTTCGACTCGCTGTTTTCTCCTGCTTTATAATGTCTCCACCTTTAATCATAAGGTGTGTACCAGGCGCATCACCTGTGCTAGTGATTAATTCTAATTCACTAACTGAGGCAATACTCGGCAATGCCTCACCGCGAAAACCGAGTGTTCTGATGCGAAACAGATCGTTTTCATCTTTAATTTTGCTCGTCGCATGTCGTTCAAAAGCGACGATACAATCTTCTTCTGCAATGCCATCCCCATTATCAATGATGCGAATTTTTGATAAACCAGCTTCTTCTAAGTGGATTTCAATAGATGTACTATTCGCATCGATAGAATTTTCCACAAGTTCTTTTACGACTGAGGCAGGGCGCTCTACCACTTCCCCTGCCGCAATTAAGTTAGAGAGTTGATCATCGAGTTTGCGAATTTTCCCCATCTACTTACTCATCCTTTCTTTAACTTTTTCTGCAAGCGATACAGTTCGTTCATCGCCTCTAAAGGTGTCATATCAAGTAAATCAATTTTTTTAATTTGCGCAAGTACTGCCGTTTCTTTTGCATCTAGCACTGACTTGTCTTGTTTTTTTGAAGACTGTTCTCCACCAAAGAATGATAATTGCGATTCTTCCTCAGTCTCTACTTTCGTCTCTTGTATTTCTGCTGGTTCTTCTTTTACAACAGCTGGTTCTGGAGCAACTTCTTGTACTTTCACTTCTGTACGCTTTGGAATAATAATTTCTTCTTGTCCTTCTAGTTGCGCTAACACTTCTTTCGCACGAGCGATTAAGCTATCTGGAAGCTCCGCAAGTTGCGCAACGTGAATTCCGTAACTTTTATCAGCTGCTCCATCTTGAATTTTATGAAGGAATACTACTTTTCCGTTCTCTTCAATAGCTGAAACGTGTACATTCTTCAATTGTCCTAAACTTTCTTCTAGCACCGTCAATTCATGATAATGCGTAGAGAATAACGTTTTCGCACCAATTTGGTCATGAATATGTTCAATGATTGCTTGTGCAAGTGCCATACCATCATACGTAGATGTACCGCGTCCAATTTCATCGAATAAAATTAAACTTCTTTCTGATGCATTTGCAATTGCATTTTTCGCTTCTAACATTTCGACCATAAATGTACTTTGACCCGAAATTAAATCATCCGCTGCACCAATTCTCGTAAAGATTTGATCGAATACGGGTAATACCGCTTCTGTTGCTGGTACGAAACAACCAATCTGTGACATAACAGTTACAAGTGCTAATTGTCTCATATACGTACTTTTACCAGACATGTTCGGTCCTGTAATTAAAAAGACATCCATCTTCTCCGGCATAATACAATCATTCGGTACATACAATTTCCCGTTCAATACTTTTTCAACGACAGGATGACGACCATCTTTAATAAAGATTTCGCGCTTAGTTGTTAAAACAGGTTTTACAAACTGTTCTTCTTCACTAACTGTCGCAAAACTTTGCAGTACGTCTAGTTCACTAATTACTTTCGCTAAATGCTGTAATTTCGGAATAAATACTTTGACTTCTTCGCGAAGCGCTGTAAATAAATCGTATTCTAATTGTACAATTTTCTCTTCTGCTTCTAAGATTAATGTTTCTTTTTCTTTTAATTCATCTGTTATGAAACGTTCAGCATTAGCAAGCGTTTGTTTACGCTCATAGCGGCCTTCTGGAAGTGCTGCAAGATTCGCCTTCGTCACTTCAATGTAGTAGCCGAAAATACGGTTGTACCCGATTTTTAACGATTTAACTCCTGTAATATCACGCTCTCGTTTTTCAAGCTCAGCGATCCACGTTTTCCCGTTTTTACTAATGTAACGATATTGATCAAGCTTGTCATTATAACCGTCTTTAATAATATCTCCATCTTTAATAGAAAGCGGTGGGTTTTCTTGAATACTTCTTCCTAGCAATTCAGTTAAGCTCTCACATGGATCCGCACCTTGAATTAACCTTGCTGCATAAGCATTATCTAACAGACTAATCGCTTCTAAAATAGCCGGTACTTGAAGTAAAGATCGTCTTAACTGTAATAAGTCCCGTGCATTCACATTACCAAATGCAACTTTCCCAGCTAAACGTTCTAAATCATATACTTCTTTTAATTTTTCTTTTAAATCTTCACGTAAGAAGTAATCATTTACAAATGTTTCAACCATTTCTAAACGCTCTTCTACTTTTTCTTTTTGGATCAGTGGACGTTCCATCCACTGTTTTAACATACGACCACCCATAGCTGTTTTCGTTTTATCTAATAGCCATAATAATGATCCTGTTTTTTCTTTCGTTCGAAGTGTTTCTGTCAGCTCTAAATTTCGCTTTGAATGCACATCAATTTTCATAAATTGATTCGTATAATAAATTTCCACTGGTTGCAAATGGTCTAACGAACGTTTTTGCGTTCTTATCACATAGTTAAATAAGCGTCCAACTGCTTTAATTAACTTTGCTTGCGAAACGTTTTTCACAAGATGTTCTAACCCTTCCGGAATCGTTGTTGCATCTTCATACGAAATCGTCATTTTTAATGTTGCAGTTAATTTATTTAATTCATCTTTTGAAAATGTAGAATCTACAACAATTTCTTTTGAACCAGTTGCATACACTTCTAATAAAATATCTTCTACTGAACCTGTTAACAACGTTACTGTATTTTGTCCAGTCGTTAAATCATTACAAGCTAAAGCATACGATCCATCTTCAAAATGTGTTAATGCTGCTAAGAAGTTATTTTCTTTCTCGTCAATAGTACGCCCTTCCATCATCGTTCCTGGCGTAATTAGTTGTACGACTTCACGGCGCACTACACCTTTAGCTGTTTTTGGATCTTCCACTTGCTCACAAACAGCTACTTTATATCCTTTTTCAACCAGTTGTTCAATATAATTTTTAGCTGCATGATGCGGTACACCGCACATCGGTATACGATCACTACTGCCACCATCTCGGCTCGTTAATGTAATTTCAAGTTCATGAGCTGCTTTAACCGCATCTTCAAAGAACATTTCATAAAAATCACCTAATCGGAAAAATAAAAAGGCATCTTGATAGTCTGCCTTAACCTTTAAATATTGCTGTATCATAGGGGTATATTGAGTCATACTTTTCCTCCATAATTCTTACATAGTAATCAATTTTCATATATGTCACACTTCACGGACATCCATATCTCCTATTTCAGGAGTCTTTCCTCATTATAGCACATTTCATAAGGAATCATGTTCATTCAAGCATCACTTATGTAAAGTAAAAAGCTAGGAAGAACTTCTCCCTAGCTTTCTATTACTCTTCTTCTGCATCGACGATAAAGTTCGGATCTAATTCTTCAAACTCATCATCATCGACTTGGAAATCCTCGTCTGATTCTACGCAACCTTCAGGATTTACACTTACACAAATTTTCGTTTCCCCAACTACTTCTGTTACAAATTCACGTTCTACAGTTACAACAATTTTATTACCATTTGGTGATACAAGAGCTTCTAAACAATTTGGTGGCTGAATGACACGAGCAATAATTTCTAAATCATCACCAGAAAAGTTTTTATCACGATACCCAATACTCACTTCATCAGTGTAGTTCACACGTTCTGTTACAACTTCTGTCTTTGTATTACCATCAAATGAATACCAAGTGTTCACATCATAGAAACCTTCAATTTCCACATGCTTTCCATTCTTTCTTGCTTCGTACGAGTGGTTAATTACCCAGCACCCTAAAATACTTGTTGGCTCATTATTCGATTCACATGTATGCGTTGACTTTGTATACTTACGTCCTTTTCCAACCACTGCTTTTGTAATAATCTCTCTAAATTCGGACATTCGTAACCCTCCTCAATCACTATTCACTTAATCATATGCGTGACAATAGCGGAATGTGTCATTCTTTTTTCGAGAAGAACTTACGTTTAACCCATTAAAAAAAGAGATGTCAATTCGACATCTCTTTAACAACCACAATTTCCTTTTTTACTTTCTACCGCTGCGCCCGTTTCACCCTTCAATACATCGCCATTAGTTGAAATTAATATTTCATCTGTTACGTTGTTAGAAATCGTACTTGCAACTAGCTGTAGTAAGTCATTTACATATGTTTGTGAAGATTTAAATTCTTGCACAACTGGGATACTATCCAACTTATCTTGCAATGCATCAATGTCAGCTTCTACTTTTTTCAAAGCTTCCCATTTCCCGTAATGCTGCAAGTTTACTGCTTGTTTTTGCAGTGCTTTAATTTCATCAATTGCGCGCTTTACATTTTCATTTTTATGAATTTGCGCCTCTGCTTTCTTAAAGAAATCAACTTCTTCTGTTTCAGAAATCATTTTTGCTAATTCTTTCGCTTGTTCAACAATTTCATCTTTCGAATATGCTTTCATCTATTATTCCACCTCAATCGGCTCTTCAACTAATTCCCCGTTAAGAGACCAAGTTTTTGCTTCCGTTACTTTTACTTTCACAAGCTGACCAATTAAAGATTTTGAAGCGACGAAGTTTACAAGTTTATTCGTACGAGTATAACCTGCGAGTACTTCTGGATTATTTTTACTTTCCCCATCAACTAACACTTCTACAATTTGACCTTTGTAACGATTATTCTTTTCAATTGCCAACGTATTTACTAGTGTATTTAAGCGTTGAAGACGTTCTTTTTTCACTTCCATCGGTACATTATCTTTCATTTTTGCAGCTGGTGTACCTTCGCGCGGAGAATAAATAAAGGTAAAGGCAGTATCAAATCCTACTTCACGATATAACGACATCGTTTCTTCAAATTGCTCATCTGTTTCATTCGGGAAACCAACGATAATATCAGTTGTGAATACTGCATTTGGAATTGCTTCTTTAATTTTTCTTACAAGTTCTAAATAATGCTCACGTGAATATTTGCGCGCCATAATTTTTAACATATCTGTGCTTCCAGATTGAACTGGTAAGTGCATATGTTCTACTAAGTTTCCACCTTTTCCAAGCACTTCAATTAAGTGATCATCGAAATCACGTGGATGGCTCGTTGTAAAACGAATACGGGCAATATCAACTTTACGGAGTTCGTCCATTAAATCGCCAAGACCGTATTCAAAATCTTCAAAGTCTTTACCATATGCATTTACGTTCTGGCCAAGTAATGTAATTTCTTTATAACCATTCGCAGCTAAATGACGAATTTCTTGGATAATGTCTTCTGGACGTCTGCTTCTCTCTTTTCCACGTGTATACGGCACGATACAATATGTACAGAACTTATCACAGCCATACATAATATTTACCCAAGCTTTAATATCACCACGGCGTACTTTCGGAAGGTTTTCAATTACATCCCCTTCTTTTGACCAAACTTCAACTACCGTCTCCTTCGAGAACATCGCATCTTTTAGAATATACGGCAATCTATGAATATTATGCGTTCCAAACACCATATCTACATGCTGATTTTTTTGCATAATTTTATTTACAACAGATTCTTCTTGAGACATACAACCACATACACCAATTAAAAGGTCCGGATTTCTTCTTTTTAATGACTTTAAATGACCTAATTCACCGAAAACTTTATTTTCAGCATTTTCACGAATTGCACAAGTATTTAATAAAACTACATCTGCATCTTCAGTTGAAAAGGTTGGCTCATATCCAAGTGCGGTGAAAATACCCGCCATTACTTCCGTATCATGCTCATTCATTTGACAACCATATGTACGAATATAGAACTTTCTTCCTGTACCAAAATTGCGAAATTCTTCAGGTAAGCCAAAATCCCGTTCAATTTTAACTTCTTCTTTCCCTCGTTTTTTCGCATCTTTTAAGGAAGGTGGTTGGTATACACTTTCAAAGTATTTACTATAATCTTTCTCTTCTTTTTTCGTAGAGGAATTTGCTTGTCGACTTGCTAATCGTTGTTGCTCGTTCATTGGTAATCTCCTTTCACCCTTAACTATACACACTCTATAGTCCATTTTAATGCGCTTTGACTCACCTCAAAAATGGTTAGATAGCTTGAGAGATAACTTGTCCTTTGAAACTTGAGTAATCAATCTAATCATTCATAAGAATGAAGTCTTCCCCACACAAATAGACATTCCCTTTTCATACTTCTTTTTGTCCTATCCAAAAGCATATTGCTTTATCCCTATAAACATTACCATAGTATGAAGCGTTGCGCCAATTTTAACAAGAAAGAGGCTCTGTCTGATCTTACATTTCATCAGCAATGAACTCGCCATTTTCATACAACGATTTATATATTATTTTACCATTCTGAATTTTCTAAGTAAATAAGACTATCCTATATTTTTTACTCATAAAAAAAGGTTACCAAATGGCAACCTCCTCTTCTTACATTACATAAATTCAGCTACGAGTTCATCAAACATTTTCTGATCCATATTTAAATCAGCTTGCACTAAAGGCTTCTCACTATAGCCTTTTACAAGTTCTTGGTACGAAGGTTGCGCTGTATTTTGATATATTAAACCTGTTACTAATCCGTTATTTTCCATTAACATTTGCATAGCCATCATGCGATTAGATGGATCATATCCCTCTACTGTACTTAGTTTTGTTAAATTCTCTTTAAACCAATCGTAAGTATTTACTTTATTGTAAGTAACACATGGGCTGTATACGTTAATTAATGAAAATCCTTTATGGTTAATACCAGCTTCAATAATTTGTGTTAGTTCTTTTAAATCACTTGAAAAGCTTTGCGCCACAAATGTAGCACCAGCTGTTAAAGCCATTTCCATAACATTTAGTGACGGTTCAATTGAACCTTGTGGTGTGCTTTTCGTTTTAAATCCAGCTTCACTACGCGGTGAAGTTTGCCCTTTTGTTAATCCGTAAATTTGGTTATCCATTACGATGTAAGTAATGTCGATGTTACGACGAATAGAATGGATTGTATGTCCCATACCAATCGCAAATCCATCACCGTCACCACCTGATGCGATAACTGTTAAATCACGATTTGCCATTTTCACACCTTGTGCAATTGGAAGGGCACGACCATGAATACTATGCACACCATATGAATTAATATAACCTGAAATACGACCTGAACAGCCGATACCGGAGATAACAGCAAGTTCATCTGGATTTAAACCAACGTTAGCTGCCGCACGTTGAATTGCAGCTTGCACCGAGAAGTCTCCGCAACCTGGGCACCAGTTTGGTTTTACGCTGTTACGAAAGTCCTTAAATGTTGCCATTTAATACAACCCCTTTTTTGCATTCGTTGTAAATCTCTTTCGGCAAGAATGGGTTCCCATCATATTTTAAAAGACTAGAAATTTTCTCACCGTTACCAAGATTCATTTTCATAATGTTAGCAAGCTGACCTGTTGCGTTGTTTTCTACCACTACAACACGCTTCGCATTTTTCACAAGTGGATCGATTTCAGCTGTTGGGAACGGGTGAACTAAACGTACATGAGCATGGTTTACTTTCATACCCTCTTGTTCTAAGCGCTCCATTGCCTCTTCGATTGCACCACGAGTTGAGTTAAACCCAACAAGCAATACGTCCGCATCTTTATGCTTAACATTTTTATAGACAGGGGTGTTAAACTTCAAGTTCTCCATTTTACGGAAACGTTTGTCCATTTGATCTTTACGGTTTATTGCTGATTCAGATGGTTTACCAGTTTCATCATGTTCTACACCTGTAACATGGTGAACACCATTTTTCATACCAGGTAAAACACGTGGTGAAACGCCATCTTCGGTTACTTCATAACGCTTGAAGTATGCTTTATTTTCACGTTCTGGTAATTCCGCTTCTAAATCAAGCTTGCCGCGACGAATTTCCACTTTATCTAACGTAAGCGGTTCTACAGTTTGTTTTCCTAGAGAAAGCTGTAAATCCGTTAAGAAAATAACAGGTACTTGATATTCTTCAGCTAGGTTAAATGCTTCTACAATATCATAGAAAGCTTCTTCAACTGTACTTGGCGCCATTACGATTTTTGGAATCTCACCGTGCGTACCGTAAATCATCGCCATTAAATCCGACTGCTCTTGTTTCGTTGGTAATCCTGTACTTGGACCACCACGTTGTGTATCAACAATTACTAATGGTGTTTCTGTAATCCCCGCTAAACCAATCGCTTCCATCATTAAAGATAGACCTGGACCAGCAGATGCAGTTAATGTACGAACACCAGCATAGTTTGCACCGATTGCCATTGTACAAGCTGCAATTTCATCCTCAGTTTGGATTACTGTTCCGCCAACTTTTGGTAATTTTTTAATTAAGTATTCCATAATTTCAGATGCAGGTGTAATTGGATATGCAGACATAAAGCGAGCACCACCAGCTACCGCACCAAATGCGATTGCATCGTTTCCAATCATAAACATGCGTTTCTTACCATCAGCTTTTTCAAGCTGCATCATGTTAACTTTCTCACCTAGCAACTCTTTCATATATTGAGAGCCACGTTTAATTGCGTCCATATTCTTTTGAACGACTTGCTCTCCTTTACGACCAAAGATCTCTTCAACAACATTTAAATAAGCTGTTTCATCTAATCCTAATACCGCACTTGATGCCCCAACAGCAACCATGTTTTTCATTAATGATGTACCTAATTCTGAAGCAATATCTGTAAACGGTATCACATATAGATTTACATCTGTATTATCAGGTATTGTTGGATTAAATTTCGCATCCGCAACTACAATTCCACCTGGACGTAGTTCGTGGAAGTTAAAATCAATTGTTTCTTGATCAAAAGCAATCAAAATATCTAAATCATCTGAGATCGCGCGTACTTCTGTTGTACTTACACGAATTTTATTATTTGTATGGCCGCCTTTAATACGTGATGAGAAGTGGCGGTAACCGTATAGGTAATATCCTAATCGGTTTAATGCAATACAGAAGATTTCTCCTGTACTTTCAATTCCTTCACCTTGTTGGCCTCCAACTTTCCATGAAAGTTGACTAATCATCTCCTACACCCCTTTTGGCTGCATTCATTGTAGTGTATTTTTTTACAGTAATAGTTTAGCATTTTTTATACAAATAAACTACAACGGACGCAAATTATGCCTCTTCTGATTTCCCTGAATCTTTAGTATAAAGCTATTTTGTTTTTCATTCTAGTATTAGGTCTTAAAAAAAGCAATAATATCAAATGAATTAATTCTAATTTTTCTGGATTTTTAAAACGAAAATCTTAAAAGCTTATATGTTCAACAAAATTATCATATAAAAATCGCTCTACAGTAGATGCAGCATAGTGTTTACAAAGCTCATTAATTACATTTTCATATTCTCCATACGCTGATACATTTACAACTGTTTCTAATATCCCATCAAAATCCGAACCAAACCCTATATTGTTCTCTCCACCTAATGAACAAATATATTCGATATGTTTTACTATATCTGCTATATTCGCTTGTTTTTCACTTATTAGAAACTGTGGTACGAAAGTAACACCGATCATGCTATTTCGCTTTATAAGAGCTCTAAGTTGTTCATCGTTTAAATTACGTGGGTGCTGACAAAGTTTCGTACAATTTGAATGGGAGGCAATAGGATTTTTTGCAATTTCTATCACATCCCAAAAGCTTCTTTCATTCAGATGCGACACATCGGTCCATACATGTAACGTATTAAGTTCTTGTACAACATGTTTACCAAAGGTCGTTAAACCCGCCCCACGTGTCTCTAGCGCACCATCAGCTAATAAATTGGCATAATTCCATGTTAGTCCAAAAGAACGTACTCCTAGACGATAAAACAACCGTAATTTCATTGCATCTTTTCCAATTGCTTCGCATCCTTCTAGTGTTAATATCGCTCCAATCTCGTCCTGTTTTAACATGTTAATATCATCTTTTGTCTGAATAAACTTTACACCCGGTAATGATAAAATTTCATTATAAAAAATATCTACCATTTGTAATGCCACTTCAAATCGTTTTTCATATAGCACCGTTTCTGGCACATATATAGCAAAACATTGTATACTTCCTTTTCTTTTCTTTAACTGTTCAAATGTAATATGTAATTGCGGATCGTTTTTAAAATCCTTTTTCCCCTGTGCACTCCATAATCGAAAGAGTACATCACAATGAGCATCAAAAATTTTCATTTCCATTCCTCCATTATAAAAACAACCTGTTTGCATACTGCAAACAGGTTGTTTAAACTTAACGAGGTTCTACAATTAATTTTATTGCTGTACGCTCTTCCCCATCAATCATAATATCTGTGAACGCTGGGATACAAATCAGGTCTAAACCACTAGGCGCTACAAATCCTCTTGCAATTGCTACTGCCTTTACCGCTTGGTTCAATGCACCTGCACCAATGGCTTGAATTTCTGCTGTTCCGCGTTCGCGAATAACACCTGCAAGTGCACCAGCTACAGAATTAGGGACCGACGTTGCTTTAACTTTTAATATTTCCATTCCGCGTTTCCTCCTCGTTTCTATAAAAAGTATTAGCAATTATTTCACTTTAACTTATATTCACGAGGAATGACGCGTATTCCTGCTAAATTTCTGTAATTTTTCTAAAAAATTAAAAAATAATAACTTTTCTAAATCTTATCCAGAAATTACTCAAAAAATGGCTGATCATCATTAATTAAGATACGCTGGATTTTCTTAGCTTTTCCTGTATTAGGATCCACATCAACTAGCACTGCACTTAATTGTGTTCTACCACTTGTCACTTCAAATCGTACTGGTAAGTTTGTTAAAAACTTCTTCAATACCGCTTCTCGATCCATACCTAAAATCCCATCGTAAGGACCTGTCATACCAACATCTGTGATATATGCAGTTCCGCTTGGTAAAATACGATTATCTGCTGTAGGAACATGTGTATGTGTACCCACTACTGCTGTAGCACGACCATCTACATACCAACCTAACGCTTGTTTTTCACTTGTAGTTTCCGCATGAAAATCAATAAAGATAATATTCGTACGTTTTTTTGCAATGTTAATTAATTCATCCACTTTACGGAATGGACAATCAATTGGAGGAAGGAATGTACGTCCTTGTAAGTTAATAACTGCAACTTCTGTTCCATTGCAGTTCACAAAGATAAGTCCTTTTCCTGGAGTTCCTTCTGGGAAGTTAGCTGGTCTTGCAAGATATTTTGCGTCATCAATAAATTCAAATACTTCACGGTTATCCCAAGCGTGGTTTCCAAGTGTAACCGCTTGTGCCCCGCATTCTAAAAAGTTTCGATATATTTTTTCCGTAATTCCACGTCCACCTGCTGCATTTTCTCCATTAATAATGGTTACTGTAGGTGTATATTTCTTCTTTAATGCCGGTACGTATTGTTGAATCATACCTCTACCAGGAGATCCTACTACATCCCCAACAAATAATATTCTCATATGTCTTACCCTTCCTATGTACTACATTTTTTATTACTATAGCTTCAAGTGATTTCCTTACAATATATTTATTATAAGTTCGTTTCACTTGTATACTAATTCCCTTTATTTTAACCAATTCCAACACAAAAAAATAAAGTGGTGTTTCACCACTTTATTTTGCGTATTCCACTGCACGTGTTTCACGAATAACAGTTACTTTAATATGTCCTGGATAATCCAGTTCATTCTCAATACGTTTTCGAATATCACGAGCTAAACGATGAGCTTCTAAATCATCAATTGTATCTGGTTTTACCAGAATACGAACTTCTCGTCCTGCTTGAATTGCGAAAGATTTTTCTACGCCTTCATAAGACTCTGAAATCTCTTCCAACTTTTCAAGACGACGAATATAGTTCTCAAGTGTTTCACTACGAGCTCCAGGTCTTGCAGCTGATAATGCATCTGCTGCTGCAACTAAAACTGCAATGATAGAAGTTGGTTCTGTGTCCCCATGGTGAGATGCAATACTGTTTATAACTACAGGATGCTCTTTATACTTCGTTGCGAGTTCGACACCAATTTCAACGTGGCTACCTTCTACTTCATGATCAATTGCTTTACCGATATCATGTAATAGACCAGCACGTCTTGCTAGTTTTTCATCCTCACCAAGCTCCGCTGCCATAAGTCCAGTTAAATATGCAACTTCCATAGAGTGTTTTAAGACGTTTTGTCCGTAACTTGTACGGTATTTTAAACGACCTAAAATCTTAATTAAATCTGGATGTAATCCGTGAACACCCACTTCAAACGTTGTTTGCTCTCCGACTTCGCGAATATACTCGTCCACTTCACGTCTTGATTTTTCGACCATCTCTTCAATACGCGCTGGATGAATACGTCCGTCCTGTACTAGTTTATCAAGAGCGATACGAGCTGTTTCACGACGAATTGGGTCGAATCCAGAAAGGATAACCGCTTCTGGTGTATCATCGATAATAAGGTCAATACCTGTTAACGTTTCTAACGTACGAATATTTCGACCTTCACGTCCGATAATACGTCCCTTCATTTCGTCATTTGGAAGATTTACAACCGAAACGGTTGTTTCAGCAACATGATCAGCTGCACATCTTTGCATTGCAAGAGATAAGATTTCTTTTGCTTTCTTATCCGCTTCTTCTTTCGCACGAACTTCACTTTCTTTTACCATTACGGCAATTTCATGAGAAACTTCACTTTCTACTTTACCAAGAATAATTGCTTTCGCTTGTTCGCGTGTCAGATTGGAAATGCGCTCTAATTCTGTTTGTTGCTTTTGAACTAACTCTCCCACTTTGCTTTCCAACTCTTCAATCTGTTGTTGTCTCGCTACAAGAGAATCCTCTTTCTTTTCTAACTGTCGCTCGCGTTTATCGAGCGTTTCGTCTTTACGATCAAGGTTCTCTTCTTTTTGCATTAAACGATTTTCTTGTTTTTGTAATTCGCTTCTACGGTCACGAATTTCTAATTCAGCTTCTGTACGAAGTGTATGAATTTCATCCTTTGCTTCTAAAAGCGCTTCTTTCTTAAGTGCTTCAGCCTCACGATTCGCTTCGTCTATAATACGTTTCGCTTCATTAGCTGCACCATTAATCTTCGCTTCAGCAATAGACTTTCGAACAAAAAAGCCAACAACTGCACCGACTGTTGCAAGCAAAATGGAGATGAGTATCCAAACTGTAGTACTACTCATGATTTCACCTCCCCTTGCTATGAATGAAAAAAGACTGTCGGCATGTACATTGAATACCAACATACAGCAAAGACCGTCGCCCCACTTTTTTAAGGGACTTTCTTCATTTCACAATTAAAATGTCATATTATTATTTCGGCAAGATTTAAGTCTTACTCCGAATATTACTTCTCTTCTTGAGAAGAGTGTTTCGTATATAAGAAAAAATATACATTCTCATTGTATCTATCGCAATTTTCATTGTCAAGCGTTGTCTACTTTTACTTTCTTTACCTTCAGCCCTAATTCATATATGAATTTAAAAAGCAGACAGCATATTATCCTGGAAAACCTTAGTAAATTCCAGTTTATGCATACAAAACATGCATATACCCCTCTTTATACATAGCCTTTTAGTTAAATTAAATATTTTATTTCCAACGATATACAACGCTTTCATAATAATTAAAAATAAAAGACACGGGACCGTGTCTTTTATTTTTAATCTTGAAGATTTGAATCTTCCGTGTCTTCCACACCAGAGTCTTCACCAATTCCGTGATGATCACGAACAAAGAAGGCAATTTCCTCTCTTAAATCCGTATTCTCTTTTAAGAATTGCTTCGAATTTTCACGACCTTGTCCTAAACGCTCTTCATTATAAGAGTACCAAGCACCACTCTTTTGAACGATATCAAGTTCAGAAGCCATATCTAAGATTTCACCTTCTCTTGAAATACCTTCTCCGTACATAATATCAACTTCAGCAACACGGAATGGTGGTGCTACTTTATTTTTAACTACTTTTACTTTCGTTTTATTACCAACAATGTCATTACCTTGCTTTAATTGCTCCGCACGACGTACTTCAAGACGAACTGTTGAATAGAATTTCAACGCACGACCACCTGGAGTTGTTTCTGGATTCCCGAACATAACCCCAACTTTTTCACGAATTTGGTTAATAAAGATTGCGATTGTTTTTGATTTATTGATTGCACCTGACAGCTTACGAAGTGCTTGAGACATTAAACGAGCTTGTAGACCTACGTGTGAGTCACCCATGTCTCCTTCAATCTCAGCTTTCGGTACAAGAGCTGCTACAGAGTCAATTACGATAATATCAACCGCGCCACTTCGTACAAGTGCTTCTGCGATTTCTAGTCCTTGCTCCCCTGTATCAGGTTGTGATAATAGTAATTCATCTATGTTAACGCCTAATTTTTGTGCATATACAGGATCCATTGCATGCTCCGCATCAATAAACGCTGCTTGTCCACCTTGACGCTGTACTTCCGCGATTGCGTGTAATGAAACTGTTGTTTTACCTGAACTTTCTGGTCCATAAATTTCGATAATACGACCACGTGGGTAGCCGCCTACCCCTAATGCCACATCAAGTGCTAAAGAACCACTTGAAATTGTAGAAATTCTACGCTCCGCTTGTTCTCCTAATTTCATAATTGAACCTTTACCGAATTGCTTCTCTATTTGTTTTAACGCCATATCTAACGCCGCTTGACGATCACTCATTCAAAATTCCTCCTTAACTGAATTGCTAATCTTATTATACCTATTTTCAATTCAATTTGCCAACAAAATCGAACATTTATTCGATTTTTTTATTTTCCATTAAATAAAAATGAGTTTAACCATAAAAAAAGCTAGAAGAAACTTATATCTCTTCTAGCTTTTTATATAAATGATAAAATCCATATTTCACCGAACGTTCCCTAATTTGTTGACGACTTCCACTTAAAATAAGAGGAAAGACTACAGTTGGTTTATCCTTAATCGCCAATCCAACGAATACTGTTCCCGGCTCTTTATGTTCTGAAGCATCCGGTCCTGCTACCCCAGTGAAACTAATTCCGATATCCGCTTTTAATAAGCCCTTAACATTTTCAGCAAGATAACGAGCACATTCTTTACTAACTGCACCATCAGTAGACAACACTTCCGCAGGTACATGTAAAACATGTTGCTTCACATCATTATGATAACAAATGACACCGCCTTTAAATACTGAAGACACACCAGCACTTTCTGTTACTTGATTGCCAAAGAGACCACCGGTTAAACTTTCTGCACACGCTAAAGTTAATCCTTTTTTCTTCAATAACTCTATCGCCTTATCATGCAGAAACTCTTGATCATACCCGTAGAAAAATTTTCCTACTCTTTCTAAAATCAAATCTTCCATATGCTGAATTCGTTTCGCAGCTTCATCAGCATTTTGATGTTTGGCAGTTAAACGTAGTGTCACTTCTCCATCATTCGCAAGGGGGGCGATTGTCGGGTTCGTTTGTCCATCAATTAAATCTTGAACTTTCACTTCTAATTGAGATTCCCCAATCCCGAAAAAGCGAAGCACACGAGAATAAATGTTTTCTCCTGTTGTAAAGTTACGTAAAAAAGGCTCTACATAACTTATATACATCGGCTTCATCTCTTTCGGTGGTCCTGGTAATAAAATATAAACTTTCCTGTTCTTATTTAGCCCCATACCAGGTGCCATGCCGTGATCATTCGCAAATACAGTTGCTCCATTCAAAACGAGCGCTTGCTTTTTATTATTCTCTGTGAACTCCCGACCTGTACGCTTAAAGTACTCGCTTATCGATGCTAATGCCTTTTCATCATATACAAGCTCTTCACCCAACCTAGAAGATATCGTTTCTTTCGTCAAATCATCTTTTGTCGGGCCTAATCCACCTGTGAAAATAAGTATGTCAGCACGTTCTTCCGCAACTTCAATCGCCTGCTGTAATCGCTTGTTATTATCTCCAACTACAGTATGGTAGTACACATTAATTCCGATTGAAGCTAACTTTTCAGATAAAAACTGGGCATTTGTATTTGCAATTTGTCCAAGTAATAATTCAGTTCCAACCGCAATAATTTCAGCATTCATCCCAATTCCCCCATAAACTTCTATTTTGAGTTTACAAAAGCAGCTCTATTTTTCCAGAAATAATCCCACCCTGAAATAACAGTAAAGATTAATGCAATCCATATGAAAATATCAGCAACTGGGATATGGATTAAATTTAAAGGTACATCGTGTAATAAATACGCCGCAATTGCAATAATTTGTGTCCACGTCTTAATTTTCCCTAACTGATTTGCTGCCACTACTTCTCCTGTTCCAGCAAGTACAAGGCGTAAACCAGTTACTGCAAACTCACGGCTGATAATTACAATAACGATCCAAGCAGGTACGTATTGCATCTCAACTAATGTAATAAGCGCTGCTGAAACAAGTAATTTATCAGCTAACGGGTCAAGAAACTTCCCTAAATTCGTTACAAGATTATACTTTCTTGCGTAATGTCCATCAATCCAATCTGTAGCCGAAGCAATAATAAAGATAAGTGCCCCTACTAAATGTTGAATTGGTAAATCAACATCACCAATTGTGTATGAACCCCATTCAAAGGGCGCTAACATAATTACCATAAAAATTGGAATTAAGAAGATTCTAGATATTGTAATTTTATTTGGTAAATTCACAGCTATTCCTCCATCATATCAAAAACATTTGTTCATTGAAAAAAGTCATCGAGGCGATGACTATTATTGTGCTGGTTGCCCTATCCCTTGGTTTTTTATCACCAATCTTTGGTGAAGTTCTTTTTCTGGATCCAATGGATAAGCGACCACTTGGCCATTCAGTTTAACTTCAACATTCGTTGCATTCCCAATATTAAGTCGCACTTCTTTTAATGTTGATACATCACGTTTTTCTATTTGGCCCTCTTGTACTGTAGCGTTTAGAATCACATTCCCCGCATCATCTTTAACATCTACATAGCTCGCACCTTTACCCGATATTTCCAGTTCTAATGTTTTATTGTTATGAATTTCCAAAGTAGATACTTTACCAGTTGTACCAACTACTTTTACTTCTTCTTGTCCCGTTGGTTGTGCTGGTTGTTCCTCTTTCTTTGGCTCTTCTTTCTTTGGTTCCTCTTTTTTCGGCTCTTCCGCTTTCACTTCATCTTTCTTCGTATCTAACGGAGAGTTTTCTGCTTTTTTAACTTCAATTTTCTCACTTTGAGCATTCGGAACTTTCTCATCACCTTTTCCAGTTAACGCTTGGAAAACAAACCAAATTACCACTCCAAATGCAATTACTAATAGCGCAACTAAAACTTTCGGCATATGATCTGCAATTGGCCATGATGAAGATTTTTGCATTGTTTCTTGTGTTTTCTGTCCTGTTGATACTTGTGGAACGTCGCGTTTTTCAGATTGTGGTATCGTACTCTGATATTCTACAAGCAGTTCCTCTCCATTTAACCCAACCGCATCTGCGTATTGTTTAATGAATGCACGCGCATAAAAAGCTCCTGGCAATACATCATAATTGCCTTCCTCAATCGCTACTAAATGGCGTTTTTGAATTTTTGTAATCTCATGCAGCTGATCCATAGACAAGCCCTTCGTTCCTCTTGCTTCTTTCAGCTTTTGTCCTAATTCTGTCACTACTAACACCTCAATATTTCTTTAAAAGTCAAACATAGAGAAATTATTTTGCGTACCTTGCTCAATTTCATCTACTAAATTATATTGAATTTCTTCATCATAATCGTTACGCAACTCGATAATATAATCAAAATCATCCAATGTGTATTCTGACTGACTCACAAATACGTCAGGATGTTCCACAACTTTCGTTGCAGGTAATCTCATAATTTCACGAACAAGCTGCCAATGCCTTTCGTTAGCACGCTTTGTTGACACGATTCCATCTAAGATAAAAATATTGTCGTCGCTATACTCATCTTCAATCAATTGACTACGAACAGTTTGCTTAATAAGAGTAGATGATACAAATAACCATCTTTTATTTGCACAAACACTTGCGGCAACAATGGATTCTGTTTTTCCGACACGAGGCATTCCTCGTATCCCGATTAGTTTATGACCTTCTTTTTTCATTATTTCAGCCATAAAGTCTACAAGTAACCCTAATTCATCACGTACAAATCGAAATGTCTTCTTATCATCTGCATCTCGTTGTATGTACCTACCATGTCTAACCGCTAGCTTATCTCTTAGCTTTGGCGGACGATATTTCGTTACCGTTATGTTATCCATCGTATTTAAAATTGATTCAAGTCTAGAGATTTGCTCTTGATTATCACACATAAGGAGTAATCCACGTCGTGCATTATCTACACCATTAATTGTGACAATATTAATGCCGAGCATACCGATTAACGAAGAAACGTCACCAAGCAAGCCAGGTCGGTTTTTATGTATTTCATATTCAAAATACCATTCAATCATCCAAGATCACTCCCCTTGCTTACTTTACACCTACGTACTATATTATATGATTTCACCTTAATAGGGAAGCTAAATGTATAATCTATCCCGTTCAATTATTATACAAAAAAAATAGAGAGGAGATTCTCCTCTCTATTTTTTACTTATGCTGTACAAACTTCACCATTAAGTTTGCGATTGTATGTTGCTCTTGTTCATCAGCAACTTTCCAAAGCTCAGACAATAATTTCTCTTGATCGTTGCGCGCTTCTACTTCATTTGCTAAATAATCTCCAACACGAAATGCCATATCTGATACAGCACCACCATCAAGACCTTTTCCTGATGCCTGTTCTAAACGTTCTCCTAAAAAGCTCTTCCATTGATCAAAATTATCTAAAACTGACATGTGTAAGCACCTCACTACTTAGTAATAGAATCATGCTTAATTTGTACAGTTTTTCATTTTTTATGTAAGAAATTTTTAGCAATGCCAACCACCATTTACTCCGATAATTTGTCCAGTTATGTAAGATGCTCCTGGTGATACGAGGAATGACACTGTTTTCGCTACCTCTTCTGGTAGTCCCAACCTACCTAACGGGATCTCTTCAGCAATTTCATTCTTATCCTCTTCTGAAAATACTTGTAACATTTCCGTTTCAATTGCACCTGGCGCCACCGCGTTAACCCTTAATCCACTTAATGAAACTTCTTTCGCTAAAGCTTTCACATATGAATTTTGTGCACCTTTTACCATAGAGTAAAGCACTTCACATGATGCGCCGATTTGGCCCCATATAGAAGAAACAAGTACAATATTACCACTTCTCCGCTGAATCATAGATGGCAGCGCCCTTGATAATAATTTATAGATACTCTTCACTTGAAGTTCTACCATATAATTCAATTCATCGTTCGTTACATCTGTTACGAGTCCAAAGATACTCTTCCCAGCTGCATATACGATAACATCAAGAGGATGTTCAATTTGTTCCCACAACTGCTCTGCCCCATCAGTAGAAGCTAAATTCGCTTGAACAGGAATCACTTCACCCCATTCTTTCTGCAACTCGTTCACTTTCTCTGCACTGTTATTATAATGAACATATACTGTATATCCATCTTGAATTAATTGTTTTGAAATAGCAGAGCCAATCCCTCCGCTTCCTCCAGTTACTAATGCATACTTTTTCATACAATTCCTCTCTTATCTCAACAAAATCTTTCTCCTATAAATAATACCCTCATCTTACAATTTATCAATGATAAGATGAGGGTATTATTATGAAACCTTTTATTTTTTCGGTAAAACTTGACAAACACTCATTTTCTCTTCTGATAATAATAATTTGGCTACTTCTTGTAAATCTTGAACAGTTAAACTTTCTAATACAGTCAATGCCTCAAACAGACTAGATTCATTAAACGCATATCGTGTAAATTGATTTGCAATATATTCCGGCGAATTCAACGAGCGTAAAAAGCCACCTATTTTCTTTTTCTTTACTCGTTCTAATGCCACCTCATCTAATTGATCATAATTTGTATTTAGTAAAATGCTTTTCAAACGCTCTTCCAGCTCATCAGGTTGCTTCGTATCGCCGCCAACCATTGCAAAACCGAAGTTATTTTCTTCCGTATAATCATACGAGAACGAATCATCAATAAGACCTTCATTATATAAAGATTCGTAATGAACGGAGCTTTTCCCAAATAAATAATCTAAAAGTAACGTAAGCGCAATTTCTTGTTTTAAAAGGGCTTTCCCTTTTTCTTTTAAATTTGTCGCTTTAATACCAACTAAACATTTCGGTGTTTGTACAGGCATGGAAATAATTTTCTTCTTTTCATTTACCTCATCTGGTTCTTCCTCAAATGAACGTACAATTTCTGGCTGGTTTTTATAATCTTTTTTCGCTTGATTTTCACGTACTAAATCCATTGTTTTCTCTGGATCAATTGCCCCCACAACGAACAATAACATATTGCTCGGATGATAAAATGTTTCATAGCATTCATATAATAAGTCTTTCGTAATTTTACTAATAGACTCGATTGTCCCTGCAATATCAATTTTAATTGGGTGCTTTACAAACAAGCTATCAATTAATCCAAAGTATAAGCGCCAATCTGGATTATCTTGATACATTTGAATTTCTTGCCCAATAATTCCCTTCTCTTTTTCAACTGTTTTTTCAGAGAAGTAAGGCTCTTGTACGAAGTTTAACAATGTATTTAAATTTTGTTCTACATTTGATGTACATGAAAACAGGTAAGCTGTTCTTGTGAAAGATGTGAAAGCATTTGCTGATGCCCCTTGTTTACTAAACAATTGGAAAGCATCGTGATCTTCTTTTTCAAATAATTTATGCTCAAGAAAATGAGCAATTCCATCAGGCACACGAATCATTTCTTCTTTACCTAGTGGTACGAATGTATTATCCATAGAACCATATTTTGTCGTAAACGTTGCAAATGTTTTATTAAATCCTTGCTTCGGTAAAATATATACATCTAATCCATTAGGAAGTTTTTCATAATAGAGTGTCTCTTTTAATTGCTCATAAACAATTTTCTCCATTTATTCTCCCTCCGTTCCATGTAAAAAGTAAATTGTATCTAGTTCAATATTTTTAGCAACTTTCACAATCTCTTCTTTCGTCACACTTTCAATACCTGAAAGCCATTCTTCAACCGGACGCGTACGGTCTGAAATAATACCATGATACAGCATTTCCACAAATCCGCGCGGTGTATCAATCGCTTCTAATATTTGATTTTGAATGACACTTTTCGTTTGATGCATCTCTTCTTCAGAAAAATCACCATTTTGCATCGCCAACATTTGTTCTTTAATAATCTCAACAGCTTTTTCATAATTTTTCGCTTCGATCCCTGACATGACAAACAATAAGCCTTTATGACTTTCAAAGCGGGATGCTGCATAGTACGCTAAACTATTTTTTTCACGAACGTTAACGAATAACTTCGAATGAGAAAATCCTCCAAACAATCCATTGAACAATTGTAGTGCAAAATAATCTTCGTCTTTATACGTAATAAACGTACGATAACCAATGTGTAATTTACTTTGTTTTAATTCTTGTTTTTCAACAACTTCTTTTTCTTCATTATTTCTCTTATGAAGAAGTACATTTCTTTCTCTCGCAGGACGCGCTGAAATAGAAAAATACTTACTGACAAGATCCACTGCGTTTTCTGAAATATCACCAATAATGTATAGATCCATTTCATCTTCTGCTAACACTTTTTGATAATATTGATACAAACTTTCATTTGTAATAGAAGAAACACTCTCTTTTTTCCCATGTGCACTTAAACGATACGGTTCTACTTTGCACATTTCTTCAATTAAACGCTCGTTTGCATAGCGCATTTTATCATCGTACGTAGCTTCAATTCGTTGCAAGAGCGCTCTCTTTTCACTTTCTACGATAGAAGGTAAAAAACCATCCCCCTCTGTTGCTGGATGTAAAACGATATCCGATAACATAGAAAGTGCTTTTTCAAATAGCGGTGGTGCATCATGTAAATATACTTCATTTGCAATGTCTACATAAATAGAGATAATATGGTCTTCTCCTTTTTTACTTACATCTACTGCCAAAGAAGATCCGTATAATTCTTCTAAATATTGACGAAGACGAATTACAGAAGGAAGCTTTTCTGTCGCACTTTGCAATACGTATGGCAATAGGGCACGCTCTGTCACCGTCTCTTCATTTAAAGGTGCTTTAAAACGAAATACAAAAGTATTTGTTTTATATTTATCAGTCGGGATAATATGTACTCGCAAACCACCTAACTCATGTAACTGTTGTTCCATTAGTTTCATTTATAGCCCTCCTTTACGTATATAGGAATATTCCTCTTCAATATACAGTTTTTAGAAATAAAAAATCAACTTTTCTTCCTCACTATACTTACATGAGGCTCTTTCTAAAAACTGTCATATGTAAGGAACATCGTAAAATTCCGTATTACATATAGTCTATGTAAAAAAGCCCGCACTAATGTGCGAGCTTTTTTATACTTATCGTTTTCCTTTTTCATACGGCGTTCCTAACGCTTTCGGAGCTTCAGAACGACCTACAAAACCAACAAGTGCTAATATTGTGAATACATACGGTAATATCGTTAAGAATACACTTGGAATTTCCTTTAGTACCGGAATCGTACCACCTGTTATTCCAAGTGATTGAGCAAATCCGAAGAACAGAGCCGCTCCAAGAGCACCGAGTGGATTCCATTTACCGAAAATCATAGCTGCTAGCGCTAAGAAACCTTGTCCAGTAATTGTAGCACCTGAGAAGTTACCAGAAATCGACATAGCGAAGACCGCTCCACCAACCCCTGCAAACATTCCAGATATAGCAACTGCAATATAACGCATTTTATATACATTAATACCCATCGTATCTGCTGCCATTGGATGTTCACCAACCGCACGAAGACGAAGACCGAACGGCGTTTTATAAATGACATACCAAACGACAAACGCTAAAATAATAGCAATATACGATGTTAACGGTACATTTGAGAAAAAGATTTTTCCGATTACCGGAATATCCGAAAGACCCGGAACATCGATTTTTTCAATACGATATTGAATGAAATCAGTTTGTCCTTTGCCAAAGATTTTCTTAATGGCAAATACCGTTAAACCAAGAGCTAAGAAATTAATCGCTACCCCGCTCACTACTTGATCCGCACGGAATGTAATGGATGCTACCGCATGAAGAAGTGCAAATAACCCACTACCAATTGCTGCAAATAATAGAGCTATCCAAGGAGTCATCGCTCCCCACGTATCACCCATTAATAACGTTGTAACGATACCAGTAAATGCACCAAATAACATTAAACCTTCTAACGCTATATTTACAACCCCAGAACGTTCACTAAACACTCCACCTAACGCCGTAAAAATAAGTGGCGCTGCCGTATATAACGTACCCGTCACAAGAATGGCTAAAATATCTAAAAAGCTCATTTATTTCCCCTCCTTGCTCATGCGTGTAAGTGCCCAGCGTAAAACATAACTGCACGCTACAAAGAAAATAATACATGCAATAATAACGTTAATTAACTCAGAAGGTACATCTGCTTCAAAATTCATTTGTGGGGCTGCACTTTTCAAACCACCGAACAGTAAAGCCGCTAATAATATACCAAACGGATTATTCCCCCCAAGTAGAGCTACCGCAATCCCATCAAATCCGATACCAGTAAACGAAGACATCGCTGTCATGTTTTGGAATGTACCAAGCCCTTCCATAGCACCACCAATCCCTGCAAATGCACCCGCAATCGTCATAGATAGTACAACATTTCGAGAAACTTTCATCCCCGCATACTGAGAAGCATGTTGATTAAATCCAACAGATTTCAATTCGTATCCCAATGTCGTTCTGTCCAATAAGAACCACATAATAATTGCTACTAATATCGCTACGACAATCCCCCAGTGCAAACGAGAACCATCTGTTAAAGAAGATAACCATTCAGAAGATAAAGAAGCACTAGATTTTATATCATATGACTTCTCATTCGCCTCATGTAAAAAGCGTTTAATTAAATCATACGTCACGTAAAGTGCAATATAATTCATCATAATCGTTACGATTACTTCATTTACTTTAAATTTCCCTTTCAAATATCCCGGGATAAATCCCCATAGCCCACCAGCTATTGCCGCTACTAAAATTGACAACGGAATATGTAAAATTGCCGGTAATGATACTGCATATCCAAACCAAACAGCAGCAAGCCATCCGACTAATAACTGTCCTTCTACTCCGATGTTAAAAAGGCCTGTACGGAATGCAAATGCTACAGAAAGTCCTGCTAATACAAGCGGAATCATCGTACGTAATGTTTCACCAATTGCTTGTGGATTTCCAACCATTCCTTCCCAAAGCGCTGCATACCCAACAATTGGATCATATCCACTAAATAACATTACAATGGCACCAACAAGTAAACCAAAAATAACGGATAATACAGGAACTAAAATATTAATTGTTCGCTCCGTTAAAAATTTTTTAGCCATTTGTGTTCACCTTCTCTTTCTCCGTTCCGCCAGCCATCAACAAACCAAGCTGTTGTTCATTTGTTTCTTTCGCATCAACAATTGCTACAATTTCCCCTTCATATATAACAGCAACTCGATCACTTACATTTAAAATTTCATCCAGTTCTAGCGATAGAAGCAATACTGCTTTTCCCTTATCTCTTTGCTCGATTAATTTTTTATGAATAAATTCAATCGCACCTACATCTAAACCACGTGTTGGCTGTGCTGCAATTAATAAATCTGGATTACGATCCACTTCGCGTGCGATAATTGCCTTCTGCTGGTTTCCACCAGATAGTGCACGAGTTAATGTGTGTTCACCGGGTGTACGCACATCAAACTGTTCAATAAGCGCTTTTGCTTTTTGTGTGATTTGACTAAAGTTTAAAATCCCTTTCTTTGAGAATGGATTTTTATAGTACGTTTGTAAAACTATATTATCTCTAACAGAAAAATCAAGCACAAGACCGTGTTTATGACGATCTTCTGGAATATGACCAATTCCTTCCTCTGTAATTCTTCGAACAGGCCAATTTGTTATTTCTTTTCCTTTAATTGCAATAGAACCTGACTCAACTTTTCGTAAACCAGTAATTGCCTCTATTAATTCACTTTGTCCATTTCCATCAATCCCTGCAATACCAACGATTTCTCCTGCACGAACAGTTAAGTCAAGGCCTTTTACAGCAGGTAATTGGCGTGCATCATGAACGAAAATATTCGAAACAGATAGAACCTCTTCTTTCGGTTTAGCCTCTATTTTTTCTGTTTTAAAATTCACTTGACGTCCGACCATTAATTCTGCAAGTTTATGTTCATTCATTTCCGCAACGTCAACTGTACCAATTCCTTTACCTTTACGAATAATTGTGCAACGATCGCAAACTTCCATAATTTCTTTCAATTTATGTGTAATAAGAACGATAGATTTTCCTTCTTGCACAAGCTTTTTCATAATTTGAATCAACTCGTGAATTTCTTGAGGAGTTAACACCGCAGTTGGTTCATCGAATATTAAAATCTCCGCACCACGATAAAGCGTTTTTAATATTTCAACCCTTTGCTGCATCCCAACCGAAATATCTTCAATCTTTGCATTTGGATCAACTGCTAAACCGTACTGTTCAGATAATTGTTTAATTTCTTTCGCAGCCTCTTCAACAGCAATTCTTCCTTTTTTCTTCGGCTCATTTCCAAGAATAATATTCTCTGTAACTGTAAAATTATGAACAAGCATAAAATGCTGATGGACCATCCCAATACCAAGGTCATTTGCTATATTCGGATTTGTAATTTTGACAGGTTTTCCTTTAATCTTAATTTCTCCCTGTTCTGGTTGATACAAACCGAACAGTACATTCATCAATGTTGATTTCCCTGCACCATTTTCTCCAAGTAAAGCGTGTATCTCTCCCTGTTTTACTTGCAGCGTAATATCATCATTCGCTACAATGCCTGGGAATACTTTTGTAATATTGTTCATCTCAATTACGTATTCCATTTTGTTCCTCCTTCTAGCAGGGAACACTCCCCAATTGCAGTCTATTAAAGGTATTTTTATATATACAAAGGTTAGTTCTAAGAACTAACCTTTGCTATTTCTCTATTATTATTTCTTTAGAGAAGCTTCATATGTTTTATATTCTTCGTCAGTTGCAGGTACTTTAATTTCACCGTCAGTGATTTTCTTCTCAAACTCTTCTACTTTTGTTAAGATTTCTGGATTTACTTTTTTCACATTGTCAGTAGTTTTTGCAATACCAATACCGTCATCTTTTAATCCGAACTCTTCTACTTTACCGCCTTTTAATTTACCATCTTTCGCTTCTTGTGCTACTTTTGCTACTGCAATATCAACACGTTTTACCATAGAAGTTAAAGTTACGTTTTCAGGCATACCTTCTTGATTTTGGTCACGGTCAACACCGATTACCCAAACGTTTTCACCTTTTTTCTTACGGTTTTTCGCTTCTGTGAATACACCGTTACCAGTTGCACCTGAAGCATGATAAATTACGTCAACTCCACCACCGTACATTGCTGAAGCTAATACAGATCCTTTTTCTGGTTTGTCAAATGCATCTGCATATTGCGCTACAATTTCGATATTTGGATTTACTGCTTTTGCACCAGCTTTGAAACCTGATTCAAACTTTGTAATTAATGGGCTCTTCACTCCACCAACAAATCCAACTTTATTTGATTTTGTCGTCATTGCTGCTACAGCACCAACTAGGAATGAACCTTCATGGTCTTTAAATGTAATACTTGTTACATTCGGCTCTTTTACAACAGTATCTACAATAGCAAATTGCTCTTTCGGATATTGTTTTGCAACCTTTTCAATCGAGTCTTGCATTAAAAATCCAATTCCGAATGTTGTGTTATAATGATCTTTCGCAAATTTTGTTAAGTTCGGAATATAGTCTGCATCTTTACTTGATTGAAGATAACGATATCCTTCATTTTTCTTTAAATCGTTGTCTTTACCAAATTTCGTTAAACCTTCCCAAGCTGATTGGTTAAATGATTTATCATCAACGCCCCCAACATCTGTAACCATACCAACTTTGAACTCTTTTTTGTCGCTACTCGCCTTATCCGAGTTACCACATGCACCTAAAATCGCGCTTGCTGCTAATGTTAATGATAATAAAAGACCTGTTTTTTTCTTCATACTAGAAACCCCTCCTAAAATTATATATATCTCTTTATTCTTACGCTGCTGTCCCTAACTTCTTGCTGTCACCTCCCTAAAATGGAACTTACCTACTTCTTAATACGTGGAAGCTAAACTTATCAGCTCTAAAGTAATTGATAGAATATAAGATTGGCTCATCATTTTGATCATAGTGCATTTGTTTTAAAACTAGCAGTGCCGTTTCCGGTTCACATTCTAAAATCGGTGAGATTTTCGGATGATAGCCAATTGGCTCAATGTGAGCAACTGCGTATGTGATACGTTTGTGCGTATTGTTATGTATCACTGTAAGTAACGATTCTTCGTTGTATCCTGATAAATCTGGCAAGATTTCTTTTGCAAGTTTATCGATACAATATACAACAGGTTCCCCATCTGCTGTACGCACACGCTCAATCATTACCGCATTAAAACCGTCTTCACTATTAAACTTCTCTTTTTCCTCTTCTGTTAAACTTGTTGTAGATGATGATAAAAAGATAGTTCCTGGTGTTTTCCCCACACTAGAAATCATATCTGTAATACTAGAAAGTTGTTCAATCCCAGAAGAAAATAACGGCTTTGCATTTACAAATGTTCCTACACCATGTCTACGAATGACAACATTTTCTTCTTCTAAAATACGCAGCGCTTCCCTTAAAGTCGCCCTACTTACACCAAGTTCTTTCGCTAAATCAAACTCTGATGGTAACTTCTGTCTTTCTTTGTAAGCTCCATCTTTAATTTTTTCTTTGATGTGATCAATCACCCGTAAATATAGGTGACGACTATCGGATTTTACTGACATAAGACTCCCCCGCATTTCAATTATTCGACCTCTGATGTAAGACTTCTTTTCTCTTTTTTCAACTTACAACATAATAAAAATTGCTAAATACTAAAAATAAGCTTAATTGTCGAATAAATATTAATAATTTTTCAAGATGAAATTTTCACTCTTTACTGCATAAAAAAAACTTCGCACCATAAACATTCCTCATTTCGAGAAAAAGTTCGGCACAAAGATCTCTTACATCCTTTGTTACACACTTTTCCCCTCATAGTCCAGCAATTCATGGTTGCCGGGTAGAAACTTATGGACCTTATCTCCAAGATTATATGAGGCAGTGATTCTTTTCGAAGTAATCTTACCACTTGCTCCCATACGTGTCAACAAAATTCAACATTTTTCTACATTAAATATCGAACATTCATTAAAAACATAATCAAAGTATTCGTATTCTAAAGAATCGCTTTAGATGTAAGCCCTTTCTTTATCACTGAATATAGTATATAACAAAACTAGCATATAAAAAAGCCTAATTGTAAAAACAATTAGGCTTTTTTTATGAACTTTTTTCTTGTACATCATTAATGAGCACTTCTCGTGGTTTACTACCTTCATACGGACCTACTACACCATTCATTTCCATTGCATCAATTAAACGGGCAGCTCGCGTATAACCTACTCTAAACCTACGTTGCAACATAGAAACAGATGCTGTTTGCATTTCCACTACAAGCTGAACTGCTTCATCATATAATTCATCTTCTACTTCCTGCTTCGTATCAGGAACATCTTGTGGAATCATATCTTCTTGATATTGCGCTTTTTGCTGACCAATAACATACTCTACAACTCTCTCAACTTCATCATCGGATAAAAATGCACCTTGTACACGTACAGGCTTCGATGCACCAATTGGTATAAACAGCATATCTCCACGACCTAGCAGTTTCTCTGCACCACCACCGTCAAGAATTGTACGAGAGTCCGTTTGAGAAGATACCGCGAATGCAATACGTGATGGAATATTCGCTTTAATAACTCCCGTAATAACATCAACCGATGGACGCTGCGTCGCAATAATTAAATGAATACCAGCCGCACGAGCCATTTGTGCTAAACGCATAATCGCATCCTCTACATCTGATGAAGCAACCATCATTAAATCGGCTAACTCGTCCACTATTACTACAATATAAGGTAATTCCGGTTGTTTCGCTTCTGATTGACTATTATGTTCTTTAATATGATCATTATATCCTTCAATGTTACGCGTGCCACTATGAGCAAATAATTCATAACGTCGTTCCATTTCACTCACGACTTTTTTCAAAGCTTGTGATGCTTTTTTCGGATCAGTTACAACCGGTGTTAATAAATGCGGAACGCCGTTATATACATTTAACTCTACCATTTTCGGATCAATCATCATTAATTTTACTTCATGTGGTTTTGCACGCATTAAAATACTAACAATAATACCATTAATACATACACTTTTCCCGCTACCTGTCGCACCAGCTACTAGTAAATGGGGCATTTTATTTAAACGGGCTAATACAGCTTCACCTGTAATATCTCGTCCAAGACCAATTAACAACTTCTCTTCCGGATGATTATTAGCCTTAGAATCAAGAACTTCTCTTAGCGTTACCATAGATACTTCTGAGTTCGGAACTTCAATCCCTACAGCTGATTTCCCGGGAATAGGTGCTTCAATACGAATGTCTTTCGCAGCTAAAGCAAGTGCTAAATCATCACTTAAACTAACGATTTTGCTTACCTTTACTCCCATATCAGGATACACTTCATATTTTGTAACTGCAGGACCTCTATGTACTTTTGTTACTTTCGCTTTCACTCCAAAACTTTGGAATGTACGTTCTAATTTACGAGCATTCTCATAAATTTCTGCATTTTCATTTGTAACTTGCTTATTCTTAGGAAATTTCAATATATCAAGTGCAGGAAGCTTGTAATCTTTATTTTCTACATTTGAAAATTGCATTGGCGGGGCACTTGTTTCCGCCTCTAAAGATTCTACAATCTTTTCTCCACGCTTTTTCTTAGATTCTTCAACAGGCGGAGCCTCTTCAATAGACGGTGAAGTTATTAACTCTGCTTCCTGTTCTTCGCTAATTCGTTTATTCTCTTCTTCATTTACAGGATAATTCTCAGTGAAATTCGAAATAATTGGAGGATCAATTGAGATTTCTTCCATCGGCTCAATAATCTCTTCTTGTTCTGCAGCACGTTTGCTCCTTGTGCTTCTCGTTGTTTTTTTCTTTTCTGTTTGTTCAGCCGTCCTTTTGGATCTCCAATCTTTATAATCCCCTTGCATTACTTCAAATTGACTTCTAAGGATTCTTCCTACAGGGGCAAGTACTTCTCCAATATGCTTATTTGTTATACACAGTATGCCGAGAATCACTAAAATAATACCAATGATATAAGCTCCTACTTCGTCAAATAAAAAGTAACACGTCGCGAACATAAGCGCCCCAAACATACCACCGCCTAAATGAACGCTATCCGGCCCCTTTTTCATTTCAAGAAAGAAGTTATCTTTCGTACTCACAATAACAGAAGTATTTTGCACTGCTCCATCTTTCGTAAGAAGGTTAAATAATGTAATATGACTAAACATTAATATCGCCAATACTATTAAATAAAAACCAATTAACCGTTTATTTAAAAGGTTCGGCCATCCACGTTTGATAACAAACGAAACCGATAAAGCTATTACACCTAACACACCAATTATGTACCACTCACCAAAGAAGAAGCGAAAAAATAACACAAACGATTTCCCTACAACACCTAGCTGTAAAATCGTAATGATTGAAAGTGCAAAAAGAGTTAAACCTACGATTTCATAATACAAAGTTGGCTTTATCGTGCGTCTTGCTTTTGCCTTCGTCCCTCTTTGCTTTTGTTTTGCCATTTCTTCACCTCGTGTTCTACATGTAAGTAGGGCTTCCTTAAAAAAGCACTACTTATATGTCTGTTTTCTCTATTTTTTCAGGTCTTATATCTTCTATTTTTACACTTCTTGTAAATTGTTAAATAAACAGAAGAAAGCAGCCCTCTCATGGCTGCTCAACCGTCTTGTTTTTTATATTATACCATAGCTTCTAAACAAAATCCTGCTTTTTGCTAAAAGGTTATTTTCTGGCCGGGCTCAAACTCTAAGTAGTGTAGCGGATCTGTACTTAACACACGTACAATAGAATAACACCCATGTTCTTCTTCAGAAACCATTAATTCAACACCGTTTATATTTACAACTTTTTGGCTTTCACATTGCGAATAATCAGCTGGATATACAAGTTGCTCTGGCATAATTGTGTATAAAATCATTGTAACATTGTCCCTTCTGCACTATCATCCATGCGAGCATCTATTAATTCATTCAGTTTTCGAATCGCATTCCCAATACCACCGACATCATCTATAAGACCATATTTCACTGCATCGCCACCAATTACATTCGTCCCAATATCTCGCGTCAAATTCCCTTTCGCAAACATAAGTTCTTTAAAACGATCTTCGGTTACTTTCGAATGCTTCGTCACAAATCGAATGACTCTTTCTTGCATTTTATCTAAATACTCAAATGTTTGCGGCACACCTATAACAAGACCTGTTAGACGAATGGGATGAATTGTCATCGTCGCAGTTTCCGCAATAAATGAATAATCCGTAGAGACGGCGATTGGTACACCGATAGAATGCCCTCCGCCCAGAACAAGTGATACCGTTGGCTTTGAAAGCGAAGCTACCATCTCAGAAATTGCTAACCCTGCTTCAACGTCACCTCCGACCGTGTTTAATATTAAAAGCAAACCTTCAATTTTCGGATTTTGTTCTATCGCAACAATTTGCGGAATAATATGCTCATATTTTGTTGTTTTATTTTGCGGCGGCAACTGAACATGCCCTTCCACCTGTCCAATGATTGTTAAACAATGAATACTCGATTCATTCATTTGTGGTACATTCGTTTGCCCTAGCTGTTGAATTTTTTCCACTATCGAGGCTTCTTTCCCAGTTTCTTTCGGCTCAGCCTCTTTCCCTTCATTTGTATAACGATCACGTTCTGTCATATCGCATCCCCTTTCACTCGTATATAACTATTATTTCTTAAGTTATAAATTTCATTCGATAGAGTTTAAAAAGAAAAAAAGATCACCCGTAAAGGTGATCTTTTTTATACTTCCATAATAATCGGTAAAATCATAGGTTTTCTCTTTGTCTCTTCGTACAAGAACTGCCCTAATAATTCACGAATATTTTGTTTTAACATAGACCATTCAATTGAATACTCTTTAATCGATTGCTCAACAATCATACGTACAATCTCTGTAGAGCGGTCAATTAACGCTTCTGATTCACGAACATACACAAAACCACGTGAAATGATTTCTGGACCAGAGATAATTTTCTTTTCATCTTTACCAAGTGTTACAACAACTACTAATATTCCATCTTGAGATAACATTTTTCTATCTCGAAGAACGATATTACCAACGTCACCTACACCTAATCCATCAATTAACACATTACCAGCTTGTACTTTGCCAACTAAGTTTGCTTCATCTTCACCAAAAGCAATTACATCGCCTTTTTCTACGATAAAGATATTCTCTCTTGCAATACCTACATCTTCAGCTAAATATGCATGTGCTTTTTGCATACGGAACTCACCATGTACGGGTACAAAATACTTAGGTTTCATTAAATTTAACATTAATTTTAATTCTTCTTGGCTACCGTGACCTGAAACGTGAACTTTTCTTTCACCGTAATAAATAACATCAGCTCCAGCTCTAAATAACAAGTCAATAATTTTCGATACAGATATTTCATTACCCGGAATTGGAGAAGCCGCAATAATAACCGTATCGCCTTTACGAATTGAAATTTGTTTATGAGCTTGCTTCGCCATTCTAGAAAGGGCTGCCATCGGTTCACCTTGGCTACCTGTCGTTAAAATAGCTACCTTTTTCTCTGGGAAATTGTCTACTTCTTGTAGTGAAATAACCATACCTTCTGGAACATCTAAATAACCAAGACGTCTTGCGATATCTACCACTTTCACCATGCTACGACCTACAACCGCTACTTTTCGTCCTGTTTCAGCAGCTGCATCAAATACTTGTTGAATGCGATGTACATTCGATGCAAATGAAGCAACAATAATACGTCCTTCTGCGCCGTAGAACACTTTAGAAATTTCTACACCAACTTCTTTTTCAGAACCTGTATAGCCTGGACGCTCAGCATTTGTACTATCAGATAATAAGCACAGTACGCCTTCATTTCCGATTTGTGCCATTTTCCCAAGGTCTGCCCCACTATTTCCAATTGGAGTTTGATCGAATTTAAAGTCTCCCGTGTATACGATAGCACCTTTTGATGTATGGAAACAAACACCAACAGAATCTGGAATACTATGTGTCGTTCCAAAGAATGACACCGTTGTAGTATTAAACTCTACTGTTGAATTTGAATCGATCGTTTTTAAGTCTACACGGCCTAACATACCCGCTTCGCCAAGTTTTTCTTGTATAAGTCCTACCGTTAATTTCGTTGCATACACTGGAATAGATAATTTACGAAGTACGTAAACAATACCTCCAATATGATCTTCATGACCGTGAGTAATAAATAAACCTTTTACTCGCTCTTGATTTTCCACTAAATATGTAATATCAGGAATAACAATATCAATTCCAAACATTTCATCTCCTGGGAACATTAATCCTGCATCTACAATAAAGATTTCAGAATCAATTTCAACACAGTACATGTTTTTCCCGATTTCACCTACTCCACCAAGAGCAAATACTTTAACAGACTCATTCTCTTTTCTCTTCATGTTGTTGCCTGGTTTAAAAATCTTTCAAACACTGATTTCACTAAAATTGCAGAGACACCAGGGGAAACTCTACAACCACCATATATTCACCGTCCAAGACGAATGTCCTTACCGTTATGCGATATCATGTCCTTATTTATTTTTTAAACCAGGTTTCACCTCTCTTTCATTATATAAATCAAATATCTTATTCGATATGATATGAAAATGTAATCAAATTATAATTTTTACCAATTTTGCTAAGCATACCCGTACTAAGCTACTTAGCCATATTATACCTGATACAAGAAATAGAACACAAGTTAAATCGTGCGAAAGAGAAAGTAAAAGAACGGAATTACAACAAAAGTATCGAACGTATTTCCTTTATATTTGCTTCGATTTTGTACTCCATAATTTTTTGAAGAAATATCCATAAATACACTAAATTTATTTCATAATATGGATTTTCATGACTTATTCTTCTAGAATCGAACAAAAAAACTTATAAAATAAAGCTTTTTTATGAATCACATCACATTTGAGGCAATTCCTCTGAAAAATAGAATCGATAGTTTATTACTTTTATACAAATGTTTATTCTATAATAACTATGTTTTTTTGATTCATTTAAAGGGGGTACAATTATTTTCTTGTATATGTTGCAATACATAATGAAAAAGCGATCAAACACATGGAGTAATATGGTAGGTAAAAAAGAGCGGCAAAGATTTTCATACCATAAAAAAATGACCTAGTTCTATACTAGGTCATTTTTTATTAACGAGGGATAGATTGCATAACAGATTGTAACGTTACTCTTTCTTCTTCTGTTAATGGAAGAAGTGGTAAACGTACAGAGCCTACATCTAATCCAACCATTTGTAACGCTGTTTTTACTGGCGTTGGGCTTGGCGCCATAAATAATGAATCCGTTACTCTTACAAGTAATTGATGTAATTTTTGCGCCTTTTTAAATTCTCCTGCTTGGAATGCTGCAATCATTTCTTGCATTTCATTTCCGATAACATGAGATGCTACAGAAACGATACCTTTCGCTCCAACTGCCATAGCTGGTAACGTTAAACCATCATCACCGCTGTATACCGCAAAGTCGTCCGCTGTTTTTTCAATGATTTCTGTCATTGTTAACACATCGCCGCCTGCATCTTTAATCGCAACAATGTTTTCTATTTCTGATAAACGAACAACTGTATCAACGGAGATTTGTACAATAGATCGTCCTGGAACGTTATATAGCATAACCGGAAGCGGCGTGCTTTCAGCAATTGCTTTAAAATGCTGATACATTCCTTCTTGACTCGGTTTGTTATAATACGGTGCTACTAGCATTACTGCATCAACACCAACCTCTGTTGCCTTTTTAGTTAAGTCAATAGAAGCATGCGTATTATTACTACCTGTTCCAGCGATTACGGGCACCCTTTTATCGACAACAGATACGACATGGCGATATAACGCTACTTTTTCTTCTGAAGTTAATGTAGGAGATTCTCCTGTCGTTCCTCCTACCACGATTGCTGTTGTACCGTTATCTATTAAATAATTTACCAATTTCGTTGTCTTCGCAAAATCGATATTTCCGTTTTTATCAAACGGAGTTACCATCGCGGTTGCAATTGTCCCAAAATCTATCATGGTCTCACTCCTTATTGTTCCAGTTGCTTTTCTTTTGAAAGCTCAAACGCACTATGTAATGCATTTACAGCCTCCACTAAATCAGTTTCTTTTACAAGAACCCAAATTGTTGTATGGCTATCTGCCGATTGCAGAATTTGAATACCTTTTTCCGCTAAAGCTGTAACGATTTTCGCAGTAACCCCTGGGTATCCTGCCATTCCAGCTCCTACAATAGATACTTTTGCACAATGTTCTGTCACAATTGGCTCATATCCAAGGTTTTTTAATAATTCAACTGCACGACTTGATACACTATCACTCACCGTATAAGCTACCCCGGTAGGTGAAATATTAATTAAATCGACACTGATTCCTTCATTCGCCATTTCTTTAAACACATGCTGTTGCAAATCATATGCTGTTTCTTTTGCAAGCACTTTAATTTGCGTCACATTTGACACATGAGCGATACCTGTAACAGGCCGTTCTTCTACATCACGGCCTTTTGTAGCACCGTCCGATGCTGAAATAAGCGTACCTTCACTATCAGAATACGTAGAACGTACACGAAGTGGTACTTTTGCATGCATCGCAATTTCCACTGCACGTGGATGAACAACTTTTGCACCTTGATATGCCATGTTACAAATTTCATTGTACGTTACCGTTTGAAGATGACGTGCATCTTTTACAATGCGAGGATCCGCAGTCATAACACCTTCTACATCTGTGAAAATATCGATGTATTCAGCATGAAGCGCAACACCTAACGCTGAAGCTGAAGTATCGCTACCTCCGCGTCCAAGTGTTGTCGTATCACCTTTTTTCGTTTGTCCTTGGAATCCTGTAACTACGATTACATCTACATTTTCTAATTCTTCATGTACACGATCGCAATTCATTTCAATAATCTTAGCATTCGTAAAATCCTCATTTGTTACAAAACCAGCTTGTGCACCATTTAATGCCGCTGCTTTTATACCGTTCTCATTTAACATGTTAGAGAAGACGATTGCTGAGATTAATTCTCCGCATGATAATAATAAATCTTGCTCACGATTAGAAATGCGAGATTCCTCTTGATTTACAAGACTTAACAAAGTATCAGTTGCATATGGTTCACCTTTACGGCCCATAGCAGATACGACAGTAACTACTTTATAACCCGCATCTAGCGATTTTTTTATATGATGAAGCGCATGCTTACGTCCATTTTCATCACGTACGGATGTGCCACCAAATTTTTGAACAATAATTTTCATATTTTGCACCTTCTCTTAGCCGTTTACACTAATTGTAATTTTACTAAGCGCTCTGCAATTTGAACAGAATTCCATGCAGCGCCTTTTAATAAGTTATCAGATACGACCCAAAGATGGAATCCTTTATCGTTATTTAAATCTTTACGGATTCTTCCAACGAATACTTCGTTTTTACCTACTGCAGTAGCTGGCATTGGATATAACTGCTCTTCTGGATTATCTTGCAGAACGATACCTTCCGCATTTGCAAGTAAGCTCTTGAATTCTTCTACTGTTACACCTTCTTTTTCTACTTCGATGTAAACAGACTCAGAGTGACCTGATACAACTGGTAAACGTACACATGTTGCCGCTACTTCTAATTCAGGCATATGCATAATTTTTTTCGTTTCATTAATCATTTTCATTTCTTCAAACGTAAATCCATTATCTTGGAATTTATCAATCTGTGGAATCGCGTTGAAAGCAATTTGGAAATGTTTCTTATCACCTGATACAGGTAAAACATTCGCCTTCACTTCTTCACCATTTAAGATTGCTTGTGATTGTTCATGAAGTTCTTCAATCGCTGCCGCACCAGCACCTGATACAGCTTGATATGTGGAAACGATTACTCGTTTTAAACCATATTGCTGACGAACTGGCTCAAGAGCTACTACCATTTGAATTGTAGAACAGTTTGGATTTGCAATAATACCATTATGTTCTTTTAAGTCGTTTTCATTTACTTCAGGTACAACAAGTGGCACGTTTTCTGTCATACGGAATGCACTTGTATTATCAACAACAATCGCACCGCGCTTTGCTGCTTCTGGCGCTAATTGTTTTGATACAGATCCACCAGCACTAAATAGTGCGATATCTACTCCTTCAAAACTTTCAGGAGTTGCCTCTTGAACTGTAAATTCTTCGCCTTTAAATACAAGTTTCTTACCTGCAGATCGTTTAGATGAAAGTAACGTTAACTTCCCAATTGGAAATTCTCGTTTCTCTAAAGTATTTAACATTTGTTCACCAACTGCGCCGGTTGCTCCAACTACAGCGACATGAAAAGTTTTTTGCTTTTCCATCACTATGCCCCTTTCTAGATACCAATCCTTCTATAACTTAGAATTAGAAGGAGTATACAATACCCCTTCTAATCTTAATAACGTTAATTTTATCATATTCTACAGTAAGAATGATGGTTTCATCAAAAATTGTCCGTTTTTTTTCGTTTTTTAATTCATATATCTGAATTTTTCTACGACAACCGGTTGCAATTGCTTCCCTTGTAGCGCTTCTAATACTGTATCTTCAAGCAGCTCCATGCGAGCTACCATTGAGTTCGGTTTTTTCTCTGGTGCATCTTGGCCGAATGGGACGAAATAGATGTTTTTTGTTGCCATTAGGCGCATGAGGTTGACACCCACAGGGTGATAACACAAGAAGGATTTTTTATTTCTTCTATTATATATAGAAATCATGTTTTGTTAAATTGTTATAATTTTATATGGAAGAAAAATTTTCTAAGCATAAAGTATTCATTTTATTATTTCATAAACAATCTCTACATCTTTGTTTTCTGATATAATAATGCAGTTATTAACATCAACTAGGAGGAACATTCTTTGAAAAAATTAATTATTGCAGGACTATCAATAGGACTTTTAGCTGGATGTGGTTCTACAGATAGCAAGAGTGAGGCTAAAGACAATACAGCACAAAGTAGTACATCAGAAACTAGTAATAAAAAAACAAGTAAATATCCTTTCCCTAAAGATGCCACATCAGTTGGAGAAGGAAAGATAAAAGTTAGTACACCAGCAGGAAACTCTGAAAATGGAAACGCACCAGTTTTATTTGCAAATAATAATGATTTAATGCTGCATCTTGGTATAGATTATGCTAACTTCCAAGGAGACAAACAAACATTTGTTTATGTTGATAAGATTTTCAAAGAAACATTACAAGTCGCAGAATTAACTCAAACGTCAATTATTTTAAGTGAAGATACATTAAAACCAGGGGTACATACAGTTACAGCAGTTCAATTTGAAAATGATGATCCAAAAGGTAAAGTATTAAATTTCGTTGAAGCTAAATACGAAGTTAAAGAAAAAAAATAATACATACTTGATATATGATTTGATTCAGGGGGCATCTCCATGAAGGTTGTACGCTCTATATTTAAAACTTTTCGTTTAGTAGGTTTAATTGTAAAGCCAGTACTTAAAGCATTATCTAAAAGTAAATTATAAATCTCACAAAAATTAAAATCCCCTTCTGCATATAAGTGCACAAGGGGATTTTTCTCTTATTCTATTTATTCTACAGACATTGAATATAAATATGAAAATAAGAAACGTTGTATATTTACACTAACATTTATAAATTCAAAAATCAATATATAATTATCTACCTATAGAATCAGATACTATTTTTTGTTCATAAAACTATTCTTTTGAAAAATATCATTATAATTTAAAATATTAACATCAATTTATTACTTTCTCCTTAGTGTTTTACCTCTACGTTATACTACATTACCTATTGAGAACTATAACAAACACATATGTTGTAAAATACATTTTTTTGAGGAAACTTTAACCATTTATTGTTATAATTACATCTGCAATATTTTCCCAGGAGAGGTCCTATAAAGAACAATAGGATAATGGACATACATATTAGGCACTCCCCTTCTTTAATACGTTCATAGAAATATAGAAAGGGTTTATACGATGGGACAATTTCAAAGTAATTTTCAATCGGCACAACAAATCGCTACGCAGATGAGAGCAGCGTCGGATACCATCCAAAGTGCAACAAATCGTTCTATAACAAAAGCGACGCGTACTACGCTATCTGTTAATTCCAAAGCACAACAGGCGAACCAACAAGCTTTAGATTTAACGAAACAATTTTCCGCGGCCTTTCAACAAGCGGTCGATAATATTCATTCGGTAGCCAAAGAGTTTGAGAGAATGGATCACGAGCTTCACAACACTTTTCGCTAATGTGACCACCTTCGTAAAGATAAAACGGTAGGAGGAAAAAGATGGATCGAGATATCGAAAACCAAATCAAACAGTTAAATCAAAAGTTACGAAATGTATTTGAAGAACAGGACCGAAATCAATCCGCGATTCAAACTCAGGAACAAGGGGAAGCAGATTTTCACGAGTGGAAAGGTCGAAGTAATCGCTTATTTAACCGTATTTTAGAAACTTGGCACAACGATAGGGAATTATCTCATTTTTTTATGAATATCCGTCAAGAAGCACAACACATTGAGCGAAAACTTACATTCGAATTGGAAAATCAAAAAGAAACATTGCTTAAAGAAAGACGAGACCTTAGTAATTTAGAAAACGACCTTTCCTATCAGCAACAACAATTAGCAAGGGAGGTCAATGCATGAGTTTAAATATGTATTTGGGAGAAGTACAGAATCAGACTCAAAGCATGAACGCTATATGTACCGCTACCATTCAAGGTATGGAACAAGCCATTCAGTCGATTGACGCTTTTGCAATTGATACTGTTCTACAAGGACAAACATATAGCAGTGCAAAAGCATTCTTTGCACAAACCTTTCGTCCTTTAGCACAAGGTATCATTTATTTATGTGAAGAATTAATTCGTCAAAATGATGCATTCCCAAATGATTTTCAATCAAAAGTCGCTTCGACAGATGTTATCGAACAAGAAATAAGAGAACAAATACAGGAAATCAATCAATCGATTGCAAGTATAGAAGCAATAAATGTAGCTATACCAATGCCTGGAATAGACGCAATTGTGGCTGTTTTATTTGCGATGAGAAAAAAACTTGAAGAAAAACTAGAGCATCTATATGAATTCAATTATACATCCAGTAATAACTACAGCACAGCCCTTCAACTAGCAGCTAGTATTGCTACTGGTCTTACCGAAGTTCAAAGTGGAAAAGGATTTAGTCCTGCAAGTGGTACATTTAGTACACAAGGATTAAATATGGAATGGTCGGGGCCTATTCAAGCAATTACAGAAAGTAAAGCTCGTAAAGCACAAATTGAAAAAGCAATTGCTTTACGAGAACAAGAAGCCAATAGACCATGGTATGAAAAAACAGCTATCAGTACTTGGGAATTTATGAAAGAATTTTTTCAAGGCGCTGGCAGTGCAGCTTTCGAAAGCGTTATTGGAATCGAATCACCTGATAATGATGAATTAGAAAGCAAGTTAACTTATCAAGCGGGAAGGTTCACGGGAAATGTTATAGCAGGAGCGGCATCCATTATAGAAATTCTAGAAGGTCTTACCGTCATAGGCGGCTCTAATTTTTTAACTCTAGTCGCAACAGTAGGAACTGGTGGATTAGCATCACCAATTGCTATTACATTTGATGCAGCTGCTACAGCGGCTGGAGTTAGTCTTGTTGGACATGGTGTATTTGTTGGGCGTAATGCAATTCAAAATGGTAAGGATACTCTTCAAAAATTCCAGTCTTCTCCGTCTTCTGGTGGACCTGTTAATAAAGCTAAAGAGAATGGTAAGCTTGATAAAGAAGGAAATACTACTAAGGGGATGGATAATACTAGCAAGAAAGCCAGCGAACTTAATTTTGGTAGCACAGAAAAATTAAACGGCCATTTTGGAAAGCATGGTGGAGAATTTGGAGGTGCATATTCTAATATGAATGAATATCTGGCTGGTGCTAATGATGTGATTAAGAATGGAACCAAGGTACAATATAATTACAAATTAAAAGATGGAACAATAGAATTGAGAACTGGCTATGTAAAGTTTATGAAAAACAGTAGTTTAACTAATCCTAAGGGTGTTCCAATAAAAAGTTATGCTAAATTTGAGTTTGTAGGAACTAATAATTTGGGGGAAATTACAACATACCATGTAGAAAGTGGGAAAACTTTCTGGAAAATGATGAATAATGGTAACAATATTCCTGTTATCAATCCAGTAGAATAGAGGTTATAAAATGAAAAATAAGATATTGATATGTAGAATTGATCCAATTATTGAAGAAGAAATAGATTTTTTGATAAATAAGCAAAAAGTAACAGGTTTTAATACTTCACCTCAAGAAGTTATTGTAAATAAAGAATATGAAGCTGAGATAGATATATTTGTGAATGACGCTTTGACAATAGAAGAGCAAATAGAAGATAAATTTAAAAAAATAGAAAATACCACCAATGGAGGTTATATTCTTTTTGGTAAATTGCTTAAAGATAATATTTTAGACGTTGGATTCTTTATAACTAGTGACTTATTTGAAGACTACAAATATTTAGAAGGTCAATATGTCTGTTTACAAGTTGACAGACTACAAGTATCTTTTGACTAGCTACTTTTCTAGATTCTGAGGGCAAGAAAGAAACTTTTTGAAGAACAAGCCTTCTTTAAGATTGGATATTTCAATGAACCATGTTATCTAGCTTGGAGTAAGTGAAGAGAAAGTTACATATGGAGAATAATCAACAAAAGAGACCTCACATTCGGGGTCTCTTTTGTTGATTTAAATTAAAAATTATTATTTAAGTGGATGCTCTTTTGTAACTCTTACTTTACATACACATATGCTTCAATTACTGATACATGATATGTTTTACCCTCGCTGTTATGTACTTTGTATTGTGGCGCTCCATTCACAGTTACCTTTACATCAATGGTAAATCCTAATCCTGCATCTAAAGTACCAACAACATCTTTATCCTGCCAAGAAGGAGCATCATAGAAACGTAGATTGTTAACTTTTGAAACAACGTGCTTCCCTACAATAGAAGAATCCACTGTACTTTTCTTGTTAAACTTCACATAAGATGGATCGTTCTTAATCCATTGTTCTCCACTAAGATTTAACCAACC